>CAVPYQ010000023.1:0-34841 GCA_963709985.1 uncultured Actinomycetota bacterium
TGGAGACTTTGCGGGACTCCAGTACCGCATGGGCGGTGCGAGGCGTAGGAGGACTTGAGGCCTATGGAGTACGACGATGTCATCGTGGGTGGCGGTTCTGCTGGTGCGGTGCTCGCGGCGCGGCTATCGGAGGAGCCGGCCCGACGGGTGCTGTTGCTGGAGGCGGGCCCGGATTATGCGACGCTCGAGGTGACGCCGAATGACCTGCAAGATGCCTGGCGTATGTCTTTTCATGAGCATGACTGGGGGCTGAGCGCGCAGGCCGCCCGGGCCGGGCGATTCCTTATCCGCGCGGCCGGGTGGTCGGCGGCTCGTCTGCGGTCAACGCTGCGATTGCCCTGCGCGGTGTGCCGGCTGATTACGACGAGTGGGCGATGCTTGGCAACGACGCGTGGAGTTGGACGAAGGTGTTGCCGCACTTTCGCCGTCTGGAAGATGACCCGCAGGGGCCGGGTGAGCTGCATGGACGTGGCGGACCGGTCGCGATCCGCCGCTGGCACAGCGACGAGCTGATCCCGACCCAGCGGGCTTTCTTTGAGGTCTGCCGTCGCCTCGGCTACGCCGAGGTCGCTGACCATAACCACCCGGCGGTGAGCGGCGTCGGCCCGTTTCCGCAGAACCGGCGGGGCCGCCTGCGTGTCTCCACCGCGATCGCCTATCTAGGGCCTGCCCGGCATCGAAGCAACCTCGCCATCAGATCGCACTGTCTGGTCAACCGGGTGCTCATCGACGACCAGCGCGCGGTCGGCGTGGAAGTCGAATCCGATGGGCAGCAAGAGCGTGTCGAGGGTCGGCGCGTCACGCTGGCAGCCGGCGCGATCGGCTCGCCCGCGATCCTGCTGCGCTCGGGCGTCGGGCCCGAACAGTCCTTGCTCGAGCGGGGCATTGAACCACTCCTCGACGTGCCCGGAGTCGGGGCCGGCCTGATGGACCACCCGGTAACCCGCGTGCTGCTGGTACCGAAGCCCGGCAGTTGCGACATCGAGACCCCGCTGGTGCAGGTGGTCCTGCGCTACACCGCCCCGGGGTCGGCCGAGTTCAACGACATGCAGCAGGTCATGTTCAGCCACCTCGACGTCGCGCGCCTAGGCGGCGAAGCGGCCGTAGCAATGGTCGGCGCGCCGCTCGCCATCGCGCTTCCCGTCGCGCTCGAACGCCCGCTGTCGCGAGGCTGCCTGTCGCTGGTCAGCGCCGACCCCCACGTCGGGCCGCGGATCGAGCTCAACTTCGCTGCCCACGAGCAGGACCTACGCCGGCTCGTTGCTGGCGTCCGGCTGGCCTGGCAGGTCGCGCACCAGCCCGAGATCACCCGCCATGTGGAGCGCGTCGCCCTGCTCACCGAGCAGACGATGAGCTCGGATGAGGCGCTTGCGACCTACGTCCGCGCCACCGTGGCCACGCAGTTTCATCCCTGTGGCACAGCGCGGATGGGGCCAGCTGACGATGCGATGGCCGTGGTCGACCAGCATTGCCGGCTGCGCGCCGTCTCGAACCTGCGCGTGGTCGATGCCTCGGTCATGCCGACCATCCCCCGGGCGAACATCAACCTCACCTGCATCATGATCGGTGAGCATGTCTCGGACTGGATGCGCGAGGAGGCCTAGCCAGGCGCCGGACAGCCCAGCCGCCTGACAACCATGTCTGATCGCCTGGCGACTCGAGGAGCGAGAGGAGCGGGACCGGATCAGAGGCGAGCCTTCATCACGTGTCACTCATCGCCTGGGTCGGGTGTCACATCGACGCCGACGAGCAGGCCCACGTAGTTGCGTGACGCTCCCACGATCACCTTGCTGGCCCCGCCGGCCGGCCACGGTTGTCGAATCCGAGCCGGACGCCGACGAATCCGGCCACGGGCAGGATGGTGAGTCCGGCGACGGTCAGGACGAGCGGGGCCGCGGGAGATGGTGGCTGCCGGGACCAGGTGGGCTCGGTGCCACGGATGTCGCGTATACCTGCCCGGGTGTTGGGGTCAGATCTCGCGGGTGCGGTCGAGTATGGCGGTTGCGCGTGACGTAGAGCAGCGGTGTAGGCGAGCAGGATGGTTGCGGCTGCGATCGGTATGAGTTGGCCTGCGGCGGTGTGGTTGCTGGTGATCTCGTGGATGGCGCCGCTGGGCAGCCAGTTCGTCAGGTGTGGTTGGCCGGTGAGGATCGGCAGGATGCCTTCGATGATGAAGGCCCACACGAGCGTCGCCCCGACCGCGGCCGCGGTGTTGCGTAGCAGCGCGCCGATCGCGACGCCGAGAATGCCTTGCAGGGCGATCACGGCGGGCAGGATGACGGCCAGCCTGGGTACGCCGTGTGCCAGCGGCTCGATCGCGATGTGGTGCCGGGCGAGCACGATCGCTCCCGACGCCGGTGGCGACGAACTCCATAGCGATGCCGACGACGAGCCCGACTGCGGCGAGGGTGATGAGCTTGGCGGTGAGCAGCCGGGTCGTGCGGGGCTCTGCGAGCCGGGCGGTGAGGATCGTGCGGTGTCGGTATTCCCCGGCGGCGGCGAGCAGCCCGACCAGTAGCACCGCCCCGCCGGTGAGCTGCGCGGGAGCGCGTAGGAAGTCGGTCATGCTCGACGGGCCGAGCGCGCGAGTCGCCGCGTGGCCCGCCACGGTGCCGATGAAGATCGGCAGCGCGGCCGCGAACAGGGCTACGACGCCGACGCACACGGCGAGCATGCGTGTGGTGCGGAGCTTGAGCAGTTCCGCGGCGATGAGGGATCTCATGATGTCTCCTTGATGCGGTTGTCGGTACAGCGACCGGGTGAGTTCGAGGTAGACGTGCTCGAGTGATGCGCCGTGGGTACGTGTCAGCAGGTCGGCCATCGGCTCGTGTGTGATCAGGCGCCCCTGGGCGATGATCACGACGTCGTCGATGGTCTGGGCGAGCTCGGCGAGCAGGTGGCTGGACACGAACACGGTGCGGCCCTCGGCGGCCAACGATTTGATCAGGCCGCGCAGCCAGTGCACGCCTTCGGGGTCGAGTCCGTTGGCGGGCTCGTCGAGAACCAATGTGTCGGGGTCGCCGAGCAGCGCGGCGGCGAGCGCGAGCCGCTGCCGCATGCCGGTGGAGTAGCCACCGGCGCGGCGTCGCGCGGCGTCGGTGAGTCCGACAACGGCGAGGACGTGATCGACGCGGGACTCTGGGATGTCCGCGGCCCGGGCGATGACCCGCAGTGCGTTCCTGCCGGTGCGCCGGGGATGGAAGATGTTCGGATCGACCATCGCGCCGATCGACCGCGAGCGGGTGACGCAACTGCGGCGTAGGGCCGCCCGTCGATGGTGGCGGTGCCCGAGCTCGGACGGGTGAGCCCGAGCAGCATCCGAATGGTGGTGGTCTTGCCCGCGCCGTTGGCGCCGACGAAGCCGGTGATGCGCCCCGGGCGCGGTGAGAAGGTCAGGCGGTCCACGGCAGTCACCGGCGCCGTAGCGTTTGGTCAGTTCGTGGAACTCGATTCGGGCCACGGTGGCTCCCCGTTCTGGTTGGCCGCGTCCGTTCGCGGCTCGACCTCAAAGCTAGGGAGACGGGGCCGCGCGGGCGTCGGCCGCGAGAGTGCACTTGCGCGTACATCTGGAGATGTACGTGCGATCAGCCGCCGGGGATCGCCAAGCCCGCCTCGTAGGCGGCGACCACGAGCTGGGCGCGATCGCGCAGCCCGAGCTTGGTCAGGATCCGGCTGACGTGCGTCTTCGCGGTCGCGTGGCTGATCACGAGCCGCTCCGCGAGCTCCGCGTTCGACAAGCCCGGCCGCGACGAGCCGGAGCACCTCGACCTCGCGCTGGGTCAGCGAGGTGAGCAACTCCGGTCGCGGCCGACCGGCCGAGGCGCGGCGGGCGAATTCCCGCACCAGCCGGGCCGTGACCGTCGGCGCGAGCAGCGCCTCCCCGGCCGCGACAACGCGCACGGCGTGCACCACCTCCTCCGGTGTCGCGTCCTTGAGCAGGAACCCGCTCGCCCCGGCGGACAGCGCGGCGTAGACGTGCTCGTCGAGGTCGAACGTGGTCAGGATCAGCACCTTCACGTTCTCGGTGCCCGGCCCGCCCACGATGCGCCGGGTCGCCTCGATCCCGTCCAGCACCGGCATGCGCACGTCCATGACGAGCACGTCCGGTCGTTCCTGGCGGGCCAGGGCGACGGCTTGTTCGCCGTTCGCGGCTTCGCCGACGACGTCGAGGTCGCCGACCAGGTTGAGCTGCACGCGCAGGCCGTCGCGGAGCAGCGGCTGGTCGTCGCAGATGCCGACCCGGATCGTCACGGCATGCCCGCCGGGTGCAGGGGAAGCTGGGCCTCCACGCGCCAACCGCTCGCGGTGGCGCCGATGCGGGATTGCCCGCCGGCGGCCGCGACTCTGGCGCGGATGCCGGCGAGCCCGAGCCCGCTGCCTTCAGCCGCGCGCTGTGGCCGGGTACCGCCCGACGAGTCGACCACCACCCGCAACATGCCCTCGGCGCAGGTCACCCGCACCGTGACGATCGCGCCCGGCGCGTGCTTGACCGCGTTGGTGAGGGCCTCCTGGACGACGCGGTAGGCGCACAGCTGCACCGCGGCCGGCACCCGTCCGGTCCCAGCCGGTAGGTCGGCGGTCACGGCAACGCCACCCGCGCGGACGTTGTCGACCAGCGTGGCGATGTCCGCGAGGCCCGGTGCCGGGCCATCACGTTCCGAGCCGGTGCCGGGCCGTCCCGCAGCACCGCCAAGAGCTGGCGCATTTCGCGCATCGCCGTGCGGCTGGTCGACTCCACCGCCGTCAGCGCGGCGCGTGCGGCCTGCTCATCGCCGGCATCGAGGGCCACCCGCGCCGTACCGGACTGCACCGCGATCGTGCTCAGCCCATGACCGACGAGATCGTGCAGGTCCCCGGCGATGCGCAGCCGCTCCTCGACGACCGCATGCCCGCGCGCGGCCTCAACCCGACCGCGCTCACTACGAACAAGCACCGCCGCCAGCGCCCACGATGACCGTGACCAGCGACAACAGCGCCGACGGCTCGGGCTTCGACCGGACCAGCTCACCGACGACAATGAACGCACAGGTCACGCCGGCCGCGGCCAGAGCGGCGAACATCGCCCGGCGCCGATCAGCCACAAACGTTGCGAGTGACCAGATGGCCACCCACCCCGCGAACGGCGGGACCACGCCGACCGCGACGACGTACCCGCCGTAGCAGCCAAGAACGACGCCCGGCGACCCAATACCCGTACCTCGACGCCACGCGAGCGGAAGCCCCTGACCGACCGCCAGCACCGTGGCCAGCGCTCCGAGCCAGCTGGACCTCTCGCCCGCCGTGGGCGATCCGGTCTGCGGGGCGAGCAACTGCAACAGCACCGCCACCACCGCGAGGGCCCAGTCAACTCGCCGCGGCCGACCCCGCCGCGCCGAATCCCCTGTCGCATCGGCCGGGCGCACGCCCGCACCGGACGTCATCCGGCAATCGTCGCCCAAACCCGGCGGCCCGTCACGCACTGGTCGGCGCTGCTGCCCTCTGGTGTCTCCCTCCGGCCGTCCGAAGTAGTCTCGTTGTTCCCGGCGCCGGATCGCGCCCGCGGGCTTACTCTGAGTCGAACACGCTATGCGCGTGTCCGTCGGGGGAGGCGGATCGCGATGATCGACGCTCGTGATCTGAGCAAGCACTACGGCGACAAGCTCGCAGTGGACCATCTCTCGTTTACCGTGGAGCCGGGCCAGGTGACCGGGTTTCTGGGGCCGAATGGTGCCGGTAAGTCGACGACCATGCGGCTGCTGCTCGGCTTGGACCGGCCGGATACCGGCACGGCGACGATCGCCGGCAAGCCGTACCGCGAGTTGGCCGAGCCGTTACGCACGGTCGGGGCGTTGCTAGAGGCGAAGGCGGTGCATACCGGCCGCACCGCCTACAACCATCTGCTCGTGTTGGCGCAGACGCAGCGGCTGCCGCGCCGGCGGGTCGATGAGGTGATTGACCTGGTGGGCTTGCACTCGGTGGCCCGCAAGCGGGCCGGGGGCTTCTCGCTCGGCATGGGTCAGCGGCTCGGTATCGCCGCCGCGATGCTGGGCGACCCGGAGGTGCTGGTGCTGGACGAGCCGGTCAACGGGCTTGACCCGGAGGGCATCCTGTGGATCCGCAACCTGATGAAGCAGCTGGCGGCTGAGGGCCGGACGGTGTTCGTATCCAGTCACCTGATGAACGAGATGGCGGTCACCGCCGAGCACCTGATCGTGATCGGTCGCGGCAAGGTGATCGCCGACTGCACCACCAAGGAATTCATTGAGCAGAGCTCGGAGAAGTCGGTGCTGGTGATATCACCGGACGCGGTTCGCCTGCGGGAGGTGCTCATCACCGAGGGCGGCGTGGTCAGTGCCGCCGAGGACGGCTCCCTGACCGTCCGCCACCTCGAGGCCGCGCGGATCGGCGAGCTCGCCGGTCGCGAGGGACTGATCCTGCATGAGTTGACCCCGCAGCGTGCCTCGCTGGAGGCGGCGTTCATGGAACTGACGCGCGAGAGCCTGGAATACGGCGAGCACGGCCCGGTGCACGGCACCACCACGGCACCCGCCCGCCGTCGCCACGGAAGGGTCAGCGATGAGCACGACGACTCCGATCACGCCCCGGCCGCGCCGGCCACGACGACCTACGCCTCGCACCCGTTCGGTCCGCTGCTGGCCTCGGAGTGGACGAAGATCCGCTCGGTCCGATCGACGATCTGGGCACTGTTGCTGCTGGTCGTGCTGACCCTGGGGTTCACCACGCTGATCACCGGGCTGACCGTGTCGCAGTGGAACAAGACCGACCCCTCGCAGCAGGCCGACATCCGAGCCGACCCGGTCAGCCAGATCCTCGGCGCCGGATTCCAGCTCAGCCAACTCACCATCTGCGTGCTCGGCGTTCTGGTCATCGCCAGGGAATACTCCACCGGGATGATCCGCGCCAGCCTGCTCGCCGTGCCCAAGCGGATACCGATGCTCGCCGCCAAGTCGGTCGTCTTCGCGCTGTTGGTGTTCGTCGTCGGGGAGATAGCCGCGTTCCCGTCGTTCTTCATCGGCGCGTCGATCCTGCACAAGAAAGCACCGGTCGCTCTCAGTCGACCCGGGAGTGCTGCGCGCGGTCATCGGCGCCGGCCTCTATCTCGCGGTGCTTGGCCTGTTCGCCTTGGCGATCGGCGCCCTGCTCCGGCACACCGCCGCTGGTATCACCGGGGTCATTGGGTTCGTTCTTGTGCTCTCGCCGCTGGCGCAGTTGCTGCCGGGCAGCTTCGGCAAACACGTCCACGCCTACCTGCCCTCCGAGGCTGGACAGCTGATCGCCCGCTCCCGTCAAGGCTCCGACGACCTGCTCTCGCCCTGGCAGGGCTTCGGCGTGTTCTGCCTGTGGACCGCGCTGCTACTCGCGGCCGCGGCCTACCTACTAAAACGCCGCGACGCGTAAGGCCACCCGAACCCACTCGTCGCCATGGAGGGCAGTAGCAGGGATTTGCCGCGTGCGATCTACGACCCAGGGGAGGTGCTGGTCGCAATCTGCCACGCGATCTTGTCGCTCGGCGGCAACGACGACCGCGGCCGGGACGAAATGCACGCCGGCTAGCCCGCAGCGCGAACCGCAGCGCCCCGCCTCTCATGATCGAGAGGCGAGGCGCTGTGGTTCGTCGTACAGTCCGCGTTTATGGTTGACTCGGACAAGGTCAGCGTATGGATTGTTGACGGCAGTCCGCATCATCGGACTCTGGTCGAGTACGACGGGCACCCGAGAGGACATCGCTCACGATCTCGGCTATCTGCTGATCGTCGGCGGGTACGGGCGCAGGTGGTCGATAAGCATCACCCGGCAACCGCGTAGTAGCAACTGTGCGTAGGCCCGGGCATGGCGCCGCTCTGTTCCGGCTCGTCCTTGCCGTCGACGATCACGGGGCTTCTCGTGGCGAGCGGTCTGACTCCGATCGTGCTCGGCGTGGGCTGGCTCGTGAACAGGGCAACTGGCCGGCTCCTGAACACGAACTGCGACGTCGCCGACACCGGCATGCCGCGCCGGTCGACGCTGCTCGCCCGGGACGGAAAGACCGTCATCGCGCGGCTGTTCACCCAGAACCGGGCGCCCGTCGATCTGGACCGGGTCCCGCACGTCCTAATCCAGGCGCTGATCGCCACCGAGGACCGGCGGTTCTACGAGCACCATGGCGTCGACATGCGGGCGCTGCTGCGCGCCGGCGTGCACGATCTGTCCGGCGGCGACACGCAGGGCGGGTCCACGCTCACCATGCAGTACGTCAAGCAGGTGCGCTACTTCCAGGCACACACCGACGCCGAACGGCAGGCCGCGGTCGCCACGACCGTGGACCGCAAACTGCACAACGCCAGGTGCGCCCTGGAGATCGAACAGCGCGACACGAAGGCGCAGCTGCTGCAGAAGTACCTGAATATCGCCTTCTTCGGCGAGAACTCTTACGGCATCGCAACCGCGGCACAGACGTACTTCGGCCACCCTGTCTCCGAATTGCGCCTGGCGCAGAGTGCGCTCCTGGTCGGTCTGCTGCGAGCACCCTCGCAGTACGACCCGTTCCTGCATCCGATGGCGGCGCGCCAGCGGCGCGACGAGGTGATCGACAATCTGGTCGATGTCGGTGATCTGAGTCGACAGGCGGCTGCCCGTTATAAACGCCTGCCGCTCGGGCTCTCCAGCAGCAGGCCGCCGCCGGTACCCGAGGGTTGTGCCCACGCAAATCCGGCGCTGGCGAACGCCGGCTTCTTCTGCGACTACGTACTCACCTGGCTGCGCGAGCACGGCATCAACCGGCGCACGTTGGAGGTGGGCGGGCTGCAAGTGGTCACCACCCTCGATCCTCGGCTGCAGTCCCGCGGACAACGCGCGGTGTGGCGGGCCGGCCTGAAACCGGCGGCCGACTACATCCTGGTGATGCCGTCCGTAGATCCAGCCACGGGCGCCGTCACGACGATGATCTCCAGTCGCCGCTACGGCGTCAGCGGCAGCCGCCGCGGCGAGTCGATGCAGCCACTGTTCACCGCCGCCTACGCCGGCGCAGGTTCGACATACAAGTACTTCACCGCGGCCACTGCTCTCACCGCCGGAGCGACGCCCTCGTTGCGTCTCACCACGGCGCACAACCGCTATCGCACCAAACACTGCGCCGCCGGTCCGTACACCGTGCGCAACGCCGGTCGTTATCGAGACACCATGCCGCTGCGCCAGGCGCTACCGCAGTCGTCCAACACGTTCTTCGTCGCCCTCGAAGACGAATTCTTCGGTTGTCACCTCGGACCCATCGTCAACACCGCAGTGCAGCTCGGGATGAACCGGCTGACCAAACCCTTGACCGAGCGCGCCGACGCCTCGATTGCGCAAGAGGTAGTGCGCTCACAAGAGCCAACCTTCACACTGGGGCAGGAACCGACGTCCGCGCTCGAACTCACCGGGGCGTTCAGCGCGGCCGCCAACGACGGCGTGCTCTGCCCACCAGTGCCAGTGCTGCGCGTGATCGGCGGTGACGGCTCCACCCTCGACGTACACCGTCCGGCCTGTCATCGGGTGCTCAACCGCTACGTCGCCCGCACACTGGTGACACTGATGCGGCACGACACGCATGACGGGACCGCACGCCTGCCGTTCCGCAAGTGGTACACCACCGGGCACAGCGACGTCGCCGGCAAGACCGGCACCGACAACAATGCCGCGGACAACGGAACCGCGGCGTTGTGGTTCGTCGGGATGACACCACACCTGGTTGCCGCTGCTTCCCTGGTCAACCCCGACCATCCGAAACAGACCACCCACGGCCTGCCCGGCATGCCCCACACACATGTCGTGCATGACGTCTTCGGCGCCTACGCGGCGACCTTCTGGCTAGACGCCTACGGCCCCTCCGTACACCACCGGTGGAGTTGGCCATCAGCTACCGCTGTCCCCCACGGCCGGCACGTCCACTCGGTGATCGGGCGTAGTCGCCGTGCCGCCATCGCGCAACTGCGCCATTCCGGCTACCGCGTAGCCGTGTTCCCGGTGCGCTGTGGCAGTGCACGCCCGCGGGGTCGGGTTGCCTACCAGGAGCCACCGATCGCCCGACCCGGCTCGGTAGTGACGATCTGCCTGAGCAGCGGCACTCCGCTCTACGTCCACCTGCCTAGACCGCCGCGGCGCAGGCCGCACCCACGCCACCACCCAATCCCGCACCCGCAGCCGCAGCCGCCAGCGACACAGACACGGCCACGGACACGGGCACGGATACACCGCTGCTCTGCCGTGGGCGATCTTCCGCTTGTCGGGCTGGCCACGGTGAAGGCCGCCCACTGGGAAGGGCTCAACTCGCTTGAGGCAAGGGCCTGTCCGAATTTTGTGTGCGGGCTCCGGCTAGTTGATGGTGAGGCGGTCGCCGTAGGTAATGGCGAGGGTGTTCAGGATGCTCTTCCAGCCGTTGATCTTGCCGGTGGGGTTCGAGCGGTTGGGTCTCCTTTCCCGGACGGTGAGGTAGAGGATCTTCATCGCCGACTGCTCGGTGGGGAAGTGTCCGCGGCGCCGGACAGCCTGCCGGAACCGGGAGTTCAGACTCTCTATGCCGTTCGTGGTGTAGATCAACTTCCTGACCGGCAGCGGGAAGTCCAGGAACGGCACGAACTCCGGCCAACTGCGTTCCCACATGGCGATCATGGCCGGGTACTTGTCCCGCCAGGTGCCGGCGAACTCGGCGAAGCGGGTCTCGGCCGCGGCGACGGTCGCCGCGGTGTAGACGCCCTTGAGCTCACAGGCGACTACGGTCGTGTCCGGCCCGGTCCTAGCTCCGGTCGCGTGGAATGTTTCATGGAATGAAGCACGGGCTACCGCAGAGGCTTATCGCACCTGGTGTGGCTTGACATGTGATGAAAGTCGGACAGTGAGGCTGCCGAGCACCCGTCTGACCGTCCTCCGGAGGCGGTGGCGCAGGTTCGAATCCTGCCGGGGGCGCCCAGAAATTCGGGGAATTTGACACGATGCTCGGGCACAGGCCATCGATTCGCCCGATTAGTGATGCTGATTTCATTGCACGTTTCATTGCACGCGGATCGTGGCTCGAATCCTTTTGGTGTGCATGGTGGCTAGTGGTGCGCCTGCGGTCATGGAGGATCGAAGGTTGATGCTGACGCAACCGCCGTCGCGAGCGGGGATGGTGCGGATCACCGAGACCGGGCAGCGCCTTGCTGACCAAGCCCGCGACGCGGGCTGGACCCACGAGGACTACCTCGCCGCCGTGCTCAACCGCGAGGTGTCCGCGCGCAACGCCTCCGGTGCCGAGCTACGCATCTGCGCCGCCGGGTTCCCCGCGCGCAAGACCCTCGAGGACTTCGACTTCGATCACCAGCCCGCCGTCCGCGCCCAGGTCGGCTCACTGGCCTCGGGTGGGTTCTTGACCGAGGCCCGCAACATCGTGCTGCTTGGCCCGCCCGGCACCGGCAAAACCCACCTGGCGATCGCGCTCGGCGTCGCCGCCGCCCGGCGCGGACACCGGGCGTTGTTCGCGACCGCGACCGACTGGACCACCCGCCGGACCGACGCCCACCGCGCCGGCCGGCTAGCGCAGGAGCTGACCAAGCTGCGCCGCTACGGACTGATCATCGTCGACGAGGTCGGCTACCTGCCCTTCGAACAAGACGCCGCGAACCTGTTCTTCCAACTCGTCTCCTCCCGCTACGAACACGCCTCACTCGTGCTCACCAGCAACCTGCCGTTCTCCGGGTGGGCTGGCGTGTTCGGAGACCAGGTCGTCGCCGCCGCGATGATCGACCGAATCGTCCACCACGCCGACGTCCTCACCTTGAAGGGCGCCAGCTACCGGCTGCGCGGCCGAGGCGTCGAGAGCCTGCCCAGCATCAGAACGCAGAACCAGGCAGACTAGGCAGCACGATCGGTGGCCTCATTTTCGAGCGACGCATCGGCCTCGTATTCGCCCGTCGTCGACACTCGCGGCTAGCGCGGCCCGCGCGCGCTCGCATCCATGGCTTTCCCCTGCTTCGAGCGTGGAGATCTTCGTCCTCGGACGTCGCCCCTTGCAGGGGTCCGCCCAGCCGACTACCTATCCACACGTCCCCCTTTCCACGCGCGTGGCGCACGACACGCTGTCGGCAGGGGCAGAGCCGACGTCGATCGTCACCAGGTCGTGGACGCTCGAGGATGATCGGGTCCGTGATCTTCAGGCGAGTTCGGCCACGGTCGCGCCGAGGTAGGCATCCTCGAAGACGGAGATCTTCTGAACCCAGTCGAAGTCGTGACCCGTCTGCCAGTACCTGAACAACACCTCATCGGTCGCCGCGTTGAACAGCAGCGGGCTGACGAGATTGCACATGATGACCGGGCCCATTAGGCCGACCATGTCGGGTTTGGTTCTCAGCCAGATGGTCACGTGCTTGCTGGCATCACCGCCTGGCAGAGCGTCAATGCCGGCCTGTGAGGTGTCAGCGTTGAAGTCGACGGACGAGTACCAGCCGGTCGACTGATAGAACTCGGCGTATTCCCGCGATGCCAGGGCGAGGACACCCGCTGCGTCCAACCCCTCCGCATCGGTCAGCCACGATCCGGAATCGCGCAGGGCAACCATGAGCATCCAGTCCGCCTGCGGTCAGGCGTCGGTCGACTCCTGGTCACCGCGATCTCGCCATAGTCGATAGTCCGAACGGCCGGCGCTCGGGCTGACCTTGCGACCGCCGAGGAACGCGAAACCGGACGCGTACAGAGTCTTGGCGAATTCGGCGAACTCGGCCGGCTTCGCCGCGGCAATGTTGCGGAGGAAGTCCCCGCCGGACTCAGGCCGACGTAGCCGAAGTCGAACAGGTCGGGATTGACCCGCAGCTCCTCGATCCGGGACAGGACGGCGTCCGGGTCCAGGATCGGCCACGCGCGCCGCGAGTCCAGCGCGGTCCCGGCGTCCGGTCCCGGGTCTGCGGACCCGCCCCGCCCGACCTTGTCCACGAGCGCCCCGACCATGTCAGACAGCGACTTGGTGTCGCCCCAGACCGATTGCAGCGCCGCGGGGTTCTGCGAATAGGTGGCCGGAGGCGGGCCTGACGGCTGCCCACCACCGGATGAGCCTCCGGGCGCAACACCCGGTGCCGGAGTGCCGCCTTGTGCCGCCCCGCCGCCGGCCGCCCCCCGGCGGGTGCCGCAGCCGACTTGTCGAAGTAGTTGATCTTCGCGCCCTGCTGCGAGGAACCGCCGGCCCCGCCACCGTGTGCCCCGCCGGACATCCCGCCGCCCGCCGGGATGGCGCCGCCGGTGTAGACAGACGCTGCGGTCCTGGCGAGATCCGTCACCATCTCCGCGGCCGTGCGTTGCCGCTCGGTCGTCGCCTTCAGCAGGTTGTTCATGTTCTCACCTGCCTGTTGACCGGCGGCTGACGCGCCCGCCATCGTCTGTGCGATGCTGGCCTGGACGAGTCCGATCGTCGCCTGCAGTCCGCTCATGTCGCGGAACATGTTGCCGTTCTGGATCGCCTGGAGGGCCGCCGCGGTGCCGACCGGGTCGGGCAATGACGTCGGGCTGGTGATGTTGATGATCGGGTTCGACAGTTGCCCCGGAGTGACGTTTTCGGGCGTCGCGCGCGAGCCTGTCTGGATCGCGGCGATCTCCGTGGGCTGCAGCGGGATCGGCGAGTCCTGCCAGTCCCAGAACCGGGTGATGTCGAGCTTCTCGGCGGCGTTGGATCGTCCCAGCACGGCCTCGGCGAAAACCCCGCCGGTGCCGAGCGGGACGATGTCCTGTTTGTAGAGCTTGCCGACCTCGGCGCCGTGGTCACCGAGCCACTCCTTCCAGCGCATATCGAAGTCAGATTCGACCGACATCCGGAACGCAAGGTAGTTGCCCACGTACCGGATCGGGATCGGATCGATCACCTGCGCGACCGGGACGGTCTTGGTGGCAGGCTTACCATCCGGTCCAAGCGTGTCGACGGTGATGCTCAGCCCGGACAGCAGCAGTGCCAACTGCGCCGCGTCGAGCGACCGCAGCACGGCCTGGCTGTAGTAGAGCCGGTTGTCCGCGAGGTGCTTGGCGATGTTCACGTCGACGGCGCCGGACCGGACGGTGACCAGCGGCGTGTCCGTGCGCCTGCCCTGGGGGATGGTGACCGCCGGCAGTTCGACGGGGAATCGGACACCGTTGCGGTTCAGCGTGAGCATGAGCTTCGCGTCGATGTCGCCCTCGGGGCTCGCGCCGCGCAGGCCTATGCGGGTCACGTCGCTCAGCGCGATCGGATCGGTCGGGTTCACGGTGGTGTCGACCGCGCCGCTCTGCAGCGTGAACACCGGGGTGATCACCGTTCCGCCGCCGTCGGCGAAGGCCTGCTCGATGGTGACATCGGGCGGAAGGTAGACGGACGTGGACTCGGACCGCAGGATCGCCTGCCCGAGCAGATTCGACAGGCGAGCCGCCTGGTCGGCGTCCCAGAGTTCTTTGTTCGCCTTCTGGGTGGCGGTGGTGAGCACGGCCGCGCGCCTCATGCGGCTCAGCTGCCGTCCGTCGCCCGCATCGTTGCCGGCGACGGCCGCATCGCCCTTCTTCACGTCGTCCTTCGTCGCGTCCGTCTTCGTGGCCCTCTCCCGGGCGACCTCCTTCGCCACGGCGTCGGAGATCATCGCGCCGAGCGAACGGGAAACCTGCGTGTCCGTCGATCTATCCGCCAGTGCCATGGCGACGTAGTCGGGCACGCTGCGGCCCAGCGCGGTGAACTGCTGCTTGGCGTCCGGCCTGACCTCGATCACGTCGAGGTTGCCCAGCGCGTCGCGGATCGCGAAAGTGAGCGCTGCACGGGCCAGCACCCCGCGGAATCTCCGGATAAGGCGCTCATCGGCGAAGTCGAGCAGCGTCACCGGGATGAACACCACACGGTCGGCCTTGGCCAGCATGAGGTCGACCCGGTGCACCTGCACCACCTCGTAGTACTGCACGGTCAGCGCGTGCATGTGGTTGTAGTTCGCGATCACCCGCGTCGACACGTTCTCGTGCTCCGATTGAGAGACCTCTTTGACGACGGACGCCCGCCGAGTCCGCGACGAATGCGCGCTCTGATGGGTCTCGGTCGGCGATGTTCTGGCCCATCGTGGAGCCGACCGAGCGCTGCCCAAGCGAGCTCGAATAGCTGTCGGCGGTCCCGAACGAGCTGGCGTTGGAGAACGTCTCGCCCTTCGGATACGCCCACACCGCCGAGGAGGCCGCCAAGGGGGCCGCTGACATCGACCGCGTGCGAGACGCCGACCTGGGTGGAGGTGCTCATTGTGCTCGAGTGGGAGAAGCCGCTCTGGGCCTCGGTCGCGACGGCGTTCGTCACCTCGGAGATCGCCCGGTTGTGCGACGTCTCGTTCGGCCAACTCGTCCTCTTCGGAGATGACCTCGGTCTCGCCCGCCCGCGATCGCCGCGTCCAGTCGACGACGGCGATCCGCGTGCTCTCACCGGGCGAGAGCGCCACCGAATGCAGCAACTGGCCGAGCGTCACGCCCTGCGAGAACCAGGACTGCGTATACGTCAACAGCGCGCCGAACGCCACCTTCTTGAATCCAGCGTCGCCATCGGCGAGTGCGCCAAGATCGATCGGTACGAACGCCTTCGAGCCGACATCGACCAGGTCCGCCACCGCATCGTCGGCGGCATCCATCAGCACGGTCTGGTACTGCACGCGCTCGGTCGGGTACTCGCCCGTCGACGGCACTAGATCTGCGGGGCGTTCCGGGTCGAACAGAGGGTCGGACTCGGGAAAGTACAGATGCCGGAGCAAGTCGACCGCGACACGGTAGGGCGGATAGAGCGCGAAATCCCGCACCGTCGCCGCGTCCAGCGCCAAGGCGATCGCCTTCGCCTTGCCCGCCGGAACCCCCTGCAGTGCCGAGATCGGCAGGAACTGCAGCTCGGCGAGCGGCTTGCCGACGGTGACGGACTCGCGCACGATGTCCGAAGCCGGCTCGCCATACCGCGCCACGGCCGACCGCAGGTCGGCTGCCGCCACCCATCAGCGTGACAGCCGCGCCGAACACCGCGGACGTGGCCAGATCGAAGACGCTGTCGATCTCAAGATCGCCAAGGCCTTCTCAGCGTCCGGAGTGACACCCGAGCAGAACCCGCGGAGCCTTCGTGCAGGATCTCGCTGAGTTCAGCTTGCCGGAACTCGGTGCGGATGCTCTTTAACCTGTCGTCCATGACCGCCCCCTCGGCTTCTCGTGCAGGTTGTCCGACGCTTCAGAGCGTGACGACCGTAGCCGCGATACAGCCCTCGGCGTCGGACCTGTGGCATGCGGTCTTGGGCCTTGGCTATCGCGACCGGAATGCGGACCGCTACACCGTTTTGTCTGAGCGCGAACGCGCCGAGCAGGACGTCCGGCGGGGACGGACTCGATCACCTCGGGCAGCGCGAGATGGCTGGATTCAGTCCGGACGTGAACGTTGTAGCCCATCACAGTCTCCAAAGGATTCGGCGGTGGCCCTGCTCGCGTCGTAGGCGGCGTACTGGTCCCGGGTGCACGGTGGCGGCGCAGCTTCCCTTGCCAGATGCGGGTTCGGTGCAGACCGGTTCGCGGGCCGCGGAGGTCGACGAGATACGCGGTACGCCAGCGCCGGCATGTCGGCCATATTGAAGGCCGCCGCGTCGCAGCGCCCACTGCGCTGAGCTGTCCATCAATTCTGCGGACTGAACTTGTACGGCCCGTCCCAGGAGCAGTCCGGGAAGGCCGGGCACGCGACCGTGAGCGGTCCGGCATGGAAGTGGGTGAACGTCCCGGTCCCACCCGAGAGCCTGACCACGCCGGTCAAGGTGTGAAGGTCGAGCACGACATGCCCGAACGCGGCGTTGTGGCCCGGCCCGTCGATGACGAGGTCGCTGTCCAGCATGCCGGTGGCCAGATCGGCCGCCGAGGCATAGACCACCCTCATCCCCGCCCTGATCGCCTTGATGTTCGAGGACGTGATCGTGCAGAACGAGCCGGCCGTGGTGGGGTCGTAGGCCGAGCACTCCTTCGTCACATGAAGAGCTCCGCTCCGCTGCGTCGACTGGCGGAGCCCGCGGTCGCGGCGATCCGGCGACGAGGCCAAGACGAGCACCAAGATGATGCGCTTCATGACCCGTCTCCTTTCTCGGTGCGGTTCTGGTTGGCGGATGCCGATCTCCTGTGCGGCGACGATCCGTGCAAACGGCACACGGGCGATCTCGTTCGCGTCCCGGACGTCGTCTGCGGTCTCGGCCTCGAACCGGCAGAAGCACGAGTCGTCGTCAGGGACGTACGTCGAGCCGAGATGCGCCGCCTTGGTTCGTTGCCTGCGCAGCCGGGCGAGCGCGGCTTCGAGCCAGGCGCGGTCGCGTCCCGGCAGGTAGCGCTCCACGAGGTAGGTCGGCATAGCCGTCGACGATCCTGCGCCGGACGGTGACGCCATCAACCGCACGAACTTGTGGATTTAGCTGGTGTGGAGTTGCGGCGACGTGCGCTGCGAGCTCCGTTCGCGAGCGGACGCCGAGCTTGCGGTAGACCTTCGAGAGGTTCCACGCGACCGTGTTCGGGCTGAGGCTGAGCTCCGCGGCGACCTCGCTGTTCCTCCGCCCCGCGACGACGAGCTCGACGATCCGCCGCTCGGTCTCCGAGAGCTGTTCGTCCGAGGCGGTGCGCCCGCCGATGCGCCGCAGCTCCGATCGCGCCTTCTCCAACCAGACGCGCGCGCCGAGCCGCTCGAAGATCTCGGCGGCGCGTTGCAGGGACTCGCGCGCGGCGCGCTTGTGCTGCGCCCGGCGCTGGACGGTTCCGAGCGCGAGGAGGCGTGCGCGCGAGCTCGAAGGGGTTCACTCCCTGAGGCGGCTCGGGCGCGACCGCCGCCGCCTCGAGCGAAGCGATCGCCCGTTCGCCAATCGCCCTGTCGAGGCGAGGAGAAGTCCGCGGCAGCGGAGGACGAGCGGGCGGAGAGCCGTGTCACCGTCAGCTGCGCGTCGATCGATCTGCGCGAGCAACCGCTCCGCCCGGCGAAGGTCGCCGATCGCAAGCAGAGCCTCGATCCCGGCCGAGCCCGCCAGCCGGGCGAGGTACACGTCGAGCTCCTCGACGTCGCGGAGAAGCGGCGCGGCGTGCTGCCAGCTCGCGGCGCCGTCGTCGTAGGAAAGCTCGAGTACCGCGAGTGCGATCCGTAGGCGAAAGGCGGCCCATCGGAACCTGGCCGTCTCGGCAGATCCGGAGCAGTTCGGGGATCGACCTGCGCGCCCTGCTCGGTCTGCACCCCGATAGGCGTCGATCTC
This sequence comes from uncultured Actinomycetota bacterium, assembly GCA_963709985.1. GTDB lineage: Bacteria > Actinomycetota > Actinomycetes > Mycobacteriales > Jatrophihabitantaceae > DASXRA01. Next base: position 18,210 of record CAVPYQ010000023.1, read on the forward strand.
GGCGAGGATCGAAAGGCAGAGCGGCTCGAACATCTCCAGCCCGATCTGGCGCGTGAGCTGGATCGCCTCGTCGCACAGTTGCGCGGCGGTGTCCCATGCGCCCGCCGTCATCTCCATCTGGGCGCAGTGGAACAGGCACCTGACAACGTCGGGGTCGGCCCGCTCCATGGCCTCGGCGATCAGCGCTCTCCACAGAGCGCGCGACTCGTCGTGGCGGTCGGATCGGCCGAGCAGGAGCGCGAGCGTGACGCGCGAGGGCGACAGACGCATCGGCAGGCCGGCGTGCCAGGTCCACCAGCGCTGCGGCCGCGTAGCCGTCACCATCGAGGGTCTGCTCGAGCTCCAGCGCACGGTCGAGGAGGTCATGCCGGATGCCACCCGTGCGCGCGAAGCGTGATCTGCGCGACGGCCGCGAGGGCGATCGCGAGGGTCGCCGGGTCCGCCAGCTGCTCGGCGAGCGCAAGGCCCGCCTCGGCGTACCGAGCGCCCTCTCGGTTGTCCCCTCCCTGACTGCGCCATCCACGCGAGCTCGCAAAGGATGTTCACCTCCTGGCTGGGCTCGAGGCCGGGTTCGGCAAGGGCGAGGCTCAACAGATCCACGGCCGCGGGGAAGCCTTCCGTCATCCCGCGCGCGACCGGCGAGCCGGCTGAGCGCTTCGGCTCGGACTCGACCGGGCTGTGAGGAGGCGACCGCCTCCTCGAGCAGGACCGCCGCCTTCTTCATGTCGCCCGCATACTGGCAGTGTTCGGCGGCGGTGATGCGGCGTCGGTTGATGCTCGTCGAGCGCATCCGGGGGCGTCAGCGCGACCGCGCGCTCGGAGAGGTCGGCCGCAGCCTGAGCGGCGCCGCGCGCACGGGCGTGCGCGGCCGCGGCGTCCAGCGCCGCCGCGACCGCTTCGTCGGGGCCGGTTGCCGCGATCGCGAGATGGCGGGCGCGCTCCTCGAGATCGACATCCAGCTCCGCGAGGCGTTGGTGAAGACGGCGCCTCCGGTGCAGCGGCATCGCCTCGTAGCAGGCGGGTGCCGAGAAGCGGATGGGTGAATCGAATCCGATCGCCATCGAGCTCGACCACGCCCCGCCGCTGGGCGAGCTCGATGTCGTCGACGCTGCTGCCTCCCAGCGCCTCGAGCAGCTGCCATCGACGGCGCCGCGAGCGCCGCGACGGCGAGCGAGCGTCTCCCGGACGCGAGCGGGCAGGGCGCCCAACCGCTGGGCGACGACCGCTCGCAGGCTCTCGGGCAGCTCGACGTCGGCGTCCGTCGGCGCGGATCGAGCCGTCGACCAGAGCACGCCCCAGCTCGAGCGCGAAGAACGGATTGCCCGCCGCTGATCTCGTGAACGCGCATGATCACCGGCCGCGGCACGGCGATCCCGAACCGGCCCCACAGCAGCCGATGGATCGCTCCCACCGAGAGCGGCTCGATCGGAAGCCGCCGGAACGCGGCGAAGGCGCGGTCGAGCTCGAGCGGCACCTTGACGGGCCGCCCTCGCACCGTCGCGAGGACGGCCACCGGCTCGGCGTCCAGCCGCCGCAACATGAACGTGAGCACCTCCGCCGAGCTGGCGTCGAGCCACTGGGCATCGTCCAGCGCGATGAGCACAGGGCGCTCCTCGCGCAGCGCTCGCACTGTCGAGAGCAGCGCGAGCCCGAGAGCGCGCGTGTCGGGAAACACGTCATCCGGCTCCCGAATCAGCAACGCAGTCTCGAGAGCACGCCGTTGCAACGGCGCCAGCCGCTGCAGTACGCCGCTGGTCACGAGCCGGGGCGAGCAGATCGCCAACGGCCGCGAAAGCGACCTGCGCCTCCGACTGGGTCGGGCGCGAGCGCAGCACGCGGACGTCGCGCCTGCCCGCAACGCGCAGCGCCTTCTCCCAGAGAACGGTCTTCCCGATCCCGGCATCGCCCTCGAGCAGCAGCGCCTGCCCGCCGCGCAGGCGCGGCCTCCAGAAACGCGTCGAGCGCCCGCAGTTCGTCCCGCCTGCCGATGATCTCGGCTGCCATCGCACCCGCCCCGTCGCGTGACCGCCAGACGAACCTCCGCGGTGCACCGCCTGTGTTGGTCCGTGCCCGCATTGTGGATCCCGCGCGGCGCACCCGGCAATCGACGCTCGGCGGTGGACGGGCGAAGCGCCGCGCTTCCCCACGTGAGTCGCTGTCCGAAACTGCGCATGGCCACGTTCCGCCGACAAGCCATCGACGCCTTGCCAATAGCCGCGCATATCGATGGCAGTTGCCCCCGTGACCGACCCCCAACGCAATCGCGCATAGTCGGTCGGTCGGTGCGAGCAGGTGCGGGCAGGAACTCCGAGGGCACTCGCTTGCCTATAGCATCAGATACATATACCGTCGAATGCATGGCCGGACTGTACGAGGTCGAGGTCGAGCCGGAGGTGAGCGTATGGCTGGGCAGCCTGTCTGACCGCGACTTCGGCCGGGTCGACTTCCTGGTCGGCGTGCTCGCCGAGCGTGCCGAGACACTCGGCGAGCCATACACCCGCCATCTGGACGGCAAGATCCGCGAGTTGAGATTCCGCCTGCTCCGCCAGCAGACCCGCGTCACCTACTGGCTGGCACCGCGTCGCCGACTGGTCTTACTCACCGTGTTCCGCAAAACCCGCAGCGCCGAGACAAGCGAAGTGGAACGCGCCGTTCAGGCGCAGAAGACCTGCGAAGCCGAGCACGGCATCGCGCACGACATCTACGAACGCGAGGGAGGTTGACATGAGCACCGAGCACCGCTCCTACGAGCAGACCGCGCGCCGGCGTCGCGGCAGCGCGGAGTTCCGCGAGGGATACGAACAGGCCCGCCGGGCGTTCCTGATCGGCGAGGCGGTCCGGGAACGCCGGCTCGCGCTGGGCCTGTCCCAGACCGAGGTCGCCTCGCGGGCCGGCATGACCCAGCCCGCCCTGTCTCGGCTCGAGGCCGGCGGGACCGTGCCAACCATCCCCGTACTCGAGCGAATCGCCGCCGCCCTCGGCGCCGAACTCATCGTCACCATCGCTCCACCCGCAGCCTGAACCGAGCGACCATAGGCCAAGAACACGGCCGGGCGTGCAATGGTTCGTGCAATGAAACGGTGCGCGTCGCAGCGGAATCCCGACCCTGCTGAGGGTCCGAATGCGGCCATAGCGCTTCATTGCGGTACCTGACCTGGTGATCAACCACCCTCCGGAGGCGGTGGCGCAGGTTCGAATCCTGCCGGGGGCGCCCAGAAAATCAGGGATATTTGGCAAGGTGCTCGGCATGCGCGGTTGATTTGCCCGATTAGTGGTGCCAATTTCATTGCACGTTTCATTGCACGCGGATCGTGGCTCGAATCCTTTTGGTGTGCATGGTGGCTAGTGGTGCGCCTGCGGTCATAGAGGATCGACGATTGAGGCTGACGCAACCGCCGTCGCGAGCGGGGATGGCGCCTGTTCACTGGGACAGCGCCTGTTACCTGACACTCTGGAGCCCGTTGCGCAAAGGCGCGTGTGGGCATGGCATGACCTTTCGTTCAGGGTTGGTTGAGGTGCCCGCCGTGGATTCGGTGACGGGTTGGGTGTCTGATCGGTCAGGCGGGCTGGGTGCTGGCTCGGTAGAGCTTGAGCAGGTTGCTGGTCGCTGCGATCAGCTGCCATTCGGCTTGCACGGCGGCGAGGCCGCGGCGGGCGAAGCGTCGCATTCCGCGGGCGTGTTTGGTCTGCCCGAACAGGGGCTCGACGGTGGTGGCGCGCAGTCGCATCATGCGCTTGCCGGTCTTGGTGCCCAGGCGCCGTTGCATGGCGGCGACGAGGTGGTCGGTCTTGGCGGCGCTGGGATTGCCGTCCTGGCGTGGCTTGCCGCGGCGTCCGTGGCCGGCCACGGCGATGAACAACTTGGGCGCGTCAGGGATCGAGCCGTCGACGTTGGCGGCGCGCCAGTAGCCGGCATCGGCAGCCAGCGCCTTGATCGGCTTGGTGATGCCAGCAGCGTTCAGCGTCGCCCGGGCGGCGGCCAGCATCGGGGCGAGCTGTTCGACGTCGTTGGCGATCTGGGTGACCTCGGCGGCGATGATGATCTGCTCGGCGGTGGACATCAGCTGCGCGTTGTAGCCCTGCACCGAGTGCCCGTAGCTGCGCATCAGCCGGCTGTCTGGATCGGTCGGGTTCACCACGGCATTCGGCCGTGGCGCCTCATCCCGCGGCCGGGGACGCAGCGTCCTGGGCGGCAAGCCCTTCCCCGCGCGGGCAGCGTTGATCTGCTCGCTGCGCTGGGCGAAGCGCGCCTCCCGGCCGGCCGCGTCGGCCTGCAGGCGGGCCTTGGCCTCCCGCAGCCGAGCCAGGCGCCGTTCGCGGTTGGCCATGCCCGGCGGCAGCGGCGGATCATTCGACTCGCGCGCGTCCTCGGCGGCGTCGACCGCTTCGGCCTCGGCCAGCATGTCGTTGATCAGCGCATCCAACTGGGCCAGCGTGCGGTTGCCATCGGGACGGGCGTCGGCGCCGACCTTGGACCCGTCCAGCGCGACCGCACCGAGTCGAACCAGCCCGGCCTCGGCGCACAACCGCAGCGACTGCACGAACACCGCCGCGAGCGCGTCAGCATGCCGGGACCGGAACCGCGCCAACGTCACGTGATCGGGCATCAGCCCACCGGCCAGCACCCGAAACGCCACATCTTCCTGGCAGCGCCGCTCGATCACCCGCGAGGAACGGATCCCGCAGCAGTACGCATACAACAACACCGCGACCAGCACCGCCGGGTCATACGCCGCCCGGCCATGCCCATCAGCGCGATACGCGGCCCGAAACCGCGACAAGTCCAGCTCATCGACCACGTCGATCACGAACCACACCAGGTGATCGGCCGGCAGCCAATCCCGCATATCCGGCGGCAACAAGAACACCTGATCACGATCGCCGGCGATGAAGTTGAACCCCACCACCCAATCCTGGCCGCCGCCAGCGACCCGCCCAGGCAGCCACGCCCGAACCCCTTTGCGCAACAGGCTCTCTGGTGTCAACGGCACGCAAAACTTGACCAGGTGGCACGGCCGCGCCCTGGTCGGTTTTCACGTGCCGTCGACATCTGGAACCGTCGATAGCGAGCATGGTCTGCTTGGGGCAACGCACGCAGATGTGTCCGTATGCGCTCGCCGGTCAGGCGATCGAACGAAACTCTTCAGTTCTTGTCTAGCGTGGGGCGTGGCCCTGACGAATCGATCCGGCTCGTTCTCGTGATTCACCCACGCCCAAGACGGCTGGTCTCGGTTGAACTCGAGGCGGACACCAGCGTGGTAGCCGAACTCGCGACATCAGGCGACTAGTTTGGCGTGGTTGGCCATGTCGTTCATCCGGACTTCGCCGCGTTTGGCCTCAAGCACGAGCAAATTCCCGCCGTTCTTACCGGCGACACCACGGCAGTGAACGATCAGGTCTGGGTAGCGCGGCTTCGTGTTGCCCGCCCCTACGCCCATTAGGTACTTGTGCAAGATTCCCAGCGGGTCGCGACCCGGTGTGTTCCGGTTGTATTCGATGTCAACCGACAACTCTGGCAGCTATGCCTCCAGTACTGGCGCCAGCTAATCACGCCATCGTCTTCGCGCACTCGCCCGAGCTAAGACTTCGGTCGCGTATCAGCCGCCAGCGCGAGTGTGCGGGAACGTCCCTTGAGCTTCTAGTGCCGGGCCAGGGGCCAGTGCGGCGCTCATGACCGGATCGCCGGGGTGTCCAAGCTAGGTTTGCGTAGGGAAGGGCTCTCTCGGCAGGACATCCGGAGCGATCCGAATCAGACGCTTGCCGAGATTCTCGCCGCGGTACAGCCCTGCGATCGAACCCGGTGCCTGCTCGATTCCGTCGAGGATGTCCTCTCGATAGCGGATCTGTCCGTCGCGCACCCAGCTCTCGAGATCCCGCAGCGCCTCAGGACTGCGCTGGACATGGTCAAAGATGAGAAACCCCTGCATTCGCGCGCGTTTGACGAGAAGGTGACGCTCGACCCGTGGTCCCTGGGGTGACGGATCCCAGCTCGCGATGGACGCCGTGCCGCAGATGACCACCCGTGCTCCGACCGCGAGACGTCGCATGACGGAATCGCTGATAGGGCCGGCCGTGTTGTCGAAGTAGACATCGACGCCCTCAGGGCAGGCAGCATCGAACGCTGACTCAAAATCGTCAGCCCCGTAATCGACGGCGGAGTCGTAGCGGAACTCCTCGCGACACACACGCACCTTGTCAGGCCCGCCAGCAATGCCGACGGTACGGCACCCCTTGATCTTGGCGATTTGACCGACGCATGACCCGACCGCTCCCGCTGCCGTCGACACGACCACGGTCTCGCCGGCCTTGGGCTGGCCAATCTCCAGGAGGGCGAAATAGGCGGTCAGACCATTGAGGCCGAGGACGCCAAGCGATGTCGAGATGGGCAAGCCCGAGCCGCCGACCTTGCGCTCGATCGCGTCGGCGTCCACCACGGCGTAGTCCTGCCAGCCGAACATGCCAGTCACGTACTCGCCCGGGTGGAAATCAGAACTTCGCGACTCTTCGACGCGCCCGACGGCTAGCGAGCGCATGACCGCACCAAGCGCTACCGGCTCGGAATAGTTGGCGACCACGCTGACCCAACCGCGCATCGCGGGATCCACCGACAGGTAGATATTGCGCACCAGAACCTGACCATTCGACGGGTCCGGCACAGGCGCCTCGACGATCTCGAAGTGCTCCGCCTGGGGAATGCCAGACGGCCTGGACTTCAGTCTGACCTGCCGGTTCACTCGCTGATGCATAGCTAGTAAGGTGCCTCTCGATTCGGTGATCATGGACTCTCGACAAGCCCACAATCCCCTATCGAGCAGGCACTTTCGCTCATCTACACGCCGACACCGCCAGTCGATCTTGAACCACCAGAGCGCGGTCGTTGAGCATGTCGATCAGCGGCACGGTGCCCCACCGGGCCTGGACGGCCTGCTTGAGCCGACGCAGGTTGCGCGGTTCCGCTGCGGCGTCCAGCGGGGTCAGCTTGATCGCCCCGCTCGCGCGTTCTCTGATGGATCCGCTACTGGGCGCTGCCGACCTGGCGCCGTAGACCGACGAACCCAGCCTTCGGAGCGCAGTCGGGTTTCGCGCACATCGACTTCGCCTCCAGCGGAGCGCGGTCAGATCTCACTCACAAACGCCGGGGGGCAGTCACGCTCGAAGCCACGAGATTGTCTTCGAGAAGGATCTCAACGCCTTGGTCGAACGCCCGCACTTACACTGCTGGGCGCCCGCCGAGCCAGACCATGACTACACGCTGAAAGCCTTGCCGTGGAAGGAATGTAACTGCTCTCAGCCGCGATCCAGCACCACCACGGTGCGGTCCCCACGCGTGTTCGGCGCGCTGATCACGAGGAATCGCACGTCGCCGGGCCCAGGGTTGATGATCTGGTGCACGAGGCCGGGCTCGATCTCCACGCTGGCCCCGCGATCGATCCGCACGTCGCCCCGTCCGGTGCGCATGAGGGCCGAACCGTGGAGAATATAGAACAGTTGCCGCGCCTGCGTGTGGTAGTGCCATTCCTCTTTTCCGCCTGCTGGGACTCGTTCTTCGATCACGGACAGGCCGTCACGGTCGAGCAGGCGCCATGCGTCGCAGACTTCCCCCCACGTGTGGTGCTCGGCGGTGCTGACGTCGACAACGCTGGGGCCCAACCCGTTGTAGGGCTGAACTTTATTGATGCAGCCATTTCTCTCATCCTCCATGGATTGAGAGTGGCCTGCCCCAGTGCGATTCATCATTGTTCTGCGAACCTCTCATGCAGGACCAACTTTCGTGCGTTCACGCGGAGCCTACGGCAACCGAAGGTCGTCCAGTTCGTTGAGCTGACACCGGGCCACCGCGTCGACATATTTGATGTCATGCAAACCGGAGATCAAGAACCCTCGTTGGTTCTGCAAGGGCTGGCCTCGAGTTGCGGGTCACGGTGGCCGGGCACGCGCGTCCGCGCTTTCTGCTGCAGTGCACCACACACCTGGCATGGTGGACGCCCTCGGTCATGGTTCGGTCCACTCGTGTTCGCCGGCCGCGGTCTCGAACAAGGCTCGTGTGCTCACCGGACGCGTGTCATGGTCGACGCGGCGTCGATTGCCGCATCGATGGGCAGCGTCTCGACGAGTTCGAGGGTGACGAGCCGGCGTCGGTATCGGGGGTCTTCGAACGCGTCCTACACACCTCGGCGCCTCAGGTGCCGACTTTCGCCTCTACTGACTCACGAGTCAGCGGCGAACGGTATGGATGGGAGGGCGCGTCCGCACGTGACGCGTGCGCCGATGAGATCCGGATTGATCAGCAACGGGGAGTGATCATGAACTCATTGTCATTTCCACTGGTCGGAACGATCCGATCGTGCACACCGCGAAATGCCGCGACGTTGATCGTGACCGAGGCACGGGCTCGATGGCCCACGGCGGCGAGTTGATCATCGCCGGTTCGCTGGCCCAGGTCGCAGCCGTCGTCTACTCCGATCAGCTGCACGACGCGGGCGTCACCGACGTCACCGAGGAGAGCGCACTGTCGTACGTGTTCGCCCTTGACGTCAAACCGTGCGTGAAGCTGCCGGAGGTGACGTCATGACCGAGACTAAACGGGGGTGGCCATGAGATACATCCGTGCATTGTTACTACCGGTCGCGGTAGTTGCACTATGTACCGAACGACGAACGTGGCGCATGCAGCGGGTTCGTGTTCGATCGTCGTTCCGGCGAAGGTAAGCGTCAAAGCAAGCACGACACCGATCACGGCACATGTTGGATCGAACTGCATCGCGAACCATATGAGTGACGCCAGTTGGCAGGTAAGCCCTGTGGCGCTGTTCTATTTCTTCGATTCGACCGTGCACACCGACACCGAGTTCTTCTATTCGTACATCGACTCGGTCGGTCCGCAGCGTGCGTTCGGGCAAGGTGCCTATGACTCGAATTTCGATGGCATGACGCAGAACAACCCTGCGTTCACCGTCAAGTACGGCACGTGGGCCTACATATCGGGCACCCGCAAGGGCTCCGCGGTCTACATCAATGCTCTCGTACATCAGTGGTCGAGTAACGACCTGATCTCGCCGAGCGGCCGCAGGGTATACCTGCAGCGATACATCCACGGTTCCTGGCAATCGATGCTCTCGCGGCTCACGATCGCGGGGAAGTTCACCGTCGGATTCATCCAGCCGACGGTGTACCAGTATCGCTTGCTCGCAACCGAATCGGGTACAGCGTGGGGCGGTCGAGCGCCTCGACATTCCGGTAGCGCCGCGTGGGTACTAGCTGATCACTACGGCGACCACTCTGGGCCAAGAACACCGGACGACTACCTTCGAACAGAACTGCCCGACGACCGCCAGCAGTGGCCGCACCTTGGCCGTGTTCGACGGCAGCCGTCACCCGACGACGCGACGCGAACCAGCCGGTGGCATCGCGCTTCATCGGTGCGCGTTCCCGGCGCGGAAGATCGGCTCGGTCGTACACGCGTGGGTCGCCGCGCCACGGCTCGACCGTCACGACATCGGCTGTGACGACGGCGCCGCGGCCCCGTGGGTCTCGCATACCCACGGGGCCCGCTCCCTTTCCGTGACGGGTGATGGGGGGTGCTCGCGCGTCGGCGGCGTTTAGACCGAGCGCACACGAGGTAGCTGTCGTTAAGCGGACACCGAGCCGGACCGCGGCGGTGATTGTCCTGATGACTTGTTGCTGTGCGCTGTTATGACATTGCTTGACGTGAGTGTCACCAACGTCGCGTTGGCCCTCGATCGGTCGAGCTACTGGGCGTCGCGCTCGCGTTAACACCTGCGCTGTTCATCATGGGCGTGGGATCCGGCGCGATCATCACTCCGAACCAGGCGCTAACCCTGATGGAGGTCGACCCGGTGACCGGGAGCACCGCCCGCGGGGTGCTCCAGACCGCCCAGCGAATCGGCCTCGCGGTGGGCCAAGCCGTGATCGGCGCCGCGTTGTTCACCAGCCTCGGCGCCCGCGGCACGACCGCAAGCCGGTACGGTGACGCACTCCGTACGGCAACCATCGTCACGCTCGGCTTCGTAACCGTCGCCGCAGCCGCCGGCTTCACAGACCTGCTGCGCACCCGCCACCGGGTCAGAACCGATACGCAGCGAGCACCCTGACCGGTCCATGAACCCGTGTCGCCCGCGCGAAGCTCGACGACGAGCCGACGACCGTCGGGACGCCGCTGCTCGCCGCGGCGCCCCACTTGCTGCGAGCGAGGCTAAGGGTGATCGTTCGGCGCCATGAGTGTCGATCGCGGTCACGGACTGCCGAGGTGATAGGCGCGGCGCGCGTTGCCTGCCGCGATCATTCCAGCGATGCGTTCGGCTTCCGCGACGGGCCAGAACTCGCGCGCGATGCCATCGTCCAGAAAGGCCTCCAGCGCCCGACGGAACAGCGCCGTGTTCAGCGCGTACAGCTCAGCCAGTCCGAAGGCATCGCTGGAGAAGAGCACCGATGCAAACGGCGCCAATTCGAGAAGCTCCGCCACGATGACGTAGGCGCGGGTCCCGAGGTTGTGTAGTGCCAGGCCCACGTCGACGAAGACGTGATCGAAGACCTGCGCGAGGTAGCCGGCCGAGCGGTGGAACGGATAGTTGTGTAGGAGCATGACCGGTACGCCCAGACCGGCGGTGGCCCGAAGTAGCGGCGTCAGTAGTAGTGGGTCGCAGTGGTGCAGGTCGGCGTCGGCATCGCCGTAGCCGACGTGGAATTGCAATGGCAGGCCGAGGTCTAGCGCGGTCCAGATGAGGAATCGGATCAGTGTCCGGTCGACGAGGCCGGACACGGCGCCATCGCTGCTCGTGCCGGACCATCTTGCGGCGGCGTCCGCCACCTCGGCATCCGACGGCCGGGCTGGGTCGAGATCGAGGCCGACTCGGTACGCCGCGACGGACTTGAATCCCGCGGCCGTCGCGGCACGGGTCTGCAACGCCTCGCGGACGGCGTCGGCGAACCCCGATGGGTCGGTCGTCGCGATTACCTGCTCGCCAATCGCCTCGAGGCGGACGATCTCGTGTCCCGACGCGTGGGTGAAGGCGGCCAGCTCAGCCGGAGGGGTGAGCACTTCGGGTCGGAAACCCGTGTCGACAAGGTAGTCGGCGATTCCCGTGCTGGACAGCAGGCGACGCGCCACCTCGTCGGCACCGAGTTCGGCCCGTCGAGCCACGTACTCGTCGGGGGAGGCGAAGCGCGGCAGGTCGAGAAGAGGCGCGCAGATCGATCGCACGCCATATCCGGCCTGGGTGTCGAACAGCGAAGGGTGCAGCGCGCCCGGCCCATCGGCCTCGGTGAGCAAAGCCTCGAACTGGGCGCGGTCCAGCTCGCCGCGCAGCAGGCCGTGACAGTGGTGATCGACCAGCGGCACGCCGTCGAGCAGGCCGCTCATCGCGTCAGATCGAGCGCACCCGCGAAGTCGGCGATCAGCGCCTGCGCCGGCTCGAGCCCGCAGGAGATGCGGATCATTCCGTCCTCGATGCGTGCCGCGCGCCGCTCGTCGGGGGTCAATGAGAAGTGCGAGGAGTTGAAAGGCGTGCTCACCAAGGTCTCGACGCCGCCGAGGCTCGTGGCCTCGCAGCCGATCTGCAGTGCGCGCACCACGTCGTGCGCCCGCTCGTCGCCGCCGTCCACGGTGATGGTCACCATGGCGCCGCCACCGCAGCCGGGGCGTAAGACACGAGACGCGACGTCAGCGCCGGAGTAGTCAGCAAGGGACGGGTGCCGGACGGATATCACGTCGTCACGCGCGCCGAGCGCGGCCGCCAGCGCCTGCGCCGTCTCGGTCTGCCGAGACATGCGCACGTCGAAGGTTTGCAGCCCTCGCCAGACGAGATACGCCTCGTACGGGCCGAGGTTCGTGCCCAGCGTGACGACTCGCCGCTGCACTTCCGTGACGAATTCCGAATCGGCGACCACAGCCCCAGCGATGGCGTCCGAGTGGCCATTGAGGAACTTCGTCGCCGAATGCACCACGACGTCGGCACCGAGGTCCAGTGGACGCACCACGTATGGGGTGGCGAAGGTGTTGTCGATGACGAGCCGCGCGCCGGCGGCGTGGGCCACCTCGGCCAGCGCAGGCAGATCAGTCAATTCCAGCTGGGGATTCGACAGCGTCTCCGCGTAGACGACTCGCGTCGCCCCGTCCTCGATCTCGCGACGCCATTCGTCGAGATCCACGGTGTCGACCCAGCGCACGTCGATGCCCCATCCGGGAAGATCGCGCACGAGTAGGTCGCGAGTGTCGCCGTACACCTGGCGCGCCGCAACCACGCGATCGCCGGCCCGCAACAGGGTGAGCAAGGTCGTAGCGATCGCGCCCATGCCGGACGAGGTCATGAACCCCGCGTCACCACCCTCGAGATCTGCGATCTCGCGCGCGACCGCGTCGACGGTCGGGTTGCGGAATCGCCCGTACCAGTGCTCGACGAGCCCGCCGTCCTGGACGTCTTTGTAAGCCTGATCGTCGAGGAAATACGTGACCGAGTGGTGGATCGGCGGGACGACGGGACGGGTGCGCGGCATGAACTCCGCGGCGCGCGTCGGGCGGCTGAACTCTGCTGACGGCACCATGTCCTCCGAGGCGAGAAGGGAGACCAGCCGCCTTAGCATGGCACCGAGTCTTGACGGTGGACGGGAGTGCGGGTGGATCAGCACGAGCGGGAACGGCAGGCCGACCTTGCCCGGCATGTGCAGAGCGCTCTGGCGGAGCGGGGTGTGGTCGGACTCGCCACGACGTGGGTCGACAACAGTGGCGTGACGCGCGTCAAGGCGGTGCCGCTCGGTCGCTTGGCATCGGCGGCCGCGTGGGGCATCGGCGCATCCCCCGTTTTCGACGCATTCCTGCCCGACGATTCGATCGTGTCCGGCCGGCACGCCGGCGGCCCCGTCGGAGACCTCAGGCTGCATCCGGACCTCACCCGCGTCACCGTGCTTGCCGAGCAGCCTGGATGGGCGTGGGCTCCGGCCGTCCGCCGCCAGCAAGACGGGATCGTCCATCCGCAAGACCAGCGCAGCCTTGCCCAGGCGGCTGTGGCCAAGCTCGCCGACGCCGGATACCAGGCGCGGATGGCCTTTGAGATCGAATGGGCGCTATCGACGACCCAACCCGACTTCACGCCCGCCGCGTCCGGGCCGGCCTACGGGTACACCCGCCTGGTCGAGCGGTCGGACTACCTGCGCGATCTGCTGATCGCCCTCGACCGGCAAGGCGTGTCAGTCGATCAGATCCATCCTGAGTACGGCAGCGCCCAGTACGAGATCTCCGTCGCTGCCGAGGATCCTGTCGTGGCCGCCGACACTTTCGTAATGGTGCGCGAGACGATCCGCGCGCTGAGTCTGCGGTACGGGCTGCACGCCTCGTTCTCACCGAAGGTGCTGGCCGACGGCGTGGGCAACGGCGGGCACGTGCACCTGTCCCTATGGCGCGCTGAGGTCAATACCTTCAGCGGAGGGGCTGGGCCGTACGGGATCAGCGACGACGCCGAGGCGTTCACCGCAGGCGTGCTGGCGCACCTGCCCGCCCTACTCGCGATCGGGGCGCCCTCACTCGCCAGCTACCTTCGGCTGATACCGAGCCACTGGGCCGGACCGTTCCAGGTGTGGGGACTGGAGAATCGAGAGGCTGCGCTGCGGCTGATCACCGGCTCTCCCGGCAACGCAGGCGCCGCCAACCTCGAGATCAAAGCCTTCGACGAGTCCGCCAATCCGTACCTTGTGGTGGCTGGGCTCATCTATACAGGCCTGGCGGGCCTGGCATCGTCACGCAAGCTGCCCAAGCCGGTCAACGTCGACCCAGCCTCGGTCCCGGCCGCCGAGCACGCGGAGCGCGGGATCGTCGGACTGCCCAGCAGCCTCCAATCCGCCACTGATGCCTTCGAGGCCGACGACGTTCTCGTGAACGCGTTCGGTAGTGCCCTGGCGGAAACGATCATCGACCTACGCCGTGCAGAGATCGCACGATTCGCTAACGCGACCCCGGAGGACATCGTCGCTGCGGCGCGCTGGAAGTACTGATCCGCGAGGAATCCATCGCACGAACAGCGAGCTGTAGCTCAGAGGGCTCGGGTGAGTTCGCTGAACGGGGGTCAAGTTGAGTAGACGCCGAATGCGCCGTAGCCGACGACCCGAGCCTTACTGCCAGCGGTGTGGCCGGACCTGCGTAGGTCGAGCTGCCGCACGCGGAGGTCTCGGCGACGAGTGAACTCGAGCAGGCCTCGCAGTGCATGACGACCGCACGCGTCGTTGGCTCCGTTCGCTGCCGGGTCCCGCCGGACGATCGCGTCGGCGGTGCGCCGATCGAGCCGGTCGGCGGTCGCCTGGTCGTGATAGTGACTCAAATCGGTGCTGACAACGACGGCGGTCGACTCGTCCTGCCACAGTGCGTCGATCAGGTCAGCGACCCGGTACGCCTCGACCTGCCCTACGACGACCGGGACGATCTCGACCTCGGAGCCGAGCACGCGCTGCAGGAACGGTAGCTGTACCTCAATGGAATGCTCGCCGCGATGGGCCGCGTCGGAGAGGACGACACAGGGCAGTGCCGCCGCCAGCACGCGGGCAGGTTCGTCGACCCGGATGGCACCGAGCGGTGTCTCGAAGCCGTCCCAGCGAGGTAGTGCCATGCCGCGCAACGGGACGTAATGCGCCGGCCCGAGAACGACGACTCGACGCACTATTGCGCGCCGTGACATCAGCTGCCCGAACGCGCTGGCCGCGACCGGCCCGCTGTAGTTGTATCCGGCGTGCGGGGACACGATCGCCAGCGCCCCTGGCGCGTCATCGCTGATCGGTGCGCCGGCCAGTAGTGCGTCGAGCTCGGCCAGCAGCCGCTGCGGATCGTCCGGGTAGAAACGGCCAGCGGCGGATGGCGGTCGAATGGCGCTGGGCCGCGTCATTACCGAGTGGCCGCCAACGACACCGGCATCCGCCGGGCGCCCCACTGACCGGGCGGGCCGTCGTACACACCGGGCAGCGGCGTGCCGCAGGAGCGCAGGATCCGTCGTCGGTGAGCCGGTAGCGGCGGATGGCGTACCAGTCCCGCTCGACGACCGCCGTCGCCGCAGGCCGGGCAGCGCGTGGTGCCGCCCTCCGGCGTCGTGGACGTTGCCGGTGTAGACGTACCGCAGGCCGTTGCCCAGCGCGATCCGCCGGGCCCGGCTCAGCGTCGCCGGCGGCGTCGCGCGGCACGTCGCGCATCTTGTAGTCGGGGTGGAACGCGGTGAAGTGCAGCGGCACGTCGGGACCGAGGTGCTCGGCGATCCACCGGGTCTCGGCGTCGATCTCCGCGTCGGAGTCGTTGTGGCCGGGGATGAGCAGCGTGGTGATCTCGAACCACACGCTCGGTGTCGTGCACGCAGGTACTCCAGGGTCTCCAGCACCGGCGCCGAGCTGCGCCGGCGCAGACCCGGTGGTAGAAGTCCTCGGTGAACGCCTTGAGGTCGACGTTCGCGGCGTCGATGTGCGCGTAGAGCTCCCGCCGCGGCTCGGGGCAGATGTAGCCGGCGGTGACCGCGATCGCCTTGATGCCCCGCTCGCGGCAGGCGTCGGCGACGTCGATGGCGTACTCGAGGAAGATCGTCGGGTCGTTGTAGGTGAACGCGACGCTGCGGCAGCCGCTCGCCTCGGCCGCCAGCGCGAGCGCCTCCGGGTGCCGCGGCGTCGGCGAGCGTGTCGATCTCCCGGGACTTGCAGATGTCCCAGTTCTGGCAGAACTTGCAGGCCAGGTTGCAGCCCGGCGGTGCCGAAGGAGAGCACCGGCGGGCCCGGGCAGGAAGTGGTTGAGCGGCTTCTTCTCCACCGGGTCGACGCAGAACCCGCTCGACCGGCCGTAGGAGGTCAGCACGATCTGGTCGCCCGCACCCGGCCCGGACGAAGCAGAGCCCGCGTTGGCCCTCGTGCAGCCGGCAGGCCCGCGGGACACACGTCGCACTGCACCCGGCCGTCGTCGAGCGGGTGCCAGTAACCGAGTCGGCACGGTGTTCGGGTCGTCGAGCCTGATCGGGGTGCTCATCTTCAGATCCCTATCCTGCGCCGCCCGATGTCGCGGCCCGCGGTCTCGACGCTGGCCGCCATCCGCTTGACGTCGCATTCCCACGGCCCGGGCAGCGTCTCGTCGAAATCGGTCGGACCGAAAACGAGCCTGCGGTCCGGAGCTGCGAAGCCCCCGAAGTTGGAGGTATGGGCGTCCCCGCACGCCTGCCCGACAATGCCCGAAACCGGAGTCGCCGCCAGATCCGCCGGCACCCCACGGTAGAACGTGAACGCGGAGGCGAGCATCCGCCCATAACGGATCGGAACCAGCTCCTGCACGCGCGTGGCCGCCTGGGCCACGAGCACGGCGATCGGATCGGGCCGGTCCGGGGTCGGCGACCAATCGCCGTGAGCCGCGCGAGGTGTCGTCTGCCGCGCCGCTCGGCATCGCTCCGCGGACTCCCCGGACTGCAACGTGGCGTAATCCGGAACCGGCCGGTGAGCACCGGACCCGTCGCGGCCCGAGCCGCTGCGAATCGACATCGTCCCCGACGACATGCCCACAGCCTAAGGACATTCGGCAACGATCAACATCGAACCGGCCAGCCCACCAGATATCCCCCAGCTGTCTCCGGCAGTCGATCCTGGTCGTCGCGCGAGGTCACGGTCTGTC
>CAVPYQ010000024.1:0-15550 GCA_963709985.1 uncultured Actinomycetota bacterium
ACCCGGATCACGCCGAGCGGTGTCTCGAAGGCTGGTTCAGATAGCAGGTGAATGACAGAAACCGTCCACAGTGGACAGTCATCCTCCTGACGCCGCACGCCGCCAAATCGGTCTGACAGCAACTCCCCTGGATGAGCCGCCTCACCGAGCGGCTCCACGCGAGTTGTGAGCGTCCGCTCTGCGCGGCCGCGCTCGCGGTGCGCTACGGGTGGGCGCGGGTAATTTGTCGCTGGTTTCGCCTGGCGCTGTTGACCTCGGCATGGGCCTCCGGTCGGTAGCCTGGCGCCAGGACGGTGGATCCGCATGAGCGATCGCGCAGAGCCAGCGTCGGGGCGGCGCTGGGGACGGGTCCCGGCGGTCACCTGGATGCCTCGGTACGAGCGTCGCTGGTTGCGCAGCGACGTCGTCGCGGGCGCCGTGGTGGCGGCGCTCGCCGTCCCCCAGGCGCTCGGCTACGCCTCGATCGCGGGCGCACCGGTCCAGGTGGGCCTGTATGCGGTGCCGGTTGCCCTGGTGGCGTACGCGATCTTCGGCTCGTCGCGCCAGCTCGTCGTGGGGCCGGTGTCGACGGTGTCGGTGCTGTCAGGGTCGTTCCTCGCCAGCTTCGGGGTCGCGGGGACAGCGCAGGCGGCGTCCTACACAGCCGCGCTGGCCCTGGGCTCCGGGCTGGTCCTGCTCGTCGCCGGCTTCCTCGGGATCGGATGGGTGGCGGAGTTCCTCTCCAAGCCGATCGTCACGGGCTTCGTTCTCGGCCTGACCATCCTCGTCATCCTCGGCGAGGTGCCCAACCTGCTCGGGGTGCCGACGCCACGCGGCCAGGTCGTGGAGCGGGTGGGCGCCCTGGGCGGGAGCCTCTCGCGAGGAGACGCCGATCTGGTGACGGTGATCGTCTCGGCGGTCGCGCTGCTCGTCCTCTTCGGCGGCCCGCGGCTTGTCCCGTGGGTGCCCTGGGGGCTGGTCGTTGCTCGTCGGTGGCCTCGTCGCCTCGGCGGCGCTGGACCTGCAGGCGCGAGGCGTCCAGGTCGTCGGCGCGGTCCCGCGGGGGGTGCCGACGCCCGGGCTGCCGACGGTCGATGCCGGCGACCTGGTCGCCTTGCTTGGCGCGGGTGCGGCTCTGGCGCTCGTGGGACTTGCGGAAGGGTTGAGCGCCGCCCGGCTCTTCGCCGGCCGCGGTGGCTACCGGATCGACTCCGACCAGGAGCTGCTCGCCTCCGGCGCAGCCAATGTCGCCTCCGGGCTGTTCGGCGGCATCGGGGTGGCCGGGAGCCTGTCCAAGACCGCGGCCGTCTGCGACGCCCGCGGCCGGACGCAGATGGCGGGCCTGGTCGCCGGCGGCCTGTCCCTCATCGTCATCGTTGCCATCGCGCCAGTGCTCTCGGGGCTGCCCAGGGCCGTCCTGAGCGCGATCGTGGTCAACGCGGTCTGGAAGCTCATCGACTATGCGGCCCTACGCCGCTACGCCCGGGTGCGGCGCAACGACATCGTCTCCGCCGGCGTGGCAGCCGTGGGGGTGTTGGCCTTCGGCCCGCTGTACGGCCTGCTGCTGGCGGTTGCCCAGTCGCTGCTCGGCCTGGTCTATCGGTTGAGCCGGATCGACGTCGAGGTCATGGGCAAGGTGCCGCACGAGAAGGCCGCCTGGGGCAGCACCCGCAATCACGAGGATCGCACGACCTATCCCGGCGTGATCGTGCTGCGTATCGACGCGCCGATCTTCTGGGTCACCGCGGCACCCATCCAGGACTCGATCCTCGCTGAGGTCGAGTCCGCGCCCGGCACCCGGGCGCTCGTGCTCGACATGGAGGCGACCAACCAGATGGACACGACGAGCGTCGACGCGCTCGCCGACCTGCTGGATTCGCTCCGCAAGCGCGATATCGATCTCTACCTGGTCCGCGTCATGTGGCCGGTCCGCAAGCTGTTGCGACGCTCGGGGCTGATGGCCGAACTCGGCGAGGACCACATGTGGCACAGCATCTCGCAGGGCGTGCGCGAGGCCCGGCGCGAGCACGGACTCAAGCACGTTCCGGCGCCTGGCGGCGTCACCGGCGCAGACGACGTTGCCGGGCGAGGAGCCCCTCGAGGATGCGGAGGAGCACATCGCTGCCCGCAGTCCGGGTCCCGTCCCCCCAGAGCAGCACCGGCGAAGGTCCCCCTGACTGATGGAAACGGTCGGGCCGCCCGCACGTGGTCTTTGAACCTTTGACCGCAGTGACTCCTTCGTGGACGAACCGGAGCCGCATCGTGCGCGGCTGAGCGGCCGGCGCGCGACGTGCTGCTCTACGGCACCTACGACGAGGCACCCCAGCTGTGCCGGGCTTGGCTCCAACACGCCGACGCTCTGACCGTCGTCGCCCCCTTCGGCGTGCCCGCCGCGCAGCTCGCCGACACTATCGAGGCGATCAACTGCCGGCGACACAGCGCAGGCCTCGATGTGCCGAGCTGTGAGATTCTCCGGCGCCGCGTCCGGTAGAACTGGCAGGGTGCGTTACTCGATCAACATTCCTAACTTCGGTGACTTCGCCGACGCGCGCACGGTGGTGCGGGTCGCGACGGCGGCTGAGGCAGCGGGTTGGGATGCCTTATTCGTCTGGGACCACGTCGTACACGACAAGCAGGCGCGCAGAGGACAGCCGTTCGGGGATCCGTGGATGCTGTTGACCGCCGCCGCGCTGGCCACGTCGCGACTGCGCCTGGGCACGCTGGTGACGCCGGTGGCCCGCCGCCGTCCGGAACAACTGGCCCGCCAGGTTGCCACCCTCGACTCGCTGACCGGTGGCCGCGTCATCTTCGGCGCCGGGCTGGGCGGCCCGATCGAGGACGAGTTCGCGAGCTTCGGCGACACCACCGACCCGGTCGTGCTCGCCGAGCGGCTCGACGAGGGCCTGGGACTGCTCAACCGCTACTGGTCCGGCGAAACGGTCGACCACGACGGGCCGCACTACCGGGTCCGTGCGACTGCACTGCTGCCGGCAACCGTCCAGCGCCCCCGACCTCCGGTGTGGATCGCCGGCTACTGGCCCCACCGCCGACCGATGCGCCGCGCGGCCCAGTGGGACGGTGCGGTACCGCTGTTCGAGACCGCGCGGCACGGCCAAGCCCCATCACCCGACGAAGTGCGCGAACTCGTCGACTACATCGCACAGCATCGCGGCGACCGGGTAGACGCGCCGTTCGACATCGTCGTCGGCGGCGCGAGCCAGGCCTCGACCGCCGCCGACCTGATCGGTCCGCTGCGAGAGGCCGGCGCCACCTGGTGGGACGAACGCCAGGTACAGACCAACCCCGACCACTACCGCGCCGAACCAGTGTTGCGCCGAATCGAAGCGGGACCACCCGCCATCGAATAGCCGCACCCCGACACCCCTGGAACCTCGCCGCCGCGCCACGAGCCGTCGAACTGCGCCGAGACCGAGCCTCCCTGCCGGCGCATAGATGGATCCGTGTGGAGCCGCGAAACGTCCGCTCATAGCCGATGGGCGTGCGGCTGTCCGCCCAGAGTGCAGCGCGTGCCAAGGAGACCTTTTCCGGCTATCCACCGCGCGCGCAGCAGCCGCCCCAGCCTGCTCCCTCCGCTAGGCGATGCCCCTCAGAACATCCGAGTCAAGCCAAGGTCTCTGACTGCGGGTCAGTGCTCAACGCTATTCGATGCGGGAAGCGGTGCACCTCCTGCGGCCAACCAACCGCGACTGCGATCCGGCCGGCCCAATACCGTGCCTGGGCATCGTCGGGCACATCGACGACCGCGAAGCCGCCGAGGTGCTCCTTGGTCTCGACGAACGGCCCATCGGTGAATAGTGGCGTGCCGCTGCTCGGGTCGACGCTGCACACGACGGTCGACGCGTCCAGACCTCCGTCGCTGAAGACGAACACGCCGGCGTCCGTCATCTCCTCGATCACGGCCCGAGCGGACGTGGCCTTCTCGCGCAGCTGCTCCAACGTGTGGTCGGGCACCCACTCGTCGTTGAAGGCGATCAGGTACAGCGCCATCTCAAGCTCCTTTGCTCAAGGGCAGCCCGGACAGCTGCCACTCACGTTGTCCACGAACGCACTCGCGTCGATACGACACCCCGGCCAAGATTGTTTCCAAGATTCCGCATCGGAGTCGGTCGAACCCTTCGGGAGCGTCGGCTTCCCGCCGCCTCGGTGCGTCCTGAGGACCGACGATCATCCGCGCGAGCGCCGACACTCGCCGCGGGACCGTCGGGACGTATGACGGGTCGGGGACAGTGTTGAGGCCCGGCAACACGGCTCGCATGCGACCGATCCTGCCGCACGAAATGCATACTCATCAGCGATCGGATCGAACACCACGTCTACGGACGCAACTGTTCTGCGTGGCGACGTCTCGGTGCGGAAGAAGCGCGTTGCGCGAGCCGATCGATTGATACGTGCGACGATGCCTCGCTGCATGGGCACGTGCGATCGGCAAGGATCACACGCTGTGGATCAGCCAGGTCACCCGCCGTCGACCGTGCGATAGTCCGGTCTGACGGGAGTCCGGATGGCGCATCTCGGTGGAACAGCAGCACCGGGCGGGTCATACGGGACGCAGCCTGGAGCACCTCGCGTGCCACGGTCGAATCGCATGTCCGCAGCCGCTACAAGAGTGTCTTCGCCAACAAGATGGCGCAGCTTGATCTTGGTGCCTTGTATTCGGCGATAGTGGATGTCCGATTGCAGTGCGCCGTGTCGACGTATCTGATGGGAGCACCGCTGGGGTGCTCGAAGGAGGACACCATGAAGTACATGATCTTGCTGTACGGCTCACAACGTGACTACGACCTGATGAGCGGCAAGTCCGGCGACGCGGCCGGCATTGCGCCTGCGGATTTCAAGCCGATGTTCGAGTTCATGGAGGCCTGGAACCAGAGCCTGGTCGAGTCCGGGGAACTGGTTGACGCCCGCGGGCTCGCCGCGCCGGTGCACACTCGGCGGATCCAACTACGAGACGGGACGCCGGTCGTGACCGACGGGCCGTACCCGGAGACGCAGGAGGTGCTGGCCGGCTACAACATCGTCGAGTGCGCGAGCTTCGACCGCGCCACTGAGATCGCTGCCGAGCTGACCAAGTGTCCCTACCCGGAGGGCGCGAGCGCAGAGTTCTTCGTCGACGTTCGGCCGGTGGCCGAGGGCGGCGCCGAGGACCTGATCGGGTAGCCGTCTCGTGACCGCTGGCGATGTCGAGGACCTGCTGCGTCGATTGGCGCCGCAGGTGCTCGGCGCGGTCGTGCGGCGCTATGGGAACTTCGCCGCCGCTGAGGACGCGGTCCAAGAAGCCCTGCTCGCGGCCTATGGCCAGTGGCCGCGCGAGGGTATCCCGGACAACCCGCGCGCCTGGCTGATCACTGTGGCTGCGCGACGCCTGACCGACCTGTTGCGCAGCGAGCATGCCCGGCGACACCGCGAAGACACCGTCGCCAAGTGGACATTGCCCGACCAATGGCTTGCGCCGGCGGCCGACCGTCCGCAGACAGCCGGCGACGACACACTCACCTTGCTGTTCCTGTGCTGCCACTCCAGCCTTTCGCCTGCGTCGCAGATCGCGTTGACGCTGCGAGCCGTTGGCGGACTGACCACGGCCGAGATTGCACGCGCGTTCCTCGTCCCCCAGGCCACCATGACGCGCCGGATCAGCCGAGCCAAACAACTCATCAAAGAAAGCGGTCTGCCGTTCGGTCTGCCCCCGGAGCCGGAGCGTGCACGCCGGCTCGACGCCGTCCTACACGTCTTGTACCTGATCTTCAACGAAGGCTATGTGAGCACCTCAGGACCACTTCTGCACCGCGTCGAGCTGTCGACCGAGGCGATTCGGTTGACCCGCATGCTGTACCAGCTGACGGACGCCGACCCCGAGGTGTCAGGGCTGCTCGCGCTCATGCTGCTCACCGACGCGCGTCGCCCGGCCCGCACCGGGCCCGGCGGAGAGCTAATCCCTATGCACGAACAGGACCGAAGCCGGTGGATTTCCGGCCACATCGCCGAGGGCCTCGAGCTGATCAACGACGCGCTGCCCCGGGGCCCGGCCGGGCCGTACCAGATCCAGGCCGCGATCGCTGCCATCCACGACGAAGCGCCGACGGCCGACGCGACCGACTGGCCGCAACTTGTCGCGCTGTACGAGGTGCTCATGTCCAGCTCGGACAACCCCGTCATAGCGCTCAATCACGCCGTCGCCGTCGCCATGCACCGCGGTCCACACGAAGGACTCGGCCTGCTCGAACGACTCGCCCGTGATCAGCGCATCGCCGAGGACCATCGGCTACATGCCGCCCGCGCTCACCTCCTGGAAATGACCGGCCAATACCGCTCAGCCCGCGATAGCTACCGCGACGCGGCCCAACGCACCACCAACCTCCAACAGCAGCGCTACCTGCACACCCAAGCCGCCCGCCTAGCCGACGACTGAACGCATCAGAGTGGGACGACGCCGCCCGTCTGGCGCAGGAGACGTGCCATGAGCCCTGGCGCGACGACCGCACGCGCGTCCGATGCGGCCGGCCCTGCGCCGGGGTCAGCGCGTTGACGGCGCTGGCTGACCTCGCGGCGACGGCCGATCACGCCACGACGCGCGCCCGCCATCGACCGGACGATGTCGCGTGCCCGGGTAGTGGTCCTCGCCGGCCGTCCCTAGAGCTACGGCATTGTCGAGTGGAAGCTGTACGTCCCGGACCCGACGTGCAGTTGCAGGCAGGAGCCCTGCATGCCGATCACGGTCACCCCGCTGGCCTTGCCGATCGGGTCTCCGCTCTCGGTCACCGACTGGGCGCTGGCGGCCGGGACGCACACCGATGCCTGCGAGCCGACCGGGACCTGGACCGTGAGTGCAAGGCTCGTCCCGGAGCGGGTCCAGCCCGAACTCACCCGCCCCAACGGCGTGGTCTCGTAGCCCGACGCGGACGTGAGATCCCCGACGGGGCTCGGCTTGATCGAGACCGTACGGAAGGCGGGCGAGGTGGCCTGGATCCCGGCGACGCCCGAGAACAGCCAGTCGTCCACGGTTCCCATGAAGGCATGGTCGCGGGAGCGGGCCGAGTTGCACGACGCGTCCTCCCACGACTCCCACATGGTGGTGGCGCCGCACTGCTGGAACAACTGCCCCCAGCCGGGAGCGGTCGGATTGGTGGCGACCTTGTAGGCGAGGTCAGCCTGTCCGAACTCGGTCAGCATCGGCAGGATGTACTTCGATCCGTTGGCGCCGGTGGACAGATGGTTGCCCTGCGCGGTGACGTTGGCGGTCAAGCCGTCCGCGATCGCCTGCCGGTCGCTGTCCGGGGCCAGCCCGAACGCAAGGCCGAACACGTTGGCCGTTTGGTCATAGGCGGTCGAGGTGATCGGGCCGCTCGGTCCGCCGGTCGCGTGCGAGACCAGCCCGAGCGGGTCGCGGTAGGCATGGCCGGCGGTGTCGTAGAACTCGTTGTTGACGGCTGTGCGGATGGTTGCCGCCAGACTGCTGTACTTGCTCTGGCCGGCGGAGTTGCCGATCGCGCCGGCCATGTCGGCCAGGTCTTCAGCCTCGCGGTAGAGGAACATGCTGCCGAGCATTTCGCTGGACGGCGGGTTGCCGTTGCTGGGAACCACCCAGTCGCCCCACGTCTGGCCCTGGTAGATGTAGCCGGTCGGCGCGATCTGGCCGGCCAGGTCGTCGACGTAGGCCGCCATGTTGTTGTAGTCGCGGTTGATCACGGCGAGATCGTCGTACTGCTGGAACATGCCGTATTCGATCAGCAGGAACGAGCCACCCCACAACGGGTCGACGTTGTCGCTGCCCGGGCGACGCCGGCACGAGCCAGCCGATGTTGCCGGCCGGATCCTGCATGTCGTCGAAGTTCTGCATCATGTGGTCGTAGTAGGCGGCGGCGTCGAAGTTCGCCATCTCCGAGGTGGCGTAGTCGCCGTTGTCGTTGGTCCAGCCCCCCTTCTCATACACCGGTGTGTCGCTGCCGAAGGAGTACTGGTTGTTGAGGATCGTGTTCCGCATCGCGACATGCATGCGGTTCAGTAGGTCGCTCGAACTGGTGAAGTCGCCCGCTGTCGGCAGCGCGGTGTGCACCACCACTCCGGTGGTCGACCCGATGGTCGGCGGCGTGGTGCCGGCTGCGGTCGAGACCTGTACGTACCGGTAGCCCTTCCAGCCGTACTTCGGCTCATACGTCTCCGGGCCACCTCCCTTGAGGATGTAGGTGTCGGTCTGGTTGCCGCCGCCCTCGTTCTGGACCGTGCCGTCCGGATTGAGCTGCTCGGAGTACTGGATCTGTACCTGGGTGCCGGCGGCGCCCTGCAGCGTGACGCGCGCCCACCCGGAGGTGATGAGCCCGAAGTCGTAGACCTTCGACGGGCCGGGTGGGGTCTGGACGTTGGCGCCCCACGGCCCGCTGCCGTACGGGGCCTGCACTATCGCCGCGGGCCACGACGAGTCGTCGAAGCCGGCCGTGTTCCAGCCGTCAGGCGGCGAAGCGGGTGTCCCGGAAAGCGCCTTCCAGGATCCGTCAGTCACGATCCGCGTCGTGTCGAGTTGCGCGACGGCGATGACACTGGCTGGGCTGGTGTCGAGCGCGATGCCCTCGATCGCGATCACGTTCGTGCCCGGAACGAGCAGCGACTTGATGTCGTTGACCTGCGACGTCTGCCACTCGTTGGTCACGGTGCCCGGCGCGCTCGAGACCAGCGTTCCGTTCACGTAGGTCTGGTGGCCGTCGTCGGCGTTGACACGCAGCACCGCGCTCGCGATGGACGACGGATCCGCGACCGTGAACGTCTTGCGCATGAAGATATTTCCCTGCGGTGCGCTGTTGCTCGCACCCGCCGTGTTCCAGATCCAGTTCGCGGTGGGCGTTCCGGTGTAGGAGGGAACCGGCACGTTCACTCCGGGCAGGCTGGTGACCTTGACCGGATTGATCGTCGCGGTCCTCTCGATCGGCGGGATCAATTGCGCGCGAAGCACTCCGGCCGGTGCGGTCAGGGCGTGGAGGTTGGTGCCCCACGGTGCGATGCCGAACGCGCCCTGCGCTATCGCCGCGGGCCACGACGAGTCGTCGAAGCTGATCGTGTTCCAGCCGGCGGGCGGCGAAGCGGGTGTGCCGGGAAGCGCCTTCCACGTCGCGTCGGTCACGATCCGCGTCGAGTCGAGTTGCGCGACGGCGATGACACTGCTCGCGTTGGGCGCCAGCGACGTGCCCGCGATCGCGATCACGTTCGTGCCCGGAACGAGCAGTGACTTGATGTCGCTGACCTGCGACGTCTGCCATCCGTTTTCAACGTTGGCCGACGAACTCGAGACCAGCGTTCCGTTCACGTAGGTCTGGTGGCCGTCATCGGCGTTGACGCGCAGCTACCGCACTCGCGATGGACGACGGATCCGCGACCGTGAACGTCTTGCGCGTGTAGATCGTCCCCACGGCGGTGGTGTTGGTTGCGCCCGTCGTGTTCCAGATCCAGTTCGCGGTGGGCGTCCCGGTGTAGGACGGGACCGGTTCGTCCGCGCCGGGCAGCACCGCGGCATCGGCCCAGCCGCTGTCGTTGTAGCCGGCTCGCGTCCACCCTGCCTTCTCCAGGCGAGCGTCATAGGTTTCGACCGCCGGCGAGTTGGCCGTCGTGGGACCCGTTGAGACCTTCCACGACGGGTCACTCACGACTCGCTTCGAGGTGCCGTTGGCGTACCACACATCGAGTTCGAGTTTCAGCGTGGGTTGGCCGGGCTGCCAGGGTTCGCCACTGGAGGGATAGTCGTCTGCTCCGCCGGCATAGAAGCCGTTGCCCAGACTCACTGCGATCGCATCACTGCCGGGGTGCACCAGATTCGTGGCGTCGTAGGTGCTGTAGTCCACGGTCTTGTTGTAGGTAGTGAACGCCGTGTCGAGCACGTGATTGCTAACGGGATGCCCGTTGACGAACAGGTAGGGGTAGCTGAGCCCCGCGACATAGAGGCGCGCCCTGGTGATCGTCCCATTTCCCAGCGCGAAGCCCTTACGCAGCAGCAGTTCTGATCCACTCGACGGAGTTTGACTTCCGATCCAGCTGCCCTGGAACTGATTCGGATCAAGGAACGCAGTCTCGAACGACGCGGCTGGTTGGCTCCACGAGGAAACAATCCCGTGGTTGTCCCACACCCGGACGTTCCAGTAGTACTGGGTTTGCGGCGCAAGTGCCGGACCACCGTAGGGGACGTCGAACGACTGCCCAGAGTTCACGGTGCCCGAGTCCCACACCAGGTTCCGGCCGCTTTCCAGGCTGTTCTTGTCCATGGCGACTCGGATCTCGTACTTGCTCTGGGAGATCCCGCGCGCCGCCGAGGTGATGACCCAGCCCAGCCGCGGACGGCCGGTGTCGATGCCGAGCGGGTTGGTCATGTGCTCGGCGGTCAGCGAGCCGACCACCGGCGGCGGCGGGTCCGCGGAACTCGCTGCCGGCGCGGACACGCCCGCGACGAGCCAGCCGATCAGTATCGCCACGGCAGTGAGCCCCAGAGCCGACTTGCGGCGGGTTGGACGCCGACTCATCCGATACCGAGACATCGCAGCCTCCTAGGCGCGCACCAGCTGACTCGTCTTGGACCTTGACAGGCCTGGCCTACCGCGCGCAATAAACGCGACAAACGTGGCCGAAGGCGGCCACGCTGCGATTTCACAGGAACGCCCCAAGCGGCCATTGCCCGGAGCGGTGCCAGTGGCTGACGTGCCGACACTGCTCGGCGACACCGAGGTCGCTGCGCCGTGCCGCCTTGCCGGGTGCAACCAGTGTGGATGCACCCGGCAAGGCCACGGTCTATCTCGCCCGGAACGGGCGCGGTGGCGTGGGAGACGGCTGGTCGACCGGAACGTCTCCCACGAAACCTCTACTCAATGCCGAGACAGCTATCGTGCTGCGAGTTTGACGGCGTTGAGAATCGTCTGACTGACGTCATTGCCGGCAGCGTCACTGGCTTCCGCCTTGATGCTGAGGGTTCCGCTTGTGCTGCTCAGGTCGGGCAGGGTGTACATGGCCGTGTAGTCGCCGCCCGCACCGCCATTGACGACAGCCGACCGCCAGGTCTTGCCGCCGTCGGTGCTCGTCCAGAGCTTGATGCTGCGGATGGCGGGGGCGTCGACTGCTTGGTGGTAAGCGGTGACCCGTAGCTGGTGGACGCCCGGTGCGGTAAGCGTGTTCGCCGGGCTGACACCCGCGTCGTACCGCAGCAACACGAGCGGGTCCGGGGCGCACGGGTCATGCGATCCGAAGATGCTTCCGAAGCACCCCACACCGGTGGGCAGGTGATCGCCGGTCGGAGCCGCGGAGGTGAACTTCCAGGTGGCGGACGTGCCTTGATAGTTGGCGACGAGGGTGTAGCCCGACCTTTCGGCGGGGAGCTGATACGTGGCGATGCCGTTGAGCGGAGTTGCTGGTATCTCCTGCCCGTCACGGTAGAGATGGAGAGCGGACGGGTCGAACCCCCACACCCCGTTCTCTACCTTCGGGTCTTCATATCGCTGGTACATGACCGGGTAGAACGTGTTGTTCTGCCGGCAGAACGAGCACCAGGCGACGTAAGCGGGGAACGTGGTGAACTTGCCCGGCTGCGCCTGAACGATCTGCGACGGGATGGGTGCCGCGCCGGGAGCGGCGATGTCGGTGTTCCAGTCGGTACTGCTGGTCGAACCAGCCGGTTCGAGCACGTCGTAGAAGCTCTGATAGTTCGGCGGGCTCCCGTCCTGGAGATGCAGGTTGCTCGGCGACGCCGGCCCGCGGTACAGCGTGAAGTCGGTCGGCGCCGCGAACTGCTCATAGGTCGACTCGCCGACGAAGTTCTCGTTCGGACTCCACTCGGCCCAGCCCAGCAGGCCCGCCGACGGTTGGTCGGCGTGATAGTGCTCGGTGACTCGAGCCAGCTGCGCGTCGGTAACGGTGAGGTGCGCGGGGGTGGGTGTGCCGCCCTCGAAGTAGGGCCGGAGCGCGTAGAGGTACGGACTGTTCCCGGCGTAGCCGCTCACGCCGACGTGGACGGCACCGTGGGCGAGCAGGCCGATGAGTCTGTTGGCCTGGGGCACGGGGATCTGGGCGAACGGGATCTTGACCGGATCCTCGCTCTCGATGTTCGACTCCGGTATCAGCCCGCCGCACCAGTCGCCCGGCTTGGCCGGGTCGCTGGGATCGACGAGCACCGCGATGGCGCCGGCTTGTATCGCGTTGTTCAGCATCTCATCCATGACGACTCCCGGACCGCCGGAACCGCATCCGAAGAATGTCATCTTCGACGACTCCCACGCCGTGATACGTACGAGCGCAACCTTGCCGCGGGCGTCGATGTGAGCGAAGTCCTCGGCCCGCCCGTATCCGGCGTCGACGATCTGCGTGCTCCGCTGCCCGTTGAATCGCGCTGCTCCCCTGGTGCCCGCCGTTTGCGCGTCGTGGTACGTCCAGTAGGAGACGTCCAGGTCGAGCCGCTGCGGCGAGGTGACGGCCATGGTCAGCTGCGGTTTACCCAGCACCACTCCGTGGGCCTCGTGGTACGTGCCGGCCGTGACCTGTACGTCGGGACTGGCCTGCCAATAGGTCGGCTCAGAGGTGAACATAAGGTCCTCGACCCCACTGCCGTCGACGGCACTGCGGAATCTGTCGTCCTGGACGCTGAACGTCTGGGTGAGCCGCGGCGTCGTGACAGCCAACTGCTGGGCCTTGTCGACGTCAATCGTGAAGGTCGTGTCGCCGGCGACGGTGAACTGTGGATTGATCAGACCGAGGTTCTGCCAACGCTGGTCGGCGTAGAAACTGCTGTACCCACCGGAGTAGTAGACGCCGGCGGGAACGTTGAACGCCACGCGGTACGTGGTGCACGGGTCAGCGTCGACGCAGTTGATGCTCGTCGGGACGTAGCCGGTGTCGGATCCGCCTCCCGCGACGCCGTAGAGGGTGGTGAACGGCTCGCATAACGTCGTCCGGGGCACGTTATTGCAGCCGAAGATGTCGCCCTTGCTGCGCTTGACGATCTCGGCGACGTGGAAGGTCGGCTGACCCACCGCGGCGCGCGGGGCGGCCGCAGTCCGGTCGCCGGTCGGCCACGCCCTGGTGGCTCCCCCGGCGAGCCGCGGCTGACCCTGCCAGGCCGCCTGCCCGTTGACGTGCTGGCCGGTCAGCGCCGCCCAGAACGTCGCGGCGCGGGCAGCGTCGACGCTCAGTTCGACACTGCCGGCCCCGGGATCGGTGGAAACCAGCGTGGCCCCGTCGAGCGCGGTTACCTTGCTCGCCAGCGTGGCCGTCGTCTGCCGCCCGGCGTACTGGACGGTGACGGGGATCCGGCCGGTCGGGCCGGTGTCGCCGTGCGCGGCCAGCCAGGCAACGTCGAACAGGTTCCGGTCGAGTGCCCCGCTGGTGATCAGCCCCTCGGCCGCGACGGGCACCGCGGACATCATCGTCTTGCCGTTGGGGCTGGTCTGGACTCGCACGCTGATCGCCGGGCTGGTCGCTGGACTAGGTGTGGCCGTCACCGTGTATCGCCCGCTGCCCGCGGCCGTCAGAGTGACCTGGTCGCCGGTGGGCAGCGTGACGCTGTAGGACGAGGCGTTCATGCCTGGCAGCTCAACGGGTTTGATGGAGCCGGTTCGCGCGGCGGGCGTGGAGAGTTCACGAGCCGTCGCATTCGACGATGCGGCCAGCGTGGTCGCGACGAGCGCGGCCACGGCCACGGTGACGGCCGGCAATCGAACCGGCCGACCTGGACGGAAGATGGTCATTGCCTGCTCCTTCAGCTGCCGTGTGCGGTCAGTGCGACGTCGTGGCGGAAGAGCCGGTCGGCTGCGACGTCGACCGTGCTGGTGGCGGTGTCGTATCCGGCGGCGCCAACAGTCAGGTGCTGGTGACCGCTCGGCACGAACAGCCAGTAATAGCCGCCCGGCACAGCCGGATCACCGGTCGCCTGCGCGACTCCGGCCGGCCACGCCGGAAGCTCCGCGGCGCCTGCGCGGGTCACCTGCGCGCCGTCGACCGGCGCGCCGGTCGCCCGGTCGTTGACAACGCCGGCGAGCAGCCCGCCGCGCTGAGCCACACAGCTAGGCGCACCGACGAGGACGTCATCGACGGCCCAGAAGAACGCCGAGTTCCCGATGTAGTGGAAGCGGACCCGCACCGCCCGCTTGCCGGCCGCGGACGGCAGCGGCACAGTCACGTGATCGACGACGTTGGACGTGGACTCGCGCCACACCGTCGTCCAGGACGATCCGCCGTTCACACTGAGATCCACGCTCGCCGACTGCCCGTGCGCGACCGCGTAGTACGCCGTGTCGAACTGCAGTTGCGGCGAGCCCTGGCCGGACAGGTCCGCCGAGGGCGAGATCAAGGTCGTGTCGATCCGCTTGGCCGCCGCGCCGGAATCAGCGACCGCGAAGTCGTCGTCACCGCCTGATTGGTACGCCGGCGGGTTCTGCGGCGGCGGCCGGTCGCCGGGGTTGTCGAACCGCCAGCCGGTGCCGTTGATCGTCCAGCCGGCGTGCGGTGTCGCGGCCGTCCAGCCGGTGAAACGCATCGTGCCGCCGCCGCGGTCGTAGCCGGGTGCGGTGCACGCCGTCAGGTCCGCAGCGAGCTTGACGTCGTGGTCCTGGTTCGACGAGCTGATCGACAGCTGCTCGGTACTCGGCTGGTAGCCCGGGTAGTCCGAGGACACGCTCACCGTGTAGTCGCCCTGCGCCAGCCGCACGCTGTAGCGCCCGGTGATCGGATCGGTGTAGATCACACCGTTCGGGTATCCGCTGATGGTGATCGCTGCGTGCAGCGGCCAGCCGTGCCCCGACCCGTCGGTGACGGTTCCGGACAGGGTGGCCTCCGGTTGCGGGGTGAGAGCGAAGTTCTGCGTCACCGTCTGGTCCACGCTGATCGACACGCCGCTCTGGGTCGCGGTCTGGTATCCGTAGTCCTTCACGGTCATGTCGTAGCTGCCGGCCCGCAGGTCGATCTCGTAGCCGCCGCTCGCGTCCGTGCGGGCGACGAACCCGCCTGGGCTGACGGAGACACTTGCACCCGCGATCGCTGCACCGGTGGTTCGGTCGGTCACCCGGCCAGTGAGGTGGCCATGCGGACCGAAAGTCAGTCCGGCCACGCCGTTCGGCGTGCCGAGCCCGGTCGGGCCGTCCCAGCCCGGGCCGGCCTGACACAGCACGTTCCCGCACGATCCATTGGCGCCATCGGTGATATCGAACAAGTGGTCAGCACGCTGCGGGTCGCCATACGGGTAGGTCACCGGATAGGTGTCGGGCGCCGGAGACCCGGCCATCGCGTACATCGCAGTGACCAGCGGTGCGGCGAGGCTCGTGCCGCCGATCTGCAGCCAGCCGTCCACGCCGAGCGTGTCGTAGGTGGCGAGGCCGCTCGCCGGGTCGGCGTCCGCGGCGATGTCGGCGGTCGCCTTGTTGTTCGGGCAGTTCGTGTCGATGCCGGCCTGGTAGTCCGGGCGCGGCTCGTAGGGCGAGCATCCCGATCCACTTCCGTACTGTCCGGCCTGGTCGACACCCCACGTCGCCTCGGTCCAACCACGCGCCACCGTGCCGTCCTTGGTCAGCCGGGTGCCGCCGACCGCAACCACATTCGG
>CAVPYQ010000025.1:0-148120 GCA_963709985.1 uncultured Actinomycetota bacterium
ACCGCTGGTCATCGACCGCGCGTCCGGTGTCCGCCTGATCGACTCGGACGGCCGCAGCTATCTCGACGGGGTCTCGTCGCTGTGGGTCACCGTGCACGGGCACGGCGAGCCCGAGATCAACGAGGCGATCCGCGCCCAGCTCGAACGGCTCGACCATTCGACGTTCCTCGGCCTGACCCACGAGCCGGGCATCCGGGTGGCCGAGGAGTTGCTGCGTGTCGCTCCGGCCGGTCTGTCGCGGGTGTTCTTCGCCGGCGACGGCTCGTCGGCCGCCGAGGCCGCGATCAAGATGGCCTACCAGGCCGCGAGCCAGCGCGGCGAGGACCGTCCGCTGTACGTGCACGTCGCCGAGGGCTACCACGGCGACACGCTGGGCGCCGTTTCGCTCGGTGGCGTCGAGCTGTTCCACGCGACGTATCGCCCGCTGCTGATCGAGACGCGCATGGTCTCCTCGCCGGGCGTGCGCAAGCCGGGCCAGTCGCCGGCCGCCCGCGCGGCCGAGGTGGTCGACGAACTCCGGGCCGTGCTGGCGCGCGAGGGCGCCAGTGTCTGCGCGGTCGTCGTCGAGCCGATGGTGCAGGCCGCCGGCGGGATGCTGACCCACGACGCGTCCTTCCTGCGCGGGCGTTCGGGCGCTGTGCGACGAGCACGGCGCCGCGATGCTCGTCGACGAGGTGGCGACAGGCATCGGCGCCACCGGACGGTGGTTCGCGGTCGAGCACGCCGGTGTGGAGCCCGATCTGATGGTGGTCGGCAAGCGGCTGACCGGCGGGGTGCTGCCGCTGTCGGCGGTGCTCGCGCGCGAATCGGTGTACGAGGCGTTTCTCGGGTCGCCGGCCAGCGGGCGGACGTTCTTCCACGGCCATACCTACACGGCCAACCCGCCGTCATGCGCTGCGGCGTTGGCGAATCTGTCGTTGATGCACTCGCGAAACACGGTGGCCCGCGCGGCCGAGCTTGGCGAGCGCCTCGGCGCTCTCCTGGCGCCCGTCGAGGCCTACGACGGCGTGGCCGAGGTTCGGCGCATCGGCACGATGACCGGCATCGAGGTGCGCCCGGCCGGTGAGCGCACCGGCTTCGCGGTGTGCCGGGCCGCTCGCCGGCGCGGCGTGATCGTCCGGCCGCTCGGCGACGTCGTCGTCCTGATGCCACCGCTCGGCATCTCCGACGACGAGATCGCAGAACTCGTCGGAGCCGTCGACGAAAGCATCCGCGAGGTCGTGCAGTGAGCCGTTCCCTCGACCGGGTTCGGGTGGCCCTTGCAGCGCGCGAGGCCGCCGGTCTGCGCCGGACGCTTCGTCCCCGTCAGCCCGCGCGACGACGTTCTCGACCTCGCGAGCAACGACTACCTGGGTCTGTCGAGCGATCCGCGGGTCACCGCGGCGGCCGAGGCGGCGGCCCGGCGATGGGGCGCCGGTTCGACGGGTTCCCGGCTCGTCACCGGCACCATCGCGTTGCACTCCGAACTGGAGGACGAACTGGCGGCGTTCATGGGTGCGCCGACCGCTCTGGTCTTCTCCTCGGGCTACCTGGCCAACCTCGGCGTGCTGACCGCGCTCGGCGGTCCGGACGTGACGATCGTGTCCGACGCCGCCAACCACGCATCAATCGTCGACGGGTGCCGGCTGTCGAGGTCGCCGGTCGTGGTGGTGCCGCACCGAGACGTCGACAAGGTCGATGCCGCACTGTCCACTGTGGACACTCTCGCATGCGGTGGTGGTCACCGACGGGGTGTTCTCGGTGGACGGCGACCTTGCTCCGTTGCGCGCTCTGCACGAGGTGACCGCTCGACACGGTGCGCTGCTCGTTGTCGACGAGGCGCACGCGCTGGGCGTCGTCGGTGCGGGTGGCGTGGGCGCGGTGGCCGCGGCCGGCCTGGCGGGCGAGGCCGATGTCGTCCGCACGGTGACGCTGTCCAAATCACTCGGCGCGCAAGGGGGTGCCGTGCTCGCGCCCGCGGTGGTGCGCGACCTGCTGGTGAACACCGCGCGGGCGTTCATCTTCGACACCGGACTTGCGCCCGCGTCCGCGGGTGCGGCGCTGGCCGCGCTTCGCGTCCTGCGGGCCGAGCCGGATCTGGCCGCGGCAGTGCGAGCGAACGCGATGACCTTGGCGGCCGACGTTGCGGTCACTCGACGTCGAGACGGTCCGCCCGGATGCGGCCGTCGTGCCGGGCTTTCTCGGCGATCCGCGGCGGGCCGTCGAGGCCGCGGCGCGATGCCTCGATGCCGGCGTGCGGGTCGGCTGCTTCCGGCCGCCGTCCGTGCCGCCGGGTCGTTCCTGCCTTCGCCTTACCGCACGGGCGAATCTCACCGCGGCCGACCTGGACCGGGCGGGCAATGTACTGGCGGAGGTGCTGGGCCGATGAGCGTCCTCATCGTCACCGGCACCGGAACCGACGTCGGCAAGACGGTGGTTACGGCCGCGATCGCGGCGATCGCGCCCAGGGTCGGTCGCGGTGATCAAGCCGGCGCAGACCGGTGTCGGGCCGGACGAACCGGGCGACCTGGCGGAGGTGGCGCGGCTGTCCGGGGCCGGGTCGCTGCACGAGTTCGCCCGATACCCTGATCCGCTCTCGCCCGAGGCGGCGGCCCGCCGCGCCGGCGTCCCCGGTCTCGACCTCGGCGACGTCACCGACCGCATCGACAAGATCGGCGCGGAGCACGATCTGACCCTCGTCGAGGGCGCAGGCGGCCTGCTCGTGTCGTTCTCCACGTGACGGTTGGACGCTGGTCGATCTTGCCCACGAGTTGGACGCCTCGATCGTCGTAGTCGTCGCCTCCGGCCTGGGCACGCTCAACCACACCGCCCTGACCATGCGCGTGCTGGCCGCCGAGTCCCTCGATGTGGCCGGCGTCGTCATCGGCAGCTGGCCGAACAGTCCCGGACTGGCGCAGCGTTGCAATGTCCATGACCTTCGGCGCATAGTCGGCCGGAAACTCGCCGGCGCCTTGCCCGAGAGCATGGCGGCTGCGACGGACTTCGCCGACCGCGCCCGCGCATCGCTCACGCCGCCGTTCGGTGGCACCTTCGACGTGTCGGCCTTCGCCGCCGCCGCGAGACAGGAGTAGGACGTGGAGTACTCGCCCGATGACGTGCTCGACGCGGCCCGCGAGGTGCTGCATACCGGAACCGGGCTCACCGAGGAGCAGGCCCGGCAGGCCCTGCTGATACCGGACGAGCGGGTCGACGAACTGCTCGATCTGGCCCACGAGGTACGCATGAAATGGTGCGGCGACGAGGTCGAGGTCGAGGGCATCGTGTCGCTCAAGACCGGTGGCTGCCCGGAGGACTGCCACTTCTGCTCGCAGTCCGGCGTCTTCGATTCGCCGGTTCGTTCGGCCTGGCTGGACGTCCCCTCGCTGGTCAAGGCGGCGCGCGAGACCGCCGACAACCGGGGCGAGCGAGTTCTGCATCGTGGCTGCGGTGCGCGGACCGGACGAGCGGCTGATGGGCCAGGTGCGCGACGGCGTCGCCGCCATCAAGCGCGAGGTCGAGATCAACGTCGCCTGCTCGCTCGGCATGCTGACCCAGGCCCAGGTCGACGAGCTGGCCGGGATCGGCGTTCATCGCTACAACCACAACCTGGAGACCGCGCGGTCGTTCTTCGACGAGGTCGTCACGACGCATTCCTACGAGGAGCGGTGGGCCACCTGCGAGATGGTCCGCGCGGCCGGCATGGAACTGTGCTGCGGCGGCATCCTGGGCATGGGCGAGACGATCGAGCAGCGGGCCGAGTTCGCGGCACAACTCGCGGCGCTGCAGCCCGACGAGGTCCCGTTGAACTTCCTGAATCCGCGCCCGGGCACCCCGTTCGGGGCCCGCGAACCGATGTCGGCCATCGACGCATTGCGGGCCGTCGCGACCTTCCGGCTCGTCATGCCGCGCACGATCCTGCGCTTCGCGGGTGGTCGCGAGATCACGCTTGGCGATCTGGCCGAGCGGGGCGTGCGCGGGGGCGTCAACGCCGTGATCGTCGGCAACTACCTGACCACGCTGGGACGCCCGGCGGGCGAGGACCTGGCGATGCTCGCCGACCTCAAGATGCCCATCAAGGCATTGGCCAAGGATCTGTGACAGCCGCTCCTGACGGCACCGCCTACTGCGACAGGTGCGGCGAGCCGCGAGGTCGCGACGAGCATCCGGCCTGCGCCCGCGCCCGCGAACTGGAGCCGCCGCGCTTCTGCCCGCAGTGCCGCCGGCGCATGGTCGTGCAGGTGACGCCCACGGGCTGGGCCGCCCGCTGCGTCGAACACGGCGTGTTGACGTCCTGACGGCGCCTCAGCGCGGATTGAGCGGGACGTTCCGGTTGCAGCGGGGTCAGCCAGCCGTTGCGGCGGGCTTCGGCGACGGCGGCCAACTGCGATGCCACCCCGAGCTTGACGAGGACGCCGCGCACGTGCGTGCGCACCGTCGACTCCGAGACCACCCAGTCGCCGGCGATCTCGTTGACCGAGCGCCGTCGCCGAGGGCTCGCAACGTGCCCTGTTCGCGGTCGGTCAGTTGGGTGTACGCCGAGTCGGCCCGCTTGGCCTCGGCCCGGGCGCGGGCGAGGTCCTGAAGCAGGCCCAGCCGGGCGGCCGGGTCAAGAACCGAGACGCCGTTCAGGACGGCACATGCCGTCGCGACAAGGGCATCGAAGCCGAGCGCCTTCGGCTGGAAACCGACCGCGCCCTGTTCGAGCGCAGCGGCGATCCGCAGCCGGTCGTCTACGCCGGTGACGACGAGGACGCGGATTCCAGCGGCGGTCAGCGGGGCGATGATCTCGGTGCTGTCGCCCAGATCGCCGAGATCGAGGTCGAGCAGCACGACGTCCGGCGCTAGCCCGACCAGATCAGACACCGCCTCGTCCAGGGCCTTGGGCACGCGAACAGTGGCGTCGATGCCCCGCTGGCGCAGCGTTGCCTGCAAGGTCTCGGCGAGCAGCAGATGGTCTTCGATAATCGCGATGGTCGGCATGTTCAGCTTGCGTCCGCTCTGGTGGAGGTGGCGTCGGTCAGGCGATGGTGGGCCAGCGGCCGGCATGGTCATAACGGCTCTCGTTCCGCCGCCGGGGCGTTCGGTCAGGCGCAGGGAGCCGGCCTGGCCCGTCATCGCGGCGGCGGCGGTGTGCAGGCCCAGGCCGCTACCGGCGGCTGACGTCGAGCCGCGTACGCCGGGCAGCAGCAGGCGCTCGCGCTCGCTCGCGGGGATCCCGGCGCCGTTGTCGTCCACCAGGACGACCACCGTCGAACCCTGCCGTTCGGCGTGCAGGTTCACGTGGGCGCCGGGTGCGTGCACTCGCGCATTCGCGAGCAGGTTGGCTACCGCGGTGGCCGTGGCAGTCGGCCGGCCGACGACTCGCACCACACCGAGTTCGACGTCGACGACGCCGCCGGCGAGCCGGTGCGACAGAACGACTGATTCGAGCACGTCAGTCAGCGCGAACTC
The DNA here is from genome assembly GCA_963709985.1 of uncultured Actinomycetota bacterium. GTDB lineage: Bacteria > Actinomycetota > Actinomycetes > Mycobacteriales > Jatrophihabitantaceae > DASXRA01. Next base: position 5,431 of record CAVPYQ010000025.1, read on the forward strand.
CTGGAGTGGCTCGACGCTGTCGGTGTCGAGTGTGTCCTGCAGTCGGCCGAGCTCAGCGGCCATCAGGTCGTGCAGGCGGCGCGGGTCGGCGACCGCCGGGGTCGCGGCCTCGCTGAGCAGGCGCGACGCGCCGACCACACCGATGACGGCCGAACGGGCGTCGTGCAGTCGCTCGCGGTAGCTCTGCTGGACATCGGCGAGTTGCTGCTGAACGTCGACCAGGGCGTGGGCCAGGGCGACCGATCGGCCGCGGTAGATCCGGTATGCGTCGCGGAACTCGGCGGCCGCCACGATGGCGACGATGGCGGCGGCCAGCGCCTGCAGGCCAGGACCGAGTCCGAACTCAGCCGGCCGATCGGCGATGCTGTGCGCCTTGAGCAGTTCGCACAAGCCCATGAGCAGCAGGGCAACGGCGGTCCAGTTGCGCGTCGGGCGCCCCTCGCTCCGGCCCTGCCGCCAGGCCCCGCTCGCCAGCAGCAGCCAGGTCGCGCCGGCCGCGCATTCGGCCACCAGCCACACCTGCGGAACGTCCATCGGCAACAGGGCGGACACCCAATGCCACTCGGCCAGAACGGTTGTCACGACCGCCCAGGCGGCGAACAGGATCACGACGACAGGCAGCGGTCTGATCGCGTGGCCAGAGGATCGCGAGCCGGCCGCGACGAGCGCGAGCACCGGAAGCAGGAGCAGCAGGCGACCGGCTGGGACCCCCTGGGCGAGTTCGGGTGGGCTCTGCATCAGCGGCCCGACCAGCGCGACGACCGGAAGGGCCAGCCCGAGCAGGATGAACGCGGCACCAGTGCGGGCCGACTGCTGATCGTCGGTGAGCCACCAGCGGACCAGCCACAAGACGCCCGCGGTCAGGAACAGGCCGGCGGAAAGGGTCCGCGCGACCTGGGGGACCTGCAGGTCGATCGACGCGGGCAACCACGGGGTCGCCCAGACGAGGGCGCACCACGCTGCGAGCGCGGTGATCAACAGGCCCGCGGCCAGCCAGGTGTTTCGATTGGCGGTTGACGAGCGCAAGTCGGCGCGCTCGAAATTCGGCTTCGCCAAAGCCATGCTGTGCCCTCCCCATCAGCCACGGCCTCAGGCAGTAACCAAACCTGATCTTCACATCGTGGCAGACAAGAACCTAACCGGGACTCAGCAGTAGGTCAACACCGCAAACCATGCGATTCCTACTAGCCCAAAGCTTGATTCTCGCGAACATCGCCACGGACCGCGCGATCCGGGTTCTTGGCAGATGTCGGGCCAAGTTACTGCTTAGCGTCGTTGATCGGGCACTTTCTGCGATCGGCAGTTCAGGTGAGGATCGACAGGCCGGCGTCCGGTGGCGACGGCGGGATGGTTGGGTTGTCGGTCGCGATGAGGGGTGGGCGCCGAGCGGCCGTCCGACTGCCCGTGCGGCGTGCGCCGGCTGTGCTGCCTTTGCGCTCTGCGCCTTCTCGACGGTGTATGCCGCGACGGGGAGTCGCCGTCGGGCGCATCGATCCAGTGCGCGGTGCGGGTTCGGTGCGCGGTGCGGGTTCGGTACGCGGCGTGAGCGGGGTTGCGTCCGCGAGGTCGTAGACGCGAGCGAGCGGGGCTGTTTCCGTGAGCGCGGAGATGCGGGCGATCGGGGCGGTATCCGTGAGCGCGGGAACCCGCTCGATCGGCATGGTGTCCGTGACCGCCCGGGTATTGGCCAGCGGCGAGACGTTCGCGCGTGCCTTGCCCGCATCACGCGAGTTGTTCGTGCGCGGCACGGCCGCCACGAGAGTGGCGCTGCCTTCGAGATGTGCGCTGCTTGCGAGAGGTTCGGCCTGCTCCGCCGGTGCGTCTTCGGCCGGGAAGAAGCTTCTCCAGAGCATCAGCACGGCGAAGACCGCGCAGACCGATGCGGCGAATCCGGAAGGCTCGCGCAGGAAGACGAGCAGGTAGCCGAGGTTGCGCACGCCGAATATCACGCTGCCCCGGACCTGGTCGGGACGGATCTCCCAGGCGTCGGCGGTGCGGTTGGCGTCGCCCTTGGTGTGGATCAGCCCGGCCGGCGTGATGGCGGTGATCCGGTGCGTCACGACATCGGTCGCGATTGCCGAGTGCCGGAACGTGATGACCTCACCGGCCTGGTAGTGGTGCCGGGCGGGACGGTCGATCACGACGTCGCCCGGCCGATACGTCGGCGACATGGATCCGGTGTGCACCACGTAGACGCGATAGCCCTGCGTCCACAGCACTGCCCCGGTGGTCAGCACGCCGATCAGCGCGCAGGCAAGCGTTGTCCAGATGATCCGACGCATGATCGACATGGCCGTCCTCTCGTCGAAACGGCGAGTGGTGGGACAGCGGCGCCGTCCCACCACACCCCCGCACGGCTGCCCATCCCTCCCCGGCTGGGCAGCCATCCGTCATCTAGTTGTTACGGGTTGTTCGGGTCGTCCGGGCGCACGCCGTGCTGAGTGGCGACGATCTTGAACTGCGCTACTTGCGCCAGCGGGCGCGCCTTGGCCGCTCTTGAGCACCTTCGTGTAGCCGAAGGTCACGTGCGCGGTGGCGCCGGCGCCGGTGGCCAGGTTGCTGCTGAGCAGGATGGCGTTGCGGAACGCCGCAGAACGGCACGACGCTTCCGGGATCGCTGGAGTTGGTAGTGGTTGCCTGCTGGTTGCTGCCGCCATGCCCGTTGCCGTCGATCGGGCAGCCGGACGGCCCGGTCGTCAGGTTGTATGACGTGAAGTCGCCCGCCGGGCTTGAAACGGCGAAGTGGCCGTAGCGTCCCAGCGCGGTCGAACCGCGGGCCGCCGTTGAACAGTTCCGCGGTCCCATCGGTCGGGAACACCAGCCAGATGTCCTCAGGCTCGCTGCCGGCCGCGGTGTAGTTGATGTTGTTCGTCTTGAACTCGCCCGGCAGCAGATCGGTGAAGTTCAGCGCCAGGTCGCGAGACGTTGACCTTCACCGTGCCGGTCGAGGCGTTGATCGCGCCGTTGTGGCTGTCGGTGAAGTAGGCACCGGTGCCTTGCACCGCAGCCGTGATGAGCGCAGCGGACGCGCCCAGTGCTCCGACGAATCCTGCGATCCGTAGGGCCTTTGCTTTACGCATTTCGAGTTCCCCCTCCGAGGTCAGCCGCCATGCCCCTTCGGCGTGTGGCCGCCGTTAGCTTGAGTGATCATCAGGGCTGAGGGCATCGTCAAAATTGATGAACCGGCGCAACGTGATCGCGCTTGGCTGACCACGGCCCAATCTGCGGGCGCGACGGAAGCGCTGCCCGGAAATCCATGATCAACGAATCAACAATTTTGACGATGCGGCTACCGAGCGGCCTCGCGCAGGCTGACGAGGCAGCGTCGCCGACGTTGCTGTAGCCGACCTCGCGACGGCGCCGTCCGCCGCGCGACGAATAACTCAGGGGAGCCGTGAACCGCAAGCTCGTGCTCGGGGTGCTGTCGGGCCTCGCCGCCATTGCGCTGGCGCTCGGTGGCACGACGTACTCGGCGTTCAGCGACTTCGGGCAGGTCGATGGCAACGTCGTCGGCGCAGGCTTTCTCGAACTGAACCTGGGGGCCGGCGGCAGTGCGGATGCGTCGCTGCGCTTCGGACAGGTGATGCCGGGAAGCACGACCGGCCAGGCGATCTGGGCCGACAGCGCTGACGGCAACGGCGTCCCCGACGCGAACCTCTTCCTGACCCTGCGCAACCTGGTCGATCACGCGGGGCCGTGCGATACGAGTCGGGGCAAGGCGACCGGCGAGATCGCATCCGGAATCGGGGGCTGCACGGTCGTCGGCGACGTCGTGACCGGGACGCCGGCGCAGGGCAACCTGTCGCGCGTGCTGAGTTTCGAGGTCGCGTACTTCCCCGGCATCGATAGCGCGGCGGCGTGTGCCGATGGGCAGAATTCCCAGCCACACAACGTGATTCTGGCTCAGGCGCCGGGCAATCTGCATGAGAGTGCCTCTGCGGGCACGCGTTATGAGTTGAAGCAGGACGACGGCACGACGCCGCTTGTGCTCGCGCCCGGCGCGGGCGTCTGCATTGGCATCGAGGCCGCCTGGCCGGGCGACGACAATCCGCCCGGGCGTCCGAACCCCGGCTACCCGAGCGACAACGCGGCGCAGGGCGATTCGCTCAGCGTGGACGTGCGCTTCGACCTGATCCAGGTGCACTGACATGGCAGCGGTGATCGCGATTCGCTGGCTCGGCACGCGTCGTGTTGATCGGGCTGGCCTTGCTCGTGCTGCTCGTGCTGACCCTGCTGGTCGCCGTGCCGCGCGTGACCCATGGCGCCGCCCTGACCGTTCTTACCGGCAGCATGCGCCCGGCGCTGCCGGTGAACTCGGTGGTCATCGAGCGGCCGGTAGACCCGGCTGACCTGCAGGTCGGCGACGTCGTCACCTACCAGCAGCAGCCCGGACGGGCTGTCTACATAACGCACCGCGTCGCGGCCATCGACCGGTCGACCAGTCCGGCGATGTTCACGTTCAAGGGCGACGCGAACCGGGTCGCCGACCCGATGCCGGTGCCGGCAACCGCGATCCGGGGGAAGGTGTGGCTCGACGTGCCGTACGCAGGATGGCTTCGGCAGGCATCAGGCTTCCGGTCGACTGCGATGGTGCTCGGCGTGCTCGGTCTGAGCGCGTACTCGGTCAGCCAGTTGGTCGCCGGCGTACGCGAACGCAGGCGCCATAAGGCAGATCCGGCCGCAACCGCATCGACGGTGGGTGCTTCATGACCGGCGCGCCCCGGCGCTTGCGCGTCGTCGGCATCGCGTTGCTGGGCGCGGCTTGCGTTGCCCTGGTGGCCGGCATTCTGAATCCGGGCGCAGCGGACGCGGCCGCATCGCACGTCCGCATCGAGGTCGTGGGCAGCGGCGACGGGTTCACGCAGAACCCGACTGGCCCGCTGGTCGACACGACGGGGCTTGTGCCCGGACAGTCGGCGAGCGGGACCATGGGCGTGGTCAGCGACTTCGCCGATCCCGCCGACTTCTTCATTCGAGCTGGTCGATGTCGTCGACGACGACAACGGCTGCACGCCGGCCGAGCGCGTCGTCGATCCCAACTGCGGCAGCGGGCCGGGCGATCTCGCGGCCGCGCTCACCTTCAGCGTCGCCGTGTCGATCAGCCAGAACGGAACGTATGTGCCGACGTGGACGGGGAATGCGGCTGAGCTCACGCAGGGCGTGCCCGCCACGCGCGGCGTTGACGCAGGCGTCGCCCGATGGGTGCGACTGACGGTCAGTCTGCCGACGTCGACGGGCAATGCGGTCCAGACCGACACGTACGGTTTTGGCGTGCGAGTGACCGCGCAGACCGATTCCGGGTCGGGCGGCGTCGAGATCGGCAACGGAAACGGCAGCGGAAACGGAAGTGGAAGCGGCACAGGCACCGGCGGTTCGGGCGGCGGCACGGCCAGCGGTTCGGGCCACGGGCCACTCGGCCTGGCCTTCACCGGGACGCAGGCGGCAATGCTGGTTGGTGCCGGAGTGCTGCTCGTGGCCGGCGGAATCCTGCTCGTTGTGAGCGGGTCGCTGCGCCGGCGCGTGCGATCAGGCTGATTCGGTCAGGCTGGGCGGAGCGGGTAGGCCATCGCCGTCGGCTGCGGCGCCTCGGTGCGCCAGAGCGGGTGGTAGGCGCCGATGACCAAGCTACGGGTCAGGCGCTGTGCGCGTGCTGGTTGCGGCGTGCAGATTGCCGCAGGTCGGCGGCGAACGCACTTGTTCTGAACCACGAGGGGAAGGCGCGGGCGAGGCGGCTGGGCCCGAGCAGGCGCGCCTGTCCGGCGGCGACGAGGTCGGTGAAAGCCACCATGCCCATGAGCCATCGATACATGTGCGCGGTGTCGGCCTCCACGGCGAGGTCGACGTCCTTGCCCTGGTCGTCCTTGCAGACCGTCATGCCGTCGGCGTCGATGTCGAGCCAGCCTTCGGCACCGCCATCGCCGGTGAGGACGAGGTGCACGATGGTTTGTTCTCGTGGCAGCTTCGCGGGCTCGGCGTGTTGGTGCATCCGCCAGATCAGGGACAGGCCGTCGCAGATCTCTTCGGTCGGGTCGGTAAACATCCACTCGGCGGCCCAGTGCCCCATGGCCCACACGATCGGGGCGAGCGCGTCACCTGCAGGAGTAAGCGTGTACGGGCCGCCCTTGGCCCGGTCGGCCGTGTCTCGGTGGATCAGCCCGCGCCGCTCCAGCGTGCGCAGTCGCTGCGCAAGGAGCGTCCGGCTGACTCGGGGGATGCCGCGGTGAATCTCGTTGAACCGGGCGGCGCCCATCGTGAGCTCGCGGATGATCAGCGGCGTCCACCGGTCGCCCAGCACGTCGACGCCGGTAGAGATCGGGCAGTAGTCCGTGTAGCGCCTCACCGTGTCATTCTCACCCGTCGCTGGACCCGGAGTAAGTACTGATTCTGTACCGACCGGTCCTGCCGCGACGGCGCCGTTTCGGCTGGCCGCGGCCGAATATGGAGATGTTTGCCGGGGTATGACCGGGCGGGCCAGGCGGTACAACCTTGCCACTCGTTGCGGATGCGTCCGCCGAGACACCCTCCATGAGACGGCCGCCGTGGTCGTCGAATATGGAGGAGAAGAATGACCACCACATCAATCACATCGACCCGGCCGGATCTCGCGGGGATCAAGGCCCGGCAACAGCAGACCTGGTCGAGCGGAAACTTTGCCGTCGTCGCGTCCCGCATCGTGCTCGCCAGCGAGCTGCTCGCCGACAATGCGCAGCTGCGCGCCGGAGCGCGGGTCCTCGACGTCGCATGCGGTAACGGCAATGCGACGCTGGCCGCTGCACGCTCCGGCGCCACCGCGGTCGGGATCGACTACGTCCCGGCACTGCTCGAGGACGCCCGCGCCCGCGCGGTCAGCGAAGGGCTCGATGTCGAGTTCCAGCTCGGCGATGCCGAGGCACTTCCGTTCGGCGACGGCGACTTCGATGCGGTCCTTTCGGTGTTCGGCGCGATGTTCGCCCCCGACCACCAGCGCACGGCAGCGGAGATCCGTCGCGTCGTCCGTCCTGGCGGGACCGTGGGCCTCGCGTCCTGGACACCGGATGGCTTCATCGGCCAGATGTTCCGCGTCATCACGTCACACGTGCCGGCCCCGGCCGGCGTGCAGTCGCCCCTGCTCTGGGGCACCCAAGCGCACATCGGCGCACTGTTCGGCGCCGAGGCGCGCGACGTCAAGTCGGTCGAGCGGACCTGTACTTTCCGGTTCGTATCTGCACAGGCGTTCGTCGACTTCTTCCGGCGCTGGTACGGCCCCACCCGCAAAGCGTTCGAAGCCCTCGACGACGCCGACGCCGCCGTGCTGGCTGCCGAGCTTGCCGACTTGGCCCAGGCCCACGACACGCATCGTGACGGCGGCAGCGTCGGCATCGCAGCGCGGTATCTGGAAACGGTGCTCACGCTCCGGTGACGTACGTGAGCGCGCCGTCGAAGCGGGCATCCACCGCCTCACTGCGCTGATCAAGGTCGCCTGGGCAACGACCCGAGACTCGTCGGCCACCGCCGAATGAGCGACGGGTCGTTGCTCGATCAGTGGACGCTGGGCAGAGCGGGTAAGCCGTCGATGCTCTCGCCGTTGCGCTGCAGTGCCGCCTCGCGCTCGTAATACTCGTCGGGCTTCTTCACCTGGTGCAGGTCGAGGATGTCGCGGTCGGCGACGAAGTCCAGGCGGGGTACGGAGTATCCGCACGAGTCGGCAACCCGATCGACGTCGACGACGATGATCGAGCGCTGAGCCTTCGTGCGCTCCTTGCCGAATTCGCCACGCAGCGCAGCGAATTCGGCGTCCTCGGGAAGCACGACCCGTCCACGGCCGTGCAGTCGGACGATCTTGGGCGGACCCTCGAAAGCGCAGAACATCAGCACGATCCGGCCGTTCTCGCGCACGTGCGCGATCGTCTCCGCGCCGCTGCCGAAGTAGTCGAGGTATGCGACCGACTTCGGTCCGAGCACGGCGAACGTGCCGCCCATTCCTTTGGGCGAGATGTTGACGTGCCCGTCGTCGCCGCGTGGGGCGGTGCCTACGAAGAACATCGGCTGCTTGCCGATCCAGGCTCGCATGCCGTCGTCGATCTCTTCGTAGACCTTGCTCATGGTTACTCCTTGGGGCGCGTCATCGACAGAACATCCAGAACCTGATCAAGCTGTTGCTCGGTCAGCGCTGCGGGCACATGACCGCGCTCGAGCACGACCTCGCGGATCGTCTTGCGCTCGGCCAGTGCCTGCTTGGCAATTTTCGCTGCCTCGTCGTATCCGACGTAGTCATTTAGCGGCGTGACGATCGACGGCGAGGACTCCGCGTACTCGCGGCAGCGTTCCTCGTTCGCCTCGATGCCCGCGACGCACTTGTCGGCGAACACGCGGGAGACGTTGGCCAGCAACCGGATCGACTCGAGGACGTTGCGGGCGATAACCGGCAACATGACGTTGAGTTCGAAGTTGCCCGCGGCGCCGCCCCAGGCCACCGCGGCGTCGTTGCCGACGACCTGCGCGACAACCTGGCAGACCGCCTCGCACAGCACCGGATTGACCTTGCCGGGCATGATCGACGAGCCGGGCTGCAGGTCGGGCAGGAACAGTTCGGTCAGCCCCGTACGTGGGCCCGAGCCCATCCAGCGGATGTCGTTGGCGATCTTGTTCAGGCCGGCCGCAATCGTGCGTAATGCCCCGGACAGTTCCACCAGGCCATCGCGGGCGCCCTGGGCCTCGAAGTGATCGCGCGCCTCGGTCAGCGGCAGGCCGGTACCGGCGGCCATCAGGGCGATGACGTCCTGGGCGAAGCCGACGGGTGCGTTGATGCCGGTGCCGACCGCGGTGCCGCCGAGCGGCAGTTCGGCCACACGGGGCAGGACCGCCTGCAGTCGCTCGATGCCGTAGCGGACCTGCGCCGCGTACCCGCCGAACTCCTGGCCGAGCGTGACCGGCGTTGCGTCCATGAGGTGCGTACGGCCGGACTTCACGATCGTGGCGAACTCGGCTGCCTTGTCCTCCAGCGTGGCGCCGAGGTGGGCCAGGGCGGGCATGAGGTCGCCGGTGACGGCCTTGGTCGCGGCCACGTGGATCGCCGACGGGAACTGGTCATTCGACGACAGCGGGGCGTTGACGTCGTCGTTCGGATGTACCGGTGCGCCAAGGCGTTCGGCGGCGAGCGAGGCGAGCACCTCGTTGGTGTTCATGTTCGACGACGTGCCCGAGCCGGTCTGGAAGACGTCGATCGGGAACTCGGCGTCCCAGTCGCCCCGGGCGACCTCGCCGGCCGCGGCGGCGATCGCGTCGGCCATCGCCTGGTCGAGCGTGCCGCGTTGGGCGCGTACCTGGGCCACGGCGCCCTTGATCAGGGCCAGGCCGGCGATCAGTTCGCGCTCGATCGGCTGGCCCGAGATCGGGAAGTTCTCGACCGCTCGCTGTGTCTGCGCGCGCCACTTCGCATTCTTGGCGACGCGGACTTCGCCCATGGAGTCCTTCTCGATGCGGTACTCGTCCTCGCTCATGCTGCTTGCTTGCTCCTCAGGTTTGCTGGCCGGTTGCTAAGCGCGATTCGCCGCCGATTCGCCGGTCGGACTCCCCAGCGATCGTAGGAGAGGCCGCCGAGAGCGCATATGACGCACGACTCGCCTTCGTCGCGTTCGCGATGCGGCGAGTCGCTGATCAGATGCGCGGCGGGTCGGCCCGGCCTCACTGCTGGGCGTAGCCCGGCGCAGGGAACGGCTGCTGTTGCTGGCCTTGCTGATCAGGAGACGGCGCGCCGGTCTGCCCGTAACCGAGTTGCGCCGCGGTTTGGCGCGCGCCCTCGTCGACCGGAATCGCAACGACGGCAGTGCCGTACGCGCAGATCTCGGTCCACACGTCACCCATCTCGGACGTGTCGAATCGCATTGCGATGACGGCATTCCCGCCCCGGGCGCGGGCCGCCTCGAGCATGCGTCCCATAACCTCGTTGCGGCTCTCGATCAGGTTCTTCGTCATTCCTTGGAGCTCGCCGCCGAACATCGACTTGAGCCCCGCGCCCATCTGCGAGAAGGCGTTGCGCGAACGGACGGTGAGGCCGAAGACCTCGCCGCACACGCGCTGGATCTCCCAGCCGGGTATGTCGTTCGTGGTGACCACCAGCATCTATTGCTCCCTGTTGCTCGGGACGCGCCTGCTGGCCAGGGGCAGGCCGCGCGGGCGCGTCAGTTCCGGTCGAAGTCGACAGACGAGTAGGCGCGTAGCTTGCCGAGTTGGTGCAACGAGTCGATGACCCTGATCGTGCCGGACTTGGACCGCATCACGATCGATTCGGTCTGCACCGAATCCGCGTAGTAGCGCACCCCGCGCACGAGCTCGCCGTCGGTGATGCCGGTGGCGCAGAAGAAGGTGTCCTGCCCGCCGACGAGATCTGACGTGGTGAGCACCTTGTCGAGGTCGTGCCCGGCGGCGATCGCGGCTTCGCGCTCGGCGACATCGCGCGGCCACAGCTTCGCCTGGATGACGCCACCCATGCAGGTGAGCGCGGCCGCGGCGATGATTCCCTCGGGCGTGCCGCCGACACCGAGCAGCAGATCGACACCGGTACCGGGCCGGGCGGCCATGATCGCACCGGCGACGTCGCCGTCGCTGATGAACTTGATCCGGGCGCCGGCGTCGCGCACTTCCTTGACCAGGCCGGCGTGACGTGGCCGGTCGAGGATGCACACCGTGACGTCCTCGGGGTGGCCGCGCTTGGCCTTGGCGACGCGCCGGACGTTCTCGGCCGGCGGCGCGGTGATGTCGACGACGTCGGCCGCCTCCAGGCCGGTTGCGAGTTTCTCCATGTAGAACACGGCGGACGGATCGAACATCGCACCGCGCTCGGTGACGGCGATGACGGCGAGCGCATTGGGCATGCCCTTGGCCATCAGCGTTGTGCCGTCGATGGGATCGACGGCGACGTCGCAGAGCGCACCGCTGCCGTCGCCCACCTCCTCGCCGTTGAAGAGCATCGGCGCGTTGTCCTTCTCGCCCTCGCCGATGACGACCACGCCGCGCATGGCGACGGTGCCGATCAGCTTTCGCATGGCGTCAACCGCCGCGCCGTCGCCGCCGTTCTTGTCGCCGCGCCCGACCCATCGTCCGGCGGCCATCGCGGCGGCCTCGGTGACTCGAACGAGTTCGAGCGCGAGGTTTCGATCGGGAGCCTGGCGCGGGACGGCCAGGGCAGGCGGCACGCTTCCGCTTGGCGTCGTCGCCGATTCGTCGGTCATGGCGTGCTTCCTCTCCGGAGCGTTGATGCACTTCGTCGGCGGGGGTTCCGCCATCTTCGCAGAGGCAGCGAGCACCGCTTTCCGGTGGCAACGACCGAGATGGATGTTATGTCCGATGCGAATGCGGGAACGAACCTGTGGAAGGGCTCTTCGCGGAAGACGTTCGGGGGGCGGCCGGCGAGGGGCCGAGCAGGACGTACCAAGGAGGCGAGCGCAGTCATGAGCCACCGCGGCGAACGACGGATCGAGGCCGACGCAATGTCGCAGGCAGGCAATGCCGTGGGGAGTTGCCGATGAGCGCCGTGCTCCGCACGAAGCCCATCGCCGATTCCCGGCGCGACGGCCCGACCGAGGGTGACGGGCACTCCCTGCGCCGCAATCTCTCGGTGCTGGATCTGATCGTGTTCGGCGTCGGGGTCGTCATCGGCACCGGCATCTTCGTGCTGACGGGCGAGCAGGCGCACGAGAATGCCGGGCCGGCAATCGTCATCTCGTTCGTCCTGGCCGGAGTGGCCTGTACGTTCGCCGCGCTGTGCTACGCCGAGTTCGCTTCGTCCGTGCCGGTGGCCGGCAGCGCCTACACGTTCAGCTACGCGACGCTGGGCGAACTCGTCGCGTGGATCATCGGGTGGGATCTCGCCCTGGAGCTGGCACTCGGTGCCGCGGTCGTGGCGCGCGGTTGGTCGGGCTACTTCCAGACCTTGCTCGATCTTCCCGACTCGATCGCCGGTGAGCAGTCGCACTTCGACCTGTTCGCCGTGCTGATCGTTCTCGCCGTGACGGTGCTGCTGATCCTGGGCACCAAGCTGTCCGGACGGGTGACCAGCCTGTTCGTGGCGATCAAGGTCGCCGTTGTGCTCTTCGTGATCGTCGCCGGGCTGTTCTTCGTCAAGTCGTCCAACTACACGCCGTTCCTGCCGCATTCGCAGGCGGCGTCGAAGGATTCAGGCGGCAGCCAGCCACTTATCCAAGCGGCATTGGGAATCGTGCCCGGCCACTTCGGTGCGTGGGGCATCATCGCCGCTGCGTCATTGGTGTTCTTCGCCTACATCGGCTTCGACATCGTCGCCACCGCGGCGGAGGAAACCCGCAATCCACAACGTGATCTGCCGCGCGGCATCATCGGCACGCTGGCCATCTGCACGTTGCTCTACATGGCGGTCTCGGCCGTGATCACCGGAATGGTCAAGTACAGCGACTCGACGCTGGCGTCGTCCGCACCGCTCGCCGATGCGTTCAAGGCCGTACACGCCGACTGGGCAGCGCGGCTGATTTCCCTCGGCGGCATCTGCGGAATCACGACCGTGATCCTCGTGCTCATGCTCGGCCAGGCCCGGGTGCTGTTCGCGATGTCCCGCGACGGCCTGCTGCCGCGGCAGCTGTCCACGGTCCATCCCCGCTTCGGCACGCCGTGGGTGACGACGGCGATCACCGGCGTCGTCGTGGCCGTACTCGCCGCGTTCATCTCGCTGGAGAAGCTGTCCGAACTGGTGAACATCGGGACCCTGTTCGCGTTCGTCATCGTGTCCATCGGTGTGATCGTGTTGCGACGCACGCGGCCTGATCTGCACCGGCCGTTCCGTGTTCCGGGCGTGCCGTGGCTGCCGATCCTGTCGGTCATCGCCTGCGCCTGGTTGATGATCAACCTGCCGGTCGACACCTGGATCCGGTTCGGGATCTGGCTCGCCGTGGGTCTGGTGATCTACTTCGGCTACGGCATGCGGCACAGCCGGCTCGCCCGGGGCGAGAGCAGCGAGCGTGCGACGACGAGGGCGGACTCGGTGTCGGTGCGCTGATTGCCGCCGGTCGGCTTCTTGAGCTCGTTCGGGTGAGGCGATTGCGCCGCGATGGTGCGGGGGCATCGCGTCGCAATTGCTTCGCCTGAACGTTTCCCGGGCAGGTAGGGTCCCGGCCTGTGATACCTCTCCGGGACCTGCTGTCCCCTCCGCGCTCCTGACCGGGGCGCACCTTTCGTGACGCCGAGCGGCCCGTGCCGCTCGGTCTTCGTTCTTGCCTTGGCGCATAAGCGGTTTATGCCGCTATGAGCCGCGCGAGGCATGTGCGCCCCGTCATCGGCCCACATTCGGATCGATCCCGGAGCGCATGTTCATGGATATCTCTGCTCGTCTCAGTGCCCGCTCGGGCGTGCTCGCCATCAGCAGCGGTGCCGTCCTGTGGGGCACGACCGGCGTCGTCGTGCATGAGGTGCACGCCCACACCGGACTTTCTGCCGTGTCCATCAGTTGCTATCGCGTGCTCGTCGCGGCTTTGGTGCTGGCTGTCCTGCGGGGCAGCGACATGCTGCGACTGGCCCGCAGGGTCGGCGCGCGGCGTGGTGTCGTACTCGTCCTGGCCGGAGCCTCGCTGGGCATCAGCCAGGCGCTGTACTTCATCGCTATCGCGTATGCGGGAGTCAGCCTCGCGACGCTGATCTGCATCGGTACGGCGCCGATCGTGCTGACCGTCGTAACGGCGGTGGCCCGGCGGCGCCGGCCGAGCGCGCAGATGCTGGGCACGGTCGCCTGCGCGGTCGGCGGCCTGGGCCTGGTGTCGGCATCGACCGGCGCCGCGCCGGGGGCGCACCCGCTGACCGGCGTGGTGGCCGCACTCGGCTCGGGGTTGGCCTACGCCGTTGCGACGGCGCTGAGCGGATTGCTCGCCGGCGCGGCCGATCCGCTGACGCTGACCGGCGCCACCAGCCTGGTCGCGGCGTTGACGCTGCTGCCGGCGGCGCTGGCGTCGGGCATGGCGTTTCCGGCGGACGGCCGTACCGTCTCGGCGCTGCTCTACCTCGGCGTGGTGACGACCGTCGTGGCGTACGGGCTGTTCTTCGGTGGTCTGCGCTCGACACCGACCGACGTCGCCGCGGTGCTGACGCTGCTCGAACCGCTGGCCGCGACGATGCTCGCCGCCGTGGTGCTCGGCGAGACGCTGAACTTCGTCGGCGCGCTCGGCGCGGCATTGCTGCTCGTCGCGGTGGCCGGCCTCTACATCCGGCCGGTGACGCCTATGGCGCCGGGATGAGCGCGAACGCCTCGATCTCGAGCATCAGGCCGGGCAGGACGAGCCCGACGACCTGAACGGCGCTGCTCGCGGGCGGCCGGGCGGTGTTGATGTACTCGTCGCGGACCGCCCGCACCGCCGGCAACGCGGCCAGGTCGGTCAGGAAGATGGTCAGCTTGACGACGTCGTCGAATGTCGCGTCCGCGGCGAACAGGCAGCGGCGCAGATTCTCGAACACCTGTCGGGCCTGCGCCTCGGGATCGCCGGGGCCGACGATCCGGCCCGACTCGTCCAGGGCAACCTGTCCGGAGATCGCGATCAGGCGGCCGGTGCCGGCGACGACGTGCGAATACCCGAAGCCGGCCGCGACACCGTCCGGCGTGATGTGGTCGAGGCCGGTCATTCGGACGCCTCGTCGTGGCCGGCTATTGCCTCGTCGAGGCGTGCGGTGGCCCCGTCGAGCCAGCGCTGGCAGATGTCGGCCAGTTCCTCGCCGCGCTGCCAGAGCGCAAGCGATTCCTCCAGCGGCTGCCCGCCCGTCTCGAGTTTGCGCACGATATCTGCCAGTTCGGCGCGGGCGGCCTCGTACCCGATTTCGTCAGTCATCAGTGCCGGAGCCTAGTGGGAGCGCGGTGGCGCCGTGGTGCCGCGCACGGCCAGGTGCGGGGTGAGCACGACTTCGCGCTGCGCCACGTCCTCGTGCTGGAGGCGCGCGACCGCACGTTCGACGGCGAGTTGCGCCATGCGCGCGGCGTCCTGGCTGACCGTGGTCAGGCGCAGGTACGGCAGGCGGGCCACCTGGCTGTCGTCGTAGCCGACCACGGATGTGTCGTCGGGGACGGCGATTCCGGCGCGGACGAACACATCGAGCAGCCCGACCGCGGCCCGGTCGTTGTAGGTGAGCACTGCGCTCGGCGGCGGGCCCGAGTCGGTCAGTTCGCGGGCTGCGTCCGCGCCGTCCTCCTCGGACTGCCCGCCGGCGACGATGCGGATCCGGTCGGCCGAGTCCGTGGCGGCGCATCGCTTCGCGGTACCCGTTGCGGCGATCGGCCGATCCAGGGCCGCGACCGCCGTCCACGTGGACGATCTCGCGATGCCCAAGGCCGACAAGGTGATCGACGGCGAGCCGCATCCCCTTGGCGTCGGCCATGCGGACGACGTCCACCGCGGTGCTGCGCGCGCGCTGGCCGAGCACGACGACCGGCAACCGCTCGCCGAGCACGGACAGACCCGGCTCGCGGACGACGGCGCCGACGAGAATGGCGGCCGCGCAACGGTAATCGAGCAGGGTGTTGATCGCCCGGCGTGAGTCGCGTTGCTCGGTGACGGCGCTCAGGACGACCTCGTAGCCGAGCGGCTCGGCGGCTGCGTAGATTCCCTCGGCCAGGTCGGCATGAAACGGGTGATTGAGCACGAGGGTGACGCCGATGAGCCGCGACTGCCGGCCGGCGAGCAGGCGGGCCCGCGAGTCCGGCCGATAGCCGAGATCGGCCGCGATCTGCAGGACGCGCTCACGCGTCGCCTCACTCGCACCGGGTACGCCGCGCACCACTATGGAGACCAGCGCCCGCGAAACTCCGGCGCGCGTGGCGACGTCCTCCAACGTCGGCGGCCGTGACGTCGCCCGGCGCTGCTTGGCAGATCTGCTCGTTGACATGCTCATCGACGGCGATGATACTTCGAACTAGAGCGCTCTAGTTGTTGCCGCACCGGAGGAATCATGCCGTCGCTTCCGCTTCATCGCATCGCCGGTGCACCGATCTCATGGGGTGTCTGCGAGGCGCCTGACTGGGGTCGCGAACTGGCCGCCGATCGCGTGCTGTCGGAGATGCGCGGGCTCGGCCTCGCGGCGACAGAACTCGGCCCGACCGGCTACCTGGGAGACGACCCGGCTCAGGTCCGGGCGCGTCTCGATCGGTACGGGCTGCGGCTCATCGGCGGCTTTCTGCCCGTCGTGCTGCACGCCGACCCGGCGCTGGATCTCAGCGAGGCCGAGCAGGCGATCCGGACGCTGGCGGCGGCCGGCTCGGATGTCGTCGTCCTGGCGGCTCGATCGGCGGACGGCAGCTATGACCGCAAGGTGTCGCTGGATGCCGACGAGTGGCGGACATTGTTCGGCAACCTCAAGCGGTTGCACGACCTGATCGCCGACCTCGGCATGACGCCGACCCTGCATCCACACGTCGGCACGGCGATCGAGGATCGGGCGGCCGTCCTGCGGCTGATCGAATCCAGCGACATCGCCCTGTGCCTCGACACCGGCCACCTCGTCATCGGCGGCACCGACCCCCTCGAACTGGTGCGATCGGCCGCCGAGCGGGTGGCCCACGTGCACTTGAAGGACGTGCGCTTGCCCGTTGCCGCAACGGTTTCCGGCGGCGACACGAGCTACATCGGAGCGGTCCGCCAAGGGCTGTACGCCCCGCTTGGCGCCGGTGATCTCGACATCGCAGGCATCGTCGATGCATTGGAGGCCGTCGGCTACCAGGGTTGGTACGTCTTGGAACAGGATGCCGCCCTGCACGAGGAGCCCGAGGCAGGCGGTGGCCCGGTGCTCGACGTCCGGCGCAGCATCGACTTCCTGACCGCTGCGCGATGACCCGCCAACACGTCGGCGTTGCGGTGGTCGGCTTTGGCTGGATGGGCCACGTCCATACGCGGGCGTATGCGCGGGTGCTGCACCACTTTCCGCAACTGCCGATCGCTCCCGAGCTGATCGCGGTCGCTGACCCGGAGCCTCACCGCCTGGGCGAAGCGGTCGATCAGTACGGCTTCCGGCTGGCCGCGGCCAACTGGCAGGAGATCATCGACGACAAGGGCATCCAGGCGGTGAGCATCACGGCGCCGAACTACCTGCACCGCGAGATCGCGAGCGCGATGGCCAAGGCCGGCAAGCACATCTGGATCGAGAAGCCGGTCGGCCTCGACGCCGCGGACGCGCAGGCGGTGGCCGACGAAATCGCGTACGCCGGCGTACGGAGCACGGTCGGGTTCAACTACCGCAACGCCCCCGCCGTCGCCCACGCCCGGCTGCTGATCGAGCAGGGCCGGATCGGCACGCCGACACACGCCCGGGTGCGACTGCTCAGCGACTACGCGGCGCATCCACAAGGCGCCCTGTCCTGGCGATTCGAGCGGGACCGCGGTGGGCCGGGGGTGCTCGGCGATCTCGCCTCGCACGGCGTCGACCTCGCCCGGTACCTGCTCGGCGACATCGAGGCCCTGGTGGCCGACACCGGGATCTTCATCCCGGAACGCCCCGAGCCGAGCGGCACCACGAGCCACTACGCTCTCGCATCCGGCCAACTCCAGAAGGTCGAGAACGAGGACTACGTGGCCTGCCTGATGCATCTGACCGATGGCACGCGCGTCACCCTGGAGGCCAGCCGGGTCAGCGTGGGGGAGCAGTGCAACTACGGCTTCGAGATCCACGGCACGAAAGGCGTCCTGCACTGGGACTTCCGCCGGATGGGCGAACTCGGTGTCAGCACCGGCGACGATTACCAGAACCAGACGGTCAGCACGTTGTTCGTCGGGCCGGAACACGGTGACTTCGCGGCGTTTCAGCCCGGTGCCGGCGTGGCGCTCAGCTTCGACGATCTGAAGGTGATCGAGGCGGCCCGGTTCCTGCAGTCCATAGTGGACGGTGAGCCGCATGGCGCCACGATCGAGGATGCCGTGCAGAGTGCGCGCGCGCTCGACTGCATGTCCGAGTCGGCCCGTACCGGTGCCTGGGTACGGGTGCCGGCCCGATGACGATCAGAGTCGGCATCATCGGCGCCGGCGTGATGGGTGCCGACCACGCCCGGCTGCTCGGCACCGTGATCGCCGGCGCCACGGTGGGGGCTGTCTACGACCTCGACCGCGATCGCGCGCAGGCGGCCGCCGCGCACGTTCACGATGCCCGGGTGCTCGACGACCCGTTCGCTTTGATCAAGGACAAAGACATCGATGCCGTGCTCGTCGCGTCATCGGACGACAGCCACGAGCAGTTCGTGCTTGCCGGACTGGATGCCGGCAAGCCGGTGCTGTGCGAGAAGCCGCTGGCGTCCACCGCTGCGGGCTGCCTGCGCATCGTCGATGCCGAGGTCGCGATCGGCCGTCGCCTCGTGTCGGTCGGCTTCATGCGCCGCTACGACGCCGGCTACCTCGAACTGCGGCGCACGCTCGACGACGGAGGCCTCGGCGGCCCGCTCCTGCTGCATTGCATTCATCGCAATCCCAGCGCCAGTGCGGGCTGGCCGAGCCGGATGCTGATCACCAGCTCGGCGGTGCACGAGATCGACATCAGCCGCTGGCTGCTCGGCGAGGAGATCGCGGCCGTCACCGCCTACCGCCCGCGCCGATCGTCACTCGTCGGGGGAGACACGCAGGACCCGCAGTTCCTCGTGCTCGAAACGGAATCGGGCGTCCTCGTCGACGTCGAGATTTTCGTGAATGCCCGCTATGGCTACGACGTGCGCTGCGAACTTGTCTGCGAGCAAGGCGCGGTCTCGATCGGTGTGGACGCAGGCAATGTGCTGCGCCACAACGGCACGGTGTCGAGCGGTGTTGCCCACGACTGGCGTGATCGGTTCGCCGACGCGTACCGGCGTGAACTGCAGGATTGGGTCGACGGCATCGCCGCCGGCGTCGCCCGCGGCGCATCGGCCTGGGACGGCTACGTCGCGAGCGCCGTCGCAGAATCCTGCGTGTCAGCGCTTGAATCGGGCGAACGCCGGCCGATAGAACTTGTGGCGAAACCTGCTCTTAACAACTGAGAACTGCCTCACGTCGGGACTCACGCGGGAGCATTCCGCCCCGCTCTGCGGTTGTGCTGGGCGGAATGGACACACCAGGTGAAGGAACGAAGATGAGGACGCTAGAAGCCCTCCGCACGGAACTAGGCAACCGACGCAATATCCGACAGAACCGCCGAGAACTCGAGCGCCAGCTCGCGGCATACGACACCCCGTCCGCCCGGCTCGAGATCGAGTCCGTGGTGGACCGCTACGACCCCGAGGAGACCCGCGAGATCCGCGGGATCCTGCACCGGCAGGCCAACGACCGCCTGCTGCGCTCCGGCGGCACGGTCTGACCTGACCCGCCCGTACCTCCGTTGAGTGGTGCGTTAGCGGCTGAGTGGTGCGGTAGAACGCACCGCTCGGGCCGAAACGCACCACTCAACGCACAAATGACCCTAGTCAGCCGAGATGTTTGGTCTCTTCCAGCAACTCGCGGCCGACGCTCGATGCGTCTTCGGCCGAGTCACGTTCCAATTCGTGCGCCAGCGCCTCGAGTTCGGCACCACCGGCCATCAGCCGGGTCAACTCGCCCAGGGAGATTTCCGACTTCGCGAAGTCGCCGAGGCTGCGCCCGCGCTTGAGCAACAGGAAGCGGTCGCCGACCGGGTAGGCGTGGTGCGGGTTGTGCGTGATGAAGATGACGCCGAGGCCGCGGTCGCGCGCCTGGACGATGTACTTCAGCACCACTCCCGCCTGCTTGACCCCCAGCGCCGAGGTCGGTTCGTCGAGGATCAGCAGGCGGGCCCCGAAGTGAACCGCACGGGCGATGGCGACCGACTGGCGCTCGCCGCCGGAGAGCGTGCCGACCGGCTGATCGGGATCGCGGATGTCGATCCCCATGTCGCCCATCTCCTTGCGTGTTATTCGCTTCGCCTTGGCCGCGTCGAAACGCCGGAACGGCCCCCAGCCCTTCGTCGGCTCCGAGCCGAGGAAGAAGTTCCGCCAGATGGCCATGAGCGGCACCATCGCGAGGTCCTGGAACACGGTGGCGATCCCCGCATCGAGCGCGTCACGGGGCGTGTTGAAGCGCACCGGCGCGCCGTCGACGAGCAACTGCCCGTGATCGGCCTGATGGACACCGGACAGGATCTTGATGAACGTCGACTTGCCCGCACCGTTGTCGCCGAGCACGCACGTCACCTGACCGGCGCGGACCGTCGTCGAGATCTCGAACAGCGAGATGACGCTGCCGAACGTCTTGGTGACGTCGCGGATCTCCAGCATCGGCACGTCGGTGGCGGGTTCGGTGACTTCCTTGATCTCAGGGTCGGTCATGAGGCCACCACGCTTGATCGGTGGTCGGGGTACTTGGTCATGGCGCTACCTCCTGGTCCGCTCGGCGAAGCGCCGGACGTATTGGTTGGCGAGAACCGCGAGCAGCAACATCACGCCCACGAACAGCTTGAACCAGTCGGAGTTCCAGCCTGCGTTGACGATGCCCACCTCCGTCATGCCGAAGATGAGCGCGCCGAGCGCGGCGCCGACGGCGGAGCCGTAGCCGCCGGTCAGCAGGCACCCGCCGATCACCGCGGCAACGATGAAGTAGAGCTCCTGGCCGATTCCGCTCTGGGCCTGGATGGTGCCGAAGCGAACGATCTGCGTGTTGCCCACGAACCATGCGGCCGTCGAGGTGAGCATGAACAGCGCGATGGTGGTGCGATCCGTGCGTACGCCGACGTTCTTGCTCGCGTTCGGATCGCCGCCCGTTGCGAAGATCCAGTTGCCGAATCGGGTCTTCAGCAGCAGCCACGACGCGATCGCGGTGATGACCACCCACCAGATGATGGCGATCTGGAACTTGGCGCCGCCGACCGTCACCGTACTGCCCAGTACGTCGTACAGGGAGTGGTAGCCGGGGACGAGGTCGAGGTTGCTCACCTGCACCGTGTTGGTGATCTGCTTGGTGAAACCGAGGTTGAGGCCCTGCAGGCCGAGGAACATGCCCAGCGTGATGATGAAGCTGGGCAGTCCGGTCCGGGTCACCAGGAAGCCGTTCACGAAGCCGATCGCGAGCATCAGCACGAGCGACATCGCCAACGAGGCGTACAGCTGCAAGCCCCAGTACGTCGTCATGATCCCCGTGGCGAGACCGGCCGTGCCGACCTGCACACCGGCCGACAGGTCGAAGTGACCGCCGATCATCAGCAAGGCGACCGGTACCGCCATCGTGCCCAGCGTCGATGACACGTCCAGCCAGTTGGCTGCGCCGCTCATCGAACGGAACACGTCGGACTGGAAGGCGAAGAAGACGAAGATGACGATCACGCCGACCAGAGCGCCGAACTCCGGCTTGACGAGCAGTCGGCGCAGGAAACCGATATGCGCGACCCGCTCGTCGGCAGCGATCGTCGTGGCCGTCATCGTGTGCCTCCGGCGGCGAGCTTGATCACCGCGGCGGCGTTGTCCTTGGTGATCAGGTTCGGCCCGGTCAGTACCGGCTGGCCGCCGCCGAGGACGTTCAGGTTCGACTTGTACTGGGTGAGCATCACGACCGCCAGGTAGCCCTGCAGGTAAGGCTGCTGGTCGACCGCGAACGCGATCTTGCCGTCCTCAACGGCCTTCGCCACGTCGGCGTTGAGGTCGAAGGTCGCCAGTTTGGCCGACGAGCTGGCCGAGCTGATCGCTCCCTCGGCGACCTGCGCCACCTGGGCGCCCAGCGTGACGACGCCGTCAATCGCCTTGTCGGACTGGAGCTTCGCGAGGATGGTGGCCTGTGCCCCGGGCAGGTTGTTGTTATCGACCTGGATGTTCGTGACGGTGCCGCCCAGGGTCGCCTTGACGCCGGCGCAGCGCTGTTCGAGTCCGACGTTGCCGGCCTCCTGGATCACGCAGATGACGTTCTTGACGCCCTCGGCCTTGAGTTCCGTGCCGACCGCCTTGCCCGCGATCGTCTCGTCGGAGCCGATGTGCGACAGCGCGCCGTACTGTTTCGACTGCGCCTCGCCGGAGTTGATCGTGATCACCGGGATGCCGGCCTTGACCGCCCGCTCGACCGAGGCCTTCAACGCCTCCGGGTTGGCCATCGAGACGACGAGGCCGTCCGGCTTCGCGTTGATCGCCGCGTCGATGAGTTGCGCCTGCCTCGTCGGGTCGCCGTCGCTCTGATAGGTGACCTTGTCGCCCATGTCGCTGCCGGCCTGCTGGACGCCCCGCTTCACGATGCTCCAGAACGAGTCGCCCGCCCCGCCGTGCGTCACGACGGCGATGTTGTAGCCATAGCCGCCCTTCCCGCCTCCGCTCTTGTTGTGGACTTTGTTGACGGCGTTGCGACTGCTGCACGCCGACACCACGAGCAGCGACACGGCAACGGCGGCAACAGCCCATCCCCGCTTTTTACTGATCATCGACTTACCCCTTCCGAGGGAGTTGCCGCCGCCGTCAATTGGCGGTCGGGAAGTAGTAGCTGGCCGCCACGGCATGTTCGACGTGCGGCCAGCGGGCGGTGACGACCTTTGCGCGGGTGTAGAAGCGGATTCCCTCTGGCCCGTGGATGTGCGACTCGCCGAACAGCGAGTCCTTCCAGCCGCCGAAGGAGTGATACGCCATCGGCACCGGGATGGGCACGTTGATGCCGATCATTCCGACGTTGACCTCGCGCTGGAATCGTCGGGCGGCCTCGCCGCTCGAGGTGAAGATCGCCGTGCCGTTGCCGTACGGGTTCGCGTTGATGAAGGCAATCGCGTCATCGACGGTGGCCACCCGGGTCACCGACAGCACGGGGCCGAAGATCTCGTTGCGGTAGGCGTCCATCTCGGCCGTGACGTTGTCGAGGACGGTCGGGCCGACGAAGAAGCCCTGCTCGTAACCCTCGACGACGAGGCCGCGTCCGTCGACGACCACGCTGGCGCCCTGCGACTCGCCCGAGCCGATGTAGCCGACGATGCGGTCGCGTGCCTCGGCGGTGACCACCGGGCCCATCTCGCTCGCCTCGTCGCGGCCGGGACCGACGTGCACGGTGGACGCCTTGGCCTTGAGCCGGTCGATGAGCGCGTCGCCCGCATCGCCGACCGCGACGGCGGCCGAGATCGCCATGCACCGTTGTCCGGCCGACCCGAACGCGGCCGCCGTCAGGTGGTTCGCCGCGAAGTCGAGGTCGGCATCGGGCAACACGATCGCGTGGTTCTTCGCGCCGCCCAGCGCCTGCACGCGCTTGCCCGTCGACGTCGCTCGTTCGTGGATGTAGCGGGCGATCGGCGTCGAACCGACGAACGAGATCGCAGCGACAGCCGGCGAGTCGAGCAATGCGTCGACGGCCACCTTGTCGCCCTGCACCACGTTGAACACGCCGTCGGGCAGGCCCGCGCGCTGCCACAGTTCGGCGACCAGCAGTGACGCGGACGGGTCGCGCTCGCTGGGCTTGAGCACGAACGTGTTGCCGCAGGCGATGGCGACCGGATGCATCCAGCACGGCACCATCGCCGGGAAGTTGAACGGCGTGATGCCCGCGACGACGCCCAGCGGCTGGCGGAAGGTGTAGGAGTCGACTCCGGCCGACACCTGGTCGGAGTAATCGCCCTTGAGCAGTTGGGGAATGCCGCACACGAACTCGACGACTTCCAGCCCGCGCTGTACCTCGCCGCGCGCGTCAGAGAGCACCTTGCCGTGCTCGTCGGAGACGATCGCCGCCAGTTCGTCGATGTGCTCGTTGAGCAACTGCCGGAACGCGAACAGGACGGTCGTCCGGGTCGACAGCGAGGCATCACGCCATTGCTCGAACGCCTTTGCGGCGGCGCCGATCGCGTGCTGCACGTCGGCGGGGTCGGCGAGCAGGACCTCGGCCTGCTGCTCGCCCGTTGCCGGGTTCCACACCGGAGCCGTTCGCGTCGACGCGCCGCCGGTCAGCGACCCGCCGATCCAGTGCTGAATGGTCTTCATGATGTCGTCCCCTTACAGGTAGTGCCGCTGGGCGAGCTTGTGCTGTTCGTACTGCGCGCGTGCTTCTTGCGTGGTTGTGCAGGGCCGACACCTCGGCCACCGGGACGTCCCACCAGGCGTCGCTGTCCGGGGCGTCGACGAGCGGGTCCGTCTCGACGTGCACGACGGTGGTGCGGTCGGCCGCCTTGGCCTTGACGAGCGCGGAGCGGAACTCGTCGATGGTGCGCGCCCGGAGCACTTCGGCGCCGAGGCTCTCGGCGTTGGCGGCCAGGTCGACCGGCAGGACGTCGCCGTCGAGCCGGCCGTCGTCGCTGCGGTAGCGGTACGCCGTGCCGAACCGCTGCGATCCGAGCGATTCCGAGAGCCGCCCGATCGAGGCGAAGCCGTGGTTCTGCACCAGGACGACGACGAGTTTGACCTTTTCCTGTATGGCCGTAACGAGTTCCTGCGCCATCATCAGGTACGAGCCGTCGCCGACGAGCACGAACACTTCCCGGTCGGGTGCGGCCAGCTTCGCGCCCAGGCCGCCGGCGATCTCGTAGCCCATGCACGAGTAGCCGTACTCGACGTGGTAGCCCTTCGGGTCGCGGGTGCGCCACAGCTTGTGCAGATCGCCCGGCATCGAGCCGGCCGCGCAGACGACCACGTCGCGGGCGTCGGAGATCTCGTTGACGGCGCCGAGCACTTCGGACTGGGCGGGCAACGGTTTGTGGCCGAGGTGGTAGGCGCGCTCGACCGTCGGCGTCCCACTCTGCGGCGAGGCTCGCGGCCTGCTCGCGGTAGCGTGGCGTCGGTGCTCCAGCCGGCCAGGGCGCCGGTGAGCGCTTGCAGCGCTGCCCGCGCGTCGGCGGTCACCGCCGACGCCCGGAGTGCTTGGCCGCGTCGAACGATGCGACGTTGACGTTGACGAAACGGACCTGCGGCGCGGCGAAGACGGTTCGCGACGCAGTGGTGAAGTCGCTCCACCGCGTGCCGATGCCGAGCACGACGTCGGCCTCGCGGGCGAGCGCGTTCGCGGCGGTCGTGCCGGTGGCGCCGATCGCGCCGACGGCGAGCGGGTGGTCGTAGGGCAGAGATCCCTTACCGGCCTGGGTTTCCGCGACGGGGATGCCGGTGCGCTCGGCGAATTCGCGCAGCGCGTCCGTCGCCTCGGAGTAGATGACGCCGCCGCCGGCGACGATCAGCGGGCGCGTGGCGCCGCGGAGAGTCTCGACCGCGCGAGCCAGCGCGGCCGGCTCGGGCACGGCGCGCGGCGACGTGCCAGGTGCGCGGCGCGAACAGCTCGTCCGGCCAGTCGAATGCCTGCGCCTGCACGTCCTGCGGCAGCGCGAGCGTGACGGCGCCCGTCTCGGCCGGGTCGGTCAGCACCCGCATCGCGGCGAGCAGCGCGCTCGGCAGTTGCTCGGGCCGCCAGATCCGGTCGAAGTAGCGCGACACCGGCCGGAGCGTGTCGTTCACGCTGACGTCGCCGGACCGGGGATCTTCCAGTTCCTGCAGCACCGGGTTGGCGACCCGGGTGGCGAACACGTCGCCGGGCAGCAGCAGGACGGGCAGCCGGTTGATCGTCGCCAGCGCCGCGCCGGTGACCATGTTCGTCGCGCCCGGCCCGATGGACGACGTACAGGCCAGCATCGAAAGGCGGTTGCGCATCCGGGCGAACGCCGACGCCGCGTGCACCATGCCCTGCTCGTTGCGGGCCTGCAGGTAGGGAAGCGCCCCGGGCGTCGCGAGTTCGGCTTCGAGCAGCGCCTGGCCGATGCCGGCGACGTTGCCGTGACCGAAGATGCCGAAGCAGCCTTCGAACATCTTGTGCTCGATGCCATCGCGCTCGGTGCGCTGGGCCGCGAGGAAGCGCACGACTGCCTGGCCGACGGTGAGCCTCATGCGGCTACCTCCCGGTTGACCTCGTGGGCGGTCACCTTCGCGCCCGGTGGGCACTTGCAAGTGCCCACCGGCGCGCGAAGTGCCCCCCGGCGGTGGTTGGCTTTCATGTCGATGCCTGCGTCATGGGCAGCCGCGGATCGACCGGCTGATCGGCCCAGGTGCCGCGTACCCAGGCGTGGGCCGGGTCGTCGCAGATCAGCCAGCTTCGCTCGCCCGGCCCGGCCATCACGTTCAGGTAGTACAGGTCGTAGCCGGGTGTGGCCATCGACGGGCCGTGCCAGCCGTGCGGGATCAGCACGGCGTCGCCGCTTCGGACCTCGGCCAGCACGTCGATGCCCGGTGCCGTACACGCGTTGGTAGGCCATGCCGTCGCGGGCGACCTCGAAGTAGTAGATCTCCTCGAGCGGCGTCTCCTCGCCCGGGCGGTCCTCGTCGTGCTTGTGCGGGGGATAGGACGACCAATTGCCCGACGGCGTAAGGACTTCGCAGGCGATGAGCCGGTCGGCGTCGAGCACGTCCGGAACGCCGAAGTTGTTGACCTGCCGCGAGCACGAGCCCGCCCCGCGCAGTTCGACCGGTACCTCCTTGGCGGCGACGTGCCGGAAGGGCAGCCGGTGGCGGGCGCGCGCCGACGCGAGGGCGAAGCGGCCGCCGTCCGTCGACGCGATCGTCAGCGGCTGCGTCGCGGGGCACGTACGCGAAGTCGCTGACGCCGCTGAACACGCTCGAACGCCCGGCGAGATCGGCCCGCTCGCCGTCGGCCTCGACGGTGCACGAGCCGGCGAGCGGCAGCACGATCACCTCGTCGTCGCCGGTGTCGAGGCGTCCGCGAACGCCCGGGCGCGAGGTCGAGCACGCGCAGGCCGGAGTACCCCCAGCCGGCCGACTCCGGGGCTGATCGACACCGGGAAGCCGTCGTCCGCGGCAGAACCCGCCGCTCGGTACCAGTCGGCGCTCACGTCACCGCCTCCTCGACCTTGCGGACGAGTGATACGGCCGCGTCGACCGCGCCGGCTACGTCGCCGTCGGGTGGGTAGAGCAGCGCCCGGCCGACAACCAGCCCGCGCACACCAGGCAATTCCAGCGCCTGCTGCCACTTGGCGTACGTCTCCTCCGGGTGCCCGGACGGGTCGCCACCGAGCAGCAGCGTGGGCAGCGTCGTTGCCGCCATGACCAGTTCCATGTCGTCGACGACGGGCAGCTTGAGCCAGGTGTACGCACTGGTCGGGCCCAGACCGCTGGCCACGACCACCGACTTGCGGACGCCGGCCGCCGACAGGTCATTGACGACGCGATCGTCCTCGCGATGCGCCAGGAACGGCTCGACCATGGCCATCAGACCCCGCCCGGCGAGTTGGCCGACGGCCCGCCCGCACGATTCGAGCGTCGCGACCGATCCGGCGTCGGCGAGGTCGATGCGGGCGAGCATCTTGCCGCCGTCGAATCCCATCGCGGCGATCGTGGCGGCGTCGTAGCCGGTGAAGCGGTCATCCAGCTCGAACCGGGCACCCTGCAGCCCGCCGCGGTTCATCGAGCCGATGACGACCTTGCCCTCGAGGGCGCCGAGCAGTAGCAGGTCCTCGATGATGTCCGGCGTGCCGAGAACTCCGTCGACGCCTGGACGTTCGAGCGTGGTTACCAGGCGGCGGAGCAGGTCGTAGCGGTCGGCCATGGCGTCGGGCACGTCGCGGACGCCGAGCGCGCCGCGCGCCGGATGGTCGGCGGCGACGAGCATCAGCCGCCCGTCTTCACGAAGGAGCGGACGCCGCTCGCGCGACACGGCGGCCTCGGCAACCGACGCCGGTTGATGGGCGCGCAACTCGCGCAGGCGGTCGAAGTCTGGTTCAGACACTGCTCACCTCGAGGAACGTCTCGACCTCGTCGGTGCTGGGCATGGCGGTTGAGCACTCCAGTCGGGACGCGACGATTGCCCCGGCCGCATTGGCAAATCGCAGCACGCGTTCGAGTGGCCAGCCGGCGAGCAACCCGTGGCACAGCGCTCCGCCGAACCCGTCGCCCGCGCCGAGCCCGTTCAGCACCGTGACGGGCATCGGCGCCACCTCGACGGTCTCGTCCCGCGTGCGGGCCAGCACGCCCTTCGGGCCCTGCTTGACGACCGCGAGTTCGACGCCCGCGTCCAGCAGTGCCTCGGCCGCACGCAGCGGATCGCGCTCGCCGACCGCCGTCTCGCATTCGTCGAGGTTTCCGACCGTGACGGTGACCTGGCCGAGCGCGCGCTGGACCTGGGTTCGCGCCGCCTCGCGTGATTCCCAGAACATCGGCCGGTAGTCGAGGTCGAGGACGGTGAGCGGGCGGCGTCCGCGGGCCTGCCAGGCCACGTCGTGCGCGTGCCGGCTCGGCTCCTGCGACAGCCCGGTGACCGTCGCCCAGAAGATGCGCGAATCGCGGATGGCGTCGAGGTCGAGTTCGCCGGCATTGATGACGAGATCCGGCGCCTTGGGCAGCCGGTAGAAGTAGAGCGGGAAGTCGTCGGGCGGGAAGATCTCGCAGAACGTCACGGGCGTCGGCAGGCCGTCGACTTCGGAGACGTAGCGGTCGTCCACGCCGAGTTCCTTCAATGCGCGGTGGACGAACCGGCCGAACGGATCCGCCCCGGTCCGGGTGATCACCGCTGTGCGCCGCCCGTGTCGTGCCGCTGCCACCGCGACATTCGTGGCGCTGCCGCCGAGGAACTTGCCGAACGTGGTCACGTCCTCGAGGCCGACGCCGGTCTGCAACGGGTACAGGTCGACGCCGACCCGGCCCATCGTGATCACGTCGAACGGGGTGCTCATTCACCCGCCCTTCCCCGATCGGGCAACTTCTTCCGGTGTGGCGCCGGAGGAAGTTGCCTGATCACGCGACTCATTCGTGAACCTGGCTCTTCGCGCGAGCGCTCATCGCTGGATTGCTCGCTCCTCGCTCCTTCGTCGCTGCGATGCTCGCTCATTCGCGCACCTCGGCGATCAGCACGGGACGGTGCTCGGCTCGCGACAGTTCGCACGACTCGGCGATCAGGAACGCTTCGAGGGCGTCGGCCACGGTGCACGTCGGTTGTGCGCGCTTGGCGACGATGTCGGTGAACGCCGTCAACTCGGCCACGTACGCCGAGTGGAACCGTTCCATGAACATCGGATAGGGCACGCCGCTCGGGAACGTCACGCCGGGTTCGACCGACTCCAACGGCAGGCGATCGTCGAGTCCCACGCTGATGCTGTGCTCGGACCCGAGCACCTCGAGGCGCACGTCGTACCCGGCCGCGTTGTAGCGGGCCGCGGCGACATGGGCGAAGCTGCCGTCGGCAAGGGTCAGCAGCGCGGCCGCGGTGTCGACATCGCCCGCGTCGCGGAAGAAGTCGGCGCCGCGATTGGCCCCGAGCGCGTAGACCTCGACCACCTCCTGGCCGGTGACCCAACGGATCGCGTCGAAGTCGTGGACGCTGCAGTCGCGGAAGAAGCCGCCCGACGCGGCCACGTACTCGGGCGTGGGCGGCGCGGGGTCGAGCGTTCCCGCGCGCAGTGTGTGCACCCAGCCGAGCCGCCCGCTGATGACGGCCTCGCGGGCGGCGGTGAACCCGGCGTCGAAGCGTCGTTGGAATCCGATCTGCACCGGAACCGTCGACGTTCGTACTTTCTCCAGTACCGCTCGGGTTCCTGCCGCATCGGGGGCGACGGGTTTCTCGCAGAACACGGGGATGCCCGCCTCGACGGAGGCGAGGATCAGCGCGGCGTGGGCGTCGGTGGCCGCGGCGATCACCAACCCGTCGATGCCCGACGTGAACAGGTCGGCGGGCGAGTCGATGTGGTCGACGGCAAGCCCCGTAGCAACCGCCGCTGCCCGGACCGGGTCGGCGTCGGCGAGTACCAGCGAGTCGATCTCGGCTATTCGGCTGAGCGTGTCGGCGTGAAATGCGCCGATCCGCCCAACACCGGCAACCCCGATCCGCATTGTCAGCCCCCTGCCGGCCGGTTACGTCTTCGGCTGGGTGAACTCTCGCTGCCGGGAAACACTCATGTCAAGAGTTTGTTCTGACATATTTACATCAGGATGACAAGCGGTCAGTATGTAATCCGTCAGGGGACCGAGGAGCGCTCATATGCCAATGCCGCCGATCCGGGTTGACCGGTCGAGCCCGATCCCTCTCTACTTCCAGGTCACCGGCCAACTCGAGGCGGCGATCGACAATGGCGAACTCGCGCCGGGCGATCGACTGCCCAACGAGGTCGACCTGGCCAAGTCGCTCGGGTTGTCGCGGCCGACGATGCGTCGCGCGCTCGAAGAGCTGGTGGGCAAAGGACTTCTTGTTCGCAAGCGGGGTCACGGCACGGAGATCGCCAGCACGCAGGTTCATCGACGGGTCGAGTTGACGAGCCTCTACGACGACCTCGACGCGGCCGGGCAGCACCCGCGGACCGAGGTCTTGAAGTTCGACACGTCACGGGTGAACGCCGCGGCAGCGGCGGCCATCGGTGTGGATCCTTCGACGCCCCTCGTCTACGCGGAGCGGTTGCGATTCGCCGACGGTCGGCCACTCGCGTTGATGCACAACTGGTTGCCGCCGGCGTACGCGGATTTCTCCAGCGACGAACTGCGCACGGATGGGCTCTACCGGATCCTGCGGGCGAGGGGCGTGCAGCCGCAGGTGGCCAAGCAGCGGATTACCGCGCGGTCGGCGAACCAGCGCGAGGCCCGCCTGCTCAAGATCAGGCCCGGGCGGCCGTTGATCACGATGCAGCGAACGGCGTACGACGCGGATGGGCGCGCGATCGAGTTCGGTGATCACGTCTATCGGGCCGACGCCTACGCGATCGAGGTGACCGTCTTCGATCGCTGACGTCAGGCGCCGTGCTCGTCCTCGGCGGCGACTGCGGCGAACTCGCCGCGCGCAACCCGTACCCGCAGCCGCCCACGCGCCTCGGCCGGGTCACGTACGACGAGGCCGTCGTCGCGTTGCACGACCGCGTAGCCGCGATCGAGGGTCGCCTGCGGCGACAGCGAGCGTACGTGGGCCCGCACATGCGCGAGATCGCCCGCGGCGCCCGTGAGCGCGGCCCCGACCGAGCGGCGGGCGCGCTCGCGCAGCGCGGCCGCCTCACCGGCCTCGCGTCCGAGCCGGGCCCGGACGGACTGGCGCAGGCGTTCGGGCAGGCCGGCCATCAGGTCGCTCTCTGAGTTCAGCCGGCGGCGGATGGACGATCGGGCCCGTCCGCGCAGTTCGGTCACGCCACGCCGCTCCTGCGCGACGTCGGGCACGATCCGCTTCCCGGCATCGGTCGGTGTGGACGCCGCGACATCGGCGACGAGATCGAGCAGTGGCGAATCCGGTTCGTGCCCGATGGCGCTGACCACGGGTGTGCCGCATGCCGCGACGGCCCGGATCAGTGACTCGTTGGAGAAGGGCAGCAGATCCTCGACGCTGCCTCCGCCGCGGGCGATGACGATCACGTCGACCTCGGGGTCGGCGTCGAGCCGGCCCAATGCGGCAACCACGTCGGTGACGGCCGACGTTCCCTGCGTCGCGACGTTCTCGATCCGAAACTCGACAGCGGCGAACCGCCGGCGGGCGTTCTCGACGATGTCACGCTCGGCGGCACTCGCGCGCCCGGTGATCAGCCCGACTCGCCGGGGCAGGAACGGCAGGGCGCGCTTGCGGTCGGCGGCGAACAGCCCCTCGGCGGCGAGCAGGCGCTTGAGCCGTTCGAGTTGCGCCAGAAGTTCGCCGAGGCCGACCTGCCGGATCTCGGTCGCGCGCAGGCTGAGGGTGCCGCGCTCGACGTAGAAATCCGGGCGGGCTCGCAGCACCACGCGCGATCCCTCGCCGATCGCGTCGTCGAGTAGCGCGCGCGGGCACGTCACGTTGAGCGAGACATTCGCGTCGGTGTCGCGCAGCACGAGAAACTGCGTCGCCATGCCCGGGCGCCGGGTGAGCTGCGCGATCTGGCCGTCGACCCAGATCTCGCCGAGCCGGCTGATCCACGCGCCGATCTTCATCGCGACGACGCGCACCGGAATCGGCTGCTCGGGCGAGGACTCCAGCCGGGCCATCAGCGCCTAGGCCCGCTACCGAGCAGATCCACTAGACCGGCCTAGCTCTCAGTCGGCTCCGGCGCCGCCTGCTGGGCCGCCGCGTCGTGTTCGGCCGCCTCGTCGAACGCCGACGGCTTGGCCTCGGCCTGGCCCGTCTGGGTGCCCGCGGCGTCGGCGCGCTTGGCCGTGGTCTTGCCGGCCCGGTCCTTCTTCGCGGTGGCTGCCTTGCGGGCCCTGGGTTGCTTCGCGGCGCTCTTGACGGCCGGGGACTTGGGCGACGCGGCGCCGGCCGTTGTGGAGGTGCGGCGCGTCGTCGCGTTCGGTTCGCGCCGCTCGATCGGAATCGGTGCCGGAACCGGATCGGGCTGCCCCTCAGCGGCGTCGTCGGCGCGGCCTGCAGCGATCTCGTCGGCGTCCTCATCACCTTGGTCGTCGTCAAAGGTGGCCCACGAGGGCGGCTCCTCCGGGACGCCCCGCAGCCGGCCGATCAGTTCGTCGCCACGCAGCGCGAACTCGGCATATCGCTGCTGAGCACGCAGCGAGAACTGCAGGGCGGTGCTGACGGCCAGGACCGGCAGCTCGACGGCCTTGTCGGGCAGCGTGCGCGCTCCTTCGATCGCGTTGGCGACCAGGCCGAGCGCCGCACGCAGCGGAGTGGGGATCTGCGCCATGCCGTAGAGCTTGCACCAACCATCGAAAGGTCGGGTGAGGTGGGGGCGGGCGGCGCGCCGACCTGACGTCACGCGCAGTGGCGACGAGGTCATCGTCCGGCGTCGCCCGGGCGTCTCGTATGCGTCGAACAACCCGGCCGCGATGGTGCCGTCTGCGCAGGTATCGGGCGCGGCCGCCCCGTCTGCCGGGACGTCTGGCCGGGCGGGCCGGGTGAGGTGAACCGCTCGAGGTGACGTCCGGACGAGCGTCCGTACCATCGGGAGCATGACGGTGCTATCCCGCGGCCACTCCACTTCGGTCGAGGTGCGTCCTGCGCGTGACGCGATCGAGGCGGCCTGATGACATCGGCCGATACCCAGGGTGCAGGCGGGCTCGCACCGGCTGGCCCAGCCAGACGACGGGTCCTGCTCGTGCGGCCGCGCGGCTACTGCGCAGGCGTCGACCGCGCGGTGCAGACCGTCGAGAAGGCGCTCGATCTCTACGGCGCTCCCGTGTACGTGCGGAAGCAGATCGTGCACAACCTGCACGTCGTGCGCACCCTGGAGGCTCGGGGCGCGATCTTCGTCGAGGAGAACGGCGAGGTGCCCGAGGGCTCGATCGTGGTGTTCTCCGCGCACGGCGTTGCCCCCGAGGTGCACGCCGAGGCGCAGCAGCGAAACCTCAAGACCATCGACGCCACCTGCCCCCTCGTCACGAAGGTGCACAACGAGGCGAAGCGGTTCGCCGCCGACGACTACGACATCCTGCTGATTGGTCACGACGGGCACGAGGAGGTCGTCGGCACGACCGGCGAGGCGCCCGAGCGGATCCACCTCGTCGACGGGCCGGCCGACGTCGCGCGCACCGAGGTGCGTGATCCGAGCAAGGTCGTCTGGCTCTCGCAGACGACGCTGTCGGTCGATGAGACGATGCACACGGTCGAGGCGCTGCGTGAGCGCTTCCCGATGCTGCAATCGCCGCCGAGTGACGACATCTGTTACGCCACGCAGAACCGGCAGGCCGCCGTGAAGGTGGTCGCGCCCCAGGTCGAGTTGTTCCTGGTGGTCGGCTCACCGAATTCGTCGAACTCCGTGCGCATGGTCGAGGTCGCGCTTGCGGCGGGCACCCCGGTCGCTCATCTCGTCGAGAACGTCGACGCCATCGATGAGGCCTGGCTCGACGGCGTCACCACCGTCGGGCTGTCGAGCGGCGCGTCGGTGCCTGACATCCTCGTGCAGGACGTCGCACACTGGCTCGCCGAGCGCGGCTACGCCGACCTCGAAGAGGTCACGCACACCGACGAGCGCCTGTCCTTCGCGCTACCTCAGGAGTTGCGGCGCGACCTGCGCGCCGCGCGCTGACTCCTGGCGCGGGGCATTCGTCGCGTGGTCGTGGCACAACGACCACCTGTGGGCGATCAGCGACCGGTGAACAGCCTGATGCCGGCGATGATCAACACCGCTGCGGTGGCGCCGGCGATCGCGGGGAAGCCGTAGACGAGCCAGTTCGCGGCCGCGTCGAGGAGCACCTTGCGGTCGTGCAGTCCACTCGAGCGGGCGTAGAGCATGATCGCTGATGCGCCGAAGTACACCAGCGGCGGAGCGACGACCACGGGGAACATCGAGCGCCGCCGGACGATGATGATCGCCACGACGGAGGCCGCGACTACGCCGATGTTGAAGCCGCCCTTGACTTGAGAGCCGTTGGCGAGATCGATCAGGCCGCCGATCGCAGAGATGACGATCAGGACGAGTACGGCAAGCCAGCCCGGGGCGCCGCGCTCGGAAACCTGCGCGCCCGGGTCACTCTGATAGGCCGCGGACACGGTGTGTGTCGGAGCGTCCCAGCCGTCGTCGAACGCCGGGCCGGGCGCACCCGCCGACTGGTGGGTCGTTGGGTAGCCATATGCCGGCGGCCGACCGTACTGGGCGCCCTGCGATGCGGGCACATGAGCCAAGACGTCGCTCCTTCGCGGCGTGGGCTAGCTGTCGTGACCGGGTTGGTCTCGAACCTGCCGGTCTCGTTTCGGGCGGGCAGACTGACGAACACGGTACCCGCCCGACCTTGGTGTTGGGCTGCGGTTGCGATGTGAACCCGCAGTGTCACGACAATCCGACCCGTGGGTCGAAGCTGGGTCGGTGCTCGTGGGTCGGCGGTGGTGGTCTCAGGCTCCGGACGCCTCGGGCGCCAATGCGGGCAACTCGGCCTGGTTCACCGGAATCCGCTGCTTGGGCAGCGCGACCACGCGCTGTTCGGTGAGTTCGGGCGCCTGCGTGGACCGGGTCGTGTCAGTGACCTGCTTGGGCGTCTCGAGAGCGTCGTTCGGATCGACCACCTTGAGGTCGGTCAGACGGCGGGCGG
The DNA here is from genome assembly GCA_963709985.1 of uncultured Actinomycetota bacterium. Taxonomy (GTDB): domain Bacteria; phylum Actinomycetota; class Actinomycetes; order Mycobacteriales; family Jatrophihabitantaceae; genus DASXRA01. Next base: position 40,226 of record CAVPYQ010000025.1, read on the forward strand.
TGACCAGCACCCGGCTCTCCAGTGACGACACGGTCTGGTTGTAGGACCCGACCGCGCTCGTCAGCGAGCGGCCGAGCTTGTCGATGTGCCCGCCCATAGTCGACAGGCGCTGGTACAACTCGCGCCCGAGTTGATGTACCTCGGCCGCATTGGCGGCCAGAGCCTCCTGGCGCCAGGTGTAGGCGACGGTGCGCAGCAGCGCGATGAGAGTCGAAGGCGTCGCCAGCACGACATTGCGGCTGAAAGCGTGTTCCTGGAGCGTGGGCTCCTCGCGCAGGGCGGCGTCGAGGAAGGCGTCGGCCGGCACGAAGCACACCACGAACTCCGGCGTCGGCGTGAACCGCTCCCAGTAGGCCTTTGCTCCGAGGGCGTCGATGTGCTGGCGCAGGTGCCGGGCGTGCGCCTTCAGCCGCGATGCCCGGGTGGCTTCGTCGCGTGCCTCCATGGCTTCGAGATAGCCGCTGAAGGCGACCTTCGAGTCGACGACGACGTTCTTGCCGCCGACGAGTCGCACCACGAGGTCAGGGCGCACGGTGCCGTCCGCGCTGGTGGCCGTGGCCTGGGTGAAGTAGTCGATGTGCTCGGTCAGACCGGCTGCCTCGACGGCGCGTTCGAGTTGCAGCTCACCCCAACGTCCACGGATCTGTGGTGCGCGTAGCGCCGTGACGAGCTGGGAGGTCTCGGTACGCAGTTGCTCGGACGTCTGGCGCATCGTGCCGATCTGCTCCAGCAGCGCGGAGTACGAGCCGGCCCGCTCGCGCTCGACACTGTTCAACTGGTGCTGGACGCGTTCGAGCGATTCACGCAACGGTGCGACCAGCGCCTCGATGGCCTGCTGGCGATGGGCGAGGTCGCCGTCGGCGGCGGTGGTGGCCGTGCCGAGCCGGGCCTCGGCCATTGCGACGAATGCCTCGTTGTTGCGGCGCAACGCCGCGCCCGCCAACGAGTCGAATGCTTCGCGCAGCCGGAGGTCGGTCTGGGTCTGCAGATCTTCGCGGGCACGCGCCGCGGAGCGCTCGGCGTCGAGCGCGGCCCGAAGCTGCGCGGCCTCGGCGCCGGAGCGTTGCGAAGCGGCCAGCCAGCCGACCGCCAGCCCGGCGAGGGCGCCGACGAGCAGGCCGACGATCAGGAGCACAACGTTCATGCCTCGATGTTGGCAGTGGGCGGCGACAATTTCGGTGATCGACGCGCGACGACCACGCTTCCCCGCCGGGTTGACCGGATTTCGCGGCTTTTCTTGGTGTTCTCGGCGGGGAAGCGTCAACAGCCGGCCGAATGGGATCGCCGGCGGGCCGGCCGAGGTTCGTGTCCGTAGACTGGCGGCTCGTGGCTCTCACCATCGGCATCGTCGGCCTGCCCAACGTCGGCAAGTCCACGCTCTTCAATGCTCTGACCAAGAACGAGGTCCTGGCCGCGAACTACCCGTTCGCCACGATAGAGCCCAATATCGGCGTGGTCGGCGTCCCCGATCCGCGCCTCGCCGTCCTGGCGAAGATCCACGGCTCGGCCAAGATCGTCCCGTCGACCGCCTCGTTCGTCGACATCGCCGGCATCGTGAAGGGCGCGAGCGAAGGCGCGGGGCTCGGCAACAAGTTCCTCGCCAACATCCGCGAAGCCGACGCGATCTGCCAGGTCATCCGCGCGTTCAGCGACCCCGATGTCGTGCACGTGGACGGCAAGGTTTCACCGCGCGACGACATCGAAACGATCAACACCGAGCTGATCCTCGCCGACCTGCAGACCATCGAGAAGGCGTTGCCCCGACTGCACAAGGAAGCTCGTCTGCAGAAGGACAAGCTGCAGGTCGTGGCAGCGGTCGAGGCGGCCGAGAAGGTGCTGCAATCCGGCCAGACGGTGTTCGCCGCCGGCCTCGAGCCCGAACCGCTGCGCGAGTTGCACCTCATGACGGCCAAGCCGTTCCTCTACGTCTTCAATGTCGATCCGGACGAGATCACCGACCGGGCTTTCACCGATGAGCAGCGTGCCCTCGTCGCTCCGGCCGAGGCGATCTTCCTCGACGCGAAGACCGAGGCCGAACTCGTCGAACTGCCTGACGACGAGGCGCTCGAACTGTTGCAGTCGATGGGACAGGACGAATCCGGCCTCGACGTACTTGCCCGCGTGGGGTTCGCCACCCTCGGCCTGCAGACGTTCCTGACGGCGGGCCCGAAGGAGGCGCGGGCCTGGACGATCAAGCGCGGAGCCACCGCACCGCAGGCGGCCGGTGTGATTCACACCGACTTCGAGCGCGGATTCATCAAGGCAGAAATCGTGTCGTACGACGACCTGGTGTCGGCCGGGTCGATGGCCGAGGCGAAGGCACGCGGCAAGGTCCGCATCGAAGGCAAGGACTACGTGATGGCTGACGGCGACGTCGTCGAGTTCAGGTTCAACGTGTGATCGCGGCTGGTAGTCGGTGCCTGGTCGGTGGCGGGAAGGTCCAGTCGAGTTCAGGTTCAACGTGTGATCGCGGCTGGTAGTCGGTGCCTGGTCGGTGGCGGGAAGGTCCAGTCGAGTTCAGGTTCAACGTTTAGCCGTCAGGACACGTGCACGGCGATCGTCGGGCTGACCGCGGCCTGATGCGCGGCGCTCCCCACGAGGCGGGCCTGGTAGCTCACCGATGTCGACGGCGTGCGAGTCACTCGCACGAGACCGACGGCGTCTGCGGTGAAACGTGCGATGCGTTGCCAGCTGCCGCCGGCCACGCTCTGCCACAGCTCGATCGTCGCGGCGGGTAGATAGGCGCTTGTGGCGGCGTCGACGGCGCGCATGCCTACGACGACGGACGTTCCGCGTTTGATCGATACGGCCGACGTGCTTATCCGTACGGCAGATCGTCTGGCAACAGCTACGACAATCGACGCCGAGGTGGAGTAGCCCCAAGCGGAACTGGCCGGCGCCCGCACGGTGAACCGCATCGTCTCCGTGGGCCGGACCGTGAAGGTCGCGAGGCCGAAGGTGTCGGCGCGAGCAGTACGTACCACGTAGTCGGGATGGCCGGCCGCGTGGCCGAGCAGGTCGACGGTCGCGCCGGGCGCTCCGGCGCCGAGGTAACCCTGCACGACGCGGGCACCGAGGCTGACCGTGGATCCCGCCCTGATCGCCGTCGACGATGCGGAGATGCGCGCGGTCGTGGGTGCGCTGCCGGCGGTCAGTTCACGTAGCTGGGTGTGATAGCCGTAGAAGAACGCGGTATAGGTGCCGCTCATCCACAGCACCCGGATCTCGCCGGACCGTCCCCAGGGCACGACTGGCCGCACATTCTTGACCGTCGAGTTCTGCGTGATGTGCGCGAGTGTTGCCGGCGCGGTCGTCGTCCACTTCTCGATCTCCCACCGGCGCGAACCTGGTTGCGTTTCGCGCGACAGGTAGACCGTGCCGGGACTGTTCTGGTCCAGGTCTGCGCCGCCGGAGTAGGCCGGATCATTCGGCTTCGATCGGGCCACCCGCGCCGGTGATCGCGATGTCGGCCCAGGCAGTGCCGTTCCAGTGCGCATAGCGATATTGCGCGTTGGCCCGGTCGCGATAGGACGCATAGACAACGATCGGCGCACCGGTCGAGTCGAGCGCCATGGACTCGGGCCACGCCGGAACGGTGCCTGGGTCCTGGTAAACGACCGCGCCGTAGCTCGGATCGTCGCGCAGCGAGTCGATGTGCGCCGGTCCGATCGGCAGCCCGTTGTCGAGTTCGTGCTCGTCGCCCTCGGCCGTCGGGTCGAGCACGGTGAGCCGAGTGCCGTTGGGCGTGCGCAACACACCGGCCTTGTAGATCAGCGCGTACACCGAGACTGGCGGATTGACGTCCGGGTGGTCGTCGGTGAACGTGATGGCGACGGTGTCCTTGCCGTTGGTGGCGTATTTCGCGTACGGCCGCGTGAACGGAGTCCGGCCCGCAGTGCGCGGCATGACGACGTCGACGGCGGTCGTCCAGTGCAGGTAGTCCGCGGTCCAGGTCATGACTGGATGGTTGTCGCCGCCGCGGAGGAACAGGTAGAGGCGATGCTCGGCGGAGAGATAGATCGGGTTGGCGTAGGTGTAGCCGGGCATTCCGACGTTCGCCGGCAGTGTCTTCTCGGGACCGAACGTGCTGATGTCCTCGGGGTGAACTGAGATGCGGTAGAACATCTGCAAGCCGCCGTGCGTGGAATAGAACGCGATGATCCGGCCGTCGGGCACGACGATCAGGCCGGGGGCAGCGTGGTCGTCGACCTGCAGACCAGCGTGCAGCGTGGTGTGTACCAGCCGCGATGTGCCAGCGTCCTGCGAGACGATGTCGATGTCTCCGTGAGAGTCGACGTAGCCGACGTAGGTGCGGTCGTGCGCGCCGACGTAGTGGACTGCGCGCGGATCCTGGAACCAGCACCAGGCACCGTCGGCCACCAGTTCGCCATTGCGCGCAGCGCCCACCTGGGCTCCCGCTGCCCACGTGGCCGTGAACAAGCCGGCGCCCAGCAGGCCGGCGACGAGAATCGCCAGCAGCCGGGGGACTGCGTGACCGCACGCTCGATGCCGCGCCCGCGTCACGTATGCGGCGGCGCGCCGACTTGCGTGGTGAAGGTTCTGGATCGCGGTCATCGGACTCGCCCCCGGGCAACGTGCCTCTCAACACCCACGCTCCACCGGAACGGCCGCCGGCTGAAGACACCCAAGGTGTGGCATCCGCACACCTCTAAGCCCGCGTTCGGCGAGACGATCTCCATGTCACTGTGGGAGTTGATGCAGTCGTCGTGCGTGCCGCCCTTGTGGGCCGCGCGTGCGTCCTGGAGCCAGCGACACGAGGCAGAGCTTGCGGGGAACCGGGCGAGCGACGCTTCGCCTTGTCGTGCCGGCATCAGCGAACCCACGTCGCAACCTCGTTACCTCGGACAGCGGCGGAGCGTGCCACCGCATTGTGCGTAGATAACTTCGGCTTACGACGACCTGTCTGAATAGGACGATCTGCCTCGCCGCCGTGGCTTAAGTCCTTAAGACGGCAGGGCGCTCGCTAGATGACGACGACGACGATCGACGGGGAGGTCGAGGCACCCCAGATGGATGTCGCCGGTACGTGGACGGCGAATCGCATTGACGTGCTGGGTCTGCGCGTGAACTTGGCGAGGCCTGAGCTGTCGGCTCGAACTCTTTGCAGCAACTGGTCAGGACGGCCTGCGGTGTGCCCGATCAGTTCGACGATTGCGTACGGGAGGGGCCATCCTTTGTAGCCCTGCACGATGCGTCCGCTGATCTACGACCGGCGATCCGGCCCTTATCGTGTGCGCCGATCTCGCTGATTCGGGCGCTGGTAGGCGCAAGTCCGGTTGTCCACTCACGCAATTGAGTGTTGTAACCGCCCAGGCGATAGCCGGTGTACCTACCACTCATCCACACGACACGGATCTCGCCGGGCGGTCCCGTCGGGGCGACCGGGCGGATGTTCTTCACCGATGAATGCTGCGTGACGGCAGTGGGTGCGCCCCATGTCGCCCCGCCATCGGCGGTGTGCCACCGCGCGACTTCCCAGTCCCGAGAACCCGGACTGGTCTCGCGCGAGACGTACACGGTGGCGGGATCGTTGTGGTCCAGGTCGGCGCCGCCTGAGTACTGCGGCTCATCCGGGCTGATGTCGATCGAGCCTCCCGCACTGACGATCAGCGACTTGGTCCAGCCCGTGCCGTTCCAGCGCGCGTAACGGTACTTCGCGTCGGCCAGGTTGCCGTATGTCGAGTAGACGATGGCCGGGGTATGTGTTCGAGGCGAGGGCGATGCTCTCGACCCATGCGGGACCGGTCGAGGAGGCGCCGTTGTAGACGAGGCCGCCGTTGCCTGCGGGATCGGCCGAACTGGGTCGGAGCCAATCGGTGTGCATCGCACCTGTATGCGGAACACCTGCAATGAGCGGTATGCGCGGCGCCGGTGTCGGTCGGGTCGAGCACGGTGAGTCGGAGTTCCGTCCGGAGCGCTCAAGACGCCGGCCTTGTAGCTCATCGAGTACAGCGAGTTGGTCCGAACCTCTCGCGGATGCCCGTCGGTGAAGGCGAATCGGATCGTGTCGACCCCGTTACTCGTGTACTTGACATAGGGACGCGTGTAGCCCGGTTCGTGATCGGGGATCACCACGTCGACAGCGCGTGCCCAGTGCACATAGTCGGTGGTCCAGGTCATCGCGGGCCGGCTGTCGCCTCCGCGGAAGAACAGGTAGAGGCGATGTTCGGCTGAGAGGTAGACGGGGTTGCCGTAGCTGTAGACGCCAGATGTGCCCGTGTTCGTCGGCACGCTGTGCTCGGGACCGAAGGCACGGATGTCCTCCCGGTACTGCGATATTCGGTAGAGCATCTTCGCCCCGCCGTGCTGCGAATAGAAGACGATGATCCGGCCGCCGGGCAGGATGGCGAGGCCGGGCGCGGCATGGTCATCGGCCTGCAGTCCGGCGTGCAACGTCGTGTGAGCGAGCACCGCCGTGCCGGCATCCTGCGAGACGATGTCGACATCGCCGGCCGAGGTCACGTAGCCGATGTAGGTGCGGTTACGCCCGCCGACGTAGTGAATCGCCCGCGGATCCTGGAACCAGGACCATGCGCCGTCGGCCACGAGTTCGCCGTTGCGTGCCGCGCCGACTTGGGCGTGCCGCCGCGCGCGTCACGACAGGCAGGGCGGCGAGTAGGCCGGTGACGAGAAGCGACAGCAGTTTCCTGCTTGGTCCGCGAGGCTGCGCGGCGCAATTGCGACTGCGCGCTGCCGGGCGAAGACGTGCGGCCCGGCGACGCTGCACTGGAACACGATCGACGAACGTCGTCCACCCGAAGTGGTCCATGCTGGCAACTCGATAACGGAGGGTTTTGCAGGAACGCCCCCGCGTCCCTTCGCCTAGGGTTCGCCCGCACGCCTGGCGATGCATAGAGCTAGAACGCATGATTCGACGGGACGTATGTCATGTGGTTTTGCCGCTTCCCACGTCGGCGCGTTGGGCACTCGGTGTCATCGCCATTCGCGATGCGATCCATGGCAAATAGTCATTGGACCTGATGAGTGGGGCGAGCTGAGACTGGCCGGGTGGGCCAATCACCGGAGCTTCCATGACCATCAGCACGCGTCCGCGTGCTCGCGCGCTGTACGCGAGCCTGCCGTCGGTCGGGGAGGAGGCGGCGCGCCGGCCCGGTTTGGCGTTCTGGCTCGTCGCGTACGCGTTCGCCATCACCATGGCGTTCTCGGCAATGCCCGCACCTCTGTATGTGCTTTACCAACAACGCGATGGCTTCGGCTCGTTCACCGTCACGCTCGTGTTCGCCGCGTACGCAGTTGGTGTCATCGTGAGCTTGTTCCTCGCCGGTCATGTCTCGGATTGGACCGGCCGGCGGCGCGTGCTCATTCCGGCGGTGCTGGTCAACATGCTCGCCGGCGTCATCTTTCTCGCCTGGCCGGCGCTGCCCGGCCTGCTCGTCGCGCGCTTCGTGTCGGGTGTCAGCATCGGCTTGCTGACGGCGACCGCGACAGCCCATCTGACCGAATTGCATTTCGCCAGCCGGCCCGGCGACTCGCGAAATCGCGCTGATCTCGTTGCGACTGCGGCCAATCTCGGCGGCATAGGGCTCGGGCCGCTGATCGCCGGTCTACTCGCGCAGTACGTGACGCAGCCGCTGCGGGTGCCGTTCCTCGTCTTCGAGGTCCTCCTTCTGCTCGGCGTCATCGCGGTCGCATTGGCTCCCGAGACGGTCGAACGACCGCAGACGACGCCGGCGTACCGGCCGCAACGCGTTGCCATCCCGGCAGCGGCCCGGTCCCGGTACTTCGTGGCCGCGGTCGCAGGCATGGCTGAGTTCGCCGTGTTCGGGCTGTTCACGTCGCTGGCTTCGGGCATTCTGGCCGGAACACTGCACCAGCATTCACACGCGCTCGCCGGGCTGGTCACGTTCATCGTGTTCGGCTCGGCGGCGGCCGCCCAGACGGCGTTGGCTCGCCTGCGGCTGGATCGGCAGTTGGCCGTCGGGTTCACCGGCCTGGCCGCCGGGCTCGTCCTCGTGACGTCGGCCGCCTGGCTGCCCAGCCTTGCGTTGTTCATGATCGGCGGCGCTCTCGCCGGCGGCGGTGCCGGATCTGCGTTCAAGGCAAGTGTCTCCACCGTGCTCGGGCTCGCCCCGGCGCACATGCGGGGCGAGGCACTGGCCGGCCTGTTCCTGGCGTCCTATCTGGGTCTCTCGGTGCCGGTGATAGCCCTCGGACTGGCGACGCAGTACTTCTCCGCGCGGGTGACCTTGCTCTGGTTCGCCGCCGTCCTGCTTGCCGTCGTGGCGTTCGTGGCTCGGCGCATGTATCGGCGATGACGCGCGCCGGTATGAGTGGCATCGCCGGATGCGACTGCATTTGCTCGGCGTGATCATCTTCGGTGATACTTGACGGCGTGGAGCTGCACCAACTGGCGTACTTCGTCGCCGTCGCGGAGGAACGCAGTTTCACGCGTGGCGCCGCGCGCGTTCATGTCGTCCAGTCCGCGGTGTCCGCCTCGATCAGCCGCCTCGAACGCGAACTCGACAGCCTGCTGTTCGACCGGTCCGGCCGCCAGATCGCGTTGACCGATGCCGGCGCGGCACTGTTGCCCGAGGCGCGCGCCACGCTGGCTGCGAGTCAGGCCGCCCGCGACGCAGTTGACCAGGTGCGAGGTGGGCTGCGTGGCACCGTGACGGTCGGCGGCATGCTGTCAACCGGGCCGGTTGACCTGTCGGCGGTGCTCGGCCGCTTCCACGCCCAACATCCAGAGGTCGCGGTCCGGCTGCGACAGGCTTCGGGCGGGTCGAGCGAGAACGTGAAAGCCCTGCGTGACGGCACGGTCGATCTCGCGCTCGTCGGCCTGGCCCACCATCCGCCCGCCGGCATTCACCTTGTCCCGCTGGCGACGGAGCGGATTCGGCTCGTCTGCCGGCGTGACCACGCATTGGGCCGGCGGCGATCGGCCCAATTGGCCCGGCTGGCTGACGAGACGTTCGTCGACTTCCCGGTCGGCTTCGGCGTCCGCAGCATCGTCGACGACGCGTTCGGCCTGGCCGGTCTCGAGCGGTCCGTGCCGTTCGAGGTGGCGACCTACGACGCGTTCGCGGGCTTGGTGCGCAATGGTCTGGGCGTGGCGTTTCTTCCGGCCTCCGCGGCAAAAGCGCTCACCGATCTGCATCCGCTGGACGTCAGCGACGTCGCCCTCACCTGGACGATCTCGGTGGCGACGTCGCTCAACCGGCGACTGTCCGCGGCCGCCGCGGCACTGCTCGACGTCCTCATGCGCGAGCGCCAACCCAGACGGCGCCAACCCGCCTGACAAAGCCGACATCGCCGGGTGAAGTATCTACATTCGCGATCGTAGGAATCACCGACTGCTCTGCCCGATGCGGATGTGACGCGGCCATTCGCGGGTTGACGACAAGGACGTCGAAATGTCGAGACACTGTCGAGACCAGGAGAGATCATGACCGGATCAGCTATCCCGACCGCGCCGCTCGGCCGGACCGGGATGGACATCACGAGGGTGGGCTTCGGAGCCTGGGCCCTGGGCGGTGGCGACTGGGCCTACAGCTGGGGCCCGCAGGACGACGACGAGGCGATCGCGGCGATCAGGCATGCCGTCGAGTCAGGCGTGAACTGGATCGACACCGCGGCCGTCTACGGACTCGGCCACTCCGAGGAGGTCGTCGGCCGCGCCCTGCGCGACCTGCCCGCCGCCGACCGGCCCTACGTCTTCACGAAGGGCGGAATGGTCTGGGACGAATCCGACCGCAGCGTCGCGCCGAGACGCGTCGCCGCTCCGGAGTCACTGCGGCGCGAGGTCGAGGCGTCATTGCGCCGCCTGGGCGTCGAGCAGATCGACCTGTTTCAGCTGCACTGGCCGCCCGACGACGGCACCAAGCTCGAGGACTACTGGCAGGCGTTCCTGGACCTGAAGGCCGAGGGCAAGGTCCGCGCGGTCGGGCTTTCCAACCACGACGCCGACCAACTCGAACGGGCTGAGGCGCTCGGTCACGTCGACTCGTTGCAGCCGCCGTTCTCGGCGATACATCGCAACGCCGCAGCCGCGTTGCTCCCGTGGACGACGGCGCACGAGACCGGGGTCATCGTCTACAGCCCGATGACGTCCGGCTTGCTCACCGGCGAATTCTCGGCCGAACGCGTTGCGGCCTTGTCTGCTGACGACTGGCGGCGCAGCAGCCCGGACTTCACCACCCGCCTCGACGCCAACCTGGCGGTCGCCGCCGCGCTGGACGTCGTGGCCCAGCGGCATGGCGTCGCGCAACCCGCGGCGGCCGTGGCGTGGACACTCGCGTTCGCCGGGGTCACCGGTGCGATCGTCGGCGCCCGCAGCCCGCGCCAGGTCGACGGCTGGCTGCCGGCGACCGGACTCAACCTGACCGATCAGGACCTCGACGACGTGGCGGCCGCGATCGCGGCCAGCGGCGCCGGCGAGGGACCGACCCGACCCTGAGGAGAGCCACCGTGGAGTACCGGAATCTTGGCGCGAGCGGCGCGGTCGTATCGACGCTCGCGTTGGGCACCATGACGTTCGGCGCCGAGACCGACGAGGACGCAGCGCACGCACAACTCGACCGTTACCTGGAAGTCGGCGGCAATCTGATCGACACCGCCGACGTGTACAGCGGCGGAGTCAGCGAGCAGATCATCGGCCGCTGGCTGGCCAAGCGGAGCACGGCACGCGAGCAGATCGTCCTTGCCACAAAAGGGCGTTTCCCAATGGGCGACGGCCCCAACGACCTCGGCCTGTCGCGCCGGCACCTCGCCGCCGCGCTCGACGCGTCGCTCGCTCGCCTCGGTGTCGACGCGATCGATCTCTACCAGGTGCACGCCTTCGATCCGTTGACGCCACTGGAGGAAACCCTTCGCTTCCTCGACGACGCCGTGCGCGCCGGCAAGGTGCTCTACGTCGGCCTGTCCAACTACACGGGCTGGCAGTTGCAGAAGGCCGTCGACATCGCCGATTTCCGTGGGCTGTCCCGGCCGGTGACCCTGCAACCGCAGTACAACCTGCTGGTTCGCGAGATCGAGTGGGAGATCGTTCCGGCCGCACAGTCCGCCGGGCTCGGCCTGTTGCCGTGGTCGCCGCTCGGCGGTGGCTGGCTGACCGGCAAGTACACGCGCACCGAGTCGCCCACCGGCGCGACCCGGCTCGGCGAGAATCCCGACCGTGGCGTCGAGGCCTACGACCGGCGCAGCCGCGTCGAGCGCACCTGGGACGTCGTCGACGCCGTCCGCGCCGTGGCCGGCGAGCACAACGCGTCCATGGCCCAAGTGGCTCTGGCCTGGCTGGTCGACCGTCCGGCTGTCACGTCGGTGATCCTCGGCGCTCGCACGGTCGAGCAACTCGACGACAATCTCGGCGCCGCCGGCCTGCACCTGACGCCCGAGCAAGACCGCCCGTCTCGACGCGGCCAGCGATCCGGCCGCGGCGGACTATCCCTATGGCGGGCCGGGCGTCGAGCAGCGCTCGCGCAAAATCGCCGGCGGTCGTTGACGGCGGCGCCGCGCCCCGTCAACGCCCTACGCTGCAAGGGTGGTTGCCTACGACGTCTTTGTGGAGGACTGCCCCGCCCGGACGACGCTCGAGTTGGTCGCCGACACGTGGTCGGTGACCGTTGTCGTCGCCCTCGGCCGCGGGCCGGCCCGGTACACCGACCTGAAGGCCCGGGTCGGTGGCATCAGCAAGAAGATGCTCACTCAGACCCTGCACAAGCTCGAGGCCAACGGCCTGGTCCACAAGCGGGCACTGCGGACCGCGCCGCCGGGAACCGAGTACTCCCTGACCGATCTCGGGGTGACGCTGCTCGAACCGGTGCGTGGACTTTCGCGATGGGCCGAGCAGTACGCCGCCGAACTCGTCGACGCACGCGAGCGCCTGCAAGGGCACCGATCGGTTCCCCACGCCCGCATAGCTTTCTCCGCGACATCGATCGAGGAGGAGCACATGCGCATCGGAGTTCTCGGTGCCGGCCTGATGGCGGAAGCGCTGGCCGGCCCATGGGTCAAGGCGGGCCATGACGTCCTGGTAGGTGCGCGTGCGCCGGACCAGCGCGATGCTGTGGCGCGCAGGATCGGGGCTCGCGGCGGCACGCTGAGCCAGGCCGCTGAGCACGGCGAGGTCGTCCTGCTCGCCGTCCGGCGCGAGGGAATGGCGAGCATGCTCGAACAGTCCGGTGCGACCACTGGATCCCTTGACGGCAAGACAGTCATCGACTGCGGCAACGCGGTTGAGCTCAGTGACTACTCGCAGGTCACCTGGGACGGCCGGTCCATGGCCGAGGAGGCGCAGCGGATCGCGATCGGCAGTCACGTCGTCAAGGCGTTCAACCTCTGCCATCACGACGTGTGGAGGCTGACGCCGCCGCGCTTCGACGGGCGTGCGCTGGTCGTCCCTATCGCCGGAGACGACGCCGCGGCCAAGGAGCAGGTGGCCGGCCTCATCGGCGTTACCGGCGCCGAGGCACTCGACATCGGCGAGCTCACCCAGGCGCGTCACCTCGAGGCGATGGCCATCATTGTGATCCGGCAACTGTTCAACGGTGCCGCTTCGCACACGGTGTTCAACTTCGTTCGCCCGACTGAGCCGGCGCTCGTCCTCGGCTGACGGCCAGCGGCCGAACAGGCAGCGACGCCGCGTCAACCTGCCGCAGCCAGTTCGTTCGCCTCGACGGCCCCGCGTACATGCCGCTGCGTGACCAGTGCGACGCGACGGCCGAGTGCCGCGGCGGTCCGCAGGTCGGTGGCCCGGGGGACGATGTCCGCGGGCAGATCGGAGTCGGACTGCGCCATCGCGCCGAGCCAACTGCCGAGGCGGTTCACGTCCTCGATGCTGCCGGTGCTGGCCGACCAGCCGGGGTACTCGTCCAAGCCGACCCAGATCATGCCGTGCTGCGCGGCAAGAATCGCGAAGTCGACGAGGCTGTTGAGCTTGTCGCCTGACATCGCCTTCGAGTTCGTGAATCCGGCGGCGATCTTGTCGCGCCACGCCAGGTTGTCGGCCCACGGCGCCGCGCTTGCCTCGGCAAATGCCTTGAACACCGCGCTCGGGCTGCCCATGTAGGTCGGCGCGCCGAACACGATTGCGTCGGCGGCGCGCAGTTCGCGCCAGAGGGCTTCGGTCAGTTCGTCGAGGGGCAACATCGTGACTGTCGTCCCGGGCACCTCGCGGGCGCCGCTAGCGACGGCTTCGGCCTGCCGGCCCGTGTGCCCGAATCCGGAGTGGTAGGCGATCGCGATCCGAACGGTCATGACTGTCCTTCTGGTCTAGTGGCTCTAGTGGCCTGCGACGATCCGGACTACAGTCCGGTACGTGCGAAACAGTACCGGACCGCGGTCCGATTCGGCAACGACCAGCCTGCCCGCGCTCGGCGCCCCGGTCGAGGAACGGGCAGACGCACGGCGCAACCGGCTCAAGATCCTCGACGCTGCCGAGCGATTGTTTGCCCAGCACGGCGTCGCCAACGTGTCGATGGACGCTGTCGCGAAGATGGCCGGTGTCGGCAAGGGGACGCTGTTTCGCCGATTCGGAGATCGCGCGGGCCTCGCCGTGGCGCTACTCGACGAGCGGGAACGCGAACTGCAGGAGCGCGTCCTGCACGGCCCGGCGCCGCTCGGCCCGTCCGCTCCTGCGCGGACTCGGCTGCTGGCGTTCCTGACCACGTACCCGGATTTCCTCGACGCGCACGGCGACATCGTGCTCGAAAGCGAGACGGCGGTTGCCGGGGCTCGTTATCGCGTCGGGGCATATCGCTTCTGGCACCGCCACGTCGCCGTCCTGATCGAGCAGGCCGCGCCGCCGAAGTCGCGAATCGACGCCGAGTTCCAGGCCCATGCCCTGCTGGCTCCCCTCGCGGCGGACCTGTATCAGGCGCTGCGCCGCGCCCACTTCTCGTCCAAGCGGATCAAGGACGGCGTGCAGGCCCTGGCGGCCGCAGTGCTCGACGCGCCCGCGCAGTCCGTGCAGGCAGCGCAGTCCGTGCAGCCAGCGCAGTCCGTGCAGCCAGCGCGATCCGCGCGCAGCCGCAATGCCCGGGCGCGCTGACCGGACCCGACGCGGCCCGACGCGGACGGCCCGGGTCTGCGAGCCGTCCGGGGACGGCTGCGATCATTGGCCGCGTGACTGCAGCCGCGCCGCCCGCCGAGCCGGTGCGCGCCCGTCCGCGTGGCCCCGGTGAATGGCTGCCGAGCCTGGCCCGCGCCCTGTTCTGGATCGTGCTGCCGATCGTGTGCCTGTTCACGGTCGCGGTCGGAATAGACCGGCTGGTGAGCCACATCAACCACGTTCCGTCAGGTATTCGCGGCAGCTTCCTGGTCACGACGCACAACTGCCAGCAGCAGCTGTGCATCAGTGGCGGCACCTTCACGAGCGACGACAAGAAGCTGATCGCCCGGAATCTGCTCGGCGTCTACAGGTGGAAACTCGGCACGAAGCACCGGGTCGTATACAACGTCGACGCGGCCGATGTGATCCCGTTGCCTGCGCGCTGGGATCCGACGGCAGCGGCGCTCGGCGTGGCCGGGGCGTCGATCCTGCTGGGCCTGTGGGCGTGGTGCCTACGCGGTGCGTTGCGGCGCTCCCGGCGGCGGCTGGTCGGGGCCGGGCCGCCGAGCGGGTAGACTCGAAGCCGCTAACGGGTCAACCACCCGGAGCCGTCGCGGATCTTGCCGATTCGCGCCAACCACTTCGATGCGCGAAGCCGCATCGGGCCCGTACCAGGATCTGACCGCAGATTGCCGGGACGTGCCATGTCCCGAAGGAATACCTCTGTGTCCAGACGATTTGCCCCTGCCCGGCCGGCTCGCGCCGCCATCCAATGGGCCGATCTGCCAATACGCATCGTTCCAACCGAGAACCTGCCGGGCTTTGAGCAGCTCGGCCTGCCCTCGGGCCTGCTCAGCGCGCTGCGCCGGGCCGGCATCGAGACGCCGTTCCCCATCCAAGCGGCGACCATCCCGGACATTCTGGCCGGACGCGACCTGCTCGGCCGTGCCGCCACCGGTTCGGGCAAGACGCTGGCCTTCGGCCTGCCGCTGATCACCCGGCTCGAAGGCGGCAAGAGCGCGCCGCGTCGGCCGCGTGGCCTCGTGCTCGTGCCCACCCGCGAACTCGCGATGCAGGTCGGTGACGCCATTGCCCCGCTTGCCGCCGCGCGCGGTGTACGCATCAAGGTCGTTGCGGGTGGCATGCCCATCGTCAAGCAGATCACCGCGCTCGAGCGTGGGGTCGACGTCCTGGTGGCCACTCCCGGTCGCCTGATCGACCTCATCGAGCGTCGTTCGTGCTCGCTGGCCGACATCGAGATGACGGTGCTCGACGAGGCCGATCACATGGCCGACCTCGGGTTCCTGCCGGTGGTGCGCCAGCTCCTCGACATGACGCCGGCCGACGGCCAGCGCCTGCTCTTCTCCGCCACGCTCGACGGTGACGTGAGCACGCTCGTCCAGCACTACCTGACCGATCCGGCCGTCCATGCGCTGAATTCGGCGACCGCCTCGGTCGACACGATGACCCACCACGTCTTTCGCGCCCGCCACGAGGCGAAGGTCTCACTGGCGGCCGAGATCGCCGGGCGCGCCGGTCGCACGCTCATGTTCGTGCGCACCAAGCACGGCGCCGACCGCCTTGCCCGTCAACTCGGCCGGGTCGGCGTAGCGACGGGCGTCCTGCACGGCGGGCGCAGTCAGGCGCAGCGCAACAAGGCGCTCCTGGCGTTCCGCGACGGCAGCATCCCGGTGCTGGTGGCCACCGACGTCGCGGCCCGTGGCATCCACGTCGACGACGTCTCGCTGGTCGTGCACGTCGATCCGCCGCAGAGCGGCAAGGACTACCTGCACCGTTCGGGCCGTACGGCGCGTGCGGGGCAGAGCGGCCTCGTCGTCCTGCTCACGACGCCCGAGCAGGAGCGCGAGGTGCGCAAGATGCTCACCGAGGCCGGCGTACGCGCCGAGCACCGCGACGTCGCGCCGGGCGATGCTGCGGTGGCGGCCATCACCGGCGGGCGCGCACCGTCCGGCGAGGACGTCGTGCAGCGCCGGGCTCCAAGGTCCCCGCGCCCGCAGCACGAACCGGCCCGTCGCCCGGGTCCCCGCGGGCAGCACAATGGCAGGCGGAACGCCCGTCATCCGCAACACGCCGAGCGGCGTCCGCGACGCGCGAATGCGCGCGGCTAACTGAATCGAGGGCTCAATGTTTCGCCGCGACCTGCGCAACATCGCCATCGTCGCGCACGTCGACCACGGCAAGACCACGCTGGTCGACGCGATGCTGTGGCAGTCGGGGGCGTTCGGCGCTCATGATCACATCGACGTGCGCGCCATGGACTCGATGGATCTCGAGCGGGAAAAGGGCATCACGATCCTCGCCAAGAACACGGCGGTCGACCATGTGACGCCCGATGGCGAGCACGTGACGATCAACATCATCGACACTCCTGGCCACGCCGATTTCGGTGGCGAGGTCGAGCGCGGACTGGCAATGGTCGACGGGGTGTTGCTGCTCGTCGATGCATCTGAGGGCCCGCTTCCGCAGACTCGCTTCGTCCTGCGCAAGACGCTCGAGGCGAAGCTGCCGGTGATCCTCGTGGTCAACAAGGTCGACCGTTCGGACGCGCGCATCGCCGAGGTCGTCGACGAGACGTACGAGCTGTTTCTCGACCTCATCGACTCGTCCGCGAACTCTGCCGAACTGCTCGACTTCCCGATCGTGTACGCGTCGGCGAAGACCGGCCGCGCGTCCCTCGATCGGCCGGCCGACGGAGAGATGCCGGCCGCGCCGGACCTCAAGGCCCTGTTCGCGACGATTCTGACGACGATCCCGCCACCGGCCTATGACGAGGACGCCCCGTTGCAGGCCCACGTCACGAACCTCGACGCGTCCCCGTATCTGGGCCGGCTCGCCCTGTGCCGAGTCCACAATGGACAGATCTCTCGCGGCCAGATCGTCGGCTGGTGCCGTACCGACGGCACCATGCAGCGGGTCAAGATCAGCGAACTGCTGATGACCGAGGCGCTCGACCGCGTGTCCGCCGAGTCGGCCGGTCCAGGCGACATCATCGCCATCGCGGGCATCGCCGAGATCACGATCGGCGAGACGCTGACCGACCCCGACAATCCGCGCCCGCTGCCGTTGATCACGGTCGACGAGCCGTCGATCTCGATGACGATCGGCATCAACACCGCGCCGCTGGCAGGGGAATCCGGCTCGAAGCTGACCGCGCGGCTGGTGAAGAACCGGCTCGACGCCGAGCTCGTCGGCAACGTGTCTCTGCGCGTCCTGCTCAGCGAGCGCCCCGACACCTGGGAGGTGCAGGGGCGCGGCGAGTTGCAGCTGGCAGTGCTCGTCGAACTGATGCGCCGCGAAGGTTTCGAGCTGACCGTGGGCAAGCCGCAGGTGGTCACGCGTCTCGTCGACGGCAAGCTGCACGAACCGGTCGAGCGGCTCACCATCGACATCCCCGAGGACTACGTCGGCGTGGTCACGCAGCTGCTCGGGCTGCGCAAGAGCCGGCTGGAGCAGATGGTCAACCACGGCAGCGGATGGGTGCGCATGGAGTACCGCGTGCCCGCGCGCGGGCTGATCGGCTTCCGCACCGAGTTCCTCACCGAGACGAGGGGCACCGGGCTGATCCACCACGTCTTCGACGGCTACGAGCCGTGGGCCGGCGAACTGCGTACCCGCCCGACGGGTTCGCTCGTCGCCGACCGGCGCGGTCCGGTCACGGCGTACGCGCTGTTCAACCTGCAAGAGCGCGGCACGATGTTCGTCGGCCCGGGCACCGAGGTCTACGAGGGCATGATCGTCGGTGAGAACGCGCGCTCGGACGACATGGATGTCAACCCGACCAAGGAGAAGAAGCTCAGCAACGTGCGCTCGTCGACGGGCGACGAGCTCGTACGGCTGATCCCTTACCGGCAGCTCTCGCTCGAGCAGGCGCTCGAGTTCTGCCGCGAGGACGAGTGCGTCGAGGTGACGCCCGGCGCCGTTCGGATGCGCAAGGTGACCCTCGCAGCGCAAGACCGCGAGAAGCAGCGCGGACGTCGCGCCCGGGACTGATCGGGCTTCACCGGGCCTCATCCGCCCGCCGAGCGTGACCCTAGAGTGCCGCTGACTCTGTAGTGCCTGCGTCCACAAATGCCTGCTGCGCCAACGCGCAACCGCTTGCTGCCCGCGTGCGAATGTGGCCCACGCGCAGGGTGTTAGGTGCCAAATGCGTAAACGGTCGGATAGTGCGCCGGTGATTACTTGTTTCCGCGTCGCGGAACGGTCACGATCTGGCGACAACCTCGATGCGAGCGCGACCCGGATCAGGGGGTGCAGATAGCGTCGCTCGCTAGCCACAAGCCGCAACAGCCGACGTCGCCGAACCCGGTGATTCCATCCGGAGGTACTTCCGCACATGACCATGCCCACGGGCGAGCTCGACGCTACCGCCGTAGCTGCCGATGCGCTCGAAGGCGCGATGCCCGCGCCGGGAACAACGGTCGAAGGTCGGTCGCTCACCCAGCTCGCTTGGCGTCGTATCCGGCGAAGCAAGGTCGCGATGGCCAGCTTCACCTTCATCGTGTTCCTTTTCGTCATCGCGATCTTCGCGCCGCTCCTCGACCGCCATCGAGGGCCACGGCCCGCTCACGCGTCAACAATGCAGCTGGTCTCGCAGGGCAGCCTCGACCTCAGCGACCGTCCCGGGCATGCCGTTGCCCGGCTACAAGTTCCCCTCGGCGTCGCACTGGCTCGGCGTCGAGCCGGTCAACGGTCGCGACATCTTCGCTCGACTGGTGTACGGCGCGCGGGTCTCGCTGACCATCGCGCTGCTCGCCACGCTCATGTCCGTGGTGCTCGGGACGCTGCTCGGCGCGATGGCCGCCTACTTCCGCGGCGCGGTCGACTCGGTTATCAGCCGGTTCATGGACCTCCTGCTGGCGTTCCCGCAACTGCTGCTGATCCTGACGCTCGACTCCGATCCTGCAGGAGCCGACTCGGCAACACGTTCCTCGGCAAGGGCAGCACGCTGCCCATCGTGTCGCTGGTGCTGATCCTGGGCTTCTTCGGCTGGCCGTACTTCGGCCGCATCGTGCGCGGCCAGGTGCTGAGCCTGCGTGAGCGTGAGTTCGTCGAGGCCGCGCGCGCCCTGGGTGCGCGGCCGCGCCGGATCGTGATGCAAGGAAATCATCCCCAACGTCGTCGCCGTTGATGCTTGTCTATGCGACGCTGGCGATCCCGACGAACATCACTGCCGAGGCCGCACTGTCGTTCCTTGGTGCCGGAGTGCGTGATCCCACGCCGTCCTGGGGCCAGATGCTCAACGCGTCGCAGAACGAGAACTGGTACCAGGTCGATCCATGGTTCATGTTGGTGCCGGGTGTGGCATTGCTGCTCACGGTGCTGGCTTTCAACCTGTTCGGCGACGCGGTCAGGGACGCGCTCGACCCTCGTGCGAGCCGCGGCTGAACAACAGACCTCCCACGCCCACACCAGTAATAGGACTGTCGCGCCGAATCAGGCGCGCGAGTCATGCACAGAGGAATGGAGATTCGGATGAATCGTCGGAGACCGCTGATCGCAGCGGTTGCGGGCGCCACAGCGATCGTCTTGGTCGCGGCCTGCTCCAGTTCGAAGGAGCGGCGGCGGGGCGGCAGCAACCCGCCCGCGTCCAGGCGCACCGTCATCGGGCGCCTCGTCGTCATTGGGCGCAGCTGTCATCCAACCCGGGTCACCACAAAGGGTGGCACCGTCAACGTCCTGGTGCAGGCCAACTTCGAGGACCTCGACCCGGTGCAGAACTACGTCACCAACGACGGTGACGTCGGCCGTCTGATCTACCGGACGCTGACCTTCATCAAGGACACGCCGGGCCAAGATGCCGGAGATCAAGCCCGACCTTGCGACGGGCCTGGGCACGCAGACCGATGGCGGCAAGACGTGGACGTACCACATCAAGAGGGGCCTGAAGTTCGAGGACGGTACGCCGATCACGGCACAAGGACATCAAGTACAACGTCGAGCGGACGTTCGCCAGGACATGTACCCAGACGGCGCGACCTACATGGCCGACACGCTGGTGAACTCCAACAACTACGCCGGCCCGTACAAGGACCCGAACAAGGACCTGACCTCGGTCCAGGTTCCGGCGAGCGACCCCTACACGATCACATTCCACTTCGCGGGCCCGCAGCCGGACGCCGACTGGATGATGTCGCTGTTCTACACGGCTCCGGTGCCGAAGGCCAAGGACACGAAGCAGGCCTACGACTTCGCGCCGGTCTCGTCCGGTCCGTACAAGATCAGCAGCTACACGCCCGACAAGCAACTCACGCTGGTGCGCAACCCAACTGGGACGCGTCACGGACCCGAACCGCCCCGCGCTGCCCGACAAGTTCGTGTTCACGATGGGCATCGCTCCGGCGACGATCAGCCAGCGGCTGATCGCCAACCAGGGCGACGACCAGACCGCGCTCTCGATCGACAACTCCAGCGACCTGCAGGCCGGTGACCTGCCCAAGCTGCGCGACCCGAGCGTCAAGTCCCGGTTCGTGAACGGCGCGGGACCGTGCGTCTTCTACGAGTACTTGAACACTCAGAGGATCAAGGACGCCACGGTGCGCAAGGCGATCGCCACGGCCATCAACCGGCAGGCGGTCATCACCGCGATGAACGGGCCGCTGTTCGGCTCGATCCCGCAATCGTTCATGTCCACGAGCGTGCGAGGCTTCCAGCCGCCCGATCTCGGCCTGAAGCCGACCGGTGACACGGCCGCCGCGCAGGCGCTTGCTGCAGGCAAGACCTTCCCGAAGACGCTGAAGTACAGCGTTTCGGCGGGCCGGCCCGTAGCAGAAGGCCGTCGGTGTCCAGATCCAGAGCGACCTGAAGAAGATCGGGATCACGGTGAATCTCGTCAGCATCCCGACGAAGTCCTACTACACGACGCTGCGCACCGACCCAGGCCCGTCTGACATGGGCATGGCCGGCTGGTGCTGGGACTGGCCGACTCAGGCCTCGATCGTCCCGCCGGTGCTCGGCCCGGACAGCTCGGGCAAGACCTGGAGCACGAGCAACTTCTCCAAGTACTTCGTCCCGGCTACCGCGGCGAAGATCACCGCGCTGGCGTCGTCGACCGGCGCCCCGGCGACGGTTGACAAGCAGTTCAGCGACTTGGCGAATCAGATCCAGACGACCGACTGGCCGCTGCTTCCGGTCCAAGCGAGCCTGAACCCGATCGCTCGTGGGATCGAAGATCCAGAACGCAGGCGTCTCGACGATCTTCAGCCTGCCCGATCTGAACACGATCGGCGTCGCGCAGTAGGCGAAGCGAATCCGTCGGCAACGACCATCGAGTAGGAGGAAAGAGTTGGGCCGGCCCGTAGCGGGCCGGCCCAACTCGCCCACGATGGTCAAGTTTCTGATCCGCCGCTTCGTAGCATTGGTCGGCGTTGCTCATCGCGATCAGCATCGTGACGTTCGCGTTGTTCACACTCGGTCCATCGAACCCGGCGGCGGATTCCTGTGGCAAGAGCTGTTCCCCCGAGCGCATCGCGCAGATCAACGTCGCGCTCGGCCTCGACAAGCCGCTGGTCACCCAGTACCTGGAGTACATGAAAGGTCTCGTCAACCAGCGGGCCGCGAGATGGGCCCTCCCGGTGGGCGTATCCACTGTGCGTGGCCCTGCTTCGGGCGCTCCTACCAGAACAACCAGTTCGTCTGGGACATCATCAAGTCAGCGCTGCCTTACACACTCTCGCTGGCCATCGGAGCTGCGATCATCTGGCTGGTGACCGGCGTGGCGCTCGGCGTCATCGCCGGGCTCAACCGGGGAAAGTTCATCGACAAGGTCGCGGTGGGCTTGCCTCGTTCGGGGTGTCGCTGCCGGTGCCGCTGATCGGCCTCACTCTCATCCTGGTGGTCAACACCAACTAGCAATGGCTGCCCTACACCTCCGGCCAGGCGCCCGCCTTGCCCTGGGACTCCGGCGGTCCGATCGCCTGGCTGAAGAATTACCTCCTGCCCTGGATCACGCTCGCGCTCATCTTCAGCGCCGCCTATGTGCGGCTCACGCGCGCGAACATGATTGAGACCATGGGTGAGGACTTCATCCGCACTGCGACCGCCAAGGGGTTGCCGCGGCGGAACAGTGACGCTCAAGCACGGACTGCGTGCTGCCATCACCCCGATCGTCACGATCTTCGGTCTGGATCTCGGCGGCCTGCTCGGCGGTGCCGTGCTGACCGAGTTCATCTTCAGCCTGCCCGGGCTGGGCAAGACCGCGGCGGACGCGGTGAACAACGAGGACCTTCCCAAGATCCTCGCGATCGTGCTGTTCGCCGCGTTCTTCATCATCGTGGCCAACATCATCGTCGACATCCTGTACGCGGTGGTCGACCCGAGGGTCCGCCTCGAGTAGGTGGCCCCACCGGGACGGCCCAGGCGTCTCAGCTCCGTTGAGTGGTGCGTTGTGGCCTGAGTGGTGCGTTAGAGCGCACCACTCAACGCCAAGCGCACCACTCAACGTATGTTCGGCGGGCGCTCCCGCCGGCCGCGGACATCGCCGTAGGCTCGCCAGGTGACCGCTGTCGAGCCTCTCGTCGCGCGGATGCGCGGATTCGGGACCACGATCTTCGCCGAGATGTCGGCGCTCGCCCTCCAGACGGGCAGCGTCAATCTCGGGCAGGGCTTCCCGGACACTGACGGCCCCGAGCAGGTGCTGGCGGCCGCCGTTGCGGCCATCCGCGACGGCGCGCACAACCAGTACCCGCCCGGGCCGGGCATTCCGGAACTGCGGCAGGCCATCGCCCTGCACCAGACGCGCTTCTACGGCCTGCACTTCGACGCCGACACCGAGGTGCTCGTGACGGCGGGCGCCACCGAGGCGATCGCCGCCGCGTTGCTCGGGCTCACCGAGGCCGGTGACGAGGTGGTGACGTTCGAGCCGTACTACGACTCCTACGCCGCCTGCATCGCGCTCAGCGGGGCGCAGCGCCGGGTCGTGACCCTCACGCGAGAGGGCCAAGGCTGGACGTTCGATCCGCAGGCTCTGCGGCAGGCCATCACCGCGCGCACCCGGCTGATCCTGCTCAACACGCCGCACAATCCGACCGGCAAGGTCTTCGACCGCGATGAACTGCAACTCGTCGCCGACCTCGCCATCGAGCACGACCTGATCGTCGTCACCGACGAGGTGTACGAGCACCTGGTCTTCGAAGGCGTCCACGTCCCCATCGCGACGCTGCCCGGGATGCGTGAGCGCACGGTCACGATCTCCAGTGCCGGCAAGACGTTCAGCGTCACCGGGTGGAAGATCGGCTGGGTCTGCGCACCGCCGCCACTGCTCGCCGCGGTCCGAACGGTGAAGCAGTTTCTGACCTACGTGAACGGCGGCCCGTTCCAGCCGGCAATCGCCGCAGGCCTGGCCCTGCCCGACGAGTACTACCACGGCATCGCGCGCCAACTGCAGGATCAGCGCGACCTGTTCTGCGAAGGACTGGCCGACATCGGCTTCGACGTGATCAGCCCGCAGGCCACGTACTTCGCCACCGCCGACGTGCACGCCGACGGCGTCGAGTTCTGCCGCAAACTGCCGGGCGACAAGGGTGTTGTGGCCATTCCGAGCAGCGTCTTCTACGACACGCACGACGGCGACCGGTACGTGCGCTTCGCGTTCTGCAAGCGCCCGGCACTGCTTGCCGAGGCTCTCGACCGACTGAAAGGGATGTCGCCATGAAGATCGCAGCCATCCAGCACGACATCGCCTGGGAGGACGCGGAAGCAACCCGCAAACGGCTCGTGCCACTCATCGCGCAAGCCGCCGCCGCGGATGCCCGCCTGATCGCCGTCACCGAGATGTACGCCACGGGATTCTCGATGCGCCCGGAGCGGATCGCCGAGGACGAGGGCGGCCCCAACGAGCAGTTCCTGATCGATCAGGCCCGCGAGCACGGCGCCTGGCTGGTCGGCTCGATCGCGCAGTGGGGGCCCGGCGGCCGGGCCCGCAATGTGGCGGTGCTCGCCGGCCCGGACGGCACCGTGCACCGCTACGCGAAGATCCACCCGTTCACGCTACTCCGGCGAGGACGAGCACTACACAGCAGGCACCGACTTCCTGACCGTCGACATCGAGGGCCTGCGCACCAGCATCTTCGTCTGCTACGACCTGCGATTCGCCGACGAGTTCTGGGCCCTGGCCGCCGACACCGACCTGTACGTCGTCGTCGCCAACTGGCCCGAGCCCCGTCGAGAGCACTGGCGTACGTTGCTGCGGGCCCGCGCAATCGAGAATCAGGCTTATGTAGTAGGGGTAAACCGCGTCGGCGCCGTGAAGGACCTCAACCACACCGGCGACAGCGCGATCATCGACCCGCTCGGGCAAACGCTTTCCGAGGCGTCGGTCGGCGAGGCCGTTCTCGTCGCCGACGTGACGCCGGAACAAGTAACGACGGTCCGCGAGAAACTGCCGTTCCTGCGCGACCGGCGCTGATGCGCTCGCACCGCGTGCGGGTGGCGGCGATCGTCGACGCCGAACCGTCTGTCGTCCGCGACGTCGTGGCGACGCTGCCGGACAACGTGACGGTGTACGTGGTCGAGACTGGTGCAGGCGTGCTCATCACACTCGAGCGCCGGCGTGGGCTGCGAACCCGCCGGCGGGTGATCCGGTCCCTGCAACGCGAACTGGCCGCGGTGAACGCCGCCATGCCGGCCCACTGATCGTGCTCGTCGTCGCCGCCGCGATCGTGCGAGCCGGCCAGGTGCTGGCCGCGCAGCGTTCCTATCCGGCCGGTCTCGCGGGCTCGTGGGAGTTCCCCGGTGGCAAGGTCGAGGCCGGCGAGTCGCCGCGCGATGCCCTCGCGCGCGAGATCCGCGAGGAGCTCGCGGTCGAGGTCGCCGTCCACGAACGTCTCGGCGCGGACGTGGCGCTCACGCCGGCGACCGCGGCCCTGCGGGGGACGCTGCGCCTGTACCGCTGCAGCCTGACCACCCCGGACGAACATCCGCTGGCCCGCGACCACAGCGCACTGCGCTGGCTCGACGCCGCCGAACTCGACGCGTTGCCGTGGCTGCCGACCAATCGTCAACTGTTGCCCGGCGTGCGTGGAATCCTCTTTCAAGTAAAGGGATAGTGCCTTCACGTGAATGTCTGGTCACCCTGCGCCTGACGCGCAACAGCGGGCGGTCACGATCTGGCGACAACCCAGACCCCCCGCGTCGGGCCTGTAGAGAGTTGGCATAACGTCCGTTCCTGGCCACAAGCTAACGGGAGCCGCCGGGCACACAGGATCTGGCTGGTCGCACGAAGGAGGCGCCGCGCTGACATGACTGTGCCGGTCAGCGAAGTCGACTCCTTTGTCGAGCCTTCGGAAGGCGCGGCCGGGCTGTCTCCTGAGCAGATCGCCGGACGTTCGCCGACGCAGATCGCCTGGCAGCGCATCCGGCGTGACAACGGTCACCATGGGGTCACTGGTGGTGGTCGTCGTCATCCTCGTGCTCGCCGTCGTCGCGCCGATCCTGCGCGCATTCCACGTGCTCGACCCGGCGACCCCGCACCCCGATCTCGTTCAGGGCCCGGGCTCGGTGCCGACCGGCCCGTTCGGCGGGGTCAGCCTCAAGCACCTGCTCGGCGTGGTGCCGGCCAGCGGCACCGATCTGCTCTCGCGGGTGTCCCTGGGCATCACGCTCGACCTGAGCATCGCGCTGGCGGCCACGGTCATCACGGTGCTGTTCGGCGTGGCCGCGGGCCTCGCGGCCGGCTACTTCGGCCGGTGGACCGACGGCGCGCTCGGACGGCTGATGGATCTCATCCTGGCGTTCCCGCAGCTACTGATGCTGCTGGCGCTCTCGCCGCTGTTCATCGGGCAACCGGCGAAGAACGCCCGGGTCATCGTGTACCTGATCGTCGTGTTCGCAATCTTCGGCTGGCCCTACTTCGCCCGCATCGTGCGCGGTGAGGTGCTCTCGCTGCGTGAGCGCGAGTTCATCGAGGCGGCCCGCTCGCTCGGCGCGAGCAGTCACCGGATTCTCTGGAAGGAACTGCTGCCGAACCTGCGAGCCTCGATGCTCGTCTACTCGACGATCATCCTGCCGACCTATGTGGCCGAGGAGGCCGCCCTCGCCTACCTCGGCGTCAGCGTCGATCCGTCGACCACGCCGACCGTCGGCAACCTGCTGTCCGACTCGGTCAACTACTCGCAGACCGATCCGACCTACTTCCTGATCCCCGGCCTCACCCTGGTGTTGATCGTGCTGTCGTTCAACCTGCTCGGCGACGGGCTCGGCGACGCGCTCAACCCGAAGGCCGACCGGCTGTGAGTGCTGTGAGTGCACTGCCGGGCACCCATCCCTTTGCGGTAACCGCCGCGGAGGCATCACGCCGTCGGACGCGACGGCAGCAACGAGGAGTAACCGTATGAGGCTCGCTAGGAGCGGGGTGGTTTGCCTAGCCGGCGGCGTGGTCGCGGCGCTCGCTCTCACCGCATGCACGAGCAGCAAGGGAGGCGGCGGCGGGCAGACCGGTTCCGGCAACGCCAACCAGGGCCAGGTCAAGGGAGGAACCCTCTACGTCGACGACCTGCGCAACTTCCCGCATCTGGACCCGCAGCGGATCTACGTCGGTGACACCATCATGTTCAGCACCCGAACGATGTTCCGCACCTTGACGACCTTCCCGGCTGCGGAGGGCGCCGACGGCACGCAGGTCGTGCCCGACGCGGCCACTGACACCGGGCAGAAGTCGGCTGACGCGAAGACCTGGACGTTCACCCTCAAGCCAGGGCTCAAATGGCAAGACGGCAAGGCGGTCACCTGCGCCGACTTCAAGTACGGGATCTCGCGGACGTTCGCTGCCGACGACGGGATCACCAACGGGCCGACGTACGCGATGGACTACCTCAATATTCCGCGCAAGGCCGACGGCAACCCGGTCTACAACGGCCCGTACAAGAAGCAGGGCCAGGCGGATTACGACAAGGCCGTCGTGTGCCCGACGCCCGCAAAGATCGTCTTCCATCTGCGCCACCCGGTCGCCGACTTCAACCAGACCCTGACCTTGCCGGCCTTCGCGGCTGTGCGCCAGGACAAGGACACCGGCGCGAAGATGGACTTCGCCCCGTTCTCTGACGGCCCGTACATGTTGCAGGGCAAGTGGGACCAGAACCATGGCGGCACCCTGATCCGCAACCCGAACTGGTCCCCGGCCACCGACAGTATCCGCAAGGCCTATCCCGACAAGATCGTCACCAAGTTCGGTGACACCGAGGCGGTCATCGCCTCGAAGCTGATCGCCGACCAGGGCAACGACAAGAGCACGGTCACCATGACTGCCGTCCCGCCGTCGAGCGTCGGGCAGATCATCAACAACCCGAACTTGATGAAGCGTTCGGAGATCAACAACAACGGATACGTCGACTACCTGACCGTCAACGTCAAGAAGATCCCGAACCCGCAGATCCGGCAGGCGATCGCCATGGCCATCGACAAGACCGCCTACGTCACCGCGACGGGTGGAGCAACGGCAGGCGCCACGACGAACTCGCTGATCAGCCCGACGCTTACGGCCTACACGAAGTACGACGCGTTCGGCACGGGCGACAAGGGCGACCCGGACAAGGCGAAGGCCGTCCTGCAGGCGGCGGGGGTCAAGCTGCCGTACCCGATCACCTACGACTACCAGAAGAGCGACCCGCAGGACAAAGCAGCCGCGTCGATAAAGGCGAACCTCGACAAGGCGGGGTTCAAGGTCACGATCAACGGCCTCGGTGACAACTACTACGACGTCATCAGCAACCCGGCGCAGACCACGCAGCTCGAGTGGACGAGTTGGGCCGCGGACTGGCCGTCCGGGTCGACCGTCATCCCGCCGCTGCTCGACGGCCGCAGCAACATCACCGCGACGTTCCTCGGCAACGACCCCGGCGAGTACAACGACCCCGAGGCGAACAAGGCCATCGACACGGCGCTCAGCCTGACCGATAACGCCGAGCAGCAAAAGCAGTGGTCCGCGCTCGACGAGAAGATCGTCAAGCAGGCTGCGGTGGTGCCGCTGATGGCCGACAAGTGGTTCTACATCCACGGGTCGAGCGTCAAGGGATTCATCATGAACGGCGCCTTCGGCGGCTACGTCGATTTCGCCGTCGTGGCCGTCCAGTAGCACACCGATCCGCGGGCGACTGGCCCGCGGATCTCAGGCCGTGCCCGGAGCCCGTTGCTCCGGGCACGGCGCAGGTAACAAACCGGCGCAGTCCCACATCGAAGGCGAGGTGACACCCAGGCCCGGTCCGAGGGCAGGGGAGCGCATGCTCGAGTACGTCATCCGCCGCACGGTGGCCATCGTGCTGATGCTGCTGGCGATCAGCATCATCACGTTCCTGTTGTTCTTCGCCATCCCGCGCGACCCTGCGCGGCTGACCTGCGGCAAGAACTGCACGCCGGCACTGCTCAAGATCAACCGGCACGTCCTCGGCTACGACAAGCCGATCAGCACGCAGTACTTCGACTTCCTCAAGGGCATGGTCACGGAACGGAAGTTCCCGGACGACCCGGAGCTGGAGCGGACGCATCCGCAGAACATCGTGCACTGCAAGGCACCATGTCTCGGCTACTCGCCCAGCCAGCAGACCACGATCAACAACATCCTGGGCAAGGCTGCGCCGATCACGCTCTCGATCGCGATCGGGGCGTTCGTGTTGTGGGTCGTCGTCGGAGTCGCTCTGGGAGTGTTGTCGGCGCTGCGCCGCGGCAAGCTCCTCGACCGTGTGCTGTTGGCGATCTCGCTGATCGGATACTCGTTCCCGACGTTCTTCGTGGGCCTGATCATCTTGCAGATCGTCACCATCAAATATGGCCTCCTACCGCAGCCGGGCTACGTGTCGCCGTTCAAGGATCCGGTGGGCTGGGCGTCGGGCATGCTCGGCGCCTGGATCACCCTCGCCTCGCTGTATGCCGCGCTCTACATCCGGCTTACCCGGGCCAAGATGGTCGAGACGATGACCGAGGACTACATCCGCACGGCCCGCGCCAAGGGACTCCCCAGGCGCAAGGTGATCTTCAAGCACGGCCTGCGGGCCGCGCTTACCCCGATCGTCACCATCGCCGGCCTCGACCTCGCGTCGGTGCTCGGCGGCGCGGCGATCACCGAAGTGGTGTTCAACCTGAACGGAATCGGAAAGGTCGGTATCTTCGCAATCCAGCAACTCGACCTCCCGGTCATCGTCGTTGTGGTACTGATTGCGGCGGCGGCGGTCGTCATCATGAATTTCGTTGTAGATCTGCTATACGCAGTCATCGACCCGAGGGTCAGGTACACGTAAGGTGACGCAGCCGACTGTTCACCGCGTCTGTGGAGAGATGGGGCCATGAGCGCAGCAGCAGAGATCACGTTCGAGCCGGAGAAGGCGCCGAGCGCGTTCCTGGACGTGCAGGACCTGAAGGTTCACTTTCCGACCGACGACGGACTGGTCAAGGCGGTCGACGGCCTGTCGTTCACCGTCGAGCGCGGTCAGACCGTGGGCATCGTCGGCGAGTCCGGCTCGGGTAAATCCGTGACGAGTCAGGCGATTCTGGGTTTGCATCGGCGCACCCGCGCCAAGATGACCGGTTCGATCTGGCTCGACGGCGAGAACCTCACCATCGCCAGTGACGAACACGTGCGCAAGCTGCGCGGCAGCAAGATGTCGATGATCTTCCAGGACCCGCTGTCGGCGCTGCATCCCTTCTACACGGTGGGCTATCAGATCAGCGAGGCCTACCTGGTCCACCACAAGGTCAGCAAGGCCGTGGCACGGCGGCGGGCGACCGAGATGCTCGACCGCGTCGGCATCCCCAATCCGGACAAGCGTTACGACGAGTACGCGCACGCATTCTCCGGTGGTATGCGGCAGCGCGCCATGATCGCCATGGCGCTCGTGTGCGACCCCGCGCTGCTCATCGCCGACGAGCCCACGACCGCGCTCGACGTGACGGTGCAGGCGCAGATCCTCGAACTGATGAAGGACCTGCAGCGCGAGTTCAACTCCGCGATCTTGCTGATCACCCACGACCTCGGCGTGGTCGCCGAGACCTGCGACGACGTGGTGGTCATGTACGGGGGGCAATGCGTCGAGCGCGGCTCCGTGCAGGACGTCTTCTACCGGCCCGAGATGCCCTATACGTGGGGTCTGCTCACGTCGATGCCGCGCCTGGACCGCACCCGCCAGGAACGCCTGCAGCCGATCGCTGGCCAGCCGCCGTCGCTGATCAACATCCCGAACGGTTGCGTGTTCAATCCCACGCTGCGGCTATTCCGATCGGGTCGGCGGGCAGACCTGCTTCCAGGAGCACCCCGAACTGGCGCGATACGGTGCCGGGCCATGCCGTGCGCTGCCACCTCGAGCCCGAGGTGCGCCGCGGAATCTGGCACAACGAAATCTCGACGAAGCTCGCCTGAGCGGGAAGTAGAGGTCAGGGCATGTCGATGGACAACAGCGCCGACTCGGTCAAGCACCAGCGTCGGCATCGGCATCGGTGCCGGACGATGGCACGCACCCGGCGGCGGCCGATCCAGAGGCGCTGCTCGTGGTCGAGGACATCCGCAAGTACTTCCCGATCCAGCGCGGGATCTTCATCAAGCGCCAGGTCGGTGCGGTCAAGGCGGTCGACGGAGTCACGTTCTCATTGCGCCGCGGCGACACGCTGGGTCTCGTCGGCGAGTCCGGATGCGGCAAGTCGACCACCGGTCGGGTCATCACCAAGCTGCACGAGCCCACGAGCGGATCGATCCGATTCGACGGGCGCGAACTGGCGCACCTCAACGTCTCGGAGATGCGCCCGGTTCGCCGCGACATCCAGATGATCTTCCAGGACCCGTTCTCGTCGCTGAACCCCCGGCACACGGTCGGCGCCATCGTCGGCGCACCGTTCAAGATCCAGGGGACCAAGACCGAGCACGGCATCAAGTCCGAGGTACAGGCGCTGCTCGAACGCGTCGGCCTCAACCCCGAGCACTACAACCGTTACCCGCACGAGTTCTCCGGCGGCCAGCGCCAGCGCATCGGCGTCGCGCGGGCGATCGCGCTACGGCCCAAGCTGATCGTCTGCGACGAGCCGGTGTCCGCGCTCGACGTGTCGATCCAGGCGCAGGTCGTCAACCTGCTCGAGGATCTGCAGAGCGAGTACGACCTCGCCTACATCTTCATCGCCCACGACCTGTCGGTGGTGCGGCACATCTCCGACCGGGTCGCGGTCATGTACCTGGGCAAGATCATGGAACTGGCCGAGCGGGACAGGCTCTACGCCGCTCCGATGCACCCGTACACCCACTCGCTGATGTCGGCGGTGCCGGTACCGGACCCGAACAAGGAGAGCAAGCGCCCGCGCATCCTGCTCAAGGGCGACCTGCCGAGCCCGATCAACCCGCCGTCGGGCTGCGTGTTCCACACCCGCTGCCCGAAGTACCGCGAGCAACTCAGCGATGCCGACAAGGAGCGTTGCCGCAGCGAGGTCCCCGCCTTCGAGGCAAAGGCGCCCGATCATTTCGCCGCCTGCCACTTCCCCGAGGTCCGCGCCGACATCGTTGCCCCGGACGACGTGAACCTCGCCGCGTCGGCCGGAGGTCCTGACGCAGCGCCCACGATCGGGTAGCACGCGCGCGCTAGGGTCAGCCATCGTGAACCTCGCGTCTCGCCGCCTGCTGACCGTCCACGCCCATCCGGACGACGAGACGATCGGCACCGGCTCCACGATGGCGTACTACGCCGCGGCCGGTTGCCAGGTAACCCTGCTCACTTGCACTCTGGGCGAAGAGGGCGAGGTGCTGGTTCCCGAACTCGCGTTGCTCGCCGCCGACCATGCCGATCAACTCGGCGGCTACCGCATCAGCGAGTTGGCCACCGCAATGGCCCGCCTGGGCGTCACCGACCACCGCTTCCTCGGCGGGCCCGGACGCTTTCGCGACAGCGGCATGATGGGCACGCCGGCGAACGTCAAGCCGCGCGCATTCTGGCGCGCCGCGGACGAACCGGAGGTGTTCGACGAGGCGGTATCGGCCGCCGTCGAGGTCATCCGCGAGGTGCGTCCCCAGGTTCTGGTCACCTACGACCCGAACGGCGGGTACGGCCACCCGGACCACATCATGGCCCACCGGGTAGCCATGGCCGCGGTCGAACGGGCGGCCGAGTCGGGCGGGCGCGGCGAGCCTTGGCCGGTCGCGAAGGTCTACTGGACGTGCGTCCCGCGCTCGATTCTGCGGCGCGGCTTCGAGGCGCTCAAGGAGTCCGCGTCGTCCTACTTCGGCGTCGAGAAGGTCGAGGACCTGCCCTTCGGCGTCGAGGACGACGTGGTGACCACGGTCGTCGACGCGACCGGCTACGGTGCCGCCAAGATGGCCGCCCTGGAGGCACACGCCACCCAGATCACCGTCGACGGACCGTTCTTCGCGCTGTCCAACAAGCTCGGCCTCGAGGTGCTTGCGGTCGAGTATTTCCAGCTCGTGCGCGGCGAAGTGGGCCCGGATCGCAACGCGGACGGGCACGAGACCGACCTGTTCAGCGGGACCGGCGAATGAGCCGGCCGGCCGGCCGCGCTCGACCGGCGCCGGGCCTGCCCGACCCGCCCGTCGCGCCGCCGCCCGCGTCCGAGCCGATCGGCGCGCTGGAGATCGCCGGCATCGTCGCCTGCTGCGTGATGGGCGCGCTCGCCGCGATCATCTCGGTGCTGCTCACCCCGCTGTACTGGGGCAGCGCTCTGGTCCCGGTGTCGGTCGTGCTCGCGGTGGCCAGCAACGTGGGCCTGCCGATCCTGGCCACGCGGCTTGGGGCGTCTCGGCCGGTGGCCGCGCTCCCGTTCGTGCTGTGGGTGGTGGTGGTCGTGGCGCTCGGCGTCTCGCGGCCGGAGGGCGACGTGCTGCTACCGGCAGGCAGCGGCGCGCAGCCGTGGGTGACGTACGGGATGCTGCTGGCCGGTGCGCTCGCCGGCGGCGTCACCCTGGCGACGCAGATCTCCGGGACCGCTACTGGTCGCCCGGGGCGGGCGCATCCGTCGGCACGTGAGCGTCAGTGAACGGTGTTCGGTTCGCCTCGCTGAGCGCCTCCTGAACCGCCGAGATCGCGGCCGGCGGCAGGTCGGTCTCGACGAGCGCGGTACCCGGGAAGCGGGCCAACTCGCGCTGGAGGTCGGCCACTGACAGGTGGCTGACGAGCAGCGCCAGGCCGGTACGCCCCGGGGGCACGGCGTTGCGCAACTGCGCGATCGTCGCGTCCTTGATGCCGGTGTCGACGAGCTTGGCGTAGAGGGCGCCGCCGCCGGCCATCGCCGCGCCGCCGACGATCGCGCCGATCGGCCCGCCGAAGATGGTGCCGAGCAACAGCCCCCACACGCCACCGCCGAGTGCGCTGCGCTTCGGGGTGACGTCGGTGGTCTCGGTGACGTGCGAGGTGCCGTCCGGGTCGCGGCGGATGATGACCGCGTCGTGCATCTGCAACTCTTCGTTCTTCTGCAGCCGTACCGCGGTCAGCAAGAACTCCTGCGCCTTGAGCGGGTCGTCGAAGGAGATGACGAGCAGCTTCTGATTGGTTGGCTCCGGCATGGCGAACAGCCTAGGGGAGTGGCGTGACGCTCTGGCGTCCTGAGTCAGGAGTGCGACACGAACTTCTGACTCAGGACACCGGGCTCGGTGCGATAGCGGTAGGTGTGGTGACGCCAGTAGCCGAGGCGCTCGTACAGGGCGAGCGCCGCGTCGTTGTCGGCCGACACCTGCAGGTAGCTGTGGGTTGCCGCATGCACGTCGGCTGCCCACATCGCACAGTGCCGACATGACGGCCATGGCCAGGCCCTGCCGCCGCCAGCCCGGTGCCACCTCGACGGCCGTGACGCCCAGCCAGCCGTCGTCCACCGCGCCGCGTCCGATCGCGACCGTGCGCCCGTCGCGGCGAAGTTCCGCGAAGCCGACCCGGTCGTGCCGGGTGAGCAGGTCGGACGTCGACGGCCGGCGTCGTGCCGTCGCGGTAACGGGCTAACCAGCCGGCGTCGGGTGCATCGACGATGCGCACGCCGGGCGCTTCGCTGTGCCCGGTGCGCAGCAGGTCGAGCCGGGCGGCCAGCACATAGACGTCCGGATCGGCGCGCCAGCCCCGGGCGGTCAGCTCGTCGTCGAGCCGTTTGCGGGCCGGAAGCGGTACCTGGACGGCCAGCGGCAGGCCGCGCTCGGCGTACCACGCTCGGGCGGCGTCGAGGGTGTCGTCCAGCGACGTCGACGGCGGGTGAAGCGGCAAGGCACTGTTCGCCCGGCCGGTGAAGCCGTGATTCGCGCGCAGCAGCCAGCCGCCCTGCTCGGCCTGCTGCTCCGGGCGCCAGCCGCGTGCGCAGACCGCTTCGAGGGCCAGCACGTCAGCGGTCGACGGCTCGGCGATCCGGGCAGCGGCCACCGAGGCGAGCTCGATGCGCACGCGGCCGCGGCGGGTCTCGACCTCAGCGGTGTCGCCGGTCAGCGCGACAAGATCGCCGACGCTGTCGGAGAATCGCGGTCCATTCTCGGTCTGCAAGGTGCGGCGGATGACAACCCGCCGCCCGACCCAACCTGGTTCCAGCACGAGCGGCATACTAGGTCGAGCACTCTTGCGCAGTGTTGCGCCGCAGAACCAGCTTCCCGCCCGGAGGACCGCAGTGACCTACGTGATCGCCGAGCCGTGTGTCGACGTACTCGACAAGGCGTGCATCGAGGAATGCCCCGTCGACTGCATCTACGAAGGGGGCCGGATGCTCTATATCCACCCCGACGAATGCGTCGACTGCGGCGCTTGCGAGCCGGTCTGCCCGGTCGAGGCGATCTTCTACGAGGACGACCTGCCGGACAAGTGGCGCGATTACACCCAGGCCAACGTCGACTTCTTCGACGAACTCGGCTCTCCCGGCGGGGCCGCCAAGGTCGGCCGGGTCGAGAAGGACCCGGGTCTCATCGCCAACCTGCCGCCCCAGGCCGCCGACCACTAGGAGCAGCCGGATCGGGTTACGGGTCGCCCGCGACATTCGATTGGTCAACGTCGCGCGCACTCAGAGGCCAGCGATTTCAGCGATGCAGCGTGGCGACGACTGCGCGGGCGCTCGCTGTCTTGTCGGCGCGCCAGCCGTGCTCACGCGTCCACGCCCGCCCCGAGTACGCCACGGAGTCGATGCCGAGCCGGTCGGCATTCGCGACGAACCACGCCGCCGTCGCCCATGAGGCGCCCGGCACGCTGACCCTGGGCTCGGCCGCTGACGGGCTTGTTGACCGGCAGGTCCTTCGTGATCAGCGCGGCGACCTGCCGCGCTGGTGCGACGTGGGTCGGCTTCGGGAACGTGCACGTGATGCCCGCCGGCGCGTGGCCGGTCAGGGCGTCCGACAGCGCCTGGGCCTCGTCCTCGTGCCGGGCGTAGAGGCTTCCGTCGACGGAGATCTGCACCTTCTGGATCGCGTCGGCCAGGGGCATCGTCTGCCAGCCGTCGATCTTGGTCAGCGCGTCGAGGAAGGCGCCGGTGGCGAAATGCAAATCCTGTAGCTGTGCGGGGGTGCCCCAACCCTGCGAGGGACGCTGCTGCAGCACGCCGACGGAGTCGCGGTCGCCGTCGCCCGCGGCCAGGTTGACCAGCTTGCTCTCCTGCAGGCCGGCCGCGAGTACGAGCACGGCGGCGCGTTCGGGAAGTTGGCGGCGGATCACCACACCGGTCATGGTCGAGGCGACCGACGCCTGGCCCGGATCGATCGCGTAGTCGCCGACCTGGCACTCCTCGGCCGTCGAGTGGGACTGGGCAGCACGCCACAGCGCCCAGAGCCCGAAGGCCGCCGCCGCCAGGACGAAGATGACGACGAGCGCAGCGACAATGCTGCGCCGAACGTAGGTCATCATCGGGGCGGGATCACGCGTTCGCGTGCAGGGCGGCGTTCAGGTCGGCGCCGCTGCCGTCACGCGGACGTACCTCCAGCGCGCCGGTGACGCTGTTGCGCCAGAACAACAGCCCCGGGCGGTTGGACACCGACGACGCCTTGACCAGCGATCCGTCGGGCAGCCTGAGCTTGGCGCCGGCCGTGATGTAGCAGCCGGCCTCGACGACGCAGTCGTCACCGAGGCTGATGCCCACCCCGGCGTTCGCACCGATCAGGCAGCGCTTGCCGATGGCGATGACCTCTTTGCCGCCGCCGGACAGGGTGCCCATGATGGACGCGCCGCCGCCGACGTCGGAGCCGTCGCCGACGACGACACCGGAGGAGATCCGGCCCTCGACCATCGACGCGCCGAGCGTGCCGGCGTTGAAGTTGACGAAGCCCTCGTGCATCACGGTCGTGCCTTCGGCGAGGTGGGCGCCGAGGCGTACCCGATCGGCGTCGCCGATGCGCACGCCGGGGGGCACGACGTAGTCGGTCATGCGCGGGAACTTGTCGACGCTGAGCACCTGCAGCGTGCCGCGCCGGCGCAGGGTGAGCCTCGTTTGCTCGAAGCCCTCCGGCGCGCAGGGCCCGGCCGACGTCCATACGACGTTGGGCAGAACGTTGAAGATGCCGTCGAGGTTGACGCCGTGCGGAGCGACGAGCCGGTGTGAGAGCAGGTGCAGGCGCAGGTAGGCGTCCGGGGTGTCGACGGGCGGGGCATCGAGGTCGATCTCGCGCAGGACGACGTCAAGGTGCACGCCACGGTCGCCGACGCCCTCCTTGGCGCCGGTCAGCGAGGACAGCTCATGCGGGGACGCCGCCGAACTCGGTGTGTCGCCGAGGGCCGGCGCCGGGAACCAGGTGTCGAGGACCCGGCCGATGGATCCGCCCGAGGCCACGGTGGTGGCCAGGCCGTACCCCCAGGCCTTGCGGGTCATGTGGACGACTCGCGGCAGGACCGCTCGGTCGAGGCGAGCGCACGTCCATGACGGCACGCCGCGGATTCACGGCTGGGGTGGAGCGACTGGTTGCTCCGGGCGGGCATCGTCACCAGGCAACCCTAACGAACCCCAGTGACGGTCGGCTCGGTGATCTGCCTGATCTGGCTGAGAATCCAGGGAAACGCGCCCTGTCGTCCGGCGCGGGCTTGATCGTTTCTGCCGCGATGCGCCTGCGGTGCCGGGCCCACACGTACCGCGCAAGCGCGACATGACGGGCTGGTGCGCGTACCGAGATGCGCGCGTGCCGGTAGCGTGCCCGGCGTGCTTGATCTGAGCCTGGACGGGACGGCCCTCACCGCTGCGTTGGTCGACGTCGAATCGGTGTCGGGCAACGAGGCCCACCTCGCCGACCTGGTCGAGGCGGCCCTTGGGCAGTATCCGGCGCTGGGCGTCGAGCGCGACGGCAACGTCGTCATGGCCCGCACGTCGACCGGACGGGCGCAACGTGTCGCGCTCGCCGGGCACCTGGACACCGTTCCGGTCGCCGGCAACGTCCCGTCGAGCATCGACGGCGAGCGTCTGCGCGGCTGCGGTACGTCGGACATGAAGTCCGGGGTGGCGGTCCAGTTGCGCCTGGCGCACCTCGTGGGGTCGGGCGCCATGGAGCCCGGCGTCGACCTGACCTGGATCTTCTACGACTGCGAGGAGGTCGACTCCGCCCGCAACGGGCTGGGCCGGATCGCCGCGCAGCGCCCCGAGGCCCTGGCCGCCGACCTCGCTGTGGTGCTCGAGCCGACCTCCTGCCTGGTCGAGGCGGGCTGTCAGGGCTCGTTGCGGGTGGAGATCACGACGGCCGGCCGCCGGGCGCACAGTGCGCGGTCCTGGCTCGGTGAGAACGCCATTCACGCGGCCGCGCCGGTGCTCAGCCGGCTCGTGGCCTACGAGGCGCGAACTGTCGAGGTCGACGGATTGGCCTATCGCGAAGGGCTGAACGCGGTGGGCATTCACGGCGGGGTGGCCGGCAATGTCATCCCCGACGAGTGCACCATTTCCGTCAACTACCGGTTCGCGCCGGATCGGTCGGAGGAAGCGGCGAAGGCGCACGTGCGCGAGGTGTTCGACGGCTTCGCAATCGACATCCTCGACTCGGCGGCGTCAGCCCGCCCGGGCCTGGACGCCGAACTCGCGAAGGCATTCGTGGCGGCCGTCGGCGCCGATCCCCAGCCGAAACTGGGCTGGACGGATGTCGCCCGCTTCGCGCAGTTGGGCATACCGGCCCTGAACTACGGGCCGGGCGACCCGAACCTCGCGCACAAGCCGGAGGAGTATGTCGAGATTGCGCGTATCGGCGAGGCCGAGGCGGCGCTCGTGCGGTTCCTCGCCCATTGAGCCCGCTGAGCAGCTGCCTCATGCGACGTTATAGAAGGGCCATAGAAGGGGCGGGAAGGTCGCGAACCTCCCTATGCTCACGGGCATGACGCGACCGACACCGCAGTCCTCAGCGCCGCCTGGCGTGCGGCAACGCGGCCCGGTGACCGTGCGGCGTACCCGGGCGCGGACCACAACGACCGACCAGCGGCTGCTCGATTCGCGCGGACCCTCGGACTGGGTACACACCGACCCGTGGCGCGTGCTGCGTATCCAGTCGGAGTTCGTCGAGGGATTCGGCCTGCTCGCCGAACTGCCGCGTGCGGTATCGGTGTTCGGGTCGGCGCGGACGCCGGCCGATCATCCCGAGTACGCCGCCGGCCAGGCGCTCGGCGGCGCGCTGGCGCGGGCGGGGTTCGCCGTGATCACCGGCGGTGGGCCTGGCGTGATGGAGGCGGTCAACCGCGGCGCGTCCGAGGCCGGTGGCGTTTCGGTCGGACTCGGCATCGAGTTGCCGTTCGAGCAGGAACTCAACGACTGGGTCGATCTCGGCATTACGTTTCGCTACTTCTTCGCCCGCAAGACGATGTTCGTCAAGTACGCCCAGGCCTTTGTGATCATGCCCGGTGGATTCGGCACCCTCGACGAGCTGTTCGAGTCGATCACCCTGGTGCAGACGAGCAAGGTGACGCGGTTCCCGGTGATCCTCTACGACAGTGCCTACTGGGCGGGCCTGCTGGAGTGGATCCGCAACTCGGTTCTACCTGGAGGCAAGATCAATGCCCCTGACATCGACCTGCTGATGGTCACGGACGACATCGACGACATCGTCCGGCGCATCGTCGACTCGGCGAACGACCAGTCGGCCCAGGCCGATGCCGAGCAGCGCGCGACCGGCGAGGATGTCCAGGCCGACATCCATGACGCCCAGTAATGGCAGCGGTTTGCGTCTTCTGCGCGTCCTCGGAACGGATCGACGTGCGCCACATCCTGCTGGCCGAGCACGTCGGGACCCGGTTGGCGGCAGGGGGCCACTCGCTCGTCTCCGGCGGCGGCCGGGTCTCGATGATGGGCGCGGTGGCCCGGGCGGCTCGTGCTGGTGGCGCGCGCACAGTGGGCGTCATGCCGCGACGCCTGATCGACATGGAGATCGGCGACGACGAGTCGGACGAGCTGATCATCGTCGACACGATGCGCGAGCGTAAGGGCTTGATGGACAAGCACTGCGATGCGTTCATCGCCCTGGCCGGCGGTATCGGCACGATGGAGGAACTGTTCGAGGTCTGGACGGCGGGCTCGCTCAGCATGCATCGCAAACCGGTTGTCGTCCTTGATCCGGACGGGTTTTACAGTCCACTGTGGACATACTTGGAATCCCTCGTCGATGAAGGCTTCGTCCGGCAGGCCGCTCTGGACACGCTGCATCGAGTGTCCACAGTGGACGAGGCGTTCGCGGTGATCGAGCGGCGGGACTGATCCGTTCAGGCGAGGCCGCGGCGGGCCACCAACGGCGGCCGGTTGCCCTGAATGCTCGCGACCATGTCGAGGACCTGCCTGGTTTCCCGGACGTCGTGCGCCCGGAACACGCGCGCACCGTGCCACGCCGAGATCGCCGTGGCGGCAAGCGTGCCGGCCAGTCGCTCGGCCGGAGGCACGTCGAGCGTTTCGCCGACGAAGTCCTTGCGTGACAAGGCAACCAGCACCGGCCATCCGGTGGCGACCAGTTCGTCGAGGCGCCGCGTCAGTTCGAGGGAGTGCCGGGTGTTCTTGCCGAAGTCATGGGTCGGGTCGACGAGAATGCCGTCCGGCCGGACGCCCGCCGCGACGGCCCGGGCGGCCGCGTCGGTGACCGTGGCGATGACGTCGTCCATCACGTCGTCGTAGTGGACGCGATGCGGATCGGTTCGCGGACCGAGGCCGCCGGTGTGGCTGCAGACCAGGCCCGCACCGGTCGAGGCGGCCACCGCGACGAGTTCGGGGTCGGCGCCGGCCCACGTGTCGTTGATCAGGTCGGCGCCGGCGGCGATCGCCTGCGCGGCGACGGCCGCCCGCCAGGTGTCGACGCTGATCACCAGATCCGGAAACCGTTCGCGGACGCCGGCGATGACCGGCAGTACCCGGCGCAGTTCCTCGCCGGCATCGACGGGCGGACCGTAGCCGGCGCGCACACCCCCTACGTCGACGAGTGCGGCGCCGTCGTCGACCGCGCGGTCGACCGAGTCGAGGGCGCGAGGCAGGTCCACGTTCGCGCCACCGTCGTAGAACGAGTCCGGAGTGCGGTTGAGGATCGCCATGACGGCGAACTGTCCCGCCGCGAATTCACAGCGGCCCAGTCGAAGCGTCACGTCTTAACGGTGACAGATGGCGGCGTGTCAGGCAGGCATGCCACGATCTGTAGGTGCTGAATCTGGTTCTGTACGCGCTGCTGGCCGTGGTGGTCATCGGCGGTCTGTTCGCGCTGGCCGTGTTCGTCCTGCCCAAGGGCGAGCAGATGTCGCCCGCCACGCCGGACACGAAGCCCTGGCGGTCACTGCCCGACGGCCCGGTGCGCCCCGAGGACGTCATCGCGATGCGGTTGCCGGTGGCCCTGCGTGGTTACCGTTTCGCCGAGACCGACATCCTGCTCGACCGGCTCACCGAGGAACTGCGTGAGCGCGACGCCGAGATCGCCCGGCTGCGCGACGCGCGGCACGGCCTGGTGACCCCGTCCAGCGAGGCGGCGCACCGCGCGTCCGATGAGCTCTGACACCCGCCGGCGCTGCAGTTGGGCGACGTCCGCGCCGGAGTACCTCGCCTATCACGACGACGAGTGGGGCTGTCCGCTGCACGGCGACCAGGCGCTGTTCGAGCGGCTCTCGCTGGAGGCGTTCCAGTCCGGGCTGTCCTGGCTGATGATCCTGCGCAAGCGGCCGGCCTTCCGGGCTGCGTTCGGCGACTTCGACATCGCGAAGGTTGCGGGCTTCGACGAGAGCGACATCGAGCGCCTGCTGACCGATGCCGGCATCGTGCGCAACCGAGCGAAGATCGAGGCGACGATCGGCAACGCCCGGCGCATCCTCGATGCCGTGCCGGAAGGTCTCGACGCGCTGCTCTGGTCGTTCGCGCCGCCGAAGGCATCCCGCCGGCGTACCGCCGCGGACGTCCCGGCCAAGACCGCGGAGTCGATCGCGATGGCGCGCGAACTGCGCAAGCGCGGCTTCCGGTTCGTCGGCCCGACGACGGCGTACGCGCTGATGCAGGCGACCGGCATGGTCAACGACCACGTAGCGCCCTGCTGGCGAGCGCCGCCGTTCTTCCCGCTTTCCCGCTGCCCGCCGCCCTTCCCGTTGAGTGGTGCGTTATCGGCTGAGTGGCGAGTTATAACGCACCACTCAACTGCCAACGCGCCACTCAACGGAAGCTGGCGCCGGGCCGGTCAGTGGCCGGTGAACGTGGGCTTCTGCTTGTGCACGAATGCGGCCACGGCGGCCTGATGATCCGCGGTCGCGCCGGTGCGTGCCTGCATCTCGGCCTCTTTCGCCAGGGCGGCGTCGAGGGTCGAGGTCGCCGCAAATGCGATCGATTCCTTGATCGCTGCGTAGCCGACGGTCGGCCCGGCGGCCAGCCGAGCGGCCAGTTCATGCGCCGCCGGCAGTACCCGCTCGGGTTCGACGACCGCGTTGACGAGACCCATGTCCAGAGCGGCCTCCGCGTTGACCGGCTCGGCGAGCAACGACATCGCCGTCGCCCGCGCCGAACCGATCAGACGCGGCAGCGTCCAGGACACGCCGCTGTCGAGCGACAATCCGACATTGGCGAACGCGATCAGGAAAGACGCCGACTTGCTCGCAATACGGAAGTCGCAGGCGAACGCGAAGCCGGCCCCGGCTCCGGCCGCCACGCCGTTCACGGCGGCGATGACCGGTTTCGGCATCGTCGCCAGGCCCGTGGTGATCGGGTTGTAGTGATCGGTGACGGTCCGCAGCGGGCTGGGATCTCCCGGCGTCGAGCAGGGCCTGATGTTCGCGCAGGTCCTGGCCGACGCAGAACGCCCGCCCGGCTCCGGTCAGCACGACAGCGCGCACCGAGTCGTCGGCGGAGATGTCGGCGACCGCCTCGACCAGGGACTGCTTGAGCTCGAGCAGACAGCGAGTTCATCGATTCGGGACGGTTCAGCGTCAATGTGGCGACACCGTCGGCGCGCTCGACGATCAGGGCATCAGTCATGAGGCGGGCTCGCTGTTTCGCCGGCCGGGGTGCTGGGTCATGAGGCGGCTCGCTGTTTTGCCGGCCGGGTGCTGGGTCATGAGGCCGGCTCGCTGTTTTGCCGGCCGGGGTGCTGGGTCATGAGGCCGGCTCGCTGCTCGGGCCGCCGGGTTGATCCGTCATGCCCGAGACGCTAGACGGCTCATCGCGGTCAGGACAGTGGAGCCGGTCCATAGAGGCGGATTTGGACCGTGTACGCGGCATGATCGCGACCCTGCGCTTTGGCCTGGACCCGTCGTGCGGGACAATAACGCCAGTACCGGTGCCGGGTCTGCAGCTCGGCGCCTGTTTTCGGTTCGGACGAACGCGCTTGGCGTTCACGGAGGAGGCGCGAATGGCGGCCATGAAGCCGCGAACGGGCGATGGCCCGCTCGAGGTGACCAAGGAGGGGCGCGGCATTGTTATGCGCGTACCACTCGAAGGTGGTGGGCGTCTTGTAGTCGAGATGTCGGCCGACGAAGCGGCCGCACTCGGTGATGCGCTGAAGTCCGCCGTCGGCTGAGCGCAGCCGGCGCCCGCGCAGCAGAATTCGCGCAGCAGAATCGGCCCTTGGAAGATCAGCGATCAGCAAATCAGCGATCCGCGATCCGCGCCCAGTGCGCGGGACACGGGTCGCTGATTCTTCCCAGGGCCGAGTTGCGCGCCGTCGAGGAGGAGTCTCCAAGCATGACCGACGTCCAGATCGCGGCGATGACCGACTCCTGCGGTGCTCGCCGTCGGATTCGGCGCATCCGGGCTGATTGTCGACGGAGTGCCCACGACGCTGTTGCCGGTCGCGGCGCGTTCGGCGCTCGAGTCCTTCGTCAGCGAGACCGACCTGTCGACCAGTGCCGGCAAGGTGCACGAACTGCCGCTGCCGGGTCAGCTGCCCAACCGGGTGGTTGTCGTGGGCGTCGGCGACGACGAACGCGCGCGACCTTCGCCTGGCCGGTGCGGCACTCGGGCGGGCCGCCCGCACGTGAGGCGATCACCGTGGCGCTGCCGGGTCTTTCCGGCGCCGAACTCACGGGCCTGGTCGAGGGCGTCCTGCTCGGGGCATACCGCTTTGCGGTGCGGTCGCAGCCGCAGCCGCCCGGCGGCGACGTGAGCCTCGCCGGCGTCGACGACGCCGCCGCCGTCGAGCGAGGAATCGCCTACGCGCGCGGTGCAATCTGGGCGCGCGACCTCGCCAACACCCGCACGTCGACGAAGACGCCGGCCTGGATGGCCGAGCAGGCCGAGCGTGAGCTCGCACCGCTCGGAGTGCGGGTCACGACGCGCGATGACGCGTGGCTGGCCGAGCACGGCTTCGGTGGAGTGCTCGCCGTCGGTGCCGGGTCGGCCGCGCCGCCGCGGCTCATCGAGGCATCGTGGCGCCCGCGCGGGGTGGCCGCCGCGCCGCATCTGGTCATCGTCGGCAAGGGCATCACGTTCGACACCGGCGGCTACAACCTCAAGCCGGGCGACAGCCTGAAGGTGATGTTCACCGACATGGCCGGCGGAGCAGCGGCCTTGGGCGCACTGCGGGTGATTGCCGCGCTGGGCACGCCGATCAGGGTCACGGTGCTCGTGCCGTTGGCGCAGAACTCGGTCTCCGGATCGGCCATGCGCCCGGGCGACATCGTCCGGCATTTCGGCGGACGGACGACCGAGGTCCGCAACACCGATGCCGAAGGCCGTCTCGTCCTCGCTGACGCGCTCGCCTATGCGGCCGCGCGGTTGCGGCCCACGGCGCTGGTCGACATCGCGACGCTTACCGGGGCCATGAAGGTGACGCTCGGCCTCGGCACCGGCGGCTACCTGGTGACGTCGGACGATCTGGGGTCGCGGCTGGCCGAGTCGGCTGACGCGACTGGCGAACCGCTGTGGCGCATGCCCCTCGTCGACGACTACGACGACGAGTTGAGCTCTGATGTCGCCGACTCGAACAACGACTCGGGCGGCCCCGGTGGGATCACCGCCGCGATGTACCTGCGCCCGTTCGCGGGTGCGGTCGACTGGGCGCATCTCGACATCGCGGGGCCGGCGCGCAG
The DNA here is from genome assembly GCA_963709985.1 of uncultured Actinomycetota bacterium. Classification (GTDB taxonomy): domain Bacteria; phylum Actinomycetota; class Actinomycetes; order Mycobacteriales; family Jatrophihabitantaceae; genus DASXRA01. The sequence goes on from CAVPYQ010000025.1 coordinate 84,632, forward strand.
CACCGTCGATGCCGGGTTGACCAATCGGGGCGCTACCGGATTCGGGGCGCGACTGCTGGCCCGGTGGGTCGAGTCCTATCCGTGAGCGAGCTGGTGCTGCCGTTCGTCGTTCGCATCGAGCGGTCGAACCCGCCGACTCGCACCGACGCGTTGGAGGCGGCCGCTCGCGGCGTGCTGCTCATCCTCACCGATCCGCGCCCGGAGTGGCACGACGCGATCACCGCCTGGGACGCGCAGCGCATCCGCAAGGTCGTGCGCCGGGCGCGTGGCGCCGAGTGGCAGCGGGCGACCACACTCGACGGGCTCACCGTGCAGCAGGGCAGTGCGCAGGTGCGTGTCTTTCCGCCGATCCCGGTCGACGGCTGGCCGCGCGAGCTGGCCCGCCTGCAGGTCGAGGGCACCGAACTCGACGATCCGGACCAGCCACCGGATCCGCCTCGTGGCATCCCGCTCGTCCTGCTGTCGCCGCATCATCCGATGAGCGCGGGTAAGGCCATGGCGCAGGCGGCCCACGCGGCGCAGCTCGGCTGGCGCGCGTCGTCGGCAGCGGCGCGTGCTGCGTGGGCGGAGTGGCAGTTCGCCCTCGCCGTTCGCCAGGCGAGTCCTGCGCAGTGGGCCGCGGCGTATGCCTCGGGAGCGCCCGTCGTGCAGGACGCCGGCTTCACCGAGGTTGCGGCCGGAGCGGAGACGGCGCTGGCGTCACTGCCTTGGCTGTAGCCAATTGCGGTGCGTGCTGTTTGCACGTGGTCACCCAGGGTCGGCGGATCTCGGCCGCCCCGGCGTGTCGTCGGCGGTGAGTCGTGATTTGCGGCCGATACCGAACCGCAATGATCGCGACGGTGCGCATCTAATTCTTTGCTCGCCGTTACCGCTAAGCGATTATTGATGTGCTAATCCGATCAATAGAGCACCGAATACCAAAAGACTGTTCTGCATAATTTGCAGCCGGTGCCGGGCTCGGCCAGTGAGTATGGCCGGATTCCGGCGCTCGTCAGTGGCCGATGAGGTTGATTTTCCGCAGCGTCACGGGGATGCTTCTCGGGCCGGAGCACAGGTCGTCAGTATTCGACGGCTTTGGCAAATGTCCAGTCGGGGCCCAATTGACTTCTGTCAGATTGGAGTGGACGTATGTCCTACTCTGCCAAAAAGTATGGTCGCGAGCGTCCGCGCGCAAATAGCCAAGGGGTACGCCGCCTTCGTCGCGATCGCACCAGGCAGTCGCTGATCGCAGGTGTGCTCGCTGCGCTCGGATTCGTCGCCCTCTTGGCCTACAGCGTGATCGGCGCAGGCAGCGCTTCGGCCCAGACCGCTCGGCAGGCGGCGGCCAAGGTTCCAGCGGGCGGCCAGTACACGTCGAGCCAGCCGTACACGTCGAGCCCGCCGCCGTCGTCCCCGACGGCACCGCCGTCGACCTCGACGCCGCCGCCGTCCACGTCGACGCCTCCGCCGTCGACCTCGACCCCACCGCCCTCGACCGACGCGACGACCACGACGCCACCGACGACGGTCACCGCGTCGCCAGCAGCTCGGATCCGATCTCCAGCAGTTCCGCACCTGTCTCGAGTCCCGCGAGCACATCGCCGTTCGTCCCGGGACCCGGGCAGACCGGAGATGGCGGTGCGGCCGGTGGATCCGCACTGCGCAAGATCTTGCTGGGTATGGCGATCGCTCTGCTCGGCTCCGCGCTGGTGATCACGTTCATGCCGCCCCGACGCCGTGGTAAGCACGCGTAGGGCACTGGTCGCGGTACTGGTCGGCGCCGCTGCCGCCCTGGCAGCGGCGGCCGCCATCACCAAGAACGGTGGGGACACTCACCACAACGCGGCATCCTCGGGCGGGGCGTCCACCACGGCGACCGGATCGTCCGCGGCATCGCCGAACAGTGGCGGCGCCCGGGTCGCCGAGCACCGGCACGTCCACGTCGAAGGCGAAGTCAGTCGAAACATTCTCCGGATACCGGCGCCGGTACTGGTCCGTTCACGCTGGCCGTCATGATGCACTCCGGCAAGATCCACGCGAGGGTCGGGTCGATGAGCGTCGCGAGCCACGAATCGGTGGACCCGCCACACGTCACCGCCGCGCAGTGGAACACCGCCGTCTGGATCGAGCAGTCGGCCTACCCGTCCGCGCAGAGCAACGGCACGAGCTATGTGTATGGCCATGCCTGCCACTACCACACGTGCCCGTTCACGAACCTCTACAAGGCGCAGGTCGGTGATCGGATGATCGTCGCCACCGCGACGGGACGATTTGGCTACCGGATCGTGCGGATCGGTCTGTCGTCGAGGTCGGCAACGTCCTTACCGGCCTGGGCATCTGACAGCACGGTCCCCGACCGCGTGGTGCTCGTGACCTGTGCCTTCGAGCAGGGAGACATCAGCACTCAGAACATCGTCGTGGTGGCGCGCCGGTCGAGCATCGTGAGGCTGCGTCGCCCTATAGCAGCGATTCGTACAGTTCGACGGTGCGGTGCGCGATGGCGTCCCAGCTGAACTCGCGTACGGCCCGCTCGCGGCCGGCATGACCCATCGCCTCGGCCCGTTCGGGGTTCGCGGCGAGGTCGTTGACCGCCGCCGCGAGGCCGGCCTCGAATTCCTCCGGCTCGACAAGGGGTCGTGCCGATGCGCCCGGACCGGCCGTGGGCGCCGGGACGAGCAGGCCCGTGACGCCGTCGGCGACCACCTCCGGGATGCCGCCGACTGCGCTCGCGACGACCGCGGTCTCGCAGGCCATGGCTTCGAGGTTGACGATGCCGAGCGGCTCATAGACCGACGGGCAGACGAAGACGGTGGCATGGGTGAGCAGCTGCACCAGGTCGGCGCGGGGCAGCATCTCGTGGATCCAGACCACTCCGGAACGGCTTGCCTGCAGGGCCGCGACGGTTGCTTGGGTTTCGGCGGCGATCTCCGGCGTGTCCGGCGCTCCGGCGCACAGGATCAACTGCACGTCCGGGTCGAACTCGTTCGCCGCGGCCAGCAGGTGCCGCAGGCCCTTCTGGCGGGTGATCCGCCCGACGAACACGGCGGACGGGCGCTGCCGGTCGATACCGAACCGGGCGAGGACATCGGATGCGGGGCTCGGCGCATACATCGTGGTGTCGATGCCGTTGTGGATCACGTGGACACGCGCCGGGTCGACGAACGGGTAGGCGTGGAGGACATCGGCCCGCATGCCGTAGCTGACCGCGATGATCGCCGTGGCCGTCTCGTAGGCCTGGCGTTCCGCCCACGACGAGATCTTGTAGCCGCCGCCCAACTGCTCGGCCTTCCAGGGCCGCTGCGGTTCGAGCGAGTGGGCGGTCAGCACATGCGGCAACCCGTAGAGCGCGGCGCCGAGCACGCCGGCGAGGTTCGCGTACCAGGTGTGGGAATGCAGCACGTCCATGCCGGACAGGGCGTCGGCGATCTCGAGGTCGACGCCGATCGTGCGCAGCGCGGGGTTCGCATCGGCCAGCCCGGCGGGCGGCAGATATGCGGTGACGCCGGGCTCGGTTCGTCCCGATCCGAAGCAGTGCACCTCGACATCGACGAGGCGGCGCAGCTCGCGGGAGAGGAACTCGACATGGACTCCAGCGCCGCCATATACCTCTGGGGGGTATTCGCGGGTGAGGATGCCGACTCGCATGTGCTCGACCCTACTGCGATCTCACGGCTCGCTCCCGGCTATGCGCCCCGGCTAGGGTGAGGTGCATGGCCAGGGAACCGCGAGTTCTGGGCATGGTCCTTGCCGGGGGTGAGGGTAAGCGCCTCTTCCCTCTCACGGCGGACCGCGCCAAGCCCGCCGTGCCCTTCGGCGGCAACTACCGGCTCATCGACTTCGTGCTGTCCAACCTGGTCAACGCGGGCTACCTGCGCATCTGCGTGCTGACCCAGTACAAGTCGCACTCGCTCGACCGGCACATCACCCAGACCTGGCGGATGTCGTCGGTGCTCGGCAACTACGTCACGCCCGTCCCGGCCCAGCAGCGCCTCGGCCCGCGGTGGTACACCGGCAGCGCCGACGCGATCCTGCAGTCGTCCAACCTGATCTTCGACGACAAGCCCGAGTACATCGTGGTGTTCGGCGCCGACCACGTGTACCGGATGGATCCGCGCCAGATGGTGGCCCAGCACATCGACTCCGGTGCCGCCGTGACCATCGCCGCCGTGCGGGTTCCCCGCAGCGAAGGCAGCGCGTTCGGCATCGTCGAGGCGAGCGCCGACAAGTCGGTCGTCGACTTCATCGAGAAGCCGAAGAACCCACCTGGCCTGCCGTCGAGCCCCGACGAATGCTTCGCGTCGATGGGCAATTACGTCTTCACGACCGAGGCCCTCCTCGAGGTGCTGCGGGCCGACGCCGAGGACGACAACTCGGTGCACGACATGGGCGGCAGCATCATGCCGCTGATGGTCAAGCAGGGTTCGGCCTACGTCTACGACTTCTCCGAGAACGACGTGCCCGGCGCCGAGGAGCGCGACCGCGCGTACTGGCGCGATGTCGGGACGCTCGACGCCTACTACGACGCGCACATGGATCTGGTGGCGGTCCACCCGATCTTCAATCTGTACAACCAACTGTGGCCCATTTACACCAACCCGCCGCAGTTGCCGCCGGCGAAGTTCGTCGAGGGCGGGCTCGCCCAGGAGTCGATCGTCAGCTCGGGCACCATCGTGGCCGGGGCGACCGTGCGAAACAGCGTTATCTCACCGAACGTTCGCGCGCACAGCGGCGCCTACATCGAGGCGTCGGTGATCATGGACAACGTGCAGATCGGCCGCGGCGCGGTCGTGCGGCGCGCCATCCTCGACAAGAACGTCGTGGTGCCGGACGGCGCGCACATCGGCGTCGACATCGAACTGGACAAGGCTCGCTACAAGGTCACCGATAGCGGCATTGCGGTACTGGGCAAGAGCCAACTGGCCCTGCCCTGATGTCGGCCGGCACCGTCGGATGGGACGACGACGTCGTCACGTCCTGGCCGGGGTTGGCGCCGCTCGGCGGTCATCGCGTCGCCGACGCCTGCGTGGTCGGTCTCGGGGCGTCCGGGCTCGCTGCCGTCGATGATCTGGTCGCCCGCGGGCTCGAAGGTCGTCGGCGTCGACGCCGGGCGGGTCGCGGCCGGGGCAGCCGGTCGTAACGGGGGATTCCTGCTCGGCGGTGCCGCGGCCTACCTGCACGACGCGATCGCCCGCTGGGGTACGGAGCCGGCCGTCGCCCTCTACCGGGCCACCCTGGACGAACTCAGCCGCCTGGCCGACACGGCTCGGGCCGGACGTGGTCCGGCGCGTCGGCTCGATCCGGCTCGCCGGGCTGCCGGGTCCGCCGTCTGACGCCGCCGAGGAGGCCGACAGCCGCGCCGAATTTGCCGACTGCGCAGTGCATGCGGCGGCCTTGCGCGAGCACGGTATTGCGGTCGAGGAGTACGACGACGAACTCGGGCAGGGCCTGTTCCTGCCCGACGACGCCGCGATGAACCCGGCGCGCCGTGCCCTCGCACTGGCGATGCCCTTACGCGACAAGGCAGATCTGCATGAGAGCACCCGAGTGTCCACTGTGGACGCTGGGCGGGTTGTCACCGATCACGGAGTGATCAGCGCGGATGTCGTCGTGGTCGCCGTCGACGGCGGCCTGGAGACCCTGCTGCCGCAGCTCGCCGGCCGGGTGCGTACCGCGCGGCTGCAGATGCTGGCGACGAGCCCGGTGCCCGATCGGTTGCCGTGCCCGGTATACGGGCGTTGGGGCTACGACTACGCGCAGCAAGACGCCGCCGGGCGTGTATTCGCCGGTGGCGGCCGCGATCAGTTCGTCGATGCCGAATGGACCACCGACGCCACGCCGACGGCCGCCGTCCAGGCGTGGATCGAGCGCGTGGCCGCGCGCATGGCCGGCTGCTCGATCGGCGTTACGCACCGATGGGCCGCATCCGTCGGCTATACGCCCGACGGCCGGCCGCTGTGCACCGAGGTCGCGCCCGGCGTCGTGGCGTGCGGCGGGTACAGCGGCACCGGCAACCTGGTCGGGCCGCTCGCCGCACGGGCGGCAGTCGCCCTCGCTGTCGACGGCACGCCGCCGCCTGCCTGGTGCGCGTCCTGACGCTCAGGCGGTGGCTGCGCGCCGAAGCGCCGCGAGCACGACAGGCAGCAGCGGGTTGGGGTTGCCGCGCCGATGCAATGCGACGACGTGGCGCCTCGGTGGCCGCCCGGCCAGCGCCCGCACGCTGATCGGCGACGATCGGCCGGCCGGCTCGGACACAGCCAGCGTCGGGACGACGGCGACGCCAAGGCCGGCCGAGACCAGGCCGCGCACGACGGCGTAGTCGTTGCTTCGGAACGTCACATTCGGCGTGAAACCCGACCGGGCGCAGAGCCGTTCGAGGTTGAGCGCGCCTGGCGTTCCAGTGAGCGGGGCCACCCAGCGCTCGTGCCGCAACGTGGTCAGTCGCACGGTCGCCCCGCGTGCGTGGGGATGCCGCCGCGCCAGCAGTACCTGCAGCACTTCGTCGAGGAGCGCGTGTTCGACGAGCGGTGCCGCCCATGACGTCGGGACGAGGTCGTAGCGGTAGGCCACCGCAATGTCGATGGTCCCGCCGATGAGAGCCGGCAACAACGCGTCGAGTTCGGCTTCGTCCAGATGCAGATCGACTCCCGGCCGCTGGCGAGTCAGATCGGCCAGCGCGGCCGGCAGAAGGTACGCGCCCGCGGTGGGGAAGGCGCCGATGCGTAATGCGCCCGCCTCACCGCGGGCGAGTGCCGATACGTCGCGCTGCAATGCGTCGAGCCCGACGAGCACGTCGCCGGCTCGCTCGGCCAGGGCGAGACCGGCCGGCGTCGGCGCAACGAACTTGGGGCCGCGCTCAAACAGGACAATGCCGGTTGCCCTTTCGAGAGCGGCGATCTGCTGCGATACCGCCGATGGTGTGTAGCGCAGTTCGCTTGCCGCGGCGGCGAAGGAGCCGCGCTCGACAACCGTCCGCAGGGTTCGCAGCTGGACCGGATCAAGCATAAGCACAGCTTATGCTCAGACCCAGAAGGATTCGGCTTGCTGACGTTGCCGCGAGGCCTCGCCGCCCGCGACGATGGAGGTATGACCACCGATTTCAACTGGACGCTGCACCCGGCCGCCGAGGCGCTCGTAGATCGAATCGTGTCCGACGCCATCAGCAAAAGCCCGCGCCTTGCCTGCCTGTCGGCCGAACTCGGCCCCCGTACCTCAACCCGGGTTCAGGACTGGCTCGACTGCGTGGGCGGGCCGGTTCTGCGCGATGAGTTGCTCGATGTCGGATATGTCGAGGGCGATCGGACGGCGCCCGGCGTCTGGCGGCACCCTGGGGCTCAGCTGCCGGCCATCGTGGTGGACGACCACTACCGCATCGATCTGCGCGTCGACGACGTCGAGACGTTCGCGCAGGCCCACCGCGCGAGCGATGTCGTCCACGGCTCACCGCACTCGGGCTACCGGCGCGCAGTGGTGATCGACGAGAACTCGGTCACCGTCGCAGGTGTCGAGCGACGTTCATGGGCGGCCGGCGTCACGCCACAGCAGTTCGGCCCGCAGCAGGCGACCGCCGCGGCCCAGGCGTGGCGGGTGCTTGCCGAGCGGCCACGGGCACTGACCGGAGTGGATGGAGCGGAAGGTGTCAGCGCGCAGATTCCCTTTGCCCGCCGGGCAGTTGAGCTCGCCGGGGTGGATCTCGCCGCGTCGTACTTCTTGCAGATCGAGCGCGCGTACTGGCAGCGCTCGAACACAGCCGGCCGGATCCAGCACATCCGTCAGGACCGGCTCGGCCTCGGCTGGGGCAACAACGATCACCACACGTTCCGGTCGTCGCGCGCGGCGTTCGGCCCCTTGATCCGTTTCCTGCAGGCGCTCGGATTCCAGCCGCGGGAGCGCTTCTACGCCGGCGAGGAAGCCGGCTGGGGAGCGCAGGTGATGGAACACCCAGGATGCGGCGGGGTGATCTTCGCCGACGTCGACCTGACACCGGACGATGCGCAGATCGATTTCGCGTCGACTGCGCTGCCCGAGGACGATCACCTCGGCACCGTCGGTATGTGGTGCGCGCTGCACGGCGAGTCGCTGCTCGCTGCGGGCATGCACCACCTCGAGGGCCAGTTCGACTTCGACGGCCTGCGCTACCAACTGGCCGAGCGCGGCCTGGCCAGCATGGATGCGTTCTCCGACTTCCCCCATTTGCGCCAGGCGTTCAGCGAGGCCGAACTGTGGGTGGTGCCACGCGGCCGGCTGGCGCCTCTGGTCGCCGCCGGGCACCTGAGCGCCGAGCGGGCCGAAGAACTCGCAACGGTCGGCGGCGCGGGATCCCATCTGGAGAATCTGGCCCGGCGCGGTGGATTCAAGGGCTTCAACCAGCACAACGTCTCGGTGACGATGCGCGCGACGCACCCGCGCGATTACCGCCCGAACTAGTGTCCCGGCGCGGGACACTAGTGTCCCGAGTCAGAATCCGCGCACAGCCTGCGGCGCCAGGATCGACGCTCGCTGCGTTGTCGTCGTCGGTCGTAGCTACGGCTACAGCTCTCCTCCTCCGCCTTGCGAGCCTCGATCCTGATCACCGCATCCTGTACCCGGACTTCTGACCCGGGACACTGGGCGGGAGAATGGCCGGGTGACCCCGGAGATGATCGCCACCGCGCTGCGCCGGGCCGGGGTCGCAGAAGTCGACGTCTCGGCCCGCCGGCGGGCCGAGTACTCGTCCGACGCCTCGAACTACCGGGTCGTCCCGCAGGCGGTGGCTTTTCCGCGACACGGCGACGAGGTTGCCGCGGCGCTCAGCGTGTGTCGCGACCTCGGCGTCGCGCTCACCTCGCGCGGCGCGGGCACGTCGATCGCGGGCAACGCAATCGGCCCTGGACTCGTGCTCGACTTCTCCCGCCACCTGAATCGCGTCGTGTCGGTCGACCCGGAGTCGCGCACCGCGGTGGCCCAACCGGGCGCGATCCTCGACGCTGTCACTGGTGCGGCGACGCCGCACGGGCTGCGGTTCGGACCGGATCCGTCGACCCATTCACGCGCCACGGTCGGGGGTTCGCTCGGCAACAACGCGTGTGGCTCGCGGGCCCTCGCGTATGGCCGCATGGCCGACAACGTCGTGTCACTCGACGTCGTTACCGCGGACGGCAATCGGCTCACTGCGGGCCGGGGCCAGCTTCCGTCCACTGTGGACGCTCTGGTGCGTGACCGGATGGCCTTGATCCGTACGGAGTTCGGCCGCTTCACCCGCCAGGTGTCCGGCTACTCGCTCGAACATCTCCTGCCCGAGAACGGCGTCGACCTGGCGAAGTTCCTGGTCGGCAGTGAGGGAACTCTGGGCGTGATCGTCGAGGCGACGCTGCGCCTCGTCGCGGCGCCACCCGCTACTGCCCTGGCCGTGCTGGCCTATGCCGACATGCCTGCGGCCGCCGACGCCGTTCCGGGCCTCTTGCCGCATCGGCCGGTGGCGCTCGAAGGAATGGACGCCCGCCTCGTCGAGGTCGTCCGCGCCCGGCGTGGTGCCGCGGCGGTGCCGGATCTGCCGGGCGGCGGTGGGTGGCTGTTCGCCGAGACGGCCGGCGACACCGAGGCCGAGGCGCGTGCCGCCGCGCAGAAGCTGATCGCCGATGCCGCCTGCCTCGACTCGCTGGTGGTTACCGGTCCGGCCGCGCGGGCGCTGTGGCGCATCCGCGAGGACGGCGCCGGGCTGGCCGGTCGCACTCCGGCCGGGGAGCCGGCCTGGCCCGGTTGGGAGGACGCGGCCGTCCCGCCGGACAGACTCGGCGCGTACCTGCGCGATTTTGCTTCCCTGATGAGCCAGCACGGCCTGGACGGCCTGGCGTACGGGCACTTCGGCGACGGCTGCCTGCACGCGCGCATCGACTTCCCGCTGTCGGCGAAACCCGCCGTGCTGCGCGCGTTCACGCAGGACGCAGCCGCGCTGGTCGGTGGCTACGGCGGATCGATGTCCGGCGAGCACGGCGACGGGCGGGCCCGCGGCGAGTTGCTGCCGTACATGTATTCGCCCGACGCCATCGAGACATTCGCCGCGATCAAGCACGCATTCGATCCGGCCGACGTGCTCAACCCGGGCGTCATCGTCCGGCCGGCGCCGCTGGACGCCGACCTGCGAGTGCCCGCTGCTCGCCCATTGCGGAATGGTCTCGGCTTTGCGTACGCGCACGATCGGGGCGATCTGACTACTGCGGTGCATCGCTGTGTCGGCGTCGGCAAATGCCGGGCCGATACGACCAGCACCGGCGGCGTGATGTGCCCGTCCTACCTGGCCACCCGTGACGAGAAGGATTCCACCCGGGGACGGGCGCGTGTGCTGCAGGAGATGGCCAACGGCTCCCTTGTCGAGGGCTGGAATTCGTCCGAGGTTGCCGAGTCCCTGGATCTTTGCCTTTCCTGTAAAGGGTGTTCGAGTGACTGCCCAGCCGGCATCGACATGGCGACGTACAAGGCCGAGGTGCTGTACCAGCGGTACCGCCGTCGCGTGCGGCCGCCGTCGCATTACGCGCTCGGCTGGTTGCCGCGTTGGGCTCGCCTCGCCTCGCGCGCTCCGCGACTTGTCAATGCGACGCTTCGCCGCCGCAGCCTGGCGCGCGCCGCCAAGCGTCTCGGCGGCATCGACCAGCGGCGTCCGCTGCCCGAGTTCGCCGACCAGACGTTCCGCCAGTGGTTTGCGAATCACCCAGCGGCGACAAGGCAATCCCATCCTGCTGTGGGTCGACACGTTCACCGATCACTTCTCGCCCGGCGTCGGGCGCGCGGCGGTGCGCGTGCTCGAGGCGGCCGGCTACTCGGTGCGGGTCACCGACAAGCCGGTGTGCTGCGGGCTCACCTGGATCTCGACCGGCCAGCTCGACGGTGCGCGCCGCCAACTCCGTCGCAGCCTCGACGCGCTCGACTCTGCGCTCGATGCCGGCATCCCGATCGTCGGCCTCGAACCGTCCTGTACCGCCGTGCTGCGTGCCGACGCGGCTGAACTGCTGCCGGACGATCCGCGCGCGACGAAGGTCGCCGCCGCCACCCGCACGCTGGCCGAACTGCTCCGGGCGACCGATGGCTGGTCGCCGCCCAGCCTGGCCGGCGTGCACGCAGTCGCGCAGCCGCACTGCCACCAGCACGCCGTACTCGGCTGGGACGGCCGACGCGGCACTGCTCGCCGATGCCGGCGCCGACGTCGAACGCAGTCGGCGGATGCTGCGGGCTGGCCGGCAACTTCGGCGTCGAGCGTGGGCACTACGACGTGTCGGTCGCGGTGGCCGAGACGGCTTTGCTGCCCGCCGTGCGCAACGCACCGACCGGAGCGGCCGTCCTCGCCGACGGATTCTCCTGCCGTACCCAGCTCGAGCAGCTCGCCGCAACCCGGGGCGAGCACCTTGCCGAGCTGCTCGCTGATCACCTGGAGACGTGATGCCCGGCTTCCTGCCCCCGCCTTACCCGTACGAGCGGCTGGGCGAGGTGATCACAATTGCCGACCAGCACGAGGGCGGCGCGGTCGATCTCTCGATCGGGACGCCGTGCGACTCCGCCCCGCCCGAGGTGATCGCCGCACTGTCCACAGTGGACGGTGCTCGGGGCTACCCGCCGTCCATCGGCACAAAGGCGCTTCGCGACGCCGCCGCGCTGTGGGTCAAGCGCCGACTCGGCGCGACCGTAGACGCAGACGCCGAGCTGGCCGCGTGCGTGGGCACCAAGGAGTTTGTAGCGTCCGTGCCGCAGTATCTGCACCTGCGCGACCCGTCACGCGACACCGTGCTGTACCCGGAGATCAGCTATCCCACCTACGAAATGGGCGCAATCCTTGCGGGCTGCCGGCCGGTGGCGTACGGAAGCCTTGACGAGATCCGCGACAGTGATGCCGAGCGTGCCCTTTGCCTGTGGGCCAATTCCCCGGCGAACCCCACCGGCGACGTGTTCGACCTCGCTGCGTTCGCCGACTGGGGTCGTGCCCACGACGTCCCCGTGTTCTCCGACGAGTGCTACGCGGAATTCGCGTGGCAGGGCGGGCCGACGACGATCCTGCGCAGCGGCACGCAAGGGCTGATCGCGGTTCACTCACTGTCCAAACGCGACAACTTCGCCGGTGCGCGAATCGGCTTCTACGCAGGCGATGCCGCCCTCGTCGACTACCTGCGCGAGACCCGCAAGCACGCCGGGTTGATGCCGCCCGGTCCGGTGCAGGCCGCGGCAGTGGTGGCGCTCGGCGACGACCAGCACGTAGAGGCGCAGCGCGCCCGGTATCTCCACCGCCTGCAGCGTCTGCGGCAGGTCCTCGAGGCAGCCGGCTACGAGGCGCCGATGCCGGCCGGCGGGTTCTACCTCTGGGCGCCGGCCCCCGCCGGCGACGCCTGGGCCGCCGCCCGTGACCTCGCCGAGAAGGCGGGCATCGTCGTGTCGCCCGGCGAGTTCTACGGCGCCGTATCGGCCGGATACTTCCGGGTCGCCGCGGTTCAGCCCGACGACCGGATCGAATTGGCGGCTGCTCGCGTCGGCGCATGATCCAAAGCAAGGCACTGCGCGTGCATACGCGTCCTACCGTTGGGGTAGGAATTGGGGTGCCCATATGGATCAAGCGAGGGGCCACACAAGATGAGCGCATTCGACAAGTTCAAGGACGCAGCCGGGGACCTGAAGGACAAGGCCGCAGACGTAGCCGACAAGGTCAAGGAAGGCGCCGAGGGGGCGTTCGACAAGGCGAAGGATCTTGGCGGCGACGCGGTCGGCAAGGTCAAGGACACCTTCGACAAGGACAAGAACTAGTCCGCAAGGCAATGCGGCGGCCCCGGAGCGTGATGCTCCGGGGCCGTTTGTCCTTTCGTAGCGGCACATTCGTCGCACCGGCAGTCCGTCGGGCAGACGTCGACGTTCTGAACCGCCGCCGAGTCGCAGGTGGGCACTTATGCCGCAGGTGGGCACCTACAGCTGCCCACCGGCGACGCAACTGCCCACCGCCGGCAGCGCCGGCAGCGGTCAGCCGAACTCGACGCCTTGCGCCAGGGGCAGTTCGGTCGAGTAGTTGACCGTGTTCGTCGTGCGGCGCATGTAGGACTTCCAGGCGTCCGAGCCGGATTCGCGACCGCCGCCGGTCTCCTTCTCGCCGCCGAACGCGCCGCCGATCTCCGCGCCGGACGGGCCGATGTTGACGTTGGCGATGCCGCAGTCGGATCCGTCCGGCGAGGTGAACCGCTCGGCCTCGCGCACGTTCAGGGTGAAGATCGACGACGAGAGGCCCTGCGGCACGTCGTTGTGCAGTGCGAGCGCCTCGTCGAAGTCGTCGTAGGTCAGCACGTACAGGATCGGCGCGAACGTCTCGGTGCGCACCACGTCGGTCTGCGCCGGCATCCGGACCAGAGCGGGCTGGACGTAGTAGGCCGAGTCGGCCTCGGTGGAAAGCACCCGCGAGCCCCCGGCGACCACGTCACCGCCGTCGGCCTGCGCCTTGCCCAGCGCGGTCGCGTAGCCGTCGTAGGCGGCGCGATCGATCAGCGGCCCGACCAGGGTGCCGTCGGCAAGCGGAGAGCCGATCGGGAGCGTCTCGTAGGCCGCCTGCAGTCGGGTGACCAGTTCGTCGGCGATCGACGAATGCGCGATCACCCGTCGCAACGACGTGCAGCGCTGCCCGGCCGTGCCGGCCGCGGAGAAGACGATGCCGCGCACCGCAAGGTCAAGGTCGGCCGACGGGGCGACGATCGCGGCGTTGTTGCCGCCGAGTTCGAGCAGCAGCCGCCCGAACCGCCCGGCGACGCGAGGAGCGATCGCCCGGCCCATCCGCGTCGAGCCGGTCGCGCTGACCAAGGCCACCCGCGGGTCGTCCACCAACGCCTCGCCGACCGCCACGCCACCGAGTACCAGCGACGAGACAGCCTCGGGCGCGCCCACCCGGCGCGCAGCCTCAGCCGCCAAAGCCTGGCAGGCGAGCGCGGTGAGCAGCGCCTTCTCCGACGGCTTCCACACGACCGGGTCGCCGCACACGAGCGCGAGCGCCGAGTTCCACGACCACACGGCGACCGGGAAGTTGAACGCGCTGATGACGCCCACCACGCCGAGCGGGTGCCACTGCTCCATCATCCGGTGGCCGGGGCGCTCCGAGGCGATGGTCAGCCCGAACAGCTGGCGCGAGAGCCCCACCCCGAGGTCGCAGATGTCGATCATCTCCTGCACCTCGCCGAGCCCCTCGGAGCGGATCTTGCCCGCCTCGATGGACACCAGCGCGCCCAGATCGTCCTTGTGCTGGCGAAGCAATTCGCCCAGCTCGCGGACGAGCTGACCGCGAACCGGTGCGGGCACGCTGCGCCACTGCAGGAACGCCTCGTGCGCCCGGCCGACGATGTCGGCGACCTGCGCCGCGGAGTGAGAGCGCAGCCGCGCCAGTTCGCCGCCGGTGACGGGGGAGGAGACGACGAGGTCGCCGTCGGCCGGCAGGTCGCGTACGCCGAGGCGGTCGAGGATCGCCGTGGTCTGGGCGCGCAACTCGTCGTGGGTGGGAAGCGTCATGGAAACTCCTTCAGCTGGTTCACGTTCGGGTGTAGCTCGGCAACGCTCGAGGCGCGCGTCAGACTGGTTCAGACTTGGCCCAGTTCGGCGAAGCGGGCACCGTTGCGGGTCTGGAGCAGGTCGCTGAGCGGGATGTCCTCCTGCTGGATGAATCCGCTCGCCGGCAGCCGTCCCGCGGCGACGAGCTCGACGACGGCGACCGCGGACGCCGCGGTGGTCCACGAGATCGCCCGCCACAGCCGCCCGTTGATCTCCAGCGGCAGGTAGGCGCGGACGTACTGCTTGCGGGTCAGCTGCCCCGGGGCGGTGTCGCCGATCCCGTTGGCCAGCCCCTCGACCGCGGCGTGCAGGTAGACGACGTCGTCGTCGACCGGCGGCTTGGCGTTGACGAGGATCTCGCCGGCCAGCTCGCGGCGCTCGCGCAGGCCGAGCTCGTCGAAGAAGAAGCGCATCAGCTCGAAGTGGCCCGGGTAGCGCATCGTCTTGTAGTCCAGGCGCTGCACGCGTCCCTCGTACGTGGTGCACATCGTGCCGAGACCGCCGGAGGTCAGCGCCGCCTCGAGCGTGATGCCGCCCATGACGACGCGCTCCAGTTCGGTCATGGCCGGGACCATCTTGCGCACGCCGCCGCGCAGCACCTCGCAGTCGTTGAGGTACTCGTTGACCACGCCCTCGGCCGACCAGTTGAACGCGTAGGCGAGCAGGCCCGTCGGGTGCCGGGGCAGGGCGCCGACCTTCAGTTCGATGCTGCGGATCTCGTCGAAGTGCTTGGTGAGCGACGAGCCCACGATGCCGATCAGGCCAGGCGCCAGGCCGCACTGCGGTGCGTAGACGATTCGGCCGTTGTCGGCGGCAAGCTCCTTGACCCGATTGGTGGTCGGGACGTCCTCGGTCAGGTCGAAGTAGTGCACGTTGAGCTCGTGGGCCGCCTCGGCGACGCCGAGATTGAGGTGGTACGGCATGCACGACACGACGGCGTCGGCGCCCTTGAGCGCGACCCGCACGGCATCTGCATCGCGGACGTCGAGCGTGCCCGTCTCGAATGGCAGATCGGTTCGTGGACGCGCGTCGTACGCCGTCACCGAGAAGCCGGAGTCGCCCAGCAGCGTGGCGACCAGCTCGCCCACCTTGCCCAGACCGATGACCCGTACCGAGTTGATCATGTATTCGCCTCCTCGAGCGACGCCAGTGTCGTTAACGATTAGATCCAGTATGACGTAAGTTCTTCTTATGGCGAACCCGGGGCCTGAACTCGACGTGGGGCGGCTGCTGCTGCTACGCGAGGTCGCCCTGCGCGGCACTATCGCCTCGGCGGCCCGTTCGGTCGGGCTGACGCCGTCAGCCGTCTCGCAGCAACTCGCCGTTCTCGAGCGCGAGGCCGGTGCAACGCTGCTCGACCGGTCACCACGCGGAGTCGCCCTGACCGGCGCCGGGCACGCTCTGGCTTCCCGGGCGGCGTCGATCGTCGACGTGCTCTCCGCCGCGCGGGCCGACCTCGATCGCATCGCGGGCGCAGTCACCGGCCCGATCCGGGTCGCGGCGGTGGCAAGTTCCGCGGCCACCCTGGTGTCGGATTGTGTCGTGGCGCTGCGCGAGACCCTTCCGGGCGTCGACATCTCGGTGGTCGTCGCCGAACCGGCCGGAGCGCTTCGCATGTTGCTCGCGGACGACGTCGACATCGCGGTGGTCGACGAGTACGACTACGTGCCCCTGGCCCTGCCGGAGTTCCTCCGCGCCCACGAACTGTGCGCCGAGGAGTTGGTCGTTGTGGCGGCACCCGGCCGACTGCGCCGGCGCGGCGCTGTGTCGCTGGCGTCGCTCGCCACCGCTCAGTGGGTGATGCCGCCAGACGACGCGGCGTGCGGGCTGGCCGTGCGCTCGGCGTGCCGGGCGGCCGGCTTCGAGCCGTGCGTGCGATGGGAAACCGACGACATGCTCTTGCTGGTGCGAGCTGTTGCCGCAGGTCACGGCGTATCCGTGCTGCCGCGACTGGCCGTCGCGAGCGACATCGCGGACGTCGACGTCCGTCCTTTGCGCCGCCCGGCCCTCGGCCGGCGGATCCGGGCGGTCACCCGTTCGAGCGCGTCGGCGCGGCCGGTCGTGGCCTCCGTCCTCGACGCGCTGGCCGACGCGGCCCGCTGAATCCGGTTGCCCCGTCCCAGACGATGGTGGCGTGATTGAGATACGAAGAGTCGAGCCCGACGAGTGGAAACTGCTGCGCGAGATCCGGCTCGCCGCGCTGAGTGACGCCCCGTCGGCGTTCGGGTCGACCTACGAGCGGGAGGTCGAGTTCGACGAGGACGTCTGGCGCACCCGGATCAGCGTCAGTGGATTCTTCTTCGCGTTCGATGGCGCGGAACCGGTCGGGCTGGCCGCCGGATATCACGATCCGGACGAGCCGCCGACCCGGCGCGAACTCGTGTCGATGTGGGTGTCCGAGTCGGCGCGCGGCCAGCGCATCGCGGGCCGACTCGTCGACGCGGTCGCGTCCTGGGCGCGCGACGACGGCGGGCTCGAACTCGCGCTGTGGGTAGTGATCGACAACGGCTCGGCTCGACGGGCCTATGAGCGGCTCGGCTTCGTGGCGGACGGCGTGCAGCAGCCGGTGACGCCGGACGAACCCAATCGGATCGAGGAGCGGATGCTGCTCGCGCTCTACCCGCCCGGCGGACGGCCGATCAGCGCTTGACGGCCGCGAGCAGTCCGTCGCTCACCGGCAGCATCGCCGATACGAGCCGGGGATCGTCGCGCACGGCCTTGCCGACCTCGCGAATGGCGACCGTGTCGACATCGCGCGCCGTCGAGTCGGCCACCCGGTCGTGCCACAACGCGTTGTCGAACGCCACGATCCCGCCTGGCTGCAGCAACCGAACGGCTTGCTCGTAGTACACGGGATAGGACGTCTTGTCGGCGTCGACGAACACCAGGTCATAGGCGCCGTCAGTGAACCGGGGAAGCACCTCGCCCGCCTGGCCGTTGATCAGCCGGTAGCGGGTCGGTGGCGATCCCGGCGGCGGTGAAGCCTGCCTGGCGGCGCGCTGGTGCTCGCCCTCGATGTCGACGGTGGTGAGCACGCCGTCCGCGACGCATGCCGCGAAGCAGCCAGAGCCCCGAGACGTCCCGGCGCCCGTGCCGACCTCGACCACCGCCCTCGCGTCAATCGCCGCGGCGAGGAACCGAAGCGCGGCGCCGCCGTGCCGGAGCCGATCGGCACGCACGTCCCGAGTTCCGGCCGCGTGCTGGCGGGCCGTCTGCAACGGCACGTCCTCCTCAGGATGGAATGTCTCGACGAAAGCCAGGCTGGTGATGCCGATTATCGGTTCGGCCATGACGCAGAGTAATGGCAACGGGCCCTCGATCGGGCCGACTCGTGCGGTGGCGCGATCGCGAAATTCGAGGGCGTCAGCGCATCGAATCGATGATCAACGCCAGGTCATCCTCGGTGGTGAGCGGATTGACGATCGCGAATCGCGTGCAGCCTGACCGCGGTGGCGGGTAGGCGTGACGAAAGCCACCTGCTCGGCCAGCAGCCGGGCCGACCAGAGGCGTAGTCGTCCGCCGTCCAGCCGATGCGTTCGAAGATCAGCACCGACAGGTCCGGCTCGACCATCAGCCGCAGGTGTCGGCGCGCGCATCGATCAGCGGCACCCCGCTCGGGCGACGGCCAGCGTCTGCTCGATTGCGTCGCGGTAGGCGTCCGTGCCGTGCACGGCGAGTGAGAACCAGAACGGCAAGCCCCGGGCTCGGCGGGTGAGCTGGATCGAGAAGTCCGACGGATTCCACTCGTCCTCGACCGTCACCGGGTCGAGGTAGCCGGCGTGCTGAGTGTGGGCGGCGCGCGCGAGAACCGGGTCGCGATAGAGGAGGGCGCACGAGTCGAACGGCGCGAACAGCCACTTGTGCGGGTCGACGATGAACGAGTCGGCGTGCTCGATGCCGTCGGAACAGGTGGCGGACGCTCGGCGCGGCCAGGCCGGCCCCGCCGTAGGCGCCGTCGACATGCAGCCACCAGCCGTGGTCCTGCCGCCACGTCGGCGATGCCGGCGATGTCGTCGACGACGCCGACGTTCGTCGTGCCGGCCGTGGCCACGACGGCGAAGATGCCGTCGACGACGTGCTCGGCGGAAGCTCGAGACCGTCGGCGCGCAGCGCCTCGCCCGTCATGCGGCCGCGCTCGTCACCCGGCATCTCGATGATCTCAACGTCCATGACCACGCGCAGGGCGTGCTTGACCGACGAGTGCGTCTCGCTCGGTGACGCAGACCGCCCAGCGCGGCGGCGGCGGCCAGCCGCCGGCGCTCGAGGGCCGCCTCCCGGGCCGCGACGAGGGCGGACAGGTTGCCGATCGTGCCGCCCTGCACGAATACTCCGCCGGACGTGGGCGGCAGGCCGGCCAGATCGGCGATCCAGCGCAGCGCCTGGTTCTCGGCGTAGACCGCCCCGGAGCCCTCGAGCCACGATCCGCCGTAGACGCTGGATGCGCCGACGACCATGTCGAACGGCAGCGGCCGCCTTCGTCGGCGCGCTCGGGATGAAGGACAGGTAGCGCGGGTGATCGACGGACAGGCAGGCCGGCGCCGAGCACGTCGGCCCAAAGGCGCAGCGCCTCTTCGCCGCCGAGCCGGTTTCGGTGATCGTCGTTCCGGCCAGCGCCTCGAGCTCCTCGGGCGTGCAGGTGTAGTCCAGCGGTGCGGTCATGGCGAGCCGGTTCAGGCAGTACGCGGCGAGGGCGCGGGCGGTGACGTCGTCGTCAGGCGTGTATCGATGCACGCCGACAGACTAGGTATGGGCTGCTCAGCGGATCAGGCCGCGACCGGGTCTCTTGTTCTCGATGCGCAGCGACCCAGATGTGCGTCGGCGTCGTCAGAGATGCCCGTTCCGCGTCGATTTCCAGTCCGCTGCGGGCTTTCAACACCCATGCACAGGTAAAACCCAGTAGTGCAATGGCGACTATTCCGATCACGATCCAGGGCGTCACAGCCGGCACCTCCCCGATATACAGCGTGCGTTCAGCCGAAACACGAAGAGTTGGCACGTCAGAGCAGGGAACGTAAGGGAACGCTGAGGCGTTGCACGGGGCGTGAGCCAGAGCTGGTTGCCTGTATGGCAACGCATGCAGCCCCGGCAGCCGAGCTGACAGGGTGAGCCGAGGCCGTGACCGAAGCCGCCGTAGTGGGTCCCGCCCACGTGGGACGAGGTCGTTCGGGAGCATGCCGACCGCGTCTACCGGTTTGCGTATCGGCTGTCGGGCAACCGTGCTGACGCCGAGGATTTGACCCAGGAGACGTTCGTCCGGGTCTTCAAGTCGCTCGCCGAGTACACGCCCGGCACATTCGAGGGCTGGCTGCACCGCATCACGACCAACCTGTTCCTCGACATGGTCCGCCGCCGCCAGCGCATCCGATTCGATGCGCTGCCCGAGGATGCCGGCGACCGCCTGGCGTCGAACGCCGCCGGCCCGGAGCAGGCCTACGCCGAGATGCACCTCGATCCGGAAATGCAGCAGGCACTCGACGCCCTGCCCGCTGACTTCCGCGCCGCGGTCGTGCTGTGCGACCTCGAAGGAGCTCTCCTACGAAGAGATCGCGGCGACCCTGGGCATCAAGGTCGGGACGGTGCGCTCGCGGATCCACCGCGGCCGCGTGCTGCTGCGCGAAGCGCTCGCCCATCGCGCGCCGGGCACTCGCCCCGCTGAGCCGGGCACCCGGTACGCGCAGGCCGGCTTGGGCGCCGGCCAGTTCGAGGCCGGTTCGGCCGAACTCGCCGGAGGCGGCGTGTAGTGAATCTGCCCACGTTGCCTGTTCAGCACCTGTCCGACGAGGCGGTCGCTGCCTTCGCCGACGGCGCGCTCGGTGCAACCGCTCGTTCGCGTGCCGCCCGGCACATTGCTGAATGCTCCGAGTGCGCGAACGCCGTTGCCGTCCAGCGCGAGGCCGTATTGGCCCTGCGGGCCGCCACGGTTCCCTCGCTTCCCGGCGGTCTGCTCGACCGTCTTCGTGCCGTCCCCACCACAACCCCGCTTACCCAGCGCCCCCTGGCTCTCGACCCGGACGGCAGCGCGGTGTTCCCCGCGTTCGGCACCGATACCGCGCCCCGGCCAAGCCAGAGCCGCAGATACTGCCCACGCAGGCGCCGATGAGTGCAGTGCGCAGGCATCGCCCGTATGGCCTGCTCACGGCCGCCGCCGCGGTCGTCGCGCTCGGCGCCGCTGGAGTGGCGCTCGCCGGCAGCTGGCACGACGGCGGCGGGTCCGGCACGACCACGGTCCCCGCGCCAGGCGCGCCGGCCGCGGGGACGTCGGTGCGTCCTGCGGTTCTCGACCCCGGCGCGGGCCCCTTCTTCCGGCCCGCGGCAAGCTCGGCCATCGATGCCGTCCGCGCCGACCGCTGACCTGGCAGTTGGCGGTCCCGTGACGTGCTGAGGCAGACTCGACACGAAGCGCGAGGAGGACCAGCAGCGGATGAGCGTCGACGACGGCAGCACGCGCGCAGTACGGCGCGCTGAATTCGCTGCGCCGGGTGACGGCATTGGCACGCGCGCTACCCCGGCGAGCGGATCAAGCGGCCGCGCCGGATTGCCCCGCAGGCCCGCGCGAAGCGGTCAGCCGATGAGCGACGACAAAGAGCACAGCCGCGCCGAGCCGCCGCCTGACCAGCCCTCCAGCGAGGCCTCGCAGCGGGCCACCGACCTCGACTCCGACCGTGCCGCAGATGCCGCCTACATGCGCCCGGCCGGCGTCGAGGACGCATTCGCGCCGCGCGAGCCCGAGCCGCTCTACAGCCCGCCGCCACCGACCGTCTCGCCCGAGGAACGGGCCGAGTTCGGCCGGCCAGGTGGTTCGAGCGAGCCGTTCGCGCCATTGCCCGGAGAGCGAATCCCGCCCGCGCACCGGTCCGTGGCGCCGCCGGTCCATCCCGGACTCACCCGCGAGTACGGCCGACCCCCTGGGATGGGCGAGTTCGACCCGGAGCCGGGCACGCGCATCTCGCCGCAGTTGCACAAGGCTGAATCACCCTGGTGGAAGGCTGATGCGCGCCGCGATCCGTGGCGTGACCCGCGATCGCCGTTCTGGCTCGGCCGTCCCGCCATCTTCACCGGCGGCCGCCCGGCGCAGATCGAGCCGGAGGAGGACGCCGAGCAAGCTCGACGAGGAGATCGCGCCGGTACTCGAATCCGAGGACGAAGAGCTTGCCCCGGCGCCCGTTCGCGGAGCGCGGTTCGGGCTCAGTGCCCTGCTGCTGACTCTGATCGTCGCGGTCGTTGCCGGCACGCTCGGCGGCGGCGCCGGGTACTGGTTCGCGACCCGCGCCCATGAGCGCCCTGCACAACAGCGACATCAAGCTCGCCCAGGTCGACACTCCGGCGAACCGGCCACCCGGGTCGGTCGCCGAGATCTCGCAACGGGTCTCGCCGGCGGTCGTGTCGATCCAGGAGCACACCAGCGATCTCGACGCAGTCGGCGCGGGTGTGATCATCCAGCGGGCCGGCTACATCCTGACCAACAATCACGTGATCGCCGATTCGGCCGCGAATCACGGCCAAATCTGGGTCACCTTCGGCGACAAGGTCCGCCTCTTGGCGAAGATCGTGGGCCGCGATCCCAAGACCGATCTGGCCGTGATCAAGGTCGACCGGGCCAAGCTGACCGTGGCCTCGCTCGGCGATTCGGACAAGCTCGCCGTCGGCGACCAGGTGATCGCGATCGGCTCCCCGCTCGGGCTTCGCGGCACGGTCACCAGCGGTATCGTCTCGGCCCTGCACCGTCCGGTACCCGAAGGCGACAGCGACAACGACGCCGTCATCGACGCCATCCAGACCGATGCGGCAATCAACCCGGGCAACTCCGGCGGCGCCCTCGTCGACAGCTCGGGTGCCGTCATCGGAATCAACACCGCAAACGTGTCGCCGTCCGTCCTGCAAGGCGGCACGAACGGCAACGTGGGCTTGGGCTTCGCAATTCCGATCAACAGTGCGCGGACCATCGCTGAGCAACTCATCCATACCGGCACGGTGGTTCACGCCTCGATCGGCCTGCAGGCCAGAAGCTCCACCAACGGCGCGCGCGACGGCGCGTACATCAAGCAGGTGGTACCCGAGGGGCCGGCCGATCAGGCCGGGCTCAAGGCCGGCGACGTGATCACTCTCGTCGACACCACGTTGATCGACTCCTCGTTCCAGCTCACCGTCACGGTGCAGCAGCACAAGCCCGGTGACAAGGTGAAGGTGCACTTCTATCGTGAGGACAGCAAGAAGGAGTCCTCCGCCACCGTCACGCTCGGGTCGGATTGAGGTAGCTGATGTTCAACATCGGGCCGATGGAGCTCGCGGTGCTGGCGCTCGTCGGTGTCATCGTGCTCGGCCCGGAGCGGCTACCCGGAATCGTGCGCGATGCGACGCGACTGCTTCGCCAGCTTCGCGACATGGCCACCGGCGCCCGTACCCAGCTCAAGAACGAACTCGGCCCGGAGTTCGCCGATGTTGGCCTCGACTCGCTGCGTGAACTGCGCTCGCTCAACCCGCGCACGGCAATCTCGCGAGCATTGCTCGGCGACGACGACGACGTCTCGCTCGCGCAGTCCAACGGGAACTCGGCCGTCGCCAATGAGCCGCCCGCGCCGCTCCCGCCGTCCCAGCAGCCGCTCGGCCGCGGTGAGAAGGCGCCATTCGACGAGGACGCCACCTAGCCCGTCTACCGCCAGCCGTCGAGATTCATTCGGCGCGGTCGAGGGATTCGCTGAGATCGTGGCGACTGGCCGCGCGCCGCGTCCACAGCAGCACCGCGCAGATGGCGCCACTCGCGGCCACGCCCACGTACACGAACCGATAGTCGACGTGCGCGATGAGCGCCGCGCCGACCGCCTGCGCCAGCGGCTGCGGGGCGAAGAGGACGAACGTGATCGCCGCCGAGACCCGGCCCTGCAGGTTCGCCGGGGTGAGCCGCTGCGCCAAGGTGATAGCCGCAACGACCACCCACGGCAGCGCGAAACCCCGCACGAACCAGCCGAGAAGTGGCACCGGCAGCCACGGCGCGCATGCGAGCAGATAGGCCGCCGCGCCGTTGAGCAGGCCCAGGGCGGTGAGTCGGCGCTCGTCATATCTGCGCATGACGCGCGCGCTCGTCAGTCCGCCGATGATCGCCCCCGCGCCGTAGACGCTGGTGAATACGCCCAGGAAGCTCGGCGAGCGATGCAGCGCGTCGATCATCGCGAACATGGCGGCGAACGCGATGCCGGACGCGAACATGGCCACGGTCGCGGCCAGCGCCACCGCGCGTAACTCCGCCGTGTACCAGACATGCCGGGCACCCGCCACGAGTTCGGCGCGCCAGTGCCGTTCGGACGGGCGCGGGCGCTCGTCGGGCACTCGAAGCATCGCGATGGCCGTTGCCGCGACGCCGAAAGTCGCGGCGTCGATCGCAGCGACGGTGCCGCCGCCGGAGATGGCGAACAGCCCGGCACCGGCGAGCGGGGCGATGAGCTTGCCCCCCTCTTGAATGGTCATCCGCAGTCCGTTGAGGCGCGCGCGTGCCGAATCGGGGAGCATGACCGCGAACAGTGCGTTCTCGGCCGGATCGATCAGCACCAGGGCGACGCCGTAGCACGTCATCACCGCGTAGAGCAGCCATACCCGCGAGGCCCGGTCGACGAACAGCAGGGTCAGCATCACCGCGGCCATCGCCAGGTTGCTGACCAGCAGCAGGCGCCGGCGTCGTACCCGGTCGGCCACCGTTCCGGCCAGCGGAGCCAGCAGCGACGGCGCGTAGATGCCCACCGACACGAGCGCGGCTGCGCTGTTGCTGCCGGTCAGCGACTTGACCCAGATGCCGGCCACCAGCGTCATCGCGCTGTCGCCCAGGACGGATGCGGTGAGACCGGTCAGGTAGAGGCGACCATTGCGGGCATCTCGTGCAGTGAGTTGCTCTGAAGCAGAAGACTTGAGCATAAGGCACTCAAGCACAGTGATACGACAAGCGGCAAGGCGGGCGAGACGGGTCGTGAGCGGTAGTTGCGGGCAGGGGCTACCGAAGCGGCAATATCGCTCCGGACGGGCGCTAGGCCGACGGCGATCGGCGCGAGGCGAGCTGGGGTGCGTTACCCGCGCGTGGCGCTCAGGCCGAGCGAGCGGCCGACGAGGCTGTGCTGCCGGGCGGCGAGCGAGTCGGCGATGCTGCGGTAGGCCTCGGCGGCCGGCGAATCGGGATGGCTGAGCACCACGGGCACGCCCTCGTCGCCACCCTCGCGCACGCGCTGGTCGATCGGCACCTGGCCGAGCAGCGGAACCCGGGTGCCGGTCGAGGCGGCCAGCGAGTCGGCGACCGCCTGGCCGCCGCCGCTGCCGAACAGCTCCATGCGCGTGCCGTCGGGCAGTTCGAGCCAGCTCATGTTCTCGACCACGCCGACGATCTGCTGGTGGGTCTGCAGGGCGATCGAGCCGGCGCGCTCGGCGACCTCGCGCGCGGCGAGTTGCGGGGTGGTGACCACCAGCAGCTCAGCCGACGGCACGAGTTGCGCAACGGAGATGGCGATATCGCCGGTGCCCGGGGGCAGATCCATCAGCAGGACGTCGAGGTCGCCCCAGAACACATCGGCGAGGAACTGCTGCAGGGCGCGGTGCAGCATCGGGCCACGCCAGACGACGGCCGTGTTGCCCGGGGTGAACATGCCGATCGAGATGACCCGCACGTCGTGCGCCTGCGGCGGCATGATCATGTTCTCGACCTGGGTCGGCTTGCCGGTGACCCCGAGCATGCGCGGCACCGAGAATCCGTAGATATCGGCGTCGAGGACGCCCACGGTCAGCCCCCGCTGGGCCAGCGCCACCGCGAGGTTGACCGTCACCGACGACTTGCCGACGCCGCCCTTGCCGGAGGACACCGCGTACACCCGGGTTCGCGAACCAGGCTGTGCGAACGGGATCTCCGGCGCCTCGGCGTCGCCGCGCAGCTGCTGGCGAAGCGCCGTGCGCTGGGCATCGGTCATGACCCCGAGGGTGACGTCGACGCCGGTGATGCCCTCGAGTCGGCTCACCGCTGCCGTCACATCGCGGGTCAGCTTCTCCTTCATCGGGCAGCCGGCCACGGTGAGCAGCACGGACACGTGCGCTCGGCCGTCGGCCGCGACCTCGACGGAGGAGACCATCTGCAACTCGGTGATCGGTTTGTGGATCTCCGGATCGAGGACGGTGGCGAGCGCGCTCGTTACTTCATCGACAGTGGCTACAGGCACGTCTGCGATGGTACGGGCGCAGCGTGCCGGGCAGCGCGCGCCGAGACGCTGCGTCGCGATCATGGCGCCGTGGTGGCAAGTTGCTGTCATCGCAGCGCCCTGAGTCGCGGCCTGTCGGAAAGTATGAGTGCGCTCTGAGAGGTACGGCTTAGGATCGGCCACTGTGACCCGTGTGAGCCCGCCTATTCGAGCCGCCGACTGGCGGATCGCCGTGTGGCGTACCTTCCTGCGAACCCATGGGTCGGTCATCCGCCAGCTCGAGCGCGATCTGCTCGCCGAGACGGGAATGCCGTTGAGCTGGTACGACGTCTTGCTCCAGCTCGCCGAGGCGCCCGAACGCCGATTGCGGATGGCGGAACTCGCCGACCGGGTGCTGCTGTCCCGATCGGGGCTGACCCGTCTGGTCGACCGGCTGCAGGCCGAGGGTCTGGTCACCCGCGAGCCGTATCCCGGTGACGCGCGCGGTCTCTACACGGTGCTCACCCGCGCCGGACTCGATCGCCTGCGCGAGGCCGCGCCCACGCATCTGACCGGCATCCACGAGTACTGGTTGTCGAAGTACAACGACGACGAACTGCGCACGCTGCATGACCTGCTCGGGCGCTTGGACGAGACGGACGTCGAGCGGGCCGCCGCCGACGCCGCGCCCGACTCCCGGCCTGCGCCCGACGACGGATTCGTCAACTGACCGTGTCGCCGGTCGAACATGCGCGGCACTGGCCGCACCCCACCTTCCCGGACACGGACCTGCTGCACGCGCGCTACGTCGACTACGCGTTCGGCCGGCATCGGCACGCGCAATACACGTTCGGCGTGGTTACCGAGGGCCTCGAGGATTTCCACTACCGGGGCGAGTTGCACCATGCCGGAACGGGCACGGTCTCCCTCGTCGATGCGGACACGGTGCACACCGGACAGGCCGGCTCGTCGGAGGGCTGGCGCTATCAGGTGCTCTACGCCGACGCCGAGTTGATGCGGTCGGTGATGAACGAACTGGGCCGTCCCGGCCTGCCGAGCTTTCCCGACCCGGTGGTGTACGACGCGCAGGCGGTGAGCGTCATGCTGCGCGCGCATGGTGCCGCGGCCCGCGGCGATCGGCTCGCGGCGTCGGAGCACACGCTGCGTGCGTTGCGACTGCTCGTGCGCCGGTATGCCCGTCTGACGCGGGCACGCCCGGCGGAGGGTGATGCCGGCGCGCGTCTCGTCGCCGACAGCGCCGCGGTGTTGCGAGCCCGTCTCGTCGACCCGCCGAGCATCGACGAGCTGGCCGAACTCGCCGGCTGCAGCCCGTTCGCGCTGATCCGGGCGTTCCGCCGTCATGTCGGGCTGCCCCCGCACGCGTACCTGACCCAGTGCCGGATCGACCGCGCTCGCGATCTGCTCGTCGGCGGCGCGGATGTCGCGTCGACTGCCGTCGAGGTCGGGTTCGCCGACCAGGCCCATCTCACCCGACATTTCCGGCGCCATGTCGGCGTGCCTCCCGCCCGCTTCGCCCGCGAGCGCAAGAACGTTCAAGAATCGCCTTCGCTGCGCGCCTAACGTCGTCGGCGTGGAACCGAATCGCCGCGCCGTCGTCCGTGACTCGATGGGCGTCTCGATCGCCGTCGGCTCGTACGGGGTCGCGTTCGGCGCGGCATCGGTGGCGGCCGGCCTGTCCGTGGCGCAGACCGCGATGCTCTCGCTGCTGGCGTTCACCGGCGGGACGCAGTTCGCGGTGGTCGGGGTGGTCAGCGGCGGCGGCACCCTGGCCGCGGCGCTGAGCAGCGGGCTGCTGCTCGGCGCCCGCAACACCCTGTACGCAATGCGGCTCGCCCCGCTGATGCGCGTGCGGGGGCTGCGCCGGCTGTTGGCCGCCCAGGGCACCATCGACGAGACGACGGCGATGGCGGTCGCCCGCGCCGATCCGTCCCTGGCGCGGCTGGCGTTCTGGTCGACGTTCGCGGGCGTCTACGTGTTCTGGAACATTGCCACCATCGTCGGGGCACTCGGTGCCCAGGCCCTCGGCGACCCGGCGAGATTCGGCCTGGATGCCGTTATCCCAGCGGCATTTCTAGCGCTGCTCGCTCCGCGCCTGCGCGCCGGCCTGATCGAGCGTCGCGTCGCTGCCGGTGCGGCGGTGATCGCCCTGGTGCTCATCCCGTTCACGCCGCCGGGCGTGCCGATCCTCGTGTCGTCGGCGGCTCTGCTCCTCGCCGCGCTGCCGCCACCTCGCCAACGACGCCGGTTGGCGTCCGCCGCGCGGCTGACTGCCGGCCGCGGCCATGACGCGGGAGCGTCGCGATGAATCTGTGGGCCCTCGTCGTGGCGACCGTGGCCGGCTGCTACGCGCTGAAACTGGCGGGCTACCTGGTGCCGGCGCGGCTGCTCGACCTGCCGCGGGTGCGCCGGATCGTCGAGTTGCTGCCCGTCGCGCTGCTGGCCGCGCTGGTCGTCGTCGAGGCGGTCGCGAACGGGCGGAGCATCGACCTGGACGGGCCGCGGCTGGCCGGGTTCGCAGTGGGCGCCTTCGCGGTGTGGCGGCGCGCCCCGTTCATGGCAGTGGTGGTCGCTGCCGGGGCGACGGCTGCGCTGATCCGGCTCGCGACCTAGCGCCAGCGGACCGGTTCGGGCGATTCGATCGACAACGCCGGTGTGCGCCCTGGGCGCGGCGTGCCTCGCCCGATAGCTTCGTGCTGACGGCGGACTCCCCGAGGAGGCCAGATGGCCCGGCCGACCGAATCAGCCGACACCGGGGACGAGGCGATCCGGGTACGTGGGCTGCGCAAGTCCTACGGCGACGTGCAGGCGGTCGCCGGCATCGACTTCGCCGTCGCGCCGGGTGAGGTGTTCGCACTGCTCGGGCCGAACGGTGCCGGAAAGACGACCACCGTCGAGATCCTCGAGGGCTACCGGCACCGCGACGGGGGCGAGGTCGCCGTGCTCGGCCTCGACCCGGGCCGCGAGCGGACCGCGTTGAAGCCGCGCATCGGCATCGTGCTGCAATCCAGCGGCGTCGACCGCTACCTCACGGTCGCGGAGACGATCGCGATGTACTCGATGTCCTTCCCGCATCCGCGCCCCGTCGACGAGGTGATCGAACTGGTCGGCCTCGGCGGCAAGCGCGACAGCCGCGTTGTGAAGCTGTCCGGTGGTCAGCAACGCCGGCTGGACGTGGCCATCGCCCTCGCCGGTGATCCCGAACTGCTCTTCCTCGACGAGCCGACGACGGGGTTCGACCCGTCGGCCCGGCGCGAGGCGTGGCACGTGATCAAGAGCCTTACCCAACTGGGCAAGACCGTCCTGCTGACCACCCATTACATGGACGAGGCGCAGAACCTCGCCAACCGGGTGGCGGTTGTGGCCGGCGGTCGCATCGTCGCCGAGGGCACTCCGGAGACGCTCGGCGGGCGCGACACAGCGCGGGTCACCATTCGCTATCGGCTGCCAGCCGGGGTGGCCCCGCCCGCCGATCTCGGACTGTCCGCCGTCGCCCGACGGGTTCGTGGAGTTCGCGCCGGACGATCTGGCTCGCGCGCTGCACCGGCTCAGCGGCTGGGCGATCGAGAACCGGCTCTCGCTCGACGACCTGCAGATCCTGCGGCCGTCACTCGAGGACGTGTACCTGGAACTGACCCGCGACGAGGTGGGCGGGCCGAACGCCAGCGTGGGGGAATCGCGATGAGCGCCGTCGTGCTGACCGCAACGCAGATCCGCTACGTCAACAAGGCGTTCTGGCGCAATCCAGCGGCTGCGTTCTTCACCTTCGCGTTCCCGCTGATGTTCCTGGTGATCTTCACGGCGCTGCTCGGCCAGGGGCACGTGCAGATCGGCGGGCGCGAGGTTCACCAGTCGACCTACTACGTCGCCGCCATGGCTGCGTTCTCGGTGATCACCGCCTGCTACAACAACATCGCGGTCAGCATCGCGGTCCAGCGCGATGCGGGAATCCTCAAGCGGACGAACGGCACCCCGCTGCCCGCCGTCGTCGTACCTGGGCGCCCGGATCCTGCACGCGATGTTCGTCGCCGTGCTGCTGGTGGCGATCACCGTCGCGTTCGGCAAGGCGTTCTACCACGCGGAGGTCCCCTCGGGCGCTTCGCTCGTGCGGTTCCTGGTGATGCTCGTGGTCGGCGCCGCCTGCTTCTGCGCGCTCGGCTTCGCGATCACACCGCTGATTCCGAACGAGGACGCCGCCGTGCCGATCGTGAACGCAACGATCCTGCCGCTGCTGTTCCTGTCCGGGATCTTCATCCCGCTCGGTGACGACGCGCCGGAGTGGATCCGGGTCGTCGCGCGGATCTTCCCGGTCAAGCACTTCGCGGACGGGATGCAGGCGGGCTTCATCGGCACGACGTTTCACTGGAGCGACGTCCTGGTCGTCGCCGCGTGGGGGCTGGGCGGTCTGATCGTTGCCGCGAAGTACTTCAGCTGGGAGCCGCGTCGCTGAGCCGGGGGCTCAGTCGTTGCCCTCACGGGTCACGTCGAGGCGGCCGAGTTCCGAGCGCAGGAAGTCGCGGGTGACGACGTCGCCGAGCGCGAGGCGTACGGCGGCGAGTTCGCGGGCGACGTACTCCAGATCGGCCTTGGCCTGCCGACCCTGGTCGCGGTCCTGCTCGAGGTTGATCCGGTCGCGGTCGTCCTGCCGGTTGGTCGCGAGCAGGATCAGCGGCGCGGAGTAGGCCGCCTGCAACGACAGGATCAGGGTCAGGAACAGGAACGCGTACGGGTCCCAGCGCAGGTCCTTCGGGGCGAAGACGTTCCAGCCGATCCACAAGATGATCACGATCGTCTGGACGATCAGGTACCGGCCGGTGCCGAGGAAGCGGGCGATCTTCTCGGTCAGCTGGCCGAAGGCCTCCGGGTCGTATCGCAGCACCGGACCGCGCCGCGGTTGGCGAGGCTGGTCGAGTCGGTCGAGCCGCTCGCGTCCCTCAGTCATCGCGGGCCTCGAACTCATCGGCTGGTCGCGCGCCTCGGGCTGGTCGCGCGCCTCGGGCTGGTCGCGACCATCGGGTTCATCGCGAGACCCGCGATAGTCGCGAGATCCGCGATCATCGCGAGATCCGGCCGCCTCCGGGTAATCCGCGTCGACGTCGCGCCAGTCGTCGGGCAGCAGGTGGTCGAGGACGTCGTCGACGGACACCGCGCCGAGCAGCCGGTCGTTCTCGTCGACCACCGGCGCGGCCACCAGGTTGTAGGTGGCCAGATGGCGGGTGACTTCGGTGATCCCGGTGGCCGGACGCAGCGCGGCGGGGTCCCGGTCGGCCAGGCCGCTCACGAGCGTGGAAGGTGCTTCGCGCAGCAGTCGCTGCAGATGGACCGTGCCGAGGAACCGGCCGGTGGGCGTCGCCTGGGGCGGGCGCGCCACGAACACCTGCGCGGCGAGCGCCGTGGACAGATCCGGGTTGCGCACCAGGGCCAGGGCCTCGGCCACCGTGGCGTCGGGCAACAGGATCACCGGTTCGCTGGTCATCAGGCCCCCGGCGGTGTAGTCGGCGTAGGTCATCAGGCGACGCACCGGCTCGGCCTCGGTCGGCTCCATCAGCTTGAGCAGCCGCTCCTGGTCGTCGGTGGCCATCTCGCCCAGCAGATCGGCGGCGTCGTCGTCGTTCATCGCCTCGAGGACGTCGGCCGCCCGCTCGTCCTCGAGCGCGCTGAGCAGGCTGACCTGATCGTCCTCGGGCAGTTCTTCGAGCACGTCGGCGAGCCGCTCGTCGTCGAATGCGAGGGCCACCTCATGGCGTCGCTTGTCGGGCATGTCCTGCAATGCGGCGGCGACGTCGGCCGGGCGCATAGCGGCCAGCATCGCCAGCAACGTGTCGGTGCCCTGGCTCGATTCGGACAGCGACAGCCCGTCGACCTCGTCCCAGTCGACCTGATACAGCTCGCCGCGGCGCCGGGTGATCCGCCCGCTGCCCCCGCGCACGGCCAGCCGGGTGATCTCCCAGTCGTTGATGCGGTTCTGCTCCATGCCGACGTCGACGATCATGACCCGGCGCGGGTCCTCGCTGATCGTCACGGTGCGGTCGAGCAGCTCACTGAGCACGAGCAACTCACTCTGCCTGCGCTCGAACCGCTTCATGTTCACGGTGCCGGAGCTGAGCACGACCGCGTGGTTCTCGATCCGGGTCACCCGGCCCATCGGGACGAAGATCCGGTGCCGGTGCAGCAGCTCGACGACCAGGCCGAGTACGCGCGGAGGTTGCCGCCCGATCCGCAGGGTGGCGACCGCATCACGCACCCGCCCGAGCTGGTCGCCGTTGGGGTCGAAGACGCCAATGCCCGCGAGGTGCGCGATGAACACCCTCGACGCTGCACTCACGGGTGAAGATTAGTCGCCGTGACCCCGGATCCACGCGATCTGGCGTCCTCCGCGTCTTTGTGGCGTGGGCCCGTTCCGTCGAGGCAGCGACCCGCGTGCTGGCACGATGATCGCCGTGGCCAGACCCCGGACGGCGGAGAGTCTGGCCGCACCGCCCCCGTTGGACGCCCTTCTGCTCGTGATCGCGATGACCGGAGTGTCGTTCTCCGGGCCACTCATGGCGGCCACCGCAGCACCGGCGTTCGCTATCTCGTTGTGGCGTAACGCGCTCGGCGCCGGCGTCGCCGCGTCGCTGGTTATCGCGCGCGGCCTGCGTGACATCCGCCGGCTCAGCCGCCGAACCTGGGCGACGGCCGGCCTCGCCGGTGTGGCGCTCGCGGTCCACTTCGCGACCTGGGTGCCCAGCCTGACGATGACGACCGTGGCGTCGGCGACCGCCCTGGTATGTACGCAACCGATCTTCACCGGCCTCATCGCGCAGATGATGGGCCGTGACCTGCCCCGTGCGGCCTGGGCGGGCATAGTCGTTGCGACGCTGGGCGCCGCGCTGATCACCGGAGCGGATCTGCACCAGTCAACCCGTGCGCTCGCCGGTGACCTGCTTGCAATCGCCGGCGGGTTGGGCGCCGCAGCGTACGTGACCATCGGCGCGAGCGCCCGGACCAAGATGACGACGGCGAGCTACACCGCGGTCTGCTATGCCACCTGCGCAGTGCTGTTACTGGCCGCCTGCCTGATCGGCGGGGTGCAGATCGTCGGCTTCTCCGGCAACGCGTGGCTCAAGATCGTGGCGGTCACCATCTGCGCGCAACTGCTCGGCCACAGCCTGATCAATGTCGTGCTCAGGTCGACGAGCCCCACCGTCGTCGCTCTCGTGCTGCTGTTCGAGACGCCGGGTGCCGCCCTGGTCGCCTACCTCTGGCTGCACCAGCGCCCGCCCTTGTCGGCCGTGCCCGGATTGCTGTTGCTGTTCGCGGGCCTGGTGCTCGTGGTCCGGGTACGCGGCCAGGACGTCCCGATCGAGGCCGTCGACTAGCGGCCGCGTCTGATGCGTCCGTATTTGGGCGCGGGCGGCTTTGAATCGTGATCTCCAGGCCCTTCCAATGTGGCCGGTGGACATCGAAGATGACTGCGGCCGTCCCCGGCGATCCTCGCCGCGGCGACGGCCGATCAGCGCGCCCGATCGGGCGCGTTCTCGTCGTTGAGCTGCCGTCACGCCTGGCAGCGAAGGGAGATCAACATATGGGCAGGAACGCCCGGGTCTACAAGACCAGCGCGATCGCCGTGGCAGCGCTGGGGGTGGCCGCCTTCGCCGCCGCGACCAGCGGATCGCCGTCCGGGGCAACCCCGGCACCGGCGCTGCAGCACTACGCGTACCAGGCGCCGGAGAGTGCTTTCGTCCCGGCGAGCCAGGCGCTGGGCCAGGTGGCCTGCCAGCGGCCGGCTCCAGATAACCGAGTCTCCACTCAGTTGCACTGCCCCACTCCGGCGCAGATGCGGGCGGCGTACGGGGTCGATCAGGTGGCCGACCAGGGAGAAGGCCAGACGATCGTGCTCGTCGACTCGTTCGGCAGCCCGACGGCCGCCCAGGACCTGGCTTTCTTCGCCCAGACCTGGGGATTCCCGGCACCTGACTTCGAGCAGGTCTTCCCCAACGGGCGGCCCGGCTTCCTCGACGGTGACGGCAAGGCGAGCGGTACCGGCGTCGCGCCAGAACGGCCCGAACTCCGCCGAGGGGTGGGCCGGCGAGGCGAACCTCGACGTGCAGTGGTCCTTCGCCATGGCGCCCAAGGCGCACATCGTCCTGCTGTCGACCAACACCGCCGAGACGCAGGGCGTGCCGGGACTCCCGGCTGCCATGAGCGCCATCGACTGGGCGATCAACAAGTACCCGGCCGGCACCGTGTTCTCGATGTCGTTCGGCACTGACGAGTCGGCATTCGCTGGCGCGGCCAAGCAGCAGTTCGCGAAGTTCGACGAGACCTTCAAGCGCGGAATCGCCAAGGGCGACACGTTCTTCTCCTCATCCGGCGACAACGGCTCGACGGGCGTGGAGCGTTCGCATCGTCAGTCGACGGTCTCGCCTGACCCGCAGGTCAGCTACCCGAACGTCTCGCCGTACGTGACCTCGGTCGGCGGCACGCAGAAGCAGATCGACTGGCGGTGGAACCCGAGTGGTCCTGACGTCCCGATCGCGGCGGACGGATCGCGCACGCCCGCGTGGTGGGACTGGACCGACGGTGCCACGTCTGAGGCGGTCGGCAACGAGCCGGGCTTCGGACTCGTCACCGGCGGCGGCGTGTCGACCGTTTACCCGCGTCCGGCCTACCAGAACAGCGTGTCGTCGGTTGTCGGCGCACACCGCGGCACACCGGACCTCGCCTGGAACATGGCGATCAACGGCGGGGCGATCACCTACCGGTCCTACTTCCCGGGAGTCGACGGGCCGCCGAGCTGGGTCCTGTTCGGTGGGACCTCGGCGTCCTCGCCGCAGGTGGCGGGCGTCATGGCGCTGGCCAACGAGGCTCGCAAGCAGGCGGGCAAGGCGCCGATCGGTGACCTGAACAAGGTGATCTACTCGGCCGGCTTCAACAAGGCGGTCGCGTTCCGCGATGTCACGGCGCAGACGTACGGCACCGTGGCGTCGGGGCACCTGCACAACAACCAGGAGTCGGACATCACGCCGGGCCAGCCGGTGGTTCCGGACGCGGTCCCGGGCTACGAGACGACGACCGGATACGACCTGACGACCGGGTTCGGTTCGCCGTTCGGACCGGGCTTCGTGAGCGAGCTCGTCAAGCAGTAGTACGTCCCAGATGCGGCGCCGGTGACCTGTCTGGTCACCGGCGCCGTGCTGTGACACCTCGAACACGCGGGTGCCGTCGCCTCGCGCGAGGTGGCATCGTGCCGGGGTATGACCGACTCGTTGCGTCCGCGCCGTTCCTGTCTTGCCGTTCCTGGTAGCAACCCGCGGTTTCTCGAGAAGGCGAAGAGCCTTCCCGCCGACCAGGTGTTCCTCGATCTCGAGGACGCCTGCGCGCCGCTGGTCAAGCCGGAGGCCCGCAAGAACATCGTCGCCGCGCTGAACGAGGGCGGTTGGGGCGACAAGATCCGGGTCGTCCGGGTCAACGACCTGACCACGCACTGGACGTATCGCGACGTGGTCGAGGTCGTCGAGGGCGCCGGGCCGAACCTCGACTGCATCATGCTGCCGAAGGTGCAAAGCGCCGCGCAGGTGCAGTGGCTGGACTTCACGCTCACCCAGATCGAGAAGACGATGGGCTTCGAGGTGGGCCGGATCGGCATCGAGGCGCAGATCGAGAACGCGCAGGGGCTCATCGCGGTGAACGAGATCGCGCAGGCGTCGCCGCGCGTCGAGACGATCATCTTCGGGCCGGCCGACTTCATGGCGTCGATCAACATGAAGTCGCTCGTGGTGGGCGAACAGCCGCCGGGCTACGACGTGGGCGACGCCTACCACCACATCCTGATGTCGATCCTCATGGCGGCGCGGGCCAACGACAAGCAGGCCATCGACGGGCCGTACCTGCAGATTCGTGACGTGGACGGGTTCCGCCGGGTGGCCGGCCGCTCGGCGGCGCTGGGCTTCGACGGCAAGTGGGTGCTGCATCCCGGACCAGATCGACGCCGCCAACGAGGTTTATGCGCCGGCGCAGGACGACTACGACCACGCCGAACTCATCCTCGACGCCTACGACTACTACACGTCCGAGGCGGGCGGCGCGAAGGGCTCGGCGATGATCGGCGACGAGATGATCGACGAGGCGTCGCGCAAGATGGCGCTGGTCATCGCCGCGAAGGGACGCGCCGCGGGCCTGACCCGCACCTCGTCGTTCACGCCGCCGGAGGGCTGAGCGCTGGACCTGCAGCTGGCCGGCGCCCGCGCCGTCATCACCGGCGCGAGCCAGGGACTGGGCCTCGCCATCGCGCACCGCCTGGCGGGGGAGGGCGCGCACGTCGCCCTCATCGCGCGCGGGGCCGAGCGCCTGGCGGCCGCGCAGGCCGAGGTCGCCGCACACGGCGCCACGGTGGTCACCCGCACCGCCGACGTCACCGATCCGGCCGCACTGCACGGCCGCCGTCGACTCGGTGGCCGACGAACTCGGCGGACTCGACCACGTCGTCGCCAATGCCGGAGGTGCCGTCGGCGGCGACGTACTGGGTACCCCGCCGGAGCAGGTGGCCCACGACATCGCCGAGACGCTGACGCTCAACGTCGGCCACGCCGCCACGCTGATCAGCGCCGCGGTGCCGCACTTGATCAGAGCCGGAGGCGGCTCGGCCGTCGTGATCTCGTCGGTCAGCGGGCTGCGGCCCACGCCGCGAACGTCCTACGCCGTGGCGAAGGCCGCCGAGGTCAGCCTGGCGGTCAACCTCGCGCACGAACTGGCCCCGCAGTCGATCCGGGTCAACGCCGTCAGCCCGGGTTCGTTGCTCATCGACGGCGGCGGGTGGGACGAGTACCGCCGGGCGCATCCCGACGAGTACCGCGACTGGGTCGCCGCCGAGTTCCCGTGGGGACGGCTGGGCACCGGCGACGAGGTGGCCGACGTCGTGACGTTCCTGCTCTCCGCGCGGGCATCGTGGGTCACCGGCACGAATGTCGTCGTGGACGGCGGGCAGGGCCGCCCGAGCGTTCGCACCTTTCCCCGGCGCCCGGCAGAGTGAACGTCGTCGGCTAGCGTGCGTCCGATTGCTCCGTCTAGTTAAGGTAATCCCTTATGCACAAGCCTTGGCGCACCGGAATCGCATGCACCTCGATCGCGGCCCTGCTGCTCGCCGGCTGCACTTCCGGTGCCAAGAAGACCAACCCGGACACGACACCGGCCAGCCTGGCAGCTACAGGGGGTTCCGCACCGGCGGACGGCGACAACTCGAAGCTCGACCCGAAGAACCTCGTCCCGCAGATGTTCGCCGCGGTCAAGGCGGCCGGGAGCTTCCACGTCGTAGGGACTGGCACGGACAGCAACGGGACCAGTTTCGAACTCGACGTCCACTTCGGAGGCGGCGGCGGCTCCGGGCATTTCTCCGATGGCAGCGAGCGCTTCGACCTCGCCGGCAACGGCAGCAGCATCTGGGTCAAGACGTCGGCGGCCGCGTGGAAGGCAACCATCGGCAACAAGCCCAGCGTCGACACCATGGCCTCGACGCTGGCCGGGCGCTGGGTCGAGGTACCCACGACGGACACCGACTTCGCCCAGTTGGCTCAGTACGTCGACAAGGACACGTTCGTAACGTCGTTCTCGCGGAGCGCGAGCAACGTGTCGGGACCCTTCGCGAAGACCGGCACGGCATCGGTCGACGGCACGGCGGCCGTCGTGTTCACCGACACCAAGGACCAGAGCAAGATCTACATCGCCGCGCACGGTGCGCCGTTGCTGCTCAAGGTCGAAGGATCGAGCAGCCAGGGCGGCGGCGGAAATCTGGCGCTGACCGACTACAACAAGCCGTTCACGCCGGCGCTGCCCCCGCCCGACCAGGTGATCGCGTACACGTCCGTCGTCAGCTAGCCGCTCAGTGCGCTTCCTGCTTGCGACCGCGCACACGTCGCGGCCCGACGATGAACACGTAGGTGTAGCCGGCGATCGCGCCACCGACGAGCGGCGCCAGCCAGAACAGCCACAACTGGCCGAGTGCCCAGCCGCCGGCGTAGATCGCGGGTCCGGTCGAACGAGCCGGGTTGGCCGACATGTTCGTCACCGGGATGCCCACCAGGTGCATGACCATCAGTGTGAAGCCGATGGCCAGCGGCCCGAATCCGGTGAGCGCCCGGACGTCAGTCGCGCCGATGATCGCGTAGAGGAAGATCGCGGTGAGCACGATCTCGACGAGCATGCACGAGCCGAGGTTGTAGCCCGAAGGGGAGTGGCTGCCGTACCCGTTCGCAGCGAATCCACTGTCGTGCGCGGAGAAACCCTTCTGCCCGGACGCGACCCCGAACAGCACGGTCGCGGCGACTATGGCCGCGACGACCTGGGTGACGATGTAGGCGATCACGTCGGTCCACGGGAAGCGTTTCGCGACGGCCAACCCGAGCGTGACCGCGGGGTTGAAATGCCCACCGGAGATCGAGCCCACGGCGTAGGCCATCACGAGAACGGCGACACCGAACGCCACGGCGACGCCGAGGAAGTCGATGCCTTTGTTGCCGGCGTCGAGCACCGCGGCGCCGCAACCGATGAATACGAGGACAAAGGTGCCGAGAAATTCCGCACCAAGTCGTTGGGGTAGCGCAGCATCGGACATTTGTGACCTCCGGCCAACTGTCAAGATCGACTTGACTACATTGGGTTTAATTCAGCCACACGCCGAGCCCGCAGCTAAGTAACCGCGCCGGAGTGCCGCGCAGTGCCTGAGAGTCATCTCACCGTGCATTTCAGTGGGGTTCGGTAGTCGTCTGCGTGACATCAGGCCGATACTTCGAGGTAACTTCCTGTCGCCGAGGTCCACTGAGGAGCACTCCGATGGCCCGCCTTGCCCAGACCGCCGGCCTCACCGACTTCCAGACGGAGATCCTGGCGACGGTCGAGACTTCGTCGACAAGGAGATCATGCCGCACGCCAGCGAGCTCGAGCACGAGGACGAGTACCCGGACGACATCGTCGACGGCATGCGGGAGATGGGGCTGTTCGGGCTGACCATCGCCGAGGAGTACGGCGGGCTCGGCGAGTCGCTGCTGACCTACGCGCTGGTGGTCGAGCAGCTCTCCCGCGGCTGGATGTCGATCTCCGGCATCGTCAACACGCACTTCATCGTCGCGTACCTGATCTCCCAGCACGGCTCCGCCGAGCAGAAGGCGCGGCTGCTGCCGCAGATGGCCACCGGCGAGGTGCGTGGCGCGTTCTCGATGTCCGAGCCGGAATGCGGCTCCGACGTCGCGGCGATCAGTACCCGGGCGGTGCCCGACGGCGACGAGTTCGTCCTCAACGGCCAGAAGATGTGGCTGACCAACGGGGCGCTGCGCCGGCGTGGTGGCCACGCTGGTCAAGACCGACACTCGGCGCCGACTCGGTGTACGGCAACATGACGACGTTCCTGCTGGAGAAGGAGCCCGGCTTCGGCGAGACCGCGCCCGGGCCTGACCATCCCCGGCAAGATCGAGAAGATGGGCTACAAGGGCGTCGAGACCACCGAGATGGTGCTCGACGGCGTACGCGTGCCGGCCGTCGGCCGTGCTCGGCGGGCGTCGGACGGTCGGGCCGCGGCTTCTACCAGATGATGGACGGCATCGAGGTCGGCCGCGTCAACGTCGCCGCCCGCGCCT
Organism: uncultured Actinomycetota bacterium; assembly: GCA_963709985.1. Taxonomy (GTDB): domain Bacteria; phylum Actinomycetota; class Actinomycetes; order Mycobacteriales; family Jatrophihabitantaceae; genus DASXRA01. Next base: position 123,915 of record CAVPYQ010000025.1, read on the forward strand.
GCGGCATCTCGATCCGGGCGTTCGAACTGGCCGTCGCGTACGCCCAGCAGCGCCAGACCTTCGGCAAGCCGATCGCCAAGCATCAGGCCATCGCGTTCAAGCTCGCCGAGATGGCTACGAAGATCGAGGCGGCGCACGCGCTGATGGTCAACGCCGCGCGGCTCAAGGACGCCGGCGAGCGCAACGACGTCGAGGCCGGCATGGCGAAGCTGCTCGCGTCCGAGTACTGCGCCGAGGTGGTCCAGGAGTCGTTCCGCATCCACGGCGGCTACGGCTACTCCAAGGAGTACGAGATCGAGCGGCTCATGCGCGAGGCGCCGTTCCTGCTCATCGGCGAGGGCACCTCGGAGATCCAGAAGACGATCATCAGCCGCGGCCTGCTGCGCGAGTACCGGGCCGGCTGAGCTCTCGCTGACTGCGCTCTCGCCGACTGCCCGGTACGCACTGAGTGCGATACTTCGTGCGTGCGTGCACTTTGTCTGATCGTGGCCGCATTGTTCGGGCTGATCGCCTGCTCGACGACGACCTCCGGGGGCAGTAATCCGAGGTCGGGACCGGGCACCCTGTCGTCGTCGGCGGCCGTCTCGTCATCGGGGGTTCCGTCCTCAGGAGCCTCGTCCTCGGGCGCCCCGTCCTCGTCGGCGGGCACATCGGCCGACGGATGCGGCGCGGACGCGATCACCGCGCGGGGCGCGCCGTTCTGCTACCCCTTGCCGGGCGGCTTCGTCGACAGTTCGTCGCTGAAGAACTACGGCGGCGGATGGCAGTACAAGACGCTGATCTCGGCCGGTAAGTACGACCTCGTCGAGGTGCTCGGCGGCCGGTTGCCGTTCGACAGCAGCAGTTATACCGACGCCCAGTTGCGGGCCTACGCTGATCCGCGCCGGTTCCACCCGGGCGATCCGGGACTCGTCCACGTGACCGCGCTGACGCCGACCTCCGTGGCCGGATCGCGGGCCTATCAGCAGACCGCCGGCAACGACGTCGGCGCGAAACTGCAGGCGATCTTCGTCTTCCACGGCCGCAGTGAGGTCTACATCCAGTGCGAGCGCCGCGACAACGCGATCGTCGCGGAGGCCGGCTGCAAGGAAGTGCTTGCCTCGATCCAGATCCTCACCCTGAAGTGACGGCTGGTCACGTGCGCGCCGGGTGCAGCGGATCGGCGCGCACCATCTGCTTGGCCTCGGCGAGCGGGTCGCGAGCGACGTCGAGCAGTGCGGCCGTGACCGCCACATGCGCCCGCGCCGTCGCGACGATCAGGTAGTTGCCGACCAGCACGAGCAGCGCCACGCCGACTCCAGCGGCGACCAGGGCCGAGTGCAGGTCGCCGATGAAGAACCCCCAACTGTGGCCGCCGTTCGGTCCGTCCGGGAAGTTGCCCATCGAGACGCCGTGGGCCTTGGTGCCGTTGTCGAACGTCTGCGGGATGTACCGGTACCAGATCGGCAACGTGATGAGCGAGGCGAAGGTCAGCCAGAGCGTCACAACCACGGTGTCGAGGATGAACAGCGGAACCCACAGCACCACGAGCAGGACGATGTCGCGGCGGGTGGCCGGATCGCGCAGGCGTGCACGCAGCCGCGCGCGTAATTGGGTCTCGCGCACCTCGCGGTACGGCCGGGGAATTCGTGCGACGCCGACGGCGCCCACCCGGCGGCGCTCGACGTCGGCCATGCCGCGAACCGCTGCCAGCGCGAAGGCCAGCACCGGCAGGCCGATCCACGTGATTGCGAGCGTCAATCCGGACGCGACGAGGGTGAAGGCCAGGCTGAACCAGAGCGATCCGACGAGCAGCCAGGCGAACAGGTACCAGAACGATGCCCACGGCGCGGCCGAGAACAGCAGCCGCACCGGATCTCGCAGGCGCAGGCGCGCCGGGGTCACGAGACGTCCTTGAGCAGTTTCTCGATAGCCGCGAGGCGGAGGTCGAAACTCGCCAACTGGGCGCGGATGTCGGTCTGCGCGGCCGCCGCCTCCTCGGCGAGCCTGCGGTATCCGGCGAGGGCAACCGCGTCCGCGCGGTGTCGCTGCAATCGGTAGTAGGACACCGTGATCGCCGCGATGCCGCCGATCACGATGAAGACGATGCTGATCGCGATGACCGCACCTGTCATGACGGTGTACCTTCCTTCGCCCCTCGGTCCGCATCGGCCGCACGCACTGCCGCACGGACCCTTTCGACCGTAATATGCACGTCGAAATCTGCCAGCTCGTAATACTTCATGGCCCGACCGCTGTCTGACAGTTCCAGTTGGCCGACGACCAGTCCGGCCCGCTCCAGGCGCTCGAGATGCAGGTAGAGCAGCGGACGCGACAGTTCGAGGCGGCGGGCCAGTTCGCTAACGTGCACCCGGCCGTCGGCCAGCGCGTCGATCACCCGCAGCCGTTGCGGATGCCCGATCGCCCCGAGCAACACGAGCAAGTCCACGTCGTCGTCCAGAGCGCGCCTCCTGTCATATGTCAGCTCAGACTGACATATGACGGTTGTCGGCGGCAAGCGGGATTTGCTGGCCTGACAGGATTGGCCGGCCGTTGGGACGTCGATCGCTTCGCGGCCCTGGACGCGGATCGGTGAACGTCTCGGATGCGCCGTGGTCCGTGTTGTCGTTGCGAGCCGGGCTGGTACTGGCAACCGACCGGCCCGTCCCGCAACAGTTGATGACGTACGCATTGCTGCCCATCGGAGGCCGCAGGCACGGTCACGGCTAGCGTCCTTTCGTTCGTCGTGACCGCATGCATGCTGGAAACGATTGCAGCGAACGGTCGTATTCTAGTCGCGGACCGTCGGCGGTCGTTGCCACCAGATCGATCAGACAATGATCAAGTCGCAGAATGCGCACGCATCTGGCGTTGACGGTGACTCTGCCGTGTCGCAGACTCCCACTTGCAAACGATTACAAATCTGTTTCCGGGCGGTGCGCAGAGCCCGACAAGAGTCGCATGGAGCCGTTCTTGACGCCGATCCGGCCCACCCTCGCCGAGGTCGCCCACCGTGCCGGTGTGTCCGTGGCCTCGGCGTCACGCGCCTTGAGCGGGGGTCGGCAAGCCCCGCAATGGCTGCACGCGTGCGCCGCGCCGCGGACGAGTTCGGTTACGCGATCGACGCCACGGCCCGCTCGCTCAAGGTGGGACGCACCGAACAACTGGCGTTCGCTGTCGCCGATCTCGGCAACCCGGTGTACGTGGCGATGATGCGAGCGATCGAGGGCGTGGTGCGCTCCGCCGGGTTTCGCTTGGTCGTGTCGTCCACCGGGTCGAAGCCGGAGGACGAGATCGACGTCGTCCGGGGGCTCAACCGCGGTTACGTCGACGGGCTGATCATCAGCCCGCTGCGCATCACCGACGAGGTCGTCGACGAGATCGTCCGGGCTCGGCGTCCGGTCGTCGTGATCGGCACGCTCCGCCGGGTGCCGATCGACAACGTACGGGCGAATTCCGCCAAGGGCATCGGCTTGGCGTCGCGCATCTCGCCGAAGGCGCGCGACGGGCGATCGGCTTCGTCAACGGTCCGGTCAACACCATGCCGGGTCGGGCGCGGGCGCGAGGCTTCCAACGCGCCATGGCCAAGCTGGGCGCCGAGATCTCCCCGCGGCAGACCATCGCGGCGAGCGACTTCACCCATGACGCCGGCGAGAAGGCGGCCGCCGCGCTGCTGACCCACTACCAGCCGGACGCGATCGTCTGCGCGAACGATCTGCTGGCCATCGGCGCCATGCGTGCATTGCGCGCGCAGGGGCTGCGCGTTCCGGAGGACGTCGCGGTCGTCGGCATGGACGACACGGAGCTGGCCGAGCTCGCGACGCCGGCCTGACCAGCGTGTGGCTCGGCTCGGAGGAACGCGGCCGGATTGCGGCAACCATGCTGCTCGACCGGATCGACGACCTGCACCGCGCGACGAGCCGCATCACCGTGCAGCCGAAGCTCGTGCTCCGGGCGTCCAGCGCGCCGCGAAAGCGCAGCCGATGACCGCGACACGCGTCGATCCGGCGCCCAGCGCTGACCGAACCCACGCCCAAGCCAGGCACCGGCAACCGCCGGGTCGCCGCGCGGCGCGCGCTGGGTTCTGCTGTTGCCGGCGCTCGTTCCGGTGCTCGGTCCTGAGCGTTTACCCGCTGGTGCGCGGCATCTACCTCGGCTTCACCGACGCGCGCGCCGGCCTCGACGTCGCGACGCACTTCACCGGTTTCGCCAACTTCACCCGAGCTGTGGCACGACCGCCTGTTCTGCGACTCGTTCCGGATCGGCCTGATCTGGGCGGTGTCGGTGACGTCATGCAGTTCGTCGCTCGGCCTCGGCCTCGCCCTGCTGCTGAACGAGAATCTGCGGTTGCGCTGGCTGGCCCGGACGCTGGCGTTGGTGCCCGTGGGCGATGCCGCCGGTGATCGTCGCGATCATGTGGCGCCTGCTGCTCAGCCCGACGGTCGGGCCGCGCTCAACGAGGCATCCGCCGGCTGCATCTCGGCGAGCACCGGGATCAACTGGCTCGGCGACTTCAACACCGCGCTGCCGGCGGTGATCGTCATCGGCGTCTGGGTCGGCATGCCGCAGACGACGGTCACGCTGCTGGCCGGGCTGCAGAACATGCCGATGGAGCTGTACGAGGCGGCGGCCGTCGACGGCGCCGGGGCGTGGCGGCGGTTCCGCAACGTCACGCTGCCGCAGCTGCGGCCCGGTGATCGTCGCGATCACGTCGCTGGACTTCATCTGGAACTTCAACTCGTTCGGGCTGGTGTACGTGCTCACCGCCGGCGGGCCGGGTGGCAAGACGATGCTGCCGATGCTGTTCGCCTACAACGAGGCGTTCCGCTACGGCAACTTCGGCTACGCCGCGGCCATGGGCAACGTGATGGTCGTGATCATCGTCGTGCTGCTCGCTGCTTCTACCTGCGCGCTCCGGCTGCGGAGGCGAGCGTCGATGAGACGACTCGACCCGAGCCGCGCAGCGCGCGGCGCTGCCAGTACGTCGGCGCTCTCGCGCTTACCTGCTCTTCCTCGGTTTCCCCTTGCTGTGGCTGCTGTCCGTCGTCGTTCAAGGGCCCGCAGCGAGCTCGTCGTCGATCGCATCCGAGCCTGATTCCGCAGCACATCGACTGTGGACAACTACGCCGATGCGCTTCGAGCAGCCAGGGCTCGTGCGCTCGGCGCTGCAACAGCCTCGTCGTCGTCGGCTGGCCACGATCGGTGCTGATCGTCGTCGTCGCGATGCCGACGGCCTACGCGCTGGCCCGCTTCCGCATCGGCTGCGCGGTCGCGGCTCGGCGTGGATCCTGGTGAGCCAGGTGTTTCCGGTGATCCTGATCGTCATCCCGCTGTTCCTGATCCTGCGGGACGCTGCACCTGATCGACACGCTCGGCGGCCTGGTCCTGGTCTACCTGGTGTGGACGCTGCCGTTCGCGCTATGGATGCTGCAGGGCTACGTCGCCGCCATCCCGCGCGAGCTGGAGGAGGCGGCGGCGGTCGACGGCGCGGGCGGTTCCGTATCCTGGTCAGCGTCGTGCTGCCGCTGCTGCGACCGGGCCTCGTCGCCACCGCGCTGTTCGCGTTCATCTCGGCCTGGAACGAGTTCTTCTTCGCCCTGGTGCTGATCCAGGACCCGCGAACTGAAGACCCTTCCCTGGCGCTGGCCAAGTTCGTCGGCACCGAGGGGCAGGTCCAGCTCGGGCCGCTCGCCGCCGGCATCGCTGCTGGCGACCATGCCGAGCCTGGTCGTTCTTCGCCTTCATCCAACGCCGCCTGACGTCCGGCCTGCTCGCCGGCGCGGTCAAGGGATGACGCGCCGCATCCGCCCGTACGGCGACACCACCCGAACGACCCAGCGCAGCAACCGCTCCGATGGCTACTACCCAGGAGCAAGAATGAGACCGGCGAATCGACCGCGGTCGCTGGCGTGCGGCCGCAGCAATCGCTCGCCGCTCGCCGGCGTGCGGCAGCTCGTCGAACGCGTCAAGTGACACCGGCGACCAGGTCACGCTCAAGTTCCTGAGCCTCGCGTACCAGGCCACCACGGTCGCCGCGGTGAAGAAGATCGTCGACCGTGGAACGCGCGCCACCCGAACATCCAGGTCAAGTCATCCAGGGCAGCTGGGACACGGTCCACGATCAGCTCGTGACCCAGTTCCAGGGCGGCACCGCCCCGGACATCATCCACGTCGAGGCGGCCGACATCGCGCGGGTTCGCGCAGCAGGGCTACCTCGCCGAATCTGAAGTCCTGATCCCGGCACGACCTCAAGGCGCGCGTGTCCGAGGGCGTGCTGGGACACCGTCTCGCAGCGACGGCAAGATCTACGCCGCGCCGACCCTGCTGCAGTCCTACGTGGTCTTCGCCAACACCGATCTGCTCAAGACGGCGGGCGTCACCGTCCCGACCGGTGACACGATGTCCTGGGACCAGTTCCAGGCGATGGCCAAGCAGGCGACCGAACGGCGGCACGTTCGGCCTCGGCTGGGGCCTGAAGCAGCCGACGGCGGCCGTGATGAACCTGTCGCTGAACTTCGACGGCACGTACTTCACCGGCTCCGGGCACGGACGCCAAGATCCGGTTGGCGACGACGAGCTGCAGGTGCCGAAGCGCATCCACGCAGATGGCCTACGTCGACAAGTCGCATCGACCCGGTGACGCTCACCCAGAGCGGCGCCGACATCGCTGCCCGGCTTCTACGCCGGCAAGTACGCGATGGTCGTCGGCGGCAACTTCATCGCGCAGCAGATCGTCGAGCAGGCGCCGAAGGCGTTCCACTGGACGGTGCTGCCGCCGCTGACGGGCAACGTCGGCACCACCAGGCGGCCGACCCGCAGACGCCTGTCGGTGTCCAGGCAGAGCAAGCACGTCGAGCAGGCCGCGGAGTTCATCGACTACTTCGAGCAGCGCCGACGAACCTGGCCGCGGTCGCCGAAGGCGACTGGCTGATCCCGGCATCGAGCAGCCGCGACGCGATCCGGTGCACGCCGACCGGCGGCAAGAACGGCTGGGCGCAGATCCTGCCGACGCGGTCAGCAGCTGACCGCCGCGCCGTTCCCGCGAGCCGACGAACTACCCGCAGGTGGAAGACCGAGATCGCCACACCGGCCCTCCAGCAGTACTTCGCGGGCAGATCGACCTTGACGGACTCGAAGCAGAAGTTGATCGACGGCTGGCAGTCGGAGGCTGACGACAGTGGCGCCGGGCCGGAAACCACCTCTGGCCCGGCGGCTCGCGCAGCGCAACTACGCATGCCTGAGCGACGGAGGAATCGTGAATCTGCTGGAGACAAGGCGGTCGGCGCGCTGGCCGGCGCGGCGGTCGGCGACGCGCTGGGCGGTGCCACCGAGGGCTGCACGCCCGAGCAGATCCGGCAGCGCCACGGCGGCTGGGTCACCGGCATCGTCGGCGCCGTTCAACGCCGACTGGCGCGACGCCCGGCCGATCGCGCCGTACCACAAGGGCGACGGCCACGTCACCGACGACACCCTGATGACTCACGCGCTGGTCGAGGTGTACGCCAAGCGGCGCACGCACCTGGACGCCTACGCCATGGCCGAGCGATCTGGTGCCGCTGCTGATCGAGCGAGAAGCGGTGGATCCCCGAGCTGGAGACCGAGGCGCTGCTGCTGCAGCGGATCTTCCTGGCCGAGAAGTGGCTGGTCGCCCGCCTGCACTACGGCCACGTCGATCCGCGCGAGGCCGGCGTCGGCAACATCGTCAACTGCGGCGCCGCGATGTACATGGCGCCGGTCGGCATCGCCAACGCCGGCGACCCGGACGGCGCGTACGCCGAGGCGATCGACATCGCCGGTGCGCACCAGTCCAGCTACGGCCGGGAGGCCGCCGGGGTCTTCGCCGCGGCGGTGGCCGCGGCGATGGCGCCCGGCGCGACGTCGACGTGACGTCGTCGACGCGTGCCTGCGTCTGGCGCACGACGGCACCCGCGCCGCCGATCGAGGCCGTCGTGCGAGCGTGGCCCGAGGCGCACGGCGACTGGCACCGTCGGCGATACCCGCGCTGCGCGCCGGCGGTCGCCCCGTTCGACACGGTCGGCGAGCGACTACCGAGAGCCCGCGCATGGACGCCCGCCGGCCGAGCCGCATCCAAGTCGATCGAGGAGCTGCCGGTCGCGCTGGGCCTCGTCGCTGCTCACCGGCGGCGACTACCGGAGCGCCGTGCTCGGCGCGAGTCAACTACGGCCGCGACTCCGACTCGATCGCGACGATGGCCGGCGCGATCGTGCGGCGCGCTCGGCGGAGTGGCGGCGGTCCCGACCGAGTGGCGGACGACCGTCGCGGCGGCCAGCCGCCTGGACATCGACCGGCAGCCCGGCGCGTGCATGGCCGCGGTCGCCGACCGAATCTTCGCAGCGGCCGATCGAGGAGCGGGTCGCCGCGGCGCGCCGGACTGCGCTCTCGGCGGCCTGGTCATCGAGGCGCCGACGGGTGGGCGTGAGGCTGACCTGGGTGCAGCCGGAGGACCTGCTGCCGCCACGAACTCGTGCAGGCCGCCGCGACGAGGGCGTCGACGTCGACGACGTCGACGGCGCTGGACCGCGGCGGGCGGCTCGATCGAGCCGCCGGTCGGCGGCGCGTGCCGCCGGCCGGCCTCGCGCAGCTGCGCGACGTTGCCGCGAACTGCTCGGATCGACCTGGCCGACGCGATCGCACGGCCGCCCGGCAGCGCGCGGACGAGCCGGACGAGCTCGCCGCGCGTCCAGGCGCACCGTGGCCGCCGATCTGCCGACGCTGCCGACCGTCGGCGACCTGCGACCGGATGCACGGCGCCTGGCTCGGCCGGGCGGCCGGCTGCCTGCTCGGCAAGCCGGTCGAGAAGATCCCCCGCGCCGGCATCCGGGAGATCCTCGCGAGCCACCGGCGAGTGGCCGCTCAGCGGGTACTTCACCGCAGGTCGGGCTGCCCGCCGGACGTCGCGGCGCGCTGGCCGTGGAACCGGCGCAGCCGCCGCCACCAGCCTGGCCGAGAACATCGACGGGATGCCCGAGGACGACGACCTCAACTTCGCGCTGCTCGCGCTGGCGCTGCTCGAGCAGCACGGCACGACTTCACCACGAGCGACGTCGCCGAGGCCTGGCTGACGAACCTGCCGGCCGGGCGGGTCTTCACCGCCGAGCGGGTGGCCTACCGCAACCTGCTCGCTCGGCTGATCCGGCTGGACCGAGCCGCCGAGGTGCGCAACCCGTTCCGGGAGTGGATCGGCGCGCTGATCCGCGCCGACGTGTACGGATGGGCCCATCCGGGCGATCCGCACGCGGCGGCCGCGTCTGGCCTACGCCGACGCGCGGCTGAGCCACGTCGGCGCAATGGCGTCTACGGCGCGATGTGCGTCGCGGCGCTGGGCTCGGCGGCGCTGTTGTCGCCGACGACGTCGACGACGCGCCTCGACGCCGCGGCCGTCGGTGCGTGCCGCCGCGCAGCCGCCTGGCCGACGCGCGTCGACATTCGGCGTCGCAGCTGGCGAACGGTCCGGCCTCTCGTGGACGACGCGCTCGACGCGCTGCACGCGGCCTACGGCGACCTGCACTGGGTGCACGTGCTCAACAACGCGGCACTGATCGCGTACGCGCTGGCGTCGACGCGCGGGCGACTTTCCGACTGCGATCTGCCGCGGCGGTCGCCGGCGGCTGGGACACCGACTCGGCGGGGCCACGGTCGGTGCGTGTGCGGCGCGCTGGCCGGCGCCCGGCGCTGCCCGACCAGTGGGTCGAGCCGTTGCGCAACCGGCTGGCCACCAGCCTGCCCGGCTTCGACGGCGTGGCGATCGACGAGCTCGCCGCCGCACGCACGGCTGGCCCTGGCTGGGCATGAGCCCGGCGTCGTCGTGCTCGGCAGCGCCAACATGGACCTGGTCGTTAGCGGTCGACCGCGCTGCCGCGGCCGGCGAGACCGTGCTCGGCCGGGCGTTCCAGATCGTGCCCGGCGGCAAGGGCGCCAACCAGGCGGTCGCGCCGCCGCCCGGGCGGGCGCGCGACTGCGCTTCGTCGGCGCGGTCGGCGACGACGCCGACGGCGACGCTGCTTCGTGACGCCTGCTCGCCGACTCGGGCGTCGACGTCGCCGGGCTGCGTCACCGTCAACCGGGCCGACCGGCATCGCGCTCATCGTCGTCGACGGCGCCGGCGAGAACACGATCGTCGTCGCGCCCGGCGCGAACGGCGTCTGTCCGCTCGCTCACTGACGCGAGTCGCGACGGCGATCGCCGGCGGCCGACGTGCTGCTGCCCAGCTGGAGATCGCCGCTGGACGGCGTGGTCAGGCGGCGCCGACTCGGCCCGTGCGGCCGGCGTCGGCGATGGTGCTCAACGCCGGCGCCCGTGGTCGCCACTGCCCGACGAACTGCTCGACGCCGTCGACCTGCTCGTCGTCAACGAGCACGAGGCGACGGCGCTCACCGGCGACGACGACCCGGCGGCCGCGGCGCGAGGCCCTGCTCGGCAGGTGCCGCGGGTGCTGGTCACCCTCGGCGCCGCGGGCGCGCTCTACGCTGGAACGCGGCGTGCCGCCGCCTCGACGTGCCGGCACTCGCTGTCGACGCCGTCGACACCACCGGCGGCCGGCGACACCTTCTGTCGGCGCGCTCGCGGTCGCTTCCGCGCGGACGGCCGGCCGACCGCGCAGCGCTGCGCTGCGGCGAGCGGCCGCCGCCGCGGCGCTCAGCGTGCAGCGCCCAGGCGCGCTCCGCCTCGATGCCACGAGCGAGCCGAGATCGACACGCTGCCTGCGACAAGGCCGTAGCTGTGCTGAACCCGCTACGTGCCGCGGCCGATCGACCGCCCGGCTGACGTGCCGCTCGATCACGCGCCGACCTGTCGGTGCTCGACGAGGCGAAGATCTTCGCCGCACCGGACGATCCCGCGGACTGGCCGGCCTGGCGCGACCAGCTCACCGGTGGCGCGAGCAGGCGCGCCGGCGCATCGCCTACGACGGCATCGCGCTACGACGACGATCCAGGGTCGACTGCTTCGTCGTCGCCTCGTCTGGCTGTGGGACGAGCGTCTCTACGACCACGACGCCGGCACGTTCACCGTCGATGCGTTCCTCGAGGCGGCGCGCCGCGACTTCGGCGGATTCGACGGCGTCGTGCTCTGGCACGCCTACCCGGTGATCGGCATCGACGAGCGCAACCAGTGGGACTTCTACCGCGGACGTGCCCGAGCTGCCCGAGTCGTCGGGCGCGTTCCAACGCCGGCGTTCGGGTGTTCGTCGACTACAACCCGTGGGACATCGGCACCCGGCGAGCGCCCGGACGACGCGGCGGAGCTCGCCGCGCTGGTCGCCGACTCGGCGTCGACGGCGTCTTCCTCGACACGCTGAAGGAGGGCGCCGCCGAGCTGCGCTGCACTGGCTGCTCCGTCCCGGCGTCGCGCTGGAGGCGAGTCGCGGGTGCCGCTGGCGCGCATCGGCGACCACGCGCTGTCCTGGGCGCAGTGGTTCGCCGACTCGCCGGTGCCCGGGCGTGCTGCGCGCGCACTGGTTCGAGCGGCGGCACATGATGCACCACACCCGGCGCTGGAACCGCGACCACAGCGACGAGCTGCAGTCGGCCTGGCTGAACGGCTGCGGCGTGCTGGTCTGGGAGAGCGTCTTCGGCGTCTGGGTCGGCTGGAACGCCGCGACCGCGCGATGCTGCGGGCGATGCGGCCGGCTGCAGCGCGAGTGTCCGCGTGCGCTGCGCAGACGGCACGTGGACGCCGCTCGCTGACCATCCCGGGCGAGCGGCCGGGTGTACGCCCACCGCTGGGACACTGACGGCATTGAGCACTGTGGACGGTGGTCAACCGCGGCGACGCCCTACGCGGCCGGTGCTGCGCTCGCACCCGCCGGGCGCACTGGTTCGAGGTGACGTCTGGCACCGCTCCGTGTCGAGCGTGCGGACGACGGCGTGGTGTCTGCGTGTCCGGACGGCTCGCGGCAGTTGCTCTCGCCGCGGTCGGTCGCTGACTCCGTGGCTGCACCGGTACGGATGCCGCCGATCGGCGGGACGCGACACCGCGTTCCCCGCGCCGAGCCGCGGTGCGTGTTCCTGGCCGCTCGCGGTGCGTCCGACGCGAGCCACCGGAAGGCGCCGTGGTGCTCGACGGCGGCCGCGACGACGTTGGCCGTCCGTTACCGCGACGGGAGACCGGCCAGTACGACGAGGCGCCGTGGGTCGAGGCGTGGAAGCCGCTGCCGCCGAGGCCTGCACGCGATCGTGCACGAGACCGCGAGCGTCTACGCTGGCCGCGTTCGCGATCGACGGTGCCGAGGTGACCAACGCGGAGTTTCGCCGTTTCCTGACGCGACGGACTACCGACCCGGTGGCCAACCGGTTCCTCGCGCACTGGGCCGCGGCGTCCGCGCGACGCCCCGGTGACCTACGTCGAACCTGGACGACGCGCGGGCGTACGCCGCCTGGCGCGGGTGCGGTTGCCCACCAGGACGAGTGGCAGGTGGCGCTCGAGGCCGGCTGCCACGGCGCGAGCCGCTGGTGTGGAACTGGACCGAGAGCGAACACACCGACGGCATCACCCGCTACGCTCTCTCAAGGGCGGCAGCGCGTACGCGCCGCCGGCTCCGACTGGTACGTCGACGGGGGCCGCAGCCGACGGACGCGGATCTGGGAGCTGAAACTGGTGCTTCCGGCGTGGCGTGACATGGAGTCGATCGCCATGTCGATCGGCTTCCGTTGCGCAGTGGACGTGATATGAGCGGACCGCTCGATGGCATAAGGGTGATCGAGGCAGCGACGTTGTTCGCCGGACCGCTCGCCGCCACGCATCTCGGTGACTTCGGTGCCGACGTGGTCAAGGTCGAACACCCGACGAAGCCGGACGCGGCCCGCGGCCACGGGGCCAGCAAGGACGGCATCGGCCTGTGGTGGAAGACGATCGGCCGCAACAAGCGAACGATCACGCTCGACATCTCAACGCCCGACGGTCAGCGGCTGTTTCTCGACCTCATCGGCAGCGCCGACGTCCTGATCGAGAACTTCCGGCCGGGCACTCTGGAGCGGTGGAACCTTTCGCCGGCGACGCTGCACGAACGCAATCCGCGCCTGGTGATCGCTCGCGTCACGGCGTTCGGCCAGTACGGGCCGTATGCGCACCGACCCGGGTTCGGCTCGCTGGCCGAGGCGATGAGCGGCTTCGCCGCCGTGACCGGTGAGCCCGACGGCCCGCCCACGCTGCCGCCGTTCGGGCTGGCCGACGGAATCACCGCCATTGCAACGGCATTCGCGGTCCTCGCCGCACTGCGCGACCGCGACCGCGACGGCACCCGTCGTGGCCAGGTGATCGACATGGCGATCATCGAGCCGATGCTTGCCATGCTCGGCGGGCAGATCACCGCCTACGACCAACTCGGCGTCGTCCCGCCCCGGCTGGGCAACCGGTCGGCCAACAACGCACCGCGCAACGTGTACCGCAGCCGGGACGGGCAATGGCTTGCTGTGTCGACGAGTTCGCAGAGCATCGCCGAACGCGTGGTGCGGCTGGTCGGCCGTCCGGATCTCGTGACGCAGCCGTGGTTCGCCACTGGACGCGGACGCGCCGAGCACGCCGACGAACTCGATGCGGCGGTCGGCGGGTGGATCGCAGCGCGCGATGCGGCCGAGGTCAGCGCGGCGTTCGACGAGGCGCAGGCGGCAGTCGGCCCGGTCTACGACGCACGCGGCATCGTGGCCGATCCGCAGTTCGCCGCGCTCGGCACGATCACCACGGTGGACGATGCCGAGCTCGGGCCGTTGCGGATGCAGAACGTCCTGTTCCGGCTGTCCGACACCCCGGGCGCCGTCCGGTGGGCGGGGCGTCCGCATGGTGCCGACACCGAGGCGGTCCTGACCGAAATCGGTTGTACCGCCGACGAGATCGCCCGCCTGCGTGCGGCGAAGGTCGTGTGACCATGCCGGTGCCGACGTGGCTCTATGTCCCCGGTGATCGCCCTGATCTGTATGGCAAAGCTGCCGCATCCGGCGCGGACGTGGTGATTCTCGATCTCGAGGACGCTGTCGTGCCTGCGCACAAAGACGATGCGCGTGCGAGCGTGCACGCATGGCTTCCGCACGCGGAGCCGGGCAGCGTCGAGGTGCGGGTCAATGCACTGGGTTCGCCGTGGGGTGCGGACGATCTGCGGTCGTTGGCCGACGTTCCATCCCTGCGCGCGGCCCGGCTGCCCAAGGTCGAGTCCGCGGCCGACGTGCACGCGGCGGTCGAGCTATGTGGCGCGGCGCAAGTGGGTTTGTCCTGCCTGATCGAGTCGGCCCGTGGCGTCGAGGCAGCATTCGAAATCGCGTCCGCGCATGATCGGGTCGTAGCGATCGGACTCGGCGAAGCCGACCTGGCGAGCGACCTCGGCGTCACGGGCGACGATGCGCTCGGCTGGTGCCGGGCCCGCGTCGTCGTCGCGGCGCGTGCGGCGGGCCTGGCACCTCCGGCGATGTCGGCCTATCCGAACATCGACGACCTCGACGGTCTGGCGCAGTCGTCGCGCGTCGGGCGCCGCCTCGGATTCCGTGGCCGGGCCGCGATCCATCCACGCCAGATACCCGTGATCCGTGAGGCATTCCGGCCGAGTCCGGACGAGGTCACCGACGCGCAGGCGTTGATCGATGCGCTGGCTGATGGAGTCGAGGCGGGGCGCGGTGTCGTCGTCCTGCCCGACGGCCGGATGGTCGACGTCGCGATGATCGGCCGTGCTCGGCGGGTCGTCGAGGACGCCGGCTGACTCACTCGGCGATGCCGCGCTCGATCGCCCATCGGGTCAGCTCGACCCGGTTGTGCAACTGCAGCTTGCGCAGCGTGTTCTGGATGTGGTTCTGCACCGTGCGATGTGAGACGACCAGTCGCTCGGCGATCTGCCGGGCGCCGAGGCCGGTCGACACCATCCGCAGAATCTCGATCTCCCGTTCCGTCAGCACGCGTCGTGGTCGCCGGCTCGGCCCGGGCGATGCGCCGGTACTCCCCAAGGACCAGTGCGGCCAGCCCGGGGGAGAATGTCGCGTCGCCGGCGGCCGTTCGCCGCACCGCTTCGAGCAGTTCCGGCGTTCGTGCCGATTTCACAAGGTATCCGCGGGCGCCGGCCTCAACCGCGGCCAGCACATCGCGGTCTTCGCCGGATGCGGAAAACATGAGGATGCGGACGCCCGGGTCCTGGTCGACAAGCGCGGCCGCAGCCTGAACGCCAGACATGCCAGGCAGTTGCAGGTCCATCAGCACGACGTCCGGCCGAACGGCGGCGGCGATCCGGACAGCGCTCTCGCCGTCGCCCACCGCGCCGACGACGTCGTGACCGGCCGCCGCCAGGTCGCGCTCCAGCGCATCGCGCCAGATCGGATGATCGTCAACGATCAGCACGCGTATCGGACCGGTCATCGCGACTCCTCGGTCAGCGGCACGACGAGTTCGACCAGCGTTCCCTCGCCCGGCGCCGAGGTGATCGTCGCAATCCCGCCGAGCGTCTCGACCCGGCGGCGGATCGATCCGGCGACGCCCAGGCGGCCTTCGATCTCGGCTGCTTCGAGCCGCCCGGCCGGTATGCCGACGCCGTCGTCGCGCACCGTGACGCACACGCGGCCGTCCAAGAGTTCGAGCAACACCCACGAGCACGCGTCTGATCCGGCGTGTTGTTCGACGTTGGCGAGCGCGGCGCGCACCGCGGCGGCCACCTCGTTGCCTGCGTCCGCGCCGACGATGACCGGCTCTCCGGGAACCGAGACGATGACCCGTTGACCCTGCAGCATTCGCAACTCGCCGCCGAGGTCAAGGTGGCCGGGTCGGGTCTCGAGCGGTCGCGATCGCAGCAGCGTTCGCAGCGCCGTCTCCTGCTCGGCCGCGGCCGCGGCGAGATCGGCCCAGTGGCCGCCGGCGTCGCGACCGGCCCGGTGCACGAGGCCGAGCACTTGCAGGACGCCGTCATGGATCGAGTGGGCCAGCCTTTCCCGCTCGGTGACCGCAGCTTGCGCGGCCGCCGCCGCGGCCAGGTCACGTTCGGCGCGCACGGTCAGCGCGGTGACGTATCCCACGACTGCGCCGGTCACGACGAGGACCAGGCCGCTCGTCAGCGTTCGCCCGTCGTAGCCGGACCGAACGACCATCGCAGCGGCCAGTTGAACGCAACCGGCGAGCACACCGCCCAGCGACAACGCGACGAAGGCCGCCTCGATCACCGGCCCCGCCGCCCAGATCGTCGTGAGCGTCGGCATCGAGCCGTGGCGCTGCTCGGACGTCTGGGCCCAGATGCTGGCGATGGTCAGCAGCACCGTCACGCCAAGGTCGGCCAGCACGAACGATGCGCGGTGCGCGCGGCCGGTCACTGCGAGCCGGAAAGCGATTGCCGTCACCACGATCATCGCGACGCCGACTCCGTAGGCGACGCCGGGATGCGCGTAGATGTCGTGCCAGCGAATGATCAGGTACAGGCAGACGACGAGGGTGACGACCCGGAACAGCGCAACCGCCCGCCACAACGACAGCAGCACACCCGTCACCGGCAGCCGGACCCGCCGATCGGTGCGCATGACAGGAACGCTAGCGGCGATCAACTCGCACGCGGGTAGGGGTTCGACGGCTGAGCGGGCGGAAGAGGCGGAGTGTGCGAGTGATACGGGTCGAACTCGGCGAGCAGTCGCTCGAGCCTGACCTGGTCGAGGCGACTGATGACGCTGCCGCTCTCCTGCGCGTCGCGCACGCACTTGGCGAGGGTGAACGTCGAGCTGACGAGGAACAGCGTGGCCAGTGCGAGAAACGCGCGAACCCAGCCGATGACCGGCAGGTACATCTCGCCGATGATCAGGCCGAACAGCGCGAGGGCGAACGAGATTGCGGCCTGGGCGAAGAACGCGGTGGTGTTCCTGGGAGCAGTGGGAGTTGTCATGCGGCCGAGCCTGGCTGACGGCCGCGCCTGCGCACATGAGCACCGCTACTCAAAGATCAGCCCGGTACTGGCGCCGTTTCCGCGGCGCGGCGCGCGGCGGTCAACCGGACGGCCACGATGCCGAGAATGCCGCCGGCCGAGGTGAAGAGCGGAACGAGCCACAACGCGAACGGCACGCTGGTGCCCTGCGCGATCAGGCCGATCGCGGTTGGGCCGACGAGAAAGCCCGTATAGCCGAGCGTCGACACCGTGGCGATCGCCGGGCCGGGCGCGGCGCCGTCAGCCGCGGTGCTGAAGATCACCGGCACCATCACCGACAGGCCGATGCCGAGCAACGCGAAGCCGATCACCGTGCCGACCAAGGCGTTCGTGGCTAGGCCCGCCGCCAGTCCGGACGCACCGATCACGGTGAGCACCGCGATCGAGCGGGCCCGTCCGAGCGCGAGGACGACGCGGTCGCCGACGAGACGCCCCGCGGTCATCGTCGTGCTGAACGCCGCGTACGCAAGACCGACCTGCGCGGCGTGGACGTGCAGGTTGTCGCGTAGCAGCACCCCGCTCCAGTCCGCGACGGCGCCTTCGCTCATCAACGCGAACAGCCCGGCGACGCCGAGCAGAATCAGGCGCAGGTCGGGCAGGCCCCGCCGGGTGGGCGCGGACGGCTCGGCGTGATGCGGCGGATCGGGCAGGTACGCCCGTCCCGCGATCAGGGTGATGATGCACAGCACGGCCCCGAGGACCGCCTGCTGCGCGGCGATCGGAATGCCGGCGCCCGCGCCGAGGCCGCCGAGCACCGCGCCGGTCAGCGAGCCCAGACTCCAGGCGGCGTGGAAGCCGGACAGCACCGGCCGCCCGTACGCGTGCTCGACCGTGACGCCCTGCGCGTTCATCGACACGTCGAATCCGCCGATCGCCTGACCCCAGAGGATCAGCGAGAGCCACAGCATCAGCAGATTCCCCGCGACGCCGGGCAGCCAGGCGAGCGAGCAGTAGATGACCAGCGAGATCCGGGTGACCCGCGCGCTGCCGAAGCGTGCACTGGCACTGCCGTACAGCTTCATCGACAGCACCGCGCCGAGCGCCGGCGCGAGCAGGGCGAGACCGAGCGCGGCCGAGGACAGATGCAGGTTGTGCTTCACCTCGGGAATGCGCGGGGCCCACGAACCGAACAGAAAGCCGTTCGCGGCAAAGGTGATTGCTACGGCAACGCGCGCGTGTCGCCGCGCTCGCAGGGTCGTTGCCGTCACTGGTTGCATTCTTCCGCCGCTGCCCGGCGTTGGCGAACCGATTGTGGATCAATCACACCTTTGGGTTATCCACAGGCCGTGCACGCCTGACTTCTCCGAGTGAGGCCGGACAAGTAGTCTCTCCGGGACTTACCCGCATGAATATGCCCATCTGGGGGGAGATGCATGGCGACGGGGCTCGCGATTGTCGAGGGCGAGGTCCGTGAACTCGTTCGCCGCCGGGGCATCGATCCGGTCGCCGAGCCCACGGTCGTACGCCGGCTCATCGACGAGGTCATCAGCGAGTACCTCGACCGGACGGTCACCTCGTCGCTGCCGCCGCTCGGTGATCCGACGCACGTGACTCGCACCGTGCTCGATGCGGTGTCCGGGTTCGGTCCGCTGCAGCCGTTCCTCGACGACCCCTCGATCGAGGAGATCTGGATCAACGAACCCGGCCGGGTGTTCGTCGCCCGCCGCGGTCGCTCCGAACTGACCACGCTGATCCTCACCGCCGAGCAGGTGTCCGAACTCGTCGAGCGCATGCTGCGTACGTCCGGGCGTCGCGTCGATCTCTCGACTCCGTTTGTCGACGCGATGTTGCCGGACGGCTCGCGGTTGCACGTCGTGATCCCGCAGATCACCCGACGCCATATGGCCGTCAACATCCGCAAGTTCGTGTTGGGCTTGCACTCTCTCGACGAGCTCATGACGGTCGGCGCGCTGACCGAACAGGCGTCGAGGTTCCTTGAGGCAAGCGTCGCGGCCGGCCTCAACGTCCTGGTATCCGGCGGAACCCAGACCGGAAAGACAACGCTGTTGAACGCGATGTGCGCGGCGATCCCGGCGCGCGAGCGGGTGGTCACCGTCGAGGAGGTCTTCGAACTGCAGGTCGCGCTGCCCGACGTCGTCTCGATGCAGACCCGGCAGGCGAACCTCGAGGGCACCGGCGAGATCCCGCTGCGGCGGCTCGTCAAGGAGGCCCTGCGCATGCGCCCGCAGCGGCTGATCGTCGGCGAGGTGCGGCAGGAGGAGTGCCTCGATCTGCTCATCGCCTTGAATTCCGGCCTGCCCGGCATGTGCACCCTCCACGCCAATTCGGCCCGAGAAGCGCTGGTCAAAATGTGCACGTTGCCGCTGCTGGCCGGCGAAAATGTGTCGGCGGCATTGGTGGTAGGCGACGACTGTTCTCCCCGGACGGGTCGGGCATTCCGGGCATCGCTCGGGGTCGTGGTCAGACCGCTTCGGCGAGTTCGACGCGGACGCCGAGTAGTGCCTCGGGCAGTGTCACCCGGACTTCAACGACCGGCAGGACACGCATCCGTCGGCAGCTCGGGCATGGGGCGGGCCGGCCGTTCGAGTGTCCGGCGTAGCCGCGGCCGTCGCACTCTCCGCACTCCTCGAAGCCGATGATGTCGACTTCGGCACCGGCCGCGACGAGCACGTTGCGTCGTCCGTCCTGGTCGAGTTTCGTGATGGCAGCGGCGACCTTCTCGCGGGCCGCGTCGCCGTCTGCCGGGTTGCGGCGTCTCGTCTGAGCGAGGGCGAGGCTGAGCCGTCCGCGTTCCGCGTCGAGGTGCGAGATGTCGTCTCGGAGGTAGCCGACCATCTCTCGGGCCGTGGCGGCGTCGAAGCCGTCGAGCATCAGCGCCTTGTACTCGTCGGCGGCCCGCGCCTTGATTCCTTCCAGCGCCGCTGTGGTCTCGGCGAGGCGGGCTTCCAGCGTGCCACCTCCGATGTCGATATCGCTCGCGTCGTCAGCCGAGAGCGCGGCGAGGGCGGCCGGGTCGGTTAGCGCCTTGGCGATCTCGCCCCACACTGCGTCGTCTAGTGCTTCGACAAGCACATTTCGACAGTCGCACTGCTGGGGGTCGCTCGCGCGCCGGGAGAGGTGGTTCAGGCATGCGTAGATGGGGGACTGCGCGCGTGCAACTGTCTTCGCGGTGCGGCCTGTCGCCGTCCCCCCGCATGGCATCGTGATCATGCCGCTCAGCAGGTACTTGCCGTGTCGTACCGAGAATCGTTCGTCCCGCGCCGCCAGCCATGTCGCCCAGGCGTCCGCCTCGTGCTGTTCAAGGATCGGGGGGATTTCGACGCGGGCGTCGCCGTACTGCCAGATGCCTGCGGCCGTCGTGGTTACCGACCCGCGAATCCAGCGCGAGAGCCGCTGGACGGTCCACTGTTCGCCCTGCTGCGTGTGGAGACCGGTGGCGTTCAGCAGGCGCACCACGTCGGCCATCGTGGTCTTGTCGACGACCAGGCCGGTGTACATGAGCCGGATCGCCTTGGCCTGCGCCTCGTCGATTTCCAGCCGGGCGTCCTTCTTGGTGCCTACGCGGCGGTAGCCGTACGGCGGCACGGACGACACGTACGCCCCGTCGGCGGCGCGGCGGTGCAGGCCGTCCAACGTCCGCTCTCGGATGCGCGTGCGCTCGAACTCCGCGAGTAGTCCGAGAAGGCCGAGCAGCAGCCTGCCGGTGTCCGTCGCGGTGTCCACCCCGTCGGAGACCGAGACGACGCGGACACCCACGTCGTCGAGCCGCTGGACGAGCGTGAGCAAGTGAAGCAGGGAACGGCCGAGTCGGTCGAGTTTGGAGACAACCAGCACCTCGAACTCGCCGCGCTCGCCCAAGGCGACCATCGCGTCCAACTGCGGCCGGGAGTCGAGCGCGCCCGAGACGCCGCCGTCCACGAACGGGTCGGGCAATGTCGCCCAGCCCTGCTGCTGACACCTGGACATGCAGGAGTCGAGCTGGCTGTCCAGCGACGTGCCGTCGGAAACCTGACTCGCCGTGGAGACTCGGGCGTAGATCGCCGCCCGGAGCGGTCTGGTCTGTGCTCGCTGTCCATTCGTGGGCGCGCGCTTACGCTGTCTGGGCACGGCTGTGATCCTCCCGGTTGCGGCGGGCGGCTCCTACGGCCATCGAGACCCCTTCGCCCTGCCGAGTAGGAGTCCCAGCCACATGTGGGGACATGATGGCCCGCCGCAGCCGAGTGAGTGCATATGGATCGCCGGTGACGGCAAGGGTGCACGTCAGGCGGGCGATCCCGGCGGGCGGCGACGACACGCGAGACCTGTGCTCCGCTGCCCGTCTTGCGCCTCCGCTCGCGTGAGGCCGCACTGGCCGAGCCGCGCTGTTCACGCGAAGCTCCAGCACGCCGCGGCCCGAGTCAGAGTGCTGTCGACCGGGCCGCTGTTGGCGAGCGCCGAGATGGCGGCCGCCACCTGCCGCGCCCGTCCGGCCGCGTCCATGCCGTCCGCGAGATGTGCGAGCACAGCACCCGCACCGTCGGCAAACCGTTGTGCGGCTGCCTCGCCGGGCACTTTGACCGCCTCGACGGCGAGCTGACGGATGACCGCCGGCAGGACCATGACGGTCTCGGCCTCCGGGTTGCGGCGGCGAGCGGTAGAGATGTGTTCGGTGAGGATGCGTTCGGCGAGTAGCCCGCCTGCCGGGGTGGGCTTGACGGTATCGGCGGGTAGGTCGAGGCAGCCTTTGCGGGTGAAGGCGCACAGGCCGGCCGCGCCGTGGTCGCGGAGCCAGGAGGCGGGGTCGTGCCCGTCGGGGAGGACGGTGACGACGGTTTCTCGGCCGTGGGCCATGAGGGTGCGGACCCACTTCTCGGCGGCGGCGAGGCCGGGTTCGTCGCCGTCGGCGCATACGAGCGGTGGCCGGTCGCTGATGGCGAGGACGAGGCGGGCTTGGGTGTCGGTGAGCGCGGTGCCGGAGGGGGAGACGGGCGCGAAGTGGTGGGACTTCCCGGCAGCGGCGGCGTGGGCGGCGATGGCGAGTGCGTCGAGTGATCCTTCGCAGATGACGACGGTGGCGTGCGGGTCCAGATCGGTGACGCTGGGCCGGTAGACGGCCGCGCCTTTGTGGAAGGCGATGGTCTCGGCGGTGTTGAGGTATTTCTGGTTGGCGGTGCCGGTGACGTCGCGCCCGTAGGCGCCGATCACGCGGCCGTCCTGGTCGCGGACCGGGATGATCACGCGGCGGCGGAACCGGTCGGTGAGCTGTCCGTCGCGGCGGGCGCCCCATCCGGCGTCGACGATCTCGTCGTCGGTGAAGCCGCGCTGCCGTAGGTGGGTGACGAGCCCGTCGGGCTGGTAGGGCGTGTGCCCGACCACGGGCTGGCGGGTCTCGGCTTCGAGCGCGGTCACGTCGATGCCGCGCGCGTGGAGGTAGTCCCGGCCGCGCTGGGCGAGCTTGGGTAGGGAGAGGTAGCGCCAGGCGGCGGCGTTGACGGCCATGACCCGCTCGTAGGGGGTGCGTGCCGGGTCGGGTCGCTCCGACGCGGGAACGGTCGACCGCACGGCGACCGGGGCGGCAGTTGCGGCGCTGGGTGCTGGGCGTAGCGGGCGGCGGCTGTCGAGGATCTCCGCGATCGTGCGCAGCGAGGTGACGCGCTCGACTTGGCGGACGAGTTCGAGCACGTCGCCGTGCGCGCCGCAGCCGAAGCAGTTCCACCGGTCGGTTTGTGGGTGGACGATGCAGCTGGGGGTCGAGTCGCGGTGGCCCGGGCGGGGGCAGGAGATCATGTAGTCGGACGCGCCGTCCCACCGGGCGGGCGGGTCGATACCGAGCCGGGCGAGCACGTCGACGAGGGAGTGCTCGGCCCGGACCCGGGCGATGTCGGCGTCGCTGAGCCTGGGCATCGGTCAGGCGTCGTTCTCGCAGGGGACGGCCGCAGGTGGCCTGGGCGGCGGCGACGCAGCTCGGCCACGTCGGCGGGCGCGGTGTCGCGGTTGTCGATCCACCACGAGGCGCGGGTGATCAGCCGGGCCGGTGCTTCGATGTGCGCGATCCACTGCTCGTCGCTCATGTCGCCCTCGACGACAAGCGCGTGTAGGCGCTGGTCAGCAGACCGTGCCGCACGCGGCGGCCCCACGCGGCCGCGAGTCCAACCGGCTCTACGTGGACACCTACTACGACCCCGACCACGACACCTCACACGGCCCCGTCCGGCCGCGCCCTGCCGAAGACGTACTGGCCGTCGTGCTCGGCAACGTCGGCGCGGACATCTCCGCGCACACCATCCTCGCCAACGAGATGCGCACCGCCGAGAGCATCCCGACCCTCGCGGCCGAGTACCTCACCATCGCCCGCGCCGCGCAAGCCGCGCGCTGGGACGCGACTGATCGACCGATCCGGACTCACCCCCGAGCAAGCCGAGCAGGTCCGCGACTCGGAGGCGTACGGACCGCTGGTCGCCGCCTTCCGCAACGCCGAAGCGCGCGGCCTGAACATCGAGGCCGCCCTCCCGGGCATCGTCGCCGGCCGGACTCTCAGTGGCGCACAGGACATCGCGGCCACGCTGCGCGAGCGGGTCACGAACTGGACCCGCGCGAACAGCCATGGCCCACGCCAAGCCGCCACCCGGCTCGTCGCCGGCATCATCCCGGAAGCGCTCGGCGTCACCGATCCCGACTACCAGCGCGCGCTCACCGAACGGGCCGACGCGATGAACCGCCGCGCCCACACACTCGCCGAGCAAGCCGTCGCCGCCAGCGCGGCATGGACCCGACCCCTCGGCCCACCACCGGCCGACCCAGCCCGGCACGCCGCGTGGCTGCGCGAGATCGCCACCGTCGCCGCCTACCGCGAACGGTGGGGTGTCACCAGCCGCGACCCGATCGCCGCCGACCGGGCCAGCATCGAGAAGACCGGCCACGAGAAGCGCGCGGAGGCGGCAGCCGGGCGTGCCACCCGCCTCAGGGAGCCACCACTACGAAACCACCGATGGGCGAGGGCCGGCACCGGTCGTCGATCAGAACGGAATCCAGCTGATGAGCAGACGCAACAGCGGCGCGCAATGGCGGCCTGGGCCGACCAGCCCGCGAGACCAGCCGTCACGCAGCCCGCGAGCTCGCGCTGACGATCGTCCGCGGCCGATCGTCCGGCCATGCAGGCGTACGACCTCGGCATCGTTCTCAACGACGACGAGACCGCCTGGCAGCGCGCACCCGCCGACTACTGGTACCGCGGCGAGCGCAGCTGGATGGTGCAGCACAACAGCTACCGCGGCTACCGCAGCACCATCAACGAAGTCCACCAGCCGTGCATGTACCACGCCGGAATGCTCGACTGGCTCGTCACTAACCAGCGCCTTGCCGCCCGCCAGCCCGACGGCCAGGTCGTGTCGATCTA
>CAVPYQ010000026.1:0-49017 GCA_963709985.1 uncultured Actinomycetota bacterium
GGCTGGACGCATATTCCGCAGGCGTATCAGGCAGATCCCGGCGACTGCACGGCCACGGACCAGCTGCGGGCGGAAGGGGCGCGGCAGGATTCCGGCGACCACGTCCGGGTCAACCGAATAGTTGATCAGCAGCCGCCGATCGACAACGCCCGCCAATACCGGCAAGTTCTCGGTTGTCCTCATGGCACAGCACCCCCGTCGATCATCCGCTTTCGTGTTTGCTCTGCCGCGTCCGGGGGTCCAGTTACGACCAGGTCGGCATGCGCTGCGTTGCGTCATCCGCTAGACACCCAGGTGTGGAAACTTCGGGCGGACACGACGCCGTCATGATCACTATTGACGACGCTTCGTCCGTCCCACCGTTCGAGCAGGTCCGGGCCCAACTCGCCACGCAGATCACTGATCACGTCCTGGTCGTGGGAACGCGACTGCCCACGGTGCGCCAACTCGCCGAGGACCTCGGGCTGGCCGTCAATACGGTGGCGCGCGCGTACCGCGAACTCGAGGCCGCCGGGCTGGTCGAAACCCGAGGCCGGGGCGGCACGATCGTCACGCCGGTGGGCGACCAGGCCCGCGCGCGGGTGCAGCAGGCGGCGCAGACCTACGCGGCCATCGCTCGCGAACTGGGCATCAGCGCCGACGAGGCGGTCGACCTCGTCCGCGCGGCAATCGCTGCGCCGTAGGCAGTCACCGGGACGCGCCGGACACGGCGGCCGGGATGGCGTTCTGCTCCGGCCTCGGGTGGGCCTGCTCGAGATGCGCGGCCATGGCGAGCAGCAAGGCGTCACCGGCCGGCGGACCGACGAGTTGGACGCCGACCGGCAATCCGTTGCGGTCCTGGTACAGCGGCAACGTCATCGCCGGCTGACCGGTCATGTTCCATACCGCGGTGTACGGACTGAACCGATCGCTGCGCGCCAGCGCCTGTAACGCGTCGGGTTCGTGCCAGCCGGTGATCGTGCCGATGTGCACCGGCGGCTCTGCGAGTGCCGGAGTCAGCAGCACGTCGTAACGCAGCGTGGCCTTCACAATCTTGCGGGCGGCGCGCTGGATCTCGGCGAAAGCCTCGCGATAGGCGAGTGCGTCCACAGCTTGTGCTTGCCGATAGAGCGCCCAGGTCAGCGGTTCCATGTCGTCTTCGTTCACGGGTCGGCCCAGGAGGGCTTCGCCGCCGCGCACGCCTTCGGCAGCGAGCACTGCCCAGACGTTGTCGAAAGCGTGGCGGGTGTGCTCGGTCAGGGGTGGCACAACCGCGTCCTCGACGTCGTAGCCGAGATTCTCGAACCGGTGCGCGGCGTCGACGGCGGCCTGGACGGACGCCGCGTCGACGTCGACCGGGACGGGTGGATCCAGCGCCAGGCCGATGCGCAGCCCGGCCGGTGGATCGTGCTGAGCGCGGTGAGTCTGCTGTAGGAACGGCTGATTCGGCAGCGGCGCCCACGTGGCATCGCCGGGTTCGTAGCCCGCGAGCACGTCGAGCAGTGCGGCCGTGTCAGCGACGTCGCGGGTGAGGCCGCCTTCGGTGACGAGTGGGTCGTCGCCAAGCTGTGGACCGGCCGAGATGCGTCCGCGGGACGGCTTGAGGCCGACGAGACCACAACACGCGGCGGGGATTCGCAACGAGCCGCCACCGTCGCCGCCATGAGCCAGCGGCACGATCCCGGCGGCAACGGCTGCGGCGGCTCCCCCGGACGAGCCGCCCGGCGTGCGGGACAGAGCCCACGGATTGCGGGTGGGGCCGGTCAGGCGGGGCTCGGTCGTCGGCAGAATGCCCAGTTCCAGCATGGCCGTGCGCCCGATGACGATGAGTCCGGCCTGGCGCAACCGGTGCACCGTGGCGCTGTCGGTTTGCGGCCGGTAGTCGCGAAACAGCGCCGAGCCGATCCGGCACGGCACTCCCGCTTGGGCCACCGAGTCTTTAAGCGCGATCGGCACGCCGGCGAATGGCCGCGGATCGCCGGCGTGGACCTGGGCTGCATCGCCGCAATGCCCCGTCCGCGTCGAGGTAAACGAATGCGTTGAGGATCGGATTGAGGTCATCCGCGCGTCGCAACGCTGCCTCGACGAGTTCGCGCGCGAGCACGTCGCCCCGGCGCACCAAGTCGGCCAACTCCAATGCCGGACGCGTCAGCAGATCAGCGACCACGTCGAGCATTCTCCCGAAATACGCGGGACGTCACGAGTAGAGCGAGCCGGCGAGGTACTTCAACCCGCTGTCGACCTGGACGTAACCACCCGGTGCCCGGGGCCGAGCCCGCGGGCAATGCTCAGGGCGGCGGCGAGGTTGGCGCCGGTCGACGGTCCGGAGAAGATTCCCTCGGTGCGCGCGGCGCTCTCCGGGCCATGGCGAAGGCGTCCGCTTCAGGCACGGCGATCGCCTCGTCGATGTCGGCCGGCGACAGTTCGGCGGCCAGGACCCGATCCCGCCGCCCTCGATGTGATGGGTGCCGGGCGCCCGGCCCGACAGCACCGCCGACTCGGCCGGTTCCACCGACCACCCGCTGACAGCCCGGGCAGCGTCGCCGCAACGCCCGGGTCGTGCCCAAGAAGCAGCCCGCCGTTCCGACGTAGCTGCAGAACGCGTCGATCGGCGGCGGCCCGGGGAGCTGCTCCAGCAATTCCTGCCCGAGGCGGCGGTAACCGTCGATCATGTCGTCGTTCTGGAACTGGTTCGTCCAGAAGCCGCCGACCTCGGCGGCGATCTCGCCTGCACGGCGGATCATGGTCGGGATGAGGTCGGGCGTGATGCCGGCCGGGCTGGGGATCAGCTCGACGTCGGCACCGAACGCCTGCATCGTGAGCATCTTCTCCGCGGCGAAGGCGTCGGAGGACACGATCCGCAACGGGTAGTCCTTTACCGCGCACACGAAGGCCAGCGACGAGCCCGTGCTCCCGCCGGTGCACTCGACGACGGTCTGGCCCGGCTGCAACCGGCCGTCCGCTCGGCCGCTTCGATCATGGCCAGAGCCATGCGGTCCTTGTACGAGCCGGTCGGGTTGGCCGCCTCCAGCTTCACCCACACCTCGGCGAAATCGTCGTCCACGAGACGGGTCAGCCGAGCCACCGGCGTGTCTCCCAACAGCAGAAAGTCCCCCCGGACGGTCCACCCCGGCACCTCCGTCAACGGCCGCTCAGCCGTCGACAGCGTACGAGTCCCAGAAGGGGCCTACTCGTCACGGCGCTCGTACGCGTGCGCCGCTCGGTAGACCATGGCCTCGTCGAAATGCCGCCCAACCAGCATGAGGCCGACCGGCAGCCCGTCGGAGAATCGGCACGGCAGGCTGAGCGCCGGGTGGTGCGTGACGTCGAACGGGCAGGTGTTCGCGAACATCTCGGTGGCACGCGCACATACCTCGGCGACGGTGGCGTCCGCATCCGGCAAAGGCTGCGCCTTGTGCGACGTCGTGGGCATCAGCAGCACGTCGACCTGGTCGAGCGGCGGCGTCGTAGGCGGCGCGCAGAGTGCGCACCGCGTTGATCGCGCGGCCGTAGTACGACTGCCCATATCGTTCGCGGACGTATTCGGCCGCCAGCGTGAACATCTTGACGTTGGCGGGCAATTCGTCGAGGCGATGGCGTTGTGCGTGCAGGTGATCCATCAAATCGGTCGGGTACCAGTCGTCGCGTCCGATGCCGAAGCCTTGTCCACATAGGACAGTCCGGGTCAGCCCCTGCATGCCGATGGGCGCCCACAGCGCCGGCCCAATCGCGTGCATCGCAACGGACACGTCGACGACCTCGGCGCCCAACTTGGCGAGATCCGCGGCTGCATTGCGCACCACACCGTCCACATCGGACTCGGCACCCAGTTGGCCGAATCCCTCGGTGAGGACGCCTATTCGCAGACCGTGCACGCCGTCGTCGAGAGCGCCGAGGTAGTCGGCGAGGGGCGGGCGCTGCTGCCTGCCGTCATAGCCGTCCGCGCCGGCGATGACGCTGAGCAGCAAGGCGTTGTCGGCAACCGACGCGCTCATCGGCCCGACGTGGTCGATGAACGGCTCGATCGGCGCGACACCGTGTAGGGCACCAAGCCGTACGTCGGCTTCAGCCCGACCACGCCGCAGAACGAGGCGGGCGCCCGGATCGAACCGGCCTGGTCGGCGCCGAGGGCCAGGTCGGCCTCGCCCTTCGCGAGCACGACGGCGCTGCCGCTGGACGACCCGCCAGCCGCGTAACCGTGCCGGTGCGGGTTGTGGGTCGCGCCGGCGTGGCCGGTGTGGCTGCCGCCGGACAGGCTCAGGTATTCGCAGTTCGTCGTGCCGGTGATTTCGCCGCCGGCGTCGAGGACGCGTGCGACGACGGTCGCGTCAGCCGCTGCGATGAAGCCGTCCAGCAGGCCCGACCCGTTGCCCATCGGGAGGCCGGCCACCATGATGCTGTCCTTGACCGCGACCGTCCGCCCGGCCAGCTTGCCCGTTGCCGACGTGGTGATGCTGGTCTTCACCCGCCAGGCGTTGTCCGGATCCTCGTCCGGGCCGGGCACGCGAAAGTCCGCGGAACGCGGCGTGGCCGGTGCGGGCGCCGAGATCGTGTCGACAGTGTCGTACGCGTCGAGCAGTTCCGAAATCAGGGTCGCGTACTGGTCGGCCTGCTGAAGCGCTCCGCGATAGCCGAGGCGTTGCGCCAGGTCGGCCACGTCGCGCGCGTTCGGCTTCGTGATCGTCATGCGTGCGACGGTATTGGCCGCGCTTCGTCGGATCTGGCGGGTTCTCGCCGCGAATGGCCACGGCGTGGCGGCGGCTCATTGATCAGCCTGATGGACGTTGGTCCCATCAGCGAGGCCACGTTCGATGAGCAAACGTTCGAGTTGTCGCCAGGCGGGTGCGGCTTTGATCGTGTGCGAGTCGAGCAGGCCGGCTGTCGTGGCATCGACGGTGGGTTGCACGTGCAGGTCGGGCCGCCCGGCCATCCTGTGCAGGAAGGCGACGATGTCGTCGGCGAGGCCCTCGAGCCGCGGGTCGTCCGGTGGCCAGTCCTGAGCGGCGTCGAAGTCCAGGTACATCTTGCGGAACGCCTCGTCGTCGAGCGCGGCGTACTTGAGCCGTATCCACTCTTCGACGCGATCCGGCGCGTGCGCCGCTAACAGGATCCAGCCGTCGCGCTCGATGCCCACCACGCGCTCGCCGATTCCGATCTCGCGCAGCCGGGCGAGGTAGGCGACGATGCCGGCCGGCAGGGTGAGCCCGTCGCCGCTCGCGAGTTCGGCCACCCGCCGCCGGTGTTGCTGTAGGCGCCGGATGGTCGCCTGCAGTTCGCGGTCGATCTGCCGGGTCGCCTCGGCGAACTCCTCCGGCTCGGCGTGCAGCAGATCCCGAACGCGGACCAGCGGCACGCCCGCGTCGGCGAGGGTCTTGATGCGGATGAGGTCGACGACAGCCCGCGCGTCGTAGCGGCGGTATCCGGACGCGTCACGTTCCGGCTCGGGCAGCAGCCCACGAGCGTGGTAGTGCCGCACCGCCCGGATCGTCACCCCGGCGAAGTCGGCGAGCTGGCCAATGGTGAGCATGTGATCGATCGTCCTACTGCGCCGGGCGGCCGGCGAAACCCGCGGCGGGCTTGCCCTCGGAGCGGCCGCGTCGCTGGAAGAGGTGCCGCGCCCAGGCCCATCCGGCCGCGGTCAGCGCGACGCACCAGAACATCGCGAGGACGACGTCGTGGCCGTGCGGCGTCCCGGCGAGCAGCCCGCGAACGGCGTCGGTCACCGGGGTGAACGGCTGGTTGCGGGCGAAGGCGGCCAGCCACCCGGGCATCGAGGACGGCGGCACGAAGCCGCTGCCGAGGAACGGCAACAGCACCAGGATCATCGGGGTGTTGCTCGCCGACTCGACGCTCTTGCTCGCCAGCCCGAGCGCGACCGTCAGCCAGGTCAACGCCAACCCGAACAGCGCCAGGACCCCGACGGCGGCGAGCCAGTCGACGGCCGAGGCATCACTGCGATATCCCAGCAACACCGCGACGCCGAGCAGCGCGGCGAGCGCAAGCCCCATCTGGATCAGGGTGCCGACCACATGCCCGGTCAGTACCGACGACGGCGAGATCGCCATCGTGCGGAACCGGGCCATGATCCCGCCGGCCACATCGAGCGCCACCGACACGGCCGTGCCGAGCGCGACGCTCGCGACGGTGAACACCAGGATCGCGGGCGTGACGTAGCCGAGATAGGCGTGCCGCCGCCGTCCACGCCGGCACCGGGCAACCCGCGACCGAGCGTGCCGCCGAACACGTAGACGAAGAGCAGCAGGAAGATCACCGGCATCCCGACCAGCATGATCGTCATGGAGGGGTAGCGGCGCATACGGCGCAGGTTGCGGCGCAGCATGGTCAGGCTGTCGCGGACGGGGTAGTGGCGCACCGGGGCAAGCGTGGTCATCGAGCCGGCTCCTTCTCGGCAATAGGGGCGTGCCCGGTGAGGGCGAAGAAGACGTCGTCGAGGTCGGGGGTGTGCAGGGTAACCGCAGAAACCGCGTTCTCGTCGAGACGATCGAGGACGCCGCGCATCGAGCGCAGGCCACCGTCGCTGGGAATCCGCAGGGTCAGCGCGTTGCGGTCGCTGCTGGCGTCGGGATAGGCGGCCTCGGCTCTGGCGAGCGCCTCCGAGTCGGTGAAGACGACCTGCAGGTGACCGCCGCTCACGAGACGCTTCAACTCGGCGGGCGTTCCCTCGGCGACGATCGTCCCGCCGTCGAGCAGAGCGATCTTGTCGGCCAACTGGTCGGCCTCGTCCAGGTACTGCGTCGTGAGAAAGATCGTCGTGCCGCCGGCGGCGAGCCCGCGCACGAGCTGCCAGACGTCGCGGCGACTGCGCGGGTCGAGGCCCGTGGTCGGCTCGTCCAGGAAGATCACCTCGGGGTCCCCGATCAGCGTCATCGCCAGATCGAGACGGCGCCGCATCCCGCCCGAATAGGTCATCGCCGGTTTCGACGCGGCATCGGTCAGGTGGAAGCGGGCCAGCAGGTCGTCGATCCGCCGGCGGGCGAGGGCCTTCGGCAGGTGGTGCAGGTCAGCCATCAGGCGCAGGTTCTCCGCCCCGGTGAACAGGTCCTCGACCGCGGAGAACTGCCCGGTGACGCCGATACGCGCTCGCACCTGATCGGCCTCGGCGACGACGTCGAAGCCCGCCACCCGAACGGTGCCGGCGTCGGCCGCGATCAGGGTCGACAGGACGTGCACGGTTGTCGTCTTGCCCGACCCGTTCGGCCCGAGTAGCGCGAAGACCGTCCCGGCGGCGACGTCGATGTGCACACCGGCCAGTACCTGGTGGCTGCCGTAGGACTTGCGCAGTCCCGCGACGGAAATAGCTGCATATGTATCCATGCGCGACAGCATGGAAGGTTGACCCAGCGTCAAGGTCAAGCCCGGCGCCGTCGGGCCAGGGCGCCTGGTGGCGGATGCAGCGGATTGGTACTCCCACTGCGTTCAGTCCAGTGTGAAACGGACAAGTGCGGCAACCATCGGAGCGGGGAGGGATGCCGTGAATCGACCGGCCGTAACCCTGACGGCGTTCGTCGCTCAGCATTCGCTCGGGCTGACCCGTTTCGCATACGTGCTCACCGGCGACCGGCAGCTGGCCGAGGACCTCGTTCAGGACTGCCTGCTGGCCTTGCACCGGCGCTTCGGCGAGACGCTGCCGATCGAGGCGCCGGTCGCGTACGCCCGGCGGGTCATCGTCAACGGCCAGACCAGCCGGATGCGCCGGCTGGCCGGCTCCGAGGTCGTCGTCGACTCGGTGCCCGACACCGGGATCGACGCCACGGACCTATCCGAGCAGGACGCCGCCTGGCGCATGCTCGCCACGCTGCCGCACCGGCAGCGTGCGGTCCTGGTGCTGCGCTACTACGTCGACCTGACCGACGACGAGATCGCCCGGACGCTCGGCTGCCGGGTGGGCACCGTCCGCAGCCTGGCCGCCCGCGCCTTCGCCGCGCTACGCCAACATCCCGTGCTCGCCGCCGACGCGGAGGAAAGCCTGTCATGAACGACCAGCACCTTGAGGCCGTCCTGCGCCGCTCGCTGGCCCAGCAGGCCGCCACGATCGACGCCGGTCCGCAGTGGCCGCTGCCGGATGAGGACCTGCTTGTCGCGGCGCCGCGTCGCAGCCTGCCGTGGTGGCCGATCGCCGCCGCGGTCGCCGCCGTGCTCGCCGTGATCGGCATCGTCGTGGCCGTCCGGCATGTCGCGTCGGACCGTCACCGGCCGGCCACTCCGGTCCGGGTGACCCGCACCGCGTGCGCGACCGAACTGCCGCCGGCCTGGCACCGCGCGATCAACGCAGGGACGCTGCCCAACTCGAGCGGGGGCGACGTGGTTCTGGGGGGGCCCCGGACGGGGCCGTCCTCGTCCGCCACGCCGACCGCACGGTGGCGCAGACCGTGCTCGTCGCGCCCGACGGCACCGCGCGCGTCATCCAGCAAATGCCGGGGCGAGGCCGGAGCGTCGCCGGTCCCTCGTTGATCGACAGCCGGTGGATCGTCCTGCCGATCGCCGACATCGCGAAGTCGGTCCCCACGCTGGAGGAGTTCGACGTGTTCGATCGCGCGACCGGGCGACTCGACCAGCGGATCCCGATCGCCGCCAGCCCCCGAATCGGCACGTGGGCGCTGTTCAAGGGGCACGTCTACTGGACGGAGCCCCGCTCGGGCTCGAGCGGCCGCCTGCTGGATCGCGACGTCACGGCGCGCACGACCCGGACGGTCGCGTCGGACGGGGCGCGAAACCTGCTGGGCTCACCAACCGGCGTCGCGTGGACCGACGCGCAGAACCAGAGGCATGTCCTCGCCGGCACATCGCCCGACCAGGTGCCCGGACTGGCCGGCACCCACGCCGGTCTGGTCTCCGACGGGCGGTCCTACGCGTGGTTCGGCAGTGGCGGCATCACCTGGTACAGCACCGCAACGAAGCAGACCGTGGTGGTGCGATGGTTCCCGGGTCTCGACGTGACCGTGCGAGCCGTGGCCGGACCGTACGTCCTGATCGAGTCCGGCCAGCTCGGCGCGTCCGGATGGCTGATCGACACCCGCACCGGCGCGGCCGCATCGTTCCAGTCGACCAGCTCCGTCGCGTCCGGCAACGGGGTCCTGGCCTACTCTGCCGAGAGCACCGTCGTCCTGCACGTCGACCAGTTGCCGCGGCTCGCTTGCTGAGCCACTGACCGACGTCTGGACGCAGTTCGACGGCGTCGCGATGATGCAGCAACTCGGCGCCATCCCGTCCTGACGCCTCGGGGTCAGCCCGCCCGCGTGCGGGCGTGGACGGCGGTGAACGCGATCGTCTGCGTCCACCAGCTGCGATCCGCGCAACGCGCCAGGAACGCGTCGACCAGCTCGTTGTGGAGCTTGCCTTCGTCGACGAGGCGGTCGCGCAACTCGATGATCGTGAGCTCCCAGTACTCGGCCCACTCGGAGCCGCCGTTGTACAGCGCTGTCTCAGCCGTTGCCGCGATTGCGTCGAGTCCGAGCTCGGCCAGCATCGCGGGCAGCCGGCCGACCGATGAAGTAGTCGATCCCCTGCTGGCTCGACCAGGCGAGCCAGCCGTCCCAGAACGCTCTTATCTCGGGCGGTTCGGCCACGCTCACCGGCAAGAAGTCCGGCTCGATCAGGAGGATCGCTCCACCCGGCCGCGCGCTCGCCACGAGGTTCTCGACGGCGGTCCCAGCGTCCGCGACGTGGTGGAGCATGGCGCGCGCCGTCACGAGGTCGAAATCCCCGGGCGCGACCGGCCCGGCAACGATGTCGGCCTTGCGCAGCTCCAGGTTCGGCACATCAGCCTCGACCAGCGAGAGATCGAGATCCACCGCCACGGCCGTGCCGCCGGGCGCTACCCGCCGCGCGAGCCACTCCGACACCGTGCCGTTCCCGCAGCCGACCTCAAGCGTCCGCGCGCCCGTCCCGAGGCCGAGCTGTTCCACGTAGCGGCGATGCATCGGATCGAGCAGCCGCGACATGAGCGCCAACCGCTCGCGCTCGCCTTCGTTGTGATGATCGAGCACATAATCCGGCACCGTTTATCGCCGCCCCCCGGCTCTGCTGTCCTGCGCCAATCTAGGCCGCGATCGGTTGACCGGTCACCAGCCGTGGCGGGTCACTCGTCGACAGCTAGGACGCGCTCGTACCAGGTGCCCGGCTTCCCGCCGACGTCGGCCGGGTCCGCTGGGCCGACCGGGAGAAACCCGGCCTTGGTCAGCACCTTCTGGGACGCGGCGTTCTGGAGAGAGGTGGCCGCTCGGACTTTGCCCACGCCGTAGTGTGCCGTTGCCAGATGGCACAGCTCACGGACCGCCGCGGTGGCCAAACCTCGTCCGGCCGCGTGCTGAGCCATTCGGTAACCGAGTTCTGCCGAGCCGTCCGCAACGAAGATCAGGTTGAAGCGACCCAAGATCGAACCGTCCTCGGCGACCAGTACGTAGTACGCGCCGTCACCGGCCTGCTGCTCGGCCAGTCGCGCGTCATGCCGCTCGGCGAAGTGCTCGTAGAACTCATCGCCTCGGTCGGAGATCGATGCCGCAAAGTAGGCGCGGTTCGCCAACTCGAACTCCAGCACCGCCGAGGCGTGGTCAGCGCGCAGGCGCTGCAACTCGGGCATCTCTCGACCCTATGCGCTGGTCGGGCAGCTGACGTCCGAAGGGGCAGCCTTGGTCAGTATCCGCCCGGTATAGGCGCTCGTGTCTTGCGTCAAGAAGTCGGCACAGTTCGATCTCCGCTGTGATGTGCGAAGGTGTCTGCGTCCCGGAACGCACTTTCCGATCGGCGATTCCGGGGCGATCTCAGGAATAGTCCACCGGCGGCGCAGCGCCGGCCGGGCGAGCAGATCTCCTACGGTTGAGCCGCCGCGCCGGTGAGGCGTTGTGTCAGGAACGTCAGCGCCGCCTCGATCGCCTGCCGGGACTCGTCGTTGTCGTCGAGGACGTCGAAGCCGTGCCGGCCGTGCGGGGCGTCGATGCGGGTGATCCGGTCGCCGGCCTGTTCGAGCAGCCGGTCGACCTCGGCCAGCCAGGCCGGGTTTTCGCGGCCCACCCGGATGAGCGCCGTGGGGCAACGGAACCGGGCCATCGCGTAGGGGTAGCCGGGCGGCTCGGTCGGCACGTGGACGAGCGGGTAGGAAAGCGCCACGCCGTGCAACCACGGCGGCGGGTCGGCCACCCAGCGCGCCACCAGGAGCGCACCGCCGGAGAAGGCCCACAGCGCCACCCGGTCGGCACGCACCTCCGGGCGGGAACGAAGCTCGTTGACGGCCGCGGCCAGGTCATCGGCCGAGCTCGACCAGGACGTCGAGTCAGAGAACGGCCAGTTGAACCCAGGCAGATCGGCGACAGCGGCCACCAAGCCACGTTGCGCGGCCAACCGGCCGTATCCGGTGTATGCCAGCCAGTCACGCGGGCGAAGCGGCTGGGCTGCGGCATATGCGCCGGGCACGAACAGCACGGCTGGCCGCGGCTCGCCGGCCAGCGGTGCCACGTACAGGTCGATCCGTTCCAGGCGCACGCGATCGACGCTGACATCCGAGACGTCGACGACCAGGGCGCGCTGGGCCGGGTTCACCGGCATCCGGTGGACGGTTGTCTGCCGGGGGCGCACCTGCTCAACAGAGACGCTCCAATCCAAGCTGGAGAGGTCATTTTCCGGCGCGACTCTATCCGCCTGCCGTCTCTGTGCCTTGACGACCTATAGGACCATCGCAGCGGAGAGGCGGCGCTCGCGTTCGAACATTTGTTCTATACACTGTCGGCATGGCAGGTCGGCCCTTCGTCAAGATCACGATTCCCCCGTGGTCGGGCCAGCTCGACGTGTGGGGGCGGGCGGACTCCGGCTGGTACGGCCTGGTCATCTGGCGCGAGTACGTCGTCGATCGACGGCGCGACGCGGCGAACCGCGCCCAGTCGTGCTCGGCCTGGATCGCCGCCGCCCATCTCGCGCCGGGGCAGGACATCAACTACGCCCAGGTCGAGCGGATCGAACTGCCCGTCGACCGGCGGCAATGGCCCGGCCCGACCGACCGCCCGGACGCGCGCTGGCCCGACACCGGGCTCTGTCTCGGGATCATGGTCGGCGGGCCGGTCAAGCTGCCGCCGCACCTGACAATCGTCGGCACGCCCGAACGTCGCGGCTGACCGTGCGGCAGACAGAATCAAGGACATGGAACATCAGCCACCGCAGCCG
This sequence comes from uncultured Actinomycetota bacterium, assembly GCA_963709985.1. GTDB lineage: Bacteria > Actinomycetota > Actinomycetes > Mycobacteriales > Jatrophihabitantaceae > DASXRA01. The sequence continues at coordinate 12,154 of CAVPYQ010000026.1, forward strand.
GCGCCGACGGTCGAGCCCGCGCAGTGGATCGAGGCGCGGCTGAGCTCGCAATTCGGGGCGGTGGGCAAGACGATCCCGACGGGATTCCCGGCGTATGCCCGCATCCTGCACCCCGTCAATCCGGGTGGGGATACACCGATGCGGTGGTCTGCGGTGGCCGAGCACAACGGCCACACCATGCACGCGCTCGCCCAGTACGAACGCATCTCGACTCCGTCGCGACCGGACATTGCACCGCTGGACAACGTCAGCCCGCCGATGATCGGCGAACTCGAGGCCGAACCGCTGCGCGCACTGTGCGAGATCCTCGCCCGGCACACGGCCGTCGCCGATCGCTGCTGGTTCGCCGTCTGGGAGGGATGGGGCTGGGCATCAGGAGTCACGTTCAGCCGCCGCGGGCGCAATCCAGCGCCGCCACCGGCACCGGCCCCGGCGGAGTGGCAGCTGGACCTCACCGGCCCGACGTTCGCGCTGCCCGACCGCACCTATCACCTGTTCGTCGGACCGGTCGAAGCCGCGCTCCGGATCGGCCACTGGGCCACCAGGGACTGGTTCATCCCCCACTCGCCGAACCTGTTCTGGCCCGACGACCGGGCCTGGTGCGTCGCCGGCGAGATCGACTTCGACTCCACGCTCGTCGGCGGCCCGGCCCGACTCATCGACGACGTCCTCAATCACGAGGCACTCGAAGCGTGGCCGGTTGAACTGGGCGACTCGCTGGCCTTCGACGGCGACACGGTCAACCGGCGCTGACCCAGGGCGCCGCGCAACCAGTCACCCGTGGCAGCATCCCTGCACTATGTGGACCGCGCCGACCCCGACCCCCGTCGACGGACCCCTCACCGGCCCGGACCGTCCGATCCTGGAGGGGTACCTGGCCTGGGAACGCGCGACGCTGCTCAACATCTGCGCCGGCCTGACCGGTGAGCAACTGGCGGCGCGGCCGCTGCCCTCGTCGAACCTGTCCCTGCTCGGCCTGATCCGGCACGTCGCCAAGGTCGAACGCACCTGGTTCCGGCAGCGCGCGGCCGGTGCAGCCGTCGAGTCGATGTATGACCCGGAGCGCGGCAAGGACGCGGACTTCGACGACACCGACCCCGCCCAGGCCGAGGCCGATTTCGCCCGGCTGCACGAGGAATGGCGTCTCGCGGACGAGGCCGTTGCCGATATGGACTTCGACGACACGTTCGACGTGCACGGCGATGCGTTCTCGCTGCGCATGGTCTACGTGCACATGATCCACGAGTACGCCCGGCACAACGGCCACGCCGACCTGCTTCGCGAGAGCATCGACGGCGTCACCGGGCGGTAGCTCAACGCGCGACGCTGCCTACAGCGCGGCGACGGTGGCGATGAACCGGGCGTCGATGGCCGCGACCAACTCCTGCGGAACCGGATCCAGGGACGGCGTCTCGGGTCCACCGCCGAAGTCGGCGCCGAAGGCGGCAACCGTGGCGCCGTTTTGCCGATGCAATCCCTCGTCGCCGCCGAGCAGTCCGACATCTGCGATGTGCTCGACTCGCACCAACTCGCCACCGAGTGCTGCCGCGTAGTCGCGTCCCTTCGCGATGGCCGCGTGGATTGCGGCCGCGCGGACGTCCGGCCAGGACGGGTTGTCCGCGTCGACGAGCCAGGCGACGTGATGCACGCTGAATGCGTCGTGGCCCGCGAGAGTGTCGCCAAGTCGATCGAGAACACCGAAGTCACGCACGATGATCGAGACCGAGACGGTCGCAATTACCTGCCCGGTCGGGGTGGCGTACCCGGTGCGCGGGTCGTGCTCGTACTCGATCTCGGTAGTCGCCGAATAGGCCGACCAGGTAAGGGGTTGTCGCTCAGATCCGGCCGCAAGGGGCACGCCGCCAAGCGCGCCGAGGTCGGCGGTCAGCCGGTGTTGCGCTTCAGCCGCCGCACTCAACGCGGCGGCCTTGGAGTCCGCCGGCGTCCTGAGCGCACCGGTCAAGACGGCGGAATCCGGGGCGACGGTCACCCGTGCCTCGCCCTGGACCGACAACAGCGCGGTGGCCGGCTCGCTCAACCGAGACCTCCCGCCGATCCGCTGTGATCGTTTGAGTATGGCCCGATGTCAAGCATCAGCCGAGACAGAACGAGGGAGTCTGCCTCGGCTGATGCTCGCCTGTTCTGCCCCGGTCGATGCCCGGCAGACGGCTCGGAAACGGTCGGAGAGCGGCGACTACACGCCTTCCTGCACCTCGAAGATGTCATCGGCGACGAGGCCGTGCGCCTTCAGGTGGACGGTGTTCGCCGCCTCCGCGTCGGGAGCGTCGACGAGGCAGAAGATCTTGCCGTGCGGCTCGTCTACCCAGTAGCGCAGGTACCGCACGTCGTATTCGGGCTGGGTTTGCAGATCAGCGGCGTGCGCCTTGGCGACCTCATCGATCGTTACCGGGCCATCAAGAGTGTGCACGTCCATGAACAGTGGCATCGCCTGCTCCTCTCGGGAAACGGCCTTATCTGGCCGCGCATTCAGTGAAGCCGAGCCGGGATGCGGGCGGCATCGGACGAGTTCCCTAGTTTGGAACGATGCCCCGGCGCTGCGCTGCGGCGACGGCTCGCGAACGGGTGGGTTCGCCGAGCTTGCGCAGTACCGCGGATACGTGGTGGCTCGCGGTCTTTTGCGACAGGTACAACCGGGCGGCGATGTCGGCGTTGGACAGGCCGGCGGTGAGCAGGTTGAGGACTTCGAGTTCCCGGTCGGTGAGTCCGGCCGGGTTGGACCGGCTCGACGGACGCGGCCCCCGGGGCAGCGGCTTGCCCTGTGCGTGCAGATCGCGCAGGACGGCACGCACCGTCGCCTCGGCACCCAGGGCACGCAAGCGCCTCGACGCCATCGCGAATGTCGTTGGCCTGATCCGACTCCGTCAGCGCAATCGCCTGCCACAGCGGGCAGCCGACTTCGGCCCAGGCGGCTGCCGCCTCGACGGCTTGGCCGGTCAGCATCAACGCGAACGGCTGCGCGCACGACGGCGGAACGGCGCCGGGCAGACCGGCTCGCTTCGACCACCACGCGAGTTCGCCGATGTCCCACGGGTTGCCGTTGGTGAGCGACCGCGCCGGCGCGAGTTCCGCAGCGACGTTGCGCCCGGCCGTCCACGCCGCCTCGGCCCGTGCGTTGACGACCGGGACGATCCGCTGGGTCTCGCCGGTCGGTTCGGCCAAGGTCAACGCCTCGTCGAGCGCGCTGTCGGCACCCGGCTCGCCCCGGCGCAGCGAGATCTTGGCCGCGACGACGAGGGCCGGTATGCGGCTGATCGGCGACAGTTGCGGGTGGCGAAGCACGTCGCGGGCGGTATGCCGGGCGGCCTCCCAGCGGCCCTGCTCGGCCAGCGACTGGGCCAGCCACGCGCCCATGTACAGCCGCCACGACTCGAGTTCGCGTCCCAGGCAGTACGCGATGCCCGCGCGCAGGTGCCGGTCGGCGTCGGCGAAGCGGCGATGCGTCACGTAGACCGAGCCGAGGTTCGTGTACGCCCGGGCGACATGCTCGTAGGCGTCGATTGCCATTGCGATGTCGAGGCTTCGCGCCAGTTGGGCGGTGCCCTCCGAGAGTTGCCCGGCGCCGGTCAGGGCGGTGCCGACGTTGTTGAGCGCGTGGCTCTCGACCTCGCGGTCGCCGAGCGTCCGGGCGAGCGCGATCGCCTTGTGCCCCCACAGCAGCGCCTCGGACGTGTCATCGGCCAGCATCCGCAACTGCGACAGGTTGCTGTACGCCATCGCCAGTTCCGGGCCGGCGTCGAGTTGCTCCAGAATCGCAAGCGCCTCAAGGGCAAACCGCTCGCTGTCGGCGTTGCGTCCGGAAAACCACGACAGCCGCGACAGCCAGCGCAGCGCGTCGCCGATCCGCAGCGCATCACCGACCGCCCGGTGCAGCTCGAGCGCTTCGGCCTGGGCATCGACCGCCAATTGCACCTGATCGGTCAGGTAGCACTCATAGGACAGCCGTTCGAGCAACGTCGCCCGTTCGGTCGCCCCGAGCAGGTGGCCGTGGCGCAACGCCGTGCGGAATTGCCCGGCCGCCTCACGATGGGCGCCCAGGCGAGCCGCCCGATCGCCCGCCTGCGGAGCGTGGATCAGCACCGCCTGGGCGTCGCCGCAGGCCTCGGCGTGGTAGGCGAGGCGGCGGTGGTCGACGCTCGCGTTGTCGGTCAGCCAGGCCAGGACGGCCGCGTGCAGATCGGCGCGAGTTGCCGCCGGCAGCGCCTGCTCGACGGCTTGCCGGCCAAGCTCATGGCGGAACTCCAGCCGGAGCCCGCCGCCGACGAGCAGGCCGCGTTCGCAGCATTCGTCGACGGCCTCGGGGGGCTGGCCAGAGACGGCGCGCAGCAGGTCGAGGTCGACGGCCCCGCCGATCACCGCCGCGGCGTCGAGCACCCGCCGAGCGGACGGCGAGAGGCGGGCCGCACGCGCCAGCGCCGCATCACGCACGGACGGTGGCAGGCGGTTGGTGTCGGTCGCCAGCACCTCGGACACGAAGAACGAGTTGCCGCCCGTGCGCCGGTACAACTCGTCGGTGTCGAGGTGGGATCCTGCGTCGGCCGCAAGGCGCTGCACGGCCCGAAGGGTCAGCCGCGGGACGTGCATGCGTGCCACCCCGGCGCGACCGGCCAGATCGCCGAGCACCACCGTCAGCGGATGCGAACCGCTCACCTCGTCGTCGCGGAACGTCGCAAGAATCAGGGTGTGGACGCCGTCGAGCCGGCGGCCCAGGTAGCTGAGCAGGTCGAGCGTCGCCTCGTCGGCCCAGTGCAGATCCTCGAGCACGAGCAGGGTCGGCGTCTCGGCGAGCGCCGACCGGACCGTGGCGAACAGCCGCGAACGCTTGCCGAGCAGGTCCTCGATGTCCGGCATCTCGTCGGCCATCGCTTCCAGGAACGGGCCGAGTGGAGCGGTCGTGGACGGGCTGTCCGTCGTGCCCCGCAAGACGCGCACATCGCCCACGGCGTGCGCGAACTGACGGGTCAGTGAGGTCTTTCCGACGCCTGCCTCGCCACCCACGAACACCAGGCGACCGTCGCCGCCGGTGGCCTCGACGAGGTTGGCCTCCAGTGAGGCAAGCAGAGCCCCCCGCTCCAATAGCACGAAGGTATGGAAGCACAGGGGCGCCGAGGAAATACCTATCGCGAAAGGTGAAACGACGATCCGGTGGGCCACCTCGTACCGGAATGCACCGGCTCGTCCGGCGTTTGTTGGAGCGGCCGTCAGCAGCAGTCGTCGCCGCGCCACGCTTCGCGACCCTCGTACACGGCAAGCGCCGCGATGAGCAGTGCGACGGCCGGATCGAGCCACCACAGGCCGAACCAGGTGTTGCCGAGCAAGCCGACCAGGACGGCCGCGGCCAGGTACGCGCACACGAGGTTCTGGGTGCCCTCGCCGCTGGTCGCCGCCGACGCGAGCCGAGCGCCGATTCGCTTCTTCGCCGCGCCGAGGACGGGCATGACGATCAGGCTGGCGATCGCCAGCGCGATGCCGAGCCGGCTGGTGTCCGCGTGATCTCCGGCGACCAGAGCCCGGATTGCCTCGGCGGCAATGTAGGGGGCCAGCACGAAGAACGTGATCGCGACGCCGCGCTGGGCTCGACGCTCCGCGGTCTCGGACAGTGTCCGGTCGCCGGTGAATCGCCAGACGATGATGACGCTCGCGAGGCCCTCGATGACGGAGTCGAGGCCGAACCCGAGCAGCGCCACCGACCCGGCCATGACCGCGGCGAGAATCGCGACGGCCCCCTCGACCGCCATGTACGCGAGTGAGAACCAGGCCAGCCGCCGCGCGAGATCGGCCTGGCGCTGCCACGATGCCCCACCGGCGATCAGCCCGTCGCCATGGCTCGCGGCCGGCGATGCGCCGGTCATGCCGATTCCTTGGCGGACCGATCGGCCTTGTCCGGCTCGGTGTAGTTGGTGCACAGGTCGACGTCATGCCCGATTGCGGCAAGCAATTGCTCGGCACTGCGCAGCATGCTCGCGAGTTCGGGTCGGGCCAGCCGGTAGTAGTTCGCGCGGCCGGCCGGCCGGTCGGTGACGAGCCCGCAGTCCTTCAGGCACGACAGGTGGCCGGACACGTTGGCCTGCGAACTGCGCAATTCGCCGGCCAGATCAACCACTCGACGTTCACCGCCCTGCAGGGCCAGCAATATGGCCAACCGCGTCGAATCAGCGAGGCCCCGGAACAGCTTGGCGGCTAGGTCGACTTCGGTCGTCAGTGCCGCCGATTTGATCGGCATTTGCCGATGATAACGGCGGATGGCGGCGTTTCCGGTCTGGCCGGAGCGACGAATTCGCGGCCCGGCCCGCGCGTCCCGCCACTCAATTGTGACCTGAGTCACCCGGGTGCCTCACCATTTCAGGTTGCGACAAGATGATCACTGGCCAATGGTCTGGTGGTGCATTCAAACGTCGTCATCCGAGTCTTCTGCGTCGACGGACCATGCCGTGGCCTGCAATACATCAATCTCGTCACTGGCCGAATCATCGCCGAGGCCAAGGCGGGCACGCCGTCCTACATCTACCGGGTGAGTGATCACCGCACGCAGGACACCGACTTCGGACCGAGTCGCGTCGCGCATTTCGACCACGCCGAAACGACGCGCTGGCTACGTCCACCTGAGCTCCGGGCTCAGCGCACGACGCGTAACCAGAGGTTGTCGCTTTCGCCGCTGGGTCAGGCCGAGCGTTGATGCTTCCGACGTAGACGTGTCGTCGTTGACCGAGAGCGTCTTCGCCTCGATGTAGAGCGACGCATCGCGGCGTACAGGTTCACCTGGACTCCGCCGGCGGCCAGGGTGTTGAACCCGGCGACGAACTGGGCGTGTCGGTCATCGCCAGGTTCACGGTGACGCCTCGCTTGACGGCCGCGATGAGGGCCTGCTCGATGACGGGGCTGCCAGTTGCTCGTTCTCGGAGTAGATGGGCGGCTGGTTGTCCACGCGACAAAGGGGGCAGGCAACATCCTCGTAGCAGCCGACCCGGCCCTGGCCGGCCACCGCCGCGCCTTTCGAAGACGTCACTCACGAACGGCGCTGCATCGGGCGCGGACGGCACCTGTTCGACGTGGATGTCAGGATGCTGGTCGTGCTTCTCGAGACGATCCTGGACGGACAGGACCTGCTGGGCGAGATTTCTGCTGCGGTGACAGGGATATCGCGATCCGGGGCGAGACGCATCGCGGGGCGAGGCGCACTGCAACCATCTGGTGATTCGTGCTTTCGCATCGCCTCGCTGACGAAGACATTTACCTCCGCAGCCGTCGTCCTTGCCCTGCGCGCCCACCACGTCGCGCTGAACACGCCCGCGATTGATCTTCTCCCGAGCCTCGGCCGGACTGGCATGCCGATCGCACCGTCACCGTCGAGCAGTTGCTCGGACAGGTCTCGGGCCTGCGGGAGTCGGTGGACGCGACCACCATGGCCACTCTCGGCGACGGGCCCGAGGCAGTCCTCGAAGGTGCGCGGCTCGCGGTCCGGGCCGGCAACGAACGGCCCCCCGGTACACGTTGGTCCTACTACAACGGCAACTACTTCCTCGCCGGCGCGATACTCGCGTCCGTCTGCGGTACCACGTACGAGGCAGCCCTGGCGCAATGCGTGCTCACACCGTGGGGTCTCACCCGAACCAGCTTCGACCCGCCCGCGACGCCGATCCTCGGCTCGGACGGGACCACACCGCTGCCCATGGCCGACTATCCACGATCACGCCGCCCGAGTGGTGGGCTCTGGTCGTGCGTGGACGACCTGCTCGCACTGGGCGAGCACCTCCTCGCCGACACCGACCTCTGCGGCGAGACCCGCAGACCCCGCACCGCGCCGCTCGACCCCATGACCTACGGGCTCGGCTGGGCGCTTGGACCCACCGGCCAGATGTATCTCAACGGGCGCCTGCCTGGATACCGAGCCGCCATGCTCCTGCTCCCGGACTACGACTACATCAGCGTCATGCTCACCAACCAGCAGGCCGCCTTGCCAATCGCCGCCAGGGTTCTCAGCGATCTCCAACGGCCACTCACCGGCGACGACCTATCGGCAGCGATCAACGCATTCGCCGACTGACACGTCGACGCGTTCACGGCCCGCTGCACCCGACGCCGGTGAGCGGAGGGCGTGGGATTCGAACCCACGATGAGGCTTCCACCCCATAGCGGTTTTCAAGACCGCCGCCATCGGCCACTAGGCGAGCCCTCCAGAACGCGACCAACCGTACCGGCTGCCGGGTGCAGCGGATGTGGGCGGTAAGCGGGCAGACTGTCGCGGGTGACCGCACCGATCAGGCTTGGCACCGCCGCCGGACGCGGCGTTCTGGCCACGACGATCCTCGGCAGCGGAATGGCCTTCCTCGACGGCACGATCGCTAACGTCGCCACCAGGCGCATCGGTCAGGAGTTCGACGCCGGATTCGGCGAACTGCAATGGGTGCAGACGGGCTACCTACTGCCACTTGCCAGTTTGATCCTGCTCGGCGGTGCGCTCGGCGACCGATTCGGCCGGCGGCGGGTCTACCTGATCGGTGTCGCGTGGTTCGCGAGCGCGTCGTTGCTGTGCGCCATCGCGCCGAACATCGAGGTGCTGATCGCGGCCCGTGGCCTGCAGGGAATCGGGGGCGCGCTGCTGACGCCGGGCAGCCTCGCGATCATCTCGGCGACGTTCGCGCCCGAAGACCGCGCGGCCGCCGTCGGCGCATGGTCGGGGCTCGGCGGCGTCGCTACCGCGATCGGACCGTTCCTGGGCGGCTGGCTGGTGCAGGACGTGTCCTGGCGCTGGGCGTTCGGCATCAACGTCCCCTTCGCGATCGCCGTCATCGTGCTCGGCTTGAAGTACGTGCCGGAGAGTCGTAGCGATCAGCCCCAGAAGCGCCTCGACATCCCAGGCACGGTGCTCGTCGCCGCCGGACTGGCCGCACTTACCTACGGCACGACGAGCGCCGGCTCAACCGGATGGCACACCCGGGCGCTCGGCATCACGGTGGCGGGTTTGGTGCTGCTCGCCATCTTCGTCGAGGTCGAGCGCAGAACGTCGGAACCGCTCGTCGCGCTCGACCTGTTCGCCAACCGGGCCTTCAGCGGCGCCAACCTGATGACGTTCATGACCTACGGCGCTCTCGGCGCGGTGCTGTTCGTCATGGTGCTCGATCTGCAGATCGCCGCGGGATACGGCGCACTCGCGGCCGGTATCTCGACGCTGCCGATCACGGTCGTGCTCCTGCTGCTGTCGGCGCGATCCGGTGCGTTGGCCGCCCGGATCGGGCCGCGTCTGCAGATGACGGCCGGCCCGCTGCTCTGCGCGGTCGGGCTGTTGCTGACGACGCGCATCGACGCCAACCACACCAACTACGTCACCGACGTGCTGCCCGGAATCGTGATCTTCGCGCTCGGTCTTGCGACGTTTGTCGCGCCGCTGACGGCGACCGTCATGGGAACGGCGCCCCCGAACGAGGTCGGAGTGGCGTCCGGCATCAACAACGCGGTGGCCCGGGCGGCGTCGCTGCTGGCCGTCGCGGTCCTCCCGCCATTGGCCGGCCTGCACGGTGAGGGCTATCGCCAGGTACCCGTCATGGTGCACGGTTACCGGATAGTCACGATCATCTGCGCGGTCCTACTGGCCATCGCGTCGTTGATCGTGGTGTTGACAGTGCGAAATCCTGCGCTGTCGGTTGACAAGAAAGGATGACCTTCAATGGACGACTCGGCCCTTCTCAAGCACATCAACGAGCTGGTCGACGAGGAGAAAGCCCTGCGGGCAACACACCGAGGGCGCGGCCTCACCGGCGATGACCGTCAGCGTCTGGACACGATCGAGCGCAATCTCGACCAGTGCTGGGACCTTCTGCGCCAACGGCGCGCCCGCGAGGAGTTCGGTGAGGACCCGGACGAGGCCCGCGAACGGTCGGCCACCGACGTCGAGGGCTACCTGCAGTAAAGCGAATGGATCGCGCAGATGACCCGATTTGACAACGGTTCGCTCGCGCGGCTGCGGACCCGCGCTGGTCACCAGGTGGTCACCCAACACACACGGTTCTGATCGCGCAGATAAAGCGAATTGATCGCGCAGATAGAGCGATTCGCAGCGGATCCGCTCACGCGGCTGCGAACTCGCGGCCGGTCACCAGATGGTCACCCAACACCCGCAGTACAGATCGCGCAGATGGAGCGATTCGCATCCGATCCGCTCACGCGGCTGCGGACTCGCGGCGGTCACCAGATGGTCACCCAACACTCGCAGTAAAGACGCGCGCGGCGTCCGGCCCGCTGGGCGGTGTCGTTTGCACGGTTGCCCGCGACACTGCGGATGAGGAGGCATTGCGTTGAAGACGCTCGGCATCGATCTGGCGGCGCAGCCGGAACGGACCGCGATCTGCTCGGTGACCTGGGACGGCGGCCGGGCATTCGCGACAATCGAGCGGCGGACCACAGACGATCGGCTGGTCGAACTCATGGCCGTCCCGTGGGACAAGATCGGGATCGACTGTCCGCTCGGCTGGCCGGAGCCGTTCATCGACGCGATTACCGCACACCGCAACGGCAAGCCGTGGCCCGGGCGCAACGTCGACCCGGATGAGTACCGCGAGCACGCCAAGTACCGCCTGACCGACGAGGTGCTGCATGCCCGCGACGGACGGTGGCCGCTGTCGGTTTCCACTGATCGGATCGGCGTCGTAGCCCTGCGCTGCGCCCTCCTGCTGGACCGGTACTCCGGCAAGCGCAAGGACCTGCGCCGCGACGGTACCGGTGTGATCGCCGAGGTGTATCCGGCCGCCGCCATCCGCCGGTGGCTGCCGGACGCGCACGGCAACTACAAGCGCACCGACACCCGAGCAGCATTGCTCGCGCTCGTCGATGCGGTGGCCAGCGCCGTTCCGATCTATTTCGCGGACGGGTCGCGCGAGCTGTGCGAGACCAGCCACGACGCGTTTGACGCTCTGATCTGCGCCCTGGTCGCCCGGGCGGTGACGCTGCGCCAGACCCGGCGCCCGCGCTCGGCGAAGCAGATCCGCCGCGCCGCCACGGAGGGCTGGATCCACGTCCCGAAGAAGAGCTGCACCCTGGCGGGCCTGCCCGTCGACCTGGCCGGGGCATCGATCGAGCAGCCCGAGAGCCCGCGAAGCCCGAGCAGCCTGAGCCGGTTGACGCAGCGCGCGAGGGCTAGCTCGACACGTCCTTGTTGTTGAAGCGCGCCCAGGCGAGCGTCAGGAACAGCACGGCGTAGGTAACTGCCACGACCACGCCGTGGCCCATGCGATCGAGGGCCATCGGGTCGCGCAGGACGTCGATGAACTGCTGCCAGTAGTGGCTCGGCAACCACGGGTGGATGGCGCTGATCTGCGGCACGGCGTCGAGTACCTGGCTGGTGATCGTCAAGCCGAGCGTGGTGGCCATCGCGGCCACCGGCACCTCGGTCAGCGTCGAGACGAACAGGCCGATGGCCCCGATCGCGGCGATGTTGACGGCCACATAGCCGACGACGATCGCCAGGCGCCACACGCCCGCTCCGAACGACACGGTCGTACCGGACAGCAGCGTGACGTCGCCGCCGCCGAACAGGATGACGCCGATCAGCACCCCGACGACGGCCACGACAACCGAGCAGGCAAGCGCCCACACGACGATGCCCGCGTACTTGACGGCCAGCAGTCGGGTGCGCCCGACCGGCACGGCCAGCAGGTAGCGCAACGTGCCGACGTTGGCCTCACCGGATACTGCATCGCCGGCCACAACCGCCATCGCCATAGGCAGGAACAGCGGTATGACCACGAACAGCGCCGAGAACGCCACGAACACGCCGTTGTCGGTGATGCTGCCGAACAGCGCTGCGCCGTCGCCGTTGCCGCCGTTGCCGCCGCCGCTCACCTTGATCGCGATGGCGATGAGGATCGGCACACCGGCGAGGACAACAAGCAGCGCCTGATTGCGCCGGCGGCGGAACACCATGGCGAGCTCAGACCGGAAGAAGCGTGCGGAAAGCATCGATCGGGCAACGCTCGGCGTCGCTGTGACGCCGGGAATTGCCCGATCGGAGACGTCAGCCAGAGACATCGAAGCCCTCCCCGGTGAGCCCGACGAAGACGTCCTCGAGGCTGGGCCGCTCGACGGTGAACCCGCGCACCCCGACTCCGGCGGCGACGAGCGCCTCGACGACGTGCTCCGGCGCAGCCGCACCGAGCACCGCACTGGCGCCACCGTCCACTGTGGACACTTCGTCGAGGCCGAGTTCGGTGAGTACCCGCGCGGCGGTCGGCGGCATCAGGGTCGCGACGTGCACCCGAACCTTCTGCTCGGCCGCCAGTTCAGCAAGGGATCCCTGCCAGACCATGCGGCCGACGCTCATCACGCCGACGTGCGAGCACACCTGCTCGACCTCGCTGAGCAGGTGGGACGAGACGAAGATCGTGACGCCCTCGTCGCCGAGTTGCTTGATGAGGTGGCGCACTTCGCGGGTGCCCTGCGGGTCGAGGCCGTTCGTCGGCTCGTCGAGCATGAGCAGGTCGCGGGGCCGCAACAGCGCCGCGGCAATGCCGAGCCGTTGCCGCATACCCAGCGAGTAATTGCGGTATCGCTTGCCGGCCGCCGCCGAAAGGCCGACCCGGTCGAGAGCCTCGCCGATACGCCGGCGGGCCGTTCGAGCGTCGACGCTTCGGTCGGCGGCGTCGAGCCGGGCCAGATTCGCCTGCCCGGAGAGGTAGGGATGAAACGCCGGGCCCTCGACCAGCGAGCCCACCCGAGGCAGTACGGCGGCGGCGCTTTCGGGGAATTGCTGACCGAGCAGCGCGTGGGTGCCAGACGTCGGGAAGATCAGGCCGAGCAGCATCCGGATGGTGGTGGTCTTGCCTGATCCGTTCGGGCCGAGGAATCCGTACACGGCGCCTTCGGGTACCCGCAGATCGAGATCGGCGACGGCGTACTGCCCACCGCGGAACCGCTTTGTCAGCCCGATGGACGAGACGGCCGTTACCCCACTGTCCACAGTGGACGGTGGGGTAACGGGAGGGATCTCGGTCAGGGTCACTTGTGGTGTTGAGCCGCTGAGATAAGGACGTTCGGGTCGACCGCGCCAATGTAGAGCCGGCCGTCACTTGGTCAGCAACGCAGTTAGCAACTTGGACTCGAACAACCGCCCGGATCCGCCCGGCCAGCTCACCGTCGGCAACGAATCGATGATCGCCTTCTGCTCACCACTCGCGTTCGACAGGAACCCGGGTACGTCGGCGGTGAGGATCGTGGTCCAGCCCTTACCGATCGTGGTCGCCCCGGGCAAGGTCGAAACACCTGGACCCTTGTCGAGGCCCGAGCCCTGCTTCACCTTTGCGCTCGGCGGCGGCGTGAAGACGAAATTGTCGTTGTCGGGTACGGCAAAGCTGATTCGCGTGAATGAGACGTCCACGGCGGGCGAGTTGCCCCCGCGCGGATATACCTGAACGCCAAGGGGAATCTTGGTCTTGCCGTCGATTGCGATGCGCACCGAACCGATCCGCGAACTGCCATCACGCGGGGTCAGCACGAGTTCGTAGGCGGACCGGTCGGCCACTCGGCGGGCGGAGTCGGTGGATACAACGGTCGTGGGATCGATCGCCTTGAGCGCTGCCGTTGCCGCCTCTTGCGGCGTGAGGCTCGGTGCGGTCGAGGGAGTGTCGTGCCGGGTGGCCTCGCTCGCCGGCAGCAAGGTGTGGGTGGCCTGGTGATTCGAGCTGTCGTAGGTCCAGAGGTCGCGACCGTTGTGGAATATGTCGGTCTCGCCCATCGTGTCGAGCAGGGCGAATCGCTGCTTGGCGCCCCCGGCGAACCAGACCCGGGCGGTGTGCGAACCGCTGAGCAGGCCGAGCACGCCGGTGGACGATGACGATGCCCCTGGAATGGGCGGAAGGCCCAGCGAGGTCTTGCCGACGATCGTGCCGGAAAGGCCCTGGACGTCGGCGTTCTCGACGTCGGCGAGCAGTTGCGCGGCTGTCCGTGGTGGCAGGTTCGGGGCGGCGCCGGCGTTGAGGGCACCGCTGGCGGCGATTGCGACGATGCCGGCGACCCCGGTAGGAACAATCCAGCGCAAGGCATGGTGACGGAGGAAGATTGCAGTTGCACTCACATCTACGAGGATGCGCCGGTTGCACTGTGATGGGGCTGAGCGGTCCTGAAAGGCGACTCAGAGTGATGGCACCCTGACATTGCTGGGACTTCTCAGCGCTGTGCACCGAAGAGCTGCCCTATTTGGCCGGTTACCGTGCACTCCAAACCCGAGTATTGAGGAGACGTTCGTGCGGTTGCTGATCGTCGAAGACGAGGTTCGACTGGCGTCCGCGCTGCAACGTGGTCTGATCGGCGAGGGATTCACCGTCGACATCACACATACCGGGCCAGACGGCCTGCACGCCGCGCAGGAAAACAGCTATGACGCCGTGATCCTCGACATCATGCTGCCGGGTCTGTCCGGCTATCGGATCATCGAGCGACTGCGCGGGGCGAAGAACTGGGTGCCCATCCTGATGCTGACCGCGAAGGACGGCGAGTACGACGAGGCCGATGCCCTCGACCTCGGCGCCGACGACTACCTGACCAAGCCGTTCTCGTTCGTCGTGCTGCTTGCCCGTCTGCGCGCCCTGCTGCGCCGCGGAGTCACGCCACGGCCGGCCTCGCTGACCGTCGGCGACCTCGTGCTGGATCCGGCGGCCCACACCGTTGTGCGGTCAGGTCAGAACGTTGATCTGACACCACGGGAGTTCGCTCTGCTCGAGTACCTGATGCGCCGCTCCGGCGAGGCGGTGTCCAAGGCCGAGATCCTGCACCACGTCTGGGACGCCCACTACGAGGGAGACGCCAACGTCGTCGAGGTGTACGTCGGCTACCTGCGCCGCAAGATCGACACGCCGTTCCAACGGCAGAGCGTGCAGACCGTCCGCGGCGCCGGCTACCGCCTGGCCACGGATTAGCGCTCGATGTTCTGGCCGCGGTTCGGGTGGCTGTCGGAATGGTGGGGCGGGCGCTCGCTGCGCGCCCGCATCACAATCGTTTCGAGCACGCTGTTCGCAATCGCGATTCTCGCCGGAACGGTGCTTCTCATCGGCATCCTGCGCGTGTCGCTGATCCGTTCGATCGACTCGTCGGCGAGCAAATCAGGCGACGATCTGGCTGACCTGTTCAACAAGGGCAACCAGCCGAAGGTGATCCTGGCCGGCAGTAGTGGCGACTACGTCCAGGTCGTCGACGCCAACGACCGGGTGCTCGGTAGTTCGCCCGGAGCCGACGCGATCAAGGCGATGCTCAGGTTCGACGATCTGGCCCGCGCGCGTGACGGGCATCGGATCACCATCGCCGGCGACTGGGCGGGCATCGACTCGAACCTGCGGGTGACCGGCGTGCCGGCCGGCGACGACACGATCCTGTTGGCCACGAGCCTCGCCCGCCTCGATCAGAGCGTGCACATCCTGCGCACCGTCTCGCTGGTGGGCTGCCCGCTGGCCGTGCTGATCATGGCGATCGCGACCTACTGGATCGTGGGCCGAACGCTTCGCCCGGTGGCCGGACTCCGCCTGGGCGCCGAGGAGATCACCGCCGCCGGGCTGGCCGATCTGCGGCTACCCGTCCCGGACGCCCAGGACGAAGTGCAGCGCCTGGCGGTCACCCTCAACGCGATGCTCGATCGCATCGACGCATCGACCAAGCGGCAGCGCATGTTCGTCGGCGACGCGGCCCACGAGCTGCGTTCACCGCTGGCGTCGCTGCGCGTTCAGCTCGAGGTGGCCGAACGGCTCGGGTCGTCCACCGACTGGCACAGCGTCGTCGAGGACTCGCTGGTCGACGTGAACCGGCTCGAACTGCTCGTCGATGACCTGCTCGCGATGGCGCGGCTGGACGAGGCGGGCGGCGCACTGCGCCACCGCGAGATGGTTGAGCTGGACTGCCTCGTGTCGCGCACCGTCGAGGGCTACGCCATGGCGCGGGTGCCGGTGACCGCATCGGTCGAGCCGGTCGTCGTCGAAGGCGATCCCGACGGGCTGCGGCGGGTGATCGTCAACCTCATCGACAACGCCGTGCGCTATGCCCGAACTGGCGTCGAGGTGTCGCTGGCGCCGGGCTCACTGCGGTCCGGCCCGGCCACCGTGCAGCTCGACATCGCCGATGACGGCCCGGGCATCCCGGCCCACGAGCGCCAGCGCGTGTTCGACCGCTTCTACCGGGTAGGCGGTTCCCGCTCACGTGAATCCGGCGGCACCGGACTCGGGCTGCCGATCGTGCGCGACCTCGTCCGTTCGCACGGCGGCACTGTCCGGCTGACCGACAACAAGCCGGGCTTGCGGGCGATCGTCACGTTGCCGGTGGTGCCCAGCCAGCCCCGCTGAGCCGGCGCAAGTCGCCGGCTCAGCAGTGTCGCTCAGCGGTTTCGCTCAGCAGGCCGGCGTCGACGGATCCGCGTTCGGGGTGACCGACGGTGCGAACGGCGGGATGGTGATGGTGGCGCCCGTCGTTGGCCCGCCGGTCGGCGTGGTCGGCCCGGTCGTCGGTGTTGTCGGCGGCGAACTGGGCGTGGTCGGGGTCGTACACGTCGGTGTCGGGGGGACGTACTGGCCGATGGTCAGCGTGATCGGGGTGTCCTTCGGGAAGGTGCCGCTGGGCGGTGACTGCTCGATGACGACGCCGTCCTTCGCCTTGTCGGGTGTGGGCGTCTGGGTCGTCGTGACATTGCTCCAGCCCTGGTTGAACAGATCCGTCTTCGCGTCCTGGACCTTCTTGCCCACCTCGGAGGGCACCCCGATCTTGCCGGTGGACACGAACAACGTCACCGTCGAACCTGGAGGCACGGCCGAGAACGCCGCGGGATCCTGCTTCAACACAGTGCCGGCCGGCGAGGCGTCGTTGGTGTCTCTCCTCCTGGCCTTGAGCCCCTTGTCGTGCAGCGTATTGCTCGCGTCAGCGAACAGGGTGCCCCGGACGTCAGGCACCGACACGGTCGGCTTCTTGTACACCGTGAACGTGATCAGGGTGTTCTTCGTCTGCTCCGATCCGGCGGCCGGATCCTGCGTGCATACTCTGCCCTGGGCAAGGTTGGTGGCACCTGGGCACGGGCCACCGAAAGTCTCGGGCGTACCGCTGAACGGCTGGAAGCCCGCGTTCCGCAGGGCATCATTGGCCGCGTTGACGGTGAGGCCCACCAACGTCGGTACGGCGACCGTCTTCGGCTTGTCGGACTTGCCGAGGAAGACGATCGCGTACGCCCCGGCGCCGATCAGCAGCAGCAGCGCGGCGACGACGGCGGTCCAGATCAGCGCACGCCTGCGCTGCTGGCGATCGTCCTCGTCGCCGTCTCCGCCGTCACCATCGCCCATGCCGGGGGGCAGCGCACCGCCGACAGCGAACGGCAGCGGGCCCCGTGGGATGAACTGGGTCTTCTCGGCATCGGTCATGACCGACTCGGCCTCGACCGGACGATCGGCCAACGCCCGTTGCAGGTCGGCGCGCATCTCGGCGGCGGACTGGTAGCGGTTGAGCGGGTTCTTCGCCAGCGCCTTCATGACGATCGAGTCGAGTGAGCGAGGCACCTCGGGGTTCATCGACGAGGGCAGCGGCGCGTTCTCGCGAACGTGCTGGTAGGCCACCGCGACCGGTGAATCACCGTTGAACGGCGGGCTTCCGGTAACCAACTCATAGAGCAGGCAACCGGTCGAGTACACGTCTGAGCGCGCATCGACGGGCTCGCCACGCGCCTGCTCGGGCGAGAGGTACTGAGCCGTGCCGATCACCGCGGCCGTCTGGGTAACGGTGACGGCGTTGTTCGACAGCGCCCGGGCGATGCCGAAGTCCATGACCTTGACCGCGCCGGCCGGGGTGATCATCACGTTGGCCGGCTTGATGTCGCGGTGCACGATGCCGTTGCGGTGGCTGAAGTCCAGGGCCCCGCACACCTCGGCGACGATCTCCTCGGCCCGGTGCATCGGCAGGCGGCCCTCAGCCTTGAGCACGTCGCGCAGGGTGCGGCCCTCGACGTACTCCATGACGATGTAGGGCACGACGCCGTCGGTCCCGTTGGCACTGAGCGTGGAGTCCTCGCCGGTGTCGTACACCGACACGATGGCGGGATAGTTCAGTCCGGCCGCGGACTGCGCCTCGCGGCGGAATCGCATCAGGAACGCCGGATCGTGGGCCAGATCAGCACGCAGCACCTTGATCGCGACCTCGCGGCCGAGGCGGACGTCGCGGCCGCGATGCACCTCGGCCATGCCGCCGTAGCCGATCAGTTCGCCGAGTTCATATCGGTTACCGACCAGACGAGGGCTGGTGGTCATGATTCGCCCCCCGCGCGAGCGCAGCGATGGCACACGACGAGCAGGCCCCCGCGCCCGGTCATGAGAAGGCCTCGCTTGGCTGATCGGCGAGATGGTTGGTCATCGAACGTCCTCACTCAGCTTGCGTGTCACGACTATCAACGGCCCCTCATATCGTCGAGGTAGGCCTGCATCACTTTTTGCGCAACCGGCGCGGCCGCCAGCCCGCCTGCACTCTCGTTCCCGCTTACACCGGCGTTCTCCAGGACCACGGCCACCGCGATCGGATGAGCCGGATCTTCGGCAAATCCGGTAAACCACGCATGCGGGGCGAGGTGGTGCCCCTGCGCGTCGTCGTTGTCAGCCGTACCCGTCTTACCCCCCACTGTGACATTCGGTATCTGCGCCGCCGTACCCGTGCCATGTTGGACGACATTCACCATCATCTGCTTGAGTTCGTCATCCTGCGATGGATCCAGCACATTGTTGAGTGTTTGTGGCTCAGTGCTGTCGAGTACTGACAGGTTGGGAGCCAGCTCCTGCTGGACGAGATAGGGCTTTAGCAGTGTGCCGTCGTTCTCGACCGCCGCCGAGATCATGGCCGCCTGCAGTGGGGTCATCTGCACGTTGAACTGGCCGATCGAGCTCTGCCCCAGCTGCGATCCGTTGTCGATCTGGCCGACCGACGAGCCGGCGACGGTCAGCGGGACGCTGGAGGCCTCGCCGTCCATGCCGAACAGGTTGGCCTCGTTCTCGATGGCCGGTTGGCCGAGGTCGATACCGAGTTGGGCAAACGCGGTGTTACAGGAGATGGTCAGGGCGTCGACCAGGGTGCTCGTCTTGCCGTTCCCGCAAGATTCGCCGTTGAAGTTGTGCATCGTTCCGCCATCGGGCAGCGGCAAGACGTTGGGCGCCGGAATCCGGTCGTTCGGCTTCTTGCCCGCCTTCAGCGCGGCGGCCGACACGATCACCTTGAAGATGGAGCCCGGCGGGTAGCTCGACTGGAACGCGCGGTTGAGCAGTGGCTCCTGCTTGTCGTCGTTGAGGCGCTTGTACGCCGCGCTGATCGAGTCGAGGTTGTGCGAGCTGAGCACGCTCGGGTCGTAGGACGGTGCGGACGTGGCCGCGAGGATTGCGCCGGTATGCGGATCAAGGGCGACGACCGCACCGCGGCGCCCGTCGAGGGCGTCATACGCGGCGCGCTGGGCCGCCTTGTTGATGGTCAGCGCGACGCTGCCGCCCTTGGGCGTGCGGCCGGTGAGCAGGTCGGTGATGCGGGTGCCGAGCAGGCGGCTGTCGTTGCCGGAGAGCAGGCCGTCCTCCGCGTCCTCCAGGCCGTTCTTGTCGTAGATCAGCGAGTACCAACCAGTGAGCCCGGCATACGCGGGGCCACCCGGGTACTTGCGCAGGTACTTCAACTCGTCCTTCGTCGGAACGGACTCGGCGATCGAGGTGCCCTGCACGATGATCGATCCCCGGGGCTGGGAGTACTCGTTAAGAATGACCCGCCGGTTGTTCTTGTTGTTGCGGTAGGAGTCGCTCTTCACAACCTGCACGAAGTTCAGGTTGAGGAGCAGGGCCACCATGAGCACCCCGACGGCGATCGCGACACGACGGATCTGGCGGTTCATGCTGACACCTCCTCGGGCTCGGCGGCCGGCGGCGCCGCGGGGGCGGCCGGTGGAGGTGGCGGCGGCGGTGCCGCGGGCCGGCGGGCTGAATCCGATATGCGTACCAGCAGGGCGAGTAGCGCGTAGTTGGCCAGCAGGGACGAGCCGCCGTAGGAGAGGAACGGTGTGGTCAACCCGGTCTCGGGCAGCAGCCGCGTGACGCCGGCGACCACGACGAACAACTGCAGGCCGATGGAGAACGCGAGGCCCGTGGCCAGCAGCTTGCCGAACGTGTCGCGCACCGCCAGGGCCGCGGCGAACCCGCGGGCGATGAACAGGATGTACACGACGAGCAGCGCCACCAGCCCGAACAGCCCGATCTCCTCGCCGAATGACGAGATGATGAAGTCGGTGGCCGGCAGCGGCACGATCTCGGGATGCCCGCCGCCGAGTCCGGTGCCGAACAGGCCGCCGGTGCCCAGGCCGAACAGCGACTGGCTGACCTGCAGGCCGATGCCGTCCGGGTAGTCGAAGACGTGCAGCCACACGGTCACCCGGGTCTGCACGTTCGTGAAGAGTTGGTACGCGAGGTACGCGCCGCCGGCGAACAGCAATACCCCGACGATGACCCAACTGACCCGCTCGGTGGCCACGTACAGCAACACAATGAACAGGCCGAAGAACATCAGCGACGAGCCCAGGTCGTGGCCGCGCACGAGCACGGCGATGCAGACCAGCCAGGCGACGAGCAGCGGCCCGAAGTCGCGTCCACGTGGCAGGTCGATGCCGAGGAAACGCCGTCCGGCAAGGGAAAGCACGTCGCGTTTGGATACCAGATAGGCCGAGGCGAAGATCGTCAGCAGGATCTTGGCGAACTCGCCCGGCTGGATCGAGAAGCCCGCGACCCGGATCCAGATACGCGCGCCGTTGACCTCGCTGAACCGTGAGGGGAGCACGGCGGGCAGGACCAGGAAGAACATGCCCGCGAGGGCCAGCGTGTAGGCGTAGCGGGCGAGCACCCGGTGATCGCGGATGAACCAGATGATGACCAGGAACAGCAGCAGGCCGAGCGCGGTCCACACGATCTGGGTCGGCGCCGCTGCCCCGGTGAACTTCGGGCCGGTGCCGTCGTCGGACTGCTGCTTGAGGCCGAGGTCGAGGCGGTGGATCATCACCAGCCCGAGCCCGTTGAGCAGCACGACGATCGGCAGCAGCAAGGGATCGGCGTAGGGCGCCACCCGGCGGATGACCAGGTGCGCGATCAGGCCGGCGGCCAGCGGAACGACGCTGTCGATGAGCAGGTGGCTGTTCACGCTGCCGTCGCGGGTGGCCTCGACGATGCCTTCGGCGGCCATCACGATGGCGATCGCGAACACGAGCAGCACCAACTCCGCACCGCGCCGGGTCGGCGCGTGCGGTTCGTTGGTAGCCACGTTGTTCGTCAACGGCATCCCTCGCGCGGCTGCGTGGTGGTCGGGAACGGCACCGGCGTGGAAGGCGTGACCGTCGGTGTGATCGTCGGCGTCGCGACCGTGGGCCGGGCCGACGTCGGATGCAGCGTGGTCGGATGGGCGCTCGTCTCATGCGGTGCGGGCACCTGCGCGGCGATGTGCGCGGCGGTGCTGCGCTTCGTCGGGGTGACCCTTCGCGGCGGAGTGCGCGACGGCGTCCTGGGCGGGGTCTTCGACGGAACGATCGCCGTAGCCCGGCTCGACGGCGTCGTGCTCGGAGTCGGGGTCGGCGTGGACGTCGGGCACGGCGGCAACAACTGGGTGAACAGGTTGCCGACGATGCGCTGCGCGCCGCCCTCACTGTGCGCGGTGATGCCCGACTCGACCTGCCCCTGCGCCACGGGCGTCAGGTCGGCCATCTTGATCGGAGTGCTCTTCGCGACCTTGTAGAACTTCAGCGGGCCGAAATCGGTGTTCACGCCGCGGAAGATCGCCACCTCGTCGCCGGACTTGCCGACGAAGTACTGCGTCTGCGTCCAGGCGTAGAAGCCGCCCGTACCGCCGACCAGCACGACGATCACGACCAGCGTGAACACCAGTCGGCGCAGCCACCGGCGGCGCAGTTGCGGCGGATCGACGTGCGCAGGCACGTTGCCGCGCGTCATCTGGGCGGCCCGCTCGGCCGGGCTGGAGGCACCGTCTTGCGAGGGCCGGCTCGGCTCGGTCGGGTCGACGAATGCGCCACCGATGACCGGAACGTCGTCGCCGAATCCGGTGTCGACGACGTCGGCCACGATGCAGGTGACGTTGTCCGGGCCGCCGCCGCGCAGGGCCAGTTCGACGAGGCGGTCGGCGCACTCCTGCGGATCGCCCTCGCTGAGCGTCTCGAGCAACGTCGACGCCGTGACGACGTCGGTGAGCCCGTCGGTGCACAGCATGTAGCGATCGCCTGACGCGCGCCTCGCGGATCGACACGTCCGGGTCGACGTCGGCCCCCATCAGCGCACGCAGGATCACCGACTTGCGCGGATGGTGGCTGGCCTCCTCGGCGGTGAGCCGGCCCGAGTCGACCAGCGACTGGACGTAGGTGTCGTCATGGGTGATCTGGGTCAGATGCTCGCCGCGCAGCATGTACGCGCGCGAGTCGCCGACGTGCACCAACCCGACCTGACCGCCGACGAAGCGCAGCGCGGTCAGGGTGGTGCCCATGCCGTCCAGTTCGCTGTCGGAGGCGATCGACTCGGCGATGCGCGCGTTGGCGTCCTCGACGGCACGGCGCAGTTCGGCGAGCAGGTCCGCGACGGGGCGGTCCTCGTCGAGACCTTCCATTGCCGCGACGGCGATCTTGCTGGCCACCTCGCCCGCGGCGTGGCCGCCCATGCCGTCGGCGATAGCCAGCAGGCGGGGACCCGCGTAGACCGAGTCCTCGTTGTTGCCGCGCACCAATCCACGGTCAGAGCGCACGGCGTAGCGCAACGCGAGGGTCATCGGGCGACCACTCCGGACCGGCTGGGCAGGCGGATCATGAGGCCACCATGCGGGATCGATGGCCTGGGCGGTTGGGTCATGCCGTAGCCCCCGCCGGTACGCCCAAGTGCGGACGCCGGGTCATCGCAGCTCCATGACGGTCTTGCCGATGCGGATGGGCACGCCGACCTCCAGCGGAGTCGGCCCGCCGAGCTTGTGCTGGCCCAGGTAAGTGCCATTGGTCGAACCGAGGTCCTCGACGAACCAGACGCCTTCCTGCTGGCTGATGCGGGCGTGCCGGGTGCTCGCGTAGTCGTCGGTCAGCACCAGGGTGGAATCGTCGGCCCGGCCGATCAGCACCGGCGCGCCGGTCAGCCCGATCCGGGTGCCGGCCAGCCCGCCCGCGGTGACGACCAGGACGGAGGCGCGCCGCGGCCCCGGCGGCGGCGCCGTGCTGCGCCCGCGGCGTCGCGCCGGCGGCGGCATCGAGACACGAGGCTGCCCGCTGACTCGCAGGTCGGCCCGGACGACGCGAACGGCCGCGAGCACGAACAGCCACAGGAGCGCGAGAAACCCGAACCGCATCAGCTGGATGGCCAGCGGTGAGTTCACGAGCGTCTCCGCGGATACGAGTTGCCGTCCCGGGCGGTCACGTACACGCGCCCAGGCCTCACCCGTGCTCCTGATGGAACACCAGCCGGGTGTGCCCGACCCGGACGACGTCCCCATGGCGTAGCAATTGGGTCTTGATGTCGTGCCCGTTGACGCTCGTACCGTTCGTCGAGCCCATGTCGTAGACGGTCGCGAAGTTCCCGTCGAACTGGATGTCGACGTGGCGCCGGGAGACTCCCTGGTCGAGCAACTGGAAGTCCGCCTCGCTGCCACGCCCGATCAGGTTGCTGCCGTTACGCAATTCGAAGCGTTGGTTCGTGCCGTCGACGACCAGGACGCCACGGATGCCGGGCGGCGCTTGCGGCGGTGCGTAGTGCTCGGTCTGCTGGGCTCCGGGCGGCGGGCCCGATCGGGGCGCCCTGCGGGCTGTACGGCGCGGCGGGAATGTAGGGCCCGGCCGGCAGCGGCGGATGCTGAATCGGCTGAGCGCCGATCGGGTACGACGGCGCCGGCGGTGGCGCCACCGGCGGTGCTGGCGGCCCGGACGGCGGCGGCATCGCCGAGGTCGGACCCCCGAGGTACGGGTCGGACTCGTGCGAGGACATGCCGTGGTCGTAGCCCGCGTACTGCTGCTGAGGTGGCGGGCTGCCGAAGGGATTCTGATAGTCGCCGGGCGCGTGGCCCGGTACCGAGGGCAGCGACAGCGAGTCGTACGGGCGGCGGCGCGGTGCCGCGTTGGACTCCATCCGCGACGCGACGCCGAACACGCCCGTGTGCAGCGCGTCGTCGCGGGCGAGGTAGACCTCGATGTCGCCCGCCGTGCGCCAGCCGTTCTCGTCGAGGTGCTCCTGGACCAACTCGGCCAGCGAGTTCGTCAGCTGCACCTCCCACGGCACGAGGCGCTCGTAGTCGGACGCCGCGAGCGTGACCCGGTACCGGTTGGGTGCGAGCACCTCACCGCTCGGCATCACGTTGCGTTTGTCGGTGGCCTCCCGTTGCAAGGCCGAACCGATTTCGACCGGCTCGACCTGTCCCTTGAAGACGCGGGCGAATGCCGTGCCCACTACGTTCTCGAGACGGCGCTCGAAGCGCTGCGCCAAGCTCATGTCCGTCCTCGCTTCGTTGCCGGCTGCGTTTGGGCACCGTGCTCGCCGAGCCTGGTCGCTCGGTCGCTGCGCTGGCCCATCGCAGCCCTCCTGCTAGGTGTCGCGGCCCAGGATTCGGGCCCGTCGTCGTCGGCGGTACGCGGAGCCCGCCACGGCACGACAACACGCCGCGGTCGCTCCGCGCGTTCGAATGATGGTACTTGCGCTCGCCCTGGGGGGACCTGCGCCCACCGGAGGTGGCATCTTTGCGTGCTAGCCTTGCGCACTGCAGCGGCTGGTGCGCGAGGAAATTCACGCGCCGCGGGCAAGTGGCGGAATGGCAGACGCGCACGGTTCAGGTCCGTGTGTCCGTAAGGACGTGGGGGTTCAACTCCCCCCTTGCCCACCCACGGAGCCCCATGATTTCGGGGCTGTAAGCGCTTTTGGCGAATCACGTCATCGACGAATGTCCCACCCGAGCCCTCGAGAGGCCGCTTCCGGCATCGGCTACCGGCACAGGGGGTGGTCTGCCGCGAGGGTCGACGGGTCGTTTCATGAGTCCTGGCCGAGACCGTTGACCGAATGACGTGGACAACGGACCAGACGCCCATAGCGTTGCTGAAGCATGAGCAGCGTCCGGCACAGAATTCGGTCGGCTCGGCAGTGAGTCGCCATAGCGGTCATTGCAACTGTGCGCGTGCTCGCCGTCTGGGCGGCATACGCATTCGGAAGTAAGAGGCCACCTATAGATGACTCACCCGCCCGGCGCGCGAGGTGCGCATCCCGCGCGCCGTTGCGCGCGCATCGGTATGTGTCAACGCGGACAGCGCGGCGGGCTCAAGAACCGTCTGATCTGGACGAGCTTGCGGTGTGTTTGTGCTGGCGCGATGGCCACGCAGACGGGTTGATCTGCCGCGGTCGTGAGCGCGAGTCGATCGGCCGCGATGCCGAGAGCAGTGCGGATTCCGGTCAGGATGTCGGGCTCGCCCGGATATCGGCGGCGGTCATGGCGGTGCGCCAGCCCATGCCCGAATACGAAGTGGCCGCTGCGTGCGATCGGGTTAGAGAGTCGACGGGCGGGCTGCCCATGATGTCCGGCGAGATCAGCTGATCTCGCCGGCGGAGAGCTCGCGGTAGGCCTCGGCGCGAAGCCGCAGCCGGTCCGTTTCGTCGTGGAGATCGTTGACTGCGCGGGCAAGCAGCGGGTCGGCCGTCGAGTCGCCGGCGAGCAGCACGGCTCGGCGCAGTTGTGCGCACGCTTGGGTGAACGTGTCGCGCCGTTCGGCTTGGCCGTCGAGCATCGCTTCGCGGTGAGCAGCGTCGGGCTCGGCTGCGGTGACCAGGAGGTCAAGGTCGAGCTGGGTGGCGGCGTGCCGCAGGTCACGGCAGATGGGCAGCAGTTGGTCCACCGGCCGGCCCACGCGCAGACCGGTCTGTACGGCGCTGTGAGCGGTATCGAGGTCTTGACGCAGCTGCAGCCGAAGAACGTCGATGCGGCGGGTGCGGGTCGGCATCCAGCAGCGGGCGCGCAGGAGGTAGGTCGCGGCGCGGTCGGCGATCGTCGATTCGGGACTGGGACCGCCGCGCCCAGCCGGCCAAGAGCCTGATGCCGGCGAAGTGCCCCGCCGGGTCAGCGCGCGGCGCAGGCCTCGCCCGAGCCGGCGGATCAGGTACACCGTGAGGCTCACCGCAGCCGCGGCGGCGACGACCAGCATCGCGACGAGAACCAACAGCAGCTGCGCGACATCGGACATGCGCCCTCCCGGGTGGCTTCGGGCGGCGGCCGGAGGTTGCCGCGGCGATGGCGCAACTCTATTCCGCTTCGGTGGCCGGCCCAGGCCTGGACCGCCGCACCGCAAGCCACCCCGCGGTGGCCGAGTCAGGCATATGCCCCGCCGCAGCTGACCAAGCCTGATGAAGGCCGCCCAGATCCGGCTGGTATGTGGGCCCTGGTGGTCGTCGATGCCAGCGGGACGGTCACGTCGATGGGATGCGCCTTTGCGACCGGGACCGGCTATGCGGCCTTGCGCCTGTTCTGATGTCGCGGCGTCGGTGCCTTGGCCCGCTCTTGCATTGGTGTGGCTTTGCCGGTGTCTCGCGATGTGATCAGCAGGACGGTCGCCACGATGGCCACCCAGGAGGCACCGAGGGCGTAGCCCGCGAGCACGTCGGTCAGCCAGTGGGCGCCGAGGTAGACGCGGGAGGCGCCGACGATGAGTACGACCAGGGCGGGCGGCGAGCGACCCGAGCTGGAACGCCTTGGTCCTGGCCCGCTCACGGAACTCGCGTGCCGCGACGATCCAGATCCGCTGCAGCCCCTCATTCGTGCGCATCGCAGACCTCCCGTCCGGCGGATTCCCGCGCCTCGATCACCGCGGTCCGGAACAGCTCCGAATGGATATACCGGAAGCTCTGGCATCGAGGCGTAACCTGTGACCCCCGGAACCTTCGGTTGCAGCACGTGCGTGGAGCGGCATCGGGTTGCAGCACATGCGTGAAGTGAGCTTCCGATGGAAGAGATCAGGATGTTGAAGGCTTGGGTGGGCACGGGTAGGGGCTCGTCGCCCCGCCCGGTCTGGCCGGCGTGATCATCACCTGGGCCGCGGCCGGCGCACGGGCATGCAGTGCCGACAGGAACCACCTGCTGATCGGTGAAATGACGCTTCGGTGTGGTTGCCGGGTTGTCGCCGCGCTTGTCGTGCTTGCACCGGTCACCGGAAGGGCGCCGTGAGCGCGCCGCGGCAGGAGCCGGTCAGCCTGGCCCGCTACGCCTGGCTGTCCATCGCGGCAGCCGTTGTCACCATCTGCCTGAAGTCTGTGGCGTATCTGGTGACCGGGTCGGTCGGCCTGCTCTCAGATGCGGCGGAGTCAGTGGTCAACCTGGTCGCGGCGATCATCGCCCTGGTCGCGTTGACGGTTGCCGCTCGGCCGGCGGACGCCGGCCACCATTACGGTCACGGCAAGGCGGAGTACTTTTCCGCTGGCCTAGAAGGGCTGATGATCTTCGCCGCGGCCGCGGTGATCCTGGTCAGCGCGGCCGACCGGTTCATCCACCCTGCGCCGCTCGAACGCGTCGGTCTCGGCCTGGCCATATCTGCCCTCGCCACCCTGGTCAATGGCGCAGTGGGCTGGCTGCTGATCCGGGTGGGTCGCCAGCGCCGCTCCGCCACGCTGAGCGCCGACGGCAAGCACCTCATGACCGATGTGTGGACCTCCGTCGGCGTGCTGGTCGGAGTGCTCCTGGTCGCCGTCACCGGGTGGCAGCGGCTGGACCCGGTGGTGGCCGTCATCGTGGGGATCAACATCCTGGTCACCGGCGGGCGCCTGGTGGCGCAGTCGGTGCGGGCCCTGCTTGATCAGTCCATCGGCCCGCAGGACCTGGCAGCCGTCACGGCCGCGCTCGCCCGATTCCAGTCAGATCAGGTCACGATGCACGGACTGCAAACCCGCGAATCCGGCCAACACCGCTTCGTCTCCCTGCATGTTCTGGTCCCGGGGGAATGGACCGTGCGACGCGGACACGACCTGCTGGAAGACATTGAGGCAGCAGTCCGCGACGCGCTGCCGGACAGCAGCGTGCTGACCCACCTGGAACCGCGGGAAGACGCCCGGGCATACAACGACTACGGCTACGACGCCCACCAACCCCCGTGATCACCGGCCGAGGACACTCGGCCCGGTGCCCGAGACGCGTCAGAGCCGCCGCGAGGAGGACGCCGACAACGAGCCCGAGCGCAGGGGAACGAGGAAGAAGTCGACCTGCGGGCCGACGCGGCCTCACGTCACGCGCTGACCACCCTGCACGACACGCTGGTGCCCACCACGCTCGGGAAGATCCCCGATGGCAGGGCCCTCCTCGGCGGCACACCCGCGGCCTCGATCGACTTCAACGATCAACTCAAGCGCGGCATCGGCCGGCCTTTCGATGCCAGGTGCCGGTGCGAGGGGTGTGGGTCTTCGCCGCGGCGGGACCTGGTGTGGTGGCGGCTCGCCAGGCGTCGCGTAGCTTGAGCGTGGCCCCGGTGTGGAGGATGGCGCCGGCGTAGACGCGGCCGCCGAATCGCACGAGGCCGACGATGGTGGCGAGGGTGAACCCGACGGCGAGTGCCGGTTCCCACCAGGCGGTCGCGCCCATGGCGATACGGCCGGGCATGGCGAGTGGCGCGGTCGCGGGGAAGTACGAGACCAGCCGCGCCCAGGCGGTGTCGGGGCTGCCGATGGCGGCGAAGGACAGGAAATAGCCGGCGATGAGCACGACGCTGACCGGCCCGGCAACGCTTTGCGCGTCCTCGGTCCGCGACGCGAGCGAGCCGAGCGTGCCGAACACCGTGGCGTAGAGGGCGTAACCGAGCACGAACCACACCACGGCCCAGGCCAGTACGGCGCCACGCACCGCTGGTAGGTCGACCGAGTCGACCATAGTGATCGCAGCGAGCGCGACTAGCGCGGTCGCGCCGATCTGGGCGAGACCGAGCAGTCCGATCCCGGCGATCTTGCCGGCCAGCAGGTTGCGGGCCGGGATACGGGCAAGCAGCACCTCGACGACCCGGCTGGCCTTCTCCTCCACCACTCCGGACAGCACCATCGCTCCGTAGGTGGTGATCGCAAAGAACAGCACGCCGGTGACGATGATGACTGCCGTCTCGTCGTCGCGGCTGCGGCCGGCTACCGAGCCGAGCTCGACGTTCGTGACCGGGACCGGTGCGAGCACGGCCGCCAGGGCGTTGGGATTGAGCCCGAAGGCAGCAGCCCGCTCTCGCACCGCGACGAGCTGAATAGCGCCGGTGACGGCCGCTTGCAGATTCTCCTCGGCCCGGCGTGGCCACTCCAGCCGCCGCGCGTCGACCACGAGCACGTCGATACGCCGGTGGCGGACGGCCTCCTCCCCGGCAGCAAGGCTGTCATAGCGATGTATACGTGCCTTGGTGCCGACGGCGTCGCCCTGGGTCTGGATGGTGCCGGGCAACTGAGCTGGGATGGAACCGGCGAGACCGACGTCCTTCATGCCCCCGCCGGTCGTGAGCAGCGCCGGCAGGATGATCATGGCGGCCACGACGAGCAGCATCAAAACGAGCGAGGCGCGGAAGGCAGGCGTCCGGCTCCGCTCGCGCATCTCCCGGACCGCGACCAGCCAACCCTGCCGCACGCCGTTCATGCCGCCACCGCCTGGCGGAACAGCTGCGACAGCGTCGGGGGCTGGTAGGCAAACGAGACGATCTCAGTGCCATCGCGCACGGCGGCCAGCGCCGCGGCCACGTCAGCGCCGCGGTAGACCCGCAGCCGGGCGTGACCGTCGCTCGACTCGACAACCTCCACCGAGTCCAGCCCCGACCAGTCCGGTGCCACGCCGCGGTAGCGCACATCGATGAACCGTTGCGGCACGGCAGCCCTCAGGTCTCCGAGCTCGCCGGCCAGCACGATCCGGCCGTGGTCGATGATCACCACGTCCTCGCACAGGTCCTCGACCAGGTCGAGCTGGTGGCTGGAGAACAGCACGGTCGCGCCCGCGGCTGCCAGGTCGGCGAGCAGCTCCGCCATCGCACCGATGGCGATTGGATCGAGGCCGGAAAACGGCTCGTCGA
This sequence comes from uncultured Actinomycetota bacterium, assembly GCA_963709985.1. Classification (GTDB taxonomy): domain Bacteria; phylum Actinomycetota; class Actinomycetes; order Mycobacteriales; family Jatrophihabitantaceae; genus DASXRA01. The sequence goes on from CAVPYQ010000026.1 coordinate 42,212, forward strand.
GCACGAGCAGCTCGGGCTCATTGACCAGGGCTGCGATCAGCTGAACGCGTTGCTGGTTGCCATGCGAGAGCGTGTCCAGGCGGTCCCTGGCCCGGTCGGCCAGGCCGAGCCGATCAAGCCAGGCATCGACACTGCGGCTCACATCGCGACCCGTGCCGCCGCACAGCTGGCCCAGATACACAAGCTGATCCCGCACCCGCATGCGGGGATACAGGCCCCGTTCCTCCGGCATGTAGCCGAACCGCGACCGCTGCGCCGGCGTGATCGGCGAGCCGCGCCAGCACACTGCGCCGGCATCCAGCTCGACGAGCCCGAAGACCGCCCGCATCGCCGTCGTCTTCCCGGCACCGTTGGGACCGAGAAAACCGGTCAGCCGACCCGGCCGGGCCGCAAACGTGCAGCGGTCAAGCGCCGCCAAGGTGCCAAACCGCTTCACCGCCGCGTCGAACTGCAGCACGGTTCGCCTCCACCTCAAGCCTGCACCTGCGGCTGGAGCGGCCAGTAGGGCACAACGACTCCGATCTCGGGCCTCAGCGCAGTCATCGGCAGGACCACGCGGTCGGCGCCAACGTTCGGCGTGACAGAACACCTCATACGTGCGGCCAGAAGATGCTGCTCCATGGCGTGATCGTCGCGCAGAACGAGACGGTTTCCGCGTGGCCGGCATCTCTTGAGTCGTCACGCTCCGGGACCGTCCACGCGGTCGCCGCGCTGACTTCCAGTGGGACAGGGACTACCCAACACCTGCGGCTACAGATGGGGACGCTCGAGGTTTGATGGGATCAGGACCGGCAGAGCGGCCCGGTCGCCGATCCGGCGCCACCGAACGGCAATAGGCCCTGCTCAGGCAGCGCATCGAGCTGTACCGAGCCGCCGTCGAGAAGCGCAACGTGGACCAGATGTTGGCCCTGTTCGCTGACAGCGGGGACTTCACCGCTGCTCCCGGCACGTTCCGAGGTAAAGCCGACGTCCGCCGCTTCCTGGCATGGGACGCGTCCCTGTCGCCGAAGGCAGCGGAATAGGGGTTGTCGTATCCGGTCATACCGCGGTATCGGAGCGAGTCGTATCGCTGACCTACAAGAGCGTCCACTACGAAGAACGATCCGTCGCCATCGTCGAGTTCGACGACGGCGGCCTCGTCATAGCCGGGGCTCTACGGCCGGATCATGAGGAAGGTGGTCGGCGTCCTGGTCGCGGCAGGGAGCAAGGGGCTCGCCGTCCCGCGTTGAATCACCGTGACGGTCCGGAGGGCTGTGGGCAATAGCGGTTATTCTGCCTTCCCAAGGCCCCGCCGATCAGCCGCCGCCGTCGGCTTGCAGGCCAAGCTGCCGTAGATAGCCATCCGGCCCATGCTGGACGTGTGGTTGAGTACGGATGTCCGGCGGCCCACGCTACGTGTGTGTTCGCCGGGGTTTCGTTGGGCCGAAAGTCCCTGGTGGGCGGGGAGCGCGGTGTGCTCGGATATCGGCTGTGCCGATGTCTGCTGGTCTGTCCGCGCTCTCTGAACAGGAGTGTCGACATTTACTCGCCGTGTCCGACATCGGCCGGGTGGTCGTGTCGGTAGGCGCGCTGCCCGCAGCGTTGCCGGTGAACTACCGCGTCATCGATGACGAGATCGTGTTCCGGACCGCGCAAGGTACGAAGCTGACAGCGGCGGTCGACGAGACCGTCGTGGCGTTCGAGGTGGACGACATCGACGGCGCGGTCGGGTTGGGGTGGAGCGTCCTAGTGGTCGGGAAGTCTCGTGTGGTCAACGATCCAGCGCAGATCGCCGATCTGGAGCGCGCCGAGATCCGCAGTTGGGTACGGATCGAGCAGCCGTATTACGTCGCGATTCAGATCAATCGCATATCCGGACGCCGTCTCGACCGGCCGGCTACCTGACTGCATCCCGGCAAGATCAGCCGCCCACGATTGGCGTGGCTGTGGGCTGCCTGATCGCGGCGGAGCGGGCTCGGCCGCCCGTTCCGTCGTGCGGATCATTGCGCCACAGACTCAGCGCGACGACGCCGAGTTCGCCGCGGCCCGCACGGCGTTCACTAGGCCCGCTCGGCTTCCTGCAACTCGGTGAGCAGTTCGTTCTGCCCGGCCAGCAGTTCGGTCAGGATCCGCCGAGCGGCGCGCATCAACTCCGCGACGTCTCCTCCCGCGAGTGCGTACACGACCGTGTTGCCCATCCGGGTCGCGGTGACGATGCCCGACCGGCGCAGCACGCCCAGTTGCTGCGACAGGCTCGAGGGCTCGATAGCGATGGCCGTCAGCAGGTCGCGTACCGGGCGAGGGCTCTCGGTCAACAGCTCCAGCACCCGGATCCGCACCGGATGCCCCAGCATCCGGAAAAACTCCGCCTTGGCCTGATACAGCGGAACCGACACCTCGACCTCCCACCTGAAACCACAAGCTAAGCAATTGAAGAACTCTTCAAGTCAACGGTAGAGTAGCCGACCGTGGGTCTGCTCGTGTTCGACCGGCTCGACATGCTGGTCACTTCCGAGCCGGCGGCCGAGATCGACGGTGCGCTCGCTCGGGCCGTGTCCCAGATGCAGGCAGCCCGAAGCGCCGCCGACACCCGCGCCGTCAACCGGCTCCTGGCCTGGATCGATTTCCGGCTCGATGACCGTGGCCAACTCGCCGACAACCCGAGATCGGACGCCTGACGGATGGCACCCGTCCTCGGCTGCCTGATCACCGGCATCCAGCTCGACGCCGCGGCGGCGGCGCCCGGCTGCCTGCCCGCAATACTGCTCGGCGGAGACGGCACGCCCGGCGATCTCGGCGCGCACCTGGACCACCTCATCGGCCGGGGCTGGTCCTACGCCGAACCCCCGGTGCGCCTCACCCCGATCCCGCCGTCGCGTTCCGATCCCCACCTACGGTCGACCCGGCGACCGATGCTGCTCGTGCCCTGCCCTCCAATGGACGAACAGAGCCTGACGCATTTGGGCGCCGCACCCCGATCACACAGCGAATGGTCACAGCGCGTCCGGCAGCTCGGCCGGCGATGCGCCGTCGTTCTCGCACCCACCGTGGACGCCCGCGCATCCGGGCTCCGCCAGCAACTGGACTGCGAGGCGAGTCTCGGCCGAGTCGTCTGGACGACGATCCAGATCACCGGCGACGCGCCTGAACCGGCCGAGCGGACCGACCTGGTGACCCCATGACCGCGCCGCAACCGCCCGTCACACCAGGGCCGCAATGCTGCGCTCATCAACTCCGCTCACGCGAGAACCGATGGGGCTGGTCCAGCGCCGAGACGATCTGCCTCACCTGCGGGCAGGCATTCGACCCCGAACAAGAAGCACAGCTACGCCAAGGCGAACAAGCCGACACCAGCCGGGTCCAGCCGTGGACCCCCAACGGCGACGCCACTCAATCGCCCCCATCGACGGGTCACCCAACCCCGGAGTGCGACTCACCGCCGGCGCAGCTGTCCCATACAACCGCGCGACATCCCACCACAACCCCTCGGAGATGACTTCTCTGCGGACGTTCACTGTTTCCGACGGATTTGCCATTGAGGAGGGATCTGCTAGCGCAGGAACCACAGCCAGCTCAACGCGGCGAACACGGCAACGATCGCGAACCCGGTTGCACCGACCAGGGACTGCCGCCACCGCGGCTGGGCGACGACCCAGGACGTCCACCCGCTCACGAAAGCGCGTGCTCGGCGCAGGAGCCGGTGTGCCCACGCGAACTCTGTGGCCCACACGCCGATGCCCAGAAAGATGATCAACCAGCCGGGGCCGGGAAGCGGTAACAGGACGACGCCGACGACGACAATGACCAGGCCTATAAGCGCAATCCCCACGCCGCCAGACCGTCGCGCCGCCGGGCAGCCTGTGCACCTGACCACGGACGGACAGCGCGGCGCGGGTCCACGCGTTCCGGTCAGGCGAGTCCGGCGGTCCCATGGACCGACGTTAGCTCGCCGGCGACCTCCTTCCCTTTGGTCCAGGGCTGTCTGCATCGCGTCGGTACGGGAAGCCCAATCGCTTCTCCAGGTGCCACAAGGAGCCGTGCCCGCCGTGGATGTCGCGCTGCGATTGCGCAGATTCCGATTTATCGTGCCGTGCGCGAGCGGAGCTCGGTCAGGATACTGAAGCGGCCAGCGAACGCCGCACCGCTACCACCGGCAGGGTGCGGCTGTCTGGTGACCATCGGCACTGGGCAGCGTGCTCGCGCCGCGCGACAGTCAGAGCGAGCGATCGTGCCGCGTTCGACGGGAGGTGCGGGCATGCGACGGATCCGTCGACACCGCAGCCATCGGCGCCACGAGGCCCTGCAGACGTCTATGGCCGACGCCCGTAGCGGCGAGGTCGTGTTCATCTCCCACTGTCTGCTGAACCAGAACACTCGTTACCTCGGCGGCGCGGTGTGCCGCGGCGTGGTCAGCGCGGCCATCGCGCCCTACGTGCGGGACGGAGCCGGCATCATCCAAATGCCGTGCCCCGAGCAGCGCGTGTGGGGCGGAGTGCTCAAGACCCGCATGCTGTGGGTGATCGAGCACCCGCGAATCGCGCGCGCGGCACCTGTCCTGTTCCCGGTTGTGTTGCGGTACGTGCGTTGGCGGTACGCACAGCAAGCCCGGGCGATCGTCCGGGACGTGGAGGGGTACCTTGCCAGCGGGCTTTCGGTGCGTGGCATCGTCGGTGTGGCCGGGTCTCCGAGTTGCGGCGTGGATACGACGCTGGATCTGAAACGTGCCGCCGCAGCCGTGGCTGGCCGGCGTCGGGTTCCAGCGACCGCTGCCTGGATGAATACGGTGGTCGTCGGGCCAGCCCTCCGGCCGGGACGTGGCATGTTCACCGAGGAGTTGACTTGTGCCATGGGGCGCCGCAACGTCGATGTGCCGATGCTCGAGGAGTCGCTATCGACCGACGACTCAGCAGCGCGCTAACTCGCCTGCCTGTGCCTGTGCCTGGGCCGTTCGTCGTGACCTCTAGCTTGCGGCACGGATCGCGGTGTGGTTGCGCCGAGCGGTGATGTCACAGGCGCCGGCCGACCGGCAGCAGGTAGTGCACGCGCTGGTTGGGTGGCAGGGCGAGCGAGACGGCAGCGCGCCTGGCATCCACGCTCCCTACGGGTACTGCGGCTAGTTGGAGTGCGGCGGCGGTGAGCAGGATGTTCTGTGCGGCGTGGCCCGCCTCCCGCTCCACAAAGGCGTTGGCGCGCGGTCCGTACTTGCGTCTGGTTCGGTCTTCGACCGCTGCGATGACCACGACGAGCGGTGCAGCGGCGACGTGGTGCTGACCGAACGCCGCCGTCCTGAGCTCTGGGCGCAGGTCAGGCGCGGCACGCACCTCGATGCGGTGGCCATGCGGCAAGTAGTGCATGACCTGCGAGGGCGTGACCACATATAGCTCCAGCGGGTAGAGCGCACCAGCCGACGGCGCCGTACGCTTCTCGTCCGTGCTCGTGACGCCCTGCCCTGCCCACAGCAGTTGGCCGACGGTCGCGACCGGCAGCGGATCTTGGCGGAACTCGCGAATCGACCGGCGCAGCGCGAGCGCGCGTTCCAGCGACACCGCCCCGTCGAGCATCGGCGGCGGCAACACAGTCGGCTCGCCGTAGCGGGCGCTGGGCTCACGAACCCACGAGGGCGCACGCTGCGCACACCCGCTCAGGCCCGCGGCGGCCGCGAGACAGAAGAGCAGATCACGCCTATTCATCAGTGGTCCTGTCGCGGTCCAGCTCCTCCGCTATGACGCTCGCGGTTCGCCCTAGCACGACGAGCAGCACAGCGGGCACCAGGAGCACCATCCCGAGAAGTACGACGATCGTCCTGCTCACATACAGGAACAGCGGCGCGTCAGGATCCGCGGTCAGCAACGCGACACCGGCCAGCCCCGCCACGGTCAACACGCTGCCGGTCACGGTCACGGCCGCGCCGAGAACTCGCAGTCGCCGCGCCGGCCGCCTGCCCGCCCCGCCTGATCGGCGTTGCGGTCCGGCGAGTGCGGCAGCCGCGAAGATCGCTAGAGCTACGAGGACGAGCACCGTTGCGGCAACGATGTGTGCATTAACCGCGCCGGCGCATTCGTTGGTGCGCAGCAGCGGCTTGCCGGCCACCGGGTCGGCCTGATCTTGCGCCCACCATTGCCGCCATCCCGCGCGACCGGCCACGACGTCCCACCCTGAGCCACACGAGGCGGACCGGCCATCAGCGTGCACGTCGACCGTGACGACCAAGACACCGGCGGCCAGGACCACCAGCGCCGCAGCGACTGACCTGCCGGCCCGACGCATCAGCACCAGACGGTCACCATTCACGGACCCAGGCTCGGACCGGCAGGCATCGCGCGCCAGAGGCGAAGGTCAGCACGGAATCGGCCAAGGATGGTCCTGGACGACGCAGGTCGCATGGCACCTGCGGATCCAGAGCCGGAGCAGCTCCCACGGCGAATGCGACAAACGAGGCGCCGTCGCTCCTGCCATCAGGCGCCCGCTGCCGCGGCGGTCGAGCTCGTCGCGGCCAGCACGGCGGCGTCGGACTTCTTCACCATCCGCCACACCTGCACGATGGCGATCATCTCGGCGAGGTTGAGCGTGCCCGGGATCGACTGCTGCACGGCGTAGTCGTGCTGGCGTGGCGACATGGGCGAGGTGCGTGGCGCCGCGCTGAGCACCGTGCGGCCGTCCTCGTCGAGGACGGCGAAATCGCGTCGCCACGGACTGCCGCGCATGATCAGGTCACTGCCGCGCGCCAGGTGCACGGCGGCCGTGTTGCGCAGCGGCTTGGCGCTCACCGTGAGCAGTGGCCGACCTTGTGCGTCGGTCACCTGCCACTTGCCGGTCAGCCACCACCG
>CAVPYQ010000027.1:0-88092 GCA_963709985.1 uncultured Actinomycetota bacterium
CGCTGGGAGGGGAGCTGCGGCTTCGTCCGTTCACGATACCGCGAACGGCTCCCGCCCGTCCGGAGCCGAGGTTCTCGGGCTGGTAGAGGATCTCCGCCGCTGGCGCGGCGCGGGTTGACCGGGCGCCGTCGACCCACGCAGGATGCTTCGAAGATGGATTCGCAGCGGTCCGCCGTTCGCCACCTCGCCTTCTTCGCGTTCGGCGTGTCCGGCGCGAGCGCGCTCGTGTTCGAGGTGACGTGGACGCGAACGCTGTCGACGGTGATGGGGTCGTCGACCTACGCGCTCGCCACCATGCTCGCGGCCTTCATGGCCGGCCTGTCGGCCGGGGGCGGGCTCGGAGCGATGGCGTCGCGACGGGTGAAGGACCCGCTTCGCGCGCTCGGGCTCTGCGAGCTCGGCATCGGGCTCGGCGGGCTCCTCGTGGCGCCGCTGATGAGAGGCCTCACCGGCGTCTACATCGCCAGCTACTACGCCTTCCACGACTCGTTCGCGGCCTTCTACGCGGTGCAGTTCCTCATCGCCTTCTTGCTCATGGGGATACCCACCACGCTCATGGGCATGACCTTCCCGCTGGCGGTGCGCCTCTTCACCGAGTGGAAGGGGGAGGCCGGCAGACAGGCGGGCCGGCTCTACGCGGTCAACACCCTCGGCGGCATCGCCGGGTCGCTCGCCGCCGGCTTCGCGCTCATCCCGCTCCTCGGGGTGATGCGCACGGCGGCCCTCGCGGCGATGCTCGACGTCGTCAACGGCTTGCTGCTGCTCGCGCTGGGCCGCCGCAGGCGAGACCTCTCCGTCGCGATGGGGATCGCCGCGGCCGTGGCGCTCGGCGTCTCGCGGCTCCCGGCGCCGGCCGCCCCGACCTTCTCCTACGGCTACGCGAGCCGCTTCGGGTCGGAGACCTTCGCGAGGCGGGTCGCCGCCAGGCCGGACGCCGCCGAGGTCGCCTATCACGAGGAGGCAGCCGAGGGGGAGGTGTGGCTCCTGCGCGGGCTCGGCTCCGGTGGCGGCCTCGCGCTGGTCAACGGCAGCAAGCTCGAGGGCGGGGACACGCCCGCCTTCGCGCTGCTCGCTTACCTGCCCTGGTTCACGGCGCGCCTCATGGAGCCGCCTCGAAGCGCGCTCAACATCGGGCTCGGCTCCGGCCACACACTGCACGCCCTCGCCGAGACGCCCATCGCGTCCATCGACTCGGTGGAGATCAACGGCGGGATCCTGGAGGCCAACCGGCGCTTCCTGAACCCGGCGCTCTTCGGCACGCCGCGGGTATCCGGCACACGAAGGCGGACGGCCGGAACTTCATGCTCGTCCACGAAGGCCGGTACGACCTCATCATCGTCAGCCCGTCGTGGGCCACCGATCAGGGGTCGGCCGCCCTCCTCACAGACGAATTCTTCGATTTGGCCGCGCACCGCCTCTCGCGCGATGGCGTCCTGGGCGCCTGGGTGGACTTCTCCCTCATGGACGACGCGGACATGAGCCGAGTGCTGCGCGCCTTCGCCAAGAACTTCCGACACGTCAGCGGCTGGCGCGTCCCGGGCGGCGACGTGGTCCTCGTCGGGTCCAACGCCACTCACTATCCCTCGGAGGAGGCCGTCGCGCGACTCGCCGAGATTGCCGTTCCCGAGGCGAAGGGCCGCTTCGAGGCGGCGCTCACCGACGACGCGCCGCGCCCCGCGACCTTCGAGAACGCTCACGTCGACGACCTGCCTCTCGTGGAGTTCCACAACGCGAGAAACCTCGTTCTCGGCTCGGCTCGAGACCGCGAACGGCAGTGAGGGTCGGGGGTGGCGTTGTGGGGGGCGGCCGTGGCGCGCCACGGGTCCCGACTGCTACATTCGGCGCGAATGAAGCTCCTCCTCGTCTCCCCTCCCTTCGGCGAGAAGGGCCAGAAGTCCAAGGGGCTGCCGATTGCGCCGCCGGTGCTCGAGTACCTCGCCGGCCTCACGCGGCAGGTGGCGCCGGACGTCGGCATCGCGCTCCTCGACGCGAACAAGGAGACGCTCGTCCCGGAGGAGGTCACCGCGGACGCGGTCGGGTTCACGGTGCTCACGCCGCAGGCGCCCTGGGCGTACCGGATGGCCGACCGGCTCCGCGCGCTCGGGAAGAAGGTCTTCCTCGGCGGCATCCACGTCTCGGCGCTCCCCGAGGAGGCGAAGCGCCACGCGGACGCGATTGTCGTCGGCGAGGCGGAGACGATTCGGAAGCGGCTCCTCGACGACCTCGCCCGCGGCGCGCCCGAGCCCGCCTACCACGGCCACTTCCCCGAGCTCGACGGCCTCCCGCGCCCGGTCACGGACCTGTGGAAGACGAAGTACGTCTACGGCTACTTCCAGACCTCCCGCGGCTGCCCGCACCGCTGCACCTTCTGCTCGGTCCACGAGTTCTTCGGCGGCCGATTGCGCGTGCGCCCGATTGCGGACGTCGTCGCGGAGCTCGCCGCCTCGAAGCGCCGGCTGTTCTGGGGATCGACGACAACATCTGGGGCGTCGACGTGAAGCGCTCCATCGACCTCTACGCCGAGATGGCGCGGAGCGTGCGCGGCAAGTGGTGGTTCGGCTCGGGCGACCTCGTCACGCTCGACCACGCCCGCGCGGACGAGCTGCTCCGGAACGCGCGCCGGGCCGGCCTCACCGCGGTCCTCGTCGGCTGGGAGTCGAACAACCTCGCCTCCCTGGAGGCCTACAAGGCGGTCTCGAAGCAGGGGCGCCGGCGCCGCGACCAGATCAAGCGCATCCGCGACCACGGCATCGAGGTCATGCTCTTCACGATGCTCGGCGGCCGCGAGGACGTGCGCGCGGACTACGACGGGCTCCTGGCGCTCTGCGACGAGCTGAAGGTCTCGGCGCATCCCGTCATGACGACGCCGTTCCCGGGCACGGAGCTGCACGAGCAGTACGGGCCTCATCTGAAGCCCGGGCTCGACTGGGACAGCTACGACGGCAACCACGCGGTGTTCGAGCACCCGACGCTCAGCGCGGGGGAGCGCGAGGACCTCATCGTGGAGCTCCGCGCGCGGCTCTTCACGCTCCCGCGCATCCTCTCGCGCGTCGCCCAGGTCGGCTGGCGAGGCTTCCCGATGAGCCACATCACGTCCTGGATGATCGAGTTCCCGCAGGGCAGGGCGTTCAAGCAGTACGCACGCGAGCACGCGCTCGCCGCGCGCGCGGCGGGCGAGGGGAGGGCGGCATGAGCCCGGCGGCCGGCATCGCCCTCATGATGAACAACTACTTCCACGACGTGGCGACGGCGCTCCTCGCGTCGAGCGCGTTCGCGCTCGTGGTGCTGCTGCGGCGCTACGAGGCCGGGCCCCGCGGCGCCGACGCCGGTCGCTACTTCCTCGAGATTGCCGAGCGCATGGAGAAGCTCGCCCGGTTCTCGCTCGCGTGGATCGTGCTCGGCGGGATCCCGCGCACGATTCTGGTACGGCGAGTTCGAGTGGGCGAACGCGGCCGGCCGGGGGCAGGTCGCCGCGCTCGTCGTGAAGCACGTCGTCGCGTTCGGGCTCGTCGTCGCCGGCGTCGCGTTCTGGCGCCGTCTGCGCCGCCGCGTGGCGGCGGTGCGCGTGGAGCTCGCGGGCCTGGCGGGTTCGCGCGCCGCCTGAGCGTCGCCGTCGGCCGCGGACGCCCTCGGGGCCTCCCGCCGCAGCGCGTCGAAGGTGACGGATTGCAGGGGGGCGCGACGTTCCGTGAACTGCGCGCCCGCGCGCGCTTCCCGCAAACGCTGCGTGTGTGCGCCTCGGTCCGAAGTGTGCGTCACCCGGCCGTTTTCATCGGGTGCGTGCATGACGTGGGGCACAGCGCGCGGGATGGGCGATATCCCCCATCCTCCGTCGCGGGGAGCGCCTGCGGCGACACGAGAACCCCCGAGCTTTCAGCACTTTTCGGGCGGCTCCGGAGCGGGAATTCCCCTTCACATTCCGGTCGATCCGAGGCTCGACGTTTGCACTGGGTACTCAACCATGAGGATCCGGGCATACGTGTACGCAATGCTTGCGGTCGCCGCGCTGCTCCCGGCGACGGCCCTCGCCGGCACCGCCGTGACGGCGTCACTCTCCGCGCCTCCCGGCGACGTCGTGGCGGGCTCGACCATCCAGATCAACTGCTGGGCGGAGGGTAGCCCGAGCATGGGCTCGCCGGCACCACCGTCCAGATCGCCGTCGCGGTCACCGGCGGTACGGCGAGCCCCGCGGTCCTCACGGGCGCGCGCGACCACCCTGCAGCCCGGTCACGGGACAACTGCAGCGTCATCCAGGGCTCCTCCGCCTGGGCGACGCCGGCGACGCCCGGTCCGCTCACCGCGACCTGCACCGGCAAGTTCCAGGGGGCCTTCGGCGGCGCCACACGACGGCGTCCGCCACCGCGACCCTCACGACCGTCGCCGGTGCGGCCCTCCCGCCCGCGATCTCCGCCGTGAACGGCCCGGCCGAGGTGGTCGCCGGCGCGAGCGCCGTGTTCGAGGCCGTCGCGACGGATCCGAACACTCCCGCGAAGCCGCTCACGTACACCTGGACCGCCACGGGCGGCACCGTCACCCAGGACTCGGCGAACCCCGCGCTCGCCGCGTGGGACGCGCCCGCGACCCCCGGCGTGTACAAGCTCATGGTCGCCGTCTCGAACGGCGCGGCCACCGTCTCGGCCGAGAAGTACGTGAACGTCGTGCTCGCCGCCTACCAGGCGAGCCTGCCGGTCGCCGTCGGCAACCCGCGCCGGCTCGCGTCGGACGGCGCGGGTGGCCTCTACGTGGTCGACGGACAGCAGCAGACCACCACCACCGGGACAGATCTCGTTCGTCACCGCGCGCGGCGAGGCGCGCGGCTTCGCGGCCCTCCAGGAGCCGGCGGTCGCGGTGACGACCGGCGCGGGGTTCCTCTGGGCGACGACGACGAAGGGGAGCGTCTTCAAGCTCGACGCGGTGACCGGGCGGACCGTCGGCAAGGTGCTCGCTCGCCGGCGGCGCGTTCGCGCGGCCCGCCGGGATCGCGTACGACCCGACCCACATGGCGCTCTGGGTCGCGGACCAGAACGCGAACCGCGTCCGCGTGGTCACGCCCGACGGTGCGACGGTCGCCGTGATCGGGCAGGCTGGCGGGGTCCCGCTCGCGAGCCCCGTCGACGTCGCGATCGACCCGGCGGGTGGGAAGGCGTGGGTGCTCGTCCTTCAGGCGGTCGAGCCGGGCGCCACGACGGCGGCGGGGTACCTCCTTCATGCGTTCGATCTCGCGACCGGGGCCTACGTCAGCTCGCACGTCGCGTCGGGCAGCGCGCTCGGCCAGGTGACGAGGGGCGGCGGGATCGCGATCGGCCGCGCGGGGATCTACGTCTCGGACAACTACCAGGGCGTCGTCCAGATCGTCACGCCGACGGGCGCGCCCGTGGCGACCATCGGCACCTGGGGCAAGGCCGAGGGCCAGCTCACGAACCCGATGGGCCTCGCGGTGATGGCGAACGGCGATCTCGCGGTCGCGAACGCACCGCTCAGCAGGATCGAGCGGTTCGGCGGCGGCGCCCCGCTCCCGACCTGCGCCGGCGACGCGGACTGCGATCTCCTCTCCGACGCGTGGGAGAGCGCGAACGGCCTCGACCCGAACTGGGCCGGCGACGGCATGCTGGACCTGGACGGCGACGGCCTCAACAACGCGCAGGAGCTGGCGGCGGGGACGAAGCCGAACAATCCCGACACCGACGGCGACGGCTTCTCGGACAGCGACGAGCTCGCCGCCGGGTTCGACCCGACTCGACCCGGACGACCACCTCGCGACGGTGAAGCCGTCGTTCCCGGCCGAGACGCCGCCGGGGCTCGTGAAGCTCTCCGCGGTGGCGTCCGGGCCGGGGACGTGCGGGGTGGGCTGGACGCAGAAGGGCGGACCGGCGGTGACGCTCTGCGGGGCCGGGCACGATGAATCCGACCTTCATCGCGCGCGCCGCGGGCACCTACACGTTCGACGCGGTCGCGACCTGCGGCACGCTCACGAGCGTCCCCGGCCGGGCGACCGTCGTCGTGAAGAACGTCCCGCCGATGGCCGACGCCGGGACGGTCATCGTCGCCTCGCCGGGCAGCCCGATCCGGCTCGACGCGCTCGCCTCGAGCGACGCGAACGGCGACGCCCTCGCCTTCACCTGGGACCAGACGCTGGGCTCGCCGCTCGTCGGCACGGAGACCGGCGGGTCGCTCACGGCGCGCCCGCGCGGCGCGGGGCTGTACGCGTTCCAGGTGACCGTCGCCGACTCCGGCGGCGCGTCGTCCACCACCGAGGTCCCGGTGCTCGTCGCCGAGGGCCAGCCGCCCACGGCGATCGCGGCCGCGCTCCCCCAGGACGCCCAGGTGGGCTCGACGGTCCAGCTCGACGCGAGCACGAGCCTCGTCTCGCCGGGCGCGAGGTTCTCGTGGCGTAAGGTTCGGCGGGCCCCGCCGCGACGCTGACGGGCGCCGCAGAGGCGGTCGCCTCGTTCAGTACCGGCGGCCGCGGGCCGCTACGTGTTCGAGGTGACCGCCGGGAACGGCCCGCTCCGCTCACCGCCCGCGCGCGTCGAGGTGTTCGTCGCCGCCGGCGGCGCCCTCCCGACCGTCTCCATCTCCGACGCCATCCCGTCCATCGTCGCCGTCGGCGTGCCGGTCGCGCTCGAGGCGACGGCGAGCCCGTCCGGCGCGGCGGTCACGTGGCGGCAGCTCTCCGGCCCCGCTGCGGGCCTTACCGGCGCCTCCGGTGCGGTCGCCACGGTGGTGCCGTTCACCGCCGGCTTCCACGTGTTCGAGGCGTCGGTGAAGGACGGCGCGGCCGAGGGTCATCCGGCCCGCGTCGCGTTCGAGGCGCGCGTCGGAGGGACGGCGATCCCGCAGGCGCGGGTCGCCACGCCGCCCGGCGACGCCTGGGTCGGCCAGCTCGTGTTCCTCGACGGCCGCGCCAGCACGGGGGCCGCGCGCTATCGCTGGACGCAGGTGGAGGGCCCGTGGGTCGCGTTCGGGACGCAGGGCTCGGTCGCCACGTTCCGTCCGCTCGCCGTCGGCCGCTACGTCTTCGAGCTCGTCGTCGACGACGGCGTGACGCGCAGCGCGCCGGCTCCTGTCACCGTGAACGTCGTCTCTGGGGAGGTGCAGTGATGCGGTCCGCCAGGCTCCTCGCTCTCGCCCTGCTCGCCGCGGCTCCGCTCGCCGCCCGCGCGGCGGACGCGCCGCACGAGGACGGCCTCTTCTGCTCGAACTGCCACATGGGCCACCAGGCCCCGGGCGCGAGCTTGACGAAGGAGGAGGGCAACTTCACCCTCTGCAACAGCTGCCATCAGTACAGCGACAACTTCGGGTTCCCGGGCTGGACGACGGCGATCCAGGCCGTCCCCGGCGTGTCCGGCCGCTCGCACCGGTGGGACGCCAACGCGTCGAACCTCGGCGCGACGCCGCCGAGCACGCGCGTCGGTGAATCCCGACGAGGTGCAGATGGCGAAGCGGCTCGATGGCGGGAAGCTCATGTGCTCCACCTGCCACGACCAGCACGACGGCGATTACGCGCCCGTCAGCGGGCCGCGGAAGGCAGACCGTCTCGCCGGTCACGAAGCTGGGCGCGCTTCCCGTCGTCCGGGACCGGCGACGTGACGGTGACGCGGCACCGGCCGGCACCGCGGCGGCCGCCAAGCGGTACCTCATCGACGTGGTGGGCGCCGGGTCGGAGACGACCGCGCTCTTCCGGCTCTCGAACGACAACGGGAAGAGCTGGTTCGGCTGCACGACGCCGACGACGTACACCTACGTCGCCTACGCGTCGAACGGCTGCCGGGCGGGGCCGAGCGTGGCGCTCAACGACGGCGCGAACCTGAGCGTCGCGTTCGGCGCGGGCAACTACGTCGTGGGCGACCAGTTCAAGCTCTACGTCGCGTACCCGTTCCTGCGCGCCGACGTCACGAGCTCGAAGATGTGCCTCGTCTGCCACAAGGACCGGAACATGACGACGGCGAACGTCCAGGGCGGCGGGACGCACGCCGGCACGGGCCAGGCCATCGTCCCGGGAACGACCGTGTTCCACCACCCGGTCGGCGAGGCGCTCGCCGCCGGCGCCGCGCCCGCCCCCCCCGTGTGTGTGTGCTCGATGGAGCGGCGGCGGCAAGGACCGAGCAGCCACATGGGTGTGGTGAACTCGGCCATGATAACATGAACAGCAACAGATGGAGACCTGGATCCTCCGCCATGGAATCTGGCCGGTGGCCGGGCCAGGTGGTGGTGTTGGTGGCCTCTGGTGGACACACACTGCCTGGCGTGGCAGGCAAGTGAGTGGATCCTGACGCTGTCACCCTGGTGGCGTTCGGTCCTTGGTGGTCGTGGATGGTGCCCTGCCTGATGAGTGATCACACTGTGCTGATGGCCTGGCCATTGCCATGGCAACACAGCAGTCCTTGGGAGGGCCCGTAGTTGGAGGTTGCCAGCGTGACGTGGAGGAGGAGGAAAGCAGCCAGGACTAGAGGAAGCAGTTGTGGTGGTGCTGATGGATGATCAACGGAGGCCGAGGAGGAATCCAAAGAGAGTGCCGAGGTTGTGGCAAGGAAACAGGCCTGGTGGACGGTGGTGAAGCGTCCTTGGAAGAACGGACCTCACTGCCTGTGCCCGCACGGTCCATGGGCTGACGGCGGCAGCGCCGAGGAGGAGTGGTGCGGGTTCTGGACGGCGCTGGCCGGGCAGGCTGGCCCGGCAAAGCAGCATGGTAGTGGCTGATGGTGCAGACCAACGTCAACATGGGTGGGGCGGGGCGCTGCCCCGGTGTGTGGCTGTGGCCAGGCTGACCCACTGATGAGCAGCCAGGTGGCGGAGGCCGAGTCCTGGGTGTGCTGGAACAGGGGTATTGGCCATCAGCGGCAGGCCTGGCCCACATGGACAGCGGGGCAGGAGTGTGTGGTAGGAAGACAAATTGTTTTTTTTTTGGGGGGGGGGGGGGGGGGGGGGGGGGGGGGGTGGCGGGCGTGGCCGGGCGTGGTGGATCTGACCTGGCGATGGAGGAGGGTGAGCTGGATGGTGGCACGCACTAGACCCACACACGCTCTGGAGGACGACCACGATGGATGTGGTTGGGCAACATGAGCAAATGAAAACTTGGGGAAGGGCTGCTGGAGACCTGATGGCCCAACAGTCACAAGCGTGGCCGCGGTTGGTGGGTGTGGGCGTGGCGCTGGAGGCGCCCCCCGCCTGGAGCCAGGAAACGGTCGCCGGCGACGTGGCCTGCACAACCATCACCTGGCCCGCCTGGCGCTGGGCTGAAGCCCCCTGTGGCCATGAGCCCACAACATGCTGATGACGACTATGAAGAGCATGGCATGGCAATATGGATGAACGGCGGCGTAGCCGGCGGCAGACAGCCCGGGCGAGCAACACGGCAGAGCACCAGCAGGCGCGCTCGATGCGCTCAAAGTCTAACGCGATGGGGCACGTGTCCTCGCTCTCCGCGCGTGTCCCCGACGGCGGCGGCGTCAGACGGCGGCTCTCGCCGCCTGCAGCAGCAGCAGCCGACCACTCCCCGCACGACGACGGCCAGCCCGACAACGCCGGCACAGATTGAGGAACCGGACCACCTGGACAGCAGCACCGTGGGCGGCCGGGCGTGGGCACTGGGCGCTGAGGTGGCGGCGGCGGCGAGGCGCTCGTCGCTGGGGCGAGCGGCGGCTCGCCTCCGTTCTGGTGATGGGCTCGGGCGCGCGGCGGAGATGGGCGAGGGTACGCCGGAGGCGCGGCGTGCGTGGCGGCCGCGCCATCGGCGAGGCCGAGCTGCAAGGGCAGGCATGGCGGCGGCAAAGTGTAGTGTCACCGGCTGGCTGACAACAAGTCAAGGAAAGAAGACAGCAGCAGCAAACGGGACAAGTGCTGCCTGGCCTGCTGATGGCCGAGGAACGCCGCGACGAAGAAGAGCGAGTCGGAGATGTCCACGATGCCGCGATCCACGCGACCACCTGGACGTGGAGCGGGTGGACCGCGAACAGGAGCGCCGCGACGAAGGGTCCGAGCGCGAGCGGCTCGCTCGCGCGCCCGGCCGGTCCCGCGAGCGCGGCTCCACCGCCGCGCGCCTCCGCCGGGCCGACCAGCGCACGAGCAGGCGTAGACGCAGGCCGCGCGTGGCGGCGTGGGCGGCGAGGGTCACGAGGTGAAACGCCCACGGCCGCACCCCGGCGAGCGCGTTCGTCGCGCCGAACACGAGGTGCATCATCGGCCGGTAGTAGGTCGACGCGAACTTCGGGTCGAAGCCGTAGAGGTGATGACCGAAGGCCTCGAGGAGCCGCCCCGGCTCGCGCACCCAGGGGTTCTCCAGGATGTTCTGGGTGTCGTCCCAGACGAAGCCGTTCAGGAGGACGTTCCACCTCGCCGCGACCGCCGCGAGCGCGACGAGGAGCGCACCGAGGCGCCAGGAAGACGGGGCCGGCGGCGGAGGTGCGGCGGGCCCGCCGGCCGGCGGAGGGGATCGACGCCATGGCGGGGCATCATACCGCGAGGGCCGGCGCCCTGCCGCTCAGGGCGGGGCGCCGAGCGCTCGCAGCACGGCCGCGGCGTCCGCGTGCCCGGCGAATCAGGAGCGCCTCGGCGGCCTGCTCCCGCGCGGGCGCGAGCCGCCCGGCTCGCAGGTGGACGGTTGCCAGCACCGCGTGCGCGTCCGCGCTCGAGGGCGCGAGCCGGAGGGCGGCCAGGGCGTCCGCCAGGGCCGGCTCGTCCCGCCCCGCCTCCGCGCGTGCAGCAGCGCGCGGCTCGGTGAGGGCCAGCGCCGAGCGCGGGTCCGCCGCGAGCGCCTGGTCGAGGACCGCGAGCGCGGCGGCGCAATCGCCAGCGGCCTCGGCGAGCAGCGCGAGTATCCACGCGGGCAGCGATGGCCGTGCTCCAGCAGCAGACGACGTATTGCTGGACGGCTTCGGCCGAGGCGACGTGTGGAATCGCGAGCAGCGCGCGGCGCACTGCGTTGGCGCTTGTGCCCGGCGCGGGCGTGACGGTCAGTAGATTCGTTACGCCGGCGAGTCGGTAGGTGGCTGCCGTGGCCGGGTTGACGTAGGAGAGCACCCGCATCGGGTTGGGGTGCAGGCCGGTGACGCGCATGCTGGTGGTCGCGGTTCGTAGCGTGCCGTCCGGGCCGGCCTGCGGGTGTTCGAGTGCGATCGGTGTCGCCGACGCGCACGTGCAGGTCATGGGCGGCCTTCTCGGCCAGCACGATGCCGCCGTTCGGCGTGCCTGTGACGATGGACGGTGTCCATTGCGCGTCGGCGGGCAGCGTCTCGGTGAGCAGGTCGACGCTGTGGCCTGGTGTGTGCGCTGTGGTGCTGAGCATCAGCCCGGTGCTCGCCGATCCGACCTGGGGAAGGGCTCGCACGGCTGCGACGACGGGCCCGGACTGCGTCTCGAAACCGGTGAGCGCGACGGTGATGCGATCGGGTGCGGCGCGCAGCAGCTCTGCCTGGGAGCGGTCGAGGGTGGCGTTGAAGGTGTCCAGGAACCCGACGGTCGTAACGAGGGTGGTGATCGCTGCGGCGATGCCGAGCGCCGTCAGGGCGCTGCGGCGTGGGGTGCGCAGGACATTGCGGATCGGGATGCGTCGCCAGCCACGCCCGGGCAACGGCAGTCGGCGTAGCACGGGGGAAAGTCCGCTGCGCGCGGCGAGGTGTCCGACGCGGATCGCCTCGACAGGTTCGACGCGTACCGCTCGCCAGACCGGCCAGGCGACGGCGACGAACGGCAGCGCGAATCCCAGCGCGGCGGCCTGGGCGAACACCCCGTACTGGAACGGGCGTTTGCCAGATCGGCAGCGGCAGCATGCCGACGAAGACCGATCGCAACGCGATGCCGACCAGCCACGCCGACGGCCACGCCGAGCGACGACCCCGATGAGCGCGACCTGCGCGCCGAACAGCAGCGGCCGCAGGGCGAGGCGCGCGCGCCGACGCCCAGCGCCATGCCGACGCCGATCTCGCGGCGCTGCGCCTCGACGATGCGGGTGGTCAGGTTCAGCGCGGCGAACGCGGCGCCGGACAGGACGAGCAGCGCGATCACCCGCCACAGCTGAGCGTCGCTGTCGATGTCGTCGTAGAGGACGCGGTAGGCGGCGATGTCGCGGCGGTCGGTGACGGTCGCGCTCAACGCCGGTTTGGCGGCGTGCGACGGCTGCGGTCAGCTCGTGTTGGACCGTTGCGGGTCGGCGCCGGGCCGCAGGGTGAGCACGACGTCGTTGACCGCGTCCCGGCGCGCCGGTGAGCTGCTGCGAGGGTGTGCAGCGTGGTGAACAGCACGCCGTAAGACTTCTGGCTCAGGAACGGCAGCGCGCCCTGGCCGCCGGTGACCAGGAAGTACTCCGGGGACTGCCCATGCCCGACGTAGCGGACCGCGCGGCCGCCGGAGATGGTCAGTCGCCCTTGTGCCGGCAGGTGGTTCTTGTCGGCGAAGGCTTGCTCGAGCACGACGTCGGGCCCGGGTCCGGGCAGTCGGGCGCCCGCCGCGTTCGACACGCTCGTCGACGCACCGGCCGCGCCCGGCCCGGTGGCGCGTTCCGACGAGTTCGCCGGCGACGAGCAGGTCGTGCGGCCCGGCGATCTGGGTCGGGACGACGAGGCGCTCGCGCACGGCCGAGACGTCGCCGACGCGTGCGGGATGCTGCCGCACCAACCGCAGCAGCGACCCTCGGCTGGTCGTGCCGCCCTGGCTGAGCGAGACCCGTAGGTCGTGCACATGCAGCAGCGCGAAGCTGGCGTCGTTGGACTGCGTCCGCCATGCGCTCGGTGCTCATCAGCGCGGCGTACGTGCCGGTGCCGAGCGCGATCACCAGAGCGATCGCGAGCACGAGCACCCAGCGCTGGCGCAGGTCGCGCCACGACCAGCGCAACCACAGCCTCGGCCGGCTCATGACCGCCTACCAGTGCAGGTCGGCGATCGCGGCCCGGCCGCCGCGCGGTGGCCCGTCGCCGACGATGCGACCGCTGGACAGCTCGATCACCCGGTCGGCGACACGCGAGATCTCGCGGTTGTGCGTGACCACGAGCGACGGTCTTGCCGGCCTCGGCCTGCGCGCGCAGCAGCTCCAGGATCGCCACGCCGGTGCGGAAGTCGAGCTCACCGGTCGGCTCGTCGGCCAGCAGGATCGGGTTGCCGGTGGCCAGCGCCCGAGCGATGGCCACCCGCTGCTGCTCGCCGCCGGAGAGCTGGTGGGCGAAGTGGTCGCGCGCGGTCACCGAGGCCGACTTGTTCGAGCACCGTCGCGGGCGACCCGGTCAGGATGCGGGCGGCCGCGCAACGTCGGCGCCGAACTCGACGTTCTCCAGTGCGGTCAGCCCGGGGAACAGGTTGAAGCTCTGGAAGATGAAGCTGACCGTGTGCCGGCGGACCTGCGTCCGAGCCGCTCGCGTGGCGGCGGTCAGGTCGGTACCGGCCAGCCGGATCGTTCCCGCCGTCGGCGAGTCAAGTGCGCCGATGACATTCAGCAGCGTCGTCTTGCCCGACCCGCTCGTGCCCAGCACGACCACGAACGCCGTCTCGTCGACGTGCAGATTGACCTCGTCGAGCGCCTTGACGTCGTGTCGCCGACCCGGTAGTAGCGGCACACGTCGTCAAGGTCGATCCGGGTTCCGGCCGCACCGCTGCGCGCGTCCACGACCGGTGCCACCGACTGGGCCGTACTCACGACAACCTCCCCCCGGAAGGCGCCCACCACATCCAACCTCCCCGACGGGAAAGCACCGTAGCCAGAGGCAAACGTCACCACCCACCAGCCGGTCGGCGGCGAAGGTCACCCGCGCCGGACTATGGCGGCGTAACGCCGGAGAGATCAGGCCGATCACCCCGGCCAGGATCAGCGCGATCGATGCGAGCTTCACCGCCGTGACCTTGTCGCCAAGCACGAACATGCCTACAGCGGCCGTGCCCGCCGCGCCGAGTCCGGTCCACGCCGCATAGGCCGGGCCGACCTCTAGTGATTTCAACGCCACTGTGAGGAGCGCGAAACTGATCAGCGCGCATGACAGCGAAGGCGACGGTGGGCCACAGCCGGGTAATGCCATGGCTCTGTTTGAGGAACACGGCGAAGCCAGTCTCGAACATGCCCGCTACAACGAGAAGAACCAGGCCATAAGACTGTCCTCCCTAACGGCAGCCACGCCTGCGAGGTCACGGGCTGGCGCGATGTGCATTGGTCATGGCTCAGCCTTCCGCACGTGCGGCTTCCGGCGGCGTGGAGTGGTCGTGCTCGTGGACGACGATGACGGGCACGGTGGCGTGGCGGGCGACTTTCTGGCTGACCGAGCCGAGCATGCGGCCTGCGGCGATGCCGGCTCGGCGGTTGCCCACGACGAGGGCCGCCGCTTCGGTTGATGCGTCCAGAAGGACTTTCGCGGGATGGCCGTGGATCAGCCGGCCGCGCACCACGGGCGGGGCAGCGGCGGAGAGCCGGGCTAGCTCGGAGTCGAGCAGTCGTTCTGCCGCCTTCTCGATCGTGTCCTCCTGCGGCCCGTACGGATAGACGCCGGACGTGGGTGCCCATTCCCATGCGAGGACTGCCTCGACGGTCGAGTCGGTCAATCTCGCCTGGGCTATGGCCCAGGCCAGTGCCCGGCGCGAACACTCCGAGCCGTCCAGTCCCACCACGATGCGCTGTCTGTGCTCGAGCGTGGCGTCGTGCACGACGGCAACGGGACAGTTGGCCTGGCTGAGGACGTGTTCGGTGACCGAGCCGAGTAGCAGGCCATGAATCGGCCGGGTGCTGTGCGGGCCGACGACCAGTAGCTCCGCCGCGATGGATTCGTTGACCAGCGCCTCCGCGGGAGCCACATCCAGGACGCGCTTGGTCACCGCGCGAGCCCGCGGCTCGGGTAGCGCTGCCCGGATTGTTTCGCCGAGGACCTGCCGAGTCCGCTTCTCGACATCGACGACGGTGGTCGGCCAGGGTCAAGTCCGGGCAGGTCGATCCGCCATCCAGTGACAGCGACCAGTCGCGCTCCGATCAGCTGCGCTTGCCGGTCGGCCCACCGCAGCAAAGCCGACGAACCGGGTGTGCAGTCGACGCCGACCACCACAGACTGCTCACGCTCGTTTGGGACGTTCATGGCGACCTCCGCAGATCGCAGCCTCACTGTCAGCCTCGTCACTGGCAGGCCTGTGGACGGGCAGGGCACAACGTCCCGATCGCAGGGCGGCATACTTGATGCACGAGGGGGATGTGACGTTGTTCGTGCTTGGTCGGCGCCCATCGACGCGGCGAGCCGGCGGTACCGGGTCGGCGCGGCGGCGATGGTGCGGCACGGGGATCGTGGTCGCCGCGCTCGCCGGGCTGAATGTCGCGATACATCTGGTCCGGTCGAGCAGTCTGTGGCTGGGTCCGGTCGCCGCGGTCGCGTTGCTGGCCTACGCGCGGCTGTCCGGCTTGAGCTGGGTCCAGCTCGGGCTCGGGCGGGACCGGCTCCGCTCGGGTGGCGTGTGGGGCGCCGGCGCCATCGCGGCGGTCGGCGTGGTGTATCTGGCCGGTGTGCTCCTGCCGGCCACGCGCCCGGCGTTTCTCGACGCGCGCTACCACCTCGATGTCGCGGGCGCGCTGCTGTCGGCATTGGTGGTCATCCCGGTGGGCACGGTGTTGCTGGAGGAGGTGGCGTTCCGGTCGGTGTTGTGGGGGATGCTGGCGCGGCACATGACGGCCTGGCGGGTCGTGGTGATCTCTTCGGTGCTGTTCGGGTTGTGGCATGTGCTGCCGTCGCTGCATCTCGCGGAGGCCAACCGGGGCGTGAGCGACGCGGTCGGCGGTCGTTCGGCCGGTGTGCTCGTGGTGCTGGCGACCGTGGTCTTCACCGCGCTGGGCGGTGTCGTGGCGGGTGAACTGCGCCGGCGCAGCGGCAGCCTGCTCGCCAGCGTCGGGATGCACTGGGCGACCAACGCGCTCGGCGTGCTTGTTCGGGCTGGTCGCATGGCACCTCGCCACTGGCTAAGGCCGGTCCGCGTCACGTCGCCGACACCCGCGGTCGACGCGCAGACGGCGCTGGATCTGGTCACGCACCGGCGGTTCCGGTTCGTGCGGCACTACGTGCGTGGCCTGAGCCTGCTGGGCGTGGTGTGCGGATGGATGTTCTTCGTCGTGTCGCTGGCGCCGTCGTTGCTGCCGCGGTCGTGGCAGATGCAGGGCATCGTGACGGGCACTGCCGTCGCGCTGGGATACGGGATCGGGCGTGGTCGCGGCGTGGGCGGGGCGGCGGATCGGCATTCCCTGGCCGGGCGAGCGGTTCGTGCGGCGCGTCTGCGCAGGCGCTCGGCGTGTGGCGCTGACGAGCGGTGCCGGTGATCCTGTGGCTCAGCTCCGCCTGGCAGAGCGAGATCCGCCGCGCGGTCGGGGCGTCGTCTGCCGACGCGGTATCTGTACTTGGGGGTGTTTGCTGTCGCTGCCGGCGTGGCGGCCGCGATCGTAGGTCTCGTGCGGCTGCTCCACGACGCTTACCACTTGGCCGCGGCTCGATTGCTGCGCTTCCTGCCGGACTTCGTGTCCCGGCTGATCGCGACAGCTCTGATCGTCGTGCTGGCGGTGGGTCTGGCGACGGGATTCGCGCAGCAGGTCCTGCTGCGCTGGGCCAACGCGACCGCGTCCGCCGCGAATCACGGCACCGAGGCGGGCGTGTCGCGGCCGGTGTCGCCGCTGCGGTCGGGGAGTCCGGCCTCGTTCGTGTCGTGGGAATCCCTTGGCCGCAAAGGCAGATCCTTCGTCGGGTCCGGGCCGACCGATACCGACGTCGCGCGGTTCACGGGTCGTCGCGCGATCGAGCCGATCCGGGTCTACGCCGGCGAGGCATCGGCAGGGAATCTGCACGAGGAGGCCGCGCTCGTCCTGCGGGAGCTGAAGCGCACGGGCGGGTTCGACCGGTCGCTGCTGGCGGTGGCGACCGCGACCGGCAGCGGCTGGGTCGACGCCTCGCTCGTCGATCCGCTGGAGTACATGTACGGCGGGGACACCGCGATCGCGTCGATGCAGTACTCCTACCTGCCGAGCTGGATCGCCTTCCTGTCCGAACAGGCACGCGCCCGCGAGGCCGGCCGCGAGCTGTTCGACACGATCTATGACTACTGGGCGACGCTGCCCGCAGCAGGCCGTCCTCGGCTGGTCGTCGTCGGCGAGAGCCTCGGCGCCTACGGCGCGCAGTCAGCGTTCTCCGGCCTCGCCGACCTGACCGCGCGCACCAGCGGCGCGCTGTTCGCGGGCACTCCGAACAGCACCGACCTGTGGCGCCAGCTCACCGACCGGCGCGCCGGGAACAGCCCCGAGCGGCTACCGATCTACGGCGACGGGCGCACGGTCGCGTTCGCCGCCTCGGCCGCCGACCTGCGTCAGGCCGACGGAACGCTGCGCCACCCGAGCGTCGTCTACCTGCAGCACGCCTCGGATCCGATCGTGTGGTGGTCGACCGATCTGGCCGCTACAGCGGCCCGACTGGCTCGAGGAACCCCGCGGTCCGGACGTCGCACCGCAGATGCACTGGTTCCCGTTCGTCACGTTCTGGCAGGTCACCGGCGATCTGATCGTGCGGCAACCAGGTACCGCCCGGCCACGGACACCGCTACGGCCCGGAGATCCCCACCGCCTGGGCCGCCATCCTGCACCCACCCGGCTGGACCAACGCGGACACGAACCGGCTCGGCGCCGCTCAGGCTGCGGCCGCGTCCGGCGCGAGTGGTTGAGCTCAGTTCCGCGCCCGGGCCTTGTACAGCTCGAACCAGACCACGCCGGTGATCTCCCGCGATCACCGCGAGGAGCCACCACGGCCGCGGCGGTAAGGGGGCGGCCGTCACCTGTGGTTGTGATGCCGGCCGTCGTGGCCGACCCGTGCTTTGACGATTGCGGATGCCACTGCGTAGCACGCGGCTCCGGCACCGATTCCGATGATGACGTCCCGTGTCAGCAGGCCGACGGCGGCGCCGAGGCCGGCTCCGATGCCGATGAGGGCGCCCGTCGTTCGCCGGTCGATCGCGCTGGGCCGGGTCGTGGCTGGCGGCGGACCAGCTGTCGCGTCAGTGTCGCCTCGCCTCTGCGGGACGCGCGGAGTACCTCGCCAGGCTGCTCGCAGCTTGAGCGTCGGGCCGGTGTGGAGGATCGCGCCGGTGTACACGCGGCCGCCGAACTGCACGAGGCCGGCGATGGCGGCGAGGGTGAGGGCGACGGCGACGATCGGGTCCCACCAGGTGGCCGCGCCCATGGCGATGCGGTTGGGCATGGCGAGCGGCGCGGTCAGCGGGAACCACGGACACAGCCGAGCCCACGTGGTGTCGGCGCTTCCGATCGCGGCGAAGGAGACCAAGAAGCCGACGATCAGCAGGACGGTCACCGGTCCGGCGACGCTCTGGCGCGTCCTCGGTCCGCGACGCGAGCGATCCGAGTGTGCCGAACACGGTGGCGTAGAGGGCGTAGCCGAGCACGAACCACACGACCGCCCAGGCGATCACGCCGCCGCGGACCGCAGGAATGTCGACGGAGTCGACCGTGGCGCTCGCGACGAGCGCGACGATCGCGGTCAGCGGCGATCTGAGCCAGCCCGAGCAGGCCGATGCCGGCGATCTTGCCGGCCAGCAGGTTGCGGGCGGGCATGCGGGCGAGGAGCACCTCGACGGTGCGGCTGGACTTCTCCTCGACCACGCCGCTCAGGACCATGGCTCCGTAGGTGCGATGGCGCCGAAGAGCACGAGCGTCATGATGAAGGCGGCGGTCTCGTCGTCGGGGCTGCGGCCCTCACCGTGCCGAGCTCGACGTTGTTGACCGGTACCGGCGCGACCACGGCGAGCAGCTCGTCCGGGCTGATCCCGGCGGCCGTCGGCCCGCTCGCGGACCGCGACGAGCTGGATGGCGCCGGTGACGACCGCCTTGAGCTGCTCGTCGGCGCGCTGGCGCCACTCGAGCTGCCGGGCGTCGACCACGAGGACGTCGACCTCGCCGTCGCGGACGGCTGCTTCGCCGGCGGCGAGGGTGTCGTAGTGGTGGATCCGCGCCGTGGTGCCGACGGCGTCGCCTTGGGCTCGCATTGCGGCGGGCAGCTGCGCCGGGGTCGCGCCGGTCAGGCCGACGTCCTTCGTGCCGTGCCGCCGGTGTCGAGCACGGCGGGCAGGACGATGGCGGCCAGCCACGACGAGGACCATCAGGAGGACCGAGGCAAGGAAGGCGCGGGATCGGCTGCGCTCGCGGATCTCCCGAGCCGCGACGAGCCAGCCCTGGCGCACGCCGTTCATGCCGCCACCGCCTGGCGGAACAGCTCCGAGAGCGTCGGGAGGCTGGTAGGCGAACGAGACCAGGTCGGCGCCGCGTCCGGCGGCGGCCACGATCGCGGCGAGGTCGGCGTCCCGGTCGACGCGCAGACGGGCGTGCCCCTCGTCGGCTTCGACGACCTCCACGCGACGGCAATCGCCGACCAGTCGGGTGCGCGTGCCTCGGTAGCGGATGTCCACGAATCGTTGCGGGACCGCGGCCCGCAGCTCGGCCAGATCACCGGCCGGCGACGACGTCGGCCGTGGTCGATGATGACGACGTCCTCGCAGAGGTCCTCGACCAGATCGAGCTGGTGGCTGGAGAACAGCACCGTCGCTGCCCGCAGCGGCGAGCTCGGCGAGCAACTCGGACATGGCCGCGATGGCGAGCGGGTCGAGCCCGGAGAACGGCTCGTCGAGCACGAGCAGCTCCGGCTCGTTGACGAGCGCGGCGATGAGCTGTACGCGCTGCTGGTTGCCGTGCGAGAGCGCGTCGAGGCGATCGTTCGCGCGGTCGGCGAGGCCGAGCCGCTCGAGCCAGCGATCGACGCTCCGGCCGACCTCGCTGCTGGTCCGGCCGCACAGCCGGCCGAGGTACACGAGCTGGTCGCGGACCCGCATCCGCGGATACAGGCCCCGCTCCTCGGGCATGTAGCCGAACCGTGCCCGCTCCAGCCGGTCCGATGGGCGCCCCCCGCCACCGCACCGTGCCGGCGTCGAGCTCGACGAGCCCGAACACCGCCCGCATCGCGGTCGTCTTCCCCGCGCCGTTCGGGCCGAGGAAACCGGTGAGCCGACCGGGCCGCGCCGTGAACGTGCACGCGTCGAGCGCCGGCAGCGAGCCGAAGCGTTTGGTCGCCCCGTCGAACTCGAGCACAGCTGCACCTCTGACCCGAAGGTCGCTCGCCGGACGCGGCGGCCGGTAGAGCACAACGACCCGATCTCGTCGTGTGAACAGCACAGATCGTCCTGTTGTCGGCGGATGCTCGGTCGAAGCGATGGACGTGAGGTCACTGCTCCGGGAGCGACGACGTAATGGCGATGACTGATACATCTGTGACGCGACGGCCGGAGCGGCAAGGTCCGCGGCGGCTCACCCTCTCCAGCACCGACCAGGTGATCGCCGCTCCAGAACGTCGCGTTTGCACTTTGCCGGTAAGAGGACGAGTAGAGGCGGCGACGATGCGCTGACCTGAAGACATTGCCGCGAGCGCGATGGTCGGCGGCGCTGCCATCCCGTACTGCCAGCACCTCGCCGGAACTGACGTAGCCATCGTCGGCTCCACCGAGTCGCTTATCGCCGGGTGGTGAATGCGGGCCAACCCTCAGAGCGCGGTCTCTTCCGAGTCGAACAAGCGACCTGGCTTGCCGGGCCTTGGTCCGGGGCGATCGTCAGCAATGGGGGAGTGGTGTCGGAGGCGGGCTTGAGATGACCAATGCCTCTACCGGCCCGACCGTTGCCGGGTATACGTCGAAGGTGAGCCGACCGCGCAGCGGGCGGTGGGGCGCCCGGTCCGTCGAACAGGAGGCGCACCATGAGCAGACTCTCCCTCGACCAAACACCACCGACGGTCGCCGAAGCGCAGCAACCGCATGCCGTCCCAGGGGCCGCGTCGATCCGGCTCGCCGCCCTCGGTGGCATGGTCTTCTTCGCGCTCGTCGTCACCTTCGGCATTCTGATGAGCAACTTCCCGGCGGCCACGGACAGCAGGCAGGCGTTCTTCGGCTACCTGGCCGACAACCAGGGGCGGCTGCGGATCGCCGCGGTGCTCTACGCGCTGGCCATGCCCTTGGCGCTACTGTTCCTGTCCGGACTCTTCCGCGCGCTGAGGAAGGCCGAAAGCGGCACGTCAGGGCTTGCGGTGGCCGCGCTGGGCGGCGGCATCCTGGCGGCAACCAGCACGGTCACCGGGGCGCTGGTCCTCGGGACGACGGCGACCCGCTACCTCGACCTCGGCCCCGGCGGCGCACGCGTCTTCTCGACCATGTTCCTGTTGAGCATCGGCGCCACCTTGACCGGCGAGATCCTCATGATCGGAGCCACCGCGGCCGTGTGCCTGCAGACGCACCTGTTCCCGCGGTGGTTTGCCGTCACGAGCGTGGAGCTCGCCCTCGCCTCAGTGGTCGGCGCATGCGCCATCGGCTACGTCACGACTGGCGTCCAGGCCGCGGCTGGCATCACCTTGTTGCTCAACGCCGTCTGGATCTTGCTGGTCAGCGTGTTTCTGTGGCGCCGTCCCGAGCTGGCCTCGTCCTAGCCCAAGAGGCGCAGCCGGAATGAGGCGCATGCGCGCGGGGCAGTGCGTGCGTCCCGATCCGGCAACGGTAGGTAGCGTCTGCTCGAGCAACGGGACCTGCGCGCCGCGGTGTGTCATGGCGCGGGTCAGTTCCTCTACGAACAGGCCGCGGCCCGGTCGGAGGGCCGGCTCGACGACGGTGGCATTCATCCAGTCGGCTGTTGCCGGATTGCGGGGGCGGCGGGCCGCCTCGGCGGCGCGTTTGAGGTCGAGGGTGGTGTGCACGCCGCAGCTGGGCGACCCGGCTACGCCGACGATGCCGCGAACTGACAGTCCGCTGGCGAGGTAGTCCTCGATGTCTCGGGCGACCGCGCGAGCGTGGTGTGCGTAGTGCCAGCGGACATAAGGCAGCGCGAGCGGCAACAGTGCCGGCGCGACCCGCGCGATTCGCGGGTGCTGGATGAGCCACAGCATCCGGGTCTTGATCACTCCGCCCCACACGCGCTGCTCGGGGCATGGCATCTGGACGATCCCGGTCCCGTCCGCTAAATAGGGGGCGACGGCTGCGCTGACGACGCCGCGGCACACGGAGCCGCTGAGATAGCGGGTGTTCTGGTTCAGCAGGCAGTGGGGGACGAACACGACCTCGCGGCTGCGGGTGTCGGCCATAGAGGCCTGGAGGGCGCGGTAGCGCCGGGCGCGGCGGTAGCGCCGGGTTTGGTGCATCGGCGGCTCCTTCGATGGAGCCCGCCCTGGGCTAACTGCGACTCTGCCGCGGCGGCGGGCGGGTTGGCCAGTGCGATGGTCACCAGGTGCCGTTCCTGTTCGAGTGGGACCAACGTCCGTTGTCGGGTTGTGCGGGGGCGGCCTAGCGTGAGGGTGTAGGGCAAGGAGGCCGCTATGGCCGTTGCGTCTGCGATTCGTACGGAGGGGCTGACCAAGCGCTTCGGTGATGTCCTTGCGTTGGACGGTCTGGACCTAGTGGTCGAGCGGGGCGAGGTGTTCGGCTTTCTCGGTCCCAACGGTGCCGGGAAGACCACCACGATCCGGCTGCTCTGGGGTCTCGGGCTGGCTGCCCTGTGTGCGGCGCGATACCGGCGCGGCGCTGATGCGCTCATCGGCGAGCACCGGTCCAGCGTGAACAACGATCAGGCCCAGCCCGAGCCCGGCGGCGGTTCGGTGCAGGTACTGGATGACGACGCGCGTCGGTACGGATCGCGTCCGCACGGACCCGGCAGCGCCGAGCGCGGCCGCCAGGCTGAGCACCAGCATCGCGGACAGGCCGGCGCCGCGGGCGGTGAACCACAGCGAGTTGGCGGTCACGACGCCCCGGCCGTCTGCCGGACGGGCCACCCGGGCGTGGTGGCGACGGATCCGTCGCGATGCACGAGGCGGGCCGCGAACCCGCGTGCGGTCAGCCATGGCAGGGCATCCTCGCCGAGGACGATGGCCGCCGTGCTCGCCGTGTTGGCGCTCAGCGCGGAGCACGTCGCCACCGTCGCGGTCCGCCAGCATCTGTCTGCCGGCTCGCCCGTGCGCGGGTCGATGATGTGATGCACCGTGCGCCCACCACGCCGCCACCGGCGAAGCGTCGTCGTCGACGTCGCCAGACCCCCGCGATGCAGGACGACGACCTCGCCCGCGGCACCTTCCCGTTCCGCGACGGACAGCGGCCAGCCGCCCGCGCGGACGCCCGCGACGGCTAGGTCCCCGCCGAGTTCCACCAGGACGGGCGAGCCGTAGCGCCGGTGCAGCACCCGGGCCGCGCGGTCGGCCGTGTACGCCTTCGCGGTCGCACCGAGATCCAGCGCAGCGCCCCTGGGCACAGTCAGCAGCCCGATAGCACGGTCCAGGCGGACCTCTCGCCACCTGGCCCGACGAACAGCCGGGCCGGCCGGCGGCCCGTCGGCCCTGACCTCCGCGAAGTCCCGGTCATAGCCCCAGGCGGCAAGGTCGAGACCGATGGTCGGATCGACGGCGCCCGAGGTCTGCTTGGCGGCCTCCAGGGCGCACTCGACCAGGTGCACGAGTTCGCGTGGGATCGCCACCGGCTTGCCGGCGTGCGCGTTGGCCCACGACAGGGCCGAGTCGGGACGAAAGCGGCTGGCCAACTCGTCGACACGGGCCAGCATCGCGTCCAGGTCCCGAGCGGCCTCGTCCAGCACCGCTGTCTCCTCCGTGACGAGCCGTACGGTGCAGCTCCAGGCCCGCCAGGTACGGGATTCCGTCACGAGCCGTTGCTCCCGCCGATGGGTGGCTGGTTCTGCTGCGGCACCGTGACCTGGACGCCGCCACCAGAGTCGTCGCCGGGCTCGTTCTCGTTCCGAACGGAACTGGCGGGATGTCCTGCCGCGGAAGAGTCGGCGATCTTGGCCACGAACACGGCAGTGAGGATGCCAACCCCGGTCACAAGCGCGACCCCTGCCGCGAAGGCGCGGTTCAGCACCCTGTTCCCGCCCTGACGGCCGGGTGGCGGATACACGGCCACGGCCCACATCCCTTCTCGCGGCAACGTTGCGGCACGACCAACCGTGCCCCGGGGACTTCTCGGATCCCTCTACCGAAGCTGTGCGCCGCTAAAGCAGCGACCAGCGCTCGACCGTGATCAGGTCGACACAGATCAACTCACCCGACCACTCGCGGAACCGGGTCTGCCCGGCACACCCGCGCGATGGGCGCCGTCAGCCGTTGCCTTGCCTACGGCACCAGGGGCGATAGCCCAGTCAGGCCGGCAGGTTCCGACCGCTGGAAGTAGGCGGCGTTGCTGGGCCCGAAGTCGGTCAGTGCCGCTTCGTGATCGTGGACCCGGTAGATGTAGGTCGGGCTCTCCGGGCGGTGGTCGAGCAGGATCCGGCCGGTATCGAGGTCGAGGAACTGCAGACCGCGGCACGGCCCGTCCACACAGAAGATCCGAATGACCCGGTCCGCGCGCATCCTTCGACCATTCGCCACCGATCTGCTCGCCGCAACCGGAACCGGTGACCTGAGTCACAGGGCCGTGGGACCTTCGCCTCTGCCCGCTCGGCAAACCGGACACCGACGATCGGCCGATGAGTTCGGGGGCGATCGTGCGGGTGTTCTGCGTCGACGGGCCCTGTCAGGGCGTGCAGCACGTCGACCTGGACACCGGTCGGGTGTTGTTCAGCGACGCGCTCGACGCTGAATACTGCATCTATCGCGTCGACTTCGCCGAGACCACCTCGAGTCTTGCCGGGTCGTTCCCGACCGCGTACTTCGACAGCTTCGACGCCCCACGGCGCAACGGCACCCACCGACCGGGCTGAGACCCCCAGGCACTGTCGGCCGTCAAACGCGGCCTGTGTGTCCGCGCGTGCCGTGGCGTGACGGGCTATGCCGGCGCCGTCGAATCATGACCAGCGATCCTGCGGTCGGGCTGTTCCGTAGCGGGGGATCCCAGCGAAGACCGGCCGTCCGGTTACGCGGCGCGCGCCTGGGCGACCACTCTCCACCGCCGGCGCACTGTCAAAGCAATGCAGCCGCCCGAGCGTTAGCTACATGCTCGTAGTTCCGGCGCATCCTTATATAGAGACGTGGCGGGGAGCGTCCACCCCCCGGGGCTGCGAAGATCCGCCACGCCTTTATCGCATGCCCGTTCAGGAGGTCCAGGAAGGATCCCTGCCCCGGGCGACGATCGGTCGGAGCCACGCACCCGTAGGGCCCGCGCCCTACACGCCGCGGCTCGAAGGCTCCCACCCCGGCCCTCGCCAGGGCAACGGCATCGGCACGGCACCTCGAAGCCGGCTGCCCGCAGCGGTCGTCGCCGAACTCGCCGACGGGGCGTGTATCAGACCTAGCTGTGCCACGGGCGCGCCGGTGGCGCCCGGGAGGAGGCCGGGTGGCGCGGCGTGGCCGAATTCGGAGACTCGCAGGTGATCATCGCTTGCGTTCGTCGCCGCCAGCCCAGCTCGCGTGCCGCCCGCACTCTCCTGCTCGCCTGCCCGGTAGTCGGCGGAGCCTGGGGCGGCGCCTTAATCACGTGGCACGCGTGGCATTGGTCGGTGCCGGCTTGGGTATACGCCGGTTGTGGCGCGGCTCTGCTGGGCGCGGTGGCCCTGCTCGCGCTCGCCCCGTCGCGCTGATCGTCAACGCGGACTCGCCGCTGCCCGTCCACGTCGATTCGGACCGGATCACCCAAGTGCTGACGAACCTGCTCGGCAATGCCCTGTTCGCCACTCCCGCGGGCGGCCGGGTCACCGTCACCGCGCGCGGCACTGGCAGCCGCGGCGAGGTCACCGTGACTGACACCGGAGTCGGCCTCGACCAAGGGGACGTCGAGCGCGTTTTCGAGCGGTTCTACCGTGCGCCTGGCCAAGCTCGCCGATCTGCCGGGTCAGGCATCGGTCTCACGATCGCTCGCGGAATTGCGCGCGGCCACCACGGAGACGTCACTGCGTCCCGCCCGGGCGAGGACACGGGGCCAGCTTCGCCCTCGCCCTGCCGATATGTTCACCCGCCCCACCAGGCACCTGAGCCGACCTAAGCCGTTGGCGGGACCGGCGATGTCTGCGTCTTTGACAGCACCTCCGCGAGCCCACGGTCAGCACACTGGACCCGACTCGCCAGCGATACACAGTGATCGTTCCTGATTCCTGGGTGTTACCTCGATGGGGCCCGCTCACTGAGAGTCTTGCTACGACTCGACAGGGGGACCTGTACTCGCGGGGCGCCCCTCGAGCGTCGCCATGTGCCCGGCGCCAGTGAGTTCGTGCCGCTAACGAGTACCCGGTAGAAGACGGCGCCGGCGTATACGTCGACGAGAAGCTCGGTGTCTACGTCCGGGGGGAGTTCGCCGCGGGCCGCAGCGCGGCGCAGTAGGTCGACCACGACGGAGCGTCGAGGCCGGATGATCTGTGCGCGGAACTGTTCGGCCATCGCCGGGTCGCGGACGAGGTCGGCGGCCAGAGCCGGAATGACAGCGCCTTCTGGGCTGCGGGTGAAGGTGTGCACCACGCGGCGAACAGCGGTGAGGAGGTCGTGGCGCACGTCGCCGGTCTCGATAAGAGCCGGTGGGGCCAGCGCGGCGCTCAAGGCTTCGATGACCAGCGCGCCCTTGGTGGGCCACCAGCGGTAGACCGTCGCCTTGCCGACGCCGGCGTGAGCGGCGACGCCTTCGATGGTGAGCGCGGCGTATCCGACGTCGGCCAGTCGCTGAGTCGTTGCGTCCAGGATCGCCTGGTGGGTACCCGCATTGCGTCGGCGTTGCCGGGTGGTGATGGGCCGTTGACCGGGCGCGGCGGGCGTGGGCATCGCCACGATGGCTCCTCTTGATGGCCGTGTCACGCTGAACACGATGCCGACCACCTTGACCCTACACGGAACGATACGTTCCGTCTTGACTCGGAGGAAGCCAGCGGCGTAGCCTGCTGCGCGCGCGACCGTTTCTGCAGCGTCGACTTTTCTGTCCGCAAGCCGAAGGCAGCGTCCAGCAAGGCCGACACTGCGGCCGACCTGACAGGTGCCTTCTTCTCCCGACCAAGCCGTCGCGTCGCACGCACCTGACGGGCCGGGCCGGCGGAAGCGTCGGCGTCCGCCGGCGGGCTGTCGCCGCGTCGGCGCGGGGGGCCCGAAGCCTGGTCGCCGCGTCATCGGCTAGCGGGGGTGGCTGCCGTGTTCCATTCACTCGGGCGCGTCATGTATCGGCGTCGCCGGCTGGTGCTGGTCGTGTGGCTGGTGTTGTTCGCGGTCGGGATTGCCGTGGGCAGCGCGGTGTTCAGCAACCTCAAGGATTCCAACGGGGGTAGCTCATCGCCGTCGGTGCAGGGGTTCAAGATTCTCGATGACGCGAGCAGTCACGGGTCCGAGCATGGTGGCCGTCGTCGACGGTAAGCCGGTCGACGATCCGGTCACGCGTGCCGCGGTCGAGGCGGCGAGCCGCTCGGTGTCGGACGTTGCCGGGGGTGGTCAGTGTTGACGAACGCCTACAACAACACTGATCCGCAGCTACGCGCCAAGGACGGCACCGCCAGCCTGATCGTCGTCACGGTACGCAAGACCGATGACCCGATGACCGTGCACGATGATGTCGAGCACGTCCGCGACGTGCTGCACAGCGCGGTGCCCGGCGCAACAGTGAAGGTCGGCGGCGAGCTCGCGGTGTCGCGTGACCAGATGGCGGCAACGCAGTCCGATCTCGTCAAGGGCGAGCTGATCGCGCTGCCGATTCTGCTGCTCGCGCTGTTCTTCGTCTTCCACGGCTGGCGCTCCGCGCTGATGCCGGTCATGGGTGCGCTGGTCACGGTGGCCGGCGCGCTGCTGATCCTGCTGGGCGTCACCAAGATCATCGACGTCGGCGGGTACGCCATCGACGTGGTCGCGCTGTTCGGCATCGCGCTCGCGGTGGACTACAGCCTGCTGATCGTCAACCGGTTCCGGGAGGAACGCGCCGCCGACCCCGGCGCAGACCTCGCCGCGGCGGTGTCCCGTACCGTCGGAACCGCCGGGCGCACGATCAGCTTCTCCGCGATGATCGTCATCGCCTCGCTGGCCGGTCTGTTCGTGTTCGCCGACCCGACGTTCACCTCCCTGGCCGTCGGGGGTATCGCCACCGTGCTGGTCGCGCTCGCGGCCGGTCTCACCCTGGTTCCCGCGCTGCTCGCCGCCTGGGGACGAAAGATCCAGCCCGCCGCCGGTCCTGTCACCGACGAAGGGTTCTTCGGCCGACTCGCCCGCCGGGTGCAACGCCATCCGATCATCGTCGCGGTCGCCGCAGCCGGCATCCTGCTGGCCGCAGCGCTGCCGTTCCTCAGCGCGAACTACTCCAACGGCGACCCCCGCACCCTGCCCACCTCCTTCGAGAGTCGCGCCGCCAACGACCTGCTCGCCGCCCACTTCCCCGGCACCCAGGCCAACCCGATCAAGGTCGTGGCCCGCGTGGCCACCAGCGACCCCCGAGTCACCGCCTACGCCCAGCAGCTGAAGACGCTTCCCGGCGTCGCCAACGTCACCATCGAACAAGGCCTGTCCGGCACCGTGTCGGCGATCGACATCACCCCGACCGGGACGTCACAGGACACCACCGCCCGAAAGTTGGTCGCGCAACTGCGCGCCAACCCGCCGCCCTACCCCAGCTACGTCACCGGATCGGCGGCGTTCCTGATCGACTTCGAGCACCAAATCACCCAGCGGCTGCCCTACGGGCTGCTGCTGATCGGGCTGACAACCTTCGTGCTGCTGTTCTTGATGACCGGCTCGGTACTGGTGCCGATCAAGGCGCTGATCATGAACACGCTGTCCCTCGGCGCGACGTTCGGCGCACTGGTGTGGATCTTCCAGGACGGGCACCTGTCCGGGCTGCTCGGCTTCACACCGTTCGGCGCGATCGAAGTGTGGGTGCCGGTGGTCGTGTTCGTGTTCGCGTTCGGCCTGTCAATGGACTACGAGGTGTTCCTGCTGTCCCGCATCAAGGAATGCCACGACGAGGGCTGCGACTCCGACACCGCGGTCGCCCACGGCCTACAACGCTCCGGCCGGATCATCACCTCCGCCGCCGCGCTCGTCATGATCGTGTTCCTCGGCTTCGCCGCCGGCGACAGCCTCGGCATCAAGGAAATGGGCCTCGCGCTCGCGATCGCCGTCGCCGTGGACGCCACGATCGTGCGCTGCCTGCTCGTACCGGCCACCATGACCCTGCTCGGCAACGCCAACTGGTGGGCACCGGCACCGCTGCGCCGCATCTACAACCGCTTCGGCCTACGCGAAGCGCCAACAACCCAACCAGGCATCCCGGCCCAGCCCGAGCGGACACCGATTCCCTAGCACCACGCGACACCGGCGGCGAAGGTGTTGCCCAACCTCACCCAGCCAGCAACCCGGGCCTCGAGCCACCCGGGCGAGGCCAGCGCGAACCGAAGCCCAGCCCAACCGCCAGAGATGCCCGACGACCATGGACCAACTGGCACAGCTTCCAGTGCCGCCAGAACATCCCGTCTGTGCGCCACGAGACTCACCTCGCCGCCGCGGCGTGCCGAGCAGGTCGGCGGAGAGGGTGCGCTCGGCCCCCAGGCGAGACTACGTCCACCAGTCGACAGTGCTGATCGACCGCCCCGTCGGTGGCCCCCCGGAACGCGTCACTAATTGCCGGGTGGTTAATCCGGGCCGTAGGGCAGTAGTAAGGATCTGCCGAGTGCAAGTAACGGCTCAGCCTGCAGCGCGGATTGCGATCGCGCCGGGGTGCGCGAGGCTTGGGTCGACGACGGCACTGAGGGCGCGCGATCGCCGATTCGGTACGGGACGCCGTGGCGCGAGAAAGCACTTGCCGGGCGTCGATTTGTGTGCCCGTGGCGCTCGCTTATGTGCTGACGTTTGGATTGCCAAACTGACAGTCCACTTGTGCGTCAATGGTGGGTGTCGGATCGCGAGGGTCAACGATAAGAATCCGCGCTAGCCGTGCTACTTGCGAGACTGGGCTGACGAGGCCGATCGGGTGTGTTTGCGACGGCGACACGCGCGCGGAGTGCACCGCGCCGACAATTACCTTGGGCAGAGCGCGTTGCGTCACGCATCGTCGGTCCGATGAGCCGGCGGAGGAATTGCTGCCGCAGTCGACGAGCACGTGGCCGGTGAAACCGACGTACAGGGACACCAGCGGTCAGCGGTGTGTGATCGTCTGCGAAGTGCGGCGGGGGGCCCCACGCCTTCATCGGCCAGGCGAGGGCTTCCGAATCCTGCATCCGCCAGGCGACGACGACCAGCCAGATCATCCACGCCAGGTCCAGGACCCAGGCCAGCACGATAGCGGTCGAGTGCGTTTGCGAGAAGCCCTCGGAGCCGACCACCCAGCCCTGCACCAGGTAGGTGAGGCCGGAGAGCCCCATCAGGTAGGCGATCGGCCGCGGGAGCCACGCCGTCCGCAGCGACCGCGGCCGCGAACAGGAGCAAAGCGAGGCCCAGCGCGAAGTCGTGGTAGCTCCTCACCCCCCACTCGAGCCAGCGGATTGCCTCGGCGCTCGCGAAGCGCGCTGCCTTCTCGGCGTCCGGGGCGCTGACCCACGCGTCATCGGCCTGCTTGTTGGCGACCCCGTCCACCGCCTGGAGGACGCCGTACAGCGCCAGCGCCACCACCGCCGAAGCGGCACCGAATCGACCCGCCCATCTCGCCGTTCCAGCCTGAACGTCCAGGGCGAAGAACAGGGCGAGCAGCCCCGCGAGCAGGATCGCCATGGCCGCGAACTGGCCGAGGTGCACGGCCGTCCAGATCCCGCTGCCGGCGTACTTGGCGAAGATCGGCGGGGTGGTTGTTGGCGTCCCCACCGGTGTGGAACAGGGTGACCACGATGTACAGGAGCTGTCCCGCGAGCAGCAGCGTGGCCGACAGGCGCAGCGATGTGCGATCGATGATGGCGCTTCGGCGTTCAACTTGTTGATCGGTGGACATGGTGTGCGGCCCCTCTCAGCGCTCAGTGGATCACATCGAAATGGGCCATCATCCCGGCGGCGTGATGCTCGAGGATGTGGCAGTGGTACATCCAGCTGCCTGGGCGGTCGTCGGGCAGCCAGGCGATTCGGACGCGGCCCTCGGCGGGAACGTTGATCGTGTCTTCCCAGGACAAGAATTCCGGGTGGCGCCCCGTTCACCTCTAGGACCTGGAAGAAGAAGCCATGCAGATGGAACGGGTGATCCATCTTCGTCTCGTTGACGACGTCCCATACCTGCAGTTCGCCGACGCGGACCGGGTCGGCGTGGTGATGGGCCTCGCCTTCGACCTTCCACTTGACGCCATGGCGCAGGCTCATACCGAACTGGAGTTGCACGGTGCGGTTCGGCGTAACGTCTCCCGTGACAAGGGGCTCGGATGACCCGGAGCGTCTTCGGGATGTACGCGCGGGAGGGCGCTGGGCTGCCAACTCGCACTGTCGCGTATCGCCCGCCGCTGTTCTTGACCATGCCGCGGTCGTACGGCAGAGAATCCAGCGCGAGAGTCTCGCCTTCGGAGAACGGACCGACAGCCAGCTCGACTCGGTCCGCTGGCGCGAGGAGCACCTGTGTAGCCGTCACTGGTTCGGGAATCAACCCGCCGTCGGTGCCAAGGATCGTGAACGGCCGGGACCCGATCGAGAGGAGCACGTAGCGCGAGCTGGAGGCGTTGAGAATGCGCCAACGCTCTACCTGCCCGGCGGCGATCTCGAGTTCGGGCTCCGCCTGGCCGTTTACGAGACGCGTGTTCCCCAAACGGCCATCGTGGCGCTCCTTGAAACCCCCGAAGCGAGCGATGTTGCCCTTGCGGTCGAGCTTGAGATCGTCGGCACCGCCTCGACCGCGACGCACGCCGGGTAGAGCGCGAGTGGATGAGTTGGACTGGTTGCGCCCCGGCCAGGCTGCCGCGCTGATGGGTGTGCACGTCAACCAGCTGTGGACATGGCGCCGCGCCGGGCTGCTGCCGGCCACCCGGGTCACGGCCGGCGGGCACTGCCGCTACGCCCGTAGCGACCTGCTGGCCGTCCTGCACTTGCGTGGCGGGCGCAAGATCCTCCCCGCCAATACGGCCACCCGGCACGGCAACCCTGACCTCGGCCGGCGGCCAGGTCGCGGCCGTTCCCCGCAAACTCACCGCCGGCCGACCGGAGCGCACCGCACCGGCGTGAATATGAGCGGGCCCAGGTAGCGGCTAACCGCCGACCATCTGGTTCGCGCGGGTCGAAGAACCAAGTAGGCGCTGCGCGCTGTTCTGTGCTCGGCCGGCTTCGCAGGCTGCGCCGGCCGAGCCAAATTGCCTCCCCCACCTGGCGTTCGAGTGTGGGCCGGGACGGGCTGCACGCAAGGGCGCTGCGCTGGCGCTTCGCGTCACACGTGACCGGCTGCGCCGGCCCTTGCCCTCCGCCCGCCTGATCCGGCCCCAGGAAGAGCGCGCCAGGTGGGGGAGGAAGAACGCGGAGGGGCTCCCGATCTGGCACCAGTCCCAGCCAGACGCATCGAAGGGGAGCCGACATGAACCGCAACGAACACCAAGACACCGGAACAGCGCAAGGCCGAACGCGAGGCGCTGCTGGCCACGTTGGCCGACAAGGTCGCCGCGCTGGCCAATTCGGATGAGTGGCTGGCCTATCTGCGGTTCCTGGGCTCGTTCAGGAGGTACAGCTTCAACAATCTGATGCTGATCGCGGCGCAGTGCCCGCACGCCACTCACGTCGCCGGGTACCGCAAGTGGCAGCAGCTCGGGCGTCAGGTCCGCAAGGGCGAGCGCGCGATCAGGATCCTCGGCTACTCCACCAAGAAGATCACCAAAACCGACCCGGACACCGGCGACGAGGTCGAAGACCGGCTCGTCCGCTACCCGGTGCTGTCGGTGTTCGACATCTCCCAAACCGACGGCGACCCACTCCCCGCACGACGGCTACCAACTGCCCACCGGCGACGGGACCCGACGGCGCACTCGACCAGCTCACCGCCTGGCTGACCGGCGAGGGGTGGACGCTGCGGCAGCTGCCTCTGGCCGGGACCTGCGAGGGCTACACCGACCACGAGCACCGCGTCATCGTCACCGAGTCGAACCTCGCACCGGCCGCCCGGTTGGTCGTGCTGTTGCACGAGGCCGCGCATGCCGTGCTGCACGGCGACCTCGCGGCGGGGGAGTACCAGGCGCACCGCGGGGTGTGCGAGACCGAAGCCGAATCGGTCGCCTACGTGCTCGCGAACCTGCTCGGCCTCGACATCGACGCCAGCTCGATCAGCTACGTCGCCGGCTGGTCGCACGCCGACCCCACCATCCTCACCGCCGCCGCGGGCAACGTGCTGCAGGCGGTCAACACCATCGCCGCCGGCCTCGGCCTCGACGACGCCGCCGACCAGGCGGCCGACGTGCCGGACGTGGCCTGACCCGCACACTGCGTCCGGGCGCGGCAAACCGCGCCGCGCCCGGACACGCCCGGCCGCCCTACGGTCGTGTTGTGGCTCGTGCCCGGATGTCTTCTTCCGCGCTGGGGTGATCGCATCGGCTCGCACGACGAGTAGCGCCGACCGCGACGCACTGATCGCGATGCGCACGTAGGCCAGTCGCGCCTGGTCGGCATAACCCAGCAGCTTCCCGAGCGCGCCGCGCTGCGGTCCGGAGTTGACCTGCACGGCGCTGCCCACAGGCAATTCCACACCGGTGACCTTCCCCGCAGCGCAGACCGCACGCCACGACACAGATCGACGAGATGCGCTGATCACGTTGGGAGGACTTTCTTCACCTGCCGTCGGGCGTGACCGCCGACGCGCAAACGGCGCGTAAGTGCCGCCGCGAACGCTAGGTGGGCATGATTTGTTGATCGCCGTGACGGGTCGTGGCCGGTCAGTTGCCTGGTGTCGATGGTGTCGATGGTGGCTGTGCGACGACTACGGGCGAGTCGATCGACGACCCTTTCCAGGTGCTCAGCTTCGCGCCGCGGGTGCCGATCTGAGCGGGTGATGACGACCTCGTCTTCACCGTCCAGCGGTGCCGTGATCATTCACGATCTTGGTGTGCTGTGGGCTGCGCTCACCTCCTCGCCGATCGTCGTGCCGGTGCTCGCCGTGCTGGTGGTTGGTGTTCTGGCTCGCCGCGTGCGTCGGTACAGGTGGGGCTTGCTCGAGCGGGACCCGAACACGGCAGTTTGCCGGGTGGTTGATGCGATCCGTAGCTGGCTATCCAGGCTCTGCCGCGGGCGAGTGACGACCCAACTCGCGGTGACTCGAGGAGGGTGAGGGACCTGGGTCACCGCTGCGGCGGGACGTTCGCCTCTGCCGGTTCACAAACCGGACACCCACGATCAGGCCCATGAATTCGGGGACAATCTTGCGGGTGTTTTGCGTCGACGGACCGTGCCAGGGCGTGCAGTTGCTCGACCTGGACACGGGCCGGGTGCTGTTCAGCGACGCGATCGACGCCGAGTACTGCATCTACCGCGTCAACCTCGCCGAGACCTCGTCGAGTCTGGCCGGGTCCTTCCCCGCCGCATACTTCGACAGCTTCGACGCGCCTCGCCAGCGGCCGAGACCGGTCTGAACCGTCGAAACCCGCGTCGGCGATCAACACCGCCACGTGCCGGCTTAGCGCTGGGAGTTCTCCGGGGACGGGGACGGGGACGGGGGCCCGGGTCAGGGGCGGGCGCGGCGCAGCGGGCGTGAGGTTCCGCGGTTTGCCCTCGCGATCAGCACCCAGCCGGCGAACACGTCGCAGGTCAGCACCGCGATCGCGCCGGCCGCCAGGCGATGATCGAAACCGGCCAGGTC
This sequence comes from uncultured Actinomycetota bacterium, assembly GCA_963709985.1. Classification (GTDB taxonomy): domain Bacteria; phylum Actinomycetota; class Actinomycetes; order Mycobacteriales; family Jatrophihabitantaceae; genus DASXRA01. The sequence continues at coordinate 34,651 of CAVPYQ010000027.1, forward strand.
GAGCAGGACGACCGCAACCACCGCCACACCGAGCACCGTCGCGACGGCAAGAACCCGTCGGCGTCCAGGCGGGTTCCCGACCCGCCAGGCGTCGTGCGATCGGCGGCGTGGTGATCGGTCGTTGCGGTCACCCGATCGCGCCAGCGACCAGGCACTGCCGCGATGTGGGTGCCGGGGACGGATGCTGCTGGTCATCGGATTACTCCCTGCCGGTCAGCGTGGGCGGGTGTGCCCGAGTCCCCGCATCGCCAATCGTCTCCCCGATCCGGGCCTACCAGCCAAGACAACCCTATCGCCGCATCTGTCTATTTCCTGTACAACTCCGGCCGGTAGGCGACCGTCCCCCAAATCTGAGTAACAATGCCTGGCAGCGGCGAATGCAGGCCGCACAGGGACGAGCCGACCCGGTTACATCGATCGGCCGGGTCCCGTGACAATGATGCAAACACACACGGGCTGCCGCCCGGGCGCCGCATCCGCGGCTCAAGGTGCTGCCGGCAGCGCGTGCGCCGGGGCATGCATCGACCGCTCACTCGGCAGGTTCACCCGTGTCCGGTGGCACCGGCCGCACGTCGTCACGCGCTGAAAACCGCCGCTGGAGCGATACTCGCGCGCCGCCCACGCATGCCCCACGGCATTGCACTCATCGGCTGGGCGGGTCCGCAGAAAATCCAACATGCCCGTCCGCGTACCCGCCTCCGCGCAGCCGCAAACCGGGCAGCAGCACGTCGAACGCCGCCGAACGCGCAGCAAGGTGCGCGCCTGAGCCCTCCGCGACCACGCGCTTTAAGCCGTGCCGCGCGAGCTCCGACCAGCGGGCAACTCCGTGACGGCCTGAGCGATCCGACCGCCGGCATAAATGACCGCCGTCCTGGGTATGACAGCACGTTAAGAGGGGCGCAAGGTTCACCCGCTGAGGTCCTAGGAGGGGTCATGAGCCTTTCGGTGAAACTCCGCCGCGCACCGCTACGCCTTGCCACGGGCGCCTACATCCTGAACACCGGCGTCACGAAGCTCAACGTCGACGACGAAACGGCGAAGGCGCTGCACGGTATGGCGAGTGGTACCTATCCGGTCCTCGGCAAGCTCGAGCCGAAGGTGTTCGCGCGGGCCCTCGCGGTCGGCGAGATCGCCGTTGGTGCCACGCTCCTGCTGCCGATCGTCCCGCCGTTCATCGCTGGCGCGGCGCTGGTCGGCTACTCAGGCGCGCTACTCAACATGTACTGGCAAACCCCCGGCATGCACCACGAGGGCAGCCCGCGCCCGACCCCACGGGGGACACCGATCTCGAAGGACGTGTGGATGCTCGGCATCGGTCTCGGGCTGATGACCGACGCAGCGCTCGAGGGCGCACGGGAAGGGGTCGAGCAGATCGAGGTGTCCGTGGCACGGCGGATCGCCGGCCGGGGCAAGCAGGCGCAGCGCCGGGCCAGCCAGGCCCGCCGGACGCAGATCGCCGACGCCGAGTCCGTCAAGCATCTCGCCCAGCGCGCCCGCGATGCGTCCGAAGCGACCGCCAACCGACTAGCCGAGATGCGCGCCGAGTACGCACCGATGGCCGCTGACAAGGCCCGTACGGCAGGCGAGGCGGTTCGGCACGCTGCCGAGGAGTACGCACCGATGGCCGCTGACAAGGCGCGTACGGCAGGCGAGGCGGTTCGGCACGCTGCCGCGGAGTACGCACCGATGGCCGCTGACAAGGCGCGTACGGCAGGCGAGGCGGTTCGGCACGCTGCCGCGGAGTACGCACCGATGGCCGCTGACAAGGCGCGTACGGCAGGCGAGGCGGTTCGGCACGCTGCCGCCGAGTATGGACCGGTGGCCGCTGACAAGGCGCGTACGGCAGGCGAGGCGGTTCGGCACGCTGCCGCCGAGTATGGACCGGTGGCCGCTGACAAGGCGCGTACGGCAGGCGAGGCGGTTCGGCACGCTGCCGCCGAGTACGCACCGATGGCCGCTGACAAGGCGCGTACCGCAGGCGAGGCGGTCCGGCACACTGCCGCCGAGTACGCACCGATAGCCGCCGAGAAGATGCAGGCCGCGGCCCATTCCGCACAGCAGTACGCGATGCGGGCCCGCGAGCGGCTCGAGTCGTAACCGGCGTACTGCCCGACGGACGATTGCCGGTCGGCACCGCCTGCGCCGGTTCAAGCACGCTGGCCCTCAATTTGGCCCACAAACTCATGCCCACTCATGCCATCGATGCCCGATTCGGCGCCAGCGATGCGCAATGATCCCGCCCGATGCCGTGTGCTCCCACGACAAATCCCAGGGCGCCACAGTGCCCCGTCGTGTCGAGTTTCGGAGGCCTGGGGCGGTCCGCATACTGGATTGTGGCTTTGTGGATTGGGACGTCGGGTTGGAGTTACCCGCATTGGGATGGGGTGTTGTATCCGCCGGGCTTGAGGCCGATCGACCGGTTGGCGGTGTACACGAATGCGTTTCCGCAGTGTGGAGCTGAATGCGAGTTTCTACCGCTGGCCACGGGATAGTTCTTTTCGGTCGTGGGCTCGGCGGCTGCCGGACGGCTTCGTCATGTCGGTGAAGGCACCTCGTGGATTGACACACGGCGCGAAGCTGTACCGACCGGAGATCTGGGTCGAACGGATCTGTCGCTGTTGGCACGAACTCGGCGCCCGGCGCGGGGTGCTTCTCACCCAGCTTCCTGCGGGCCTTATCCGAGACGACGCGCGCTTGGAGTACTTCCTTAGCTGCGTGCCCGACTGGTTGCGGGTCGCGGTCGAATTTCGCCACCGAAGCTGGCACGACGAGACGGTGTTCGCTCTGCTGGAGCGATATGGCGTCGGCTACTGCGTAGTCAGTGGCGCTGGGCTGCCGTGTGTGCTGCGCGCGACGGCGCAGTTCGTGTACATCAGGTTGCACGGTCCTGACCGGGAGCGGCTCTACGCGGGCTCCTACTCCGACGCCGATCTGAGCTGGTGGGCGGCACGGGTGGCGGAATGGCGGATCGCCGGGCGGGATGTGTACGCCTATTTCAACAATGACGGCGACGGGAACGCGGTGTACAACGCGCGCAGACTGAACGAACTTAGCGCGTCCTAGGGTGCCACTTCGCGGTCACGCCGGCTAGGCGCCCACGAGGCGCGTCACTTGGCGCCGGGTGGGGAATCTTGGGGAGCGGTATCGGCGTGCGGCTAGGCAGGCGTTTGCCACGCTGGTCACGGCGTTTGCCCGGAACGGCATATGAGGCTGCGCGAGGTCGCGGTGCGGGTGGAATGAGACCGGCCAGGAGCCCGGCGCCGCGGCTCGGCGTAACGCCTAAGCCCAGCGGGGTTAGCTGTCTTGGGCGGTTGCGTCGTGTGCTGCTCCGACCAGTTTGGATTCGGGCGATCCTCGTTGCCGCAGGTAGATCGCGAAGGCGGCCATGGAGGCGACCGCGAGGAACTCGGACTGCCAGTTCTGGGTGGTGCGGTTCCAGAATTCCGCGGATGTGGCGTATCGCTGCCAGCTGACCGGGTCTTCGTGTTGGTGGATCAGCTCGGCGTTGTAGGCCGCCTGTCCGGCGACGGACTGTGCGGCCAGCGACAGGAAGAAGAAGAATGCCATGACGATTCCGAGTGAGCGGCCGTACACCGCGGCTCGCCAGCCCCCGGCGCGGGCCCATGCGGGTGAGCGCGCTGTTGCGTAGCGACCGATCTTCTGGTCCTCGTCGGACTGGGTGCCGAGGTCGTCAAGCTTCTTGGACTCACTCGAGCCGCGCTGCACCAACCAGATCGTGGCCAGGATGTAGAGCGCGAACTGCAGATACTCCGATTGCCAGTTCTCCGCGACGTCGACGGCGAAGCTCGACGAGGTCACGTATTGCCCCAGCGACAGCTGCTGGGCACCGTCGGCGACTTGTTGGTGATTGAACTCCGCGACGCCGGAGAACGCCTGGCCGATCAGAGCGAGGACCAGCAGGACCAGGAATGCCAACGTCAGCCCGTTGTCCCTGACGAAACGCCGCACCCGGTGATCGCTCATCGGTGCGCCCAACCGATGGCCATCACATAGAACAGTCCGATCAGGACGAAGCTCGCGGTGCCCCAGAACATCGAGACGCATGTCAGCCGTCAACCTCGCACTTGTAGGGCGCGCCCGGCTGTGGCTTGGCAGCCCGCCGCGGAGACACGCCAGCCCGTGCGCAGGTGCACGAGGAAGACCACATCGGTGCCGATCCGCACCTGCGCCGCATCACCCCAGACCGCCACCTTGTGCACCGGGCCGCCGTGCTCGTCGACGTTCAACACCGCCTCGGCGCAGCTGGCGTCGGTGGCCCCGCTGACCGATTCACGGGCCTGCTCGGTCAGCAGCCCACACGCCGCAGCCCCATCACGCGCCGAGACCGCGGCGACAAACCGAGCGGCGACATCGGCGGCATCGTGCCTTCCCGCACTGGTACTGCACCCAGCCACAACGATCGCGGCCACCATCAGCCCCACCGAAAGACCCAACGTCACTAAGACGCATACCCGCACCTCCCGGAACGGTCTCAGGCGGACGCTACTGACACTCCACCGTCGCTGCCAGACGCCACGCATCCTTCGAAGCAACCGCGCCGCCAAATACCCGGGCCAGCGCTCAGCCTCACGGCCAGCACTGCGGCGATGAATTTGATGCACCACGTGCTCATCAGTGCACCTCGGCGGCGCGGCAGAAAGTACCTGCTGGAGGAAGGCTTGGCTCAGACCTTCTTGAACGTGTCCCGCGCGCGGTCGAGCATCGCCGCGAACGGACCGGCGATCATGTTGGCCGCGGCGGATTCCACGCCGGCATGCGGACGCGTCGGCGCCATGGACTCCGCTGCCCTGACGACCCGCGCCATGCGCTGCAACTGCTCGGGATCGGATTCGGCTTGCAGGGCCGGGAACTCCTCGCGCTCCTCGCGTTCCGCATGCGCCAGGACGGCGCTCTTGAACGCGGCGAATTGGATCGTGAAATCAAGATCGTCAACGCCGATCTTCTCCAGGTCGGCGAGCATCTTCTTGGCTTCGTTCTCCTCATGCAGCCTCGCGGATACGACCGCGTCTCCGTCACTGATCGTTTTCCGTGCGCGCGGATGGACGAATTCCTCCTCGGCTGTTTCGTGCACGGCCAGCAGTCGCCGCAGCTCGAGGAACGACTCTGCGCGCTGCTGGCCGACACCTATTTCGACGTCGTTGAGTAGTCGCTTGATCTCTTCGTGCTGATCTTTGAGGAACGACACCACGTCCTGTCGCGTGCCGTGCTCGGTTGCAGCCATAATCTGTCCCCCTAGGTGGCAGGTAGTCGACACTGCCGCCAGCGACGAACCTTTCGCGCGGCGGCCACGCGCCTGGCGACTGCTGGTCGAGTCGTCACCAACCGCTATGCCCGCCGGGGTCGGCGGCCTAAACACACGGTCCCGGAGCCCGGGGCTCGTCGACCTCGGCGGAGCGTGGACGGTCAGCCGGTCCGACACCGCCACAGAGTTCTCCACGCTTGTCCCAGTAACGCGCACGGGCGTGGGGAGCTGGCCGGCTGGCGTCAATCGGTGCGTGCTGTTGGCCGGGAAAACACCCGATCAAGAACATTGGGCTTAGCCAAGGCCGACGACCACGCGTGTGGTGTAGTCCTTGCCGCTGCGGGAAGCCTATGTAGAGCACTGGCAGGCCGAGACCAGCCGAGACGGTGTAAATTTGGAGCAAGAGATTGGCGGGTTGCACGTGGCCGCTGATCTCGGGTGGGATGCGTCAGCATCGGGGCGATAGCCAGACCAGCCGGTAGATGTCGAGCATCATCCACGAGGACAGGAGAATCGGAGCGCTGTCAGAACCTCACCAACGGTCCGGATCGCAGCGCTGACATACCGGGCTGGGCAGGGACGCCATGGCAGAACTCGCCGGCATGGACGCCAGGTCAGCATTGTCGAGACCGCCGAGGGCCGAGCGTGGGCGCTGTGTTCGTGCGGCTGGCGCAGCCGATCTTCAGCGCGGACAAGACCGGCGGCACTATGGACGCGCTACAGCGCGTGGTCGACGCCGGCGATCTGCACCAGTGGGAGGCGTCGCTCCGGTAGACCGACGCGTAGCAGTGCCTTCGCGCGCCCGTCACGGCCAGTGATCGCGGCGACCGCGAATCGCGCGGCTCGCGCTTCATACCAACGGCATGATTCCCCGGGCCGTCCCTGAATGACGCTAAGTCGTGTCAACGGCCGGGCGGCGACCTCACCTTCCGGGGATGGTTCGGCTCACGCACATTGGACGACGACAGCGGACACCGGCCTTCCTAGCCTCGGTGCCGGCGCGGAGTCGGAGGTCGGCGCATGGACGCGATGGTGAACACCTAGGGCGTAACGAATTAGACCTGCTGCGTGAAACTGAGCCGGCCGGATGGCCGAGCTGGACGAGGACGCGCTGCTCGAATTGCACGCGCGGGTGCGGCGCGCGAGAACCAAGTACGTCAAGTTGTACCGCCGACAGGCGAGCACTCAGATCGCCGCGGTCGGTGCCGCGGTGCGCGCGTTCGCGAAACCGCCGCGCCGCCGACAAGGCTGAGGTCTTCGAGACCGCTCTCGCTCGGGTCAGCAAGCGGGTTGACGTCGTCGCTCGCCGGGCAGCCGCCGAACTGAAAGCTGAGCGGCTCGCCGCTGCTGCGCTGCGTGCGGGCACTTCACGCCGCGCTGTACCGTACGCGCAGGGACTGGGTAAGGGTTGTGTGGACCCGGCGAAGAACGGCGGTTGAAACGTGACGCGTAGCGGGCATGGGCCGCGCTGACCGCTGCGCGACGGCGCTGACGCGCGATCACGAGTCGCTGGACGCTCTGAGTTGTTGGTGATCGTTTGCGAGTGTTCTTTGGCTGGGGTATGTCGTGGGGACGGCGCGGCGATGATCGCGAGTTCTGCGCGCCGACGCACGCCGGTCGGCTATTCTGTCGCGTCGTGCAACAGGTAACTGGCTTTCGTTTCGGGCACAGGTGGCTGGTAGTTCTGATCAGCTAGGAATGGCGTACGGCGGCGATCGGGCGTTGGTTGCTACGGCTCGGCGGACGAGGTGCGAAACAGGTGAGTGCACGAGTGCTGGGCTGCGTGTCGATCAGTCGGCTGTTCGTCGGTGACGCGCGAGAGGGTTGCGGCTCGTGGCTTGCGCTGCTCGTCGCTCGTGGGCTTGATCTTAGATGCCCTGGTCGACGCGGCGGGAGACGTTGTGCGCTCGTGAGTTGGGCTCGGTGTTGTTCACTGGTTGTCGGGCGGGCTGTCCGCCGTGCGGATTACTGGCGAAATCGAACGTCGAGGTCGTACCTGGACCGATTTATGGGATTCTGCCGACAAGAGAATGCAGCGTGCTGCTGTGAATCTTCGACGCTGTTTGAGCAGGCGCTGCGCCGGGGAATGAATTGCGCAGTCGTCCACGATCGAAATGCTGACCAGAAGCGCCGGGTCGCGAACAAGTGCGAGGGGTTGTCAACATGGCAAGAGTTCGTCCCGTGCATTGGCTGTCCGGCCAAGCATCGACAGGGGTCGAGGAGTTGCCGCGCAACGGCGCCGTGGTTGCTGTCGAGGATAGCGGGGTTGCCCGGCTGCGCTGGTACTGGCGGCGCTGCACGGACGCGTTCGTTGCGTCCAGCTGCGGTCGTCGATGCGCTGCCGGCGCGCGGGACTCGGTGAGCACGTCTGAAGCGAGCTGAAGCGGCGGTGGAGGGCAGGCAGGCGAGCTGAGGCGTTGGCGGAGGCCGCACGCTGACAACTGTGCCAGGCTGCGAAGGCGTGCTGAACAGGGCTGCTAGCGCGGTGCGGAGCGACGCGTGAGAGCAGCACTGGTAGATCGGCGCCGCGGAAGCGCGTCGCGCTCTGGACGCCGTCGAACAGAACGCAGCGGCAGCGGTGTGCTGATCGGCCGCAGCTGACGCGGTGCGCAGAGGCTGACGGTGCGGGCGCGAGAGGCGGCGCGCGGCGCGGACGGCCGGCGCCGAGCGATGGCCGCGGCCGGTCGCTGGCAGCCGAGGCGACGAAGGCGGCCGAGGACGCGGCGGAGCAGGCGCATCAGCAGGCCAGGGCTCTCGCCGAACAGGCCGACCAGCGCGCCGGTGTTGCCGATCGGGCTCTGGACGATGCGCACAGCACGGAGGAGTCGCTGGCGACTGAGACCGCCCGCGCGGTCCAGGCGGAGCGAAAGTACGAGGCTCCGGAACGGCTGGACGCGCATACCAAGGCAGAGTTGCTCGACATCGCGTATCCGCTGCAGATCCGAGGCGCGGCGCGGATGAAGAAGGACCAGCTCGTCGCTCGATTCAGCGGGCGTCGCGGGCGAAGGCCCGAGCCTAATGGATGGGGGTTGATCGACAATGTCGTGTATTTCGGCGCAAGAAGAACTGGTACGACGTGATTGCCAAGCTGGCCGCGGATGCGGGTCGCAATCCTGCGGTGAAGTCCGGTGCCGGCGCGCTCGCGAGTCTGATGACGCTGACTGCGGCAAGCGCGGCGGGTGTCCTCAGCACGACGGAAGAGTCAATCGTGAAGTTGCGAAGCTTAGCGGTGTTCGGCGTCGGGTACGTCCTCGGCACGAGAGCGGGACGTGAGCGTTATGAGCAGATCGTGGCGGCGGCCCAGAACGCGTCCAAGCGACTCGATGATTACAGCGGCAAGCTCGAATCCGTCAGCGGGAAGATCGACGGCTTCAGCGGCAGGCTGGACGGGATCAAGAGCCAGGCTTCGCGACTACAGCAGCGACTGATCGGTACCGAACCGGCGCGCTCGTCCTCGCGCGTGGGGACGAGCGCAGGAGCCTTCCGGACGGAGTAGTCGTTGAAGCCACGGTGATCGGGCGCCTGCTCGGCTTGAAGGTGCTGCGCGTCAAGGCGCACGTCACGTTGATGCCTGCCGCCCTTGAGCCGATCCCCTGACGTCGATGCCCGTCCTGCGCGGCAACAAGCCGGCTCGGGGCAGGAGGGCGGCGATCCTCAGCGATGCGGCTGACCTGCTTGCCCACGCATCGCGAACCATGCGCGACGCCGAACGCCTCACGCGTCTGACCGCATCCGGCTCAGCCGGCTCACCCAAGGAGCGCACCATGATCGGCCTGATCATCAGTCTCATTCTCATCGGACTTGTCGCCGGGGCGCTTGCCCGGCTGCTCGTGCCCGGCCGCCAGGACATCTCGATACCGATGACCATTCTCATCGGCATCATCGGGTCGTTCGTCGGCGGATTCCTCGGCTACCTGATCTTCCACAAGGACAGCCAGGACGGCTTCTTCCAGCCCTCCGGGATCATCGGCTCCGTCATCGGAGCGGTGATCGTGCTTCTTGTCTGGATGCGCGTCGGGGCTCGCCGCAGCATCCGCCGGTGAGCACCCGCTCGAGGCAGCGACCCTCGCAGTTTTAGCGGCGGTTCAGGCGGTTGCGGAGCGGCTGGGCTCGCCGGTGGTCGTCGTGGCGTTGGCAAGTTGTTCGCTGCTGCTTGGCGCGAGGACACGCGAGCGGCCGATGAGTATCGCGCTGACCACCATTGCCGCTATGCAAAGGCATTCCACGGCGAGGCTGGGCCCATTGGTCGAGATCCGGTCGGACAGCAGCGCGATTCCGAGAGCGCCGGCCACGAGCGGTTCGGCGATCGTGATCGGTGGTAGCGAGTAGTCGAGCCGGGCTGCCCGGAAGGCGCTCTGGGCGAGCAGGACGCCGACCACGGCGGACGTGAGAAGCAGGTAGGGCCAGGCCGTGTGGATCAGCGCCGTGACACCGTCGTGGTCGAGGGACACCAGCCCGCCGCGGGTCGTCGCGTCCTGCAGGCCATAGAGGATGCCGGCGGCGCTGGCGAGCAGGATGGATTCGGCGACCAGTCCGCTCCGCTTGCCGATCAACACGAGTACGGCGACGATCGCCGCGACGGCCACGGCGGAAACCGTGATTGCCGGCCAGGGCGTGCTCGTCCGGTGCGATGCGCGCGGGTTGGCGACGGCGAGGAAGACCCCGACCGCGACGCACAGCAGAACCGCGCCGGCGAGTTCGGGTCTGCGCGCCGACTGGCGCGTTGACACCGCCCGTATGACGAATGCGAACAGCAGGTTGGCCGACAGCACCGGTCCGACGGCCGTGACCGGTCCGAGCTGCAAGGCGAACCCGGCGAGGCTCTGGCCGATGGCCATCGCGGCGATGCCGGCCCACCACACGCCGCTGCGCATCAGGTGGACGAGCATGCGGATCGACAGCATCTCGGAGATGTCGACCTGGGCGGCGATACGTTGCTGCAAGACCCAGCCCAGACCCAGGGCTGCTGCCGCGCAGGCCGCGACTAGATAGACCATTGGCTCTCGCCGCCTTCGACGTTCGAGGGCTGCGCAGATGTTCGACGCGTCCCTACGGTGGGCATACCCACCGTCCTGTGGGTGGTGCGGTCGGCCGTGGGGCCGATGTGTTGGGGTCGTCTACTTGGTTTTGGCCGCGGCGTCGGTGCGGATTTTCTTCGCGGTCTGTTTGCGGGCTTTTTTCGCGGTCTTCAGCTGCGACTTGAGGTTTTTGAGGTCAGCCGTGTGGGCGTCGAGGTCGTCCTTGGCGGTGTTGATGGTCTTGGTGTGCTTCTTCAGCGTGGATCTGAGCTGCTTCTCGGTCCGGGCGGCGTGATCTAGCGCCTGCTGAGCCCGGATCAGTGGCTTCGGCGCGCTGCCGCTGGCCGGCTTTGTCGTGGTCTTGCGGGTGCGGGGCGTGCCGGTCTTGCCGGTCGCCTTGCGCGGTGTGCCGGTTTTCGACGGTGCCCTGGAGGGAGCGGCGGTGGTGCGCGACGGGGTGCGGGTCGAGCGTTTCGTGGAAGCCATGGTCGGTGTCCTTTTCTGGGTCGGTGCCGCGCGAGCTGCACGGCAATCGGGTCGGCACGTACTGGGTCACGCGGCGCGTGCAGGCACGCAGCGCGCAAGTTGGGCGCCGGCTGGTTGGGTGGCTCGGTACAGGTGATGAGTTATTGCGCGTTCCCACCTTCGTGGTGATCGAGTCAGCTACGGACGCTGCTTCGGCCACCGACGCGCGTCCAGACAAGCAGCACGATCACGGCACCGATGACGGAGCCGATGATCCCTGAAGGCTGGAAGAAGCCGTCCTGGCTGTCCTTGTGGAAGATCAGGTAGCCGAGGAATCCGCCGACGAACGAGCCGATCATGCCGATGAGGATGGTCATCGGTATCGAGATGTCTTGCCTACCGGGCACGAGAAGTCGGGCCAGCGCGCCGGCGATGAGTCCGATGAGGATGAGACTGATGATCAATCCGATCATGGTGCACTCCCTTATTGGTATGAGGTTGATGGCCGCGTTTGATCGGCGACATCGTGCGTGGCGGACTTTGCGTGATCTGCGACGTCGCTCGCGGCGCCCTTCGCCTCCTCGGTCACGGTGCTGGCCGCGTCCTGGGCGGTGGAGCGAACCGTGTCGAGCGCGTCGTGCGCTGGCTGGCGCAGATTGTCGGCTACCTCGTTGGCAGACCGCTGCGCTTGCTCGACCAGCGGATGGGCTGCGTCGGCAACCTTGTCCTTGACCGTGTCGGCGATCTGCTGCTCCGGCTTGCTCGCCGGCATCAAGGACGAGGCCAGCCAGCCGATGCCGAACGCGATCAGGCCGGCCGCGATCGGATTGCCCTGCGTTTGGCGGGTCGCCGCCACGGGGGCGGACTTCGTGGCATCGGCGACGGTGGACGCTGCCGAGGACACTGCAGCGCCGGCGTTCGACGCCGCCGATCGCACTGTGTCGGATGCCGGTTCACTGGCGCCCATGACGCGTTCCCGCACGCCGGTAACCGCGGCCTTGGTTCGCCGGACGCGGCGCCCCACGATCCGGTTCGGGCTGACCTTGTCGGCGAGCGCGTTGACGTTGCTGCTCAGGTCTTCGCGGGTTCTGTCGATCTTGTTCTGGATCTGGTTGGGATTGGTCTGGCTCATGCTGGTCTCCTACCGGCCCTTGAGGGCGTCTGGTATCTGCTGCAGGGTGTCGACGGTGCGTTCGGGTTTGGGATGCACGGCGCGAAGCTGCCCGCGGCCGAGTGACGAACAGCACGGCACCGACGAGGGCCCATACGGCCGTGACGATCAGCGCGGCCCAGCCTTGATCCATCAGGTTCGACAAGCCCCACCAGGCCGCGGTCGAGGCGAAGAGCAGCACCATGTATCCGGCGAACCCCGATCCGGCGAGCATGCCCGCGCCCTTTCCGGTCTTGGCGGCTTCCTGTTTGAGTTCGGCCTTGGCCAGTTCGATTTCCTGTCGCATCAGCGTGGACAGGTCGCGGCTGATCGAACCCACCAACTCCCCGAGCGATGCCGCGGAGTCGTCGACTCCTATGTGTTCTCCTACGTTCGTCGCCGACGGTGCCTGGGCGCCTTGGCCCGGCGGCACGGCGGTCCTACCCCCGCTCGACATGAGGGTTACACCTGCCCTTGGGGCTCTGGGCCCACGCCGAGCCCGGGAGCGCTGAACGGCGGTGCTGTCGGCGAAGGAACTCGCTCGTAACCCGGCACAGCCGGCTGTGGAGCTGTGATCTGGCTACTGGCGCCGTCGCTGTCAGACGAGGTGCTCGATGCCGCCTCGACCGCCCCTCTGGTCAGTCGGCCGACGACGACCCCGGCCAACACGGCACCGAGTAGGAAGGTGCCCGGGTGCTGCCGGCCCAGTCGCCGAACCTCGCCGACCAGGTCGCCGGGCTCGCGCTTGTCGAGCCAGGACGCCGCGTGGCGCGCTCGCTCGGCCGCCTGGTGGGCCAGCTCAGTGGCCGGTCCGGACTGTCCGCTGTTCTTGGCCATCGAGGTCAACTCGTCCACCAATGACCGCAGCCCGTCGGCGACTTTCTGTTGTTGAGCCGAGGCCTGGCTACCGAGCTGACCCCGCGCTTCTGCGATCAGGTCACGCGCTTGCCGTCCAGCCTCGCCGGTGACCTGCTTGGCCTGGTCAGCGGCCGTGCCCGCGAGCTGGGATCCCTTCTCCCCGGCGTGCTGGCTCACGTTCGAGGCCTGCTGCAGTGCCGCGTCGACCGGCCCGGCCGACTCTTCTGTTCTTGCGGTCGGTTGCGTCATGTCTGTGTCTCTCTTTCAGTGTCAGTTTCTGCGCCAGGTGTTGGCGTTTCTGGCTCGGGTGAGCACGGATCAGAGGTAATTGCCCAAGCCGCCGCCGAACTTTTCTTTGAGCTCGTCCAAATCAATGCCGTGACTCGTCAGCAAGTCGAAATGCTCTTCGCTGTCGACCTGGTCCGGAAGCTCCCGTGCGGCTTCGTCGGCCTGCTGGTCCTGCCCCTTGTCCTTGAGGAACTGGACGATCTGATCTTTGTCGATGTTCATGACGAATTCCCTTTCTGTGTTCGCGCCGACGCGCGGAGATACCGCGCACCGACCTGCACTTGTACGTCTCTGATTTGCCGCTCGCCGCTCGCGGTGCCCGTCTTCCGGACGACCTTGAGCGACCTTGTAGCGGACGAGAAATCCACGACGATAAGTTCGGCTACCTCGCGCGTCCCAGGTATTGCCAAGGCCGATTCAGCGAATGCCGCATTGATCTCTCGACCGAGGTGGCCGATAGACGATGGTCAGGCTTAGGCATATGTGATCTGTGCGGAAGTCGCGCTGGGCACACTTCCCGTGGCAACGGATCAGTTCAGGGCTTATCGAATGTTGATCATAAGTGGTACCCCCGCGTTGGAAAGGCTGGCGCTGGTTTCGCCTCGGGCGAGATAGTTGGCCCGACCCGCAAACGTCATACCCAGATCTTCGATCCGTCACACGCCTCGACCACCAAGAATCATCGGGAAGATCAATTCCGTTCGAATTAGGATCCGCGACCTCTACCTCGGCTTGACGCTCTGGCGAAACGGCTGGCATAACGATTTGATAGCTGAGTCTTTGCTTCGGTTGAAATGGCGCAATCGATGAATTCCGCGGCGTACGCGAATCAGCGGACCAAACGTCAAGTGGAGCGGTGTGACGCGATCGAGGGCGTACCGGTCGATTCGTGCTCGACGGGTGCCAGCACGGGCGAGCGGCCGATGAGCACCACGCTGGTGATCATCGCCAGCACACACAGGCATTCGATTGCCCGGGCCGGTCCGGTTGCGGACAGCGTGTCGCCGAGCAGGATGATCCCGAGCAGGCCGCCGGCGATCGGTTCGGCGACCGTGATGGGCGGCAGCGAGTAGTCAAGCCGGGCAGCGCGGAAGGCGCTCTGGGACAGGATCACCCCGGCGACCGCCGAGGCGAGCAGCAGGTAGGGCCATGGCGTGTGTGCCAGCGCGGAAAACCCTCGGTGGCGCACCGAGACGAACGCGCCACGGGTACTGGCGTCTTGCATGCCGTACAACAGGCCGGCAGCAGTCGCGATCAGAATGGACTCGGGCACCAACGTGCGCCGTTTGCCGAGTAGGACCAGCGCTGTTACGGCGGCGGCGAGAACCCCGCAGGCCACCGTCATCGTCGGCCATGGCGCGAGACTGTTCGACGTGCGCGGGTCAGCCACCGCGAGGAAGATCCCGACCGCGCTACACAGCAGGATCGCCCCGAACACCTCAGGCATGCCAGGACGTCGGTGATTCGCCACCGCCTCTATGACGAACGCGAACAGCAGGTTGGCCGACAGAAGCGGGGCAACGACGGTCACCGGGCCCAGTTGCAGGGCTAGCCCAGCGAGGGTCTGCCCGATCGCCATCGCAGCGATACCTACCCACCACACCCGGTTACGCATGAGATCGCGCAGCATCCGCAATGACAGCATCTCCGATAGGTCCACCCGGGCCGCGATGTGCTGCTGCAGCACCCAGCCGAGACCAAGTGCGGCTGCAGCGCACAACGCGACGGCATAGACCATCAGGTCTCACTTCTCGTTTCGCCATTTTGTACTGGCACGGACGGTCCCCGGACGTGGCTGTTGATACCCGCAGCGCGATGCGGCGAATCAGTGCTTGACGACGTTGACCACCGCAAGCGCAGCTATGTCCTCCATACGACGGAGGAGTCAATCGTGAAACTGCGTAGTCTGGCGGTCTTCGGCGTCGGATACGTCCTCGGCACCCGAGCGGGACGTGAGCGATATGGGCAAATCGTTGCGGCTGAGCAGAATGCCTAGAAGCGACTGAGAGAATACAGCGGCAAACTCGAAACCCTCAGCGGAGACATCGATAAGGGACTCGGACTCAAGTCCAGACTTCAGAACTACAGCGTCCGGTAACCCGTACGAAAATTCGCCCGGTAGCCATGGCGCATCGAATGCATCCAAGAGTCTGTCGACGGCGTCAAAATAGATGCAACGGTCTTTGCCCGCCTGCTCGGCGTCAAACTGCTTCGAGTCAACGCCCATGTCACGTTGATGCCCGCTGACGTCGGGTCGGTCACCTACCTCGATGCCCGCACGGCATTGCCACGACCCGGGCAACGCCCGGACCATGGCACCCTCAGCGACGCCGTCATGCTGCTCGCCCGCGCATCACACACATCCGCGACGCCCATCGCAAGACCTCGTGATCTGACGACTCGAACGGACGCTAGCGAAAGCTAGTACTGCAGGCTGGTCCGCGATCATTGATGTTCGTGTCATCGGTTCTCGAGCTTCTGCGGAGTCCTAGACGTCACTTTGCCCTGCGCACACGGGTGTCCGAGTGCTCTGGTGACCGCGAGTTCATCTGTCCATGGCGTCTAGTCGCTATCCGATCAAGAACATTGCACCATGCCAGCCCATCGCGACCGCGGCCTGGTGTTACGTCCTTGCCGCTGCTGGGAAGCCTACGTAGTAGAGGACTGGCAGGCCCGAGACCCAGGCCGAGGCAGCAGCCAACTTGGAGCAGAAGGTTGGCGGTGTTGCACGTGGTCGCCGACCTCGGATGGGATGCGCCAGCATCCGGGCGGATAGCCAGACCAGCCCAGTAGATATCGATGATCATCCACGAGGACAGGAGTAATCGCAGCACGGTCACTACTTCACCAACGGCCCGGACCGCAGCGCTGACACGCCGGGCCGGGCAGGGACAGCCATGGCAGAACTCGCCGGTATGGATCACCAGGTCAGCATTGTCGAGACCGCCGAGGGTCGAGCATGGGCGCTGTGTTCGTGCGGCTGGCGCAGCCCGATCTTCGACGCGGACAAGACCGGCGGCACCTTGGACGCGCTACAGCGCGGGGTCGACGCCGGCGATTTGCACAAATGGGAGGCGTCGCTCCGGTAGGCCGAGGCGACTTTCTCAATCCGACGGCGGACGCGCGCTTGACTGGCTCATCTCGCCCCACGAGACGACGGATCAAGGGCGCGTTTCGCCGTTCCACCGGTGCCCGGGTACCGGGGCACAGCATCGCGCAGGGCCTGCGGAGTCCCGGCGCGCGCACGGACTTAAGCACGTTCCCGCGTCTGGCGGCGTCGCCGGCGCCGGGAATATTCCGGGCGGGGAGGCCCTCGAGGATGCGGAGGAGTAGATCGCGTGCAGTCCGGGTCCCGTTCCCCGGAGCAGCACCGGCGAAGGTCCGCGTGACTGCTGGACACGGTCGGGCCGCAATGCTGAACCTGGCACGCCGACGGATCGGGCCGTGCAAGCCCGGAGTGACCCGGCGAATCGAGCAAGGCATTTGTTCGGGCTGACCGAAGGTGGCAGCCATGCTCAACAGCCTCGTCCGAAGCCCTCGGCCTCGTGCATCTTGCGGCGTCGGGCCATGACGCCTGGGCCGACTCGGCACGCTACGCAGTTGGAGCTCGCCTATTGATCGTCGGGTTGATCTTTGGGCAGATCGGCGTCGACGAGGGCGCTGGAGCCAGCGGCGCGGGTGCTCATGTCGTCGGTGCGTTCTCTGAGCCGTTGCAGCGACTCGGCGTCACCGAGCGGAACGGTCGCTTCTAGGTGCGTACCGCCCTGAAGTTCGGGCAGGTCCAGAACCGCATCGACCAGACTCGCCCTGCTTCCTACCGGCAGATGGCCCGATTCGGCGTGCAACGACGCCCGAGCTGTATCTGGGGCGTCTGGCGAGGTGTCTACCTGCGCCGAGGCGACAACGCGGTCGCCGTCGGTGACTTCGACCTTCCGATGCGCGGGTTCGTCGGCCATGGTTTCTTCTGCCTCTCCGTGGGTGATGCTCGGCATCCGACTGGTTCGGTCTGCTGATCCGCTGCGGATGCCGGCCTGTTCGTCCGAGCTAGGCGGCTGTGTGCGGCACCCCCACCGCGTGCTCCCGAGTTTGCTGGTGATTCGGCCCTGGGCGTCAGGCCGTGTGGGGGAACCTCATGCCCGGCTGAGATACGCGCTGGCGTGCTCGCGACTGACGGCGCGTTTCTTCGACGCCCTGCTCGCGGTTGACCCGACCGTACTTGCCGATCTGCTTAGCGACGACTTCGTCATCGTGGACGCAATGTGTGGCGGCGGGAATCTGATGCTGATCGCGGCGCAGTGCCCGCACGCCGCGCACGTCGCCGGGTCCGCACCTTGCAGCAAATGAGACGTCAGGTCCCTAAGAGGCGATCAAGATAAAGGGAGCCGCGCCCAGCGATCGGCGCGAATGGCCGCGTGCGCAGCGACATCCTTGCCGGACGAGGAATGTGTGGTGGTCCGCTAGCACGCGCGCTGGACGGTGAGCGCTTTTGCCGTGGCGGCCCACTGGTAGGGGATCTGCCCGAGCCAGTCGAGCGGGGGTAGCGGTGCGGTCGCGACATAGACTTTGCCGCCCATGCATCGGCTGACCCGCAGCCAGGCGCGCCAAGCTTGATCGGGAGTGGTGACCAGAACGATCGACGTCCAGTGCCGGGCTTTGCCTGCTTGCCGATGTACTCGGCTTCGCGTCGCGTGGTGTTCGGCGTTGCGTGGAAGCAGAGAACTGTCACGTCGGACACCGGTGGAAGACAACGGTCGGTTCCCGCTTCGGCCACCACGGTTGACTGAACCAGGAACGGGGCCCGGTGGGCCCTGGCCAGCTCAACGGCCACGCGATCGCGACCCTTCACTCCGGGCCCACCGAGTTCGATGATCGCATCGACGCGGGTCGGCACCCGGGGCAGGTCCGGCCAAATGAAGACCAGCGCCGTGACCGCGCCGAAGAAGGCAATTACCAGCACCGACGCAATCGCCAACCACCGGCGGCTCCGGCGGCAGCGACGCCGAGTGCCTCCCGGAACCTGGTTGTCGGTCATTGTGGACTGTGCGTATGGTTGCCCGCTCGGACATCCTGCCGGCGCCGAGCCGTCATCGATCCCGTCCTGATACGGGTGATCATGCCGCGCCAAGGGCTATCAGCGGCGGTCACCGAACAGGACCGATGAGCACCGGTTCGACTTGCCGAAGTCGCATAGGACCAGGTCCGCGACGAAGTTCAGCACAGCGACATATAGCACCCAGTCCACCCAGGGCCGCGATCCCGCTCACCAGCTCACGGCCTCGTCTCAAGCTCACGCTGCTACCCCCGATCGGACGCCGCGGGGTCAGGCAGACTTGCCGCTACGTGGGCAGGACTCGCTGACCGGTATGAACGCCGATCCACTGACCCATCTCGCGCCGTCTGCCTCCGCGCCCTTGGTTCCGTTGCAGACGCTAGCTAACGCCGATCACACCGTCAATCCTCAACCCGCGCATGACGAAATGGCCTGTGCGCGACGGCGACGGCGGGTCCGAGCCGCTGCCATTCGTCAACGAGCGGTCAGACCACGTCCGCGCTGTGTCCGAAGGATTTGTCCCAATCGTCATTTCCGTCAACTAGCATCCTCACCGCCCCTTGGGCCGGCTGGCTTCGGATAGGCAGAAAGGGGCCCGTCCCACTCCTGACGCCAAGACGGCAGCGTGCTGTGAAGCGGTGCGGTGTAGCTGCTTGGGAGATGTCAGGCACGCGGACGGTCTTCACGGGACAGCGGCTTAGCCTGGTCGCCGATCCTGGTGCCGGGCAGCTACTGCCCGTCGATCGCTGTGGCGGTAGGAGAGCAGAACGGCCGCGGGGCGGACGGACCTTCGCCCCTGGCCTTGCGGTTCTTTCTGGCTGTAGGCACGAATCGGAGCAAGTCGATGTCGCGGGTTGGCCGCTAGCTGTAGAAAGGCTGATCGGCCGCTAGTCGGCCGGTGTAATCGTGATGACGTATGAGAGGTTGCGGATGCGGTTGCTTGAACGAAGGATCAGCGGGCGTACGGCGGGGCGGGCCGTCGCGACGACAGCGCTAGTCGCGGTGCTGGCGTTGACGGTTTCGTGCGTCAGCGTCAAGCGTCGGCATCTCGCTGCGCCGTTGCGCATGGCGCGGTCGACGACGTCCGGCATGTTATCGCCGACACGGTCGCCCAGCAGCGGCGTGCCACCGAGGCGGGCCACCCGGGCCCAGCGGAGCGGCTCGGCCGCGTTCACGCTCACCCCTACCAGGGGCGTCACCGGTGCCGGCGTCTCCGGTGACAACCAGGGGTTCTCGGTGGAGTCGGCGGACCTCGCGCATGGCTTCCTCACCCGGCGGCTCCTCGAGCGGCCGTTGGTGACTCTCGGGCGCCGCGGGGTGATCCGTATCGGCGGCTACACGAGCGAACTCGTCTGGCCGGCGTTCGGTGCTTTCGCCGACCGGCCGGCACCCTCGTGGGCGATCGGCGGCACGGTCGACCAGTCCGACCTGGACCAGTTGAAGCGGTTGGTGGCCGCGACGGGTTGGAAGGTCACGATCGCCGTCCCGGTGCTGTCCCTCCTAAGATCGCGCGTCACGTACGGCCAGGCAGTCGCCGAGGTGGTGGCTGCGCACCGCACGCTGGGTGACAGCCTGCAGGCGGTCGAGATCGGAAACGAATACGACGTCGTGACTCAGCCTGAGGCCGGCGCAGTACTACTCGGTGATGAGGAGGTACTACGCCGACATCAATGCAGCTATCCGGCAGAACCACATCACCATGGACGGGCCGTCGGACGGAGGCTCCACTGTGCTCCGTCGGTTCGTCTCGGCGGCGGCCGCCGACCAGACGATCAAGGACCCGCGAGATGAGATTCATGCGGTCACCGTGCACCACTACGACAGCGTCGGCTGCGGCTTGAAGATCCCAGGCTTGATGTCGGCGTCGAACTACATCGCGCGGCAGGCCACATTGCACCGTGACGTGGCGAGTGTCAGGAGCATGCGCGACAGCATGCCGGTCTTCCTCAACGAGACGAACAGCGACGCGCACAGCGGCTGCAAGGGCGTCAGCAACTCCGACGCGGCGTCGCTATGGGTTCTCGACTACCTCCTGCAGGCCACACAGGCCGGTATCGCCGACCTGAACTTCCACACCAGCACAGCCCGCGTCTGCGGTGATTACCACACCGGCTCCGTCGGCTATACGACCTCCTACCGGTGGTACGCGGCATTCTGCGCGGCCGACCAGGCGGCGCTGAACGCGAACGTGCTTTCCGCCAGTCCTCTCTATTACGGCATCTGGGCATTTCGCCAAATACCGGCCGGGCGATTCGTGAAGCTCGGCGGCTACTCCCACGACGATCTGTCCCGGCTTCGTGCGTACGGCGTGCAGAGCGCGAACCACACGCTGACGATGGTCCTGATCAATGTCCAGGACCCGTCCGCCCGTACGAGCACGACCGATTCCGTCAGGCTCGACCTGCCGGCGTCCTACCACGCCGCCGGCAGCGCGTTGACCCTGCAGAGCTCAGCTCCGGGCGGGTTCGCCTCGCTCGACGCCTCGGCCATCACCCTGGGGGACGGCGTGCGGTCTTCGACGGTGCCGCGCCGAAAGCGTTCGACCACACAACCGTTGCTGTCAAGCACGCCCGCGCGATTGTCGAGGTCGCCCCCGGCACCGCGCGGATCATCCGATTCCCCGACGTCCAGCTCCCAGAAGCACTCCACGTCGCCAACACCACGCACACCGCGCACCCGGTCACGACCACCGATTGAGGGCTGCGCTCGACGCGAAGACGAGCTGGCTGACGTGTTCGGCCAGCATCGCGTCGAGCAGGCTCCGTACGCCTCCGACGTTCTTCAGTGAGGTTGTCACGTTTTGACGGGCAGGTCGACCATTGCTGATTGGGCCGTGTCGTCCGGCCCTCGCCAACCTAGGGGGTGAAATAGCGCACCTGTTGTGACTGCGCCGCCGTCTCGCCGGAGCGTGGCTTTGGCTCAGCGAGACTGTCCGTCGTGACGCGTCTGGTAGTCGGGCTGATCCTGTTGGTCGTATTCGCTGTTGGGGCTCTCAGCCTGGCGGGGGTCGGCCAGCGGAGCGCGGTGGTCGTGGCGTGTGGGCGGGCGGCGGCGCAGTTGACCTTCGTTGCCGCCGCGTTGCGCGGTGTGTTCGCCGCGCCCCCGTTGACCGTTTTGGTCGTGGCTGTGATGTTCTCGGTCGCTACGTGGACCGCGGGCCGGCGGTTGCGTGGCCTGGCTGGTGCGCCGGTGGCCGTCGTTCTCTCGTGCGGGGCAGGCGCAGCGGTCGCGGTGGGAGTCATCTGTGGGCTGCCTGCGCTGGACCGTTCTGTGCGCACGCTGGTCGCGGTGTGCGGCATCGTGTTCGGCGGCACCATGACGGCCGCGACGCTGACCGGGCGCCGTCTGCTCGACGGGCTGCGTCGCCGTCGCGATGAGGTCGAGGCGTGGCTATCGATCGGCGCCACTCCGCGTCAAGCTGTCGCCGATGTCGCGCGCAGTGCTGCGTCCGAGGCGCTGGTGCCCGCGCTCGATCAGACGCGCACGGTCGGCCTGGTCACCCTGCCGGGCGCTTTCGTCGGTGCACTTCTTGGAGGCAGCAGCCCTTACGCAGCGGCGAAGTTTCAGATCGTCGTGCTCGTGGGCCTACTCTGCGCCGAATCGATTACCGCCGTGCTGATCGCCTACCAACTCGGTGCCCCGACTCAGCTGCCAGCCGACTCCGCGACAGCACGCGGAAACGCCAAGTGATCCTGCCGAACGACGCGCAGGCGGCGGCCTCTCCGCCGGGCGGTCCGACGCCGGTTCCGAGGTAGATCGCGCAATCGTAATCGACCACGCGTCGCTCACACGGCTTCCAACCGTTCGTAGCTGCTCCCCGCGCGGTAGGGCAGCCGTGGACGATCCGGGCGGCGGAGGCCAGGCACTTGTCACGGCGTGGGACCTCTCCGGGTGAAGCTGTGCGTCCGGGAATACTCGCCCGGCAGCCAGCCGAGAACGGCGCCCTAGCCCCCCGGGCAGGGCGAGCGAGCCGGGCGGCTGCGCGGCCGGTAGAGCGCGCCTTGATCCATCAGAGGATTACTCGGCAATGCCATACCTGTAGCTGGGGCTGTGCCGTCGTCGCTCGGTGGCCCTCAATTTGGCCCACAAACTCCTGCCCGCTAATGCCACCGGTGCCCAATTCGCCGCCAGGCATGCCCAATGGTCACGGCGGATGCCGTCCACTCCCACGGCTAATCCCACACTGGCAGTGTGGGGCTCAGGGGGTTCGAGTCCCCTCAGCCCCACCAGCATTTGCGGGAGTTGTAGGCACCTGCCGCGCCGATCTGGCGGCGCGTGGGCCCCAATTCCGTCTTACGGTACGTCCGTGGAGAACGCCTCGAAAGCCCGGAGAGCAAGCCGCGGCACGATTCGGAGGCATCGGGCCGGTTACCCAGGCACGCGTGCCAGCGGGAACCGTGTACGCGACGTCGATGGCGCGGTCGTGATGACTGTGCGCGACGAAGATCGCCGCGACGTCCCCGACCTCGGGCCGGGCCAGCCCGGCGTCCACGGCGGCGGTGTCCGTCCGGATCAATGCCTCGCCCGTTTGCAGGGAACGCAGCCACGTCGCCCGGTCCGGGCGGGTGATGAAGGGGTCGAAGAGGATCGACGTCGTGCCGTCGTCGAACAGCAGGGTCGAGGTGGCGTAGAACGTCCCCCTGACCGAGCCGTTCCCCGGCGTCGCGTCGGTGCTCGGGAGGTAGTTGTCCCGGAACGCGGCCAGGCTGCGGACGGCAGTGCTCGTGCGGGCGCTGGTGTCGGGTCAGCCTGGCGTGCTCGGTGTCGGTGTCGGTGTCGGTGTCGGCGGGGGTGTCGGCGTGGGCGTGGGCGACGGTGACCGGCTCGGTGAGGGCGGAGCTGACGGCGACCGGGTCGGTGCGCTTGACGGCGGCGGGGCCGGGGTTGACGGAGCCGGTGCGCTCGATGTCCGCGGGACTGCGCTCGATCGGGTTGGCGAGCTCGGTGCGGGCGGCACGGCAGAACCCGTCGCGGCGGCGGAGCCGCCGCTCGATCCGTTCGGGCCGTAACTGGACGTGCCGTCGCCGGTCGGCGACGCCGCGGGGGCGGCCGGGTCTGCGCAGACCTGGCACGGGGTCGACCCGTGGTTGTCGCTCGGCGCCGGCGCCCGCACCGAAGCGTCAGAGTGGCCGACCAAGCCGCTGGCTGTGGCAGTCACCGACGGTTCGACAGTGCGCACGATAGTTGCTGGGCGGTCGTGGTGGCTGGCGGGTACCACGGCGACCACGAAAAGGCCCGCTGCGAGCACGGCTACGGCGATCGCGGCGCCTTGGGCCACCACCGCCCGACTAAACGGGATTGCGGGGAGCGACCAGCGCTGGTTCACCGATCTCGCAACAGTCCGTCTCGGGGAGAGTTCGGCCCGGGCGCTCCGCGGCTGAGAGCGCCGTTGCCCGGGACGGAGCGCGGATGCCCGAATCAGTTTGGCCGCCGCCGCGCTCGGCGTTCTCGCTCGCGCGGGTGTCCGCTTCCCGCCCGTCCGGTCACACGGCCGAGAGGAGGCCTTACGTCTGACAGCCTTCGCGTGGACGCGGGCGGCCCGCGCAACGGCATTTGGCCCGCGCTGAGCGGGCTTCGCACGGTCCTTCGCGGTACCGGTACTGCGCGCGACCCCAGCGACCCGCCGGATCGGCCGCGTCCTGCTAGCCTCCGCGCGCTTCTTACTCTGCTTCTTCGGCAAGGCTCCCCCCGATGGGCCGGCCGACCATGCGGACTGCGGCGAGCAGTCCGTCCATAAGGTACCGCGTGGAAAGCGTTGCGCCAGAAGGCTCGTAAATGACCTACGCCCGGGCTCGGGTGGCGACGTCGATGCCAGCGCTTGTTCTGCGCGGTCTTAGCCGAGGTCGTTCGTGCTGAACGCGTCGCAGGCGTTCGGGTCGCCGGTCTGGTAGCCGGTGGTCAGCCACTTGCGGTGCTGCGCAGAAGTGCCGTGGGTGACCCTGCTGGACGGTGCCGCCGCCCAGGTTCTTCTGAATCCAGTCGTCGCCGATGCGCCCCGCGGCGTCGAGGGCGCGGTCGAAGTCGTCGGTCGTGATCTCGGAAACCAACGCCGGCGACCCGTCGGGGCCCGGCTCGGTGGCGTGCTTGGCCCACACGCCGGCGAAGCAGTCGGCCTGCAGTTCGAACCGGACCAGTCCGAGGTCGGGTTGTGCCGGGTACGTACTCGCGACTCGATGCCCAGCAGGTCCTGCACGCGGCGGCATCGGGCAGTCGCGCACGGCCGGCGCCACCGAGCGTGACGCGCCACGTCAGGTCGCACCAGAGGTGCGGATCTGCGTGCTCGCCGACACCGACTGCAACCCGATCGGCCTGCGCGGAAAGTAACGGACACGGGGCAGGGCCGCTTCTGTCTCGCAGTGGGCAGGTACGGCGGACGGCTAGATCCCACGTCTCGTCGGCGAGATCGGCTCCCCGTAATGGGCCCCAAAGTGGGCCCCAAACTCGTGCCTACTGGTGCCACGCATACCTAATTCAGCGCCAGCGACGCCGAGCGATCGCTCCTGATTCCTGCCGTTACCACCGTGACCTCATCACTGGCCGTGTGGGGGTCAGGGGTTCGAGTCCCGCAGCTCCACACCTGCTGGAGGTCGCACAATCGGTGCTCGTGGCGTGCCGCGACGCTCCCGGCGAGGGCTGAACCCACCAAGCATGAACGCAGCGCCCCGCTCACCTTCGGGTAGCGGACGCTCGTGCGTCGGCAGCGTTTAGACCGAGCACGCACGAGGTGTAACTAGCTCAACAGTCGCCCGGCCCGCCCCGGATGCAGGACGGGAAGGGGACGGGTCGGGCGGCTTTCCAGCGGGCAGTGTCCCGCTCACCTGAGGGTGGGCTCACAAACGCACCCCGCATCGCGGCGTGTCTCGTCGGATACGGTGGGTAGCAGAGCGACCAGGTCACGGGATCGGGGAAGCCATGACGGTCGTCATTGTCATCTTGGCGGTCGCTGGAGCGGCCACGTTCACACTCGGCGTCTGGCTCGCGTTCAGCGGTCACGACGACGACTGAACCGCGAAGCCCCAGGGATCACCCGATTACCCGTCTGCGGCCTGCCGGACCTTGCCCCACATGCAAACAGACGGGCGCCCCGCCACCATCAGGTGAGCGGGCGCCCGGGTTCGTGATGGGGGAGGCCAGCAGGTTGCCGGGCAATTACACCCGTAGGCGGGTCATCTCGCGGCGCCCGCACCGGCCCAGCCCAGACCCGAGCGGATCCCGCGCCACACGCAGCACGCCGTAGAGCAGGTGCTCGGGACCCATCTCGTTAAGGACGCGAAGACCGAAGTCGGTTGCTGCCCACTCGTCCGGACCCGGCCTAACATCAACTGGTCCCGGCACCGTCACGGCCATGGTTTGCCACGCGATTAGCCCTGTAATTCAAGACTCTGGACAGCAGGACCATGGCAATAGGGATCTCAACCAGTATTCCGGAGGTCGTCCAGACAGACCTGATTGCGGGCGGGGCGCTCACTCAGTCAGGTGCTCGCGCGCGAGCGGACGGCGGTCGCGGTGGAGGCGAACCCGCGGGCGATCAGCCAGATGCCGAACGTCAGCTCGAACAATCCACCGGGGATGGCGCCGACGAGCCCGGCGCCCGCGACGCCGAACAGCGCCAGCAGGTTGCCCCCGGCGAAGCACGCGTAGCCGATGAAACCCCAGACAGCTAGGAAACGCGGAACGAGTCCGGTGCGGAAGAGCAGAGCGCAGAAGAAGAGGCTTCCGATACCGAGCCCGGCCTCGGCGACGTTGTAGAAGACGGAATTCGCGTCGATGGCGGCGGAGCCGGTGAGGACGCTGAGGCTCACGACACCGATGGCCAGAACGACACCCTCGAAGATCCGCGTGCCCAGGTAGCCCGCAGCTATGGGCTCGTTGTGGGCTCGAAGGATCGGGAACATCAGGACACCGATGCCGATCACGAATGCCGAGTTGAGCAGCATCAGCGCGGCGCCGGTGACGAACAACGCGGTGGAGCCGTTGCGGTCAGCGGAGTTGACGACGCCCGTCGCTATGAGGCTGCCTACGCCATATGCCAAGTAGCCCGCAAGGAAAAGGACCCCAACGATTCGGGCGGTCCGACGCACGCTGGAGTCAGGGCGAACGACTGCCGGGGAGGTCGAGAGGGTGGAGGCGGGTATCGGGTTCACGCGGAAAGAGGCCATGGTCACTCATCCAGTCCGCAAATGCGACGGCTTGCGTCGGAAGTGGACGGTGCCCGGGAGCAGCCAGCGGCGCTATGACTGCTACCACGAGCGACCGTACGCCCGACACCCGGCTGATCGCCAGTAGTGGAGCCGGCGAAGGCGAGCGACGGACCGGCAGGCAGCGGCCCGGCGACGAGGGGCCATCGTGATCTTCGCGTGCGACTCGGGTGCGACAAGGCGCGGACCGAGAGGGGTTGGAGGGGGCCGCCGGGGGCAGCTCCGCGAGCACAACGAGGACGCCCCAGCCCTGCGGCGATCCTTCTTCCAAGCTGGTCATGCGGGTTCGATTCCCGTCACCCGCTCGCACAGAGACGTGCAGGTCAGGCACCACTCCCCCGGCGTGAGCCTTCGTCGTTTCTCGCCTCTGGATCATCCGCGTGCGATTCGCGCGCGATTAGCTCGATGGCTGGCCGGCATCGCCGGCGGTGTCACGGTGGCTCTGGTCAGCGCTTCGAGACGGTCCGCGATCTTGCGATCCGGACCTTGTGTCTTGTGCTGGTAGATCAGCGCGGCTCGCATGCTGTCGTGGCCCATGCGCGTCATCAGGTCGCGCAGGGAAGCCCCGACATGGCTGCGAACGTGTTGCCCGTGTGTCGCAGGTCGTGGAAGTGCAGCCCCGGCGCGCCGATCGCGGCCACGTTCTCGACCCAGCGCACCCGCTTGTTGAAGTTCCCCCTGTGCAGCGGGCCGCCCTTGTCGCCGGCGAGCACCAGCGTTATCTCCGCGTGTGCCGGCGGTGGTGCAGGCAATGAACTGTGCCCGCTTGCTCAGATACGGCGGCCCGCATGGCGGGCTGAGCTGAGCGCCGCCACGCCACCAGGAAGTGCAGCTACAAGCTGGGCGACGTCGTAGCCGGACCATCCGCCGCCCATGAGAGCGTCGATAGCAGACTCGTCTTGGTTGTTCGCCGCCTCAACGATCGCGCAAAGCCTCGGCGTCAACGTGTTCCTGTCGTGCTCTCGTTGACAACCGGGGCTAGCGGGCAGCCGTCAGCCCCGCTCTCGTGCCATGGGCTCCGTGGCCTCGTAAGACTGGCAGAGGCGTGCCAAAATCACCCGCTCCCTTGTTGGGTGTGCGATGCTATCTGGCTTTCGGGGGGCGGGTGATCCGCGTGCATCACAGCTCTGAGAGCAAGCTCGGCATCTATTTTGCCGAGGGTCTCGAGCAGGCTGGTCTCGGGCGCGCTGCGTCGATCTTGTCGGCCGAGGCCGATGACGAAGCCGGGTTTCTGAAGGTGACTGTGGCGCTCTCGAGCATCGCGGACTGGAAGTTGCGCTCCCAGGTCCATCAGGTCGCGATGCGCGTCGAAGACGAGCACGACGTGACGGTGCTGTGCCACTTCCGGCCGCTGGACCCGGCTCCGTTCGCTCCGAGGCATGCGAGCTGACTATCCAGAGGTGGGTCGGCACCCGAGTGCCGACCAGATCAGGCCATCGACCCACCTGACGCCGACGACGGGCCGCGAGGGCTCGTCTCGCTGTCCAATTGCTTAGGCACGGACCTTGTCGATACCGATGACAGGGGTCGGCACCGTCGGTGAGCGGCCCAATCCAGTTGCTGGCGGCGAAAGCACGCAAAGTGCGCGGTCCTCGGCCCTACCATCGGGGTCTTGCTCGAGGAATTCGGGGTCCTCGCGGTGATTCGCGTCATTGTTGTCGATGACCATGAGCTGCTCCGCACGGCCTTGGTCGCGGCGCTACGCGCGGCGGGCGATTTCGATGTGGTCGGGATCTGCGAAGACGGTCAGCAAGCCATCGACCAAGCGACGACAACGAAGCCAGACGTGATCGTGATGGACCTGAACATGCGACGGAGTGAACGGGGTCGAAGCGACCCGGCAAATCGTGTCTCGAGATCCCGCGGTCCGCGTCGTTATCCTCACCGCGAGCACTGATCGGCGCCTGGTCAGCGAGGCGATCGCAGCAGGCGCCGTGACGTGCCTATTCAAGGACGCCGGCTTGAACGCCGTGCTGCAGGGTGTTCGACGGGCCAGCTCGCCCCCGCTAGCCGGCGACGCCGCGACGCTCGAGCGGCCAGCGCGCCGACCAACTGGCGAAATGTCACGCGACGACACTGAATGATCTTGATTGGGAATGATCCAGTGTCCAGCAGGATGTCGACGGTTCCCCAGTCCGTACAGGACGGTGTCTTTCCAGACCAGGTTCGGCTCGACGACACCGTCCCGGCTCATGATCAGGAACCGGCCGGCCCCGTGCACCTGGAAGGGGTGGTGCATCGGGTGGTCGGAGTCCATCTCGTTGACCAGCCGGATCTTCACCTGGTCCCCGACCCGGAACCGCCACTCGATCGCCTGGTTCTCCGCCCCCGTTTCCCGGTCGAGCAGGATCCAGCGCATGTTCGCCGGGGTGGTCATCTTGTTGACCTCGACCATGTCGTCTTCCCACTCGATGCCCTGGGCCGCCTCGTCGCCCTGGCGGCACCGTGGTGTTCATGACTCCGGTGGTCGTGGGCCGTCGGCTCGCTGCCGTGGTCGGCGGCCGGCGGACCAACCAGATGAGCCGGCAGCAGCTTCATTCCGCACTCCGGGCAGCGGCCCGGTTGCTCACTGACGACCTCGGGATGCATCGGACACACGTAGCTCGGCCGCGGCGGGCGTTGCTGTTGGTGTGCCGTATCGGCGTTTGATTGCGGCGAGCTGGTCTGCACGGTCATGACGGCGTTGTTGTGCGTTGGGCGCTGCGTTGGACAGAGCTCGATGTGGGTCGAGGCTGAGCGTTCGCATCACCCACGAGGTGATTTGGCGAGGTCCGATCACGGGCGTCCCCCCCGGGGGTGGCGGTGGTCGTCTGATCTCCCGTTGCGGTGTTTACCGTGGTCTGTTTGGCGGTTGACGTTGTCGCCGGCGTGGTCGGTGCGGGCCTGCGTGTCGTGGAGCGGTCCGTCCGCCATGATCTCGGCGGACGGCGCCGGCACGGGTCTGCGTTGGAGCGCGGGCGTGCGAGTGTTTCGAGCCGGCGGGTCGCGGCCCTGGCGTCGGGACGGTCGTGCGGATCGCACGCGGTCATATCGTGGAGCACGGCGCGCAAGGCTCGGCTGGTGTTGCTGGGGATGCTCGGTGGCCGGGTGAGCCGGACCAGGGCGGCCTCGACGCCGGTGCCGGGATAGGTGGGCGCGCCCGTCAGTGCCTCGATCAGTACGAGCCCGAGTGAGTAGATGTCGCTGGCCGGTGTTACGGATTCGTCGCGGACCTGCTCGGGACTGAGATAGTTGGCGGTTCCCACGGTGGCGCCGTCCATGGTGAGGCGGCCGGCGGCGACGGCGACGGCAATGCCGAAGTCGGCCAGCTTGGGCGCATCGAGGTCGGCCTCGGCTGTGCCCGCGATGAGGATGTTGGCCGGTTTGACGTCACGGTGGACGATCCCGCGATCGTGGATGTAGGCGAGGGTGCGGCTCAGGCTCGCGCCGAGCCGGGCCACCTGCTGTTCGGTCAGCGGAGCGTTCCGTATCCGCTGGGAGAGGGTAGGTCCGTCGACAAGTTCGGTCACCAGATAGTGGATGCCGCTGAGCGTTGCCGTCTCGCCGACGTCGGCGTCGAGAACGGCCACCAGTCCGGGGTTGCTCAGCGCGGACAGAAGCTCAACCTCGCGGCGGTGGCGCGCATCGGCGTCGAGCAGATCGGTCCCCGGTCGGAAGACCTTGACGGCCACGTGTGTTCCGGCGCGGAGGTCATAGGCACGGTGCACCGTCGACATCCCGCCGCGGCCGATGACTTCTCCCAGCTCGTACCGGTCACCGAGCAGGCTTCCAGCCCGGGGCGCCGGCCAGCCACGTTTCGCCGCCGTGCGTCGCGTGGTGGTGCCAATGGGCTGGGTGGCGGGCTGGGCGCTGCAATCGGCAACGTCGGAGGCCTCTCGGTGACGATGCGGCTCGCTGACTGCCATTTCGCTTAAGACCTCCTGCCGTATACCCGCATGGAGGTTCGGTACCCAGCACGCGGCACGGGCAAACTCGCTTCCGAGGGCGCGGGTCGGCGCGCAGCACATGCGAGGTTCGGCGCTCAGTGACGGCAATGCCTGCCGCAGCGCACAGCGCGAGGACGAGCCACCGGCGTTGACGTTGTCCTGTGTCATCGGGGTGCTCGATCTTCGTATGTCGTCTGCTGGCCTGCGTGAACCCGCATACACAACGAAGCCCTGATGCTGTGGTTCGCTCGTTGTGAGGGCGGTTGAACACGGATCGCGACGCGTGAGGATCCTGGCAGTGCTTCTCGAGGAAGATGCTCGTCTCCGCGGCGGAGCGGGTTGGCTTACGCCGACTGTCGGGCGTTGATCAACAGCCGCCTGCGGCCGACCGCGCGGTCAGATCAGGTGACGCAGAGTTCGGCTGGGGCGTGCGCGAGCCCTCGTCCTGACCGACGGTTGTGCAGCACTGATCGTTGTTGGTCCACTGTGGACAGTCCTTGCCGTGAGTCGGCGGCGATCATACGGACGATCACGCCGAAGCGGACTCGCCCGTCGCCCGTGTGGACTTGACCAGGGCGCTCCCCGTTGCTTTCGAACGGTGAGGAGCACGATGTCGTCTCACAGTTTGTCTGACCGGTCAGTCGTGGAGGTTGAATTTCCAGAATGCGGGGTCTTCGTTCCCGAGGTCCCAGATGACAACTCCCCGGATTCCCGCTGCTGTTGCGAGCTGCACTTTCGGGATCATCGCTTCGGCGTTTTCGAACCAGACTGTGTGGTTTTTTCCCGCCAAGGCGTATTGGAACCAGGCGGATTCCGATGCGCTGTCCCAGTGCACGTGGGCGTGGTGCTTTGTTGCGAGATCGGCGGCCGTGGTGGCGCCTAGTGGGGTTCCGCGGTCATTAACCCAGTCATAGCCGTAGGCCGCGATTCCGAGCATCAGTTTGTCTGATGGAACCAGTCGCCGGGCGTAGTCCAGAACGTGTCGGACCCAGGTGGTGGGGGCTATCGGTCCAGGTGGGGATGTTTCCCAGGAGTGGTCGTAGGCCATGACTCGTACTTCGTCTGCTAGCGCGGCTATTTCGTCGTAGTGGTAGGCCTGCGAGGAGGGGTCGTCGCCGCGATCGGTGGTCTTGGCTGGCACGGCCACCGTCAAGAGTTTGTGGTTGCGGTGTAACTCGGCACTGAGCAGGCGGAGGAACGCCATGTAGGCCGAGGAGTCTGCTGGCCGCAGATTCTCGTAGTCGATGTCTACTCCGTTCCAATTGTTGCGTATGAGGAGGTCGACTATTTGTCGTGCGTGATGAGATCGGAGCTTCTCGTCGTTGACGAGGATGCCGATCATTGCGCCGTCCCATGTTCCGTGACGAAGATTTTGGACCGTCGGAATGATCGACAGTCGCAACGCACGAGCCTCGCCGATGATCGAACCGGGGCGGGCGGTGGGTGTCACGGTTCCTGCCGCGTCGGTGGTGTAGAGCACCGGGCTTATCTCGGCCAGCTGCTGGCGCCGGTAGGCAGTGTCGAGTGAATCGATGGCGCGACCATTCGAAGATGAGATGTAACCGGCGAGAACCGGCCGCTCAGCCTTGTTGGCCGTGACCGTGTGCGACGAGCTTCCCGTTGTGCACGCGGGCACCAAGACCGCCGCGATTACGAAGGCCATTGCCCGGGTACACAACCGCGCATGGCGCTGATCGATCGGAGCTAGCACCTCACCAGTGTGCATCCGATCGGCTCAGCTCCCAGCGGTAACGACAGGTCAGCGGTTATGCCGAGGCATGGCCATGGCGCGAGGGCTCAATCGGGGAGGCCCGGTCGTTTTGGTTAGGCTGTTTTCTCGCGCGCGCCGCGATGCGGTGTCGCGTGATCTTGCGGATCAGACCGCGAATCTCGCGGTGTTTCGTGACCCGTCTGGTCGGCGGTGGCGTCGAGTCCGTTGGATTGCCTTGATCGGGCTGGGCCTCGTTGTGGGCGCCGGTGTTTGGGTGATACCGCGGCTGAACGCGCCGGTTGCCTTGGATGGCCGACACCCGAGCACGGTCACGTCGGCGCGGACCGGTTTGCATCCGCCCGTGGTGGGTGAAGGACCGCTGATCCGTGTGGCAAAGGTGGTCAGGCTCGGCACGCGACTTGAGGCCGTGGATCCTTTCACCGGCGCGCCAGTCGGCGAGCTTCCTCCTGCCGATGCGAGCAAGGCGCGCCGAGCCATCAAGGCGGGCAAGCCACCCTATGTCATCCAACGGTTCGGCTACTCCGCCACTGCGAAGCGCACGATGTCGTTGACCTTCGACGACGGCCCGGACCCGACCTACACCCCCAAGCTGCTCAACCTGCTGGCGAAATACCACGTTCCGGCGACCTTCTTCGTCACCGGCAAGATGGCGGCGAAGAACCCCCAGCTCGTGCGCCGAGAGGTGCGCGAGGGCCACGCTGTGGGCAACCACTCGCTCACCCACGTTGACGTGTCCACCGCTTCCGCCTGGCGCAGCCGGGAGGAGATGGTCATCACCGACCATGTGTTGCGGGCGATTACCGGTCACTACTCAAGTTACTTCCGGCTGCCTTATGAAGGTGACGACGAGGCCTCGATACAGGCGACGCTGACCGGTCTGCTTCGCGCGCAGCGGTGGGGCTATCTGGTGGTGAGCCACGACTTCGACACCGAGGACTGGCAGTACGCGTTGCATCCGCACGGTCCCCAGATTCCAATGCCTCCGCTCGACGGTCGCAACCTGACCGTGCTGATGCATGACGGGGGAGGCTCGGGCAGGCAGGGCACCATCGACTACGTCGCCAAGCTCATCCCCGCGGCGATGAAGGCCGGCTATGTGTTCCAGACGATGCCGCAAGTACAGCCCTGGATGCAGGCGGCGAGTGGGAAGGCCAAGCCCTCCGTCTGGGACCGGATCGACCTGATCCTCGTCGAAGCTGCCTACGTCTGGCCGATTACCGCCCTGCGGGCGACGTTCCTCTACGCGATCGTCGCTGTCGTCGGGATCGGGTTCATCAACGCCTGCCTCGCTCTGTGGCGCCGCCACCGGCTAAGGCGTCCGGTGGCCTGCGGTCGGCAACCGTCGGTAAGCGTGCTGATCGCGGCCTACAACGAGGAAGCAGTCATCGGTAGGACCATCCGGCGACTGCTGGGGTCGACCTATCCGATCAGAGAGATTGTCGTCGTCGACGACGGTTCTCACGATCGCACAGCAGAGATCGTCGCTGCCTCAGCCGCCGCCGACCCGCGCGTGCGCCTCGTGAGCCAGGCCAACCGCGGCAAGTGGAGCGCGCTGAACAACGGCCTGGCCCAAGTGAGCAGCGAAATCGTGGTGACGCTGGACGCGGACACGGTGTTTCACGCCGAGACAGTCACCCATCTGATCCGCCCGTTCGCCCATGAGGGCGCAGAGAATCTGGCAGCCGTGGCCGGAGTGATCCGCGTCGGCAATCGACGCCGCAATCTGCTGACCCGTTGGCAGGCGCTGGAGTACCTGACTCAGATCGGCGTCGAGCGTGCCGCGCAGGACGTCCTAGGAGCGATCATGGTCGTGCCCGGCGCCTGCGCCGCGTGGCGGCGAAGCGCCGTGCTGGCCGTCGGCGGCTACTCCCACGCGACGCTCGCCGAAGACGCCGATCTAACCCTCGCTCTGCATGAAGCCGGCTACCGCATCGGTCAGGCCGACGACGCGATCGCCGATACCGAAGCCCCCGAAGACGTCGACGCCCTGCTGGCTCAGCGGACCCGCTGGACGTTCGGCACGCTGCAGTCGATCTTCCGGCATCGTCACATGCTCTTGCGCCCGCGCTACCGCTGGCTAGGAATGGTCGTTCTGCCGCTCTACACGCTGTCGGTGCTGCTGCCGATCATCCTTCTGCCGTTCGTGACCGTGATGGCGGTGCTCACGGTGATCAGCCAGGGCTGGGGCGTGCTCGGGCTGTACTTCGCGCTCTTCCTGGCCGCGAATATCGCCTTTGCCGCTGTGGCCGTGCACCTGATGCACGAACGGTTCACCCATCTGCTCATGGTGCCGATCTACCGGATCGTCTACGAACCGCTGCGTGCCTATCTGCTCTACAGCAGCGCGGCGCTCGCGATCAAGGGCGTGCGTATGGGGTGGCGCAAGCTGCACCGCACCGGATCACTCGACGATCCGCCGGTCGCGGGCCGGCCACAACCTGCGCCCGTCTCGGCCGACTCGAGCTAACAGCGGGCCACCGCCGTTCCGATCGCCCGACCGCACGGAAGAGCAGCGATGTCCAACCCCATGAGCACCTCCTCGACACCGGCTCGAAGCGCCGACGCCGCCGACGACTGGCGTGCAGCACAGACGAGCGCTCGTCCGCGCTCGACCAGGTCGACCCTCCCGCCGCCGATACACGAACGTCGAGATCGCTACATCGATGCCCTGCGGGCGCTCGCCCTGCTCCGCATAGTCACCTACCACGAATTCGGCTGGCACTGGCTGCCGCTCGCATACCCGTCGATCGGGATCCTGTTCGCCCTGGCCGGCGCACTCGTCGCTCGCTCCCTGACGCGAGCGCGCGGAAACTACTGGACGGTACTCGCGAGGAGAACGCGTCGGCTCCTGCCGCCGCTATGGGTGTTCGGCCTGGTGCTCATCCCGGTGATGGTCCTGCACGGCTGGACGGCGACCACCGCGGGCGGAGGCGACCCGCTGCGACACTGGCGGCTGATGTTCTTCTGGCTGCTGCCGCTGGCCGACCCGCCCGGCAGCGATTGGGGCTACGACTTCGTCCTGCCACTGTGGTACATCCGCTGCTACCTCTGGCTGCTCCTGCTCTCACCCGCGCTGCTGTTCCTTTTCCGCCGCTGGCCCAAACGACTCGTCGCGGTGCCACTGGGCATCGTGGCCGCCTCCACGTTCGGCATCATCGACCTGTCCAACGGCCGCGGCGCTGGCGCCGTGCTCGATGTCGGGATCTACGGGGCCTGCTGGATGCTGGGCTTCGCTCACTACGACGGCAGTATCCGAACCATCCGGACATCGGTCATCGTCCCCATCGGTGTCGTCCTGCTCGCCGGCGGACTCACGTGGGCGATCACCCACCAGACCGATACCGGTTGGGACATCGACAACATCCCGCCGGCCGCAACCATGTATTCCCTTGGCGCGGTCCTGCTGCTATTGCGGTTTTACCCGTCGCTGGAATGGATGTCGCGGTTCCCAGCCCTCGACAAGACCCTGATGATGATCAGCAGCCGGGCTATGACGATCTTCCTGTGGCACAACCTCGCCATCTTCCTGGCCGTGCCACTCCTCGACTCGAACCGCGTCACCGCGCTGGCCGATAACGACACGCCGGCAGGAAGCCTCGCTCGATACGCCACCGCCTGGCTTCTCACGATCGCGGCGACCTTCCTGTTCGGGTGGGTCGAGGATCTGGCCGCCCGGCGCCCGCCAAAGATCAATCCCTGGCCCCGAACCGCACGCGGAACCGAACTCACGCCCTCCCCAGCCGCCGCCCCGCGGCTCGCCCGCATGCCTCTACGCAACCATCCGATACTCCTCGCCTGCGCCGTCATCACCGCGGCCGCCATTGCCACCGGCCTGCTGCTGTGGCCGTGGAATCAACAACCGCACCGCAGCACGGCAACCTCTATCGGCAAGCCCGTGCACCCCTATCCCGGTGTGACCAGTACGCCGAGCCCACCCGCGCCATCCGGGCCCACGACCAACAACCAGTCACCGCCACCCGGCGGCCCAGCAGGAGACGTGCCGGCGACGTCGCCAGACCCTGCCCCGCGACAGCAATCCACTGGCGCCACCGCACCCGGTGCAGCAGTCCCTCCACCCAGCGCCGCCACAACCGCCACCAGGCCCGTCCCCCCCAGCTCCGCGGCGAGCGGCCGCTCCACCTCGCCCGCAGCCACCCCGACCCAGACACCCACCAAGACCCCAGCCCCGACACCCACCCAAACCCCCGCCCCGACACCTACCCTGACGTCGGTCCCGACGCCCACCCTGACGCAACTGACGCCCAGCCTTACCGGGGCCCCCACTCCCGCCGCAACGACCCCGCTTCCCGGCAACACCGCTGCCGGGGGCGCCAGCGCCCTGACTGCTGCGGCAAGCGGGTAGTCGGGTCTGCCGGGCCGCGCCCAAGTACGCAACGCCAACTGCCCACCACGTGCCGATTGTCAGATCAGCGTGTGTAGCCCGCCATAACCGGCGCGGAACTGGCATCGCCCCCGCTCGCCGACTCGCAGCAACGATCATCGTTCATGCGGGCTGAACTTAGACCAAGCGCCCCGTCACCCCCCGGGGCCTTTCGGGGGTGACGGGGCGCACCCGTAGACGTCCCGCCGCCCCCAGGGAGGGATCGGAGGGGGTGGCGGGACGCGCTCCCTCGTAGACGTCCCGCCACCCACCGCGGGGGGATGGAGGGGGTGGCGGGGACGCCCCCGTGTCTAGTCAGCGTCGGAGGGCGCGGATGTGTCACACCTCAGGAGGAGGTCCCCGCCCCTGAGCGCATGCGACAAGCCCAGAAGCTGGCCGTCGAGCGCCGCGGCTGCCTCCAGGGACCGCGCCGACCCGGCAGACCGTGGAACGGCTCATGGAATGAACTGCTGATATCCACAGAAGCGTTCGGCACCAAGAATCACCCGAAACCGGAACACAGCGTCACGCAAGAAGGCGGAGCTAACGCCACTCAGCGGTTTTGCAAGGCGGGGCTCAGCGTGTCAAGTCTCTCCGGTCTCCGCCCGACTCCGGTATGGCGGACCTGCGGTTGCCTTACAGCCGCCGCTCCCAGCCGGTGCAAGTCGACGAACGGGGCTACCCGTCCGGGTGCCGATCCTCGCCGACCAGGCCGACCATGGACGACTCGCCCAGAGGCACTCGTGGGTGTTCAGCCGTCGACGTCTCGCTCACGCAGCTAGTCCACGACAGCGCGAGCTGGCAGTGGTCGAACAGAGCAGGTCAGCCCCAGCAGGGTCGCGTCGGCGGCGCAACCTTTTGCGCGATGGTAGCGGCGGCTGGTTTTCCGGCTTCGCCGGATCTCGACCGGTACGTGCCGTTGGCGGCATGATCGGCGGGTGACGCGATCGCGGCGGCGCCGGCAGCCCGCGGCCGGGATGACCGAGGCCGCGGCCGCTGCGCTGCGCACGGTCCTCGCGGTTGAACGCGCCGCGCACGGCGTGCAGCGGCAGGCCGCGCGGCGGGCGACCGGGCGGCTCATTCTGGCGTACCTGGATGTCGGCTGGACCCAGCACGCGGTCGCGGCGGCGACGGGATTGTCCGCGCGCACGATCGGTGCCCCGCGCCGCGCAGGCCCGCGCGACGTCAGATCCGGTGGCCGAGCTCGTCATCGCGCGACCGCGACGCACGCCGGGTAGAGCGCGAGTGGATGAGTTGGACTGGAACCGACGGCGACCGTGCACGAGTTCGCATTTCGCGAGTGAGCTCGGCACCGGGCGCCGGCCCGTGCCGCCTGAGTCGGATTCCCGGGCCGTGCGTGCTGCACCACGGTGTGTACGTCGAGACAGCTAGTTGCCGATCTGGCGTCGAGCCGGTTGATGTGACCTAGGTTACGGTCATGACAAGTTCGAGGCGGTTACGCCGCGCATCGGGAATCGGGATCGCAGCGGCTGTTGTCCTGCTCGCTGGCGCCGGCATTGCTGGCGCGAACGTGACGTTGACGGTCGTCAGCGCTGATCCATTCAGCAATTCGACCAGCCAGCACGCGACGGAGCTCGAACCGGACACGTTCGCGCACGGCCAGACCGTGGTGAGCGCCTTCCAGGTCGGCCGCTTCTTCAACGGCGGGGCCACGGACATAGGCTTCGCACGCTCCGGAGATGGCGGCACATCCTGGGGAACGCCGGGGTTCCTGCCCGGACTCACGTTCAGCGCCGGTGTCACCGGCAGCCCGTTCGAGCGGGTCAGCGATCCATCGGTGGCCTATGACGCCGCCCATGGCGTCTGGCTGATCTCCTCGATTCCGCTTCTGCCGAACCTCGTGGTGCCGACCGTGTTCGTGAGCCGCTCGACCGACGACGGAGTGACGTGGGGTCGCCCGGTGTCGATGCCGCCGCCGAATGCGAAGACGGTGAACCTGGACAAGAACTGGACCGTCTGCGACAACTCCCCGAGCAGCCCGTTCTTCGGCCACTGCTACACCGAGCTGGACAACTTCGGCCAGGGCGACCTGGAGCTGATGAGTACCTCGACCGACGGCGGCCTGACGTGGAGCACCCCGATCTCGACGGCGGGTAACGACAAGGGCCTCGGCGGCCAGCCCGTCGTCCGGCCGAACGGGACAGTCGTCGTGCCCTTCGAGAGCCTCAACGGCAAGATCGAGGCGTTCACCTCGACGAACGGGGGCCAGTCCTGGACCAAGGGCATCTCGGTGTCGAGCATCCGCTTCCACGCAGTAGCGGGAAACCTGCGCACGAGCCCGCTGCCGAGCGCCGAGATCGACGGGAACGGGACGGTGTACGTCGCGTGGGAGGACTGCCGGTTCCGGGCGCAGTGTCCCGCCAATGACATCGTATTCAGCAGCTCGTCCGACGGCCTGACCTGGTCGGACGTGGCGCGCGTGCCCATCGATCCCGTCACCAGCAGGGTGGATCACTTCATCCCAGGCCTCGCCGTGGATGCGACCACGTCCGGCGCGGGCGCGCATCTCGCGCTGACCTACTACTTCTATCCGACGGCGGCTTGCGGCGGCGCATGCCGGCTCGAAGTCGGCTACATCTCCTCGCCGGACGGTGGAGCGCACTGGGGCGCGCCGACGCAGCTGGCCGGGCCGATGGCGCTCAGCGAGATCGCACTCACCTCGCAAGGGCCAATGGTCGGCGACTACATCTCGACGTCCTTCTCCGGCGGCAGCGTCACGACGGTCTTCGCGGTTGGCAAGTCGCAGCCGACGGCGAGCTCGTTCGACGAGGGCATGTACGCCCCGGCGACGCCACTGAGCGTGGCGAGCGCAGCCGAGGCCACGCAACCGTCGACGACCAAGGGCGTCGTCGTACCGGTCACGGGTGTCGGCTCGGGTGTCACGCGCCAGGAGCTAAGACAGGAGTAAGGGCTGGTCCGACGCCAACACCGCTCAACTGAGCGGCGGTCGCGAACGGGTCAGCCCCGGCGGAGTCACAGGCGGCGGGTGTGACTGCGGCCCGCCGAAGGTGCCGACTCGGTATAGCTCGGGTAGTGGCTGCTCGCCAAGCCAGGCTGGCAGCTGCCCATCAGTCCTGACAGGGTCGACCGCTACTGCCGCACGGTTGGCGTAGTGGTGAGGTCGCCAAGTGAAAGGACGTAGCCAACAAGTCTCGTGCCTGACCCTCGGAAGTTCGCTTCGAAAGCGCGGTGCTCGGGGTGTGCGTCGCGCGTAGGCAGCGCAGGCAGCACGAGTGTCGTGGGTAGCGGCGGTAGCCGGTGGCGAAGGTGGGCGTGGCGCAGGCTGCCCGGTTCGGGCGGGTGCCGATAAACAGGTGGGCCCTTGCCAGTGACGGGGTGGCGTCGCCACGTTCCGTGATCTCGGTCCGCCGGCGTGCGTAGGTCCGGATCAGTCACGTGTGCCGTTCCTTGGCTGGGCGTGGTGCGGATGGCGCGGGGGCATCCGCACCAAGCCGACCGGCTGGTCGGCGGGTAGCCCGAAGCGCGGGGTGAGATCGGTCCAGGTCGTGCCGCCGTCGGTCGACTTGTACAGCCCGCTCTGCGTGCCGCCGTCGGAGAGCAGCCAGGGTTGCCGGGACACGTGCCACATCGCGGCGTAGAGGACGTTCGGGTTCGACGAGTCCATCGACATGTCCACCGCGCCGGTCTGGTCGTCGACGAACAGAACCTTCTGCCACGTCGCGCCGCCGTCGGTGGTGCGGAACACGCCGCGTTCGGTGTTGGGCCCGAACACGTGGCCGAGGGCCGCCACGTAAGCACGGTTGCAGTCGGCGGGGTCGATGCGGATCTGGCCGACCATCTGCGTATCGGCCAGCCCGACGTGCTGCCATGTCTTGCCGTCGTCGGTGGACTTGTACACCCCGTCACCGGGGATGACGGTGCCGCGCAGATCGACCTCGCCGGTCCCGATGTAGACCACATCCGGGTTGCTCGGGCACACCGCCACCGCGCCCACCGACGAGCTGGTGATCTGCCCGTCGGTCACTGGCGCCCACGTGGTGCCGCCATCAGTTGTCTTCCACAACCCGCCGCCGGTCGCGCCGAAGAAGTACTCGTTCGGACGTGCCGAGCTGCCCGCGGCCGAGAGCGACCGGCCACCCATCTGCGGGCCGATATTGCGCCACTGCAGCGAGCTGTACAGCGAGGGATCGACCTCGCTTGGCGGCGCGCCCGAGGCCGGACCGGCAGCCGAGATCATGAACACGGGTGTCGCCGCGACGATCAGCATTACGAGGAAGCGAATCCACCGGCCATTGCGAGCGATGCGCGCGCGCCAAACCATTCCAACCTCCGTGGAATCAGGCCCCCGCGACGTACTCGTGTCCGATCACGATGCAAGAACCTGCTGCACTCGCGATCCCGTTACCGATGTGGAAGTAGCCATGTGCGGGCGCTGTTCCGGACGTCGTTGTCGCTCATCGAGGACCCGTCGCCGTCGAATCTTGTGATCCGGCGCGGGCGCGAGCCGCAGCGCTCGCACAGAAAGTTAGTCCCGCCATGTCCGGAATGCAAGACATCGCATCCGGTAATCCGAACGCCCCAATGGCGTCACTGAGACGCTCCTGTCGGGAACAGGTCGATGAGAAACACCCGGGCGCGGGTGTGGCCGACATTGACGATGGCGTGCGGTACGTCGGCGGCAAACGTCACCGAGTCGCCCGCGGTCAGCACGGCATGGTCCTCGCCGGATTCCACCCGGACTCGTCCGACGTCGACGTAGGCAAGTTCACGCACGCCGGCGAAATGGGGCTGGCTGCGCAGTTCCCCGCCACGCGGGAAATCGAGCCGGTAGAACTCGAAGTTCCGGTCGGCGGCCAGCGGAGACAGCGTGCGAATCTTGCAATCCGCCTCGGTCCGGTAGTCATGGGTGTGATCGTTATGGCTGATCACCTGCAGCAAACTGTCGTCGTCGGCCCCTTCGACGAGTTCGCCGAGCCGAACCCGGAGCGCGTGCGCGATCGCCACTGCCAGCGCGAGGGTCGGACTGGCCACGCCCCGTTCGATCTCGCTGAGCATCGAGCGACTGACACCGGACGCGCCCGAGAGACGGTCGAGCGACCACCGCCGGTGACGACGAAGATCACGAACCCGGGCGCCGAACTCGGCGGCGATCGCACCGCTGCGGTCCGCGCGTACAGACTTCTCGGGCGCTGGTGGTTCGGAGGTCCGTCTGGCCACGCGGGCAGTATGCCGCTGCGGTCGTCGGGTCGGTCGCGTACTGCCCACGGGCCCGGGTCGTGCGACGGGCCCGTGGGCAAACCAAGCTTGTCCGCGATCCGGCGGGTTCGGCTCAGACAGCCGAACAGCTGATCGGGGCCAAGCCGTGCGATGCGATGAGCTGGTTGAAGGTCGGTACGTCGGTCGAAACCGTGCCGCGCAGTTTCTGCAGCTGGACCTGAAGTTGGGCATTCAATTCGGCGAACACCTGGGCGGTCTGGTCGGTCGGCGCGCCGTCGACGCTCTCGATCACGCTGTGCAGGGCGGAGATCTTGTCGTTGAGCTTGATCGGGAAATTGAGTGGATCTTCGTCGGCTTGCAGCTTGGTCTGGTAGAGCTCGTTTTGCACCGTGTTGAGCGACGCGTCCAGCGTTGTTGCGGCCTGGCTGACGCTGCTGTCGTTGGCCGATGCTGCCCGATCGTCGACCTGCGCCGTGCAGGCGCGGATGTTGATCACGT
Organism: uncultured Actinomycetota bacterium; assembly: GCA_963709985.1. Classification (GTDB taxonomy): domain Bacteria; phylum Actinomycetota; class Actinomycetes; order Mycobacteriales; family Jatrophihabitantaceae; genus DASXRA01. Next base: position 76,677 of record CAVPYQ010000027.1, read on the forward strand.
CCTGGTTGGCGTCGTTGGTGGCGTTGCGGACCTTGAGATCGAGGGCGAACTGGGTCGCGATGTCGGCATCGCTGACGTGGGTCAGCCGGGAGTCTTTGAGGATGTCGAAGGTTTGGCTCAGCGGCTGACCGTCCACGATCAGGCGAACGGTGTAGCTGCCCAGCGGTGCCTTGGGCCCGGTGTTGGTGCCGGCCCAGTAGATGAGGCCGGGGAAGCTGACGGCATTCGGATATCGCAGGTTCCAGGTGGTGGTGCGCGTGCCGGCGGTCGTCGGCAAGGTGTTTGTCGCGACCACGGTGCCGTCGGGCGCGACGAACTGCATAGCCGCCGAGCCGACCGCCTGCTTGAGCGTGTAGCTCACGGTGACGTTGGTGCTGACCGACCGGACCCGGTTGTCCGGGTCGGCCAGCGTGGCCAACGAGTTGTCCGCGTCCGGAGCATGCGTCGTCGGCGGGACCACCGCAGGCGGCGGGTTCACCACCGTGACCGGCGTCGGCGTCGGTACGGTCTGGTGGAAGTCGGCGATGTCCGCCGGCGTGGTCTTCGGGGTCAGCCGTCGCAGCAGCGCGGCGGCGTCGTCGAGAACGTAGAAGCCGCGCCCGTGCGTGGAGATCACCAGATCGTCGCCCTTGACCTTGAGGTCGTACACCGTTGTGTCGGGCAGGTTCAGCCGTAGCGACTGCCAGCTGTCGCCGTCGTTGAACGACACGTAGACGCCGTGCGCGGACGTGGCGTAGAGCAGGTCGCTGCGCTTCGGGTCCTGCCGGATCGTCCAGAGATAGTCGTTCGGCGCGAACCCGTTGGTGATCTTCGTCCAGTGCTCGCCGCCGTCGTGAGTGCGGTAGGCGATCGGGGTGAAGTCGTCGAGCTCGTAGCGCTGAGCCGCGACGTAGGCGGTTTCCTGCGCCTTGTCGCGGTCAGCCGGGGTCGGCGCGTGGCCGGCGTCGATCATGGAGACGCGGGTGAACTTCGCCAGGTCGCCCGGGGTGACCTGGTGCCAGCTTTCGCCGCCCTTGTTGGTGAACCAGACTTTCCCGTCGTCGCTGCCGGCCCAGATCCAGTTCTTGTTCACGTCGGACGGCGCGATGGAGAAGACGGTCGCGTAGTACTCGATGCTGGTCTGGTCCTTGGTGATCGGGCCGCCGGAGTCACCAGTCGTTGACGGGTCGTCGTAGGTCAGGTCGGGGCTGATCTGCTGCCAGCTCTGCCCGCCGTTGGTCGACTTCATGACGTACTGCGAGCCGGCGAACACGGCGTCCGGCTCGGCCGGGTTCGTGACCAGCGGGTACGTCCACTGCATCCGGTACTTCAGCGCTCCCGCCGGGTAGCCCATCGGGTTGTCCGGCCACGGGTCGACGCGGCGGCTGCCGATCGCGCTCTGCCCGCTGCGGTCGAGCCGGGTCATGAACCAGTCGTAGTTACCGGCATAGAAGACGTTCGAGTCGCGGGGGTCGACCGCGACCGGTCCGCTCTCCCCGCCGCCGATGCCGAACGACCCCGTGCCGCCGGTGCTCGACACGCACAGCGAGTTGCGGTCCTGCTGCAGCCCGCAGACCAGATACGGATCGTTGTTCGTGGTGACGACCTGGTAGAACTGCCCGGTCGGGTAGTCCTCGGCGGTGAAGTGCGCGCCGGCGTCGGTCGAAACCGCAGCCCCGCCGTCATTGCTCTCGATCATGCGGCTGTCGTTGGTCGGATCGATCCACAGATCGTGGTTGTCGCTGTGCGGCGTGCCGACCGTCGAGAACGTCGCGCCACCGTCGTTCGACCGGAGGAACTCGACGTTGCCGATATAGACCCGGTCCGCGTTCTGCGGATCGGCGAACACCTTGCTGAAATAGAAGCCGCGCTGGCGGATGTCAGCGTCGGTGCTGACGAGCTTCCACGTAGCGCCCGCATCGTCCGAGCGGAACAGACCACCGCCGTTGGCCTCGACCAGCGCGTACACCCGGTTCGGGTCGGCCCCGGAGACGCTGACCCCGATCTTGCCCATCGGTTCGGCCGGCAGGCCCAGGTTCGCGGTGATCTCGGTCCAAGTGGTTCCGCCGTCGGTCGACTTGAACAGGCCGCTGCCCGGGCCGCCGTCGTTCAGCGACCAGAACTTGCGCGAGGCCTGCCACATCGCGGCGTAGAGCACCCGCGGGTTCGACGGGTCCATCGACAGGTCAACGGCGCCGGTCTACGTCATTGCGATAGAGCACCTTTTGCCAGGCGGCTCCGCCGTCAGTGGTCCGGAAGACACCGCGCTCGGTGTTCGTACCGAATGCATGACCTAGCGCGGCGACATAGGCGCGGTTGCAGTCGCTCGGATCGATACGGATCTTGCCGATCATCTGCGTGTCGGCCAGGCCCAGGTGGGTCCAGTGCGCGCCGCCGTCGGTCGTCTTGTACACGCCGTCGCCCGGGATGACGTCGCCGCGGAGATCCACCTCACCCATTCCGATGTAGACCACATCCGGGTTCGCGGGACAGACCGCGACCGCGCCCACTGACGAGCTCGAGATCTGCTGGTCGGTCACCGGCGCCCAGTTGGTGCCGCCGTCGGTCGTCTTCCACAACCCGCCGCCGGTCGCGCCGAAGTAATACTCGTTCGGGCGCGCTGCGCTGCCCGCGACGGCGAGCGACCGGCCGCCCAGGTTAGGCCCGATGTTGCGCCACTGCAGCGAGCTGTACAGCGACGGATCGACATCCTTCGGCGGCGCCGCAGAGGCACTGTGGCTCACCGCAACGAGCGAGACCGTCATCAGGGCCGCGCTGAACATGACGACAGCGGCGCGATGGGCAGAACGACGGGGCGGTGACGGCGCGTGCCGGTGATCGCCAGAGGTGATTGATCGGACAGAGTTCATGGCAGACAGGCCTCTCTTGAGGAGCGTCCAGGTGAACTGCGCAGCGACGGCTGATCGCCGGACCTTGCCCCCGGGTGAGGCACCGCACTGTGACCCCAGATGCGGACGAGAGGCACATCTCTGCAGGCAAATGTCTAGACCATGACAACTGGCATGTCAACGAAATCTCGTCCTGGCATCCGCGACGAAACCCCAGTCGGACACGGCGGTTCACAAATCCAGCCGGCGGCGACCTGGCGCGCGCCGTCCACTGTGGACAGTCAAATCCGGCACGTTGGCTGACGGTTGGGGCGTGGTTGCGCGAGATCGGTCCCTCTTGTGGCGATGCGTCACCGGGCCTACGGTGCGCATACCGGACGCGACTGTGTGTTATGTCGGGTGCTGCGCATCGGCGTGGCGTGCCTCGTGACCCGGGGCGGGGGAGAGGGGGTCGGGCGTGTCCGGCGGCAGGTTCCGTCCTCAGGCAGGGAGTCTTCCATGATCAGAGCACGACGACGTGCACTCGCCCTGGTAGGCGCGGGAGCGCTGGGCATCTCCACGCTGATCGCGCTGGGCACGCCGAACGCGACCGCGAACTCGTTCGGCTACCAGAATCTGAACAACGTCCAGAAGCAGCACGTGTCCGGGCTGCTGGCGGCTGAGCTTGGCCCGGCCAGCGCCACGCCGCGCAGCGCGGCGCCGCTGAAGTCCACGGCCACGGTCCCGCAGACGCCTTCAGCGAATGGCTGTCCGGTCAAGCGTGGCTCGAACGTGAAGGTCAACCAGAACTGCCTGAACCTGACCGACCCGGATCTGGCTGGCCGTGGTCAGTCGCAGAACGAGACGTGGCTGGCGGTCGATCCCAACAACAGCAAGCACCTGATCGGCACCTACAACGACTACCGGCGTGGTGACGGGACGTGCGGGGTGTCCTATTCCCTCAACGCCGGCAAGACGTGGGCGGATTCGACGACACCGAACGGCTTCGTCCGCGGGGACTTCGTCGGCACAGCCCGCGAGTACTGGCAAGGCGGTGGTGACACGTCGGTCGCGTGGGATACCAAGGGCAACGCGTACCTGTCGTGCCAGCTGTTCAACCGCGGCACCCCGACCTCGCCGAACCCGGACCAGTCCAGCGGCATGTTCGTCTTCCGGTCGACGGGCAGCAGCGGTTCGTCGTTCAACTTCACCGGACGCCCGGTCGTCACCCACGACGACACGGCAGGTGCGGGCAACTTCCTGCTCGACAAGCAGCTGCTGACCGTCGACAACCACCCCGGCAGCAGATTCGCCGACCGGATCTATGTCACCTGGACGACGTTCGCCGCCGACGGCACCGGCTACATCTTCGAGGCACACTCCAACGACTACGGCGAGAGCTTCTCCGCGCCGGTGCTGGTCAGCGCCGACAGCAACGACTGCACCAACACGTTCGGACTGCCGACTCCGCAGGGCAGATGCAACGAGAACCAGGACTCACAGCCCTTCACCGGCCCGGACGGCACCCTCTACGTCGTCTACAACAACTTCAACAACACCGTCACCGGCAATGACAACCGCAACCAGGTCCTGCTGGCCCGCTCGACCGACGGCGGCCAGAGCTTCTCCAAGCCGGTGAAGGTGGGCGACTACTACGAACTGCCCGACTGCGACACCTACCAAGGCGCCGGCGCTGACCCGTTCCGCGCATGCGTCGTGGAGAAGGGCACCAGCGCCAACTCGGTGTTCCGCGCGTCCAACTACCCGATCGGCGGCGTGGACCCGACCAACAGCAACCGCGTGGTCGTCACCTTCGGCTCCTACATCAACCGCAACTCGAATGAGTCGCGCGGGTGCACGCCGACCGGATTCGCCGCCGACGGCATCAACACCTACGACGGCGTGAAGAGCGGCGGCTGCAACAACGACATCCTCTACAGCGTCTCGACGAACAAGGCGGCGTCGTTCTCCGGGACCTCGATCGACCCGCGGCAGCTGCCGGTCGTGACCGACGGCGCGAAGCAGACCAGCACCGATCAGTTCTGGCAGGGCGCGGCGTTCGCCCCTGGCGGTGCGCTGGTGGTCAGCTACTACGACCGCTCCTACGGCACCGACAACAGCACCGGGTTCTCCGACATCACCGTGTCCGCCTCGCACGACCGAACGACCTTCGCGCACAAGCGGGTCACATCGTCCTCGATGCCGCCGCCGACCCAGTTCGCCGGCCAATTCATGGGCGACTACGCGGGAATCGACGTCACGGCGACCACCGCGTACCCGATCTGGGCCGACACCAGAACCGTCGACGAGTTCCTGTGCCCAGGCACCGGAACACCGGGGTCACCGCCCGCCGTCTGCACCGGCTCGGCGCCGAACGCGCCGATCGCCAACGACCAGGACATCTTCACGGACGGAGTGTCTATCCCGTAACCAAGTCCGCAATCGGTCATGGTGTCCCGGTCCGATGACCGGGACACCATGCACCCCAACGACGCAGCCAGGAGACCGCGGGGTTTCGGCAACGGCCCGCCGCCATGACTGGCCGGCGCCAGCACGCATGGTTGGGGTCTGTCAGCGGTCCGCTCGCCGTCGATGCTCGAGTTGTCGTTATGGGCCACGCGTTTGGCGATTGCTTCATCGTCGGTGGATCGGTGTGTCGCCTTGGCGGCGGTCGGGGCGCCTGCCGGTTCGTGTCTGCTCAACGCGGGACGGCGGTTGAGGTCGGGGTGACACTTGAAGGTGTCCAAGGGATGGTGGTTGCTGTTGTGCCGATCGTTGGGACGGCGCGGATCGTTTCGGCGGCCGGCAACACCTCCAGGGCGCTCGGCTTCGAGATTGCTGTGGTGGAAGCGCACTCGACGCTGAGCTGGCTGCAGAGCCGGGCGCGGAGAGCTAACCGTCGCCCCCATTGGTTCGCCGCAGTCGGTTCAACGCGGCGGAGCCGCTGAGCAGAGGCTGCAGGGCGGACAGTCCAGGAAGGGAGCAACCGATGGCCCGTCGATGCCGGGACTGCCTGCGGTGCAAGGACGTGTTCGGTGGCGGCGGGGATCTGGATCGGCTTCTGCTCTTGTACACCTCGGGCCTTTGGCTGCTGTGGCGGGGCGTCCGGCCGCGGTGCCCGAGGTGTGCTCACACGCGCAGGGCGCACACCAGGTCCACGCAACGATGGCACCGACAGGACTACTGGAGGTCCGTCGAGCAGCGACGGCGCGCGCACGCGTCTGGCGACCCTGACCGCTCCTGACGGGTGAACGCCGCCCTACCGACTTCACGGGGTGGCAATCACGGCAAGCAACATGATCGCCGCATTAAGGGCTGGTACCCAGCCAACGTTCGGGTTTCGAACGGCCGCCCGGACGGCTAGTGATTTCGCGTTGAGCAAGCAGGTGCGTCGAGGTCATCCCGCGCGTGGATACTGCTGCCATGAGCGGATGCTGCGACCCGGACGACTACCAGTCGGTCTTCTCCGGCCGCTTCGCGCGTCGCCAGTCGAAGCGCTACCGCCGACGGGGCCTGACTCCTGCGGCGCGGGGCATCGTCGACTTCGCCACCTCACGCGGGATCGCCGGGGCCACGGTCTTGGAGATCGGCGGCGGCGTGGGGCAGATCCAGGTCGAGCTCCTCCGTCGGGGCGCCTCGCACGTGACCAACCTGGAGATCTCCCAGAACTACGAGGCCGAGGCTGCGCGCTTACTCCTTGAGGCCGGGATGACCGATCGGGTCACCCGCCGCTTCCTCGACATCGCGCAGGAACCCGGCGACGTTCAGCCGGCCGATGTTGTCGTACTACACCGCGTCGTCTGCTGCTATCCCGACTACGCCAAGCTGCTCTCGGTCGCAGCCGGTCACGCCCGCAAGACACTGGTCTACAGCCATCCCGCGGCCAACGTCGTCAACCGTGTGCAGTTCGGCGCCGAGAACGTCTACCGCCGGCTCAGCGGCAATGACTTCCGAGCGTTCATCCACCCCCCGCAGGGCATGATCCGCGCCGTCGAGTCCGACGGCCTGGCCATCGCCTACCGGCACCACGCCTGGGACTGGGACGTCGTGGGGCTGGCGCGCTAACGCTCACACGATCAGCTGAACGAGTGGGTCGCGGGGCGCCCATCCAACCGAGCCAAGCGGCACACGTTTCTCGCGAGGCTCCTTCGTACCTGCGAGAGGTTGTTCGTGCTCCGGCGGGCGTGCGAGGGTCGGCTCGGAGCGGCACGCGACCTCACTGACGGCCGCACCGCAACCGGCTCGACATCGCTTCGTGGTCTGAGTCGTGGCCTGAACAACAGCCGCCTGTAGCGCCAGGTGTGCACGGGAGCGCCTACGCGACGTCGCAGGGTGGCCACATCGCCGGTGGGGAGCACAGGTGTGCCGGTGTCAGGGGCACACGTAATGCGCAGGTCCGAGGTCAACAGATTCCCCTCGGCGGCCTCCACGTCGACTGTCCACTGTGGACGGTCTGTCAAATGTCCACGAATTGCTGTCGCGGCGAGTCGCTACGACCGTTACAGACGGGATCCGCGCCAGTGCATGTCGCTGCTGCCAGTCCTGTCGGGGTACCGCGTCCGGCTGTTAACCGGCAGGTTACTGGTTCGAGTCCAGTCGGGGGAGCCACCTACAGGCCAACGATTCCGGGGCTTCCAGGGTGAACCTGAGTCGTAGAAGTTGATCTCTGTCAATCACGCTGTCATTCCGCGCGGCAACCGCAACGCGCCCCCGCCTCCGAGTTCGGTCACTGGTTCGATCGTCACGCTCGCCCCGTCCTCCCGGCCCTGCCGCAGTAATGCGTACACCTCGCCCCAGCGGCCGGATTGCCCCGCCGCAGGTCGCGATGATCACGGTAGGGGCTCCGCCGCGGTAATCCGGTATCTACTGCGGCAGTTGTGAATACGTTTCCGCGATCGACCATATGCCCGAATGCGGTTCTGCTGCGCGGACTTGAGGGGAGGGGCTGTCAGTGCCCGACGCCGACCAGGCCTGGCGCCAGCGTGTTTGCCTGGGTCATGCCCCCAGGTCCTCCGTCACGGGCAAGCACTCGGTGAGCAGGTCGACGACGTCGCGCCAGGCTCGCTGCGCGTGCTGTGGGTGGTAGCCGACGCCGGGGACCGTGGGGTGGTCGACCGGTGGGTGGTGGAAGGCGTGCAAGGCGCCGCCGTAGACCGCGAGGCGCCAGTCGACGCCCGCGGCCTGCATCTCAGCGGTGAACGCGTTCCGTTGTGCGGGCGGCATGATCGGGTCTTCCGACCCGACCCCGGCCCACACCGGGCAGCGAATGCGCGCTGCCTCGCCCGGTCGGCCCGTGGTAGTTGCGTTGACTGTCCCAATCGCGCGCAGGTTGACGCCGTCGCGCCCGAGTTCCAGCGCGATGGCGCCCCCGGTGCCGTAGCCGACGGCGGCTATCCGGTCGGGGTCGGTCCGCGGTTCAGTGCACAACACGTCGAGCGCCGCGTGGCCGATGCCTCGCATCCGGTCGGGGTCGGCGAGCATCGGCATGCAACGGGCCAGCATCTCCTCGGGGTCGCCCAAATAGCGCCCGCCGTGAAGGTCGAAGGCCAGCGCTACATATCCCAGCTCGGCGAGAGCATCGGCCCGGCGGCGCTCGACGTCGCTGAGCCCCATGCCCTCTGGTCCGAGCAGCACCGCGGGCCGGCGGTCGACACCGGCCGGGAGCGCGAGGTGCCCGATCATCGTCAAACCGTCGGCCGGATACTCGACCGTACGCGTCGTAACCGTCGTCATGAGACTGGACTGTAGTGATCGTCGAGCCCGGTCCGGCCGGTGTTCACCGCTGGCAGAACAGCGCGGGTGCGCCTCTGAAATGCGGCGATGGCTCACAAGATCCGTCACACACCCCGTTCCCACGGCAGCGCTGTCGGATCACCTGCCCAGGCCGCGGTGTTGGAGGCTGACCCTCGCAAGTCCGTGCGGGTGCCCTTCGGGTGGGAGGTCAAACAGCTGGCCAGGCGCCGACTCGGCTACTACCCCGCCCAGCGTTTCCGGCACGTCACCAGGCTGGCGAGACACGCACCCGCGAGCCCCCCGCAACCACCGAACCGAGAACCAGTCGACCAGGCAGAAGTCGAACACGTGTTCTACAGTGGTGCTGTGGCGGCTCGGCCGTTCGTCAAGATCATGGTCCCGCCGTGGTCGGGTCAGCTCGACGTGTGGGGTAGAGCGGACACGGGCTGGTTCGGGTTGGTGATCTGGCGCGAGTACGTGATCGACCGGCGGCGCGACGACCTGTCTAATCGCGCGCTGTCGTGCTCGGCCTGGATCGCCGCCGAGCACTTGGCGCGCGGGCAGGACATCGACTACGCCAATGTCGAGCGGATCGAACTGCCCCTTGATCGGCGGCAATGGCCGGGGCCGAGCGACCGGCGCGAGGCGCACTGGCCCAGCGACGGCCTGTGCCTGGGGATCATGGTCGGCGGGTCGGTGAAACTGCCCGCCCATTTCCAGATCGTCGGCACCCCGGAGCGGCGCGGGTAACAACGCCGCACTTGGGCATGGGCGTGCGGGGATGAAAGCTCCTCCGAATCGTCCGCGGCCGTTGACCTGATCTTGTGGGGTCGCAGTGATCGGGACGCTCATGTCGCGCCTGGTTTGGTCGATCTTGGTTATGGAGTTCTCGTTCCTGTGCGTGCGTCCGTACGGGCAGGGGCGGTTCCTTGCCGGGGAGGGCCCGTGCGTCGCCTGGTTGCGTTCGTCTCAGCGTTCGTGGTTGTTGGTTCGGGGTACGCGGTGGCGTCGCTCCCTGCGGCAGCGTCGGATACCGGCACGTCTTTGTCGGTCATGTCGGTGCAGCAGATGGTCGTCGACGAGGCCGCGAGCTATCTGTTCCTCGGCGGTGCGGACGGGGTGTTCGTCAGTGATCTGGCCGGGGCGCCGGTCACGGCCGTGACGGTCGGCGCTGTGTCGGGCTTGGTGCTGTCTGAGGATGGGACGACGCTCTACGCGAGCCGTCCGGCGAGTGACGATATCGCCGTCATCGACGTGGCGACGTTGACCGAGCAACTGCCGATCGCGACCGGTGGGAGCACCTGCCCGGGCAGCCTGAGCTTCGTCGGGTCGACGTTGTGGTTCGGGTACGGCTGCGCGGGACAGTCCGGCGGGATCGGTGCGGTCGAGTTGTCGTCGGATCCGGCGGTTGTGGCGCTCGATCTGGCGCGGCCACTGACCGGTAGTGGCTTCGGGTCGGCGCCGCTGGTCGAGGCTGCCGCCCAGGCGCCGGGTCGGTTGTTCGTGGCCGATCCCGGGTATTCGATGTCGACGGTCGACGTGTTCACCGTGAGCGGATCTGCCGTGCTGGCGAGGACCGGGATGACACAGCCGTTCGCGCGAGTGAACGATCTCGCGGTTTCCTCCGACGGGCAGGACCTGCTGGTGTCGCTGGCGACGGGGACGGCGCTGCGGCGCTACGCCGCGGCGGACCTGGCCGACCGCGGAAGCATCACCGTCACCGGGTCGTCGCGGGCGCTGGCTATCGCGTCCGACGGCCGGATCGCGCTCGGGCTCGCCGACGCGAGCCAGCCCGCTGTGTACACCTTCGCTGCGGACGGGTCGTTCCAGAACCAGTACATCGCCGGCCTGGGGGCGTTCGCGGTGGACGTCGGGTTCTCGGGCGATGCGAGCACGCTGTATGCCGTCACCTTCGATGCGTTGGGCTACACCCTGCACGTCATCACCGACCTCGACGCGACCACGCCCCCGGCGCCGAGCACACCGGCGATCACGCCGGACCTGCACGCGATCGACCTGCAGTGGGGCCACATCGGCCTGAACTCGGTGGACACCGTCGGCGTGTACCGCGGCACCGACCCCGCAGCGCTGACAAAGATCGCCGACGTGCCCGCGACGAACGCCGCGACGCAGAGGTGGACCGACACCGGCGTCGCTGCCGGAGTGACCTACTACTACGCCGTCACCGCATCGAGCGCCGGCGGCGAGAGCGAGCTGAGCGCCACGGTCAGCACCGTGCGCGACGAGTCCGCGGTCGTGTTCGTGACGAACCGCTACACGATCAACAACAGCTACGACATCGCCTACGCCAGCGACCACGGCCCGCTGCACCGGATCACGGCGGTATCGGGCAGCTACGACACCCCGGCGTTCTCCCCGGACGGCGCGTCGGTCGTCTACACAGCACTGACCGGCGGGGTGTGGCACCTGTGGGTGGCGCCGCTGGCCGGTGGTGCGCCACGCCAGTTGACGTCCGGGGACATCAACGAGGGCTCGCCGGCGTGGTCGCCGGACGGCAGGACGATCGCCTACGCGCGAACGACGCCGCCGGGCTCGTCTTCGGTCTGGACCGTCCCGGCCGCCGGAGGCACGCCCGGCAGATCCCCGGCAGCATCGACGACGCCGACCCGGCGTGGGCACCCAACGGCACCCTGCTGGCACTCACCCACGAAGGCCCGGGCACGGTCTCGATCGCGGTGACCAGCCTCGACGGCACCTACCGCCGTGCTGTGTCCGGCACCGACGGCAGCACCTACATCGGCACCGTGCCGAGCTGGTCCCCGGACGGCAGCAAGATCGCGTTCGTGCTGTCCAGCCCGAGCGTTGACCGGGTCGCCGTCGTGTCGTCGATCGGCGGGCTCGCCGTCGCGCTCACC
>CAVPYQ010000028.1:0-558537 GCA_963709985.1 uncultured Actinomycetota bacterium
GATTGGCCCTTGCCGGCTCCGTCGCGGCCAATTCGGGACGAACAGGTCGCAGCGTCGCGGTCGAGGCGCACAATGACCCGCATGTCGACCCGCACCGCCGTCGAGGACGCCGAACTGGAAGATCGGAATGCTGGTGCTGCGGTGCCGTCGAGGACCCGGTTCGAATGATCCATCTCGGCAACCATCCCGAGGTCGCACTGTGCGTGCGCTGCGGACGATGGGCCGCCAAACAGGCCTGGAGATTGAAGACCGCGACAAGACGGGCCCCCTCGTCATGGCACGCGACCGATTCCGCGCGGTCAGACGAAAGGTGATCCACCGAGGTTGGCACCACAACCGAATACTCGGGCCCGCCGTTGCGGTGGATCGGCAAACGACTCCCGTAACCAACCACGGGATATACGCGGGATGGCAGCTTGATCAATTTACCGAGCCAAGTAGCTACGAGCCCCGGGATCCCGACCACGCAGCATGCGAAGAACGCTCCGCTGTAAAACCGTCGGCTCAGCCTACGTTGGTTCGAACCCAACACCCGCCACCGCGTTCGAAGCCCCCGAAAACCGGGGGCTTCGTGCATTGCCGGGCCCGGCCGGTCCAGGCCGTCCGTCCTGAGACCGTCCTGCGGTCCGCGACCCGCGCGGGGGCCGGCCACCCGTCGACCGGTCGCGAGACGTGCCGGATCAGGCGCGAGGCGGGCCGAACCGACGGGCACGTGGTTACGCAGGACTGCCTAGGTCGAGGACTTCGGTCCCTAAGGGCGATCGGTCAGATGCCGATGATCGCTGTGACAACACGCCCGGGTTTGGCAAATGAGCAAGGACGGTTCGATGGACACCCGCCTCGGTCACCACTGGTTCACGGGATCATCGACGGTGTCTGCCTTGCAGACTTCGCGGGCGATGGTGCACCAGGACGTCGGCATCACAACGCCGAACGGCCATACCTGCCTCGTCGACCACATCCACTTCGCCTCGCGAACCGATGCGGTCCTGGCTCCCCGTTCGGCGGCTCCCCGGGCAGCCCGCCGGTTGCTGCGTAGTTCCTGCGAGCGACTGCCGTTTCCGACCTCAGTGGTCCGCGACGCCGCGGTCGTGTTCGGCGAGATGGTTGCGATGAGCGTGCAGTGGACCCGGCAGGCGATCGCGGTGAGCGTGGACGCCGACGGGAGCATGGTCTCGGTACGCGTAACGACGCCACTGCCGACTGGATCGATATTCGTTTCACCGCGGCCGGCGTCCTGGTCGAACAGATGGCACATCGTGGAATCGCTGTCGAGTTTCTGCGACTGCCGGATCGACGAGTCCGGCACGGAAATGTCCGCCCTGATCAGGACACCTCTCGACATCGAGTGATCGCCTTCGTCGGCGCAGCGAACGCGCGCGGGCTCTTCACCACCTCAGGCGTCGACCTCATCGATGAAGTGATCGAGATGGGCGTGTGGAAGCGATGAATGCGTGTAGCCCGGCTGCTTGTCGATCAGGTAGATGCAACTGGCCGCCTCCGGAGAGTCGTTGAACAGGATGCGTCCGGTATCGGCATCGACGTACTGGAGACCTTCGCAGGGCCCGTCGTCGCAGACGACACGAATGATCGCACCGGAGGTCATGACCGATTGTGTCGGCGCCAGGCCGATGACGGACAGGGGACGAAGGTCCCGCTTCGGAGGGCCTTAGGTGTGCGCCGTGCGGGTTGAGTTGCGTCGGCGCAGTGCGCGCCACACCCGCCGTAGCGCCACTGAAGGACGGCCCTTCGCGGGCGCGCCGGAGAGCCAGAACCGCCACGTCGACGGGACGAATCCGTCGCGCACGGCAAGCAGCGCGGGGGAGGGTCCTAATACCCGGGGGGGTAGGCCGAAAGCCTCTGCTCGGCCGCTTGCGCACAGGTCACTCTGTGGATTGTCGCGGGGGTGATCACCTTCGCGGAATGGATGCCCATGAAACGCGTCGTGACCTCGAGGGTCGCATGTCCTTCGCCTGTCGGGTCCGGGCTGCTTGATCATTTGCACGGCCGCCCGATGACGCATTCCTTTGGCGGGCTCGTCAACGGTTTCCTCGAGTCCAGCGACGATCGCGGCCTACGCGGTTGGCCAAGTCCGGTTCCCGCTCTGACGTCGATGTCGGGCAAACGCCCGGGGTTGTCGGTCGAATCAGGGGCGCCCGTCGCACGTCTCGATCACGCAGAAAGGTAGGCGTCAATGCCTGTCACCGACCTCAACGGTCACGTCGTCCACGTGGACGACGAGGGTTTTCTAACCGTCTACGACGAGTGGAACGACGAACTCGCCAAGACGCTCGCCGGCAATATCGACGTCGACCTGACCGACGAGCACTGGACGGTCATCCGCTTCCTGCGCGATGACTACAAGGAGCAGGGCGAAACCGCCACGCTGCGCCGCGTCACCACCGTCGGCGGCATACCGACCAAGCGGCTGTTCGAACTGTTCCCCAAGAAGCCGGCGAAGAAGATGGCCTACATCGCCGGTCTGCCCAAGCCACGCGGCTGCGTGTGATCGGAGATCTCATATGACCACTACAGAACCCGCACCGGCAATCGTCCCGTCGTTTCATGACGAGACCCAGACCGGTCGCAAACTTGCGATCATCTGCTCCAAAGGAACGCTGGACATGGCCTATCCCGGTCTGGTGCTGGCGAACGCGGCCCTCGGCGAAGGCGTGGAGACGCATTTGTTCTTCACGTTCTGGGGATTCGACATCATCACCAAGTCCCGCATGCACGACCTGAAGTTCACCATCCTGGGCAACCCCGCGACGCATATGCCGCAGGGCCTCGGCGGCATTCCCGGCATGACTGCGATGGCCACCGCCAAGATGAAGAAGTCGATCTCCGAGGTCGGCGTCCCCGAGGTGCCCGATTTCCTCGAGCAGATCGTCGCGTCCGGCGGCCACCTATGGGCGTGCCGGATGTCCGCGGATATGAACCACCTGACCGAGGCCGATCTCTACGACGACGTCGAAGCGATCATCAGCGCCGCGGATTTCATTGAAAAGACCGAAGGGGCGCAACTCCTGTTCATCTGAGAACGGGGCGCGGCAATAGAGAAGAAAAGAGCGTCGTCATGGCCGGCACCGCAACATTCCATCCACACCTACCCACTCTGGGAATCACCCGAACTAGCCTTCGCGTCGGTTGGCCGCGCAAGCTGGCCGCCGTCTTGATGGTTCTGGTCGGCTTGGCATTCGTCGCGACGACGTTCGCCGCAAGCCTGTTCCACGTCGGCCCCGCCTTCGACCGGCTGACCGACGGGTTCCGGCCGGTGATGACGCAGTCCGCCATCCAGACCGACCGGCAGGACATCGCCGGGCTGTCCGCGGCGGGCACCGAGATCCAGACCAAGCTGCTGCCGGCTCTCGCGCAGCAGCTCAACATGACGCCGGCCCAGCTGACGACGCTCATGTCGTCCCAGTACCCGGACGTCGTCAAGGGGCTCAATGCTCTGCCCAAGATCACGCCGACGTTCAACGGACTCGTGAACACACTCGATCAGCAGCGCCCATTGTTCGCCTCGGCTGATGCCATTCCGACCAAGAGCCTGCCCGCGACAACGGTGCCGTGGTCGCTGTTTGCGATCGGGATCATCATCGTCGGTCTCGGTGTCTTCGTCTGGTTCACGCCTCGGCTGAGTGCCGTGATCGCGACCGTGCTCGGAGCCGTACTCATCGCTGCACCGTTGATGATGAGCATGCTGCACAAGGCATCTGACGCCGACAAGATGAACGCGAATCTCAAGCCCGTCTACACCCAGCAACTGATCAACCAGGGCAACGATGGGTTGAAGACCCTGTCGGCGATGGGCACCCAGATGCAGACCACGATGCTGCCGGCGCTCGCGACGCAACTGAAGATGCAACCGGCGCAACTGCAGGCCTTCCTCGTGCAGAACTTCCCGGCGACGGCGGCTGCACTGAACGACATGCCCGCATCGCTCGGCCGTTTCCAGAAGCTCACCGCGACCTTCCAGCAACATCTGAGCGACTACAAGACCCTCAAGCCGGTGACGTTCGTTCCCATCGTCTGGGTGATGCTGGGCGGCGGGATCGCGCTGTTCGTGCTCGGCGGGGTCGGCCTGTTCGCCACGCGCCCGGAGTCGGAGTCACGGCACACGGCTCCGTAGCCAAGGCGGGCGATCACGCCCGCACGCGACGCCCCGTCCCTGCAGCCGATCGCTACGGCTGCAGGGACGGCTTCGTTGCTCGTAAGCGCGCAGCGTTCGTGGCGGGCCGCGCGCTTCGCGTTGAGGGCCGAGCTAGTTGCAGGCGCAGCTGCACGCTCGCCGGTTTGAGCGCGGACGTCCTGATTCAGGATTACAACTCGTAACCCCAGGTTGCACTTAAACTACCCGGCGTGCATACTTCTATACGCCCAGGTGGTCGTTCCCCCGTGCGACCACCTGGGCCTTCGTATGTCCGCCGAATGTCGGCTGTATGTGCACATAGCGAGCGGCGGCGCTTCGCGATACTCGTCTAGCTGCGACGACGGGTGATCTTGCTGCCGAGCCACACGAGCGGGTCGTATTTGCGATCGACGACGCGCTCCTTCATCGGGATCAGGGCGTTGTCGGTGATCTTGATGTGCTCCGGGCAGACCTCGGTGCAGCACTTGGTGATATTGCAGAAGCCGAGCCCGAACTCCTCCTGTGCCTGATCCTTGCGGTCCAGGGCGTCGAGCGGGTGCATGTCCAACTCGGCGACGCGCATCAGGAAACGCGGGCCGGAGAACGCCTTCTTGTTCTCATCGTGGTCGCGCACGACGTGGCACGTGTTCTGGCACAGGAAGCACTCGATGCACTTGCGGAACTCCTGCGAGCGCTCGACGTCAACCTGGGCCATCCGGTACTCGCCCGGCTTCACGCCGGGAGGCGGCGCGAACGAGGGCACCTCGCGCGCCTTGACGTAGTTGAACGACACGTCGGTGACGAGATCCTTGATGACCGGGAACGTCCGCATCGGCGTCACCGTGATGGTCTCGTCCTCGGTGAACGTCGACATGCGCGTCATGCACAGCAGGCGTGGCTTGCCGTTGATCTCGGCACTGCACGAGCCGCACTTTCCCGCCTTGCAGTTCCACCGAACGGCGAGATCTCCGGCCTGGGTCGCCTGCAGTCGGTGGATGATGTCGAGGACGACCTCGCCCTCGTTCACCTCGACCTTGAAGTCCTCGAGGTCGCCGCCCTCGGCGTCGCCGCGCCAGACGCGAAATAGCGCGTTGTAGGTCACCGCAGCCCCCGCGCGGTGGGTGGCCGGTGACTGGTCATCGATGCGGGCTCCTCTGCGGGCAACTCTTCGTCGGTCAGGTACTTCGCGAGCTCGGCTCGGTCGAACAGTTCGATGAGGTCGGTACGCATCGGCGTCATCGGCTGCTCGACGACGTCGACGGCGTCGCCGTCGGTCAGCGAGCAGATCAGGTTGCGCTGGCGCCACTTGGCGTCCATGACCGGGAAGTCGTCGCGGGTGTGGCCGCCCCGGCTCTCCTCGCGTATCAGCGCGGCCCTGGCAATGCATTCGCTGACGACGAGCATGTTGCGCAGATCCAGCGCCAGGTGCCAGCCGGGGTTGAACTGCCGGTGCCCCTCGACGCTGACCTTCGCGGCTCGCGCCTTGAGCTCGCCCAGCCTGGCGAGCGCCTGCCGCATCTCCTCGCCAGTGCGGATCAGGCCGACCAGGTCGTTCATGCTTTGCTGCAGCTCCTGGTGCAGCGTGTAGGGATTCTCGCCGCCCTCCACGCTGAACGGCGCGAGCGCGGACGTCGCGGCCTCGTCGATCTGCTCCTGCCGTACCGGGGGGTATGTTCCGGACAGATGCGTGACGTAGTCGGCGGCGCCGACGCCTGCGCGGCGGCCGAAGACGAGCAGGTCCGACAACGAGTTGCCGCCCAGGCGGTTGGAGCCGTGCATGCCGCCGGCGACCTCCCCCGCCGCGAACAGGCCCGGCACCCGGGCGGCCGCCGCGGTGTCGGGATCGACCTCGACGCCGCCCATCACGTAGTGGCAGGTGGGGCCGATCTCCATCGGCTCCTTGGTGATGTCGACGTCGGCGAGTTCCTTGAACTGGTGGTGCATCGACGGCAGCCGGCGCAGGATCTCGGCCGCCGGAAGCCGGGAGGACACGTCGAGGAACACGCCGCCGTGCGGTGACCCGCGCCCGGCCTTGATCTCGGAGTTGATCGCGCGCGCCACCTCGTCGCGGGGCAGCAGTTCGGGCGGGTCGCTTGTTGTGGTCGGGGTCGGTGTACCAGCGGTCGCCCTCGTCCTCGGTGTCGGCGTACTGGCCGCGGAACACCGCGGGCACGTAGTCGAACATGAAGCGCTTGCCCTCGGAGTTGCGTCAGCACGCCGCCGTCGCCGCGTACCGACTCGGTGACGAGGATGCCCTTGACCGATGGCGGCCAGACCATTCCGGTCGGGTGGAACTGGACGAACTCCATGTTCAGCAACGTCGACCCGGCTCGCATGGCCAGCGCGTGTCCGTCGCCGGTGTACTCCCACGAGTTGGACGTCACCTTGAACGACTTGCCGATGCCGCCGGTGGCCAGGATCACGGCCGGCGTGCGGAACAGCACGAACCGTCCGGTCTCGCGCCAGTACCCGAACGCGCCGGCGATGCGCCCGAACTCGTCGCGCAACAACTCGGTGATCGTGCACTCGGCGAACACGGTCAACTTGCCGTCCGGGCTGCCGAACTCCCGCTCGTCGTCTTGCTGCAGCGAGACGATCTTCTGTTGCAGGGTGCGGATGAGTTCGAGGCCGGTGCGGTCGCCGACGTGGGCCAGGCGCGGGTACTCGTGGCCGCCGAAGTTGCGCTGGCTGATCTTGCCGTCCTTGGTGCGGTCGAACAGTGCGCCGTAGGTCTCGAGCTCCCAGACCCGGGCGGGCGCCTCCTTGGCGTGCAGTTCGGCCATTCGCCAGTTGTTGAGGAACTTGCCGCCGCGCATCGTGTCGCGGAAGTGAACCTGCCAGTTGTCGTTGCTGTTGACGTTGCCCATGCTGGCCGCGATGCCGCCTTCGGCCATGACGGTGTGCGCCTTGCCGAACAGCGACTTGCAGATGATCGCGGTGCGCATGCCGGCCTCGCGGGCGGCGATGGCCGCGCGCAGCCCGGCGCCACCCGCTCCGATGACGACGACGTCGTAGTTGTGCTTCTCGACTTCAGTCACTGCGCCCTCAGTTGATCTAGGTCTCTAGTTGACAAACCGCAGGTCGTTGAACGCGCCCGCGGAGACCAGCCCGATGTAGGCGTCGGTCAGCATGAGCGTGCCCAGCGTCGTCCATGCGAGTTGCATGTGCCGGGTGTTGAGCTTGGAGACGAACGTCCACGCGCGGTAACGCAGCGGATGCCGGGAGAAGTTTCGCAGCCGACCGCCCGTGATGTGCCGGCAGGAGTGGCACGAGGCGGTGTACGCCCAGAGCAGCACCACGTTGACGACCATGATCAACGTGCCGAGCCCGATGCCGAATCCGCCGTCGCCGCCGCGGAATGCCCGTATCGCGTCGTAGGTGTTGACCACCGAGACGATGATCGCCGCGTAGAAGAAGTAGCGGTGGACGTTCTGGAATATCAGCGGGAACCGCGTCTCGCCGGTGTACTTCTTGTGCGGTTCGGCCACCGCGCACGCGGGCGGCGAGAGCCAGAACGACCGGTAGTAGGCCTTGCGGTAGTAGTAGCAGGTCAGCCGGAAGCCCAGCAGGAACGGCAAGATCAAGATCGCGAACGGTATGAACGGCGGGAAGTGGCCGAACCACGTACCGAAGTCGCGCGCGTCCGGGTTGCAGGACGCCGAGACGCACGGCGAGGAGAACGGCGACAGGTAGTGGTACTTGTCGACGAAGTACGCGCGCTGCGTGACCGTGCGGACCAGTGCGTAGAGCACCCAGATCGACAGGCCCGCGGCGGTGAGCATCGGCTGTAGCCACCACCGGTCGGTGCGCAGCGTGCGTTCGGCGATCCGTGCTCGGCCGGCGGCTCCGACGCCGCCCTCGGTCGTTGCCGGGGCGCTCACCGGACGTCGTGGCGGTCGTGGCCGCCGAGCCGATTGACCGCCCGATCATCGCCCTGGCGGCGATGTGGAGCAGCGGCACTGCTGCGTGGCTGAACGAGCGGTTCTGCCGGCTCTGTCAGCCGTTCGGTCTCGGGCATTTCGGCTCCTCACTGGCACGCGGACGGCGCCGACTGCGAGTCTCGTACTCCATAGTCTTATTGCCAAGATCTTGGCCTGAACAGTGGCATGTGTCGCTCCCAGAGCGACCCCTATTCGGCTGCGACGGGCGATCTGCCGGTCGTGTAAGCTCAGCCGTCGGCGCGGACGCTGCAATCCGACGATTCACTGGCGGTACCGTACGACCCTCCGTCAGCGGACCGCAGCGCGAGCAACTAGGCCCCTTTAGCTCAGTCGGCAGAGCGTCTCCATGGTAAGGAGAAGGTCTACGGTTCGATTCCGTAAAGGGGCTCTGACGCACGCCTACGCGGTCCTATCCCGTTTTCGGTGGTGCGGCACACTGGAACCACAATCCATAGCAGGGGCGGGGTAGCTCAGTCAGGCAGAGCAAGCGGCTCATAATCGCTGTGTCGCCGGTTCAAATCCGGCCCTCGCTACGCACGATCAACTCCTTGGAAAGGCACTATCCGTGGCAGCCACCGACGTACGACCGAAGATCACCTTGGCATGCCAGGTGTGCAAGCACCGCAACTACATCACGAAGAAGAATCGGCGTAACGATCCCGATCGTCTGTCGCTGAACAAGTTCTGCGCGAACTGCGGTAAGCACACCGAGCATCGCGAGACCCGCTGACCAACCGCCCTGCGCGGCGCATATACGGACGGCCCGGCGACGGTTACCCCGATCGCCGGGCCATCTTTGTATGACGTCGTGTTACAGACAGCGTTATAGTTGCCGACGTGATTGAGACGGCCAGGCGCGCCGATCGGCCGGGCGACGGGCGGCGCGAGCGATGGAACGACCACCGCACCCAGCGCCGGGCCGCACTCGTCGCGGCCGGCGTCGAGGCGATCGACACCTACGGCCCGGCATCTAGCGCCGAGGAGATCGCCGCCACCGCCCGGGTCAGCCGAACGGTGCTGTACCGGTACTTCCGTGACAAGGAGGACCTGCGCAGCGCGATCGCGCAGCACGTCGTCGAGATCGTCGTCGCCGAACTGCTCCCGCCGCTACGCACCGGCACAGACCGCCAACGAGATCATCGGGGGCACCCTCGAGGCGCTGACCGCGTGGATCGAAGCGCATCCGCGTCTCTATGACTTCCTGCGGCAACGCGGGGCCTCGGGCGAAGCGCCCCTCGGTGAGGTCGAGGCGACGATCGCCGACCAGCTCGCCGACTTGCTCGGCGGATTCATGGCGTGGTTCGGCCTGCAGACCAAGCTCGCCGAGCCGGCATCGCAGTCACTCGTCGGCATGGTCGAGCACACGACGGCTTGGTGGATGAAAAGCCGCAAGCTCAGCCGTCCCGAGCTCGTGAACCACCTGCGCCATGCGATCTGGGACGTGATCGACGGCGAGCTCAGGCGTTCGAACATCGTGCTGGGCCTCGACGACCCGCTACCCGTTGACGGACTTGAGAGGACAACGGACACATGACCGGAGCACCCCGGCCACCGCTCACGCATGGCGGCCTCATGAACGGGCAGGACGACGACGGTTACGAGGGGCAGGCCGAGATCATCAGCGGCGACACCGTGCTTGCGGTGTCGGTGCGCCTCGCCGGGCATTTCGACGCGATCAGCGGGTCCTACAGCTGGTACGGCCGGATCGCAGCGGACCCGGCCGTCACTGCGCTCGTCGACGATGGGGGCGCACGAACGGTCACCCTGCGCACGCCGCACGGCGCGGCGGACACGCCGCTCACCGACGTTGATCCCTGGGGACGCTTTCGCGTCGAGGGATTCGGTGCCCCGCCCTTTGCGGTCATGACCGATCTGCCCGATGACGGGAACGACGGACCGGCCTGACGGCTGTCGCTGTAGCCCGATCCGGATGCTCTAGCGTTCGGGTCATGCCCGTGGACCAATCATTCATCGGCAGGGTCTACCCGCCGACGGCCGTGTACGAGGTCGGCCGGGAGAAGATCCGGGAATTCGCCGACGCGATCGGCGACGACAACCCGGCTTATCGCGACCCCGCCGCTGCGCGAGCCTTCGGCTACTCGGACGTCATCGCGCCCCCTACGTTCGCGATCGCCGTGACGATGCGGGCGAGCCACCAGGTCATCAGCGACCCGGCTCTCGGCGTCGACTACTCGCGAGTCGTCCACGGCGAACAGCGATTCGTCCACACCCGGCCGATCCGGGCCGGCGACGCGCTGCAGGTGGTCGTCTCGGTCGAGAACATTCGCTCGGCCGCCGGCAACGACATCATCTCGACCAAGAGCGCCGTGACGACCGTCGACGGCGAGCCCGTGACCACTGCGTATTCGATGATCGTCGTCCGGGGGCCAGAGGCATGATCACCTACGACGATGTCGCGGTCGGCCAGGAACTGCCTGCGCAGAGCTTCCCGATCGAGCGAGCCGATCTGGTGCGGTACGCGGGCGCATCCGGCGACTTCAATCCGATCCACTGGAACGAGCGGTTTGCCACCTCGGTCGGCCTGCCGAACGTGATCGCCCACGGCATGTACACGATGGCCGTCGTCGCCCGTGTCGTCACCGACTGGGCCGGCGACCCGGGCGCCATGGTCGAGTACGGGGTGCGTTTCACCCGGCCGATAGTCGTGCCCGATCCGGCGGGCGCCGTGCTGGACGTGGTGGCGGTGGTGTCGGGCAAGCGCGATGACGGCCTGGTCGATGTCGAGCTGACCGCGACGGTGTCCGGCCAGACGGTGCTGGCGAAGGCACGCGCGGTGGTGCGCCTGCCGTCCGGCGGGGCGGCGTGACCCAGCAGCAAATCCGCAGACGGGTGGCCCGCCGCTACGGCCTGGCAGCGATCGCCATTGTCCTGGTCAGCGCCGGCTGTACCGCGCACGCGACCGGGCACGGCAGCGGCCCGTCGGCACCGGCGGGGGCGAACCCGTCCGGCTCGACCGGTCAGCCTGCACCGAGTGCGAGCCCGAGTTCGAGCGGAGCGCCGGGATGCCCGGCCAGCTACGCCGCGCCCGATCCGAAGCGCCCCAAGGTGCGCCTTGCGTTCACGGTCAGCCCGGATCTGACGAGGGTGCAGGGCAGTGAGCACATCGAATTCACTCCGGACCTGCCGATCACCGAGCTGGTCTTCCGGCTGACCGCGAACACCGGGCCGACCGTAGCCGCGGGCAACAAGATCGTGGTCACCTCCGCCAAGGCGGACCACGGCGCCGGCCCACCGACCTTCGCCCCCGACGGCGCCGACCCGTCCACGCAGGGGGGTTTGCTGCACATTCCGTTCGCGTCGCGGATCCCCGCGGGGACGACCGTCACGGCCGACCTCGGATTCAACCTGACTCTGGGCAACGAGTCGTTCGACCGCTTCGGACGGTCCGGTGCGGGCGCATCGCGTTTCGCGTGGTTCGGGTCGGCGCAGCCGCTGCTCGCCTGGGAACGCGGGTACGGCTGGCATACCGAGCCCATGATCAAGTTCACGGCCGAAAGCGCCACCAGCGAGGCGATGCAGACCGATCTGACGGTGACGGCGCCTGCGGCCGACAAGGTGATCATGTCCGGTGATCCGCCCGACGCTGCCGCGAACGGCGCGACCAGGACCTGGCACTCGACGATCGACGCCGCCCGGGACGTCAGCGTCGCGGTCGGCCCGTTCGCGGTGTCGGACACGACGGTCAACGGGGTGAAGTTACGAGTTGGGGCGCCGACGGCCGCAGAGGTCAACGGGCTGGTGCCGATCTTTCGCCTGGCGATCACCCAGCACGCAAAGCGGTTCGGTCCGTTCCCGTTCCCGTCCCTCTCGGTGGCCAGGGTGCCGTCCGCCGGCGGCGGGATCGAGTATCCGAGTTCGATCCTGATGCTGGACGCCTCGCAGATGGTCGCGGTGCATGAGACGGCCCACCAGTGGTTCTACGCCATGGTCGGCGACTCGCAGGCCCAGCACGCCTGGCTCGACGAGGCGTTCGCGTCGTACGCCGAGCAACTCGTCGACGCCGATCCGCCGCCCCCCACTGCCCTCACCGAACCGGGCCAGGTCGACCGGCCCACGGCGACCTACGGCACGGCCGAGGGCAACTACTACAGCGTCACCTACGACAAGGGCGCGGCCGCTCTGCATGCAGCACGCGCGGCCGCCGGCGCCGCCAAGTTCGACGCGGCGATCCGCTGTTACGTCAACGCCAACGCGTGGCGGATCGCCAACCCGTCCGACCTGCAGGCGGCGCTCAAGGGGCTACCTGCGGCACTGACCGTCTTGCGCAAGGCTCACGCATTGCCGTAGGCAGGTTCTATGGCGATCGAGGTGCGCAACAACGACGATGCCGCGCGGTACGAGGCGGTTCTCGACGGCCAGGTCGCGGGCTTCGCGGCGTACCAGCTCAGTGGCGATCGCGTCGTCTTCACCCACACCGAGGTCGCGCGACAGGCCGAAGGCAAGGGTGTCGCGAGCACCCTGATCCGGTGGGCGCTCGACGATGTCCGCCGCCAAGCCAAGCGCGTCGTGCCGCTGTGCCCGTTCGTCGTGGCGTTCCTCAAGCGGCACCCGGACTACGTCGACCTGGTTACGGATGACTACCGGGAGAAGGTGACGTCCTAGGCCCGGTAAGTCAGCCGGCGGTCAGCCGTCGGCGACGAGCTTGGCGATACGCCCGACACCTTCGGCCAGGTCGGCGTCACCGAGGGCGTACGACAGGCGAAGGTAACCGGGCGTGCCGAACGCTTCACCAGGTACGACGGCCACCTCGGCCTCGTCGAGGATGACGTCGGCGAGTTCGGCGGACGTGGTCGAGACGCGTCCACGCAGCGGGGTGCCGAGCAGCCCCTTGACGGACGGATAGACGTAAAAGGCGCCAAGTGGTTCGGGGCAGACGATGCCCGGGATGGCCGAGAGCAGCCCGACGATCGCGCGCCGGCGCCGGTCGAACGCCTCGCGCATCGCCGCGGCGGCGGACAGGTCGCCGCTGACGGCTGCCAGCGCGGCCACCTGCGCCACATTGGAGACGTTCGAGGTGGCGTGCGACTGAAGGTTCGAGGCGGCCTTGACGACATCGGTGGGCCCGATCAGCCAGCCGACCCGCCAGCCCGTCATGGCGTAGGTCTTCGCGACGCCGTTGACGATCACGACGCGGTCGCCGAGTTCGGGAACCACCGTGGCGATCGACACGTTCTGCGCGCCGCCGTAGACGAGGTGCTCGTAGATCTCGTCGGTGACCACCCAGAGCCCCCGCTCGGCTGCCCACCGGCCGATGGCGGTCACCGCGTCGGCCGGGTAGACCGCTCCGGTCGGGTTCGACGGCGAGACGAACAGCAGGACCTTCGTGCGATCGGTCCGAGCCGCCTCGAGTTGCTCGACGGTGGCCAGGTAGCCGGCCGACTCATCGGTGACCACCACGACGGGAACCCCGCCGGCCAGCTTGATCGACTCCGGGTAGGTGGTCCAGTACGGCGCAATCACCAGCACCTCATCGCCCGGATCGAGCAGCGCCGCAAAAGCGTTGTAAATCGCCTGCTTGCCGCCGTTGGTGATGAGCACCTGATTGGACTCGACGGCGTAGCCGGTGTCGCGCAGCGTCTTGGCCGCCACTGCCGCGCGGAGTTCAGGCAGCCCCGGAACCGGGGTGTAGTGGTGATATTTCGGATTGCGCGCGGCCTCGATCGCTGCCTCGACGATGTAGTCGGGAGTCGGGAAGTCGGGCTCGCCGGCACCGAAGCCGATAACCGGACGGCCGGCTGCCTTGAGTGCTTTTGCCTTGGCATCGACTGCCAATGTGGCCGATTCGGCGATGGCGGCGATGCGGTCCGAGATCCGTGCTCCCATGCGGCCATGGTCGCAGATGGGATGTAGTCAGAATTGAGCGGCGGGGGTCAGGCGCGACCTCCCTGAGACGGGCGCTGACGGCGCTGGCTACGTCCGGCTTGGAGCGCGCGGGGCGGGCCCCGTACACTCGCTGCGGGGTCGGCGCGGCCTTGCGTAAGCATGCGCCAATGTCGGCCCACACAGGGGCGTGGCTCAATTGGTAGAGCACCGGTCTCCAAAACCGGCGGTTGCAGGTTCGAGTCCTGTCGCCCCTGCGACATCGGCGCGTCGACGGCGCCCGGTGCCGGATCGTGAGCCCACCGGGCGCTCGGTCCACACAGCGTGCCGCCCGGCACGTGCCCGAGAGGAGACACCGTGACCGCGACCCGCACCGAGACCGCGTCGCCGCGCCCCGCAGGTGGTGGGGGGCCTGGCGGACGTATCGGGCGCTATGTCCGGGAGATCATCTCGGAGATGCGCAAGGTCTTGTGGCCTTCGCGCCACGAGCTGATTACCTACTCGATCGTAGTGATCATCTTCGTGGTGATCATGATCGCGATCGTCGCCGGATTGGACATCGGGTTGGCGAAGGTTGTGCTGAAGGTGTTCAGCTGAGCCATCGCTACCCCGCTCGTCGCTTCCCGGCGCGCCCGGCGCCTGGACGTTATGAGCCGTTCTAAGTGCAATCTGACCGACTGACCGCAACAAAGCAACAGGAAGAAGATGCTGTGTCCGACTACGACAGCGCGCCCGGCGAGGATCGCACGAGCGATCCCGTTGACGTCGCCGCCCGGCTCCTCGGAGCGAGCGAGGCCGAAGCCGGCGAGGTAGCCGAGGCCGAGGCACGCGACCAGGCCGAGAGTGCCGGCAGTGCCGAACTCGCGGCCGAGGCCGCGACCGAATTCGCAGGCGAGGCGGCGACCGACCAAGCGGTCGACTCCGCGCCCGCCGAGGCGTTGGGCGACGAGCTTTCGGGCGACGAGACCTCGGCGGATGAGCCGTCGGTGGATGAGGTGGCCGAGTCCGCCGATGCGGCGGAGTCCGCCGACGAGGACGAGGATCCGCTCGAGGTCCTGCGCCGGGAATTGCGCACCCAGTTCGGTGATTGGTATGTCGTGCACTCCTACGCCGGCTACGAGAACAAGGTGAAGGCCAACCTCGAGAGCCGCATCCAGAGCCTTGACATGGAGGACTACATCTTCCAGGTCGAGGTGCCGACCGAGGACGTCGTCGAGATCAAGAACGGCAAGCGTCAGCAGGTCCAGCGCAAGGTGTTTCCCGGCTACATCCTGGTCCGGATGGACCTCAACGACGAGTCGTGGGGCGCCGTGCGCAACACGCCCGGCGTGACCGGATTCGTCGGCGCGACCTCGCGGCCCTCGCCGCTCTCGCTCGACGAGGTCGTGAAGATCCTCGCCCCGGCCACCCAGAAGGCCGACCGGGTCGGCCGCGGTGGCACGACGACGGCCGAGAAGCCCAAGGTCGAGGTCGTCGACTACACCGTCGGCGAGTCGGTCACTGTCATGGACGGCCCGTTCGCCACCCTTCCCGCAACGATCAGCGACATCGACCCGGTACACCAGAAGTTGCAGGTGCTGGTCTCGATCTTCGGGCGCGAGACGCCGGTCGAGCTGTCGTTCAGCCAAGTAGCCAAGCTCTAAACCAGCCCGTCACGAGAGAAGAAGAATGCCTCCCAAGTCGAAGAAGCTCGCCGCAGTCATCAAGCTGCAGATCCAGGCGGGCGCGGCAAACCCCGCGCCGCCGGTCGGCCCGGCGCTCGGCCAGCACGGCGTGAACATCATGGAGTTCTGCAAGCAGTACAACGCGGCAACCGAGTCGCAGCGCGGGCAGATCGTCCCGGTCGAGATCTCGGTCTATGAGGACCGTTCGTTCACGTTCATCACGAAAACTCCGCCGGCGGCACGGCTGCTGCTCAAGGCGGCCGGCGTCGAGAAGGGCAGCGGCGAGCCGCACGTCAACAAGGTCGCCTCGGTCAGCATGGACCAGGTGCGCGAGATCGCGCAGACCAAGATGGACGACCTCAACGCCAACGACATCGACCAGGCTGCCAAGATCATCGCCGGCACCGCCCGCTCGATGGGAATCACCGTTCGCGACTGACCGTTCGCGACGACTGGATCGGGCCGTTGCCCGATCGGTACAGCACAAGCCGTGGGAGGGCGCCGAAGGTCGGCGTCCGCGATCACCACTGAGGAGAGAACATGCAGCACAGCAAGAACTACCGCAAGGCCGCCGAACTGGTCGACCAGACCAAGATCTACTCGCCGTTCGAGGCAGCCACGATCGCCAAGCAGACCTCACCGACGAAGTTCGACGGCACGGTCGAGGCGGCGCTTCGGCTCGGCGTCGACCCCCGTAAGGCCGACCAGATGGTGCGCGGCACGGTGAGCCTGCCGCACGGCACCGGCAAGACCGTCCGCGTCATCGTGTTCGCCACCGGCGACAAGGCCGAAGAGGCCCGCGCCGCCGGGGCCGACAAGGTGGGCAGTGACGACCTGATTGCCGAGATCACGGGCGGTTTCCTCGACTTCGACGCCGCGGTCGCCACCCCGGATCAGATGGCCAAGGTCGGCCGCATCGCCCGCGTGCTCGGCCCGCGAGGCCTGATGCCGAACCCGAAGACCGGCACGGTCACGCCGGATGTCGCCAAAGCGGTCGCCGACATCAAGGGCGGCAAGATCAGCTTCCGGGTCGACAAGCAGTCCAACCTGCATCTGGTGATCGGCAAGGCGTCGTTCACGCCCGAGCAGTTGGTGGAGAACTACGCGGCCGCGCTCGACGAGGTGCTTCGCGCCAAGCCGTCGTCGGCAAAGGGCCGCTACCTGAAGAAGGTCACGTTCTCCACGACGATGGGTCCGGGCATCCCGGTCGACGTCAACCGCACCCGCAATCTTCTCGAGGACGCGGCCGCGTCGGGCACCTGAACGCGGGTCTGATCCCGACAAGTTGCCCACATCTTTGGGTGGGCCCGCCGCCTGCAACTGGCGTTGAGGCGCTGGGGGATCGGCCGCGGAGTTCGGCGCTCTCCGTCCTGACGGAGCGCGCCATCTCCACTGGCCGATCCCCAGCCCTCGATCAGACGAGGCCCCCAAACGGCCGCCCCCCAGGCCCGACCGCATGCTCGACCTGATCGCCAATACGGCCTCGACGCCGACCCCTCCGCAGCGCCGCAACCGTCACACCTCTTGACTGCCCTCTGACTGCCCGCACCGGACGTCCGACGCCGTGGTCCGTGGCCGCGTCCGTCCGGTGGCACCCGGCATTGCGGGTGCCACGTCAGGACAGGAGCCAACCCCCGCAGCGCTGATACATCGAGTTCGTATCAGCATTGCCCGGCCGGTCTCCTTCAGTGAGAACAGCGGGGGTTGCCAGCCTGGTGAGCGCCCGGCGTTCGCCTTACGCTCCCTGCGGGGGAGCGCTGCCCCATTTCTCGAGCATGAGGTGGCCATGGACTCGTCAGATCACCCAGCGAACCGCGATTCCGCCAATCCACGGTCCAATCGGGGGCAACCTGCGTTTGGGCGCGAACCGATGTTGCTGCCGTCGCCTGACGTGCTGCTCCGCTACAACGCCCGGGTACTCGACCCGACCACGGCGTGGCGCCGTTTCCCGGACGAGGTCATCCGACCGACCGTCTACGTCGGCAACCGACTGCTGCTGCGAAACGTTGTTCCGGGTTCGGGGCGGTTCCAGGCACTCGAGGATGCCGCCGCCGCGCATGGCCTGTCGGTCGTCCCGGTCGTCGCCGACCAGCGTCACGCCGACGCGCTCGCCAGCTTTGGGGGACGCAGCGCGGTCAATGCGTACCCGCAGCGCGTCGAACTCAAGCCGCAGCAGTCGCCGGCAATACCCGCGGACGCCTGGCCGGTGTTGCAGTCCTATCGCAGCCTGGTCGGCGAGGCGCAGGTACCGCAGGACGTTGCGCTCGAACATCTGCTGACTGCGACGGTGGGACCCGGTATCGGCGGGCTGCCATTTGCGGGCGGACACGGTGTCGACGGCGTGCCTTTCGCCGGCGGTCACGCGGTCGGCCCCGCATCGCAGTACGGCATGCCAGGGTGGGGTGGACGCGTTCCGGTCAACTGGATCGGCCCCGAGCCTGTACGTCCGGCGAACTTCAGCGGACGGCGGCCGGTGGTGGCTGTGCTCGACACCGGCGCCGGTTGCCATCCATGGCTGCGCAAGAAGATCGTCAAGCGATACCAGACCGTCGACGGATCCCCAGGTGGGCACCCGTTAGGTCTCACCGATCCGACGACTGACCCGGAGAACACCGGCATCCTCGACGACATCTACGAAGGCGTGCTCGATTCCGATGCGGGCCACGGGACGTTCATCGCCGGCATCATCCGGCAGTTGTGCCCGGACGCCGACATCCTCGCGATCCGGGTGATGTCAAGCGACGGCGTTGTCGCCGAGGGCGATCTGCTCAACTCCATCACCGCCGTGCTCCAGCGCCAGGCGTTGGCACAGGATTCCGGCCGCCCCGATCTGGCGATCGACGTCGTTTCACTCTCGCTCGGCTACTACCACGAGCAGCCCGACGACGCAGCCTTCGATCCGATGCTGCTCGCGCCGTTGACCGAGCTCGGTGCGCGCGGCGTCGCCGTGGTGGCCTCTGCCGGCAATGACGCGACTGCGCGCCAGATGTTCCCCGCGGCGTTCACGCCGTATCCCGGCGGGCTGGTGTCCAAGCCCGATCCGAGCGTCGTGCCGCTCGTCAGCGTCGGTGCGCTCAACCCCAACTGGCGGACCATCGCGCTGTTCAGCAACGGCGGTTCGTGGGTGCGCTGCTACCGGCCGGGCGCATCGATCGTCAGCACGATTCCCACCACCTTCAATGCGTCGGCGCAGCCCTCAGCGGTGGTCGATATTCCTGGCGAAGGCGCCCGCGCGACGATTGACCCGGACGATTTCACCGGCGGATTCGCGACCTGGAGTGGCACGTCCTTCTCGGCCCCCTATCTCGCCGGCGAGATTGCCGCTGCCGTGCTGTCCGGCAAGTACGGGTCGGTCGACCCGGTCGACGCCGAGTCGGCGATCACCCGCGGCTGGGGCGCGCTCGGCGGACTGCTCGGGATGAAGCCATGATCGCCGCCCAACCGATGCCCGACACGCTGGCAACGCGAGCGGCCGGCTTGTTCACCGCTTACCGCGACGGCGAGGAAGACCGGATGGGTGAGCTCATCGTCTTGCTCACGCCGATCCTCTGGCACACGGTGCGGGCCCAGCGCCTGGACCGTCCGTCCGCCGAGGACGTGCTCCAGACGACGTGGCTGGCTCTCGTCCGCAGCGCCGACTCGATCGCCGACCCGCGCGCCGTGCTGCAGTGGCTCATCGTCAGCGCCCGTCGCGAAGCGTGGCGGGTGATGAGGCGCGACGGACGGGTCGAACCGCAGGA
Organism: uncultured Actinomycetota bacterium; assembly: GCA_963709985.1. Taxonomy (GTDB): domain Bacteria; phylum Actinomycetota; class Actinomycetes; order Mycobacteriales; family Jatrophihabitantaceae; genus DASXRA01. The sequence goes on from CAVPYQ010000028.1 coordinate 19,319, forward strand.
CATCGCCGGCGATGACGTGGTTACGCCGCCCGACGACGTGCCGGAAGAGATCGTCCTGCGCGAGGCCCGCGAGGGCCAGTTGTGGCAGCACGTTCAGCGCTTGCCCGAGAAGTGCCGGGAGTTGTTGCGCGTGATCGCGTTCGCCGATCGCCCGGACTATGCAGCTACGGCCCGAGCGCTGGGCATGCCGGTCGGCAGTATCGGACCGACCCGGGGCCGGTGCCTCGCCAAGCTCAGAGCGCAACTCGCCAATGACCCTCGATGGGAGATGTGATGAGCCCCCAGCCCACACCGAGCGTCGACGAACTCGCTCAGGGTGCGATCGATGCAAGCGACGAGCGGGTACTTCGCGAGATCGGCGCACTCTATGACCGGCTCGACCCGCTGCCGGACGGCCTCGTCGAGCGGCTGCAGTTCGAGGTCACTCTCGACGCATTGCACGCCGAGATCGCCCAGTTGCAAAGTCTCGAACTCGAGACGGCCGGCACGCGCGGCGACGACGCCGGTGCGACCGAGGTACAGACCGTGACGTTCACCAGCGAGAGCCTCACGACGATGGTCACGATCACCCATACCGGACCGGACCGTGTTCGGATCGACGGTTGGGCTGCGCCCGGCGGCGGCGTCTCGGTCGAACTGCGCGTCAGTGGCAGTCGGATGCGTACGACGGCCGACGCCGACGGACGGTTCGTCTTCGAGGACGTGCCGCGGGGCCTGGCCCAATTCGTCATGCGGCCGCCGAGCACGGCAGTCCACCCGCCGGTGATCACCCCGTCCATCGACCTGTAGCTGATTCATGCCGGGCTGAGCACGTGCAGACGAGCGTCGCGCAAATCGATCTCGACGAGATCGGTGCGATGCACGCCCGCGGCGTCGCCGAGAACAACGCGGGCCGACCCGCACGTGCCGCCCGGATACTGCGTCGATCGCTTGCCCAGCTTGCTTTCGATTCCGCGTTGGACTCGCGCGCGGGTCAGGTGCTGGCGGGCCGGATCTGGCTCAGCCTGGCCCTTGCCGAGACCGAGTGGCATGGGCCCGAGGCGGGGCTGGCCGCGATGGTGCAGGCACAGCACTTTGCCGCATCAGCGGACGATGCTGCACTGCGCGTGCTGGTGCACGCGCAACTGGGCGCCATCCAGTTGCGTCTCGGCGCGCTGCAGGAATCGCTTTCCGAGTTGGACCAAGCGGTCGCCCTACTCGACGATGCGGCGCCGGTCGACCGGTGCAACATGCTGCTCAGCCGAGGCTACGTTCATCTCTACTTGGGCAACCTGAACCAGTCTCGGTCTGATCTGGCCCTGGCCGCCGAACTCGCGCACAAGTCCGGGCTCCTGCTCGAGGACTTCAAGGCCAGGCACAACCTCGGCTACGTCGAGTTCCTGGCCGGCGAGCTGCCCAAGTCCCTGCAGATCATGGACGAGGCCGCGCAGCTGGGTGCCGATCTGCCGCGGGGCATTCCGCTGTTGGACCGTGCGCGGGTGCTCGTCGAGGCGGGGTTGATCAGCGAGGCCGACGAGACCCTTGTCGCGGCCGAGCAGATCTTCGCCCGTGACCGCCTGCTGCAGGGCCTCGGCGAGGTGGAGCTGGCTCGGGCGGAATGCGCGTTGCTCGCGGCGGAGCCTGGCACGGCGCGGCGGCTGGCCGTGACCGCACGTGGCCGATTCCGCCGCCGGGGCAACGACCGCTGGCGGCGCAGCGCCGAACTCGTGCTCCTGCAAGCCGACGTGGCGCGCGGGCGCTCCGGCCGGGCCGTCGAGGACGAGGGGCGCCGCCTGGCGGCCGAACTCGGCGCGGAGGGGCTCAGCGCCCAGTCGCGTGTCGCGGCGTTCGTCACCGCCGAGGCGCTGCTCGACCGCGGCTGCCCGGACGAGGCGCGGGCGGTGGCCGACACAGCCGGGCCGGCGAAACGCTCCGATCCGATCGGCGCTCGGTTGCACACCGGCTACCTGCGCGCCCGGCTGGCTCGCGCCACCGGCGAGCCGGCCAAAGCGGCCCAGCATGTGCGTTCGAGCCTCAACGAGCTGGCCACCTACCAGGCGCGCTTCGGCAGCATCGACATGCAGACGGGAAGCGCTATCCACGGACGTCGGCTGGCCGAACTCGGCGTCGCGATCGCGCTCGACGGAGGCCGCGCCGCCACGGTCTTCGCCGCGTCCGAGCGCAGCCGCGCCGTGTCCAGTCGGCTGCCTGCCGTGCGACCGCCCGCCGACGAGCGGACGGCCGAACTGCTCGCGGACCTGCGTCACGTCGTCGAGGGCATCCGCACCGCCCCGGGCGACGATGCCCTCAGACGCCGACGCCGAGACCTCGAGCGCGAGATCAAGGCACGGTCGTGGGTTCTTGCCGGCGCCGGGCAGGTGTATCGCCCGGCGGGACTTGCCACCGTTCGCGCCGCGGCCACCTCGACGGGCAGCACGCTGGTCAGCTTCGTCCGGGCCACGGGGTTCACTTCACGCAGTGGTCGTCGGTGCGCGCGGTATCTCGATGCGATGCGCTCGGCGCGTCGGCGCGAGTGGACGAACTGGCCCAACGCGCCCGGGCCGATCTGGACGTACTCGCGCACGCACGCTTGCCGGCGGGCCTGCGGGCGGCGGCCAATGCCTCATTCGACCGCTCGCTCGCAGCGCTCGACGACATGCTCCTCGTGCCGTTGCGGCTGCCCTCGACGCGACTGGTCATCGTGCCGACGGGTGTCCTCGGCGTGTTGCCATGGGGCGGCGATGCCCTCGTGTCGCGGCGTCCCGGTCACCGTCACGCCGTCGGCCACGGCGTGGCGGAATGCCCTGACGCCATCGACGGCTCGCGCCGCGACATCGGTTACCGCCATCGCCGGGCCGGATCTCGATCGAGCCGAGTACGAGGTGGCCACCGTGGCCCGCGAGTGGTCAGCCGCGAAGGCGTTGACGGGCACCGCGGCCGGCCGCGACGCGCTGGCCGGTGCGATGGCCCGGGCGACGGTCGTCCATGTGGCGGCGCACGGGCGGCATCACACGGAGAACCCGCTGTTCTCGTCGATCACCCTGGCCGACGGTGCGCTGTTCGCCTACGAACTCGATCAGACCGCGCGCTGCGCCGACCACGTGATCCTGTCCGCCTGCGAGCTCGGCCGGGCCACCATCAGACCCGGCGACGAGGCCCTGGGGCTGACCAGCGTGCTGCTGCATCTGGGCACTCGCAGTGTGGTGGCCGGAGTGGCGAGAGTCGACGACGAGACCGCGGCCGACGTAATGATCCGCTATCACCGCCGCCTCGCGGCCGGTCGAGATTCGGCCGAGGCGCTCGCCGATGCGTTGAGCGTCCGGGCCGCGTCGCCGGCACCGTTCGTGTGCTTCGGTTCGCAATGGTCGGCCGGCTGAGCAGATGCGCTGATAGTGGTCAAGATCGATCTACCGGACGGCTAGGGTCATCTGCCAGAAGAGACTCAGACCGTACGGGGAGGAACGATGAAAGCCACGCGAATGCTGGCGCTAGCGTGCGCCGTTGGCGTGGTGGGCGCAGTCGCCACCGGGTGTGCCAGCAAGGCGACCGGGCAGGGTGTCGGGCCCGTGTACACCACCGTCGCAGGTCTCGCCGCCAAGCTCGCCAAGGGCACGGACGACCTGACGTCGGCGCGCGGCGTCCTGCACGTGAAGTCCGGCCCGCTCGACCAGACCAGCACGTTCTCCGAGCAGATGTCGCAGGGCAACGTGACCGCGATGGACGACAGCGTCAGCACGACGTTCCAAGGCAAGACGACCGAACTGCACATGATCATCGTCGGCGGCAAGGTCTACGTGGACCGGTCCGGCAACGGCGACAAGCCGTGGGTGCTCGCTACGCCCGACAGTTCCGATCCGGTCGTCGCGCAACTGGCGCAGAACGTCGCCGGCACCCTTGGCCAGACCGGCATGCATCAGTACGTGATCATGGTGTCCTCGGCGCGCGAGTTGAACGTGGTCGGCGCGGACAACGTCGACGGCGTGCCGTGCGCGCACTATCGCCTGACGATCGACACCCGCAAGGCCGCGGAGAAGCTGCCCAAGTCGCAGGGTGCGCAGATGCAGCAGGCGATCAATGCCGGAGTCGACTCCATCCCGATGGAATTGTGGGTCGATGCGAAGGGTCGCTCGGTCAAACTCGTCGACACGGTGAGCGTGCAGTCGACAACTGCAGCGATCGAACTGCGATTGAGCAATTTCGACGAGAACATTTCGATCAGCCCGCCGCCGCCCGAAAAGGTGTCCGACGGCTGACCTGTGCCGTTCGGCGCAATTTGGCGGTGCGCGTTTAGGCGGAATTCATCCGTCGACACGGGCTGAATTCTGGCTATCCCGGTGAGGAAGTGGTTGTATCCGCTCACCAGGGCGACTTCTGGGTCGAGGCTGTGTCGAGATCGTTGGGGGAGTGGGCCAAAATGCGTGCACGAATTCGGCCGATCATCATCGTTGCGGCGACAGCAGCCAGTTTTCTGGTCGGGGTGACGTCACCGGCCGTTGCGGCTGCACCGACCGGCCCGGGAGCGCTGAGCCACTTCGACCTCGCCCGCAAGGACTGCCTCGGCACGGCCCGCAACACAACATCCAAGATCTGGTACACGGTCGCCGGCGGCGTGCTCTCTGACGTCTACGCGCCGACGATCGACACCACGAACATCGAGACGATGCAGTACCTCGTCACCGACGGCTCGAGCTTCACCGATCTGCAAACGCGCGACACGACGTACACGGTGAGCGCCGACCCGACCGGAATGATCTGCACCGTCACGTCGACCGCGAAGTCGGGCGCGTACCGGTTGACCACGACGTACCTGACCGACCCGGCGCGCGCCAGCGTCGTCATGCACACGCAGTACACGCCGCTCACCGCGGCCGCCAGTAACTACCACCTCTACGTCCGCATGGACGCGACGGCCGGCGGCAACGGCGGCGGCGGAGACCGGGACAACGGGGGCGCCGACAATGCGGTCCTCGATGCGTCGAGCGGGGCGATGGTCTCCTACGACACGGTCACCGCGACGAATGCCGCGAATCGCGACTACGCGGTGCCGACGTTCCTCGCGCTGCGCGCCGACCGGCCGTTCCCCGTCGCCGCGAGTGGCTTCGTCGGCACGCCGAGCGACGGCCTGACCCAGCTCGACTCCGCCCACGCGCTGACCCCGAATGCCACGGCAATGAACGGCAACGTCGAGCAGACGGCGGCGGTTTCCCCTGACAAACATGGGGAGTTCACGCTCGCGCTCGGGTTCGGCACGACCCAGGCGAGCGCCGTCGCGACCGCCGGCGCCACGCTGAACACGCCGCTCGGCGCCACGACCGCCAAGTACGCCACGGGATGGAAGCAGTACGACGCCGGATTGAACCGGCCGTCCAACCACCTGCCCGGTCTCACGAACTCGCAGCAGGCAAAGGCAGTCAGCGAGTACTACCTGTCGGCGAACGTCGTGAAGGCCAGCGAGGACAAGACATTCCCCGGCGCGATCGTCGCGTCGATAGCGTCGCCGTGGGGACAGGCGGTCTCCGCGGGCGATCCCGCGAACACCTACTTCGGCTCGTACCGCGAGGTCTTCTCCCGCGACCTCTACGAGGCGTGGACGGCGCTGTTCACCGACGGCGACCTCGCCACCGCCCGGGCGGCGACCCGCTTCCTGCTGGAGAAGCAGCAGTTGCCCGACGGCTCGCTGCCCCGCAACTCGCTGGTGAATGGCAAGACCGCACCGGACTCGTTCAACACCCAACTCGACGAGGTGGCGTACCCGATCCTGATGGTGTTGCAGAGCGGGCTCGCCGGTGACAAGGCGCTGTGGCCGCACGTCCAGGCCGCCGCGAACTACCTGATCGCGCACGGTCCGTCGTTCGGGCCGGAACGCTGGGAGGAGCAGAGTGGCTTCTCACCCTCGACGATCGCCGCGGAGATCGCGGGGCTCGTCGCCGGCGCGACAATCGCGCGTCAGCACGGGTCACCGGCCGACGCGCGGATCTGGCTCGCCACCGCCGATCTGTACCAGCGCTCGATCAAGGGCTGGGCGGTAACGACCAACGGCCCGCTGTCCACAAAGCCTTATTTCATAAGGCTTTCCAAGACCGGTGACCCGAACGCGGCGATCAGCTACAACGTCGGCAACGGCAGCGTCGTCGACCACGACCAGCGCACAGTGATCGACGCCGGGTTCTTGGAGCTGGTTCGCCTCGGCGAGCTGAGCGCCACCGACGCGGACGTCCTGAACTCGCTGACCGTCGTAGACGCGACGATCAAGAAGCAGACGTCGAGCGGGCCGGGCTGGCTGCGCTACAACGACGACGGCTACGGCGACTGCGTCGTCGCCTCGGGCCACCAGTGCGGTCCGGACGGGGCACCGTGGGCGCCGTCCGACAAGGGCACTGGGCATCCGTGGCCGGTGCTCTCCGCGGAACGCGGCCAGCAGGAACTCGCGACCGGATCGCCCGCCACCGCCGGCCAGTTGCTCGCCGCCATCGACGCGATGTCGTCCGGCGTCGGGTTGGTGCCGGAGCAGGTCTGGGACGCGCCGGACGTCGCCGCGTCGCCGTTCGGCACCGATCCGACCACCGCCTCGATCGGCTTCGTCAACGGCAAGCCAGACGGGTCGGTAGCGCCGCTCACCTGGGGCGCCGGCTCGCAGGTTCGCCTGACCGCCGACCTGACGGCCGGCCGGTCGCTGGAGCGTCCCGACCAGACGGTCGACCGCTACATCCGGCACACCCAGAAGTCGACCACGCTGACCGTCACCTCGCCGCCCAACCAGACCGTTGCAACCGACCCGATCGTGGTCAGCGGCACCGCGGTTCCCGGCGCGACGGTGGACGTCGCCGACGTGACCGACTCAGCTACCACGCACGCCTCCGCCAAGGTCGGCGCGGGTGGGACGTTCACCTTCTCGATCCCCGCCCAGATCGGCAACAACGTCCTTGTCGTCACGAGCACGGCACCGGACGGCGGCACCGCGCAAGCCGTCCGCACCGTGGTGAACGACGTCGTCCAGGGCACCCTGCTCTTCGACAGCGCCGACCCGACCGGCGACGACAACGGCCCGGGCAACTACGCCTACCCGACCTCGTCGAACTTCGTCCCGGGCGCGTACGACCTGACCGACTTCCAGATCTACGACACCGGCTCGACGGTGACGTTCCGGGTGCAGACGCGCGACCTGACCCCGACGTTCGGCAGCCCGCTCGGGGCGCAACTCGTCGACGTGTACGTGCACCAGCCGGGGGCCGCCTCGACCTCGACCGCGGCGTCCTTCCCGCAGCGCAACTACACGATCGCGGCGGCCGACGCGTGGAGCCGGCTGCTCGAGGTGCAGGGCTTCGGGCAGCGCTTCGTCGACGCGTCCAACGCGGGCGCGGTCGGCACGATCACGATCAGCGCCAACCAGATCTCGCGCTACATCACGTTCTCGGTGACCAAGGCGGCGCTCGGCGGAACGCCGGCCAGCGGGTGGGCGTTCACCCTGACCCTGACCGGCCAGGACGGATTCAGCTCGGACCAGGCCCGCGGGTTCCAGCCGACGCCGCAGGACTTCCAGTTCGGTGTCTGCGCGCCGACTGCGAACCTCACCGACCCGCACTGCACGTTCAACCCGAGCCTCGTCCCGAAGGTGATGGACACGATCCCGCCCGCCGGCGTGACGCCAGTCCGACGAGCTCGACTACACACTGCACGCACCTCCGGTCGTGCTGAGCGGTATCACGATCTCTTAACCCGGGCAGGCGTCGGCTAGGGTCCACCTGTGCGGCGTTTCCTGGGGTTTGGAGCTGGTGCTGTGCTCGCGGGCAGCTGCGCGCTGCTCGCCGGTTGCACGTCATCCGCTACGCATGGTGATAGCGCCTCGCCGACTGCCGGATCGCGGACGCCGAGCGGTACGGCTACGACACCCGGCGCAGTCGCGCCGGGTGAGTGGCCGGCCGCCGCGGCCATCCCAGGCATCGTCTACCGTTCGGAGACCGATCGCTCCCACCAGAGCGGATCCGTGCACTACGACGCGTCGCCCCCGGTCGGCGGGCCGCATTCGCCGATCCCCGCTGATTGCACGGGCACCGTGTACGCCAATCCCATCGCCAGCGAGAACGCCGTGCACTCGCTCGAGCACGGCGCCGTCTGGATCACCTATCGCCCGGGGCTCGCCGATGCCGAGTTGGCGGCGTTGGGTCAACTCGTTCAGGGTCAGAGCCACCTGCTCGTGAGTCCGTACCCCGGGCAAGCCTCGGCGATCTCGGCCCAGTCGTGGGGTTACCAGCTCGCACTCGACCAGGTCAGCGACCCCCGCCTGGTCCAGTTCGTCAATCTGCTGCGCAGCAATCCGGTCACCACCCCGGAGTACGGCGAGGATTGCGTCAACCCCGAGTTCAAGGCGCATCCGAGCGTGCCGGGACACCCGATCGACTGATTTGGCATCGGACCGGCGCCGCCCGTATCCTTGCCGCTGATCCACCCGAAGACCGCTGGTCATCGCGTGCGCACACGCGATCGAACGCCTCCGGAGCGCCGGAGCGGCCCGCGCAGGTTGGACGGTACGAAGCGCAGCGCGCCCGTCGCGCTGTAACGCTCCGCCCCGTGCGCCCTGCGCCGGGGCGTTTCTCGTCTCTCGATGCCGGTCCGGCCAGACAGCACCAAGAGAGCATCAACAGACGAGAGGAGGAAGTATGCCAAAGGCTGACAAGGTCGCGGCGGTCGCTGAGATCAGCGAGCGCTTCACGACCTCGACCGCCGCGGTGATCACCGAGTACCGCGGTCTCACGGTCAAGCAGGTGACCGAGTTGCGGCGAGCGCTTGGTCGCGACACGACCTACGCCGTCGTGAAGAACACCCTTACCAGACGTGCCGCCGCTGAGGCCGGCGTCGCCATCGACAACGAGTTGCTGGTCGGCCCGACCGCCATCGCGTTCGTCGCCGGCGATCCGGTCGCTGCGACCAAGGGCCTGCGCGACTTCGCCAAGGCCAACCCCGTACTTGTGATCAAGGGCGGCATCCTCGAGGGCAAGCTGCTCACCGCCTCCGAGGTGAACAAGATCGCCGACCTCGAGTCGCGCGAGGTTCTGCTCGCCCAGATCGCCGGGGCGCTCAAGGCGTTGCCGACGCGTGCTGCGGGCCTGTTCCAGGCTCCGCTGTCGCAGATGGCGCGGCTGGCCAAGGCGTTGGAGGAGAAGAAGCCCGCCGAGGCCGGCACCGCACCTGCGCGACGCAGCCCGCTGCCGACACGTCCGCCGAGGCACCTGCTGCCGACGCGTCCGCCGAGGCACCTGCTGCCGATGCGTCCGCACCGGCCGCGCCCGCCGACGACACCAGTTCCACCGAAGCTTCCGCCGAGCCGGCGGAGTAGCAACCACCACTGCCGGCTCAACCGGCGAAGAATGAAAGGACGCCCATCATGGCGAAGCTCAGCACGGCCGAGCTGCTCGACACGTTCAAGGAAATGACGCTGCTCGAGCTCTCGGACTTCGTAAAGCAGTTCGAGGAGACCTTCGACGTCACGGCGGCCGCTCCGGTCGCTGCCGTTGCCGCGGCACCTGCGGGCGGCGACGGCGGCGCTGCCGCGGTCGAGGAGCAGGACGAATTCGACGTCATCCTCGAGGCTGCCGGCGAGAAGAAGATCCAGGTCATCAAGGAGGTTCGCACGCTGACGAGCCTCGGCCTCGGCGAGGCCAAGGCGCTCGTCGACGGCGCGCCGAAGCCGGTCCTGGAGAAGGCCAACAAGGAGACCGCCGAAAAGGCGAAGGCTGCCCTCGAGGGCGCCGGCGCCACGGTAACGCTCAAGTAAGACAAGCAGATCGCCCGGCGGGCGAAGTTAATCCCGCCGTGATGCCTGCGAATAGAAATGGCAGTGGGTCGCGCACATCAGCGCGGTCCACTGCCATTTCTGTTCATCGGCGCAAATCGTGGCGCGAGGTCGGCCCGAGTCATCGCCGGTCAGCTCTAGGCCCAGCGCGATCCATGATCAACAGAGCGATCGCGTCGAGTAGCGACCTGAGACGCTCTGTTGATCATGGAAATTTGGGGCTCGATCCGCGACCGGATGCGTTATTGACCAGCCGCTTGGGTAGGAATCGCCTGTGACGCGACGCGTTCGTGCGACGACTGCCTGTCCGGCATAGCGGGAGCCAGCCCGGGTTGCGCGGATTGTCATACGCGCAACTAACGTGCCGGTATGGCAACCTGGGCAGCCGTCGCCGTTACTGCGCGGTAGCAACGTCGTTAGAAGTCACGCCGGTAATGCCTGGAGTGGCTGCAGCACGACTGCAGCTCGACCGGGCTGAAGAAAGGGTCGATGCGCGTGGGTGTGGAGGTCGCGGTTGAGGGACTGACGAAGTCCTTCGGCAGGCAGGTGATCTGGAGCGACGTAAGCCTCACCCTTCCTCCCGGTGAGGTCTCGGTGCTGCTTGGCCCGTCCGGCACGGGCAAGTCGGTCTTCCTCAAATCGCTCGTCGGGCTGCTCAAGCCCGACCGCGGCTCGATCTTCATCCGCGACGTCAACATCGCGCGTTGCCGCGAGCATCAGCTCTACGAGACCCGCAAGCTCTTCGGCGTCCTGTTCCAGGACGGCGCGCTGTTCGGGTCCATGAACCTGTACGACAACATCGCCTTCCCGCTGCGTGAGCACACCCGCAAGGGCGAGAAGGAGATCGCCGGCATCGTCACCGAGAAGATGGAGATGGTCGGCCTCGGCGGTGCGGAGAAGAAACTGCCCGGCGAGATCTCCGGCGGCATGCGCAAGCGGGCCGGTCTGGCCCGCGCGCTCGTGCTCAATCCCGAGATCGTCCTTTTCGACGAACCTGATTCCGGGCTGGACCCCGTGCGGGTGTCCTACCTGAACCAGTTGATCGTCGACCTCAACGCGGTCACCGACGCGACGTTCCTGATCGTCACGCACGACATCGGCACTGCGCGGACGGTGCCCGACAACCTGGGCATGCTGTTCAGCAAGAGCCTGGTGATGTTCGGACCGCGAGAGGTGCTGCTCACCTCGGATCACCCGGTGGTCAAGCAGTTCCTCAACGGCCGGCGCGAAGGCCCCATCGGCATGTCCGAGGAAAAGGATGCCGACCAGGTGGCCGCCGAACTTGCCTCGCTCGAGCGGCAACGAGGCGCCGGCACCGGGCACCGGCCCGAAGGGCGCCTCGGGCAGCGGCGTGCCACCGCAACTGCAACCGTCGCCCGGACTGCCCCCACGCCGGGCCGCGGCGCGGCGTCAGCAGCGCGTCCTCGACATGCTGCACACCCTTCCGCACGAGGCCCAGCGCGCAGTGCGCGCCGCTCTCGATCAGGAGCACCAGCAGGAGGTCCTCTACCAACAATCCGTGGCCCACGGGCAAAGGCCCCAAGAGATCACCTCGCTGATCGCGGGGACGTGATGGCGGCGATCTCCCCAGTCGCCGGCGTAAGGCAGAGCGGCCGCCTGTTCGCCCTGTTCCTCGACGTCGCGCGGATGACCTTCAAGCGGCCCTTCCAGTTCCGCGAGTTCATCCAGCAGGCGTGGTTCATCGCGAGCGTGACGATCCTGCCCACGGCGCTCGTCGCGATCCCGTTCGGCGCGGTCATCGCGTTGCAACTGGGCAATCTGACCCGGCAACTCGGAGCGCAGTCCTTCACCGGCGCGGCGAGCGTGCTGGCCATCATCCGCGAGGCCAGCCCGATCGTGTGTGCCTTGCTGATCGCGGGTGCCGGCGGCTCGGCGATCTGCGCCGACCTCGGCAGCCGCAAGATCCGCGACGAGATCGATGCCATGGAGGTCCTCGGGATCTCGGCCGTTCAGCGCCTCGTCGTTCCCCGGGTCCTCGCCTGCATGCTCGTCGCGATGGCCCTCAACGGCCTGGTCAGCGTCGTCGGCGTTGCCGGGGGCTACTTCTTCAATGTCGTACTGCAGAGCGGCACCCCGGGGGCCTACCTCGCCAGTTTCTCCGCGCTCGCGCAGATCCAGGATCTGTGGGCCGGTGAGATCAAGGCGGTGATGTTCGGCGCGATCGCGGCGATCGTCGCGGCGTACAAGGGCCTCAACGCGGGCGGTGGCCCCAAGGGTGTCGGCGATGCGGTGAACCAGTCGGTGGTGATCACGTTTCTGCTGCTCTTCTTCGTGAACTTCGTCATCACAGCCGTGTACCTGCAAATCGTCCCGGCGAAGGGTTCGTGATGCCGGCCGTCGAGCAGAGCGTGACTACCGGGGTTCTTCGATGACCACGACGACGGCTCGACCCGAGCGCAGCCAGGCCGCCACGCGCCTGGCCGACGGTGCGCGGCGCACCGTGCAGGCTCCCGGCGCAGGACTCGACGCGCTCGGCGGCCAGATGGCGTTCTACCTCAAGGCGCTCGCCTGGACGCCGCGCACATTGCGCCGGTACAAGAAGGAAGTCCTGCGACTGCTGGCCGAGGTCACGTTCGGCACCGGGGCGCTCGCGGTCATCGGCGGCACGGTCGGCGTCATCACGTTCCTGTCGTTCTTCACCGGCACCGAGGTCGGCCTGCAGGGCTACGCCGCGTTGAACCAGATCGGCACCGGCGCGTTCACCGGATTCATCTCCGCGTACTTCAACACCCGCGAGATCGCGCCGCTCTCGGCGGGCCTCGCCCTGTCGGCGACTGTGGGTTGCGGCTTCACCGCCCAACTCGGTGCGATGCGAATCAGCGAGGAGATCGACGCCCTCGAGGTCATGGCCGTGCCCAGCCTGCCGTTCCTGGTCACGTCCCGGCTGATCGCGGGCTTCGTGGCGGTGATCCCGCTCTACGTCGTCGGGCTGCTGTCGTCCTACCTCGCGACCCGGACCATTACGACGGTCTATTACCACCAGTCGGCCGGCACCTACGACCACTACTTCCATCTGTTCTTGCCGCCAGGTGACATCTACCGGTCGTTCATCAAGGTGCTCATCTTCGCCGTGGTCGTCATGCTGTCGCATTGCTACTACGGCTATACGGCAAAGGGCGGCCCGGCCGGTGTGGGCGTCGCGGTGGGCAAGGCCGTCCGCACCGCAATCGTCGCGATCAACGTCGTCGACTTCTTCATGTCGCTGGCGATGTGGGGCGCCAACGCGACCGTGCGGTTGGGCGGGTAGGCGGCCATGGCAGCAAGATCGTTCGGCAGCGTCGTTCGGCAGCGACTGCTCGGCCTGCTGCTGCTGGTCCTGGTCGCCGCCCTGGTGACCTTGTCGATCGCCATCTACGACCAGAAGTTCACCACCGTGGTCCTGGTGAAGCTGGAGACCGACCACACCGGCAACCAGTTGCTTCCGCACTCGGACGTCAAGGAGCGCGGGGTCATCGTCGGCGAGGTTCGCTCGATCAGCTCGCACGGCGACGGCGCCACGATCACCATGGCGCTCAATCCGAGCAAGGCGAAGACCATCAAGAACTACTACGTCGCCCAGTTGCTGCCCAAGACCCTGTTCGGCGAACGCTACGTCTCGATCATCGCCCCGCAGGACAACGTCGTGACACCGGCATATTGCAAGCCCGGTCAGGCGGCCGGGACGGTCGAGCGCGGCCAGACGATGTGCCAGGACAACTCCGTCCAGTACGCCGAGGTCGAGAACGTGCTGGCCGACCTGATGCCTGTGCTGCAGGCGCTCAAGCCGGCCGAGCTCAACGCGACGCTCAATGCGCTCGCCACTGCGCTCAACGGGCGTGGTCAGCAGATCGGCCGCAACCTCGCCGCGCTCGACAACTACGTCAAGTTCCTCAACCCGCATGTGCCGCAACTCGTCGATGATCTCGACAAGCTCGGCAAGGTCGCGCTCGAGTACAACGACGTCGCCCCTGACCTGTTCGACACCCTGACCAATCTGCAGACCACGTCGCGCACGCTCGTCGACAAGAAGGCCGCGCTCGACAACCTGCTCACCGTCGCCACCAGCACGTCCGACGTCCTGACGAACTTCCTCGACACCAACGCCTCGCGGCTGATCACGGTCACGTCGACGTCGAATGAGTTGTTCACCCTGCTCGCGACGTACGCGCCCGAGTACGGCTGCCTGCTCAAGGCGCTGGCCGACCTCGATCCGCGCCTGGAGACGGCGTTTCGTGGCGGGCGCCTGCACGTCACGCTCGAGGTCGTCAAGCATCGCGGCAAGTACGTGCCCGGCGACGAGCCGGCCACTGTGACCGGCCGCGGGCCCGACTGTGCCGAACTGCCCAACCCACCGGTGCCGTACCAGATCCCGCCGGAGTTCCAGAACGTCGACGACGGTGCGGCGCTCGTCGGTGGCCCCGGGTCCGGCGCCATGGCGTCGCCGATGCGCGATGCGTACGGCCCCGGTTCTCCGGCCGAGACGGCGATGATCAACTCGCTGATCGCGAGGCAGTACGGCACCACGCCGGACAAGGTTCCGACGATTGACACGATTCTCGCCGCGCCGTTGCTCCGAGGAAGCCAGGTGAGGCTCCGATGAGAGGAACCGTCGCCCCGCTGGTCAAGCTGTCGATCTTCCTGGTCGCGACGATCGTGGCCACCTACGTCCTGGCCGCGACGATCACCAACTCGACGTACGGCAAGTCGATCACCTACCGCGCCGACTTCACCGACGTCACCGGCGTGGTGCGCGGCGACGACGTTCGCATCGCCGGGGTCCGGGTGGGCACCGTCAAGAGCATGAAGGTGGTCACCGTCGACGGGCAGCGACTGGCCCAGATGTCGTTCAGCGTGCAGGCCAGTCGCAAGCTGCCTCTGCTGACGCACGCGCGCATCCGCTATCGCAACCTCGTCGGCCAGCGCTACGTCGAGATCGCGCCGCCGACGGCGGACGAGGTCGAGCAGGCCGGCGTGCAGCCCGACGCTGTCATGGCCAAGAACGCCGTCATTCCGAAGCAACGCACCGAGAACGCCCTTGACCTCACCGCGCTGTTCGCCGGGTTCCAGCCGCTGTTCCAGGGGTTGAACCCGAGCGAGATCAACTCCCTGTCGCAGGAGATCATCGAGACGCTGCAAGGTGAATCCGGCTCGGTCGACCTGCTCCTGCAGCAGACCGCTGATCTCACCAACGCGATCGCCGACAAGGATCAGGTCATCGGCAACCTGATCGATCACCTCAACTCGGTGCTCGGCGCCGTCGACGACCGTGATCAGCAGCTGTCGGATCTGATCACCTCGCTGCAGCAGTTCGTCTCGGACTATGCGGCTGACCGCAAGGCCATCGGCGGCGCCATCGACGGCGTCAATCAACTTGCGACCGTCACGACGCAACTGCTCGTCAAGGTCAGGCCCGGCATCAAGAAGGACGTCACTGATCTGACTGCGCTGTCGAAGAATCTCAATGCCGGCGCACCGACTATCGCGGGAGTGATCCAGCGGCTGCCCGAGAAGGTCGGCTCGCTCAGCCCGAACCGCAAGCTACGGCGCGTGGTTCAACTTCTACCTGTGCCAGATGGGCGGAACGCTCAAGCTGCCGGTCGGCGTCACGCTCAATCCGAGCATCAGCTCCCCACAGCCGAGGTGCAGCTGATGGCTGACCAGACCCAGCGGATCGAGCCCGGTGCTGCGCCGGAGCCGGCGATGAAGACGAGACGCGCCCCGCGTGGGCGGTCCTTCAGCAGCCGCAATCCCACTGTCATCGGCGCGATCGGGCTGGTGGTCATCGCGGCGCTGCTGTGGGCTTCGTTCAACGCCTCGAAGCTGCCGATCATCGGCGGCGGCACCGTCTACTCGGCCGCATTCAGTGAGGCCGCGGGCCTCAAGCCCGACGACGAGGTCAGGATCGCCGGGATCAAGGTTGGCACCGTGAGCTCGGTCGGCCTCGAGGGTGACCACGTCAAGGTCACCTTCCGGGTCAAGCACGCGTTCATCGGCAGCCAGAGCACGTTGGCGATCAAGATCAAGACGCTGCTCGGCGCGAAGTACCTGGCCATCGACTCGGTCGGCAACACCAAGCAGAAGCCGGGCTCGGAGATCGGGCCACCGTGCAAGACCGGTACCGACAACCCGGCGTGCCGCACGACCTCGCCGTATGACATCTACCCGGCGTTCCAGCAACTGACCCAGACCGTCGGCGACATCGACACCAAGCAACTCGGCAAGGCCTTCGAGACCATCGCGGCGACGTTCCAGGACACGCCGGAGTCGGTCCGCCAGGTCATCGGCGGGCTGTCCCGCCTGTCGAACACCGTGGCATCGCGTGACGCCGAACTGCGCACCCTGCTGGCCAAGGCCCGCGATGTCACCGGGATCCTCGCCGACCGCGACCAGCAGATCACCACGCTGCTCAGCGACGGCAATCTGCTGCTGGCCGAGCTGACCGCACGCCGTGACGCCATCCACTCGCTGCTGGAGAACACATCGCTGCTCTCGGCGCAGCTCGAGGGCCTGGTCGCCGACAACCAGGCCACCCTCAAGCCGTCGCTGGACGAACTGCACGGCGTGCTCAAGCTCTTGCAGGACAACCAGGACGCCCTCGACCGGGGACTGGAGATGCTCGCACCCTTCTACCGCGTATTCGCGAACACGCTGGGCACCGGGCGATGGTTCGACACCTACATCCAGAACCTGAGCCTGCCCGGAATCCTGGGCGTCGCCGGAATCGGGAACTCGTGATGGGCCGCCTGTCCAAGCGGGCCGTCCAGCTGATCGCGCTGGCGGTCGTGGTCGCCGTGGCCGCCGGTGGCGTCTACCTCGTGTACTTCCACAAGTCGATGAAGAAGGTCACCGCGCACTTCACGGCGGCCGTCGGCGTGTACGCCGGTTCGGACGTTCGGATGCTCGGCGTCAAGATCGGCAAGATCGACAAGGTCACCCCGCAGGGCACCTCCGTCAAGGTGCAGATGGAGTACGACTCGAAGTACAAGCTGCCCGCCAATGCCATCGCGGTGATCGTCCCGCCGTCGATCGTCAGCGATCGCTACGTGCAGCTCGCGCCGGTGTACACAGGCGGGCGGATCCTGCCCGATCACGGCGACATCCCGCTCGCGCGCACCGCATCGCCGGCCGAGCTCGACGACATCTACAAGGCCCTCGACACCCTGGCCACGGCGCTCGGCCCGCAGGGAGCGAACAAGTCGCCGGCGCCGGGCAAGAACGGCCCGCTCTCGGATCTGGTCAACGTCCTTGCGGCCAACCTCAAGGGCACCGGAACCCAGCTCGGGCAGACCATCTCCGACCTGTCCAAGGCGACGAAGACCCTCGCCGACAATCGCGGCGACCTGTTCGGCACCGTCAAGAACCTGCAGGCGTTCTCGGACGCCCTCGAGAAGAGCGACGCGCAGGTACGCACGTTCAACCGGCAACTCGCACAGGTCGCCCATGATCTTGCCGATGAGCGGCAATCGCTGGCCACCGCATTGCACGACCTCACCGGCGCGCTCACCGACGTCGCGGCGTTCGTGAAGAACAACCAGGCGAGCTTCCACTCCGACGTCACCAGCCTGGCCGTGATCACCCGGATTCTGGTGAAGCAGAAGGGGGCCCTGGACGAGACGCTCGCGGTCGCACCGACCGCACTGGCCAATCTCGGGCACACCTACAACCCGTCGAGCGGCACCCTCGACAACCGCTCCAACCTGAACTCGCTGTCCGATCCGGCAACGGTCTGTGGCGCGTTGCAGGCGCTCGGCCAACTGCCCAAGGCACTGTCCGACCCGGCCACCAAGACGTGCCTGGCCATTGCCACGCAACTGGGCACGACGCTGCAGGGGCTCGCCGACGTCGTCTCGGGCGTCATCGATTCGCTGCCCACGATTCCCGGCCTGCCCGGCGCCGGCGCCGGCGGCCTGCCGAACGCCGGACTCCCGACCATTCCGGGGGTGACGGGGTGAGGAGCTACCGCACGCGGCTCGCGGCGGGCATCGCGAGCTTGAGCCGTCCTGTCTGTCCGGCTGCGGATTCCACGGTCTGTACAGCACGCCGCTGCCGGGTGGTGCGAACCTCGGCAAGCATCCCTACACGATCACAGTCGAGTTCGCCGACGTCCTGGATCTCGTGCCGCAGTCGGCGGTGAAGGTCAACGACGTGGCGGTCGGCCGGGTCGACTCGGTGTCGCTCTACGGTTGGCACGCCCTGGTCAAGCTCAGCGTCAACGGTGACGTGCAACTGCCGGCAAATGCGCGCGCCGAGCTACTGCAGACGTCCCTGCTCGGGGAGAAGTACGTCCAACTCGAGCAGCCCCAGGCCAACCCGGTCGGCGATCTGCGCACAGTGCACCCAGCCGCCGGGCAGCCGACCATCCCGATCGAGCGCACCGGCAGAAACCCCGAGGTCGAGGAGGTCCTCGGCGCGCTGTCGCTGCTGCTCTCCGGCGGCGGGCTGCCGCAGATCCGCACCATCACCCACGAGCTCAACAACGCGCTGTCCGGGCGCACCGGCGCGGTACGCGATCTGCTCAGCCAGCTGAACCGGTTCGTCGGCGGCCTGGACAAGCAGAAGGACAAGATCACGGCTGCGATCGAGAACGTCGACGTGCTCGCCGCCCGCCTCGACAAGCAGAAGCAGGTGCTGATCAACACGCTCAACACGCTGCCGGCTGCGCTGAAGGTCCTCGACGGTGAGCGCAACCAGCTCGTCGGGCTCCTCGACAGTCTCGACCGGCTCGGCGGCGTCGCCACGAATGTCATCCATGCGACGTCGGACACCCTGGTGTCCGGGCTCAAGGAACTCGACCCGGTGCTGACCTCGCTCACCCGGGCCGGTACGGATCTGCCCAACTCCATGGAGCTGTTCTTGACCTACCCGTTCCCGCGGGCTGTCCGGGACGCCGTCAAGGGCGACTACACCAACGCCGACATCAGCCTCGATCTCAACCTGTCCGACGTGCTCAGCAACCTGCTCACGCCCACGGCCGGCACGAACGCCGTCACGCCGCAGGCAGTCGACAGCCGCGCGAGTTACCGACCATCCCCGGGATCGGTGCGGTGATCCGGCGATGCTCAGGCGCTCGGTCAAGATCCAGTTGGTGGCATTCCTCGCGTTGTCGCTGCTCGGCATCACGTTCGTCTCCTCGCGCTACGTGGGCCTGACCAGCGCGGTGTTCGGTAACAAGGGATGCACGGTCAGCGTCGATTACCCCGACTCCGGCGGCATATTCTCCGGAGCCGAGGTCACCTATCGCGGTGTGGGCATCGGCAAGGTCGGGCAGCTGCAATTGCACAACGACGGCGTGCGCGTCGATCTGCACCTGAACAACTGCGGGCATCCGGCGATACCGAAGACCGGCATCCAGGCCCTCGTCAGCGACCGGTCGGCTGTGGGCGAGCAGTACGTCAACCTGGTGCCCAAGACCGATAACCCGCCGTACCTGAAGGCGGGCGACGCGCTGCACATGACGGCCGCGGCCCTGCCCGTGCCGACCCAGGTGCTGCTGACCAACCTCGATCTGCTGGCGAGGTCGGTCGACACCGCGAAACTGAGCACCGCGATCGACGAACTCGGCAAGGCGTTCAACGGCCGCGGCCCGGATCTGCAGCGGTTGCTCGACTCCGGTGATCAACTGCTCGCCACCGCCGAGCAGAACCTGCCGCAGACGATCGCGCTGATCAATTCCAGCAAGACCGTCCTGCAGACCCAGTTGGACGAGGGCCCGGCCATCAAGAGCTGGGCGCATGACCTCAACCTGTTCACCGCCCAGCTCAAGGCCAGCGACCACGACGTGCGGACGCTGCTCGACACGGCCCCCGGCAACCTGGCGACGATCCGCGGGCTGGTGACCGACAACCAGGACGACCTCGGCGTCGTGCTGGCGAACCTCGCTTCCACCGGCCAGTTGCTGGTGCGGCACGAGGGCGGCATCGAGGAGATCCTCGAGCTTTATCCGCTCGTCGTCGGCGGCGGCTACACCGTTGCGCCGGGCGATGGCACGGCCCATTTCGGCCTCGTCCTCAACCTCAACGATCCGCAGCCGTGCATCCAGGGCTACGGCGCAACCCCCAAGCGCAAGCCTGGCCAGACCGGCCCGACGACCACGAACACCGGCGCGCGCTGCACACTCCCGCGGGGCGACCCGTCGACAGTGCGTGGCGCTCAGAACACGCCCGGTGGCGATCCCGTCTCCACAGCAGGCGGCGGTACCGTCTATCCCCGCGTGACCACCGACAACACGGTCGCCATCGGAGCGACGTCAGCCGACGAGCGCGGCTCTGCTCGGCGACAAGTCGTGGCTGACACTCCTCACAAACGGGCTGCACTAATACCGGAGATCGCCCAAGGAGCGGTCAGTTCATTCCTCGATCGCGCCACGACGGCAGTCACGCGCGCAGGCCAACAACACAGGCACAACGCAGGCAACCAACGCAGGCAACCAACACAGCAACGGACGGGAGACCATGGCGGACGGGAGAAAGTCAAGCCAGTTGCCCTGGCGCGTGGCCGGCGTGCTCGGCGTCGTCGCCGTCCTGCTCTGCGCGGGGCTCGTCGGTCCTGATCGTGTCGCGCGGCCATCACCCGAGCCCGGGCCTTGACGGCAGCGAGCAGGCGGCGGTCGACGCCGCGAGCCGCGAGATGGTCGCCGTGCAGAGCTTTCGGCTGGCCCAGTTCGACGCCGATTTCCAGCGTGCGCAAAGCGGCCTGACCGGCGGCCTGCTCAAGGAGTTGACGGCCAAGAAGGCCTCGCTCCAAAGCAGCCTGCAGAAGAGCAAGCTCGACACGACCGCGACGGTGACCCAGGCGGCGTTCCAACAGGCGAAGGGCCCCAGCGCACTGGTCCTGGTCACCATGAACAACTACCGCGTTGACGCCAAGGGCAAGCAGACCCTGTTCGGCACCGGCCGGTTCCAGGTCACCGAGACCGTCGTGAACGGCAAGTGGCTGGCGAGCGACCTGACCTCGGTGGGACTGATATGAGCGTCGAACACGAGAGCAAGGTCTCCGTAGAGCAAGCCGAGTCCGACGCGACCGACTCTGCGCCGCACAACGCAACGTCCGCGGATGGCGGGTCGTCAAACGGCGGATCTCCGGACGGCGGCGAGCGGGGCCTGACCGGCAGCGCACAGGCGCAGGCCGCCAGCCGGGCGCGACGCATCGGCGGCGGTTCGCGTCCGACGCCCGGCCCGCGCGCCACGCCAGGGTCGGGGGTCAAGCCCGGCCGGCAACCGGAGTCAGGTTCGCGTCGCGGCGCCGGGCGAGGTTCCGTGCTCGGTCGGCGCGGCATGTCCGGACTCGGGTTGGGCACACCGCGCAAGGCCGACGAGGGCGATGCCGCGACGCCGCGGTCGAGCCGGACGGCCGAATCCGCGAGACGGCGGCCCTCGCCGGTTCCGCGCACGCGGGCCGCCGTGCGCGAGCAGAGCCGCCCGGCCCTGCTGGCGTGGCTGCCGGCCGTAATCGCCGCGGCACTCGTAGTAGCCCTCGTTGTCGTCGACCTGCTGCTGTACGCGAGTTGGCGCGACCAGCCGAGCAAGGCCGAGCGGCGCGAGCAGTTGCTGGCGTCGGTGAACTCGTCGGTGGCCAAGGTGCTGTCCTACGACTACCGGCACCTCGACCAGGACGCGAACGCGGCTGCGGCGGGCCTGACCGGCACGTTCAAGGACGACTACACGAAATCGATGGCCACCACCGTCAAGAAGGACGCGCCAGGCGTGAAGGCGATCGTCACCGGTGAGGTCGGATCGTCGGGTATCGCGTCGGTCAGCGGAGACGGCAAGCAGGCCGTCGTGCTCATTCTGGGCCAGCAGACGGTGTCGAACACCTCGCTGAAGTCGCCACGTCTGGACTCGGTCAGCCTGCGGGTAACCGCGACGCTGGTACACGGAAAGTGGCTTATCGCCAAGTTGGACCAGCTCTAGCCTGATCGGCGTTATCGACACGGAATACTGCATCTGAGCGTCGTGGTGCTTGACTGACGGCCGGGTGCGAGGCACCCTTTCTAAGCACCCAGTGCCCCGTGGCGAGATTGATGCGTCGAGTGAACATCCGCGCCGACGCGCTCCACCACGAGGATCCCGGGGTGGCCTCGACAGCCATGCCCGAAGTCGCTAGACTGACACTTTGCGCTGCCCTCTGCCACCTTCAACGGCCCTACTGGAGTCTTCTCCCAGCGGCCCCCTTCTTGGTGCGCTGTGTGGCACAGCGGCTGCGCAGGCTGTACCCGCAGTGCAACCGCAGCTAGTCCTCGGAAGGACGCGTCTTGGCAGTCTCCCGCTCCGGTAAGACAATTTCTGCACACGCGAATGGATTCGGAATACCCGGGGCACCACCCCGGACATCGTTCGCAAAGATCCGAGAGCCGCTGGAGGTGCCGAATCTCCTAGCTCTGCAAACCGAGTCCTTCGACTGGCTGGTCGGCAACGACGCCTGGCGGGCCCGAGTTGCCGGCGACGATTCCGCCCAGTCGGGCCTCGAGGAGATCCTCGGTGAGATCTCACCCATCGAGGACTTCTCCGGCTCGATGAGCCTGTCCTTCTCCAACCCGCGCTTCGAGGACGTCAAGGCGTCCATCGAGGAGTGCAAGGACAAGGACATGACCTACGCGGCGCCGCTGTTCGTCACCGCGGAGTTCACCAACAACACCACCGGCGAGATCAAGAGCCAGACGGTGTTCATGGGCGACTTCCCGGTCATGACCCGTAAGGGCACCTTCATCATCAACGGCACCGAGCGCGTCGTGGTCTCGCAGTTGGTTCGCTCGCCCGGCGTGTACTTCGACCGCACCCTGGACAAGACCTCCGACGTCGACGTCTACAGCGTCAAGGTCATCCCCGGCCGCGGTGCCTGGCTCGAGTTCGACGTCGACAAGCGCCAGACCGTCGGCGTGCGCATCGACCGCAAGCGTCGCCAGCCGGTCACCGTGCTGCTCAAGGCGCTCGGCTGGACGACCGACCGGATCCGCGAGCACTTCTCGGCGTCCGAGACGTTGCTCGCCACGCTGGAGAAGGACCACATCGCAACCTCGGACGAGGCGCTGCTCGACATTTACCGCAAGTTGCGCCCGGGTGAGCCGCCGACGCGCGAGTCCGCGCAGGCGCTGCTCGAGAACCTGTTCTTCAACCCCAAGCGCTACGACCTGGCCAAGGTCGGCCGCTACAAGGTCAACAAGAAGCTCGGCGTCGACGCCCCGATCGTCAAGGGCACGCTCACCGAGGACGACATCGTCCGAACGATCGAGTACCTGATCCGCCTGCACGCAGGCGAAGAGGGCTACGAGCTCGACGACATCGACCACTTCGGCAACCGGCGCCTGCGCACGGTCGGCGAGCTGATCCAGAACCAGATCCGCGTCGGCCTGTCCCGCATGGAGCGCGTCGTCCGCGAGCGGATGACCACCCAGGACGTCGAGGCCATCACGCCGCAGACGCTGATCAACATCCGCCCGGTCGTGGCGTCCATCAAGGAGTTCTTCGGGACGTCGCAGCTGTCGCAGTTCATGGACCAGACCAACCCGCTGGCCGGCCTCACGCACAAGCGCCGGCTGTCCGCGCTCGGCCCGGGTGGCCTCTCGCGCGACCGCGCCGGCATGGAGGTCCGCGACGTCCACCCGTCGCACTACGGCCGGATGTGTCCGATCGAGACGCCGGAAGGCCCGAACATCGGCCTGATCGGCTCCCTGTCGTCCTACGGCCGGGTCAACTCGTTCGGCTTCGTCGAGACGCCCTACCGCAAGGTCACCAGCGGCCGGGTCACCGACCAGATTCACTACCTGTCCGCCGACGAGGAAGACAAGCACGTCATCGCGCAGGCCAACGCCGTCATCGACGCGCAGGGCCGCTTCACCGAGAGTCGCGTCCTCGTTCGTAAGAAGGGCGGCGAGGTCGACCTGATCCCGCCGGACGACGTCGACTTCATGGACGTGTCGCCACGGCAGATGGTGTCGGTCGCGTCCGCGATGATCCCGTTCCTCGAGCACGACGACGCCAACCGTGCCCTGATGGGTGCCAACATGCAGCGCCAGGCTGTGCCACTGCTGCGCAGTGAGTCGCCGCTCGTCGGTACCGGCATGGAGCTACGCGCCGCCGTCGACGCCGCTGATGTCGTCATCGCCGACAAGCCCGGCGTGGTTGAGGAAGTCTCGGCCGACTACATCACGGTCATGGCCGACGACGGCACGCGCAACACCTACCGGCTGGCCAAGTTCGCCCGTTCCAACCAGGGCACGAGCTTCAACCAGAAGCCGATCGTCGACGAAGGCGATCGCGTTGAGGTCGGGCAGGTCGTCGCGGACGGCCCGTCCACCGACTTCGGTGAGATGGCGCTGGGCAAGAACCTGCTCGTGGCGTACATGCCGTGGGAGGGCCACAACTACGAGGACGCGATCATCCTCAACCAGCGTCTCGTGCAGGACGACGTACTGACCTCGATCCACATCGAGGAGCACGAGGTCGACGCCCGTGACACGAAGCTCGGCGCCGAGGAGATCACCCGCGACATCCCGAACGTCTCCGAGGAGGTCCTCGCCGACCTCGACGAGCGCGGCATCGTCCGCATCGGCGCCGACGTGGTGCCGGGCGACGTGCTGGTCGGCAAGGTCACGCCCAAGGGCGAGACGGAGCTGACCCCCGAGGAGCGCCTGCTGCGGGCGATCTTCGGTGAGAAGGCGCGCGAGGTTCGCGACACCTCGCTGAAGGTGCCGCACGGCGAGGCCGGCAAGGTCATCGGCGTGCGCGTGTTCAGCCGCGAGGACGGCGACGAGCTCGCGCCCGGCGTGAACGAACTGGTTCGGGTCTACATCGCCCAGAAGCGCAAGATCCAGGACGGCGACAAGCTCGCCGGCCGCCACGGCAACAAGGGCGTCATCGCGAAGATCCTGCCGCCGGAGGACATGCCGTTCCTGCAGGACGGCACGCCGGTCGACATCGTGCTCAACCCGCTCGGCGTGCCGAGCCGGATGAACGTCGGGCAGATCCTCGAGTCGCACCTGGGCTGGGTCGCCAAGACCGGCTGGAACATCGACGGCAAGCCCGAATGGGCAGCGCGCCTCGGTGACCACGCGCGGATCGGTGAGCCGGGCACGAACGTGGCCACCCCGGTGTTCGACGGCGCCCGCGAGTCCGAGATCACCGGCCTGCTCGATGCGACCCTGCCGACCCGTGACGGCCAGCAGCTCATCGGATCGACGGGTAAGGCGCGGATGTTCGACGGGCGTTCGGGCGAACCGTTCCCCGAGCCGATCAGCGTCGGCTACACCTACATCCTCAAGCTGCTGCACCTGGTCGACGACAAGATCCACGCGCGCTCGACCGGCCCGTACTCGATGATCACCCAGCAGCCGCTGGGCGGTAAGGCGCAGTTCGGTGGGCAGCGTTTCGGCGAGATGGAGTGCTGGGCGATGCAGGCCTACGGCGCCGCATACGCGCTGCAGGAGCTGCTGACGATCAAGTCCGACGACATCCTCGGCCGCGTCAAGGTGT
Organism: uncultured Actinomycetota bacterium; assembly: GCA_963709985.1. Classification (GTDB taxonomy): domain Bacteria; phylum Actinomycetota; class Actinomycetes; order Mycobacteriales; family Jatrophihabitantaceae; genus DASXRA01. The sequence goes on from CAVPYQ010000028.1 coordinate 44,555, forward strand.
ACGAGGCGATCGTCAAGGGCGAGAACATCCCCGAGCCCGGCATCCCCGAGTCGTTCAAGGTGCTGCTCAAGGAACTGCAGTCGCTGTGCCTGAACGTCGAGGTGCTCTCGTCCGACGGTGTGGCGGTTGAAATGCGCGACTCCGACGACGACGTCTACCGCGCAGCGGAAGAACTCGGCATCGACCTGTCCCGGCGCTTCGAGCCGAGCTCCGTCGAGGAAGTCTGAAATCAGTGAACGGTTTTGGCCGCTCGGGCGCCAATGTGATGTCTGTGGTGTCGGGCGGCCAAAACCGAAGCGAATCCAGTAGTAACGCTCCACTACCAAGAAGGTAGGAACCTTGCTCGACGTCAACGTTTTCGACGAGCTACGCATCGGCCTGGCCACCGCGGACGACATCCGCAAGTGGTCACACGGCGAGGTCAAGAAGCCGGAGACCATCAACTACCGCACACTCAAGCCGGAAAAGGACGGGCTCTTCTGCGAGAAGATCTTCGGCCCCACCCGGGACTGGGAGTGCTACTGCGGCAAGTACAAGCGCGTGCGCTTCAAGGGCATCATCTGTGAGCGCTGTGGCGTCGAGGTCACCCGGGCCAAGGTGCGCCGCGAGCGCATGGGCCACATTGAGCTGGCCGCGCCGGTCACGCACATCTGGTACTTCAAGGGCGTCCCGAGCCGGTTGGGCTACCTGCTCGACCTGGCCCCGAAGGACCTCGAGAAGATCATCTACTTCGCCGCGTACCTGATCACCAAGGTGAACGTCGATGAGCGCCACCGCGATCTGCCGACCCTCGAGGCCGAGGTGAGTGCGGAGAAGTCGACGCTGGAGAAGCGCCGCGACTCTGATATCGACGCCCGGGCGAAGAAGCTCGAGGCTGACCTCGCCGAGCTCGAGGCGGACGGTGCGAAGAGCGACGTGCGCCGCAAGGTGCGTGAGGGCGGCGAGCGCGAGATGCGCCAGATCCGCGACCGCGCCCAGCGTGAGATCGACCGTCTCGACGAGGTCATGGACACCTTCCGCAAGCTCGACGTCAAGCAGCTCATCTCGGACGAGATGCTCTACCGCGAGCTGCGTGACCGCTTCGGTGAGTACTTCGAGGGCGGCATGGGTGCCGAGTCGCTGCAGGTGCTGCTGCAGGGCTTCGACCTCGACGCCGAGGCCGAGTCGCTGCGCGAGACCATCCGCAGCGGCAAGGGGCAGAAGAAGCTGCGTGCGCTCAAGCGGCTCAAGGTCGTCGCGTCGTTCCTGAGCACTACGAACTCGCCGCTGGGCATGGTGCTGGACTGCGTGCCGGTCATCCCGCCGGACCTGCGCCCGATGGTGCAGCTTGACGGTGGCCGCTTCGCCACGTCCGACCTGAACGACCTGTACCGCCGCGTGATCAACCGCAACAACCGGCTCAAGCGACTGATCGACCTCGGCGCGCCCGAGATCATCGTCAACAACGAGAAGCGGATGCTGCAGGAGTCCGTCGACGCGCTGTTCGACAACGGCCGGCGTGGGCGTCCGGTCACGGGTCCCGGCAACCGGCCGCTCAAGTCGCTGTCGGATCTGCTCAAGGGCAAGCAGGGCCGGTTCCGCCAGAACCTGCTCGGCAAGCGTGTCGACTACTCCGGCCGTTCGGTCATCGTCGTCGGCCCGCAGCTCAAGCTGCACCAGTGCGGGCTGCCGAAGAACATGGCGCTGGAACTGTTCAAGCCGTTCGTGATGAAGCGGCTGGTCGACCTGAGCCACGCGCAGAACATCAAGTCGGCCAAGCGGATGGTCGAGCGTGCGCGCCCGGTCGTGTGGGACGTGCTGGAAGAGGTCATCAGCGAGCACCCGGTGCTGCTCAACCGGGCACCGACGCTGCACCGCCTGGGCATCCAGGCCTTCGAGCCGCAGCTGGTCGAGGGCAAGGCGATCCAGATCCACCCGCTGGTCTGCACCGCGTTCAACGCCGACTTCGACGGTGACCAGATGGCGGTGCACCTGCCGCTGTCCGCCGAGGCGCAGGCCGAGGCGCGCATCCTGATGCTGTCGACGAACAACATCCTCAAGCCCGCCGACGGACGCCCGGTCACGATGCCGACTCAGGACATGATCCTGGGCCTGTACCACCTGACCACGATTCGCGAGGGCCACGAGGGCGCCGGGCGGATCTTCTCCTCCGAGGCCGAGGCGATCATGGCGCGCGACGCCAAGAACCTCGACCTGCAGGCGCCGGTCAAGATCCGCATGCCTGGTATCACCGCGGTCGACAACGGGACCAAGGCCTCGCCGTGGATTCCGCCGGAGGACTGGCAGCCGGGCGAGACGGTGCTGCTCGAGACGACGCTGGGCCGCTGCCTGTTCAACGAGGCACTGCCCGACGACTACCGGTTCGTCAACTACGAGGTGACCAAGAAGGAGCTCGGCCAGATCGTCAACGATCTCGCTGAGCGTTACCCGAAGGTCGCTGTCGCCCAGACGCTGGACGCGTTGAAGGCGGCCGGCTTCCACTGGGCCACCCGCTCGGGCATCACGATCGCGATCGACGACGTCGTGACGCCGCCGCGCAAGGCCGAGATCCTCGACCGCTACGAGAAGGACGCGGAGAAGATCGAGAAGCAGTACCTGCGCGGTGTGATCACCGAGGAGGAGCGCCGCCAGGAGCTCGTCGAGGTCTGGACCAAGGCGACCAGCGAGGTCGCCAAGGAGATGGAGCTCAACTTCCCGAAGACGAACCCGGTCTACATCATGGTCAACTCGGGTGCCCGAGGAAACATGATGCAGATGCGGCAGATCGCGGGCATGCGTGGCCTGGTGGCCAACCCGAAGGGTGAGATCATCCCGCGTCCGATCAAGGCGAACTTCCGCGAGGGCTTGTCAGTGGTCGAGTACTTCATCTCGACGCACGGCGCCCGCAAGGGGTTGGCCGACACCGCGCTGCGTACGGCCGACTCGGGTTACCTGACCCGTCGTCTGGTCGACGTGTCGCAGGACGTGATCGTGCGCGAGGACGATTGCGGCACCGATCGGGGGCTCATGCTGCCGATCGCCGCACCTGGTTCGGACGGCAAGCTGATCAAGGACATGCACGTCGAGACGAGCGTGTACGCGCGGGTGCTGGCCGAGGACGTCGAGGTCGACGGCGTCACGGTCGCCACTGCGGGCACCGATCTCGGCGACGTGCTGATCGACGACCTGGTCGTTCGCGGCGTCACCGAGGTACGGGTTCGCTCCGTGCTGACCTGTGACTCGGCGCTGGGCACCTGTGCGGCCTGCTACGGCCGGTCGCTGGCCAGTGGCAAGCTCGTCGACGTCGGCGAGGCCGTGGGCATCATCGCGGCCCAGTCGATCGGTGAGCCCGGCACCCAGCTGACGATGCGGACGTTCCACACCGGTGGTATCGCCGGCGAGGACATCACGCACGGTCTGCCGCGTGTGGCCGAGCTGTTCGAGGCGCGCGTGCCCAAGGGCGTCGCGCCGATCACCGAGTCCTCGGGTCGGGCGCGGGTCGAGGAGTCCGACGGTACGAAGGGCTCGACGCGTCGAGTCGTCGTCACGCCGGACGACGGCAGCGAGGAGCGCGAGTACCCGATCTCACGGCGGGCCCGGGTGCTCGTCGGCGAGGGCGACAAGGTCGAGGTCGGCCAGCAGTTGGTCGCCGGTGCGGTCAACCCGCACGACGTGCTGCGGATCATGGGCCCGCGCGAGGTGCAGCAGCACCTGGTGCGTGAGGTTCAGGAGGTCTACCGCTCCCAGGGCGTCGCGATCCACGACAAGCACATCGAGGTCATCGTCCGGCAGATGCTCAAGCGCATCACGGTGATCGACTCCGGGGCCACCGAGTTCCTGCCCGGTTCGCTGGTCGAGCGCACGTCGTTCGAGTCGGAGAACCGCCGGGTGGTGGCCGAAGGGGCCGAGCCTGCGGCCGGACGTCCGGTGCTGATGGGTATCACGAAGGCGTCGCTGGCCACCGAGTCGTGGCTGTCGGCGGCGTCGTTCCAGGAGACCACCCGCGTGCTCACCGACGCCGCGATCTCGGCGAAGAGCGACTCGCTGCTCGGTCTCAAGGAGAACGTGATCATCGGCAAGCTCATCCCGGCGGGTACCGGCATTCCGCGTTACCGCAACGTCGAGGTGAACCCCACCGAGGAGGCACGCGCAGCCGCCTTCTCGATGGCCGGCTACGACGAGAACGACTACTACGGCTTCGGTGGCAGTCAGGCACTCGGTCCGGCGGTTCCGCTGGACGACTACGGGTACAACGACTACCGCTAGAGCAGCCGGATCGCGCCGCTGCGCGCGATCCGATCAGTAGGCACCGAAAGGGCCGGACCTGTTCGCAGGTCCGGCCCTTCGTCTATCTCGAGGCCGCGAGCGGCAGTTCAAGCGCCGCTGCCGTACGGCTGGGTGATGATCTCCAGGAAGTGGCCGTCTGGGTCCTCCCAGTAGACGCCGCGCCCGCCGTCCTCGTGGTTGATCTCGCCCGGCTGTTTCTTGAACGGGTCGGCCCAGTGGTCGAGGCCGCGCTCTCGGATGCGGCCGTAGATCGCGTCGAAGTCCGACTCGTCCACCAGGAACGCATAGTGCTGCGGCGTGGGCGCGCCGTCGCTGTCCAGGTATGCGACCTCCACGTGGTTGTCCAGGTCGACCGCATAGAACGGGCCGTACGTCCGCGGTGCGGGCAGACCGAGCATGTCGGCGAGGAACCGCGCGGACGCCTGCTTGTCGCGGGCGTACACGATCGTGTGGTTGAACTGGGCGGCCATTGGCTACTCCTTCGGTCGGTTCGGTGCCTGGGCGATCGGGCTCATGTGGATGCCGGCCAGTTGCCATCGTCCGTCGGCCAAGACGGCGATGTGGGTCGCGCGGAACTGGCCGTCGCTCGGGGCTCCACGGTAGGCAGCCTCTTGGGTGTGCCGTCCAATAGCAATCGCGACGGTGCCGTAGTCGCGGACCTCGACGTCGTCCCAGACGAGCGATCGGGTCACGAAGTCGCCCGAGCGGTAACGGTCGAGCCATTGCTCGCGGTTGAGGATGAACCCGAGCGGACCGACCAGGGTGAAGTCCGCAACGGCCAGAGCGTCGAGGGCATCGACGTCGGCGCGCTGCTCGGCTTCGGCCCATCGCCGGCCGAGGTCACGCATCTGTGCGGCGGTGTCGGTGTGGGTCATGGATGTGCCTCCTTTGATGAGTGGGCCTTACTTGGTGGACTGCGCGGACGTGGCCTCGCCGGCGCGCTCGCGTGGCTGCGCGCCGCCGGGTGCCTGCGCGCAGGGGCCGCTCGCGCAGGAGCAGCACCACGACGAACCCGGCCGCGGCGATCGGCGCGGCGACGAGGAACACGCCGTGCAGCGCGTCGGCCACCGCCTGGGCCACGCCGTGCTGCACCGACGCGGCGAGGGAATGGATCCGGTCGGGACTGGTCTGGATGCCGTGCGCGTCGACGCCAGGCGGAGTCTGGCCGGACAGCCGGCGCGGCAGCCAGTGCCGCAGTCCCGCCGCGAAGATGGCGCCATATGCGGCCACGCCGACCGAACCGCCGAGCGCCCGGAACAGGTTCGCCGACGCAGTGGCGGTACCGATCTCGCGCCGGTCGACGGCGTTCTGGATCGCCACGACGAGTACCTGGGTGACCAGGCCGAAGCCGAGGCCGAATACCGCCAGGTAGGCCATCGCGAGAGCGCGCCCGCTCGAGACCCCGAGGGTGGCCAGCAGGGCCAGGCCGACGCTCATCAGGGCGAAGCCGATGACCGGAAAGATCTTGTACCGACCGGTGCGCGTCATGATCCGCCCGGAGACGATCGTGCTGGCAGCGCTCGTCAGACAGCAGTGGCAGCACCAGCAGGCCCGACACAGTTGCCGTTGCTCCGGTGACGATCTGGAGGAACAGCGGCATGAACACGATCGCCGCGAACAGCGACAGCGTGGCAAAGAACAGCGCGATGCTGACGATGACGAAGACGCGATCGCGGAACAGCCGTAGCGGCAGCACCGGCTCGGCGGCGCGGCGTTCCTGCCAGATGAACGCGCCCAGCAGCACGAGCGCACCGAGCGGCCAGGCCAATGATCTGCGCTGATGACCAGGCGTACCGGTCACCGCCCCAGACGGTGACGAGCAGGCCCGAGGTCACCGCGGCGGCCAGAAGTACGGCGCCCAGCACGTCGATCGACGTGGACTCGCGCTTGGCCGTCACCCGCGGCTGGTTCCTGAGCAGCAGCAGGGCTCCGGCACCGATCGGCACGTTGATGTAGAACGCCCAGCGCCAGGACAGGTGGTCGACCAGCACGCCGCCGAGCAGCGGTCCGACGACGCTGGCCAGGATGAACACCGACTGGATGTAGCCCTGGTAGCGACCCCGCTCGCGCGGCGCGACGATGTCGCCCACCGTCGCCATCGCGAGCGTCATCATGCCGCCGGCGCCGATGCCCTGTAGCGAGCGAAAGGCGATCAACGCGGCGATGCTCTGGGCGACGCCGGACAGCACGGATCCCGCGAGGAACACGAGGATTGCGCCGCGCAGCAGGCCCTTGCGGCCGAACTGGTCGCTGACCTTGCCCCACACCGGAGTGGACGCGGCGGCCGCGAGGACGTAGACCGTCACGACCCAGGTGAGCTGGCTCAGCCCGCCGAGATCTCCGGCGATGGTCGGCAGCGCCGTCGCCATGATCGTCTGGTCGAGCGCTCCGATGAACATGGCGAGTAGCAGGCCGGCGAACACGAGCATGGTTCGCCGGTGGAACGCGGACTCAGCGGTGGCTTCGGTGGCCATGTCGGGACTCCTTCCGAGGAGTTGTGGTTATCGAGCGGTCGCAGGCGCGATGTTGTGGTTGAGGTGGAAGACGTTGGCCGGGTCGTAGGCCGCCTTGACCGCGCGTAGTCGCTGGTAGTTCTCGGCTGTGTAGGCGGATTCGGTGCTTGCCGGGGCGTGCAGGAAGTTCAGGAACGACCCGCCGGTGGCGTACGGGCGCAGCGCCGCGGCCACGTCGGCCGGCCCGTCGACGATGATCGAGAACGGCACGTCGCGGTGGCCGACCGGAGCGGAGTCGGCCGCAGCCCTCGCCATTGCGCCGCCCCAGTGCCGGATCTCTACAGCGGACGCCGGCGAGTCCGTGCGGCTGACGGCGTCGACGATTGTGCTGATCACCGGATCGGGTAGCCGCCGGAACAGGTCGAAGCTCCTCGGCGCCACGCCCGGCATCCGAGTCTCGGCGTAGCTGCGCTCGTGGAATTCCTCGGACAGCGGCTGGCCGGCGACCTGGTACAGCGTCCGCAGCGCGCGCCGCGCTCCGGTGGCCCCGTCCTCGCCGCTGTAGAGCGCGCGGATCGCGAACGACGGCGCACGTCCGGCCGATGCGGACGTGGCGACGATCGCCGTGCTCAGTGCGTCGGGCGCTGTCGCCGCCCAGTCGGCGTAGCAGCCCAACGTGTCGGCCGCCCGCTCGATCGCGAACACCGCGGCTCCCGCATAGACGCTCGCCACGGGGTGGAGCTGGATCTCCAGCGACGTCGCCACACCGAAGTTGCCGCCGCCCCCGCGCAGCGCCCAGAACAGGTCGGCGTGCCGATCGCCGCTCGCCGTTACGACGTTGCCGTCGGCCGTGACGACGGTCGCGCGAAGCAGGCTGTCGGCGGCGAAGCCGAATCTGCGCGAGAGCCAGCTGACGCCGCCGCCCATCGTGTAGCCCGCCACGCCTACTCCCGCAGCTGAGCCGGACAGCGGGACGAGGCCGAACGGAGCCGCCGCCGCGATGACGTCCGCCCACTGGGCGCCCGCACCGACCCGGGCGATCCGGCGGTCGGCGTCGACCAGAACCGACCGCAGATTCGACGTCTTGATCAGCGCCACGCCGTCGTACGGCGCGACGACACCGTGGCCGGTGCTCTGGACGGCAAGCGGCACGCCATGTGTGCGCGCCCAGGTGATGACGGCGCGCACGTCGGCCGGGCCGCAGACCTCGGCGACCAGCGTGGGATGCGCATCGGCATGCGGGTTCCAGGCGGCCCGTGCGGCGTCATAGCCCTCGTCGCCCGGCACGATGCAGCGGCCCGCGGAGCGAACGGCGTAGATCGCCTGCGCTGACGGTGGTCATCGGCGCCTCGGTCATCGTGCTCATCGGTCACTCCCTCAGCTATTTGGAGCAATTTCCTCCGCTTGACACTGGCGACGCTAGCAGTATCTGGAGGAAATGTCTCCATATCTTCTGGAGTAATTTCCTCCGGATCTTCTGCTACGGTGACGCTGGGCCAGGCGGCTCGGGCCGTCGGGAAAGGCGAGATCGATGACAGAGACGCAGGAGCGTGACGCTGCGCGGCCGCTGCGCGCGGACGCCGTGCACAACCGCGGCCGGATCCTCGCCGCTGCCCGCGACGTATTCGTGGAATACGGGGCCGCGGCGCCGCTCGACGTGATCGCGCGCCGCGCGGGCACGGGCATCGCAACGCTCTATCGCCGGTTCCCCGATCGCGAGGCGCTGATGCGCGCGGTCGTGCTCGATGCATTGCAGAAGACCGCCGACGAGGCACGTAGCGCCGCCGACGAGGTGTCCGATCCCTTCGATGCGTTGGTTCGCTACATGCACCGAGCCCTCGATATCCGTACCGGGGCGGTGATTCCTGCGCTGCTGGACGAGATCTCGCTGCACGACGATGAGATGGTGCGGGCCCGCGAGGCGGGCAGTGAGCAGTTGCAGAAGCTCATCGATGGCGCGCACCGGGCGGGCACCCTGCGCCGTGAGGTGACCTTCGCCGACATCGGGTTGCTGATCGTGCGCCTGTCGCGTCCGCTGCCCGGACCGTTCCCGCGAGAGGTGAACGATGCCCTGAGTCACCGGCATCTGGACCTGGTGGTCAACGGCATACGCGGCGACGCCCCGTCCGCCAAGTCCGAGAAGATCGGCGGGCCGGCGATGTCGCTGCGGGACCTGCAGAAGCTGGCCCGAGGCGAGCCCGGACCGGCCGCCCGCAAGCGCAAGCGCTGAACTGTCACAGGGCCGACGGCCCGTCCGTCTACGGGTAAACCCCAGTGGAAGGAATGACAGATGAGAGTCTTTGTCGCGGGCGCGTCCGGCGCCATCGGGCAGTATCTGGTCCCGCAACTAGTGGCGCACGGCCACGAGGTCACGGCGCTCACCCGATCGGCGCGCAACGGCGACCGACTGCGCGATCTCGGCGCGAGTCCGGTGATCGCTGATGCACTCGACCGCGCCGACGTCACCGCAGCGATGCGGACGGCCCAGCCGGAGGTCGTCGTGCACCAGATGACCAGCCTGGCGCGAGTCAAGAGCCTGCGCCGGTTCGATCACGAGTTCGCGCTCACGAACCGCCTGCGCACGCAGGGCACGGACAACCTGATCGCCGGAGCACGCGCCGCCGGTGCCCACCGTTTCATCGCGCAGAGCTTCGGCAACTGGAACTACGAGCGCACCGGCAGCCTGATCAAGACCGAGGACGACCCGCTGGACCCGAATCCGCCGGCCAATCAGGTCAAGACGCTCGAGGCGATCCGGCACGTCGAGCAGGCGACGATCAGCGCGAGCGACCTGGCGGGATTGGCGCTGCGGTACGGCGGCTTCTACGGTCCCGGCAGCAACATGGCGCTCGACGGCGACATCGCGGCGATGGTGCGTAAGCGCAAGTTCCCGATCGTCGGCGACGGCGGTGGCCTGTGGTCGTTCATCCACCTCCACGACGCCGCCGCCGCGACCGTGGCCGCCGTCGAGCGGGGCGCGCCCGGCGTCTACAACATCTGCGACGACGAGCCGGTGGCGATCGCGACGTGGCTTCCCGCGTTCGCCGAGGCGATCGGGGCCAAGCCGCCACGCCACGTCCCGGTATGGCTCGGCCGGCTCGCTGCCGGGGAGGTCGGGGTGTCGATGATGACGCGCATTCGCGGGGCATCCAATGCCAAGGCGCGGCAGGAACTGGACTGGAAGCCGCGCTTCGCGACCTACCGCGAAGGCTTCCGCACCGGCCTCGGTGACCGGTGAGGACGGGCGCGCCGATGCCTGCGGAACTCCTGCGGATGACCGAGGAGTTCGAGCGTCTCTGGGAGGTGGCCGGTCTCGCCGAGGGGCTCGCCGCGAGGATGGCGCGACCAGCCGGGCAGGCGCGCACGGCGGACCCGACCGACATGGTGCTCGCCACGCACCGAAGGCTGCTGACCTCAGCGCTTCGCCAGGCGCAGCAGCAGGGACACGTCGAACCGGGCGCCTGCACGGATGATCTCGCCGACGCCCTGCTCGGCGTATACCTGAGCCGTCGGCTCGCCGGCCGGTCCGTTGGCGGCTGGGCCCGCGAGGCAATCGCCGTCGTCGCGCTGCGTTGAGAGACTCGCGGTCAATCGGACCGGAAAGGTGGATCTATGAGCGCCGCCCTGGAAGACCTGTATCGCGATCTGCGGCCCTACGCATTCGCGATCGCGTACCGGATGCTGGGCAGCGTCAGCGAGGCCGAGGACGTTGTGCAGGATGCGTTCGTGCGGCTGAGCCGGGTCGACACCGACGAGATCGAGTCGCCGAAGTCCTACCTGGCCACGATCACGACCCGGCTGGCGATCGACTCGCTGCGGTCGGCTCGCGCGCAGCGCGAGACCTACTTCGGGCCGTGGCTGCCCGAACCGCTCGTGGCCGACGGCGGTCCCGGCCCGGACGTGGCGGCCGAAGCGGCGGACTCGCTTGCGATGGCCTTCCTGGTAGTGCTCGAGACGCTGTCGCCGGTGGAGCGCGCGGTCTTCTTGCTGCACGACGTCTTCGACTTCGACTACGCCGAGATCGCGTCGATCGTCGACAAGAGCGAGGCCAACTGCCGCCAACTCGCCAGCCGCGCGCGCCGCCACGTCGAGCAGGGCAAGCCGCGCTTCGAGGCCTCGCGCGAACGCAGCGCCCAGCTCGCCGAGCAGTTCTTCGCCGCCTGCCAGGGCGTCGACATGGACGGTCTGGTCGAACTGCTGGCCGGCGATGTGGCGTTCTACGGAGACGGCGGACGCAAGGGCGCCGGCATTCCGTTCCCGGTGTTCGGGCGCGACAACGTGATCCGATTGCTGCTCGGCCTGTTCCGGCGGGGGAGCGACCTCGCCGTGCGGCTGGTGCCGGTCGAGGTGAACGGCCAGCCGGGCGCCAAGATCCTGGACGCGGACGGCGCGCTGATCAACATCCTCAGCATCGACATCGCCGACGGCGTCGTGCAGACGGTGCGCTCGTGTGTCAACCCCGACAAGCTCGCGCACCTCGGAAGGCTCTCACCGATCGGGCGGCGCGCCCCCGAGTGACGCGTTCACCGGTCGCGCGCCTGCTTGATCAGCGACTTGCCGAAGTCCCACATCAGGCCCTGGCCGCGGTGCGCCTCGTCCATGACGTCGACGAACGCGTCCACGAACCGATCGACCTCGCCTCGCCGATGATCAGCGGCGGGATCAGCTTGATCACCTCGAGGTGGTCGCCGGACACCTGGGTGAGGATGCGGTGCTTGTGGAACAGCGCGTGCACGACCGTCTGCGCGAACAGCCCCTTGCGCGCGGACTGCAGCGCGGTCCACGACGGCACGCAGCTTCCACGACGACGGCCGGCCGAACTCGATGCCGATCATCAGGCCGCGGCCGCGGACGTCGGCCAGCATCTCGTAGCTGGTCGATCAGTGCGCGCGAGCCGGGCGTGCAGCAGGTCGCCGACCTTGCGCGCGTTGTCGACGACGTCGTCGACCTCGAACACGTGCAGCGTGGCGAGTCCGGCCGCCATGGCCTGGGCGTTGGAGCCGAACGTCGAGTCGTGGACGAGCACCCGGTCCATCGACGAGTAGACCTTCGCTGAAGATGTCGTCGCGGGCGATCGTGGCGCCGACCGGGACGTAGCCACCGGACAGCGCCTTGGCGGCGGTGACGATGTCGGGCTTGACGCCGTCGTGCTCGTAGGCGAAGAAGTCGCCGGTGCGCCCGATGCCGCTCTGCACCTCGTCGGCGATCAGCAGCGCCTTGTGCTGGTGCAGCAGGTCGTGCGCGCGCCGGCGAGGAATCCCGGCGGGGCCACCGCCACGCCCTTGCCCTGGATCGGCTCGACAGATAGCGCGGCGACGTCGCCCTTGCGCAGTTCGCGCTGCAGGGCGTCGAGATCGCCGAACGGGGTACGGCGACATCGGGCAGCAGCGGGTCGAAGCCCTTGCGGAACTCGGCGGCGCCGTTGACCGACAGCGAGCCGGTCGTCAGGCCGTGGAAGGCGTGCGCGCAGTAGAGGATGCGCTTGCGTTCGGTGGCGAAGCGCGCGAACTTCAGCGCGGCCTCGACGGCCTCGGTGCCGCTGTTGCCGAAGTAGACCCGGTCGAGGTGCGGCGTCTTGGCGAGCAGACGCCTCGCCGAGGAGTCCGGCCAGCGGCGGCGCGTCGAACTGGGTGAGGTCGGCGAGGCCCAGCGTCGATCACGTCGTGAATCGCTTGCCGGACCACCGGGTTGTGCCGGCCCAGGGCAAATACCCCAAAGCCGGCAAGCATGTCGAGGTAGTCGTTGCCGGCGTCGTCGTACAGGTACGCGCCTTCGGCGCGCGTGTAGATCTTGTCGAAGCCGATCGCGTGCAGCATGCGCGGCAGCTGCGGGTTCAGGTACCGGGCCTGCAGTTCGTAACGTTCAGCGCCGCGCTGTTCGATCAGCGCGGCCAGGTCGAAGGACGCCACGACGGAAGGCTAACCGATCGCCGCGACCGTCGGCCGGTCGGTCACATCCTTGGAACACGCTGGGAATAGGGTTGCGCGGCGGGGAATTGTTGTGGCGTCCTGTCGGCGACGAACGCGAGATGACACGGGATCGGGGGACGACTGATGTCCGGTGGCGATCTGCCAGAGGCAGAGCCGTCGGCAGCGCTTGATCGCGTGGCGGCATCGGCCGCGGCGCAGGCCGGTTCGGAGAACTTCCCCGTCGCCCTGCGGATCCTGCCACGGGGACCTCGGGACAAGCTCGAGCGGACCTACGCCTACGCCCGCTTCGTCGATGACGTCGGCGACGAAGCGGGCGGGGATCGGCTCGCCCTCCTCGATGCGATCGAGGCCGACGTCCGCGCCCTGGACACCGGTACGGCCCGACTGCCCGTCGTCCGGGCGTTGCGGCCACTGATCGACGAATGCGGCACGCCGTTGCAGCCGTTCCTCGACCTCGTCGAGGCGAACCGGATCGACCAGCGGGTGAGCGAGTACGCCACGTTCGCCGACCTGCTGGCCTACTGCGACTACTCGGCCGCGCCGGTGGGCCGCATCGTGCTGCACATCGCGGGCGCGGCCACCGCGCAGAACATCGCCGATTCCGACTCGGTCTGCAACGGCCTGCAGGTGCTCGAGCACTGTCAGGACGTCGGCGAGGACGCCCGGGCCGGGCGCACGTACCTGCCGCAGGAGGATCTGCCGCCCGGAGTCGACCTGCTGGCCACGACGACCAGCGCCGGGCTGCGCACCGCGGTCGGCATCCAGGTGGCGCGGGCGCGCGAGATGCTGCGACCGGGGCGCGATCTGGTGCGGCGGCTGCACGGGTGGCCCCGGGTGGCCATCGCCGGATTCGTGGCCGGTGGGCTCGCCACCGCAACCGCACTTCGCCAGGCTGACTACGACGTGCTGGCGCTGGCCATCCGCCCGTCGCGCCTTCGTACGGCCGGTGTGGCCGCCCGCCTCTGGGCTGGGCGCCGATGAGCCACGACATCGACGAGGCCTACGCGCTGTGCGAGCGGATAACCCGCGAGCAGGCGCGCAATTTCTCGTGGGGTATCCGGCTGCTCCCCGCTGAGAAGCGACGTGCCCTGTCCGCGGTGTACGCGATGGCGCGCCGCATCGACGACATCGGCGACGGCGACCTGCCGCCTCAGGAGAAGCTGCGCCAACTGGCTCTGGCGCGGTCCGGGGCTACGGCGCCCGGCGAACATCCCGACGACCCGGTGCTGGTCGCCCTCGACGATGCTGCGCGCCGCTTGCCGATCCCGCTCGCGGCGTTCGGCGAACTCGTCGACGGCTGCGAGATGGACGTGACCGGGCGCAGCTACGACGACCTCGATCAGCTCGTGGGCTACTGCCGGTGCGTGGCCGGGTCGATCGGCCGGCTGTCGCTCGGAGTGTTCGACCCACCGCTGGCCGGCGCCGACCGGGCACGCTCGGCCGAACTGGCCGATGCGCTCGGCGTCGCCCTGCAGCTCACGAACATCCTGCGTGACATCCGCGAAGACCTCGGCAATGGCCGGGTCTACCTGCCCAAGCGCGATCTCGACCTGTTCGACGTCGAGCTGACCACCCGCCCCGACGGGTCACTCGATCCGCAGGACGGCCGGCTGGCCGAGCTCGTCCGCTTCGAGGCGGCCCGGGCCCACGGTTGGTACGACCGCGGCCTGCAGTTGCTCGGCGTGCTCGACCGGCGCAGCGCCGCGTGCTGTGCGGCCATGGCGGGGATCTATCGCGAACTGCTCGGACGCATCGCCGCCGACCCGACGATCGTCATGCGCGGACGGGCCTCGCTGCCCACCCGCGACAAGCTTCGAGTCGCCGGGCGCTCTCTGGCCAGGAGCGCTCGTGGCCGGTGAAACCGTAGTCGTCGGCGGTGGGCTGGCCGGCATCACGGCGGCACTTCGCCTGGCTGACGCAGGCCGATCTGTCGTGCTGCTCGAAGGGCGCCCGCGCCTGGGCGGTGCCGCGTTCTCGTTCCGCCGCGGCGATCTGTCGATCGACAATGGCCAGCACGTGTTCCTGCGGTGCTGCGACTCCTACCGCTGGTTGATCAAGCGACTGGGCGTCGAGCAGAGCGTCGTGCTGCAGCGCCGCCTCGACATCCCGGTGTTACGCGCGGACGGGACGCGCGCCCGGCTCTCGCGCACCGCCGGCGTCCCGGCTCCGGCGCACCTCACGGCGGCGCTTGCCCGCTACCGCCTGCTGAGCCCGGCCGATCGGCTGCGGGCCGTGCGGGGCGCTCTCGCGCTTCGCCGCCTCGATCCGGACGACGCATCGCTCGACGCGCAGACGCTCGGCGACTTCCTGCGCCGGCACGGTCAGAACGACGCGATCGTCAGCGCGCTATGGGGAATCGTCGCCGTCGCCACACTCAACCTCGACCCGGACGAGGCGTCGCTGGCGCTGGCCGCCAAGGTCTTTCGCACCGGGCTGCTCGACCACGCGCCGGCCTCCGACGTGGGCTACGCGGGCGTGCCGCTCGGCGATCTGCACTCGACCGCCGCGCAGTCGGCCCTCGAAGCGGCCGGCGTCGAGGTGCTGGTCAACCACCGGGTCGAGTCCGTCGAGCCGGGTGCCACCGTCCACGCCCGAGGACGCGACGGCGCGCGCAGTTGGCAGACCGACACCGTCGTCCTGGCGCTGCCGCACCGCGACGCCCTCGCCGCCGTTCCCGCATTCGCGCAGACGCCCATCGCACGAGCCGAGGGTCTCGGCGCGGCGCCGATCGTGAACGTCCACGTCGTCTACGACCGTCAGGTGACCGACCTGTCTTTCGCCGCTGCCGTGAACTCGCCGGTGCAATGGTTCTTCGACCGCACCGATACCTCGGGCCTACGAGGGCCACACGCGCGGGCAGTACCTCGCCGTCACCGTCTCGGCCGCGGACGCGATCATCGACGAGCCCAGCCGGTCGATCCAGCAGCGATACGTCGACGAGTTGGCCCGCCTGTTGCCGGCGGCCCGGCGCGCCGAGGTCGTCGACGCGTTTGTCACGCGTGAGCGCCGAGCTACGTTCCGTCAGGCCGCAGGCACTGCAACGTTGCGACCGTCGAGCCGTTCGGGCCTGGACGGCGTGTGGCTCGCCGGGTCGTGGACGGCGACGGGCTGGCCGGACACGATGGAGAGCGCCGTTCGCAGCGGCATCGCCGCGGCCGACGACGCACTAGGGGTACCGCCGAGAAAGGCTGTGGAGGTCGCCGCATGAGTCGCACCGCCCCCGAGGCAATCGGCCGTGTGCGCGCGCCGGTTCAGCAGGCACTGCGCGCCGCGGTCGGCATGCTCGACGACGAGCGGATGCGGCTCATCGCGTCCTATCAACTCGGCTGGTGCGACCAGGACGGCAACCCGGTCGGCTCCGGCGGCGGCAAGGCGATCAGGCCGACCCTGGCCGTGCTCTCCGCCGAGGCGGGCGGCGGCAGCGTCGACGACGGCCTGCCCGGCGCGGTCGCCGTCGAGTTGGTGCACAACTTCTCGCTGCTGCACGACGACGTCATGGACCGCGATCTCGAACGGCGCCACCGTCCGACCGGGTGGGCCGTCTTCGGCGAGGGCCAGGCGATCCTCGCCGGCAACGCGATGCTGACCTGCGCCATCGAGGCCCTGGTGCGCGACGACACCAACGGCCGGCGCGCGCTTCCCTGCCTGCTCAGCGCCACGCAGCGCCTGATCAGCGGGCAGTCCGACGACCTGCACCTCGAGGGCGCGCCGGACGTCTCGCTCGACGACGTGCTGCGCATGGAGGCCGGCAAGACTGCGGCGCTGCTCGCCTGCGCATCGTCGATCGGCGCCCTCGCCGTCGGTGCGCCCGCCGAGGTCGTCACCGCGTTGCACGACTACGGGCACGAGTTGGGCATGTCGTTCCAGTTGATCGACGACATCCTCGGCATCACCGGAGATCCCGAGGTCACCGGCAAGTCCGCCTCGTCGGACGTGCGAGCGGGCAAGCGGTCAGCGCCGGTGGTCGCCGCGCTGCAGTCCGGGGCCGAGGCGTCGGGCCGGTTGGCCGACCTGCTCGCCCATGGCGCCCCGAGCTCGGACGACGACGTCATCCTCGCCACGAAGCTCATCGAGGAGGCAGGCGGCATCGACTGGGCCGCGCGGGAGGCCGACGCCCACCTCGCCCGCGCCCTCGAACGAGTCGAGTCATTGCCGTCGTCCGGCGACGTCGTCGGCGACCTCGTCGCACTGGCGCGCTACGTTGTCGATCGCGATCACTGATCATCGGGGGGAGAACGTGCCCGCACCGCGCACCGCCAAGCTCGACGACGACGTCCGCGTCGCGCTCGAGCGTGCACGCGCGCACCTGATCAGCCGGCAGGACGCAGCCGGCTGGTGGAAGGGCGAACTGCGCACCAACGTCACGATGGACGCCGAGGACCTCCTGCTGCGCCACTTCCTCGGCATCCTGACCGCCGACGAGCTCGAGCAGGCTGCCCGCTGGATCCGCTCCCAGCAGCGGGCCGACGGGACGTGGGCCAGCTTCTACGGCGGGCCGGGCGACCTGTCCACCACGGTCGAGGCCTACGCGGCGCTGCGCCTGGCCGGCGACGGCGTCGACGACCCGCACATGGCCAAGGCGCGCGAGTTCGTACTGGCCGGCGGGGGCACCGAGGCCAGCCGCGTGTTCACCCGCGTATGGCTGGCGCTGTTCGGCGAATGGTCGTGGGACGAGTTGCCGACGATGCCGCCGGAGATCGTGCTGCTGCCGTCCTGGTTTCCGCTCAACCCCTACGACTGGGGCTGCTGGGCCCGCCAGACCGTCGTCGCGATCACCGTGGTTGCCACCCTGCGCCCGGCCCGTCCGCTGCCGTTCCACCTCGACGAGTTGCGCAGCGGCATCACGCCGCCGCCGGCCAAGACCGGCCTGACCGCCCGCTTCTTCACCGTCCTCGACAAGCTGCTCAAGATCTACGAGCGCTCGCCGATCAAGCCGGGACGCAAGGCCGCATTCCACCGGGCGGCCGAGTGGATCATCGCCCGCCAGGAGGCCGACGGCGGATGGGGCGGCATCCAGCCGCCGATGGTGTACTCGATCCTGGCGCTGCACCTGCTCGGCTACCCGCTCGACCACCCGGTGATCGCCTCGGGCCTGCGGGGCATCGAGGGCTTCACCATGCACGAGCAGACCGTCGACGGGCCGATCCGCTGGATGGAGGCGTGCCAGTCCCCGGTCTGGGACACCTGCCTCGCGGTCACCGCCCTGCTCGACGCGGGCGCCGCCCCGGACGAGCCGGCCGTCAAGCGGGCGTCGCAGTGGCTGCTCGACGAGGAGATCCGGATCAAGGGCGACTGGGCGGTGCGCCGCCCGGATCTCGCGCCCGGCGGCTGGGCGTTCGAGTTCGCCAACGACTACTACCCCGACATCGACGACACGGCCGAGGTCGTACTGGCTCTGCAACGGGTAGGCGAGGACGTGCTGCCGGGCGCCGAGGCCGCCATGCAGCGCGGCATCGCCTGGACCCTCGGCATGCAGTCGCGCGACGGCGGCTGGGCCGCCTTCGACGCCGACAACACCAGCGCGATCATCGACAAGCTGCCGTTCTGCGACTTCGGCGCGGTCACCGATCCGCCGAGCGCCGACGTGACGGCGCACGTGGTCGAGATGCTCGCGCACCGCGGCCTCGCCGACACCGAACCGGCCCGTCGCGGAGTGCAGTGGCTGCTCGACGCCCAGGAGGCGGACGGCTCCTGGTTCGGGCGATGGGGCGCCAACTACGTCTACGGCACGGGCGCCGTGGTGCCGGCCCTGGTGGCGGCGGGCGTCGGCGCGGACTCGGTGCCGGTACGCCGGGCGATCCGCTGGCTGGAGCGGCACCAGAACGCCGACGGCGGCTGGGGCGAGGACCTGCGCTCCTACGTCGACACGTCCTGGCACGGACGCGGCGATTCGACCGCCTCGCAGACCGCCTGGGCGTTGCTGGCCCTACTGGCGGGCGGCGTTCACTCGGACGCCGTCCGGCGCGGAGTCCGTTACCTGATGGGCACGCAGCGTGACGACGGTGGGTGGGACGAGGACCTGTTCACCGGTACCGGGTTTCCAGGAGACTTCTACATCAACTACGAGATGTATCGGCTGCTGTTTCCGATCAGCGCTCTTGGCCGATATGTCGGGCAGGTGACAGATGACTGATCGCACGGGGGTCGAGCCGTGAGCGGCCTGCTCGTAGTCGCAGCACTGCGCACCGAGTACGCGGCGCTGGTGGGCCGCGTGCCGGGCGCCACCGTCGAGCGGTGTGGCATGGGCCCCGAGCGGGTGCGCCGATGGCTGCCCCGCCTCGACGAGGTGCAGCCAGATGCCCTGGTCGTCGCGGGCGTCGCCGGCGGGCTGGACCCGTCGCTTCGTCCGGGCGACGTCGTCGTGGCCAGCGAAGTGCGCGACGAACACGGGCGGATCGTGCTGCGCGCGGCGTCCCCGCTCGTGGCCGAGTTGCGCCGCATGGGCCTGCGCGTGCACACCGGACCGATGGTCTCCTGCGACAAGATCGTCTCGGGAGCAGAGCGCGAGAAGCTCGCCCGAACCGGGGCGCTCGCCGTCGATATGGAGTCGGCAGCCGTCGTGCGGGCGATGGGCTGCGAGCCGGACCGTCCGCCGGTCGCCGTCGTACGCGTCATCGTCGACACCGCGCACATGCCGGTGGCCCGACTGTCCACCGTGTCTTCGGGTGCTCGGGCACTCCTGACGTTGCGCCGACTCGCGCCGGCATTGCCCCGCTGGGCCGATCTCATCGGCCCCCGCAAGGTCGTGCTCGCCGCGCCCCGTTCGTTCTGCGCCGGTGTCGACCGCGCGATCGACATCGTCGAGCAGGCATTGCGCCGCTACCCCCGCCCGATCTACGTGCGCCGCCAGATCGTGCACAACGCGCACGTCGTCGCGGATCTGCAGAGCCAGGGCGCCGTGTTCGTCGACGAACTCGACGAGGTGCCCGACGGCACCACCGTGGTGTTCTCGGCGCACGGCGTCGCCCCGGCGGTCCGCGCCGAGGCGGCCCGCCGCAAGCTCACCGTCGTCGATGCCACCTGCCCGCTCGTGGCCAAGGTGCACACCGAGGCCCGGCGGTTCATCGCCCGTGGCGACACGGTGCTGCTCATCGGCCACGACGGTCACGACGAGACCGAGGGAACCCTGGGCGAGGCACCCGGCAAGATCCAACTCGTGCAGAGCCCGGCTGAGGCCGAACGCGTCGCCGCGGCCGACCCGTCGAAGGTGGCGGTGCTGACCCAGACCACCCTGGCCATCGAGGACGCCAATGACGTCGTCGACGTCCTGCGGCGGCGCTTCCCGCTGATCGAGTCGCCCCCGACCGAGGACATCTGCTACGCCACGACGAACCGGCAGGACGCTGTGCGTGCCATCGCCGGCGAGTCCGATCTGGTGCTCGTCGTGGGCTCGCAGAACTCCTCGAACTCGCTGCGCCTCGTCGAGGTGGCCGAACGGGCGGGCGTGCGCGCCCACCTGGTCGACGACGCGGCCGGCATCTTGCCCGAATGGCTCGAACACGCGCGCACCGTCGGGATCACCGCCGGGGCGTCGGCCCCGCCGCACCTGGTCGACGAGGTCATCGGCACGCTGCGCGCTCTCGGCCCGGTCGAGGTCGCCGAGCGGGTCGTCACGCACGAGGACATCAAGTTCACGCTTCCCAAAGAGGTGGCCGACTGATGGCTGGCCTGATGCCTCGCCGATCTCGTATCACCACCCACGTCCCGCTCCTGACGAGCGGGAGTAAGGAGATATGACCTGATGGCTATCCCGATGCGCCAATCTGCGCGGGTTGGCTGGTACCTGTTCAGCCAGAAGCTGCACCGCCGGGAGAAGTTCCCGCTGCTGGTCGAGCTCGAGCCGCTGTTCGCGTGCAACCTCAAGTGCCCCGGCTGCGGCAAGATCCAGCAGCCGCACGACCTTCTGCGCCAGCGCATGCCGGTCGAGCGCGCCGTAGCCGCGATCGAGGAGAGCGGCGCGCCGATGGTGTCGATCGCCGGCGGTGAGCCACTGATGCACCCGCAGATCGACGTCATGGTCGACGAATTCGTCAAGCGGAAGAAGTACGTCTACCTGTGCACGAACGCCGAACTCGTGCGCAAGCGCTGGGACAAGTTCAACTTCAAGCCGTCCTCCTACTTCGCGTTCACGGTCCACGTCGACGGCCTGCGGGATCGCCACGACGAGGCGGTGGCCAAGGAGGGCGTGTTCGACGAGGCGATGGAGGCGATCAAGTTCCTCAAGGAGAAGGGCTTCCGGGTCACGACGAACTCGACCTTCTTCAGCAACGACACGCCGCAGAACGTCATCGACGTGCTGAACATGCTCAACGACGAGGTCAAGGTCGACCAGATGATGATCTCGCCGGCCTACGCCTACGAGAAGGCGCCCGACCAGGACCACTTCCTCGGCGTCACCGAGACTCGGGAACTGTTCAAGAAGGCCTTCGCCGGCGGCAACCGCAAGCGGTGGCGTCTGAACCACTCGCCGCTGTTCCTCGACTTCCTCGAGGGCAAGGTCGACTTCGAGTGCACCGCGTGGGGCATCCCGTCGTACTCGCTGCTCGGCTGGCAGCGTCCCTGCTATCTCATGGCCGACGGGTACACCAAGACCTACAAGGAACTCGTCGAGACCACCGACTGGTCCAAGTACGGGCGCGGGCGTGACGAGCGGTGCAACAACTGCATGGCGCACTGCGGGTACGAGCCCACCGCCGTGCTCGCCACGATGGGATCGCTCAAGCAGAGCCTGCGGGCGATGCGCGAGCAGGGCTGACCGCGCCGATATCGACACGATCGGTGAGAGCCCGGGCCGCGAGTCCCGCGCCGTAGCTCGACGACGCGGGGCTGCGCCTCTTCCAGGGACTCTGTGCCGATGGTGGGCGGCCCCGGCAGGTGCGCCCGCTCACCAGCAGCCCGCGATCGAGGGTGTGGCTGGTCGAGACGGCCGACTCGGCGTATGTCGTCAAGCAGATCGTCGGCGACCCGGATGCGGCCCAGCGCTTCGCCCGTGAGCTGACCGCGCTGCATCTCGCCGGCTCAGGTCGAACCGCCGGTCGTGCCGCGCGTTCTCGCCAGCGACGCCGCCGAACGGGCGATGGTCCTGGAGCACCTCGTCGAACGCCGTCCGATCACCGGCTGGCCAGTTGCCTACGCCGCCGGCCTCGCCCGGCTGCACTCCGCCGGCCGGCAGGTCGAGCCGGCTGCGCTGCCGCGTTGGGCCGGGCCGACCGCTGACGATGTGGGTGCGTTCCTCGCGTTGGCTGACGCATTGCAGGTGTCCGTTCCGGCGAGCGTCGGCGCCGTGCTCGGCGATGTCGTAGACCGGCTGGAGTCGGCACCGGGACGCTGCCTGTTGCACGGCGATCCGTGCCCCGACAACGCGCTGTACACGTCAGCTGGCGTCCGGTTCGTCGACCTCGAGCAGGCCGCCATGGGCGATGGTCTGGTCGAGCTGGCCTACCTGCGGATCGGGTTCCCGACATGCTGGTGCGTCACCTCGGCGTCGCCCGCAGTCTTACGACGAGCCGAGCAGGCGTACCGCAGCGCGTGGCGGGAATCGACCGGCGACGACGTGAGCGGTGACCTCGCCGACGCGTGCATCGGTTGGCTGCTGCGCGGCGACGCTCTCGTCCCGCGAGCAGAGCGCGGTGGCGCCGATTACCTGGCGCGCCTCGTCGACACAGATTGGGAATGGGGAACTGTGACGGCCCGCGAGCGCCTGGCGCATCGACTCGGCGTCGTCACGCAGTTGACCGTCGGCCACCCTGAGTTCGGCTCGCTGGGGGCGATCGTCACGTCAATGCGCGAGGGCATGCGGCGCCGTTGGCCGCGGCTGCGGCGTCCTCCGACGAACGTCCCCGACTGGTAACGAGCGACGCACGCGGCCTCGTCACTGTGTGTACGTGGCGGTGAGCGTCCCGGAGGCGACGGCGCAGCCGGCTCAGGTCGGCGACCGTCGAAGCGTCGCCCTTCACCGCCCAGACCGTGAGGACGTAGTGGTGGCGCGATCCGGCCGGTGGGCACGGGCCGCCGTAGCCGGGCTTGCCGAAGCTGTTGCTCAGTTCGCGCGCACCGGCCGGCAGGTGCCCACCCGGGCTCGCGCCGGCGTCCAGCGAGGTCACCGAGGGCGCCAGGCCAAGCACCGCCCAATGCAGGAAGCCCGCGTCGGTGTCGGTGATTGTCACGGCGTAGGAGGTCGTGCCGTCAGGCGCGCCGGTCCAGGACAGTGCCGGCGAGTGGCCCGGGTCGGCGGTCGTGCAGCCGATCGGCGGGGCAAGCGTTCCGCCCTGGGGCCAGGTCGCCGAGCGCACGGTGAGCGCGGGCAGATTGGAAGTTCTGGAGGGCGCAGCGTGTTTAGCTGAGGAACCGCATCCGGCGAGCAGGGCGGCCACTGCCAGCATCGCGATCGCGAGCCTCATCGGCGCAGATTAGTCCGTCGGCCACTGCCTGCAGCGCCCGGATTGCCCACCATGGCGAGCCCGGCCACCGTCTCGCCGGGGGGCGTTTTTGACCGACCGCCGACCCGCGAGTATCGTTTGTCGCCGTGCCCGGAGTGATCCGGGTCGTCGTCACGTGCCCGCGTTGTGGGGCCGGTGCAAACCGGGGCCAGGCGGGGCGGACTCACCGTCCAGACCGGCGAAATTCTCGCCGGGTTGGCCTGTGGAAAGGGCGCGACACGCCCGACCTCGGGGATCGGAGAGCGGCGAACTCCCAACGGTCGGGAAGCGGTCGCGGGAGGTAGCAGCGAGCACGTCGAGAACAGAACAGCAGAAAAGCAGAACCACAGGACCAAACCGGGCCGACCACCGAACCACTTACTCGAACGAGGAGATTGCAGGCCGAATGCCTACGATCCAGCAACTGGTCCGTAAGGGCCGGCAGGACAAGATCGGGAAGACGAAGACCCCGGCGCTCAAGGGTTCTCCGCAGCGACGTGGTGTCTGCACGCGCGTCTATACAACGACGCCGAAGAAGCCCAACTCGGCGCTTCGCAAGGTGGCGCGTGTGCGGCTGACCAGCGGGATCGAGGTCACCGCCTATATCCCGGGCGTCGGCCACAACCTGCAGGAGCACTCGATCGTCCTCGTTCGTGGCGGCCGGGTGAAGGACCTGCCCGGCGTTCGTTACAAGATCATCCGCGGCTCGCTCGACACCCAGGGCGTGCGCGGTCGCAAGCAGGCGCGCAGCCGCTACGGCGCGAAGAAGGAGAAGAGCTAATGCCGCGCAAGGGCCCGGCGCCGCGTCGTCCGCTCGTGGTCGACCCGGCATACAACTCGCCCCTGGTCACCCAGCTCGTCAACAAGGTGCTGATGCGTGGCAAGCGCTCCACCGCTGAGAGCATCGTGTACGGCGCGCTGGAGGGCTGCCGCGACAAGAGCGGCACCGACCCCGTCGTCACGCTCAAGCGCGCGCTCGACAACGTGAAGCCCGCCATCGAGGTGAAGAGCCGCCGCGTCGGTGGCGCCACCTACCAGGTGCCGATCGAGGTCAAGCCCGGCCGCGGCACGACGCTCGCGTTGCGCTGGCTGGTCGGCTACTCCCGTCAGCGGCGCGAGAAGACGATGACCGAGCGGCTGATGAACGAGCTGCTCGATGCCAGCAACGGCCTCGGTGCGAGCGTCAAGCGCCGCGAGGACACGCACAAGATGGCGGAGTCCAACAAGGCCTTCGCGCACTACCGCTGGTAACAGCCCGCAAAACTAGTAAGAGAAGGAATCATGGCCAACAACGCCGAGCTCGCCAAGACCCGCAACATCGGGATCATGGCGCATATCGACGCGGGCAAGACGACCACGACAGAACGGATCCTGTTCTACACCGGCATCAACTACAAGATCGGCGAAGTCCACGACGGCGCCGCGACGATGGACTGGATGGAGCAGGAGCAGGAGCGCGGCATCACCATCACCTCCGCGGCGACCAAATGCACGTGGAAGGGCTACACGATCCAGATCATCGATACGCCCGGCCACGTCGACTTCACCGTCGAGGTCGAGCGCTCGCTTCGCGTCCTCGACGGCGCGGTTGCTGTCTATGACGGTGTTGCCGGCGTCGAGCCGCAGACCGAGACCGTGTGGCGCCAGGCGGACAAGTACAACGTTCCGCGGATGTGCTTCGTCAACAAGCTCGACCGCACCGGCGCGGACTTCTTCCGCTGCGTGCAGATGATGATCGATCGGCTCGCGGCCACGCCTTTGGTGCTGCAGCTCCCGATCGGCTCGGAGAGCAACTTCATCGGCGTCGTCGACCTGCTGGAGATGCGCGCGCTGACCTGGCGCGGCGAGACCCAGAAGGGCGAGGACTACGCGGTCGAGGAGATCCCGGCTGATCTGCTCGAGCAGGCCAACGAGTGGCGCGTGAAGCTGATCGAGACCGTCGCCGAGAACGACGAAGAGATCATGGACGCCTACCTCGGCGGCGAGGAACTTTCCGTCGAGCGGCTGAAGGCGGCGATCCGCCGGGCCACCATCGCCGGTCACATGAATCCGGTGCTGACCGGGTCGGCGTTCAAGAACAAGGGCGTGCAGCCCATGCTCGACGCCGTCGTCGACTTCATGCCCTCACCGCTCGATGTCGATCACGTCGAAGGCCTGCTGCTCGACGGCGAGACGACCGCACAGCGTCGCACCGACGAGGCTGAGCCGCTCTCGGCGCTGGCGTTCAAGATCGCGACCGACCAGCACCTGGGCAAGCTGACCTACCTGCGCATCTACTCCGGCGTGATGGAGAACGGCAGCCAGGTCCTCAACTCCACCAAGGACCGCAAGGAACGCATCGGCAAGATCTACCAGATGCACGCGAACAAGCGGGAGGAACTGCCGCGTGCCGGCGCCGGCGACATCATCGCCGTCGCTGGGCTCAAGCAGACCACCACCGGCGACACCCTGGCCGACCCGCAGAAGCCGATCGTCCTGGAGTCGATGACCTTCCCTGCCCCGGTCATCTACGTCGCGATCGAGCCAAAGACCAAGAGCGACCAGGAGAAACTCGGTACAGCGATCCAGAAGCTCGCCGAGGAGGACCCGACCTTCCAGGTCCGTACCGACGAGGAGACCGGTCAGACGGTCATCTCCGGAATGGGCGAGCTCCACCTGGAGATTCTGGTCGACCGCATGCGCCGCGAGTTCAAGGTCGAGGCGAACGTCGGTAAGCCGCAGGTGGCCTACCGCGAGACGATCCGGCGCGTCGTGGAGAAGGAGGAGTACACCCACAAGAAGCAGACGGGTGGCTCCGGCCAGTTCGCGAAGGTGCAGATCAAGCTCGAGCCGCTGGAGATGACCTCCGACGGGCCGAGCTACGAGTTCGTCAACTCGGTCACCGGTGGTCGCATCCCGCGCGAGTTCATTCCTTCGGTCGACGCGGGCGCGCAGGAGGCCATGCAGTACGGCATCCTGGCCGGCTATCCCCTGGTGGGGGTCAAGCTGACCCTGCTCGACGGTGGCTACCACGAGGTCGACTCGTCGGAGATGGCGTTCAAGATCGCGGGCTCCATGGCACTCAAGTCGGCGGCACGCAAGGCCCAGCCGGTGCTGCTCGAGCCGATGATGGAGGTCGAGGTCACCACCCCGGAAGAGAACATGGGCGACGTGATCGGCGACCTGAGTTCTCGGCGTGGCCACATTCAGGCGATGGCGGAACGGGGCGGTCTGCGCCTCGTTACAGCCTTGGTACCGCTGTCGGAGATGTTCGGTTATGTCGGCGATCTGCGTTCCAAGACGCAGGGACGGGCGAGCTATTCAATGCAGTTCGACTCGTACGCCGAGGTTCCCACCAACGTGGCCAAGGAGATCATCGCGAAGGCGACGGGCGAATGAGCATCGCAGCGAGTACCGCAGGGAGCGCCAGCGACCGAGGAACGCAGCGAGGAGCGGAGTTCGACCGGAGTCGAGCAATGGGTATCGCGAAGGCGACGGGCGAATAGGCCCGCAGCACCAGTAAGTCCAAGACGTACAACGAAGACCAGCCCGAGAGAGGGAGATCCACAGTGGCGAAGGCGAAGTTCCAGCGGACCAAGCCGCACGTCAACATCGGCACCATCGGTCACATCGACCACGGCAAGACGACGCTCACCGCGGCGATCTCCCGGGTGCTGCATGAGAAGTACCCGGACATGAATCCGGACACCCAGGCGTTCGACCAGATCGACAAGGCTCCTGAGGAGCGCCAGCGCGGCATCACGATTTCGATCGCGCACATCGAGTACTCGACCGAGAAGCGCCACTACGCGCACGTCGACTGCCCTGGGCACGCCGACTACATCAAGAACATGATCACCGGTGCCGCCCAGATGGACGGCGCGATCCTCGTCGTGGCCGCCACGGACGGGCCCATGCCGCAGACGCGTGAGCACGTACTGCTCGCTCGTCAGGTCGGTGTGCCCTACATCGTTGTCGCGCTGAACAAGGCCGACATGGTCGACGACGAGGAGATCCTGGAGCTCGTCGAGCTTGAGGTTCGCGATCTGCTCAACCAGTACGAGTTCCCCGGCGACGACGCACCGGTGGTGCGTGTCTCGGCTCTCAAGGCGCTCGAGGGTGACGCCGAGTGGGGCGAGAAGGTCATGGAGCTGATGAACGCGGTCGACGAGTCGATCCCGCAGCCGGTGCGTGAGACGGAGAAGCCGTTCCTCATGCCGGTCGAGGACGTCTTCACCATCACCGGACGCGGCACGGTCGTCACCGGCCGTATCGAGCGCGGTGTGCTGAAGGTGAACGAGACCGTCGACATCATCGGCATCCACCCGCAGAAGCAGACCACGACGGTCACCGGCATCGAGATGTTCCGCAAGCTGCTCGACGAGGGCCAGGCCGGTGAGAACGTCGGTCTGCTCCTGCGCGGCATCAAGCGCGAGGAGGTCGAGCGCGGTCAGGTCGTGATCAAGCCCGGGACGTCGAGCCCGCACACGGACTTCGAGGCCACGGTCTACATCCTGTCCAAGGACGAGGGCGGACGGCACACGCCGTTCTTCAACAACTACCGCCCGCAGTTCTACTTCCGCACCACCGATGTCACCGGCGTGGTGACCCTTCCTGAGGGCACCGAGATGGTCATGCCGGGCGACACCACCGACATGAAGGTCGAGCTGATCCAGCCGATCGCCATGGAGGAAGGTCTGCGTTTCGCGATCCGAGAGGGCGGCCGCACCGTTGGTGCCGGTCGCGTCACGAACATCGCCAACTAGGTAATCAGATCGCGCCGCAAGGCGCGATCTGCATGTGGAGGACGTGAGTCGTGCCGGACTCGCGAGCCGGTCGGGCCGGATGGGCCCGATCAGCTCGATGATCACCGGCCCGGTCGCGGATCGAACAACTGAAGATGACTCACCCGGGTGCGTGATCTCCCGGTCGGGCACCTGGGTGAGTCAGGTCCACTGCTTCGAGCCGTCCGTGCGGCTCGCGAGCTCGTTCCTGGTGCAGCACGACAGTGAAGGTGAGTCATCCCCATGGCGGGACAAAAGATCCGCATCCGGCTCAAGGCCTACGACCATGAGGCCATCGACGCCAGTGCGCGCAAGATCGTCGAGACGGTGACCCGTACCGGCGCCCGCGTCGTCGGCCCGGTGCCTCTGCCGACTGAGAAGAACATCTACTGCGTCATCCGTTCGCCGCACAAGTACAAGGACAGCCGCGAGCACTTCGAGATGCGCACGCACAAGCGGCTCATCGACATCCTCGACCCGACGCCCAAGACGGTTGACGCGCTGATGCGCATCGACCTGCCGGCCAGCGTCGACGTGAACATCCAGTAGTGCGACAGCGAGCGAGCATCGCGGGGCTGCGAGGCCCGAGCAGCAAGTTGAGCGCGGAGTCGAACAATCCGAATAGGCGAGAAGGACATGGCTAAAGGAACTAGTTCCCCCCAGCGGGGGATTCTGGGCGAGAAGCTCGGCATGACCCAGGTCTTCGACGCGAACAACCGGATCGTCCCGGTGACCGTCGTCAAGGCCGGGCCGTGTGTCGTGACTCAGATCCGGACTCAGGAGAAGGACGGCTACTCCGCCGTCCAGCTCGCCTACGGGCAGATCGACCCGCGCAAAGTGACCAAGCCGGTGGCCGGTCACTTCAAGGCCGCGAACGTGACGCCACGCCGGCACCTGGTCGAACTGCGCACCGATTCCACCGACGAGTACGAGGTCGGTGCTGAGATCGCAGTACTCGGCGTCTTCGACGACGGCGAGCTGGTCGATGTCACCGGTACGAGCCGAGGTAAGGGCACGGCCGGCGTCATGAAGCGCCACGGCTTCCACGGCCTCGGCGCCGGGCACGGAACGCAGCGCAAGCACCGCGCGCCGGGCTCGATCGGCGGCTGCGCGACGCCGGGCCGCGTGTTCAAGGGTCTGCACATGGCCGGACGGATGGGCCACGAGCGCCAGACCACGCAGAGCCTGCTCGTGCACAAGGTCGACGCCGAGCGCGGGCTGCTGTTGATCAAGGGCGCCATCCCCGGACCCAAGGGCGGCCTGGTGCTCGTCCGTACCGCCGCGAAGGGAGGCTGACGACGATGAGTCTCACGGTCACCGTGCAAGAACCGGCCTCTGACAACGCAGACAAGGCCGCCAAGAAGACCAGCGTCGAGCTGCCCGCCGAGATCTTCGACGTCGAGGCGAACATCGCGCTGATCCACCAGGTGGTGGTGGCCCAGCTCGCCGCGGCCCGCCAGGGCACCGCCTCGACCAAGACGCGCGGCGAAGTCCGCGGCGGCGGCAAGAAGCCGTACCGGCAGAAGGGCACCGGCCGGGCGCGACAGGGCTCGACCCGCGCACCACAGTTCACCGGCGGTGGCATCGTCCACGGACCGAAGCCACGCACCTACGAGCAGCGCACGCCGAAGAAGATGAAGGTCGGCGCTCTGCGCGGAGCACTGTCCGACCGCGCCCGCAACGATCGGGTGCACGTCGTGTCGACGTTGGTGTCAGGTGACGTGCCATCGACGAAGACCGCATCGGCCGCACTCGCCAAGATCACCGAGTCGCGTCATGTGCTCGTCGTCGCCGAGCGGACCGACGAGCTCACCTGGAAGAGCCTGCGCAACCTCGGGCACATCCACATGCTCGAGCCCGGTCAGCTCAACACCTACGACGTCCTGATCAGTGACGATGTCGTCTTCACCCGGGGCGCCCTCGAGGCTTTCCTCGGCGGGCCGCTGACCGGCAAGTCGGTCAAGGGCGCGGCGACGAGTGCCGAGGTCGACGCCGCGAGCGAGGTCGAGGAAGCGCAGGTCGTGCCTGACGACCAGCCCGCGAAGCCGGCCAAGAAGGCTGCCAAGGCCACGGCCAAGGCGGCTGCCGATACTGCGGCCGTTGAGACCGACAGCGCCGAGGCGGCCGAGCCTGTGGCGGCTGCCGAAGCCACTGATGCTGCCGAGGCAGCCGAGGACGCGCCCTACGGCCCGGACTCGCACGCGGCCCTCGACGACGGAGCCGAGCCGGACGGCTTCCCCATCAAGGGCAACGCCAGTTCGAAGCTCTACCACGTCCCGGGCAGCGCGTTCTACGACCGCACCGTCGCCGAGGTCTGGTTCCGCAACGAGGAAGCCGCCCAAGCTGCTGGCTTCGAGTTGCCGCCGTCGCAGCGGGCGAAGAAGGAAGAGGACAGCTGATGTTTGACGACCCGCGCGATGTGCTGCTCGCTCCGGTGATCTCGGAGAAGAGCTACGGCCTGCTGGACGAGAACAAGTACACCTTCGACGTCCACCCGTTGGCCAACAAGACGCAGATCAAGATCGCGGTCGAGAAGGTGTTCAGCGTCAGGGTCACCGACGTGAACACGCTCAACCGGCAGGGCAAGCGCAAGCGGACGAGGTTCGGCTACGGCCGGCGCAAGAGCGTGAAGCGCGCGATCGTCACCCTCCGCGAGGGCGACCGGATCGACGTCTTCGGCCAGATTGGTAGTGCGTAATGGCTATCCGTAAGTACAAGCCGACCACGCCGGGCCGGCGTGGCTCCAGCGTTGCCGACTTCGTCGAGGTCACCCGCAGCGAGCCGGAGAAGTCGCTGGTCCGACCGCTGCACAGCAAGGGCGGCCGCAACAGCTCCGGGCGGATCACGACCCGGCACCAGGGCGGCGGCCACAAGCGTGCGTACCGGCTGATCGACTTCCGGCGCAACGACAAGGACGGCGTTCCGGCCAAGGTCGCGCACATCGAGTACGACCCCAACCGGACCGCGCGCATTGCGCTGCTGCACTACGCCGACGGCGAGAAGCGCTACATCCTGGCACCGCGTCTGCTCAAGCAGGGCGACACGATCGAGAACGGCCCGCGCGCCGACATCAAGCCGGGTAACTCCTTGCCGTTGCGCAACATCCCGGTCGGCACGGTCGTGCACGCCATCGAGCTACGCCCGGGCGGCGGCGCGAAGATCGCCCGTAGCGCCGGAGCAAGCGTGCAGCTCGTCGCCAAGGAGGGCCCCTACGCCCAGCTGCGCATGCCTTCGGGCGAGATCCGCAACGTCGACGTCCGTTGCCGGGCAACTGTCGGCGAGGTCGGCAACGCCGAGCAGTCGAACATCAACTGGGGCAAGGCCGGCCGGATGCGCTGGAAGGGCAAGCGCCCGACCGTTCGCGGCGTGGCCATGAACCCGGTCGACCACCCGCACGGCGGCGGTGAGGGCAAGACCTCCGGTGGGCGCCACCCGGTTAACCCCGGCGGCAAGCCCGAGGGCCGCACCAGGCGCCGCAAGCCAAGTGACCAGCTGATCGTCCGCCGCCGTCGTACGAACAAGAAGAGGTAGCACCGCATGCCACGGAGTTTGAAGAAGGGCCCGTTCGTCGACGATCACCTGCTCAAGAAGGTGGACGCGCAGAACGACAAGGGCTCGAAGAACGTGATCAAGACCTGGTCGCGCCGCTCGACGATCATCCCGGACATGCTCGGGCACACGATCGCGGTGCACGACGGTCGCAAGCACGTGCCGGTATTCATCACCGAGGGCATGGTCGGTCACAAGCTCGGCGAGTTCGCCCCGACGCGGACGTTCCGGGGCCACATCCGGGACGACCGTCGCGCGCGGCGCGGCTGAGGTTAGGAAAGCAGACATGGCTGCCAACACTGATGACGAGGTACGCACCGCCTTCGCGCGGGCTACCTACGTCCGGGTCACGCCGATGAAGGCCCGTCGCGTCATCGACCTGATCCGCGACCTTCCGGCGCAGGAGGCGCTTGCGGTGCTCAAGTTCGCACCACAAGCGGCAAGTGAGCCGGTCGCGAAGGTGCTCGCCAGCGCGATCGCCAACGCGGAGAACAACTTCTCACTCGACCCGAACACGCTGCTCGTATCGCGTGCCTATGTCGACGAGGGGCCGATGCTCAAGCGGTTCCGGCCACGGGCGCAGGGCCGGGCGTATCGAATCCGCAAGCGCACGAGCCACATCACGATCGAGGTCGAGAGCGTCGAGAATCAAGCCGGCAAGAAGGGACGTGCCCGCTGATGGGGCAGAAAGTCAACCCACACGGGTTCCGCCTCGGCATTACCACGGACTTCAAGAGCCGCTGGTTCGCCGATAAGCAGTACTCGGAATACGTCAAGGAAGACGTCGCGATCCGGCGGCTTATGAGCAAGGGCATGGAGCGCGCCGGCATCGCGAAGGTCGAGATCGAGCGCACCCGCGACCGCGTGCGCGTCGACATCCACACCGCTCGTCCAGGAATTGTGATCGGACGCCGTGGTGCGGAGGCCGAGCGCCTGCGTGGTGAGCTCGAGAAGCTCACCCACAAGCAGGTGCAGCTCAACATCCTCGAGGTGAAGAACCCCGAGGGCGATGCCCAGCTCGTCGCGCAGGGCGTGGCCGAGCAGCTGTCCAACCGGGTCAGCTTCCGCCGGGCGATGCGCAAGAGCATGCAGTCCGCGCTGAAGAGCCCGGGCGTCAAGGGCATCCGGGTGCAGTGTTCGGGCCGCCTGGGCGGAGCCGAGATGAGCCGCTCGGAGTTCTACCGCGAGGGCCGCGTGCCACTGCACACGCTGCGCGCGAACATCGACTACGGCTTCTACGAGGCACGTACCACGTTCGGCCGCATCGGCGTCAAGGTCTGGCTCTACAAGGGCGAGGTCCCGACCGGCTCGCGCGCCGAGCGTGAGGCGGCCGCGGCGGCCGAGGTGCTGCGCCAGCGCCGCGAGCGCCCGGCGGCAGGCAGCCGTCCGCGCCGGTCCGGCTCGCAGGGCACCACGGGCGTCAGCACCGAGGCCGGCCGCGCCGCAACCGGTGAGGGTCGCCCAGCGGTCGATCCGACCGTCGAGGCCGAGCAGATGCACGCCGTCGAGGAAGCCGCGATCGTCGCCGACGAAGCGACCCGGATCGCCGCCGAAGAGGTAGCCGTCGAGGCTCGCCAGGGCAGCGATTCACCGGCTGAGGTCGTCGCCGAGGTGCCGCCGAGCGCAGCACCCGACGGCAACGAGAGCACGGAGGGCTGACCAATGCTGATGCCACGCAGGGTCAAGCACCGCAAGCAGCACCACCCATCCCGCAAGGGCATGGCGACCGGCGGCACCAGGGTCGCGTTCGGCGAGTACGGGATCCAGGCGCTCGAGCCCGCCTACGTCACCAACCGGCAGATCGAGTCGGCGCGTATCGCGATCAACCGGCGTATTCGTCGTGGCGGCAAGGTCTGGATCAACATCTACCCGGACCGTCCCCTGACCAAGAAGCCGGCCGAGACCCGCATGGGCTCGGGCAAGGGATCGCCCGAGTGGTGGATCGCGAACGTCAAGCCGGGCCGGGTGATCTTCGAGCTGTCCTTCCCGAACGAGCTCGTGGCCCGCGAGGCGCTGACCCGGGCGATCCACAAGCTGCCGATGAAGTGCCGCATCGTCAAGCGTGAAGCAGGTGATTTCTGATGGCAACGACGCCCGCTGAGTTCCGCGAGCTGCACGACGACGAGCTCGAGACGCGTCTGCGCGAGGCCAAGGAGGAGCTGTTCAACCTGCGCTTCCAGATGGCCACGGGGCAGCTGGACAACAACCGGCGGCTGCGTGCCGTCCGTCATGAGATGGCACGGATCTACACCATCCTGCGCGAGCGTGAGCTCGGCCTGTCCGTCGCACCGGACGAAGGTGTCGCGTGACCGAGGCGAGCGAACGAGCAGATGAGGGACAGAACATGAGCGAGAGCACGCAGGACGCCACGGTGGTCACTGTCGGATCAGCGCGATCCACCTTCCGCAAGACCCGCGAGGGTCTGGTCGTCAGCGACCGGATGAACAAGACCGTGGTGGTCGCCGTCGAGGACCGCGTCAAGCACGCGCTCTACGGCAAGGTCATCCGGCGCACGAACAAGCTCAAGGCGCACGACGAGACCAATCAGGTCGGAATCGGCGACCGAGTGCTGATCATGGAGACACGGCCGCTGTCGGCAACCAAACGCTGGCGTGTGGTCGAGGTACTGGAGAAGGCAAAGTAAAGCGATCTGGTCGCGCCGGAAGGTTCGATCAGATCGCGACTCGCTGGCGCGCAATCGTGGCGCTTCGGGTCACCAGCCCAAGACCACGTGCATGGCTACGAAACAGAATTGCTTGAGGAGTAGGCAGTGATTCAGCAGGAGTCGCGACTGCGCGTCGCCGACAACACCGGTGCCAAGGAGATCTTGTGCATCCGGGTGATGGGCGGCTCCGGCCGGCGCTACGCCGGTATCGGCGACATCATCGTCGCCACCGTCAAGGATGCGCTGCCGGGTGCCGGTGTGAAGAAGGGCGATGTGGTCAAGGCCGTCATCGTGCGCACCGTCAAGGAGCGCAG
This sequence comes from uncultured Actinomycetota bacterium, assembly GCA_963709985.1. Taxonomy (GTDB): domain Bacteria; phylum Actinomycetota; class Actinomycetes; order Mycobacteriales; family Jatrophihabitantaceae; genus DASXRA01. Next base: position 78,913 of record CAVPYQ010000028.1, read on the forward strand.
ACGTCCGGACGGCAGCTACATCCGCTTCGACGAGAACGCCGCGGTCCTGATCAAGCAGGACGGCGAGCCGCGAGGCACGCGCATCTTCGGCCCGGTCGGTCGCGAGCTGCGCGACAAGAAGTTCATGAAGATCATTTCGCTCGCCCCTGAGGTGCTGTGATGAGCCAGCAAGTCACGTTGGCCCAGCAGGCTCGAAGCGTCAGCGAGCCGGCGAGCGCTGTTTTGGAGGCAGGTCGATGAAGGTGAAGAAGGGCGACGAGGTCGTCGTCATCGCCGGTAAGGACCGCGGTGTCAAGGGCAAGGTCATCGCGGCCGATCCGGTGACGAACAAGGTCGTCGTCGAGGGCATCAACCGCGTCACCAAGCACACCCGGATCACCACGACCGGACGCGGCGCCAAGGCCGGCGGCATCGAGCACGTCGAGGCAGCGATCAGCGCCAGCAACGTGATGGTGATCGACGGCGACGGCAAGGCCACGCGCGTGGGTTACCGCCGCGACGAAGAGACCGGGCGCAACGTGCGTGTGTCACGCCGCTCGGGGAAGGACCTGTCATGACCGCCTCCGTCGAGGCTCCTCCGCCGCGCCTGAAGCTGCGCTACCGCGATGAGATCGTGCCGGCGCTCAAGGCCGAACGCGACTACAGCAACCCGATGCAGGTGCCCGGCCTGGTCAAGATCGTCGTCAACATGGGCGTCGGTGCGGCCGCTCGAGACGCCAAGCTGATCGATGGCGCGGTGCGCGACCTGACTCTGATCACCGGCCAGAAGCCGCTGGTGCAGAAGGCGCGCAAGTCCATCGCGCAGTTCAAGCTGCGCGAGGGCATGTCGATCGGTGCAAAGGTCACGCTGCGCGGCGACCGGATGTGGGAGTTCCTCGATCGCCTGCTCACGCTCGCACTGCCGCGGATCCGTGACTTCCGTGGCCTGTCGCCGAGCCAGTTCGACGGCAATGGCAACTACACCTTCGGACTCAACGAGCAGTCGATGTTCCACGAGATCGACCCGGACACGATCGATCGGCCCCGGGGTATGGACATCACGGTCGTCACCACGGCGGCGAACGACGACGAAGGGCGTGCACTGCTCAAGGCGCTCGGCTTTCCGTTCCGCGACATAGAGAGAAGCTAGAAGCAAATGGCGAAGAAGGCGCTAGTCAACAAGGCCGCGGCCAAGCCGCGATTCGCCGTGCGTGGCTATACCCGCTGTCAGCGTTGCGGCCGTGCCCACTCGGTGTATCGCAAGTTCGGCCTGTGCCGGATCTGCCTGCGCGAAATGGCGCATGCTGGAGAGCTCCCGGGCGTCACCAAGAGCTCTTGGTAAAGCGAGGGGATCGCGCCGGATGAGCCGATGTGGTTGGTTCTCGCCGGCGCGGCTGCGGACCGTACAACTCAATAGGACCCGCCCAACGCTTCGGCGGAGGGATCGCGCCGGTCGACCCGATGTGGCTGATGTCTCGCCGGCGCGGCTGCGGACCGTACAACTCAATAGGACTCACCCAAGCGTTGGGTTAGTACTGCTTGGCTCAGCAAGACCACCACGCAGTAGGCCTCCGGGAACCACTGCGAGAAAGAGGCACAACCGATGATGACCGACCCGATCGCGGACATGCTTACCCGTCTGCGTAACGCGAATTCGGCGTTCCACGACACGGTGGACATGCCGCATTCGAAGCTCAAGAGCCACATAGCCGAGATCCTCAAGCAGGAGGGCTACATCGCGGGCTTCACGGTGGCCGACGCCGGCGAAGGCCTGCCGGGCAAGGTGCTCACCCTGAACCTCAAGTACGGCCCGAACCGGGAGCGCAGCATCGCCGGTGTGCGGCGGGTGTCCAAGCCCGGCCTTCGGGTGTACGCGAAGTCGACCGGCCTGCCGCGCGTCCTGGGTGGCCTGGGTACCGCGATCCTCTCGACGTCGTCGGGCTTGCTGACCGACCGGCAGGCCGCCAAGCGCGGAGTGGGCGGGGAAGTCCTCGCCTACGTCTGGTGAGGCACGCGAACATGCAGAAGATTTCGAGCGAATTGCGCGATGAACGCTCGCACGAGCAGCGACACGAACAGCGAGAGGTGACCCAGTGAGTCGCATCGGTAAGTTGCCGGTCCCGGTCCCGAACGGGGTCGACGTCACGATCGACGGGCAGCAGGTCACCGTCAAGGGCCCCAAGGGCACGCTGAGCCACGTGGTCGCGGCGCCGATCACGGTGTCGCGCGACGACGGTGTGCTGAAGGTGGTCCGCCCCGACGACGAGCGTGAGTCCAAGTCGCTGCACGGTCTGTCGCGCACGCTGATCGCCAACATGGTCACGGGTGTCACCGACGGCTACATCAAGAACCTGGAGATCGTCGGCACCGGCTATCGCGTCCAGGCCAAGGGCAGCGACCTCGAGTTCGCCCTGGGCTACTCGCACCCGGTTGTCGTGACGGCGCCCGAGGGCATCACGTTCCGGGTCGAGAACCCGACCCGGTTCTCGGTTCAGGGCATCGACAAGCAGAAGGTCGGCGAAGTGGCCGCGAACATCCGCAGGCTGCGCCGACCCGACCCGTACAAGGGCAAGGGCGTGCGGTACCAGGGTGAAGTCATCCGCCGCAAGGCCGGAAAGACAGGGAAGTAGTCATGGCTGCCAGGAGCATCCTCAAGCAGGCCCGACGCTCGGCCGGTATGTCGGCCACCCGGCGGGTCGCCAAGTCACGGCGCCATTTCCGGCTTCGCAAGAAGGTGGTCGGATCCGCACAGCGCCCACGCCTGGTCGTCAGCCGCTCGTCGCGACACCTGTTCGCGCAACTGGTCGACGACGGCAAGGGTGTCACGATCGCCTCCGCGTCGACGTTCAAGCTGACCGACGGTGACAAGACCGCCCGGGCCAAGCAACTCGGCCAGCAGTTGGCCAACGTCGCGATAGACGCCGGCATCACCCGCGTCGTCTTCGATCGAGGCGGCAACAAGTACACCGGCCGGGTCGCGGCATTCGCCGACGCGGCCCGTGAAGCCGGACTGGAGTTCTGATGAGCAAGTCTGCAGATTGCGCAACGCAATCCGGCCGTGCGCCGGAGCAGGTTGCGCGATCGAACATGAAATCGATTGAGAGGAACGCCTGATGCCCGGACCGCAGCGCGGAGCCCGCACCGGTGGCAACGAGCGGGGCGGCGAGCGCAGCGACCGTCGAGACCGCAGAGACAGCCGCGGTGGCTCGGGGGCAACCGAGAAGAGCCCGCACATCGAGCGCCTCGTGACGATCAACCGCGTCGCGAAGGTGGTCAAGGGTGGCCGCCGGTTCAGCTTCACGGCCCTGGTCGTGGTCGGCGACGGTGACGGCACGGTGGGCGTCGGCTACGGCAAGGCCAAGGAAGTTCCCGCGGCTATCGCCAAGGGTGTCGAGGAGGCCAAGAAGAACTTCTTCAAGGTCCCGCGCATCCAGCAGACGATCCCGCATCCGGTGCAGGGCGAGGCCGCTGCCGGCGTCGTACTGCTCAAGCCCGCGAGCCCCGGTACCGGTGTCATCGCCGGCGGTCCGGTGCGTGCCGTCCTGGAATGCGCGGGCATCCACGACGTGCTGTCGAAGTCGCTCGGCTCCGACAACCCGATCAACATCGTCCACGCGACGGTGGCGGCCCTGAAGGACCTCGTCCGGCCGGAGGAAGTCGCGGCGCGCCGCGGCCTGCCCCTCGAGGACGTGGCACCGGCTGGACTGCTGCGGGCGCGTGCGGCCGGGAGGGCGGGATGACCATGGCACGACTGAAGATCACCCAGACCCGCTCGGGCATCGGCCGCAAGCAGAACCAGCGCCAGACGCTGCGGTCCCTCGGCCTCAAGCGAATCCACGATGTCGTGGTCAAGGAGGACCGGCCCGAGATTCGCGGCATGGTCGCGACCGTGACCCATCTGGTCTCGGTCGAGGAAGTGGAGTAACCAAATGACTCTCAAGGTGCATCACCTACGTCCGGCGCCGGGCTCGCACACCAAGAAGACGCGGGTAGGTCGCGGTACCGGCTCGAAGGGCAAGACGGCCGGACGCGGCACGAAGGGCACGAAGGCCCGATACCAGGTCCCGGCCAGCTTCGAGGGTGGCCAGATGCCGATCCACATGCGGCTGCCCAAGCTCAAGGGTTTCAAGAACGCGTTTCGGGTCGAGTTCCAGGTCGTCAACGTGGCCAGACTGGCCGAGCTGTTCCCCGAGGGGGGCACCGTCGGCGTCGACGAGCTGGTGGCCGCCGGGGCCGTCCGAAAGGGCGCACCGGTTAAGGTTCTGGGAAATGGTGACCTCGGGGCGGTCAAGCTCGACATCGCCGCGAACGCGTTTTCGGCCACCGCACGGGAGAAGATCGAAGCCGCTGGCGGCTCCGCCACGCAGCTTTGACCGAGTTTGTCCGTCAAAGCTTGGCTAGTTCCGTGATGCCGAGCAAGATGGGCGCAAGGCGCCAGTGTGGAGCCCGACATGATCGGCTCTGCACCGGCGCTCCAGTTGCTTTGTTAGCCTGAACCACTAAACCTCGGGGCAACCTAACCGTTGTCGTCGCAACCGCGGCGCAAGGATCGCCTACACCGTCCGCGCAGGAGGATCTGTGCTCAGCGCATTCGCGTCAGCATTCCGGACGCCCGACCTGCGTAAGAAGTTGCTCTTCACGCTGGCCATGATCTTCCTGTATCGGGTCGGTGCATCAGTGCCGACGCCGAACACGAATACGGGCGCGATCAACACGTGTCTGAACTCGGCGAGCCAGGGCACGAAGAACATCTACTCGCTGATCAACCTGTTCTCCGGCGGCGCGCTGCTGAAACTCTCGGTCTTCGCGCTGGGCATCATGCCCTACATCACGGCGAGCATCATCATCCAGTTGCTCGTGGTGGTGATTCCTCGCTTCGATCAGTTGAAGAAGGAAGGGCAGGCGGGCCAGCAGAAGCTGACCCAGTACAGCCGGTACCTGACGATCGGGCTCGCGATCCTGCAGTCGACCGGATTCGTGGCGTTGGCCAAGTCGGGTCAACTGTTCCAGGGGTGTGCCGATGCGCAGGGCAACCCGCTGTCGGTGCTCTACAAGACCGACATCTGGACGCTCTCGACGATGGTGATCTGCATGATGGCCGGTACCGCGGTCATCATGTGGCTCGGTGAAATGATCACCGACCGGGGCGTCGGCAACGGCATGAGCGTGCTGATGTTCACCTCGATCGCCGCACGGATCCCGAATGAGGGCAACACGATCCTGACGCGGTCCGGTGGGTTCGCGTTCACGCTGATCCTGGCGTTGGGGTTGGCGATCATCTGTGCGGTCGTGTTCGTCGAGCAGGCGCAGCGGCGGATTCCGGTGCAGTACGCGAAGCGGATGATCGGGCGGCGGCAGTACGGAGGAACGTCGACGTATCTGCCGTTGAAGGTGAACCAGGCCGGCGTCATTCCGGTGATCTTCGCGTCGTCGTTGTTGTACATCCCGCAGTTGATCAGTCAATTGCAGGGCAACAACTCGTCGGGCTTCCAGCGATTCGTGAACAGCTATCTGATCAATCAGCAGTCCTGGGTGCACATCGGCACCTACTTCTTGTTGATCATCTTCTTCACGTACTTCTATGTCGGCATCACGTTCAACCCGGTCGAGCGGGCTGATGACATGAAGAAGTACGGCGGGTTCATCCCGGGTATCCGGCCGGGTCGGCCCACTGCTGAGTACCTGCAGTTCGTGTTGTCGCGCATCACACTGCCGGGCTCGATCTATCTGGGAATCGTGGCCGTGCTGCCGAACTTCTTCTTCTCGATGACCGGCGGCAACAACCAGAACTTCCCGTTCGGCGGTACCGCCGTGCTGATCATGGTCGGCGTCGCGCTTGACACCGTGAAGCAGATCGAGAGCCAGCTGATGCAGCGCAACTACGAAGGGTTCCTGCGCTAGTGGGCGGCACGACGAAGGGAAACCGCGCGTGAGAGTTGTCCTCGTCGGCCCGCCAGGCGCGGGCAAGGGTACCCAGGCCGAATTCATCGCCGAGCACTTCGACATCCCGAAGATCTCGACAGGCGACATCTTCCGCTCGAACGTGTCCGGTGGTACCGATCTGGGCAAGCTGGCGAAGAAGTACATGGACGCCGGTGACCTGGTACCCGACGAGGTCACGAACGCGATGGTCCGCGATCGGCTGGCGCAGGACGACGCCAAGGGCGGATTCCTGCTCGACGGATTTCCCCGCAACATCGCTCAGGCCTACGAACTCGACTCGATGCTCGGTGACCTCGGCACCATCCTGGACGTCGTGCTCGACCTCGAGGTCGACAACGAAGAGGTCGTGCGGCGGCTGTCCGGGCGGCGGCTGTGCAAGAAGTGCGGCCACGTATGGCACGTCGACTTCGACCCACCGAAGGTCGAGGACGTCTGCGACAAATGCGGCGGCGAGCTGTACCACCGCGACGACGACTACCCGGAGACCGTCCGCCACCGCCTCGACGTCTACGTCGAGCAGACCAGTCCGCTGATCAAGTTCTACGATGCGCGCAAGCAGTTGATCGGCATGGACGCGCACGGCCCGGTCGAGGACGTCACCGAGCGCGCGATCGCCTCGCTGACCCCGTTCGCCTCCTGACCTGCCATGTCCCGGCTGCGTGAGCACATCGAACTCAAGTCCCTCGATGACATCGCGCTGATGCGTGAGGCGGGCTTGGTCGTCGCCCGGGCACTCGCCGAGATGCGAGCCGCCGTGACTCCCGGCGTCTCCACGGGCGATCTGGACTCGATCGCGCGCAAGGTCCTCAGCGACGAGGGCGCCACCTCGTCGTTCCTCAACTACGGGATGCCGCCGTTTCCGGCGGTGATCTGCGCGTCGGTGAATGCCGAGATAGTGCACGGCATCCCCTCGGACGACGTGGTGCTTGCGCGAAGGCGATCTCATCTCGATCGATTTCGGCGCGATCGTTGACGGTTGGCATGGCGACGCCGCGATCACGGTCCCCGTCGGCTCGGTCTCCCCGGCCGCGGCGCAACTGTCGGCGGCCTGCGAGAAGGCGCTGTGGGACGGCCTGGTGGCCGCCCGCGCCGGCGGCCGGCTCACCGACATCTCGCACGCCGTCGAGACATCGGTGCAGGCCTCGGGCCGGTACGGAATCGTCACTGGCTACGGCGGGCACGGCATCGGCACGCAGATGCACATGGACCCGCACGTGCAAAATCACGGTCGGCCGGGTCGCGGCCCCCGCCTCGTCGCGGGAATGGCGCTCGCGATCGAACCGATGATCACGCTGGGATCGCCGCGAACGCAGGATCTGGCCGATCAGTGGACGGTCGCCACGGCCGACGGTTCGCTCGCCGCGCACTGGGAGCACACCGTCGCGATCCTTGAGGACGGCCCCTGGGTACTCACCGCAGCCGATGGCGGCCGGGCCGAGCTTGCCGCTCGCGGCGTGGCCCTTTCGGCAGCTGCCTGATCGGTTCGGCGCGAGTTCGGCCTGACCGATCGCGCTTGCGACATCGCCGGCAGGGCACCGAACGGGAGGGGAATTGGCGCCGCTGGACGGACCTGCGTAGACTCAACGGTTGGCGCGTGCCGCCCTTTACCCATGCCTGCTGTGGCCGTAGGTCGGTGAAGTGGAGCCCTTGAGCAGCGCCGTGTCGTGGCACTCGTTCATCTCTGGACGCTGGGCCGTTGAGAGCAGTACCGAAGAAATGCGGAGGATATGGCCAAGAAGGACGGGGCCATCGAGGTCGAAGGCCGCGTGGTCGAGCCGTTGCCGAACGCGATGTTCCGAGTGGAACTGAGCAACGGACATAAGGTGCTCGCCCACATCAGCGGAAAGATGCGCCAGCACTACATCCGGATCCTCCCCGAGGACCGCGTAGTGGTGGAGTTGTCGCCATACGATCTCACCCGGGGTCGCATCGTCTACCGGTACAAGTAAGGCGACTTGATCGCGCTGCAGACCCGATCCGGTCAGGTCTCGCACACGCGGCTGCGGATCGCACAACTCAATAGGACTCGCCCATGTTGTTTGTGGGCCGGTCGCGCCGGATGACCGATTGGGTCGTTTTCGCCGGCGCGGCTGCGGACCGAAGAAGAACTCAAGCACCACCGACGTTAGCCACTACTGAGAAGGGCCGGCCGTGAAGGTCAAGCCGAGCGTGAAGCCGATTTGCGACAAGTGCAAGGTCATCCGTCGCCATGGTCGGGTAATGGTGATCTGCGAGAACCTGCGCCACAAGCAGCGCCAGGGCTGATCACGCAACAAGGCCGGGTGCGTCCCGGCCACACACAAGCGCATACCTGCTCTCGCCGTTCGGCGAGAGTTCACCCCCGGGCGAAGGCCGGGGCCGGACGCCTTAGCGGGCCTACCGGACGGATGCGCACCATACCTTCGAGCTAGCACAAGGAGATCCACCCGTATGGCACGTCTTGCCGGCGTCGATCTTCCCCGCGAGAAGCGGATGGAAGTCGCGCTCACCTACATCTACGGCGTAGGCCGTACCCGCGCAAAGAAAGCCCTCGAGGCTACCGGCGTGAGCCCCGATCTGCGTGCTCGCGACCTCGGTGACGATGACCTCGTCAAGTTGCGTGACTACATCGACGCGAACTTCCAGGTCGAGGGTGACCTCCGCCGCGAGGTCGCATCCGATATCCGCCGCAAGATCGAGATCGGCTGCTACGAGGGCATCCGCCACCGTCGCGGCCTGCCCGTCCACGGTCAGCGCACCAAGACCAACGCCCGCACCCGCAAGGGCCCCAAGAAGACCATCGCCGGCAAGAAGAAGGCAGGTAAGAAGTAGAGCATGACGACCGCCTTTGCTGACCCGATGTGGTCGCTCTTCGCTCCGGCGGCTGTGGCCGCGCTCGGTAGACATGGCGCAGCCAGCCACGTGCTCGCTCGCCTGGAAAGGAAGTCCCGCTAATGCCGGGTCCCGCCCGCAAGACCGCCGCCAAGAAGGTCCGGCGCAAGGAGAAGAAGAACGTCGCGCACGGTCATGCGCACATCAAGAGCACGTTCAACAACACGATCGTCTCGATCACCGACCCGGTCGGCAACGTGATCAGTTGGGCCTCGGCCGGGCATGTCGGCTTCAAGGGCTCGCGCAAGTCCACTCCGTTCGCCGCGCAGATGGCCGCCGAAAGCGCCGCGCGCAAGGCGCAGGAGCACGGCCTGCGCAAGGTCGACGTCTTCGTCAAGGGCCCGGGCTCGGGCCGTGAGACGGCGATCCGCTCGCTGCAGGCGGCCGGCCTCGAAGTCGGCACGATTTCCGACGTCACGCCGCAGCCGCACAACGGCTGCCGTCCCCCGAAGCGCCGGAGGGTTTGATCGATGGCTCGCTACACCGGACCCGCAACCCGCATCTCGCGGCGCCTGAACGTCGACCTCGTCGGCGGTGACAAGGCGTTCGAGCGCCGGCCCTACCCACCGGGCCAGCACGGGCGTTCGCGCATCAAGCAGAGTGAGTACCTGCTGCAGATGCAGGAGAAGCAGAAGGCCAAGTACAGCTACGGCGTGCTCGAGAAGCAGTTCCGCCGGTACTACCAGGAGGCCACCAAGCGCCAGGGCAAGACCGGCGACAACCTGCTGCAGATCCTCGAGTCCCGCCTCGACAACGTCATCTACCGCTCGGGCCTGGCCCGGACCCGGCGCGCTGCCCGGCAGTTGGTCAACCACGGCCACTTCCTGGTCAACGGCGAGAAGGTCAACATCCCGAGCTTCCGGGTCTCGCCGTACGACATCATCGACGTCAAGCCGAAGTCGTTGGAGACCACGCCGTTCCTGATCGCGCGGGAGACCGTCGGCGACCGCCCGGTGCCCGGGTGGCTGCAGGTGATTCCCGGTCGGCTGCGCGTGCTCGTACACCAGCTGCCCGAGCGCGCCCAGATCGACATCCCCTTGCAGGAGCAGCTGATCGTCGAGCTGTACTCGAAGTAGACTGCTGGCGGGGTCGAGCCTGGATCGCCTGTGCAGACCCGATCTGCTCGCGTCTCGCTGCGGCGGCTGCGGCCCGTGCTACTCGGTAACGCGTAGCCGGCCAGGTGGGTGGCTGGTTCGCCAGTCGCCCGCCGCTTACAACTGAATAAGCCCATTGGTGGACGTCATATAGCGGGCGTCCCTGCGAAAGGAACCAACACAGTGCTGATCTCTCAGCGTCCAAGTCTCAACGAGGAGCCGATCGCCGATAACCGGTCTCGGTTCGTCATCGAGCCGCTCGAGCCGGGATTCGGTTACACACTCGGCAACTCCCTGCGCCGCACGCTGCTCTCGTCGATCCCGGGTGCGGCAGTCACCAGCATCCGCATCGACGGCGTGCTGCACGAGTTCACGACCGTCGAGGGCGTCAAGGAAGACGTCACCGACATCATCCTGAACCTCAAGGAGCTCGTCATCAGCTCCGAGAGCGACGAGCCGGTCGTGATGTACCTGCGCAAGCAGGGCCCGGGCGAAGTGACCGCCGCCGACATCGCACCACCGGCCGGCGTCACCGTGCACAACCCCGACCTCAAGATCGCCACGATCAACAAGAAGGGTCGGCTGGAGATCGAACTGGTCGTCGAGCGTGGCCGCGGCTACGTGACGGCCGTGCAGAACAAGCAGCCCGGCCAGGAGATCGGCCGCATTCCGGTCGACTCCATCTACTCGCCGGTCCTCAAGGTCACCTACGCCGTCGAGGCCACCCGTGTCGAGCAGCGCACCGACTTCGACCGGCTCGTGGTCGACGTCGAGACCAAGTCCTCGATGACGCCGCGTGACGCGGTGGCCAGCGCCGGGCACACGCTCGTCGAGCTGTTCGGGCTTGTTCCGCGAGCTCAACGACGAGGCGGAGGGCATCGACGTCGGACCGTCGCCGGCCGAGGTCGCCGACATCGCCGCGTTCTCGATGCCGATCGAGGAGCTCGACCTGACCGTTCGTTCCTACAACTGCCTCAAGCGCGAGGGCATCCACACCGTGGGTGAGCTTGTCGGGCGCAGCGAGGCCGACCTGCTCGACATCCGTAACTTCGGCTCGAAGTCCATCGACGAGGTCAAGATCAAGCTGGCCGGGCTCGGCCTGTCGCTCAAGGACAGCCCGCCCGGATTCGAGGTCAGCCGGCGTCGAGTCCTACGGTGACGACGACTTCGACGGCGGCGACGCCGACTTCGCCGAGACCGAACAGCTCTGAGGAGTTGCGCCGGACCGCGTCGCGGTTCGGCGCACGACCTCGAAAGCGTCCACTCGGACCCGTAAGGGCCGAACCACTAGGAGTAAGAGATGCCCACGCCCACGAAGGGTCATCGCCTCGGCGCCGGCCCTGCGCATGAGCGGTTGATGCTCGCGAATCTTGCGACGTCGCTGTTCGAGCATGACCGGATCACCACGACCGAGGCGAAGGCGAAGCGCCTGCGCCCGCTCGCCGAGCGGCTGATCACGTTCGCCAAGCGGGGCGACCTGCACGCCCGCCGCCAGGTCATGACGGTCGTGCGCGACAAGGACGTGGTGCACAAGCTGTTCGCCGAGATCGGCCCCAAGTTCGCCGAGCGCGCCGGCGGCTACACCCGCATCGTCAAGGTCGGGCCGCGCAAGGGCGACAACGCGCCGATGGCCGTGATCGAACTCGTCGAGGCCCTGACCGCGGCGCAGTCCGTGGTCAAGGAGGGCGAGCGCGCACGCGGCACGAAGTCGACGCCGCGCAAGGCCGCACGGGGCCGGACGGTGGAGATCGCCGAGGACGCCAAGGCCGAGTCGCCGACTGCGGCATCCGTGGCCGAGACGGCCGGCGACTCGCAGGTGGTGCTCGGTGCGACCGACACGTCGCCTGATGCGTGTCGAGCGACGACACCGACATCGAGGTCGAGACCAGTGCCGCCACGGACGAGGCGCCCTACGGCGAGGGCTCGCACGCCCCGCTCGACGACGACTCGCAGCCGGAAGGGTTCCCGATCAAGGGGAACGCGAACTCGATGCTCTACCACGTGCCGGACTCGCCGTTCTACGACCAGACGGTCCCTGAGGTCTGGTTCGCCACGGCCGAGGCCGCCGAGGCGGCCGGTTTCTCGCTGCCGCCGTCGCAGCAGGACAGCGCTGACGGCGACGACAGAGCGACGCCAAGGACGACGCCTGACGGCGACGCCCGAGCCAGTGCAAGACCCTGACGAGCCCGTTGAACGCACTGCGTTCGGCGGGCTCGTCCGGTTACGACTCGACATCGCCTATGACGGGACGGACTTCTCGGGCTGGGCGGTCCAACCCGGGCGGCGCACCGTCCAGGGCAGTGCTGCAGGATGCGCTGTCGCGGATAACCCGGCAGCCGTCGGTCGCGCTCACCGTGGCCGGGCGGACCGACGCGGGCGTGCACGCCGCGGGGCAGGTGGCCCACGCCGACCTCGACGCGCAGATCTGGGCAGGGCTCGACGCGTCGCTGCTGCGCCGCCTGGCCGGCGTACTGCCGCCCGACGTCCGCGTCGCCCGGATCGCCGAGGTCCCCGCGGCCTTCGATGCGCGCTTCTCGGCGTTGTGGCGCCGATACGAATACCGGATCTGCGATGCCGAGGCAGGCGTAGATCCCTTGCTGCGCAGGCATGTTCTGGCGTGGCGGCGACTCTCTTGACGCCGAGGCGATGGCCCGGGCGGCCGCGGCGCTGGTCGGCGAGCACGACTTCGTCGCCTTCTGCCGCTACCGCGAGGGCGCGACGTCGATCCGCGCGATCCAGGCCTTCGACGTCACGCGCTCGGGCGACCAGATCGTGTGCACCGTGCAGGCCGATGCGTTCTGTCACTCGATGGTGCGCTCGCTCGTCGGCGCGCTCATCGCCGTGGGCGAGGGGCGGCGTGGTGAGGACTGGCCGGCCTCGTTGCTGGCCCGGACGGCGCGAGCCGACGAGATCGCCGTTGTGCCCGCCTGTGGGCTGACGCTGGTCGCGGTTGGATATCCGCCTGACGCCGACCTTGCGGCCCGAAGCGAGCAGACGCGGCGGCGCCGCGACGCGCTGCAGGCCTGACCGAGCCCGCTCAGTCCGGGATGACCGCCGCGAGCGCGGGTGGGCCGATCGGTGCGGGCGTCTCGTCCGAGACCTGCGGCGACCTTCGGGTTGCGCGCGGTCTGGGCCAGGGCGACCCCGATCAGCACGATGAACGCGCCGATGAGTTGCGCGGTGTTGAGCGCCTCGCCCAGCCAGAGCCAGGCGACGGTGAACGCGAAGACGACCTCGGTCGTGGCGACGATGCCCGCGGGCGTCGCCTTGAGCCGGCCCAGCGCGACGAACGACAGCAGGAACGGCAGGAATGAGCCGAGCGCCATGACGTAGCAGAGCAGGACCCACACGGGCAGCACCGTGCCGGAGAGGTGGCCGCCGAGCGAGATCCGTTGCGTGAACACACTGGGGTCGATGTTCCACCAGCCACTGAATGCAGCCCAGAACAGCGTCGCGAACAGCATCGACCAGAACGCCGTGGCCAGTGGCGAGGTTTGCGTAACCAGATGCTCACCGAGCAGGAAGTAGGCCGCGAGGGCAACGGCCGCCAGGCCCGCAATGCCCATGCCGGCGACCGCAAGGTTGCTCGACCAGATCTGCGCGACGGCGGCGAGGCCGGCCAGCACGCAGCCAATGGCCGCCCAGAGCCTGGGCCGGACCGCCTCGGCGAAGAACACGCGGGCGGCGACGGCCACCATCAGGACGGCCGTGTACTCGATCAGCAGGGCGATGCCGACCGGCAACCGGCCAAGAGCCACCGCGTAGAGCCACTGCACCATCGCGACGCCGATGACGCCGAGCGCGGCCAGGTTGACCAATTCGCGCCGGCTCACCCGCAGCGCGCTGCGGTTCGTCGCGAGGAGCAGCACCCCGCCGACCAACGCCGCGGACAGCGATCGGAACAGCGTGAGTTGCCCCGGCGTGATGCCGGCCGCGAGCACCACCTTCGCCACGCTGCCGTTCGCCCCGAACAGCAACGCGGACAGCAGCGCGCACGCGTATCCCATGGACGCACCTCGCGATGTAATGAGCTATAAAGCCAATAGCCCATGACTGTAGTTGCTCGCCGGTCATGCGGCAACGTGGTATTTGGTCATGACACAACGCCGTCGCGCGGCGGTGATTCGCATGCTGCAACACTGGCGCGGGTCCAGCGCAATTGCCGTTGAAATGCCGCACAACCAGGAGGAATGGTGAGCGCACCGGTTGGTCCACCCGATCCCCGCGAGGTGCCCCGCTTCGCCGGTCTCGCGACGTATGCGCGCCTGCCGCGGATCGAGGACGTACCCCGCGCGGACGTCGCCGTACTCGGCGTCCCGTTCGACAGCGGGACGTCGTTTCGCCCAGGTGCCCGCTTCGGGCCGGAGGCGGTTCGGGCGGGCTCGCGGCTGCTGCGCCCGTACCACCTCGCGCTCGACGTCGAGCCGTGGACGGCGCTGCAAGTGGCCGATGCGGGCGATGTGTCGGCCAATCCGTTCGACATCGTCGAGGCGGTCGGCCAGATCGAGAACGCCGCGAATGCCCTTTACGGTAAGGCAGAACGCATAATCTCGATCGGTGGCGACCACACCGTCGCGCTGCCTCTGCTGCGCGCCGCACACGCCAAGCACGGCCCGATCGCGCTTGTGCATTTCGACGCGCACCTCGACACCTGGGACACCTACTTCGGCGCCCGCTACACGCACGGCACCCCGTTCCGGCGGGCGTCCGAGGAGGGGCTGCTCGCCCTTGACCACTGCGCGCACGTCGGCATCCGCAACTCCGTGTACGCGCTGTCGGACCTCACCGATGACCGCCGGCTCGGGTTCGCGACGGTCTCGACGCTCGACATCGCCCGGCGCGGCGTCGACGAGGCGATCGACCGCGTGCGCGAGCGGGTGGGCGAGTTGCCGGTCTACGTCAGCATCGATATCGACGTGCTCGACCCCGCGCACGCACCGGGCACCGGGACGCCCGAGCCGGGTGGCCTGACGACTCGCGAACTGCAGCTGATCCTGCACGGGCTTGCCGACCTCAGCCTGATCGGCGCCGACGTCGTCGAGGTGTCGCCCGCGTATGACCATGCGCAGCTCACCGCGCTGGCGGCCGCGAGCGTCATCTACGAGTTGCTGGGCGTCTTCGCGAAATGACTGCCCAACTCGGACTCAGCTGGGCGGGCGGATCTCGCTGGCGAGCCGATTGGCCGGACGCTTCGGCGGGATCGGCTTGTGCGGCCAACGGCGGGTGCCGCTCCACAGTGCCGGCGGGGCGTCGACCGCCCGGGCCAGCGCGAATGCCACCGCCTCGTAGTTGACGCGCCAACCCCGAAAGTGCGGCCAGGCCTCGTCGGCGCTCACCTCGATCGGGTAGTTCAGCCCGCGCAGCATCTCGACGACGTCGGCGAAGTCCTGCTCGGTGATGCTGATGGGCTGGTCCGGATCCGGATCCTCGTCGATCGGTATCCGCATGGTCATCGCGATCTGGCGCAGTGCGGTGAAGCCCATCCGCAGACACAGCCGCGCCGAGAACTTCGGCTCGGTGCCGGGCGCCAGGGACAGGTGCAGCGCGGCGGCGTCCATGACGGCAAGAAGCGATGTCAGCCAATGCGACAGCGGCCGGGGCGAGCGCAACCGGGCAAGGGTCAGGTACGTCGTGTGCGACTCGGCGACCTCGGCCGCCCACCGCTCCCACCTGTCGAACAGTTCGTCGAGGACGCGCCGGCTGTCGCCGCTGTAAATGCCCCATCGCGTCCGGGCCAGGATCTCCGGCCCCCAGGCCGGGACACCGGCCCGCGAGATCAGCAGCGTCACCTCGGTCTCACGGCGGTTGAAGGCGGCGTAGAGAGTCGGCAGGTAGCCGACCTGCAGGCCGACCACGACCAGGCCGGTGAACGCCGCGATGTAGTCGACGCTGGTGCTGCTGCTGTTGTGCGGCGCCGCGTAGCCGAGTGTGAACATCGACGACCCGGCCTCGCTGAACGAGTGCGATACCGGACCCGGGATGAACGGAAGCAGCACGAGTCCGTATCCCGCGACGATCAGCCCGATCCACGCGGCGAGGCGAACGATCAGCGCGACCGGCGCCTGCCAGGCCAGGATGCGATCGCGCAGCGCGAACGATCCGATCGGTTTGCCCATCAGCAGGAACAGCCGGTCAACGACCAGTTCGCACCACCGCGAGATTCGCGAATCGATGGCGCGCGGGACGACCAGAGTGCCGACCACGCTGAACGCGGTACCCATCAGCAGTACCAGCCCGGCGGCGAAGCCGATCCAGCGCGCGGCCACGGGTCAACCGATGAACGCGAGGTTGTCTCGCCCGCACCAGTCGAGCACGGCGGGCCAGGGTCCGAAGCCGGCTTCGACGTTGATGTGCCCGGCGCCGGGGATCAGCGTGGTGGGCAGCTTCAACGTGCGGCCGTACGCCGTGGCGGCGCCTTCCGGGCAGTACGGGTCGTTGTCGGCGCACACCAGCACCGTGCCGTCGGCGGCATGGCGCACCAGGTCGATCTCCATCGGCACGGGCAGAAACGGTGCGAGTTCCGGCACTTGGGTGTGCGGCGACGGGGGAGCGATCAGGGCGACGCGCGCCGGTCGGGGGCCGCCGTCCGCCCCGTGCACGTGATGCAGCCAGAGCAGGACCCCGAGCGAATGGCACAGCACGTCGAACCCGTCCTCGGGCAGCCCGTCGAGCGCGGTCTGCAACTCGGCCCGCCAAGGCTCGAGTTGCGGTACATCCGCATCGGACAGGTCCGGGTAACGCACCTCGCGGCCGGCGTCGCCGAGGCGGGCCGCCAGCCAGGTCTGCCAGTGCTCCGGCTCGTTTCCCTGCCAGCCATGGATGAGGACGGTCGGTACGGTGCGCGTGGGTCGGCGTGGCACGCGCCAGAGCCTACGGCGCGGACGCCGCCGCCGAGCGCGGCAGGCCCACCGGCGGCGGCCAGAGCTGGCGACGGCCCACGAGCGGGGTGCAATAGTCCATGCTGGACGGGTGGATCACGCCTTCAAGCTGCCTTCGGAGCTCGCCACCGCGCTGGACCAGACCGGCTACCTGCCCGACGAGGGCCTGGCCACGGCCGCGTTTCTCGCGCTGCGCATGTACCGGCCGCTGTTCCTGGAGGGCGACGCCGGTGTCGGCAAAACCAGCCTTGCCCAGGCGCTGGCGACGGTGCTCGGCGCGCGGCTGGTCCGGTTGCAGTGCTACGAGGGCATCGACGCAGCACAGGCGCTCTACGACTGGGACTTCCCGCGCCAGGTGCTGCACCTGCGTGCCGCCGAGACGGCGGGACACGTCGATGCCGACGAACTCGAACGATCGCTCTACGACCGACGCTTCCTCGTCGCCCGGCCCATCCTGCAGGCCATCGAGCAGTCACCGTCCGTGCTGCTGATCGACGAGATCGACCGCGCCGACGACGAGTTCGAGGCGTTCCTGCTCGAAGTGCTCGCCGACAATGCCGTGACGATCCCGGAGATCGGCACGATTCGCGCCGAGACGCCGCCCCTGGTCGTGCTGACGTCCAACCGCACCCGTGAGGTGCACGACGCGCTCAAGCGCCGCTGCCTGTACCACTGGGTCCCGCATCCGTCCTACGAGCGCGAGGTGGCGATCCTGCGCCGCCGGCTGCCCGAGATCACGGCGCGGCTCGCGGCCGACGTCGCCCGGGCCTCGGCCCGGCTGCGTACGGCCGACCTGCTCAAGCCGCCCGGTGTCGCCGAGTCCATCGACTGGGCGCACGCGCTGCACCTGCTCGGCGCCGAGGAACTCGACCTCGAGCGCGCCGCCGCCACCCTGGGCGCCGTGCTGAAGTACCACGAGGACTCCGAGCGCGTTCGTGACACCGTCCTGGCCGAGTTGATCGGCGCCTGAGTCGCCTGGCCATGAGCACTCGCGACGGCGTCGACATCGTGCTCGGCTTTGCCCGGACGCTGCGGCACGCGGGCGTACCCGCGGGTCCCGACCGGGTGCAGGCCATGCTCGATGGCGCTCGAGCCACCTCGACGTGCTCGACCCGACCGACACGTACTGGGCCGGGCGGCTCACCCTCTGCGGCGACCCCGCCGACCTGCGATCGCTACGACGCCGCGTTCGCCGCGTACTTCGGCGGCCGGGATCTGCCCCTGACGCGCCGTACCGGCCCCGGCGGTGCGGCTGCGGCCGGCCTCGATCGCGGTCGACGTCCCGGCCGGGGAGGGCACCGAGATGCCCGATGCGCCGCACGTGGTTGCGCAGGCCAGCCGGCAGGAGGTGCTGCGCCACCGCGACGTCACGAAGCTGTCCGCCACGGAGCGCGACGAGGTCCGGCGGCTGCTCAACCTGCTCTCGCCCCGGGTCGGTGGGCGCCGCACGCGGCGCTACGGGCCGGCGCAGCGCGGACCGGTCGACCTCGAGCGGACGGTGCGCCGCATGCTGCATCAGGGCGGCGAGCCGAGCCGGTTGGCCCGCCGCGCCCGTCGGCGCAAGCCGCGCAAGCTCGTGCTGCTCGTCGACGTGAGCGGCTCGATGGAGCCCTACTCGGACGCGTTGCTGCGCTTCTCGCACGCCGCGGTCCGGGCTGCCCCGGTTCGCGTCGAGGTGTTCACCCTGGGGACGCGGCTCACCCGCATCACCCGCGAATTGCGCCAACGCGATCCCGACGGCGCCCTCGCCGCCGCGAGCGGGGCGATTCCGGACTGGAGCGGCGGCACGCGGCTCGGCGACTCGATGAAGGCGTTCCTCGACCTGTGGGGACAGCGCGGCGTCGCCCGCGGCGCGATCGTCGTGCTCTTCTCCGACGGCTGGGAGCGCGGCGATCCGACCCTGCTCGGCGAGCAGATGACCCGGCTGGCCCGCCTGTCGCACAGCGTCGTCTGGGTCAATCCGCACAAGGGCAAGGACGGCTATTCACCCGTCACCGGCGGCATGATTGCCGCGTTGCCGCATATCGACCACCTCGTAGCGGGGCATAGCCTCGCCGCTCTCGAGCGGCTGGCCGAGGTCATCGGCGAGGCCTGAGCGCAGCCGGGGATCGGCAGCCGGGATCGCGCGCGCCAATCTGCTCATCCCAGATAGATCAACATGAGACAACTGAAGGCTTGCCAAGTCACCCGCCGAGGACTTTGGTGTGTTGTACGCGCAACTGCAGAGCTGAGCTGGAGGTCTCATGACGGGCGAAGACGACAGCGAACAAGCGCTGGCGGGCAGGTCGCGAACGGCGGGCGGCATCGAGCGGGAAGGCGAGCAATGACAACTGTGAACGTCACCGTCGACGGCGTGGCATATCGGGACGAGGTCGAACCGAGAACCCTGCTCGTGCACTACTTGCGCGAGCAGCTCGGCAAGGTGGGCACCGTCGTGGGCTGCGACACGAGCAACTGCGGCTCGTGCACCGTGCTGCTCGACGGCAAGAGCGTGAAGAGCTGCGCGGTGCTC
This sequence comes from uncultured Actinomycetota bacterium, assembly GCA_963709985.1. Lineage (GTDB taxonomy): Bacteria > Actinomycetota > Actinomycetes > Mycobacteriales > Jatrophihabitantaceae > DASXRA01. The sequence continues at coordinate 98,190 of CAVPYQ010000028.1, forward strand.
GCGGTGCAGGCCGACGGCAGCGAGGTCACGACCATCGAGGGACTTGCCGGTGCGGACGGCTCGTTGCATCCGGTGCAGCAGGCCTTCCACGACGAGCACGCGCTGCAGTGCGGCTTCTGCACGCCCGGCATGATCATGTCGGCCTGCGATCTGCTGGGCGAGAACCCGAACCCGAGCGACGCCGAGGTGCGCGAGGGCATCGAGGGCAACCTGTGCCGGTGTACCGGGTACCAGAACATCGTGCGTGCCGTTCAGGCCGCCGCTAAGGCGGGGGTGACGAAGTGACCCAGTACCCCGGCCACCGATCAAGCGTGGTGGCCTCATGACCGCCGTAACCGACCGTCCCGCCGCCGAGATCGGCCAGGCGCGAAAGCGCAAGGAGGACGCGCACCTCATCACCGGACGCACCACCTGGACCGACAACCTGACCGTTCCCGGCCTGCTGCACCTGGCGATCCTGCGCAGCCCGATGAGCCACGCCAAGATCACCTCGATCGACGTGTCCGGCGCGTTGAAGCGCCCGGGCGTCATCGCCGCCTTCTCCGGCAAGGACTTCGCCGACGTGCAGGGCTCGATCCCGTGCGCGTGGCCGGTCACTGCCGACATGGTCAACCCGGGCCACCCGAGCCTGGCCGTCGACCAGGTCAATCACGTCGGTGAAGCGGTCGCGGTCATCGTCGCGCGCGACAAGGCATCAGCTCAGGACGCGCTCGAGGCGATCGATGTCGAGTACGACGCTCTGCCGCCGGTGCTCGACATGGAGGCCGCGCTCGCCGACGGCGCGACGCTCGTCCATCCCCATCTGACGTCGAACAAGTCGTTCACCTGGGAGTTCGAGTCCGGCGCGGCGGGTACGGGCGGCGCGATCGACGACGCCCTGCGCGGCGCCGAGATCACCGTCAAGCGGCGCTTCCGCCAGCAGCGGCTGATCCCGGCGTTCATGGAGCCACGCTCGACGATGGTGCAGCCGATCGGCGACGGCGTCACGATGTGGTCGGCCACGCAGATCCCGCACATCCTGCGCACCGATGCTCTCGCTGGTGCTCGGCATTCCCGAGCACAAGGTGCGGGTGATCGCGCCAGACGTCGGCGGCGGATTCGGCGGCAAGTTGCAGGTGACGCCCGAGGAGGTCATCTGCACGCTGGTCGCCCGGCGGATCGGCAAGCCGGTGAAGTACACCGAGTCACGGTCCGAGTCCCTGATGAGCGGCCACCACGGCCGCGACCAGATCCAGGACATCACGCTGACCGCGACGCGCGACGGGACGTTCACCGGCCTGGACGTGCACATCCTGTCCGACATGGGCGCGTACCTGCGCCTGGTCACGCCGGGCGTCCCGATCCTCGGGGCGTTCATGTACAACGCGATCTACAAGATCCCGGCGTACCGGTTCGTCTGCGACGGCGTGTTCAGCACCAAGACGCCGACCGACGCCTATCGCGGGGCCGGCCGCCCCGAGGCGACGTTCGCGATCGAGCGCATCGTCGACGAGATGGCCGCCGAACTCGGCATGGATCCGATGGACCTGCGCCGCAAGAACTGGATCAAGCACGAGGAGTTCCCGTTCACGACGGTGTGCGGGCTGACCTACGACAGCGGCAACTACGAGGCGGCTACCGACGCGCACTCGAACTGATCGGCTGGGACGAGCTCAAGCGCGAGCAGGCCGAACGCCGCTCGTCGAACGACACGGTGCAGCTGGGCCTGGGCATCTCGACATTCACCGAGATGTGCGGGCTGGCGCCCTCGCGGGTGCTGGGCTCGCTCTCCTACGCCGCCGGCGGCTGGGAGAACGCCATGGTCCGGATGCTGGCCACCGGCAAGGTCGAGGTGGTCACCGGTTCGAGCGCGCACGGCCAGGGCCACGAGACGGCGTGGAGCCAGATCGTCGCCGATCAACTCGGCGTGCCCTTCGACGACATCGAGATCATCCACGGCGACACCCAGTCCTCGCCCAAGGGCATGGACACCTACGGGTCGCGATCGCTGACCGTCGGCGCCATTGCGGTGGTCGGCGCCACCCAGAAGGTGATCGCGAAGGCGAAGAAGGTCGCCGCGCACATGCTCGAAGCCAGCGAGGACGACATCGACTTCGCCGACGGGACGTTCAGCGTGCGCGGGGCGCCCGGCACCGGCACGACGATCCAGGACATCGCGTTCGCGACGTTCGCCGCGCACGACCTGCCCGACGGCATGGAGCCGTCCCTGGACGCCGACGCCACCTACGACCCGGAGAACTTCTCGTTCCCGCACGGCACCCACCTGTGCGCGATCGACGTCGACACCGAGACCGGGCGGGCCACCATCCGCAAGTACGTCTGCGTCGACGACATCGGCGAGGTCATCAACCCGCTGATCGTCGAAGGCCAGGTGCACGGCGGCCTCGCGCAGGGCATCGCCCAGGCGTTGTACGAGGAGGGCGTCTACGACGAGGAAGGCAACCTGACCACCGGCACTCTGGTCGACTATCTCGTGCCGTCGGCGGTCGACCTTCCGTCGTTCACCACGGACCGGACGGTGAGCCCGTCGACGACGAATCCCCTTGGCGTAAAGGGAGTTGGCGAGGCCGGCACGATCGCGTCCACCCCGGCGGTGGTCAACGCGATCGTCGACGCACTGCGCCCGTTCGGCGTTACCGAGGTACCGATGCCGTGCACGCCCGAACGGGTGTGGCGGGCGCTGAACGAGGCAGGTGCGCGATGATCCCGGCGGGGTTCGACTACGTCCGACCGTCCACAGTGGACGAAGCGCTGCAGGCGCTCGCGGGCGCGGGCGAAGACGGCAAGGTGCTGGCCGGTGGGCAGTCGCTGCTTCCCGTGCTGCGGCTGCGGCTGGCCTACCCGGAGACGCTGGTCGACATCGGCCGCATCGGCGAACTGCGCGGTGTTCGCGACGAGAGCGACGCGATCGTGATCGGAGCGATGACCACGCACGACGAGGTCGTCCACGATCCGCTGGTCCAGCAGCATGCGCCGCTCATTGCGCAGGCGGCGGCCACGGTCGGTGACCGGCAGGTGCGTCACCGCGGCACGTTCGGTGGATCGCTGGCCCACGCCGATCCGGCGGGCGATCTCCCGACCGTCGCGCTGACTCTCGATGCGCAGCTTGTCGTTCGCGGTCCAGGCGGTGAGCGAACGGTTGCGGCCCGGGACTTCTTCGTCGACTACCTGACCACCGCCCTGGAACCGGACGAGATCCTGACGGCAGTCCGCATCCCGAAGCTGGGCGACGGGTGGTCGACGCACTACGAGAAGTTCAACGTGGTGGCGCAGGCCTGGGCGATCGTCGGTGTGGCGGCGGCCGTTCAGCGCCAGAACGGTTCGATCGCGCAGGCGCGCGTGGGGCTCACGCACATGGGCAACACCCCGCTGCGGGCGAGCGCCGTGGAGCAGGCGCTCGCCGGGGCCGATGCGTCAGCCGACGCCGTCCGGGCGGCGAGTGGCCATGCCCCCGAGGGCACCCACCCGCCGACCGATCTGACCGGCCAGGCCGACTACCGCAGCCACCTCGCGACGGTCCTCACCCGTCGTGCGGTGAGCGCCGCAGCCGGGATCTGAGGTAGCTAACCGGACGCCAGCACGAACATCACGCCCCGGCCGATCCAGTTCGGCCGGGGCGTGATCGTCGATATCGGCCCGGCAGACGATCGCCCTGATCGCGCACCTGGCGGTCATGTCCATGGACGGCCGCTTATGCGGGGCTTAAGACACACGCCCTAATCTGCTGGATATGGGTGGGGCATGGCGGTCGATCAGGGCATTGTCCCTGGTCGGCGCCGTGGGAATTGCCGTCGTGGTCGCCGGTGTCGGATTGTCCGGGCGCCCCTCGTTCGCACTGCCGCGCCATCACGGGCCCGACCCGCACTGGACCGCCCGATGGCTGATCACGCTGGCCGCGGTCGTCGGCGGCGTGGTCATTCTCTACCGCAGCCGGCGGCTGACCGTCGCGTATCAGCGGCTCACCTACCGACTGGTGGGCGTGGTCGTGATCCTCGGCCCGGCGATCCTGCTGCAGGCGACGCACATCTCGAAGCGACTCGCGCCGCCGCGCCCGGCGGGTGTGCCGGGGGCCGCGGCGCCGCCGGCGGTCCATCGGCGGCCGGTCGGGTTCACGGGGCGGGGGGTTCAGTATCGGGCTCAGCGGGCTGGGCACCGTCGTCATGGTGTTGCTGCTACTCGCGGCGGTCGCGCTGCTGGGCGTGGCGATGTACCGCACGCGACTGCGACTGCCCGCCCGGCAGGTCACCCTGGCCAGCGGCAGTGACGTGCCGCCCGACGCTGCCTCGATCCTGGGCAGCGCGGCCGGTGCCATTGCGCTCGGCGGCACCCCCCGCGACCAGGTCATCGCGGCGTACGAGGCGATGGAGACCGCGTTGCGCGGCGACGGGATCGCCCGCGAGCGGCAGCAGACGCCGCTGGAATGGCTGGCCGATCTGGGCAGCGCGCGGCCCGGCGTCGTCGAGCCCGCCGATGCGCTGACCGCGATCTTCGAGCGGGCCCGGTTCAGCACCGGGCCGGTGACTCCGGCCGACGCCGACGACGCGGCCCGCCGGCTGGGCGAACTCAGATCGCGGCTCGGCGTGCCCGCGTGAGCCGCCTCTGGTGGATGCCCGCCCTGGTCGTCCTTGCGCTCGGCGTCCTGGCCGGCGGCGTCGTGGCCGGGCGGTCCGGGGCGCTCATCTCGCTGAGCGTTGCCGCGACGATCCCGCCCACTGTCGCGTTGATCGCGCTCGGCACCGCCCGCCGCCGGGCCGTCTCCACCGCAGCGGGCGGCGCGGCGCGACGGGTGGGCGAGCTTCTGGCAGATCGGCAGCGAACTCGGCTGGGCGAAGGTTTCGCCCCGGCACTTCGACGGGGCTCCCCGTCGCATGTTGCAGCGGGTCGCGGCCGCTGCGCTCGACGTGCGTGCGGGCGTCGACTTCTACGCCCCGGCCGACCGCGGCCGGGCGCGTGACCTGATCGGTGCGGATCTGTGGCCGTTGATCGACCCGCAGCGCGAATCCTCGACTGACTCCGCCCGTCCGGGCATCGATCCAGCGACCATCGACCGGCTGTTGAACCGATTGGAGCAGATATGAGCGAGCCTTACGGGATCGAGCAGACGCGTACGACGATCCGCACTGCGCTTGACGAGCTGGACCGCGTGATCGTCGGCAAGCGCGACGCTCTCGAACTGGTGCTGCTGACGGTCCTGGCCGGCGGGCACGTCCTGCTCGAAGATCTGCCCGGCATGGGCAAGACGTTGCTGGCCCGCTCCGTCGCCCGCGTGCTCGGGCTCGACTTCGCCCGGGTGCAGTTCACGCCCGACCTCTTGCCGAGCGACCTCACCGGCGCCACCGTGCTCGATCCGGCCAGCCGCGAGCTGGCGTTTCGGCCGGGCCCCGTCTTCACCAACGTCCTGCTCGCCGACGAGCTCAACCGGACGCCGCCCAAGACCCAGGCGGCCCTGCTGGAGGCGATGGGCGAGCATCAGGTGTCCAGCGATGGCATCACCCGAGCGCTTCCCGACCCGTTCGTGGTGCTGGCGACCGACAACCCGATCGAGTACGAGGGGACGTTCCCGTTGCCGGAGGCGCAGCTGGACCGGTTCACCACCCGGGTGCGCCTTGGCTATCTCGCGCCGGCCGACGAGTCGGCGATGGTGCGCCGCAGTCTCGCGCACGGCACCGACCCGGGCACGCTGCGCCCGATCACCGACGCGCAGACAGTGGTCGCGATGATCCGGTCGCTGGACGGTGTCGAGGTGCACGACGACATCACCGATTACGCCGTGGCCCTGGTGAACGCCACCCGGGCCCACCCCAGCTCCGAGGTCGGGGCGAGCCCGCGGGGCAGCCTCGCGCTGATCCGGCTCGCGCGCGGCGCGGCGCTGATCGCGGGACGCGATTTCGTCACGCCGGACGACGTCAAGCGAGTGGCGGTGGCTGCCCTCGGCCATCGCATAACCGTCAAAGCCGAGATGTGGGTTCGCAACGTCACGGGTGACGCGGTGGTGGAGGGCGTGCTGGGCACCGTGCCGACGCCTGCGACGCGGCCGTCCGCGGCGACCGGCCGGGGCGAAGCCGTCAGCGCGATGCCCTCCGGTGGCCCGGCCAGCCAGTGGACTCGATGACGCCCAGCCTGCACTGGCGTATCTCTGGCCCGGCGCACGCCGCCGCCGTGCTGACCGGCCTCGCGATCGTGGCGGCCGCCGTCACCGGCCATGGCGAACTCGTGGCCTTGCCGTTGCCGGTCCTGCTGTGGCTGACCATCGCGCTGCGCGCCGACCGGCCGGCCACGACCACGCTCACTGCGATCGCGACACCGCGGCGCTGCGTCGAAGGTGACGAAGTCGAGATCCGGCTCGTCCTGCCCGCGGACGGATTGACCTACCGCGGCGAGATCCTGTCGTCTCGACCGGCCGATCCGGCCGACCCGCTGGTCGAGCACGCAGATGGCACGTCCTGGCGGTTGCGCCTGCCCGCTTGGGGCCGCCAGACCGTCCACCTCATGGTGCACGTGTCCACCCCGGGCGGTGCGTTGGCGGCGGCGATCCGGGTCAGCGTGCCGGTGGTCGTCGAGCCGCGCGGGCTGCCCGGAACCGCCGCGCTTCGCAGCACGGTGCGCCGGCCGAGCTACGGGGAGCGGCCGGCCCGTGTCGCCGGCGCCGGCACCGAGTTCCTTGACGTCTCGGCGTGGACGCCCGGCACGCCGCTGCGCCGGGTGCACTGGGCCGCCACGCTGCGCACCGGCGAGATCCACGTGGCCGGCATGGCGGCCGACCGTAGCCAGGACGTGCTGATCGTGGTCGACGCCATGGCGGAGGTGGGGCCGTTCGGCGACACCTGCGTCGATCGCGCCGCCCGGGCCGCGGTGGCCCTGGCGCGCGCCCACCTGCGCGCTGGCGATCGGGTCGGTCTCGCGATCGCCGGTTCGCACCTGCGCTGGGTGGTGCCGGCGACCGGGATGCGGCACCTGATCCGGATGATCAACTGCCTGCTCGAACAGCGTGAGTGGCCCGAGCTGGACCGTCTGGCCACCGAGCGCATTCCGGCGCAGGTGCTGCTGCCCGGCGCGCTGACGATCTGCCTGACCCCGCTGCTGCGCGAGGAGTCGCTGCGCGTCGTCGGTGATGTGCGCCGTCGCGGGCACCCGACGGTGGTGATCGACGTGCTTGACCACGAGCCGCCCGCGCGAGCCCGCCGCAGTGATCAGCAGGCGTTGCGCGCGTGGCGTCTTGACCGGGTCGCTCTGCACCGGCAGCTGTCCCGGCGGGGCGTCGTCACGGTGCGCTGGCCCACCGAGGTCTCGCTACCGGCGGCCTTGAGCCCACTGGCGCGGCGTCCGTTGCAGGCGGCAGCGGGAGGCCGCCGGTGAACGCCGCGCGCCCGACCGTTCGCCGAGCATTCCCGGTTCGTCGAGTGGCCCCGGGCCGGGCGCGCCGAGACGCGCCGCCGGGCTGCGACGATCGCGTGCGGCGTGGCCGCGGCGGTGCTCGCCGGCCTCGGAGTGCCCGGCACACTCGGCATCGTCCTGATCCTCGTCGGTGCCGCGTGCGCAGCCGGTGCCGTCGTGTTCGTCAGCGCGGTGCCGGCCCTCATTCTGCTCGGCGTCGTTGTCGCCGGGGCGGCCATGAACGACCCACGGCCGTCTCCGCTGCTGGTGGCCGGGCTCACGGCGGCGATCACGGCGTTCCTGCTTCTGCCGGTGTGGCGGCGCGGCGACATATCGTCGCTGGCTGCCCTGGCCGGAGTGCCGCTGGCCGCCGCGGTGACCTTGCTGGCCGAGCACACGGGGCGGGGCGCGACGGCGCTGTTCGTGATCGGGCTGGGCGCGCTGGTTGGGGCCTTCCTGCTGGCCCTACTGCCCGCCATGCGCACGCCGCGGTAACGGGTTGTTCCGCGCGCCCCGCTGGGCGCCACGGACTGTCCTCAGATGACCGCCCCGGGGTTGAGAATCCCGTCCGGATCAAGGGCATCCTTGATCCGGCGGGTCAGCGCCATCACGTCCGGGCCGAGGTACCCGGGCAGCCACGCCTTCTTCAGCCGTCCCACCCCGTGCTCGCCCGTGATCGTGCCGCCGAGTGAGATCGCGAGGTCCATGATCTCGCCGAACGCCACCTGCGCGCGCGCCGACTCGTCCGCGTCAGAGGCGTCGTAGACGATCAGCGGATGGGTGTTGCCGTCGCCCGCGTGCGCCACGACGGCGATCAGGATCTTGTGCCGCGCGGCGATCTGCTCGACCCCGCTGACCAGCACCGGCAGCGCCGGCAGCGGCACGCCGACGTCCTCGAGAAGCAGGTCTCCCTTACGTTCCAAGGCCGGGAAGGCCGCGCGGCGGGCTGCCGTGAAAGCCTCGCCCTCGTCCGGGTCGTCGGTGGTGAACAGTTCGGCCACGCCGCATGTCCGGCACGCGTCGGCGATGATCTCGATCTCGGCCGCCGCGGCGGCACCCGGTGCGTCCGAGCGGGCGAGCAGCAAGCGCCTGCACCGACCGATCGAGTCCCATCGACAGCAGGTCCTCGACGGCGTTGATCGACGCGTTGTCCATCAGTTCGAGCGTTGACGGACGCACCTTGCTGACGATCGCGAGCACCGCGTCGGCGGCCGCCTCGATCGAGTCGAAGCTGGCGACCAGCGTGCTCATCGGTGGCTGGGCGGGCAGCAATCGCAGGGTGAGTTCGGTGATCACGCCGAGCATTCCCTCGCTGCCGACGAACAGTTTGGTCAGCGACAGGCCGGCGCTGTCCTTCAAGCGCGGACCGCCGAGTCGAACGGCCGTGCCGTCGGCGAGCACGACCTGCATGCCGAGCACGTAGTCGGTGGTGACGCCGTACTTCAGGCAGCACAGGCCGCCGGAGTTGGTTGCCGCGTTGCCGCCGATCGAGCACATCTCGAACGACGAAGGGTCCGGCGGGTACCACAGCCCGTGCTCGGCGGCGGCAACCTTGACCTCGACGTTCAGCGCGCCGGGCTGGGCGACGGCGACGCGCATCGCCGGATCGATCGTCACCGTGCGCATCTTCTCCAGCGAGAGCACGATGCCGCCCTCGACCGCGGTCGCGCCGCCGGACAGGCCGGAGCCGGCGCCGCGCGGCACAACCGGCACCCGATGTGCGCTCGCCCACCGCAGCGTGGCTACGACGTCGTCCGTGCTCGTGGCGCGCACGACGGCCAGCGGGTCGGCCGGCCGACGGATCGCGCGCCCAGTCCTGGCGGTAGGCCGCCATGACGTCCGGGTCGGTGACGACAGCACCTTCTGGCAAGCCTGCGGCCAGGTCGCGCGTGTCGTTCTGGGTTGTCGTCATTCACCGATTCTGCCCCACTGACGCCGCATCCGACGCGGCTCGATCTGCGGCCCACACGCCGATGCCAGGCAGGTGGCCGATCACGGGTGGCTAACGCACACTCAACGATCGTGGGCTACATCGACGTCGGCGGCGTGCGACATCAGCTGCTGGACGGCCGCGTCCTGCTGGACGAGGTCAGCTTCCGCGTCGGCGAAGGCGCCAAGGCGGCCCTCGTCGGGGCGAACGGTGCCGGCAAGACGACCCTGCTGCGGATCATCGCGGGCGATCTCGCCCCGCAGGCCGGGTCGGTAGCGCGCTCAGGCGGACTCGGCGTCATGCGCCAGTTCATCGGCTCGGTGCGTGATGCCACGACCGTGCAGGAATTTCTCGTGTCGACTCTCGCCGCCGCGTGTGCAGGACGCCTGGAGCGACCTCGAAGCCGCCGAGATCGTCCTGATGGAGCAAGACAACGAGAAGACCCAGCTTGCACTACGCGCACGCGCTCGCGCACTGGGGCGACGCCGGTGGCTACGACGCCGAGGTGCTGTGGGACACGGTGACGGTGCGCCGCGCTCGGAATGCCCTACGACGGCTGCAAGTACCGCGAATTGACCACGCTGTCCGGCGGCGAGCAGAAACGCCTTGCCCTCGAGGCATTGCTGCGCGGTCCGGACGAGGTGCTGCTGCTCGACGAGCCGGACAACTACCTCGACGTGCCGAGCAAACTCTGGCTGGAAGAGCGGCTGATCGAGACGCCCAAGACCGTCCTGTTCGTCAGCCATGATCGTGAGTTGCTGGCCCGGGTCGCCGACCGCATCGTCACCGTCGAGGGCGGCACGACCTGGGTGCACGGCGGGGGATTCGCGTCCTACCACGAGGCGCGTCGCGCACAAGCACGAACGGATGGCTGAGCTTCGGCGTCGATGGGAGGAGGAGCACAAGCGGCTCAAGGATCTCGTGCGCACCCTGCAGCAGCAGGCGAAGGTCAGCGAGGTCATGGCCCAGAAGTACCGCGTGATGGCTGCTCGGCTGGAACGCTTCGAGGCGGCCGGCCCGCCACCGGACAAGCCCGAGGACGAGCAGCGTCACGATGCGCCTGCGCGGTGGGCGTACCGGCAAGCGCGCCATCATCTGCGAGCGACTCGAACTCGACGGGCTGATGCGCCCGTTCGACTCGGAGATCTTCTACGGCGAACGCATCGGCGTGCTCGGCTCGAACGGCGCCGGAAAGTCGCATTTCCTGCGGCTGCTTGGGCGGTGCGCCGATCGTCCACAGTGGACAGTGGAAGCTGGGCGCCCGGGTCGTTCCCGGCCTGTTCGCGCAGACGCATTCGCATCCCGAGTGGGTGGACCGGACGCCGGTCGATCTGCTGTGGCACGGCGAGCCAGGCCGAAGCGGTGTGGATCGTGGCCGGGCAATGGGTGCGCTTCGCCGTTACGGCCTGCAGCAGCAAGGCGATCAGGCGTTCGGCACACTGTCGGGCGGTCAGCAGGCGCGCTTCCAGATCCTGCTTCTCGAACTGTCGGGATCCACGCTGCTGCTCCTCGACGAGCCCACCGACAACCTCGACGTGATCAGCGCCGAGGCGCTCGAGGAGGCACTGGAGGCCTACGACGGCACCGTCGTCGCGGTCACCCACGACCGGTGGTTCGCCCGATCGTTCGACCGCTTCCTGATCTTCGGCGCGGACGGCACGGTGTACGAGTCGGACGAGCCGGTGTTCGGTGAGGGCCGAGTCGAGCGCGCTCGCTGAATCGCGGTATGAATGCCCGATGCCACGGGCCGACCCACTCGCCGCGTCCCTGGAGATGTGGCTGCGCAGCAACGGTGCGCCCGCTCTCGTGCCGGAGCGTGGCCTGCTGCGGGCGATGTCCGGACCGTTCCTGCTTGTCGCGTACGTGGTCCGCTCGCTCATCGAGACGGTGACCCGGCGCGGCAGCATGATGCTGCAGGTCGTCCCGTTGCTGCTCGTCGCCTTGACGCTTTCGTTCTTCAGTACCGAGGTGTGGCAGACGATCGGGCGGCTGCACGGGTTGCCGCTCGTGCTGACGACGTTGCTGTTCGGGGGACTCGCGGCCGCGTTCGCCACCCGGCAGACGCCGCCGGATCTTGACCAGTTGGCGCAGTTCGCCGACGCCGAGGACCTGCGTGCCGCGTTGCCGAAGCGGCTCATCAAGGGCGCGCTCGCGGACGAAGGGTTCGGCGTGACGACCGCCCCGCATCTCCGCCGGCGTGAGCGCGTCAATCTCGTGGTGATCTCAGTGCTGGCGCAGGTGATCACGGCGACGGTCATCGCGCTCGTGGTGGCCGCGTTCTTCGTCGTGCTCGGCGTCCTCGCCGTCGACCGCGCCGCCATCGTGAGCTGGCTGGGCCATTCGCCCCGTGTTGTCGTGTCCTGGCGGGTGGCCGGACACGAGTACCTGTTGACCAACGAACTGCTCCGGGTCAGCGCGTTTCTCGGGGCGTTCACCGGGTTCTACTTCATCGTCTCGTCGAGTACGGACGAGGCGTTGCGCGCCGAACTGACGTCCGGCCACCAACGGCACGTGCGGGCCTGCCTCGCGGTGCGGCAGGCGTGCTGGAGCCTGCGCCGGCCTTGACCGGCGACGGATTTGGATGCAGCAACGCGCGCCGGTATGGTGGCGTGCTGGTGCGTCGGGCCGCTGTTCATAAGGCGGCGCCGCGCACCACCGGCCATGTCCCGGGGTCGCCCGCCTCGATCGCCAGCCGATCAGCACCGAGAGACCGTGGGAGCGGCACCGTCTTATGAACAGCGGCGCCGTGAAGTCCGACTAGAGATGAGCAGGCACGTGCCTACCTACACCCCCAAGCCCGGCGAGATCACGCGCGCCTGGCATGTCATCGACGCCGACGACATCGTGCTGGGCCGGCTGGCCAGCAGCGCAGCCAAGCTCCTGCGCGGCAAGCACAAGCCGCAGTTCGCACCGCACGTCGACACCGGCGATTTCGTCGTGATCGTCAATGCGGAGAAGGTCGCCATTTCGGGCGCGAAGCGCGACGAGTTCCGCTACCGGCACTCGGGCTACCCGGGAGGCCTCCACAAGCGCACCGTCGGCGAGCTGCTCGAGACGAAGCCCGAGCGCGTCGTCGAGCTGGCGGTCAAGGGAATGCTGCCGAAGAACACCCTGGGCCGTAAGCAGCTCAAGAAGCTCAAGGTGTACGCCGGCCCCGACCACCCGCACGCCGCCCAGAAGCCTCAGCCCTTCGAGATCAAGCAGGTTGCCCAATGATTTACCCGACGAATTGCCTGACCCGCCGTCTTGCGAGGCGTTCGGTGACCGCCCCGGTCGTCGGCCGCCGCAAGGAGGCCATCGTCCGCGTCCGGCTGCTGCCGGGCACCGGCGAGTTCAAGCTCAACGGCCGCACCCTCGAGGGCTACTTCCCGAACAAGATGCACCAGCAGCTCATCCGTGAGCCGTTCGTGACCCTCGAGAAGGACGGCCAGTTCGACGTCATCGCGTCGCTGCGCGGCGGCGGGATCACCGGCCAGGCCGGCGCGCTGCGTCTGGCCATCTCCCGGGCGCTGATCATCCTCGAGCCCGATGACCGTCCGGCGCTGAAGAAGGCGGGCTTCCTGACCCGCGACCCACGGGTCAAGGAGCGCAAGAAGTACGGCCTGAAGAAGGCTCGTAAGGCCCCTCAGTACTCCAAGCGCTAACCCGCCTTCGGTGGGTCGATACTTCGGCACCGACGGCGTTCGCGGGCTCGCGAACGGTGATCTGACGCCCGAGCTGACGCTGGCCGTGTCGGCCGCTGCAGCTCGGGTGCTCATCGGCCACGATCCCGTCGCACCGGCCACTCGCCGTGGTGGGGCGTGACTCGCGCGCGAGCGGCGAGATGCTCGAGGCGGCCACGGTCGCGGGTCTTACCTCGGCGGGTGCCGACGTCCTGCGTGTGGGCGTGCTGCCGACTCCGGCCGTCGCCTTCCTGACCGCCGACTTCGGCGCCGATCTCGGGGTCGTCCTTTCCGCGAGCCACAATCCGATGCCGGACAACGGCATCAAGCTGTTCGCCCGCGGCGGGGAGAAGTTGCCCGACGACATCGAGGCCGAGATCGAGGCCACCGTCGATGCCGGGCCGCTGATCGGGCGTCCGACCGGCGCCGCGATCGGCCGGGTCCGCGACGCCGACGACGCGGCGCAGCGCTACCTCGACCATCTGCTCGCCGCCGTTCCGACCCGGTTGGACGGCCTGCGCGTCGTCGTCGACTGCGCCCACGGAGCGGCGTCGGCCGTGGCGCCCGAGGCGTACCGGCGTGCCGGTGCCCTCGTCACCGCGATCGGTGCGCAGCCGGACGGCCTGAACATCAACGACGGCGTGGGCTCGACGCATATCGAGGCGCTGGCCAAGTGCGTGGTGTCCGAGGGGGCCGACCTGGGCATTGCCCACGACGGCGACGCCGACCGGTGCCTGGCCGTCGATGCCAGCGGGCAGATCGTCGACGGCGATCAGATCCTCGCGATCAGCGCGCTGGCCATGCGTGCTGCCGGCCGACTGCGCGACAACACGGTTGTCGTCACCGTCATGAGCAATCTGGGCTTTCACCACGCGATGCGAGACGCCGGCATCGAGGTCGTCACGACCGCGGTGGGCGACCGCTACGTCCTCGATGCCATACGCGCCCGGGGTCTGTCCTTCGGCGGTGAGCAGAGCGGCCACGTCATCTACAGCGATGCCGCCACGACCGGCGACGGCCTGCTCACGGCGCTGAACGTCATGGCCTGCATGGCGAATTCGGGCCGGCCCGCTCGCCGACCTCGCCTCGGTGGTGCAACGGCTGCCGCAGGTGCTGATCAACGTCCCGGTCACCGATCGCGCCGCGGCATGCGTTGCCGGGGTGGTCGTCGAGGCCGTGCGTGCCGCCGAGACCGAACTCGGCGACACCGGCCGGATCCTGCTCCGCCCGTCAGGCACCGAGCAGTTGGTTCGGGTGATGGTCGAGGCCGCCACCCAGCAACGCGCCGACGAGATCGCCCAGCGCGTCGCCACGGTCGTCGCCGTCGAACTGAGCACCGCTTCGTCGCATTGACCCGATGCGCGTGTGACGAACCGTGCAGCCCGTGAGCCCGGTCCGGCGGGTCCGGGCCGCGGCGGGGAGAATCAACGCACGAGATGAGTTCTACCGAGATTCCACCGTCCAATGATCACGAAACACCTAAATCGCGACCGCAACTCTCCATAACTCAGATTCTCGCCAGCGCCCTGGCGGCGATCACGGCGACATTCGCCGCTTCGTATTTCGGCGTCAGCGGCACGATCATCGGCGCGGCCCTGGCAAGTGTCGTCACCGTCGTGGGCAACGCCGTCTACAGCCACTCGATCCAGCGCACGCGCGCTCAGTTGCGCGTAGCGGTGCCGTTCTCGCTCGTGCATCCGCTCAACGCGCCCGTTGCGAAGGCGGCGGCCGAAGACCGGGCCGAACGCGAGGCGCCTGATGGGACGCGCCGCGCCTTTCGCTGGCAGCACGCCGCATTCGCAGCGGCCGGCCTGTTCCTGGTGATCGCCGGCATCGTCACCGGCGTCGAACTGGCCGCCGGGCGTCCGCTGACCAGCATCGTGCACGACCGGTCGGGCAGCGGTACGAGTCTGTTCGGCGGCAGCCATCCGGCGACGACGCACACCTCGCCGAAGACGACACCGTCGCCGCCGGCGTCCTCGACATCGTCGACATCCACGTCGCCGACCACCCAGCCGAGTGCTCCGCAGTCGACGCAGGGAAGCATCAGCCCGCCCTCGACGGCACCCACGCCAACGCCGACGCCGACGCCGACCACGCCGTTGACGCCGACCGGGTCGCTATCGGTGACTCCGACGTCACCGGCGACCCCGAGCGGCCCGGCGACCCCCTAGCGGCCGTCAGCGGGCGCTGTAGTGGGCAACGCCGTCCGGCGTCGTCTCGACGGCGAGCCAGGAGCGCTCGACGAGCACGTCGAGGTGGGCGACGGTCTCCTGCACCGCAAGCACCTGATTGAACAGGTCGAGTTCGGCGAAACGCCGCTCGCGTCGCGTCCAACGCAGCACCTGGGCGGCCTCGTAGGCCGATGTCGCACCCTGCTCCACCGCCTTGGCCGTTGCGGTCAGCCGCGCCTCGTGGTGGTCGAGCAACTCGTCGACCCGGGTGTGCACGCTCGGCGCCACCGGGCCATGCGCCGGCAGCAGTTGGGCATCGGGCAGCGACCGCACCAGGCGAAGCGAGTCGAGGTAGTCGCGTAGCGGCGAGCCCGTCTGCACCGGTTCGACACCGATGGACGGCGTGATGTGGGGCAGCACGTGGTCACCGGCGAACAGCGCGCCGGCCGCCTCGTCGTGGAAGACGACGTGCCCGCGCGTGTGGCCCGGCGTCGCGATCACCCGCAAGGTGCGGGTCTGCAGCGCCAGCACGGTGCCCGTCGATAGCCAGTTGTCCGGAGGCTCCCAGTTGATCCGGTCGTTCATCCCGTCGCCGGCCCGGGCCAGCGCCGCGATCAGCGGGCCGGCTCCGGCCCGTTGCAGCCGCTCCATCGGGCGCCGCTCGCCGGTACGGATCAGCTGCTCGATGGCGTCCAGCGTCGTGCGCTCACCCTCGCCGAGTGCGACCGGCGTCCCGTGCACCCGGCGGATCGCGACCGCCTGGGTGTAGTGGTCGCGGTGCACGTGGGTGATGAGGAACTCGCGCACGTCGTCGAGCCCGTAGCCGATCTCGTCCAGGCATTTGGTGAGCAGGGCTTCGCTCTCGGCGAGTGACCACCCGCTGTCGACGAGCACGACCTGCTCGCCGTCGGCGATCGCGTACACGTTGACCGCGCGCAGGGCGTCGCTCGGCAACGGGAGCGGGATGCGATAGACGCCGGCGCCCGGCGCGATCTCATGGGCGCCGGACAGTGTCCAGGCGTTGCGGGAGTCGTCAACCACGTGTCTCGTCTACCACGTTGTTGCCATATCTGGCCGTATTCGTGGGGGAACTCAAGTGCAGATCGCCTCCCTTCGGCTCCCGTACGCTGCATAGGCGTGTGCGGCATCGTGGGATACGTCGGTCCTCGCCAAGCCCTCGACGTCGTCGTCGAAGGCCTGCGCCGTCTGGAGTATCGCGGATACGACTCGACGGGCGTAGCCGTGATCGGCGACGACGGTTCGCTGCAGGTCGCCAAGAAGGCGGGCCGCATCGAGAACCTCGACAAGGAGCTTGCCGGCCGGCACGATCACGGGCACCACCGGTATGGGACACACCCGTTGGGCGACGCACGGGGCACCGAACGACCGCAACGCCCACCCGCACACAGATGCGTCGGGGCGGGTCGCGGTGGTGCACAACGGCATCATCGAGAACCACGGTGAACTGCACGCCGAACTCGAAGGCGACGGCGTCGAGTTCGCGAGCGACACCGACACCGAAGTGGTCGCGCACCTGGTCGCGAAGATCCTGCGCGAAGACGGGGGCGGGCTGGCCGACGCAGTGCGCGCGGTCTGCGGGCGCCTGGCGGGTGCCTTCACCCTCGTCCTGGTCGATCGCGAGGAACCGGGCGTCGTGGTCGCCGCCCGCCGCAATTCACCGCTCGTCGTCGGCGTCGGCGACGGCGAGATGTTCGTCGGCAGCGACGTGGCGGCGTTCATCGCCCACACGCGTGATGCGGTCGAGCTCGGCCAGGACCAGGTCGTCGAGATCCGGCCGGACGGGTTCAGCCTCACCGACTTCGCCGGCACCGCCGTCGAGGGCAAGGCGTTCCACGTCGACTGGGATCTCGCCGCCGCGGAAAAGGGCGGCTTCGACTACTTCATGCTCAAGGAGATCGAGGAGCAGCCCGCCGCGGTCGGCAACACGCTGCGCGGGCACCTCGTCGCCGGGCAGATCGTGCTCGACGAGCAGCGCATCGACAAGCAGGACCTGCGCGAGGTCGACAAGGTGTTCGTGGTCGGTTGTGGCACGGCCTTCCACTCCGGCCTGATCGCCAAGTACGCCATCGAGCACTGGACGCGGGTGCCGGTCGAGGTCGAGATGGCCTCGGAGTTCCGTTACCGCGATCCGGTGCTCGATCGGCAGACGCTCGTCGTCGCGATCAGCCAGTCCGGCGAGACGGCCGACACCCTGGAGGCGGTGCGGCACGCCCGCGAGCAGAAGGCCAAGGTGCTCGCCATCTGCAACACCAACGGGGCGCAGATCCCGCGCGAGTCCGACGCCGTGCTCTACACGCACGCCGGGCCGGAGATCGGCGTGGCGGCGACCAAGACGTTCACCGCGCAGGTCGCGGCAGTGGAGCTGGTCGGGCTGGCGCTGGCGCAGGCGCGCGGCACGAAGTACGACGACGAGATCGCGCGCGAGTACGAGTTGCTCGCGGCGATGCCGGCGTTCATCTCGCAGACGCTCGGAATCGTCGAACCGGTCCGCGAGCTCGCCCGCGAGATCGCTGCGTCGAAGACCATCCTGTTCCTCGGGCGGCACGTCGGGTACCCGGTCGCGTTGGAGGGTGCGCTCAAGCTCAAGGAGCTCGCCTACATGCACGCCGAGGGGTTCCCGGCCGGCGAGCTCAAGCACGGTCCGATCGCGCTCATCGACGACGGGATGCCCGTCGTCGTCGTCATGCCCTCGCCCATCGGCCGGCCGCTGCTGCACCAGAAGATGCTGTCGAACATCGCCGAGATCAAGGCCCGCGGTGCCCGCACGATCGTGATCGCCGCAGCGGGCGACGACACGGTGCGCGGCTACGCCGATCACCTGGTCGAGGTTCCGGCGGTGCCGACTCTGCTCTCGCCGCTCGTGACGACGCTGCCGCTGCAGGTCCTCGCCGCCGAGATCGCGCAGGCCCGGGGCTTCGACGTCGACAAGCCGCGCAATCTGGCCAAGTCCGTCACCGTGGAGTAAAGCGACTGATCGCGCCGGAAGGCGCGATCGGGTCGGTCTGCGCTCGGCGCGGCTGCGGTTTCGTGGTGCTCGGCAGGTGGCCGCCCACCGCGGCGCTCACCGATCGTGCCGGTGACCGCGCCGGCCGACAGAACCGGTGGCTGTGAGCAGGCCCGCTCGACGGCGCATCCTGCTATCCGTCAGGATGGATTGTGTGACGGATGCATCGAATGCCAAGTCGGTCGACCTGCTCATCGTCGGTGCCGGGCCGGTGGGCCTGTTCGGGGCGTACTACGCGGGCGTTCGTACCCTTCAAGACGGCGGTTCTCGACTCGCTCGAGGAGCCGGGCGGTCAGATCACCGCGATGTACCCGGAGAAGGCGATCTTCGACGTCGCCGGCTTCCCGGCGATCCGGGGACGCGAGCTCGTCGAGCAGCTGGTCGCCCAGGCGGCGCCGTTCTCGCCCGACTACGTGCTCGGCCACCAGGCGGTCGGGCTCGAGCGCGGCGACGGCGAATTCGCGGTGACCACCTCGAACGGCATCCGGATCGAGACGCCGGGCGATCGTGATCACCGGCGGCATCGGCACGTTCACGCCGCGGCCGCTGCCGGCCGGCCAGGAGTTCTCGGGCCGCGGCGTCGGTGCACTTCGTCCCCGACCCGACGGCCTACGAGGGACAGAACGTCGTGGTGGTCGGCGGCGGCGACTCGGCGCTCGACTGGGCGCTGATGCTCGAACCGATCGCCAAGTCGGTGACCCTGGTGCACCGCCGCGCGCAGTTCCGGGCGCACCCGCACTCGGTCGAGTTGTTGCAGGAGTCGTCGGTCCAGATCATGCTGACCGACGCGCAGATCACGGCGGTGCTCGGCGAGCCGGCCGTGACACGAGGCGACGTCAAGGTCGGCGACGAGGTGCGTCCGCTGCCGTGCGACAAGCTCGTCGCGGCGCTCGGCTTCACCGCCAATCTCGGGCCGCTGCTCGAATGGGGCATCGACATCATCGGCAAGCGGCACATCGCGGTCGACACGAAGGGCGCGACGTCGGTGCCCGGCGTCTACGCGGCCGGCGACATCGTCGACTACGACGGCAAGGTGCGGCTGATCGCCACCGGCTTCGGCGAGGTCGCGACGGCGGTCAACAACGCGGCCGCGTACCTCAATCCGGATCGGTGTCGGCGTTCCCGGGCCACCTGTCCGACTACGCGCCGCCGGGGACAGTCGCCGAGCGCGTGATCGTCGGCGTCGGCATCGACGTAGTTCCGGTCGACCGTTTCGCCGCGGCGCTCGCAACGCACGCCGAGCTGGCCGACCGGCTGTTCACCGCCACGGAGTGCGTTACCGAGTCCGGGCCACGAGCGCACGGCCGAATCGCTGGCGGCGCGCTTCGCGGCGAAGGAGGCGCTCGCCAAGGCGCTGGGCGCGCCCGGCGGCATGCTGCTGGACTGATGCGGAGGTGCGTGCCGACGCGGCTGGGCGTCCGTCGCTACATCGTTCGCGGGACGGTGGCGGCCACGGCGGCCGCGCTGGGCGTGACGCACTGGCACGTCTCGCTCTCGCACGACGGCGGCATCGCCTCGGCAACCGTTATCGCTGAAGGGAGGTTGACGTGCACGGCGTGTGGACGGTCGAGCAGGTCCGGGCGCGCCGAGTCGGCGCTGATGGCCCGGCTTCCCGAGGGCGCGCTGATGCAGCGGGCCGCGCACGCGTTGGCTGTCCACTGTGGATGGATGCTCGACGTCGGTCTACGGCGTCTTCAGTCGTGCTGCTCGTCGGCAGCGGATCGAACGGCGGCGACGCGTTCCATGCCGGCGCCCGGCTGGCCCGCCGCGGCGCTCGCGTGCACGCGCGATCTTGCTGACCGCGAACGCGCTCATCCCGGCGGACTCGCTGCGCTTGTCGGCGCTGGCGGAATCCGTGTCCACAGTGGACGCGCGAACCGCTCATCGAGCGGGCCGACTCGTCGTCGACGGATTGCTCGGTATCGGCGGGCAAGGGCGATCTGCGTGGCGCGCGGTCGAGCTGGCCGACGGCGCCGCGAGCGGCTGACGGTCGCCGTCGACCTGCCGTCCGGGCGTCGACGCCGATACCGGCTGCGGTGGGCGAGCACGCCATTCGGGCCGACGCCACCGTGACGTTCGGCGCGCTGAAACCAGGATTGGTCAGCGGCGCGGGCGCGCAATATGCGGGCGAGGTGCGACTCGTCGACATCGGCCTGGCCAAGACGCTGCCCGAAGCACGAACGCTCGTGCTGAGGAGCGGCGACGTCGCCGGACTCCTTCGCCGCGCCGGACGCGTCCGACGACAAGTACACGCGGGGCGTGGTCGGCATTGCGGCCGGCTCGCCGCACTACCCGGGTGCCGGAGTGCTCGCGCACGGGTGCGGCGCGTGTGCGGCGGTGCGGGCATGGTGCGCTACCTCGGCCTGGCTCCCGACGAGATACGCGCCCGCTACCCGGAGGTGGTCGTCGCATGCCGGACGCCCGGCCGCACGAGGTTCAGCGTGCAGGCCTGGGTGGTCGGGCCCGGCCTCGGGGACCGACGACGCCGCGATGGCGCTGCTCTCCGACGTGTTGGGCACGCGACGTGCCGGTCATCGTCGACGCTGACGGCGATCACGCTGTCGCCGCGATCACCCGGCACTGGTGCGCGAACGCCGGGCGCCGACCGTGCTCACGCCGCATGATCGCGAGTTCGCGCGGATGGCCGGCGAGCCGACGGCGGATCGGATCGGCTCCGCGCGCCGTGCGGCCGACGACCTCGGCGTTACCTTGCTGCTCAAGGGGAACGCCACGGTTGTCGCCGAGCCCGGCGGGCGGGCCTTCGTGAACACCACCGGAACGCCGTGGTTGGCCACCGCCGGCAGCGGCGACGTGCTGAGCGGGCTGATCGGCTCACTGCTCGCCTCCGGCCTGGAACCCGGGCTCGCGGCGCGCGGTCGGCGCCTACCTGCACGGCGTCGCCGGCCAAATCGCCGCCGCGGGCGGGCCGCCCACCTCGGCCGACGTCCTCGACTCGGTGCGAGCCGCCTACAGCGCCGTCGAGGACGCCGGCTGAGCGTTCGCCTCACCAAGCGGCGCAGATGATCACGGCTCGGGCGGCGCGAGTGCAGCCGTTACCGCGGATTCGTGCGGCTGCACGCGGTCCGCGACGGCAAGGGCGGCCACCACCAGCGACCGCGCTGACGCCCAGGACCAGCGCGGACACGTGCCCCGCGACGGGCAGCAGCAGGGCGAGCAACGCAATGGCGGCCAGCCGCGTCCAGGGCACGATCCGCCACACGACGGCCTTGAACGCCGCGTGCCCGGCCAGGAACAGCGCCGTGCCGCCGAGCACCATCCAAGCCGTCGACGGTCTCGGTGTGAGCGCTCGGATGGGCCAGCACCCGCTCGTCGGCGGCCGCGGCGACGATGATGCCGGCGATCATGATCGGGTGGATCCAGTGGTAGGCCTCGGTGGCCAGGCGACCCGGATCGTCGGCAACGGCGATGACCCGCGCGGCCTCGTCGGCGCTCCGGTCGAAGTAGACCCACCACAGTGCGACGCTGCCGGCGAAGGCCGTCACGAACGCAGCGATCTGCGCGCCCTCGATGGGGTGCATATCGGCCAGCGTCGAGCCGATCACGACGATGGATTCGCCCAGCGCGATGATCACGAACAGCTGGCAGCGCTCGGCGATGTGCGAGCCCTCGATCGTCCATTCGGTCGTGCGTGAACGGCCCAGGCCAGGCGTGTAGAAACCGACCGCGGCGCCGCCCAGATCGACCGCAATGCCGAGCAGCCACAGCAGTTCGCGGGTATGTCCGTGCTGCAGGGCGCCGACGATGTAGAGCACGCCGCTGGCCACGCACCAGACGAGCACCCGCTCGAAGTTGCGTCGCAGCTCCCAGCCGGGCACGGCCAGCACGACGAAGACGGTGCGGCCGATCTGCATCGTCACGAACGCGCCGGCGAACAGCAGGCCGCGGTGGCCGAACGCCTCGGGCAGGGCGATCGACAGGACGAGGCTGGCCAGCATGAGGGCGACGAGCATGGCTCGCACCGGGAGCCGGTCCGGGTCGAACCAGTTCGTCACCCACATCGTGTACGCCCAGCCGAGCCACACGATGGCCAGGAGCAGCAGGGTCTGCAGGGTTCCCTCGACGGTCGCGTGCTCGAGCAGGTGGTGTGACAACTGCGTCACCGCGAACACGTAGACCAGGTCGAAGAACAGCTCGACGTTGGTGACTCGCTGCTCGCCCTCACGATTGCGCAGCAGCGGCGCGGTGTCCGGTCGCGTCATCGCGACAGTCTTGCGCGACGCCGTCGCGAAGACCACCACCGCAGTCGCCGGCAATTGCCCCTACTGAATCAGTCTCAGTAGGGCTATGGTCACGGCATCGAATCCGGCAAGCGGCCCAAGGAGGCCATAATGCGTCATCGAGTGGTTTCGATCATTACGGTCTGTCTTGCCGGCGCAGTTGCAACAGCCGCCACCGTCGCCGCCGTCGTCACAGCTGCCGGCCCGGCCGGAGCGGCGACGAACTACCCAGTGCCGTACACCTTCGCCGCGGCGATCCCGGCCGCGCTCGACTACAACGCCTCGCCGCCCGGCGCGAACAACTGGAGTTGCCGGCCCACCTCGGCCCATCCTGAACCGGTCGTGCTCGTCCACGGCCTGACCGCCAATCGCAACGACAACTGGCAGACCTTCTCGCCGTTGCTCGCCAACAACGGGTATTGCGTCTACGCGCTCACCTACGGGGTGGCGCCGGGGACGCCGCTCCCGCTCAACCAGGTCGGCGGCCTCGAGGCGATGCAGACCAGCGCCGGCGAACTGGCCGCGTTCGTCGACCGGGTGCTCGCCGCCACCGGGGCCGCCAAGGTCGACATCCTCGGCCACTCCGAAGGCACGCAGATGCCCGACTACTACGTGAAGTTCCTCGGCGGTGCCGCGAAGGTCGACAAGTACGTGTCGCTCGCGTCGATCTGGCACGGCACGAACCCGGCCGGCCTCGCGACGCTGCACCAGTTCTCGAAGGTCTTCGGGTTCGCGCCGGTGATCGACGGGGTGGTCAACCCGCTGTGCACGTCGTGCACCGAACTGCTGGCCGGCTCGGACTTCTACGCGACGTTGCGCGCGGGCGGCGTGGCCGCGCCGGGCGTTACGTACACGAACATCGTGACGCGCTATGACGAACTGGTCGTGCCCTACACCAGCGGCATCGAACCGGGCATGCACAACATCACCGTCCAGGACCAGTGCTCTCTCGACTTCGCCGAGCACCTCGCGATCGCCGCCGACCCGGTCGCGGCGGCCGACGTGCTCAACGCGCTCGACCCGGCGCATCCGCGTCCGGTGCCGTGCGTGTTCGTCCCGCCGTTCGTCGGATGACGGTTTGACAGACTGAGCGGCGTGCACGGAACTCGACGTACCGAAGCGGTCATCGACCTCGACACCATCCGCGGCAATGTCGCGACCCTGAAGGCCGGAACGTCCGCCGAGGTCATGGCGGTCGTCAAGGCGGACGGGTACGGCCACGGCCTGGTGCCGTCGGCCCGCGCCGCACTTGCCGGCGGCGCCACCTGGCTGGGCGTCGCGATCATCGACGAGGCGCTGGCGCTGCGCGATGCCGGCATCACCGCGCCGGTGCTCGCGTGGCTCTGGACGCCTCAGGAGGCGGCCGCGGTACGTGCCGCGGTCGAGGCGGGCATCGACCTGAGCGTCAGCAGCGTGTGGGCGCTCGATGCCGTGGTGGCCGCGGCGCGGGAACTCGCGACGACGGCACGCGTCCATCTCAAGATCGATACCGGGCTATCCCGCAACGGCAGCAGCGCTGCCGACTGGCCGGAACTCGTCGTCGCGACGGTGAAGGCCCAGGCCGGTGGCGAGGTCGAGGCGGTCGGCGTGTGGAGCCACTTCGCCTATGCCGACGAGCCCGGGCATCCGACGATCGCCCGCCAGATCGACCGGTTCCGCGATGCGCTCGACGCCGCCGAGCGGGCCGGTCTGACCCCGCAACTGCGCCATCTCGCCAATTCGGCGGCGACGCTCACGCTGCCCGAGGCGCATTTCGACCTCGTTCGCCCGGGCGTCGCCATCTACGGGCTGTCGCCGGTGCCGCGGGCGGACAACTTCGGCCTGACTCCGGCGATGACCGTGCGCGCGCAACTTGCGCTGGCCAAGCGGGTAGCCGCCGGCGAGGGCGTCTCGTACGGGCACGTTTACACGACCGCGCGCGAGACCACGGTGGCCCTCGTGCCGCTGGGGTATGCAGACGGCGTGCCGCGCAATGCCACCAACGTCGGCCCGGTGTCGATCAATGGCCGGCGGTACCGGATCAGCGGGCGCGTCTGCATGGACCAGTTCGTCGTCGACATCGGCGACGACGCTGCCCAGGCCGGCGATCTCGCCGTGCTGTTCGGTCCGGGACGTGACGGGGAACCCACCGCGCAGGACTGGGCCGATGCGCTGGGCACCATCCACTATGAGGTGGTGACCCGCATCGGGCCACGCGTCGTGCGCACCTACGTCGGGGGCAGTTGGTGAAACGAAGAACCGGCATCGTCGGGGGAGTTGTCGGCGGCGCAGCGGCAGCGGCCGCAGCGGCCGCCTTCGTCGTCGAACGCAGATCGGCCGCCCGCCGCCGTGCGCGCGGCACCGAGCCGGGCCCGTTCCAACCGCTGCCGTCCGACCGGCACGGCACTGTCGTCACCGAGGACGGCACCGGCCTGTACTACGAGGAGGTCGGCCCGCAGGAGGCCCCACTCACTGTCGTGTTCGTGCACGGCTACACGCTCGACATGCGGGCGTTCCACTTCCAGCGCCAGGCCATGCAGGCCCACTTCGGCGACCGCATCCGGATGGTCTTCTACGACCAGCGATCGCATGGGCGCTCGGAGAAGGGCGATCCGAAGCGCTCCAGCATCGACCAACTCGGTCGCGATCTGAACACCGTTGTCGCGACGCTCGCCCCGCGCGGACCGGTCGTGCTGATCGGGCATTCGATGGGTGGCATGACGATTCTGGCGCTCGCCGACAGCCATCCGGAACTGTTCGAAATCCCTGGCGGGCGGCGTGCCGTGCCGCGCATCGCTGCCGTCGTGCTGATCTCGACGTCGGCCGGCGAGATGGCCTCGGTGACACTCGGGCTGCCGGCAATGCTCGCCAAGATCAAGGGACCGTTGCTGCCGCTGCTGCTGCGCGGTGCCCGGCGGCAGGCCGACCTCATCGAGCGGGGGCGGGCGATCGGCACCGACCTCGCGTGGGTCATCACCCGCAAGTTCAGCTTCGGCAGCAACGAGGTCGCGCCCGCCACGGTCGAGTACCTGACGTCGATGATCGCCTCGACCCGCATCGAGGTGATCGCCGATTTCTACCCGGCGTTGATGTCGCACGACAAGCTCTCGGCGCTCGGCGTGCTCTCCGACACCCGTGCGCTCATCATCTGCGGCGACCGCGACGTGCTCACCCCGCTCGCGCACAGCAAGGCCATGGCCGAGGAACTCCCCAAGGCCGAACTCGTCGTGATTCCACAAGGGGGTCACGCCGTCGTCCTGGAGTTCCCCGAGGTGGTCGACGAGGCCTTGCAGCGTCTCGTCGAATCGGTCTTCGACGACTCCGGCCGCCGGCGCCGGTGGCGCCGAGCATGACCATGCTCCGGCGTATGGTGCGACTGTCCACTGTGGACGACACTCGTGCATTCGGTGAACGCCTGGCGGCGGTGCTCCGCGCGGGCGATCTGGTGGTGCTTGCCGGTCCGCTCGGTGCCGGCAAAACCGCGCTGGTACAAGGGATTGGTGCCGGGCTCGGCGTTCAGGGCGCGGTCGTATCGCCGACGTTCGTCATCGCGCGAGTCCATCGTGGCGGCCGCCTGCCCCTCGTTCATGTCGACGCCTACCGACTCGGGTCGTTCGCGGAGGTCGACGACCTGGGTCTGGACGTCGACCTCGACGATTCCGTCGTCGTGGTCGAGTGGGGCGCCGGACTGGTCGAGCAACTCGCCGAGGCCCGCCTCGAGATTCGCCTCGATCGCTCGGCGGGTACCGAGGAGCGAGTCGCCGAACTCGTCCCGACGGGCGGCGACTGGGCCGAGCGCATCACCCAACTGACCCGCCCGTGACGATCCCCGCCCGCGCGCCGTCTGCCACGGAGTCCCCCAGTACGCAGCGCAAAGTAGGCTGACTCGTCATGCTTGTTCTCGCCATCGACACGTCGTCCCCGGCCGTCACCGCCGCCGTGGCGTCCGTTGGCGACGGCGTGCGCGTCCTCGCGCAGAGCGCCAAAGTCGACGCGCGCGCACACGGCGAACTGCTGGCCCCGTCCGTGGCGCAGTGCCTGGCTGGCGCCGGAGCGACGCCGAAGGATCTCCGGGCGATCGTCGCGGGCGTCGGGCCGGGGCCGTTCACCGGATTGCGAGTCGGCCTGGTGACCGCGGCATCCATGGCGGATTCCCTTGGTATCCCGGCATATGGCGTCTGCTCCCTCGACGCGATCGCCGGTGCGGTCGACGCTGCATCGCTGCTGGTGGCCACGGATGCTCGCCGCCGTGAGGTGTACTGGGCCCGCTACGTTGACGGCGTGCGCGTCGCCGGCCCGGACGTCAGCAAGCCGGCAGATGTGTCCACAGTGGACAGTCAGGCGATGGCCGGCGCGGGCGCGCGGTTATATGCCGATGTCCTGGGCTTGCCGTTGCTCGACCTCGACTATCCGGATCCAGCGGCGTTGGTGCGTGTTGCCGCCGATCGCGTCCGTTCCGGCGCCGCAGCCGATCCGCTCACGCCGCTGTACCTGCGCCGCCCCGATGCGATCGTCCCGGTCAGAGCAGGGGTAACTCCGTGATGGTCGTCGACGTCGTACCGATGCGCGCAGAGCACATCGACGCGCTCATGCCGTACGAGAAGCAGATGTTCGGCTCGGAGGCGTGGTCGGCCGACGGCTATCGAGACGAGTTGGCCGACAAGCGGCACCGTCACTACCTGGCTGCTGTCGACCAGGACGGCGCACTGCTCGGCTGGGCCGGCGTCCGCGTCGTGGCTGATTCGGCCGAGATCCTGACCGTGGGCGTTATCCCGGCCGCGCGCCGGCTCGGCATCGGCGCCCGCCTGCTCGCGATGCTGCTCGACGAGGCCCGCAAGCGTGGGGCCACCGAGGCGTTCCTCGAAGTTCGCGTCGACAACATCGGCGCGCAGAAACTGTATGAGCGCGCGAGGTTCATGCGGGTCGGCCTGCGGCGCGGCTACTACGACGGCGGCCGCGTCGACGCCGTCGTCATGAGAAAAGAACTGCCATGACTGCCTGTGCCGACCCGATCGGGATGCGCGTCGTTCCGGCGGCTGCGGGTTCGCGCCGGGTCGCCAACGCGTGGCGGACCAGGGCGGTGGTTGCCTTGTCATTGGTCGTCGCCTTGGTCGTCGCGTCATGAGCACTGAGGCGCTGGTCCTGGGCATCGAGACGTCCTGCGACGAGACGGGCGTCGGCATCGTCCGCGGCACGACGTTGCTCGCCGACGCCGTGGCGAGCAGCGTCGAGGAACATGCCCGATTCGGCGGCGTCGTGCCCGAGGTGGCCAGCCGGGCCCACCTGGAGGCGATGGTGCCCACGGTGCGCCGCGCCTTCGCCGACGCGAACGTGGCGCCGGCCGACATCGACGCCATCGCCGTTACCGCCGGACCGGGCCTGGCCGGAGCGCTGCTGGTCGGCGTCGCCGCCGCCAAGGCGTATTCGCTCGCGCTCGACAAGCCGCTCTACGGCGTCAACCATCTGTCGGCGCACGTCGCCGTCGACCTGCTCGACGAGGGCCCGCTGGACGAGCCGTGCGTGGCGTTGCTCGTCTCGGGCGGGCACTCGTCGCTGCTGCTGGTGCCCCGGATCGGTGGCTCGGAGGTGACCGAACTCGGCGCGACGGTCGACGACGCGGCGGGGGAGGCCTACGACAAGGTGGCCCGCCTGCTCGGCCTGCCGTTCCCGGGCGGCCCGCCGATCGACCGCATCGCCCGGGAGGGCGACCCGGCCGCAATCGCCTTTCCCCGCGGCATGTCTGGCCCGAACGATGCGCAGTACGCGTTCTCCTTCTCCGGCCTGAAGACGGCGGTAGCGCGTTGGGTCGAGGCCCGCGAGCGCAGTGGCGAGAGCGTCCCGGTGGCCGACGTCGCCGCGAGCTTCCAGGAGGCGGTGGTCGACGTCCTTACCGCAAAGGCAGTTCGCGCGGCCAAGGCGTCCGGCGTCGGGTACCTGTTGCTCGGCGGCGGAGTGGCGGCCAACTCCCGGCTTCGGGCGCTGGCCGCCGAGCGGTGCGATGCCGCGGGCCTGCGGCTGCGCGTGCCCCGTCCGGGCCTGTGCACCGACAACGGCGCCATGGTCGCTGCGCTCGGCGCGCAACTTGCCGCCCACGGGGCGCACCCGTCGCAACTCGATCTGCCGGCCGATTCCGCGCTGCCGATCACGCAGGTGCTCGTGTGAGCACGCAGATGTGGGAGGCACGGGCGGCCGCCGGCCGGCTCGACGAACTCGTCGCCTACGTGCTCAGCCACGCCGACCCCGCAGCGCAGGTGTATCGCAGCTCCGGAGCCGAGCCACGCGTCGTCGTCATCGACCCGACCGGCCGGGGCATCGCCGACGTTCCGCCGGACCTGCTCGCACGTCCAGCGCATAGCTGGAAATTCGAGCCTTTGCCGCGCGATACGACGTAGGCTGCAACCGTTCTCCGCCGAGACGTGTCATTCAGGTCGTGACGCTTCTCCTCGGTGCCTCCCGCGCAGTGGCCACGCCTCCGCGCGACCGGGGTCAGTTGCAGGCGGTGACCGAGTCGTTGCCCGTGGTCGGGCAGAACCCACCGTCGGACTGGCGCGCGCAGGCGCAGGAGGGGCGCATGGACGCTGACGCGCTGTTTGCGCAATTCGTCCGCGACCAGACCTCGACGCTTCTCCGATCGGCCTATCTGCTGACCGGCAGCGCGTCGAGCGCCGAGGACCTCGTACAGGACACGTTCTTGCGGTTGTATCCGAAATGGCAGCGCGTCATGGCCGCGGACGTCCCGATCGCCTACGTGCGGCGGGCCCTGGTAAACGGTTTCCTCAACGATCGGCGCCGGCCCTCGAGTCGCGAAATCGTCGTCGACATGCTGCCGGAGCGGGTCGACGGTCGCGATATCGGCCTCGACGTCACCAACCGAGACCTGATCTGGCAACTGCTCGGCACGGTGTCCGACCGGCAGCGCGCCGCGTTGGTCATGCGGTTCTTCCACGATCTCTCGGATGAGGAGATCGCCGATCAGCTCAGCTGCCGGGTAGGTACCGTGCGGAGCCTGATCAGCCGTGGCCTGGCCGCATTGCGCAATGAAATGGCGCGTTCCGAGCCGACGGCAAGCGGCTATCCAGAGGGGAGGCAGCGATGAACGACGACTTCGACATCGAGAAGGCGTTGCGCGCGAGCCTCGCCGAACACGCGAAACACGCTCCGGCCGGCGATGCTCTGGCCGAGCAGATCCTCGCGGCAGCCGATCGTCCGCGTCCGGTGAGCGATCCGTACGGTCGCCGGCCACGCAGGTGGCGGGCTTGGACGTTGCCGCTGATCGCATCGGGCGCCGTCGCGGCCATGGTCGCCGCGGTCGTCGCAATTTCCCAGATACACCACGACAACGAGCACGCCGCAACCACGCCGACGCCGACCTTGACCACGCCGGCGCCGAGTTCGTCACCGACCAGTGCGCCGTCGACGTCCGCGCCGAGCACGACCAGTTCCGCGCCGAGCACGGCGTCGTCGACGACCCAGCCGGTGCCCAGCACCGGACCCGTCCCGACCGCGTTCGAGGTGGCGGACATGACGTTCGTCAGCACGGTAAACGGCTGGGCGCTGGGCAGCGGGCAATGCTTCAAGGACAAGTCGCAACGGTGCATCGCCCTTGCCCGAACCGAGGACGGCGGTCAGAACTGGGAGAGCATCAAGAATCCTCCGGCGAACGTCTCGACCAACACCTCGTGCACTGCGGCGCCGTGCGTCAATCAAATTCGCTTTGCCAACAACGATGTTGGCTACGCCTTCGGGCCGGACGCCCTGTTCATGACCACCGACGGCGGCGCCGATTGGACGCGTCAGGCGGGCGGCGCGACCTCGCTCGAGATCGAGAACGGCACTGTCCTGCGTGTGACCTCCGAGGGTGCCGTGCAGATTGCCGACGTGGGTACCGACTCCTGGCGGGCCTCGTCCCTGCCCGGCAGCGCCTCGGTCGTGGAGTTGTACCGCGCGCAGGACCGGGCGTATGTGATCACCAACAATGCGGTGCCGCGCACCATGTACGCGTCTGCCGACGACGGCAAGAGCTGGGCTGCGCGTGGCAATCCGTGCGCGCGGCCCAAGCGCCAGGTCGACATCATGAATGTCGGAGTGGGAGCGGACGGGTCACTCGCGTTGCTCTGCGAGGACGAGAAACTCGGCGATTCCGGTTCGGTCGGCCGGTTCGTCATCACCTCGACCGACGGCGGCTCGAACTTCGGTGATCCCGTCACGACGCATACCACCTCGGAGCGGATCTTGTTCGGAGCCGCCTCCGCCTCGAAGCTCTTCTACGCCGCCGACGCCCTCTACCGCAGTGTGGACGGCGGTCGCTCGTGGCAGCGGGTCGCTGTCGACGCCACGACCGGCCGGGGCGACGCCGGGTTCCTCGGATTCGAGAGCCCGACCACCGGCCGCTGGGTCAGCGGCGACGGCTCCACCGTCTGGACCACCGTCGACGCCGGCGCGACCTGGTCGTCGCACCACTTCGGCTGATCGCGAGTCGCCGCGGTACCCCGACGTTGAGAGTTGGCACTCGCCGCGTTAGAGTGCCAGTCGGTGGTCTGGCTGGCACCCGCGACGACAGCAGGGCACCGCAACGGCATAAAACCGTGACATACAGACCCGAGAAGGGGAGATCCACCGTGACGGCCACCAAGGTCAGCATCAAGCCGCTCGAGGACCGCCTCGTCGTACAGGCCAATGAGGCCGAGACGACGACCGCGTCGGGCATCGTAATTCCGGACACCGCCAAGGAGAAGCCGCAGGAGGGCACGGTCATCGCCGTGGGCCCCGGGCGTTTCGACGACAACGGCAACCGCGTTCCCGCTCGACGTCGCTGTCGGCGACGTCGTTCTCTACAGCAAGTACGGCGGCACCGAGGTCAAGTACGCCGGCGAGGAGTACCTCGTCCTGTCGGCGCGCGACGTCCTCGCGATCATCGAGAAGTAAAGCAAGTTGAAGGCGCCATACCCCGATCGTTGTGAGCTTCGCTCGCGCCCCTGAGTTTCGCTGGTGGTCGCCAGTGGTCGCCCACGCTGTATGCAATCGGTGGCGCCATAACCCGATCGTTGTTAGCTCCGCTCGCGCCCGTGAGTTCGCTGGCGCCGCCCGTGCTTTCAGCTCTGACAGTGCCCCGCCCCTGAACGGGTCGGGGCACTGTCAGTTCGATAGGAAAGGTTCGTTAATGCCCAAGATCCTCAGCTTTGACGAGGACGCGCGCCGCGCGCTCGAGCGTGGCGTCGACAAACTGGCCGACACGGTCAAGGTCACTCTCGGTCCCCGGGGCCGAAACGTCGTCATCGACAAGTCGTTCGGCCCGCCCGTCATCACGAATGACGGCGTGACGATCGCCCGCGAGATCGAACTCGATGATCCCTACGAGAACCTCGGCGCGCAGCTCGCCAAGTCCGTGGCCACCAAGACGAACGACGTCGCGGGCGACGGCACCACCACGGCGACCGTGCTGGCGCAGGCGCTGGTCAAGGCGGGCCTGCGCAACGTTGCCGCCGGCGCCAGCCCCGGCTCGCTCAAGCGCGGCATCGACGCTGCCGTCGAGGCGGTCAGCACCGCGCTCGACAAGGCGGCGACGCCGGTGAAGGGCGAGCAGGAGATCGCCCACGTCGCGACGATCTCCGCGCAGGACGCCGAGATCGGCCAGCTCATCGGCGAGGCGTTCACCAAGGTCGGCAACGACGGCGTGATCACCGTCGAGGAGGCGCAGACCGCTCACCACCGAACTCGAGTTCACCGAGGGCATGCAGTTCGACAAGGGCTACATCTCGCCGTACTTCGTCACCGACGTCGAGGCCGGCAACACCGTCCTGGACGACGCGTACGTGCTGATCACCACGCAGAAGATCTCCAGCGTCTCGGACCTGTTGCCGTTGCTGGAAAAGGTGGTCGCCGAGAGCAAGCCGCTCGTGATCATCGCCGAGGACGTCGACGGCGAGGCGCTGTCGACCCTGGTCGTGAACGCGATCCGCAAGACGTTCCCTGCCGTCGCGGTCAAGGCGCCGTTCTTCGGCGACCGCCGCAAGGCGTTCCTGCAGGATCTCGCCATCGTCACCGGCGGCGAGGTCGTCTCGCCCGAGGTCGGCCTCAAGCTCGATCAGGTCGGGCTGGACGTATTGGGCCAGGCCGGCCGGGTCGTCGTCACCAAGGACACGACGACGGTCACCCACGGCACCGGCGCGCAGGCGGCGATCGACGACCGCATCGCGCAGATCCGCCGCGAGATCGAAGAGACCGATTCGGACTGGGACCGCGAGAAGCTCCAGGAGCGGCTGGCCAAACTGGCCGGTGGCGTAGGCGTGATCCGGGTCGGTGCGGCCACCGAGGTCGAACTCAAGGAGCGCAAGCACCGCATCGAGGACGCCATCGCCTCCACCCGTGCTGCCGTCGAGGAAGGCATCATCGCCGGGGGCGGTGCGGCTCTGCTGCACGCCGGTTCGGCGCTCGACGGCGACCTGAGCCTGTCCGGCGACGAGGCCACGGGCGTTGCCATCGTGCGCCAGGCGCTGGCCGAGCCGCTGCACTGGATCGCGTCCAACGCCGGTCACGAAGGCTATGTCGTGGTGGCCCGCGTGCGGGAGATGGCCGGCAACAGCGGCCTGGACGCAGCGACCGGCGAGTACGGCGACCTGATCGCCGCCGGCATCGTCGACCCGGTCAAGGTCACCAAGGCCGCACTGGCGAATGCCGCCTCGGTGGCGTCGCTCGTGCTGACCACGCAGAGCCTGATCGTCGACAAGCCGGAGCAGGCCGATGATCACGCGGCCGACGGCCACTCACACGGCGGCCACGGGCACGGCCACAGTCACGGCCCGGGCTTCTAACCGACCGGCTATCGCGCAGGGTCTCGCCCGGAAGCGGGCGGGCCCTGCGCGATTTGCTGTCCAGAGCGCCCGTCATCGACGCGTGCGCCGGATGACGCAATGACGCGATGACGCAATGACGAAATGGTCGAGGTGACCGGTACGGCCATCGGTGCAAATCGGCAGGCGCCAGCACGCAGGTGTGCTTCAGACGCCCCTGCCGCACCGATGCGTGCGACGTGTGCTTTGGGCGAAGATCAGCTCAGGCCGGCTGGCGGGTGAGTAACGCCTCGCGTTCTTCCACCGAGAGCCCGCCCCACACGCCGTACGGCTCGCGCGTCGCCAGTGCCCAGCGCAGGCAACTCGCTATCACGGGGCATCCGTCGCAGATCTCTTTAGCGCGAACCTCGCGTCGTCTGCGCGATGGCCCTCGCTCGTTTTCGGGGTGATAAAACACCGCCGTATCGGTACCTCGGCAGGCTGCCTGCATCTGCCATTCCCACGCCCCCTGTCGTGACAGGGGGAGCCGTCGAATCTCCGCCATGGCTTCCCTCCCAACCCATCGCAGTTACTCGCGCACTTACCGTTTGGCTCCTCGTCTCATCCAAAGACTGATTCGGTGAAAGGTGACGCTTAGGTCGGAGAATTCGGTATTGGCGCGGCATTGTGCGCCGTTTCGATGCTCTGCGTGTAGATATGGGTGGTACGGGGCCACGGTAGGCATCAGCGGCGGCGTGCGGCAGCGTTGGTGGCGTCAGTGTAGCCGCGGGCGTAGTCCCAACTGACGAATGCTTCGGGATTCGGTTCGTACGCCGGCTCGTGCACGTGCGTCCGGCCCTCGCCGACGAGCGCGCGCAGATTTGCCTCCATGAGGTCCCAGCTGAAGTAGTGCTGCTCGCCGCAGTCCGCGCACTCAACCGCGATGCCGCGGATCTGCCGCGGCGACAGCGCCTGGCGGAACTCGGCTAGCTCGTGCAGATCGGCGAGTACGTCGGCGCGCTCGTCGTCGCTGAGCGGTTCGATCGGATCGGGATCGTCGAGGACCGCGGCCGGGTCGTGTGGGTCGTTCAGGAACGGATCGACCGGGCCGTCTTCGGGCATCACCCCACCACGGTAAAGCGTCATGGGCCCCAGAGGCCACCCCGCCCCCTCCTGGATCGGTCCGAGAACCTGCCCGGACCGTCCCGTTGCGGGGTGCTGAGTCCGTTGAGTGGCGCGTTATGGCGCACCGAAGGGCCATAACGCACCACTCAACGCCAGGGTGGATCAGGCCTCGGCGATCGCCGCCAGAGGCCTGGTGCGGGCTGCCCGTGCTCCCGGCCAGAGGGCGGCGAGCACGCCGACCACGGCGGCGATGATCAGGAAGGTCACGGCCTGCCCCCACGGGATGGTGAGCACCGAGAGCCCCTGATCGCGCAGCCGATGCGTGAACAGGGCACCGAAGGTCAAACCGAGCGCGAGGCCGAGGAGGGCGCCGAACACCGCGATCAGCAGGGACTCGACGTAGATCGTGCGGCGCAGTT
The DNA here is from genome assembly GCA_963709985.1 of uncultured Actinomycetota bacterium. Taxonomy (GTDB): domain Bacteria; phylum Actinomycetota; class Actinomycetes; order Mycobacteriales; family Jatrophihabitantaceae; genus DASXRA01. The sequence goes on from CAVPYQ010000028.1 coordinate 132,885, forward strand.
GGCCACGCAGCATGCCGACGGCGCGCAGCATGCCGATCTCGCGGCGTCTCTCGACCACCGACAGGGCAAGGGTGTTGATGATGCCCATGATCGCGATGACGATCGCGAGGCCGAGCAGGCCGTACAGCAGGCCGAGTAGGCCGTTGATCTGCGATGCCTGCTGGCCCTTGAACTCCGCGCGGTTCTTGACGTCGACGGTGTAGTACCGGTTCGTCGCGTCGTCGAGTCCGGCGCGCAGCGTCGATGCGGATGTGCCCGGCGCTGCCTTGACCAGCGCGACGAAGTCGGCGTAGCGGCTGCTGGGCGTCAGCTTCCGGTAGGTGTCACCGGAGACGAGCCAGCTCGAGAGCAGCTGATTGTCCTTGTAGATACCGGTGATCGTCTCGTGGACCGACGCGCCGCCCGGAGTTGCGAGCGTGACGCGATCGCCCAGCTTCCAGTGCTTGTTCTGGGCGGTCGTGTTTGAAACCAGCATGTTCTGCCCGGTCAGCGCCCCGCCGCCCGACTTGAAGTCGATCTTGAGGACGTCGCTGATGCTGCCGTCGACTCCGGTGCCTTCGGCGTCGTCGCCGTTGATCGTCGTGAGCACCGGGTGCAACTCGGCCATCGACTTGACGCCGGCACCGCCGCCGCCTGCTTGACGGCTGGCAGCGGAACGAGCGTCCCGCCCGTGCCGGAGAGGATGAAGTCGGCCCGGATGTTGCCGTCGACGAGCGCATTGATACTGGATTTCGTTGACGCGCCGATAACCGCGATCGCGCTGACGAGCATCAGGCCGACGGTCAGCGCAAACGCCGTCGCGGCCGTTCGGCGCGGATTGCGTACCGAATTCGTCCGCGCCAGGCGCCCGACCGCGCCGAACGGACGGGCAACCACCCGGCCGAGACCGCCAATGACGTAGCGAGACAGGGCCGGAGCGAGCAGCAGGACACCCGCGCCGGTGGCCAGCAGTCCCAGGCCGATCAGCGACGTGCTGGTGCCGCCCGAGGTGCTGGCTGACCCGTCGATCGCGGCAGCCAGGCCGGCGGCGCTCAGGATGGCGCCTGCGATGGAGCGACGCCGCAAGCGATCCCGGGCCGGAGGAGAACTCCTCGCGCATCGCCGCCACCGGTGGCGTCTTGGCCGCACGCCGGGCCGGGGCATAAGCCGACACGAGGGTCACGACGGTGCCCACGATCATCGCGACGATCACCGTGCGCGGCGTCAGAACCAACGCGCCGCTCGGCAGGCCTACGTTCATCGCGTCGAGCAGAGCGCGCAGGCCGTAGGCCAGCCCGACTCCGCCGGCGAGTCCGAGCACGCTGCCGACGACGCCGATCACGCTGGCCTCGTACAGCACGGACCGGCGGACCTGGCGACGGTCGGCGCCGATCGCCCGCAGGAGCGCGAGTTCGCGCACCCGTTGGGCAATGATCATCGAGAACGTGTTGTAAATGATGAACGTTCCGACGATCAGCGCGATCACGCCGAATGCGAGCAGGAAGTAGTTGACGAACGACAGCGCCTTCGAAACTGCGCCCTGGTCGTCCTTGCGTACCTGATCGCCGGTCTTCGCCTGCAGATCGCGGGTGAGCAGCGGTGCCACCCGGTCGCGCAGCGTCTTCTCGTCGACGCCCCTGCCGGCGATGCTGACGGCGCCGACGTGCGTGCCGTCGGTGAACAGGGAAAGTGCCTGCTGCTTGGTGAATTCGACGCCGACGTAGCCGCCGGTCTCGGTGTCGGTGTGGTAGATGCCGGTGATCGTCACGTCGACGATTCCCCGAGCGGGCAGCACAACCTTCGTGTGATCGCCCACGACGAGCTTGGACTTCTTGGCCGCGCCCTCGTTGATAACGACATCACCCGGCGCGGACGGGGCTTTGCCGGACACGAACGTCGGCGGCGCCTTGATCTGCTCGCCCGGCGGGTTCCACATCGTGCCCTCGCTGGGCGCTCCGCCGCTCGATACCCGCTTGCCGTTCTTCCCGATCAGCACCAGCGGAGCGCTCGCCTCGAGTTGCACGGCGCGCACGCCCGGCACGGCTTTGATGCGGTCGACCAGGCGGAGGGGCACGCCGGGGTTGCTCGCCTTCTTGGCGTCCACGCGGACGTCCACGCCCTTGTCGGCGTCGGCGAAGATCCCGTTGAACGTGTGCTTGAGCGTGTCGGTGAACACGAATGATCCGGCGACGAATGCCGTGCCGAGCACGACCGCGATCACCGTCAGGATCAGTCGCACCTTGTGCGCGACCAGGCTGCGCCACGAGACCCGGCGCATGGCTCTTCCTCCCACAGCCATGTGCTCAGCTCCGCCCGTCCAGGTTCTTCATGCGGTCCAGGACGCCGTCCGCGGTCGGCTCACGCATCTCGTCGACGATGCGGCCGTCAGCGAGGAACACGACCCGGTCGGCGTAACTGGCCGCGCGCGGATCGTGGGTGACCACGACGACGGTCTGGCCGAGGCGGTCGACGGAATCGCGCAGGATGCCCAGCACCTCGCCGCTGGAGCGGGAGTCGAGGTTGCCCGTGGGCTCGTCACCGAAGATGATCTCGGGCTGGCTCGCGAGTGCCCGTGCGCAGGCGACGCGCTGCTGCTGCCCGCCGGACAGTTCACTCGGCCGGTGCGAGAGCCGGTCGGTTAGGCCAAGGGTGGCGATGATCCGCCGCAGCCATTCGCCATCGGGCCGGCGTCCGGCGATGTCCAGCGGCAACGTGATGTTCTCGATCGCGGTCAGGGTCGGTACGAGGTTGTAGGCCTGGAAGACGAAGCCGATCCGGTCGCGGCGCAGCTTGGTCATCTTCTTGTCCGACAGGCGGCTCAGATCGGTGCTGCCGATGGTGATCTGTCCCGAGGTCGCGGTGTCCAGGCCGGCGAGGCAATGCATCAGGGTCGACTTCCCCGATCCGGACGGCCCCATGATCGCGGTGAATTCGCCCCGGCGGAACTCGACGCTCACCCCGTCAAGGGCTCGAACGCCCGTGGCTCCCTCGCCGTAGACCTTGACGACGTTGACGGCGCGCGCGGCTGCGGTGGTGTCGGCGGCCTGCATCAATGCTGGTTGTGACATGGCTCCAAGCCTCTCGGGGCAAGGTCGACCAGCACCATTCGGGAATCTCCTGAATCGACCCTGACATTTGTCCTAATAGATCTTCGGGGTCGTACGATCGAGCACCGCGCCTGAATGGATCCTTTGACGGTCAGCGAACTGCCAGTTACGTATGCGCTTCGCCCGATGATCGAAATGCGACTCGTCGGTGATCCGGTGGCCGCGACATCCGCTCCACGCCGCCTGTCGATGCGCGCAGGACACCTGGCCCCCGTAGGATGAGTTATTGCGCCCTTCGGTCCTGGAGCGACATTGACCAACACCGACCAGTCCGCCGTCCCCGAACTGCCCGCCAAATTCACCGCTCTCGGGCTCACCTTCGACGACGTCCTGCTACTGCCGGGCGAGTCAGACATCATCCCGAGCGACGTCGACACGAGCACCCGTGTCAGCCGAAACATCTCCCTGCGGATTCCGCTGGTGTCCTCCGCGATGGACACCGTCACCGAGGCGCGGATGGCAGTGGCCATGGCGCGCCAGGGCGGCGTCGGCGTCCTGCACCGCAACCTGTCGGCCGACGACCAGGCGGCGCAGGTCGATCTGGTCAAGCGGTCCGAGGCCGGCATGGTCTCGAACCCGGTCACGTGTTCGCCGGAGGCCACGCTCGCCGACGTCGAGGCACTGTGCGCGCGCTACCGGATCTCCGGAGCCCCCGTCGTCGACGAATCAGGCGTGCTCCTCGGCATCGTCACGAACCGCGACATGCGCTTCGAGACCGACCAGTCGCGACTCGTGCGCGATGTCATGACGCCGATGCCCCTGATCACCGCGCCGGTCGGGGTTTCTCACGACGACGCTCTGCGCGCACTCGCCCGGCACAAGGTCGAGAAGCTGCCCCTGGTCGACGCCGAGGGCCGGCTGACCGGGCTGATCACCGTCAAGGACTTCACCAAGAGCGAGGCGTTTCCCCTTGCCACGAAGGACGCACGCGGCCGGCTGGTCGTCGGCGCGGCGGTCGGGGTCGGCGAGGATTCCTACAAGCGCGCATTGGCCCTGGTCGAGGCCGGCGTCGATTTCGTCGTGGTCGACACGGCGCACGGCCATTCCCGCGGCGTCATCGAGATGGTCGCCCGGATCAAGCGAGACACATCCGTCGACGTCATCGGCGGAAACGTCGCCACCCGCGCCGGCGCGCAGGCGCTGGTCGATGCGGGCGCCGACGGCGTGAAGGTCGGCGTCGGACCGGGCTCGATCTGCACCACCCGCGTCGTCGCCGGCGTGGGCGTGCCTCAGGTGACCGCGATCTACGAGGCGTCACTGGCCTGCCGGCCGGCCGGCGTTCCGTTGATCGGCGACGGCGGCCTGCAGTACTCGGGCGATATCCCGAAGGCGCTCGTCGCGGGCGCCGACACGGTCATGCTCGGCTCGCTGCTGGCCGGATGCGAGGAGTCGCCCGGCGAGCTGATCTTCATCAACGGCAAGCAGTACAAGTCATATCGCGGCATGGGCTCGCTCGGCGCCATGCAGTCTCGTGGCCAGCAGACGTCGTACTCGAAGGACCGTTACGGCCTGCACGACGTCTCCGACGACGACAAGCTCGTGCCCCAGGGCATCGAGGGGCAGGTGCCCTATCGCGGCCCGCTGTCGGCCGTTGCCCACCAGTTGGTGGGCGGCCTGCAGGCCGGCATGGGTTTCGCCGGCACACGGACGATCGCCGACCTGCAGGAGCGCGGCAAGCTCATCCGCATCACGTCGTCCGGGCTCAAGGAATCGCATCCGCACGACATCCAGATGACCGTCGAGTCGCCCAACTACACCTCGCGTTGAGCCTGACTGCTCAACGGCCTATCTCCGCGGCGGATCTCACCGGACCGAGCCGCACGCCGGTCGGATATTGCCGATGCACGAGCGGGATTTGGACAGGTTGTGGCGGACTGCCGGTGGTACGGACGGATCACACATAACGACGGGGTAACGGGACGCTGACGATGCCCACCAGTCACTGCACTTGGGGTCTAGGCTTCCCCCACCCGAGCCAGGACATGGGCACTGGTACCAGCGTGTGCTGCGCTGGGCGCGACAACGCAATGAGGAGGAGTCGTGCGCTATCGCTCGATCATCGCCGCGGCACTTGCGGTGGCAGTAACAACGCTCTCGGTGAGCGCTTGTAAGAGTTCTAGCAATGGGGGTTCGACCAACCCGCCGGCCAGCGGGGGCGGCGGCAGCGGTGGCGGGGGCGGCAAGACGCTCGTCATCTCCACCGACCTGCCCGCTCCAGGGCGCGTCGGCAGATGCGTCCAACGTCGACGAACAACGCGATCAAGCTCTACCTGGACCAGGTCGGCAACAAGGCCGGCAACTACAAGATCGAGCTCAAGAAGTACGACGACTCGACCGCGGCCAAGGGCGAGTGGGACGACGCGACGTGCACCGAGAACGCCACCGACCACGTGGCCAACGCCAACGAGGTCGCCGTCATGGGCACCTACAACTCGGGCTGCGCCAAGCTCGAGGTGCCGGTGCTCAACCAGGACCCGAACGGCCCGATGCTGATGGTCTCGCACGCCAACACCAACCCCGGCCTGACCAAGACGTGGGACCCGGGCGAGCCCGACAAGTACTACCCGACCGGCAAGCGCAACTACGCCCGCGTCGATCACCACCGACGACTACCAGGGCGCGGCGGCCGCCCAGTTCGCGGCCCAGGACCTCAGGGTCAAGAAGTGCTTCGTCCTCAACGACAACCAGACCTACGGCCAGGGCGTCGCGAAGGCGTTCGTCGACCGAGGCCGGCGAAGCAGGGCATCACGGTCCTCGGCAACGAGGCCGTGGGACGCGCAAGCAGCCGAACTACACGGCGCTCTTCGAGAAGCATCAAGGCGCACGAACCCGGACTGCGTCTACCTCGGCGGCATCTACGACAACAACGGCGGCCAGCTGATCAAGGACAAGGTCGCCGTGCTCGGCGACAACACCAAGGTCAAGCTGATGGCGCCGGACGGCTTCACCGGTTACCCGGACCTGGACAAGCTGCCCGAGGCCGCAGGGCGATGTACCTGACCTTCGCCGGCCTGTCCACGACCCAGCTCGTCCAGGCGGCGGCGGTCCGGCGGCGAAGCTGCTCGACGCCTACAAGGCGAAGTACGGCAGGCCGCCGGCCTCCAGCTACGCGCTCTACGGCGTGCGGCGCTGCAGGTCATCCTCGCCGCGATCGCGAAGTCGGACGGCACCCGCAAGAGCGTCACGGACGCAGGTGTTCAGCGGCGCGCGGCATCACATCCCGGCCGACCAGTCCGATGCTCGGCAAGGAGATCAAGATCGACCCGCAGACGGGCGACGTCAACACGAACGACATCTCCGATCGCTGCAGATGAAGGGCAACGCGGAGACGTTCCTCAAGGCGCTGCCCGGTCAGCTGAGTCGAGTCCTGAGGCTCCGGTGCGGCGCGGTCCGTGACCGCCCGGGCCGCGCTGTCGCCGCATGCCCGGCGACGCCGCTTCCAGCGGCAGGCGCCCGCGTCGCGTCCGCTCGACGAGGAGGTTCCGCGCATGACCATCAACGACCGCGTCCGCGGCGCCGCGCAGACCGCGGCTCCGCGCTCGGCGAGATCAGTCCTGATCGCTGCGGTCGCTGTGCTGATCGTGGTCGGGCTCGTCGCGTGGCTCGTCTGCGAACTTCGTCGACGCAGCCGACGCAGTTCTTCACGGTCCTGCGTCGTCGGACTGCACAACGGCGCGCTCTACGCGCTGGTCGCCCTCGGCTACACCCTCGTCTACGGCATCATCGAGCTGATCAACTTCGCCCACGGCGACCTGTTCATGCTCGGCACGATGTTCAGCGCGTTCATCATGGTCAACTGGCTTCGGCGTCGACCAGCCCGGCGCTCGCTGGGCTGGGCATCTTCGTGCTCGCCTCGTCGCGTGCCATGGCGTTCTGCGCGTCGATCAACGTCGGCGATCGAGTTCTTCGCCTACCGGCGGCTGCGACGGGCGCCCAAGCTGGCGCCGCTGATCACCGCGGTCGGCATGAGCTTCATCCTGCAGAACATCGGCCTGCACTGGAACGGCTCGACGCCAGCAGCCAGTGGCCCAGCGTGCTCCCGCACGGGCGGCATCACGCATCGGCGGCGTCACTGATCCGGTACGACGTCATCGTCGATCGTCGGCGTGACCGTCCGGTGCTGCTGCTGATCTGACCTGGATCGTCACCAAGACCCGGCAGCGGCAAGGCGATGCGGGCCACCGCGCAGGACCAGGACGCCGCCCGGCTGATGGGCATCAACGTCAACCGGACCATCTCCTTCACGTTCGCCCTCGGCGGCGCGATGGCCGGCGCGGCCGGCCTGCTGTACGTAGCAGACGATCGGCACGACGCGGTACGACCTGGGCTTCCAGCTCGGCCTGATCGCCTTCACCGCGGCCGTGCTCGGCGGCATCGGCAACCTCACCGGCGCGGTGCTCGGCGGCGTGCTCATCGGCCTCATCCAGGGCCTCAACGACGGCTGCCCGCACGGCTTCGGCCAGAAGTGGTCGCAGACGGTCGGTGTTCACCATCCTGATCCTGGTGATGGTGTTCAAACCCGACGGGCCTGCTCGGCAACCGAACGTGCGGAGAAGGTGTAGCCATGGCACGACTACGACCGACGCGCTGCCGACGCCGACCACGCCGGGCCGCAAGCCGCCGGCTCAGCGCCGGCGGATCGCGTCGATCGGCTGGCCGCTCGGCCTGCTCGCTCGCGGCCATCCTGTGCTTCGTGTTCTACTACCGGTACTTCTGCCGGACTCGGTCGACTCGGTCCAGGAGTTCGCCGGCGACTGGCTGCCGTCACGACGATCAACCAGTGCGCTGGTCTAGGTGATCTGCGCGCTCGGCCTGAACATCGTCGTCGGCTACGCCGGCCTGCTCGACCTCGGCTACGTCGCGTTCTGGGCGCATCGGCGGCTACACCGCCGGCTGGCTCATGTCCGACGTTCTTCTTCCAGGTCGAACATCCACTTCTGCGGCGACGCGCCACCTGGTGCACAAGGCCGTCGGCATCCACATCAGCTTCTGGCTCGTGCTGTCGATCGCGGGCGCCTGGTCTGCGCCTCTGTGCGGCGTCATCATCGGTGCGCCGACGCTGCGGCTGCGCAGCGACTACCTGGCCCTGGTGACGCTCGGCTTCGGCGAGATCATCCCGCAGATCTTCCACAACGGCGACGAGCAACATCTGCGGCTTCAACCTGACCAACGGCACCAAGGGCATCGCGCCGATCGACCCGATCCGGTACCGGCATCTTCTCCAACCTCAAGGGCGTCGACTCGGGCACTGGGCCCGTTCGACCTGCCGTACTGTTCCTCGTCTTCTCGTGCTGGTCGCCGCGTTCTGCGTGTTCGTCTCGCTGCGGATGCGCGACGGCCGGCTCGGCCGGGCCTGGCTGGCGATCCGCGAGGACGAGCTGGCCGCGAGCATGATGGGCGTGCCGCTGATGCGGACGAAGCTGTCCGCGTACGCCGTCGGCGCGGTCGCCGGCGGCATCGGCGGCGTCGCGTACGCGGTCGCACGTCGGCGGCGTGTTCGCCGGACAGGTTCAGCTTCGCCATCTCGATCATCCTGCTGGCCATGGTCGTGCTCGGCGGCATGGGCAACGTCTGGGGCGTGATCATCGGCGCGCTCGTGCTCGCCTGGTTCAACTCGACCGGGCTGCCGCAGATCGGCGACGCGTATCAACAGCGCAGTTCGGCACGAACATCAACTTCCCGTCGTACAACTTCCTGATCTTCGGCTCGTCCTGGTGCTGATGATGCTGTTCCGGCGCGAGGGCCTCGTTCCCGAGGCCCGGACCCGGCTGATCCTGCGCGAGCCGGGCCGCACCGAGGTCGAGGCGCTGGGCGCCGACATGGAGGCAGCCGACGCCGAGCTCGAGAGGCGACGGCCCGAGGACGACGGTCCGCCGGCGACGCCGATCGGCCGACGAGCGACGACGCCGTGACCGCGGTCGCAACGGACCAGAGCTGCCACCGGCTCGACGCGCTGCACGCGAGATCACCGTCACGCTTCGGCGGCCTGATCGCCGTCAACGACGTGAGCTTCACGATCCCGCAGGGCGGCATCGTCAGCCTGATCGGCCCGAACGGCGCCGGCAAGACGACGTTCTTCAACGTCGCTCACCGGGCTCTACAAGCTGACCGCGGGGCAGGTGCATGCTCGGCGACGAGGACATCACCGGCCTGCCGCCGCACAAGATCGCTTCGCTCGGGCATGGCCCGGACGTTCCAGAACATCCGGCTGTTCGGCCTCATGACGGCCGAGGAGAACGTGATGGTGGCCATGCACTCGCACCTGCAGGTCGGGCATCGTCCAGCACGATCTTCGCGCACGCCGTGGCAGCGCCGCGAGGAGCGGGAGGCGCACGAGCAGGCCCATGAGCTGCTCGAGTTCGTCGGGCATCGGCAAGGCACGCCGACGAGTACGCGCGCAACCTGTCCTACGGCGACCAGCGCCGGCTCGAGGTGGCCCGGGCGCTCGCGCTGCAGCCCGCAGGTGCTGCTGCTCGACGAGCCGACGGCCGGCATGAACCCGCAGGAGTCGGCGCAGTTCGTCGACTTCGTGCACCGGGTGCGCGACGAGAAGCAGGTCTCCGTGCTGCTCATCGAGCACGACATGAGCGTGGTCATGCGGGTCGTCCGAGCGGATCACGGTGCTCGACCGGGGCGAGAAGATCGCCGAGGGCGGCCCGGACGAGATCCGGTCCAACGAGCGGGTGATCGAGGCCTACCTCGGCAAGACCGGTACGCGAGGGGAGGCGCCCGATGACCGCCGTCGGCACGCGGCGCGGCGACGGCGGCCGAGCCGCTGCTCGCGTTGGACGACATCTCACGTCTACTACGGCAACATCGCCGCCGTGAAGGGCCTCACGCTGCACGGTCAACCAGGGCGAGATCGTCACGCTGATCGGCTCGAACGGCGCCGGCAAGTCGACGACGCTGCGCACGATCTCCGGTCTGTTGCGGCCACGCACGGGCGCGATCACGTTCGAGGGCAAGCGAGATCAACGGCGCTGCACGGGCCACGAGGTGGTCGAGCGCGGGCATCGCCCAGTCCCCCGAGGGCCGGCGGATCTTCCCGCGCATGACCGTCGGCGAGAACCTCGACCTCGGCGCGTTCCTGCGCAACGACAAGGACGGAATCGCCGCAGGACCGGGAGCGCGTGCTGGAGCTGTTCCCGCGGCTGCGGCGAGCGGCATCGACGCAGAAGGCCGGCACGATGTCCGGCGGCGAGCAGCAGATGCTCGCCGTCGGCCGGGCGCTGATGGCCAAGCCCGAAGCTGCTGCTGCTCGACGAGCCGTCGATGGGCCTCGCGCCGGTGCTGGTCGACCTGATCTTCGACACGATCGCGCAGATCCGCGATCAGGGCGTCACCGTGCTGCTCGTCGAGCAGAACGCGCTGGCCGCGCTGCGGGTGGCCGACTACGCCTACGTTCTCGAGTCGGGCAACCTCACCCTGCAAGGCCCTGCGGCTCACCTGCTCGAGGACGACAGCGTGACTCGTGCCTACCTCGGTGGATGAGCCAGCCGGCCGGCAGATCCCCATATAGCCGCGGGTGATTGCTCGCTGCGACGTGCGTTTGGCGCGGCAATTTCTGGGGTGATCACCTGCGCCTTTTGCACCGTGGGTGGTGGACGATCTGCAGGTGATCAACTGAGCCAGGGGAACCGGGCGCCCGCGTCGTCGCCGCTGATTGGGAGCGCGGGGTCCGGGCTCGCCTGGGGCCACTTCGGCCGGTGAGGTATCGGCCGGCGCAGGCGGGCTTCGCGCGTAGGGCAGACTCTGCGCCATGCCCGACATCGTCGAGATCGGCCTCGGCCGCAACGCCCGCCGGGGCTACCACCTGGACGAGATCGCGCTCGTGGCCACCCGGCGAACCCGCGGCTCGGCCGTCGTGTCCACGTCGTGGCAGATCGACGCGCACGCGTTCGAGTTGCCGCTCGTGGCGGCGCCGTCGGATGCCGTCGTCTCGCCCGGAACGGCCGTCGAGGTCGAGCGTCTGGGCGGGCTGGCCGTGCTCGACGGCGAGGGCCTGTGGACCAGGTACGCCGACGCCGAGCAGCGCCTGGCCGAACTGACCGCCGATCCGGCGAGCCTGCAGTCGATCTACACGCGGCCGGTGTCGGTCGAACTGCTGCGGCAGCGGGTCCGCGAACTGCGCGACTCCGGTATCCGGGTGGCCGTGCGGTTGTCGCCGCAGCACACGGCAGAACTCGCGCCGCACGTCCTGGCCGAAGGCGTCGACCTGCTCGTCATCCAGGGCACGGTGATCTCGGCCGAGCACGTCGCGTCAAAGGACCAGGCCGGGCTCAATCTCAAGACATTCATCGCCGACCTCGACGTCCCGGTGATCGTCGGCGGCTGCGGCAACTACCAGACGGCGCTGCACCTGATGCGCACCGGCGCCGCCGGAGTGATCATCGGCTACGGCGCGCATCTGGGCTCGACCACCCACGCCGCGCTGGGCATTGACGTTCCGATGGCGACGGCAGTGATCGACGCCGCGGCGGCCCGGCGCGACTACCTCGACGAGACCGGCGGCCGGTACGTGCACCTGATCGCCTATGGCGATCTCACCACCGGCGGCGACATCGCCAAGGCGCTGGCCTGCGGGGCCGATGCCGTCATGCTGGGCGAGGCACTTGCCGTCGCCGCCGAGGCTCCCGGTGCCGGGCGGTACTGGGACCCGACGGCCGCGCATCCCCGGGTGCCCCGTTCGGTCATCGTCGATCACTACGGCGAGCAGGAGCGCCCAGGCATCGACGAGGTCCTGATCGGCCCGACCAGTGACCCGAGCGGTGAGCGCAACCTGTTCGGTGCCGTGCGGCGGGTCATCGGCAAGTGCGGGTACTCCACGGTGAAGGAGTTCCAGAAGGCCGAGTTGATCCTCAGCGCCCCCCGCTGAATCCGGCTGCCGGCTCAGATCCAGTCGCGCCGGCGAAAGAGCAGGTAGAGCCCGCCGGCGATGGCAATCATGATCAGCGCGCTGACCCAGAATCCCCAGTGCGTGCCGAATCCCGGATACAGCACGTTCTGGCCGTAGAAGCCGGTGATCGCTGTGGGCACCGCGATGATCGCCGCCCATGCGGTCAGCTTCTTCATGACGGTGTTGAGCCGCGCGTCGGCCAGGGAGAGGTTCGTCTCGAAGATCGAGCTGATCATGTCGCGCAGCGACTCGGTCCATTCCGACGCCCGCAGCACGTGGTCGTAGAGATCGTCGTAGTACGGCGCCAGTTCGCTCTGCACGCCGCCTTCCTGGCCCCGCCGCATGATGGTGGAGACCACCTCGCGCATCGGCAGGATCGCCCGCCGCGTCTCGACAAGGGCCTTTCGCAGCGCGAACGACCGGCGCTGAACCTGCCGGACGCTGTCTCGAGTCTCGTCGAACAGGATGTCCTCGATCTTCTCGATCTCGTCATCCAGGGCTTCGATCGCGGCGAAGTGGCCATCGACTATGACGTCGAGCAAGCCGTAGATGAGAGCGCGTGGGCCGAACTTGACCAGATCGGTGTTGTCGGCCCAGGCCTTGACGACCACATCCATGTCGAAGTCCTCGGTCTGGCGCACCGTCACGACCGCACGCTCGAGGCCGAACGCAGAGATCTGGTGTGCGCTCAGGGCGCCGCTCTCCCGGTCGAAGGCCAGCGCGTACGCCGCAATGAACACGTGGGTGCCGTAGCGCGTGGCTTTAGGCCGTTCGCGGTGCTCGGTGGCGTCCTCGACGGCGTGTGGGTCGAGGCTCAGTTCGTCGGCCAACGCGTTGAGGCGCTCGGCATCCGGAGCGCACAGGTCGACCCAGACGAGGCAGCCGGCTTCTTCGAGGTAGTCAGAAATTCGCTCGAACGGAAATTCTTCTGCTTCAAGGATGCCGTTTCGCCACACCCGTGTACGTACGCCGTGTTCGCCCACGCCCTAGTGTCTCTCGCTCGACGTGCATCTCACGGCAGGCCGCGTAATTTCATCGCCATGGGTGGATGGGGGGTGGCGCAGCTACCTATGCTCGATGGCCGAACTGTGGTCGTGACAGGCGCCAATTCCGGCATTGGCTGGCAGGCGGCAAAGCAATTCGCCGCTCGCGGTGCCCGCGTGGTGCTCGCCTGCCGGGACGTCGAGCGGGCCAAGCAGGCCGCCGATCGCATCGTTTCCGCTAATGCCGACGCCGACGTCGAGGTCGCCGAACTCGATCTTGCCGATATGACCTCCGTGCGGGCATTCGGCGAGCAATGGCATGATCCGCTCGACCTGCTCGTCAACAACGCGGGCGTAATGGCGCCGCCGACGCGAGCGAGCACCCGCGACGGGTTCGAGTTGCAGTTCGGTACGAACCATCTCGGCCACTTCGTACTCACCGGGCTGTTGCTGCCCTCGCTGCTGGCTACCGACTCGCCGAGGGTGGTCACGGTTTCGCTCGCTGGCGCACCACAGCGGGCGACCGGATGTCGTCAACGGCAACTCCGGTGGTGCCTACCGGGCCCAGCAGGCCTACTCCAATTCCAAGCTGGCGAACCTCCTGTTCGCGATGGAGTTGCAGCGACGCGCGACCGCACAGGATCTGCCACTCGCCTCGACGGCCGCGCATCCGGGCCTGTGCTCGACCGGCCTGGTTGCCGACCGTGAGGGTATGGGCGCGAACCGGATCGTGCGGGCGTTCGGTCCGGTGTTCGTCAAGGCGTTCACCCAGTCGGCGACGGCCGGCGCCCGGTCGACGCTGTTCGCCGCGACCGTCGCCGAGCCCGGCTCCTACACCGGCCCGCAGCGTTTCGGCGAGACGCGTGGGCCGGTCGGACCGGCGAAGGTGTCCGCCCTTGCCCAGGACGATGTGCTGGCCCGCCGGCTCTGGTCGATCAGCGTCGAGCTCACCGGGTTCCGCTATCTGTGGCAGCGGCCGTAGGGGATCCGGCCGGCCCAGTCGCTGCCGGTGCTGCTGGCGCTTGCGGCGGAGCGGTCCCACTAAACTCCCCGCATGAATCCCGATCTCGTCCTGGTCGTCGACTACGGGGCGCAGTACGCGCAGTTGATCGCCCGCCGGGTGCGCGAGGCACACGTGTACTCCGAAATCGTGCCGCACACGATGCCGCTGCGCGATCTGCTCGCCCGCCGGCCCAAGGCGATCATCCTGTCCGGCGGGCCGGCCAGCGTCTACGCCGAAGGGGCCCCGCAGGCCGACCCGGACCTGTTCGCCGCGGGCGTGCCCGTGCTCGGGATCTGCTACGGATTCCAGGCGATGGCGCAAGCACTCGGCGGCGAGGTCGCCGACACCGGGGGCAGCGAGTTCGGGCGCACCACCCTCAACGTCGCGGCTCCCAGCGTCTGCTGCGTGGACTTCCCGCCACCCAGCAGGTGTGGATGAGCCACGGCAACGAGGTCAAGTCCGCGCCGGCCGGGTTCGTGGTCACCGGTCGCTCGGCGGGCGCGCCGGTGGCGGCGTTCGAGGATCTCGATCGGCGGCTGGCCGGCGTGCAGTTCCACCCAGAGGTCCTGCACACCGAGCGGGGCCAGCAGATACTCCAGCAGTTCCTGTACGACATCGCGGGCGTCCGTCCACAGTGGACAGAGGCCAACATCATCGACGAACAGGTGGCGGCGATTCGGGCGCAGGTCGGCGGCAAGCGGGTCATTTGCGCTCTGTCCGGGGGCGTCGACTCAGCCGTCGCCGCCGCGCTTGTGCAGCGAGCCATCGGCGATCAGCTCACCTGCGTATTCGTCGACCATGGGCTGCTGCGGGCGGGTGAGGTCGAGCAGGTCGAGCGCGATTTCGTCGCGGCCACCGGCATCCGGCTCAAGGTCGTCGACTCGACCCGCCAGTTCCTCGACGCGTTGGCCGGAGTGACCGACCCCGAGGAGAAGCGCAAGGCGATCGGGCGTGAGTTCATCCGTGCCTTCGAGGACGCCGCGCGCGAGGTGGTCGTCGAGGCCGGCGGATCGGTCGAGTTTCTCGTGCAGGGCACGCTGTATCCGGACGTCGTCGAGTCCGGGGGCGGCACCGGCGCCGCGAACATCAAGAGCCACCACAACGTCGGGGGCCTGCCGGATGACCTGCAGTTCGGCCTGATCGAGCCGCTGCGATCGCTGTTCAAGGACGAGGTGCGCCGACTCGGCGAGCAACTCGGACTGCCGCATGACATCGTCTCGCGCCAGCCGTTCCCCGGTCCTGGCCTCGGCATTCGCATCGTCGGCGAGGTCACCGCCGCCCGGCTCAACGTGCTGCGTCGTGCCGATGCCATTGCGCGTGCCGAACTCTCGGCGGCCGGTCTCGACCACGACATCTGGCAATGCCCGGTCGTGCTACTTGCCGACGTCCGATCGGTGGGCGTCCAGGGCGATGAGCGCACGTACGGCCATCCGATCGTGTTGCGGCCCGTGTCGTCCGAGGACGCGATGACCGCCGACTGGACGCGTGTGCCGTACGAGGTGCTCGAGCGGATCTCGACGCGGATCACCAACGAGGTACGCGAGGTCAACCGCGTCGTCCTGGACGTGACGTCCAAGCCGCCGGGCACGATCGAGTGGGAGTAAGGCCGGGGCCTTGCCGGGGTGGCTACCTTTGTCGTCATGACAGCTTGGGTTACGGCGGCGAACCCTCGAGGTGCACCGACCGATGCGCAGTGCTCGCACCTGGCCGAGGTGGCACAGGTGCAGCCGTCCACGACCGAGGGATGCGAGGACTGCCTGCGCGAGGGCACCCAATGGGTGCACCTGCGCGAATGCCTCGAATGCGGCCACGTTGCCTGCTGCGACAACTCGCCACGACGGCACGCCACGGCACATTGGCACGCGACCGAGCATCCGATCATGCGCTCGTTCGAGCCGGGTGAGGACTGGGGTTGGTGCTACCCCGACAACCTGTTCCTCGTCCCGCGCACGGCCTGACGGCAGCCCGCTCGGCGCATTGGGAGCCGTCCGTCGGGTTCGTTGATGCTCGCGCCGGCCTTCCCGTGTCCGTGATCAACAGAGCGATTCGGTCGGCTATAGACCAGATTGCTCTGTTGATCACCGAACATGGGCACGGGGCCGGTGAACGTCGGGCGTGATCTTGGCGGGTTCGCGTTTTTTCGGGTGGCTGGTCGGCCTCAGCAAATGCGGAGGATTGGCCAGACGTGGCCGACCTGATCATGATTCGGCCACAACGTGCAATCTGATTGACAGCCGCTCGCCGCAAGTGCTGCGATGTCCGGTGGGCGAGGTGCGATCCACTTCGCTTCGGTTTGCAGAGACAGGCGTTGTTGTGGCTTGTCGACGGCATTGGCGCGAGCCGGGCCGACGGGGTTGCAGATGCCGGTCTTTCGTTCAGTTCAACGGGACCCTCATGAAGGGCGTCTGCCAGTGAGCTGTGTGTTGAGCTGCGATCCCCGGCGAACGTTTCTGTCGCCGCCGCTGTTCGCGATATCCACGCTGATCTCAAGGTCCCGAAGCACGACTGCTTAGTTCACGTCCGCGACCGTCGCGCCGGGCGATCTTGCCGAGCGTTGACGCCACCGCAACGAGCAACTCTCGAAGGAGGTCGCAGCGGGATGAAGGCGCTTCGTAGGTTCCGGCGGCGAAGGTGGCTGGTCACCGTTGCGTGCGTCGCCGTGGCGGTGCCCGTGGGGATCACCGCCAGCACGGCGCCGGCCGGCGGCAAGGCCGTGGCCGGGCACGCCACGATCACGGTCAACGCCGACTACCTGTACAGCCAGCTCTACGCGATGTCGAAGGACTTCAGCTATCGCGTCTCCGGTGCGGACGGCGACCCGCGCAACGCCGCGGACCCGTTCAACCTGCCGCCGACCGTCAACGGCTGGCAGGAGCTCATCGCCTACTGGAAGCACGCCCTGACCGACCCGCAGGCCAACACGCACGCTGGCCGCGCTTCGCGACGGCGACCGACCACTACTTCCGCCGCAGCGGCGGCTACCGCTTCGACTCCGACGACGCCGAGGTGACGATCCCCGGCGCGACGTGCGCCGGCCAGCGGGTGATGCTCGCGGCGCATCCGGACGAGACCCCGGTGCCGACGGACATCGTCGGCGCTGATCGACTCCGGCACGACGAGCGGCACGACCGGCTTCGGCGCGGCGCGCCGGCACATCACCGACAGCAACCTGGGCAACGAGGGCGCCTACGACGGGCTGTCCGGCGTCGCGCTGACCATGGCCGAGTACAACGCGCTGCTGCGCTGGTACGACGCGAACGGCACCTACCCCAAGCGGACGCTGAAGGTCACGCTGCTCGACGCATCGCGCGGCAAGACGGCCAACGGCCTGTTCAGCCGCGAGGGCTCGGCCTACTACGCGAACAACCTCATCCCGTCCGGGCCGCAGGGCCAGTACGTCCTGTTCGCCAACATGGACTCGCTCGGGCCTGGACTACCCGGCCTACCACCTCGGCACCGAGTTCTTCTGGAACAACGTCACCGGCGGCGGCGTCGGCCCGTGGTTCACGTTCATCAAGGCCACGCCGACCGCGCCGAACTCGGCCTACCCGGACACCGGCGCCGGCTCGCCCGGCGCGAACATCACGGCCAACTCCGCGGCGATCGGCCAGTTGCACACCGACCTGCAGTCGGCCGTCTCGGCCGGCTTCGACCAGCAGGGCAGCGAAGTACAACTTCTCGGTCCCGTTGGAGAACCCGCTGCGCTACAACCAGACCGGCCAGGCGCCGAACCCGTACAGCGGCGTCGTACCGACGAAGCCGGCGTACTCGGCGGCGACCAGGCGCAGTACTCGCCGATCCGCGACGACACCGACGCGCCTCGAGGACGAGCAGGCGTTCTTCGACAAGGGCATCCCGGGATTCACCGTGTCCGGCGTGAAGAACTCGAACAGCCGACGAGAACCCGTACGCGGCCTCGGTCAGCGCAACGCGCAAGGCGACGCCGGTGATCGGGTACGCCGGCAACCAGACGACGTTCCAGCTCGGCAACGGCACGCCGCAGCCCGGCATGACGACGCTCGCGGCGCGCCGCGGCGGCCGGGCGACACGACGGTGACGGTCGCCGACGTCACCAACCTCGACCGCCGGCCAGCCGATCTTCGTCGACACCGGCGCGAACATCGAGTACGGCCAGATCCAGTCGATCAGACGGCACCGGCGGTCACGCTCGCCTCGGCCCGTTGAAGCGCGGCGCACGCCGCCGGCGTCCCGTTCAACGTGAACGAGAACCAGCCGGTCGGGTTACCTGTCCGACACGATCGAGCACCTCAACTACTTCGCCGGCGGCGCACCGCACGGCCTGCAGCCGCAGCAGCCGACCGAGGAGCTCAAGCGGGCGCTCGAACTGCCCGCCCAGTGGACGAGCCTGCTGCTCGGCGGCGACGACTACCTCGGCGCCACCGACCAGCCGAACAAGCCGGTCGCGTACTTCGAGACCACCCGGTCAAGCCCGACTCGACGCTGACCGTCACCTTCGACGCCGGCTTCTCGCCGCGACAAGAACGGGAGCACCAACGGGCTGAAGTACTACTGGGACTTCGGCGACGGCACCCACGCCGTCGGCGCAGCGCGTCACGCACACGTTCTCCGGGCCGACCTTCGCCGACGTCAAGCTGGCCGTCGGTAAGGGCAACGACCTGGGGCCTGTACCGGCAGGCGGTCGCGGTCGACAGCCCGTCCGGTGCCGCTCCGGCCACCAACGCCTGCGGCACGTTCACGCCGGACGAGTCGGCGCGCCTGATCGCAGCCGCGCAAGAAAGGTACGGACTCATGACGGCGCAACGAGCAGGGACGAACAGAGCGCGCCGCCGCCGGTTCGGCGCTGGCTGGCTATCGCATCGGTCATGGCGCTGGCGGTGCTCACCGGTAGTGCCGCGGCCGGACCGTCGGCGTCCGGCAAGACGTAGCCGGACCAGGCGCGGCCGGTCGTCGACGCGAACTTCCTCTACAACGAGCTGTACTTCCTCGGCACGCACTTCATCTTCCGCGTCGCCGGTGCGGACGGCCCGCTGACCGACCCGACCGACCCGAACAACCTGCCGGCGAACTACAACGGCGCGCAGGAGTTCTACAAGTGGTTCGGCCAGGAGCTGACCAACTCCGACGCCGCGCACATGGGGCCGATGGGCCGGTTCATGACCGCGAAGGACCACTTCTACCCGACGCGGTCGTGGCAACTCGACGACGAGAGCGTGACGATCCCCGGCGCAGTCCTGTGCCGGTCAGGTCGCGCTGATCGCCGGGCACAACGACAGCACGCCGACCTCGACCGGTGTCGCCAACGGCGCGGCCAGCGGCAGCGCCACGCCGATGAGCGCGATGCGCGGCGGCAACTGGGGCAACGGGTCCACCTACGACGCCGGTTCCGGCGAGGCCATGGGCATGGCCGAGGTCCAGGCGCTGCTGCGCTGGTACAAGGCGAACAGCACCTACCCGAAGCGGACGATCAAGATCGGCCTGTTCGACAACGAGGAGGGCGGCCTCGTCGGGTCGGGCTTCTACTCGCAGACGAACGTCGTCGACGCTGGCGGCGCCCGCGGCGGCGGGCGCCACGAACGCTCAAGATCGTAGAGCCGGACCGGCGTCGGGTTCGCCGTGGGCGAGACGCTGCTGATCGACCCGTTCGGCAGCCCGGAGACGGTCACCATCACCGCGGTCGGCACGCAGGCGCGACGGACACCGGATCACGTTCACGCCGGCGCTGGCCGTCGGCGCACGTCGCCGGCGCTCCGCGTGTCGGCCGGCGTCGCCAACGTCGGCGGGCTGATCCCGGACGGCCCGCAGGGCCAGTACGTGATGGTCGCGAACATGGACCAGAACGGCATCGAGTACCCGGCCCGCCACTTCGGCACCGAGCACTACCTGAACAACATCGTCGGCGGCGGGGTCGGGCCGTGGTACACGAACATCAACGCCATCCCGCTGTACACGACGCCGAACAACCTCTACGACGCGACGGCGATCCAGCGCATCCAGCACAACCTGGCCAACGCGCAGGCGTTCCGCGACGCGACGGCGGCAGCGGTCAGCCAGGCGTTCCAGGTACCTGGGCCAGAAGTACAACTTCACGCATGCCGCTGGAGAACCCGCTGCGCCTCGACCAGGTCGGCTCGACGCCGATCGACCCGGACCCGCAGTCGGTTCCGGCGTACCTGCCAAGCGACATCCCGAAGTACTCGCCGGTCGTCGACGACAACACCGGCCGTACCGACCAGGTGTCGTTCATCCGGGACTGGGGCATCCCCGGCTACGGCATCATCGGCGCCTACGACACGAGCACCAACCAGGCAGGTCGGCGGCAACGAGAACCCGTACCCGGTCAACTACGCGAGCAAGCCGACGCTCGGCCAGTACGCGCTCTACGACACCAACGACGACACGCCCGAGCACCTGAACTACTACGCCTCGGGCACGACGCACGGTCCGGGCGGGCCGTCGTCACCGTCGGAGGGGCTCAAGCGGGCGCTGGAGCTGCCGGCGACGTGGACGTCCTACCTGATCGCCGGTGACGCCTACGGCGGCACGGAGGCCAAGTCGCAACAACCCGGTCGCGTACTTCGAGACCGGTCCGGCCAAGCCGTTCCTGACGTCCAACGTCACCTTCGACGCGTCGTTCTCCCGCAACGCGGCGGGAGCACGCACGGGCTGAAGTACTACTGGGACTTCGGCGACGGCACGACGATGGCGACGACCAACCCCACCGTCACGCACGACGTACGGCTCGACGCCGAGCTGGTACGACGTGAAGCTCGCGGTCAAGGGCGACGGCAAGTGGGACTTCTACCGCCAGGCACTCGGCGGTTCGGTTCGTGCCGGCGCACTTCCCGGACGCCCCGCTGGCGAACGAGCCGGCTCCTCCGGCCACCGACCCGTGTGGCACGCTCACTCCCGATGAGCAGGCCGCCATCACCCAGTCGGCCGATCACCTCATGGCCGGCCTCAGCGCCGGCACCCCGGAGGTGGTCTCCACGAAGCGCTGAGCGGCTTGTCGCTGCGAGCTCTGGCGATCTTCATGCGCGGTGCGTGTCACAGCGTCACTGCGCATGGAGATCGCCGGGGGGACGGGGCCGATGACGCGGTGAACAGCCCGAGGGGTGTGCTGACCGGCACGGCGGTGTTGCTGTGCAGCACGATGTTCGCCGTGCTGACCGGTTGCACGAGCGGCGGCCACCCGGCGGGCTCGAGTTCGAGTCCGCCGAGCGCGGGCCGATCGAGTTCGTCAGCCGCGGTCCCGTCCGGCGCGACGTTCGTCCGACCCGGCGCCGTCGGGCACGATCACCATCGCACCCGGCGATCGTGCGGCCTGCGCCTCGGTGTTCGCCCACCTGCAGCAGGTGACTGCCGCCCTTCAGGCCAGCGCCGAACTGATCGCGAGTTCGTTGAGCAAGGAGCAGTTGAGCCAGCGGATCGCGGCGGAGGAGGTCCAACTGCGGCAGTCGGCCGAGCTCATGACCCAGGGCGCCGTCCCGGCGCCGCTCGTCGCGGCGAATCAGCGCCTCGTCGCCGCGCTGCACGACCTCACCGACGACTTCGCCCGGGCCGAGGGGCCCGCCGCGCGCGGTGACTTCAAGGCGGCCGCGGCGGCGATGACCGACGAGCCGGTCGTGCAGCGCATCGTCGACGCGTCGAAGACCATCGAGGACGCCTGCGCGTGAACGCTCCGCTGGGCGCTGCGCGGCGCCCAGCCCTGCTGGGTCGGGGGGCCGGGCTCGTCGCCATCGCCGCGATGGCGCTGGCCGGCTGCACGTCGGCGCACAGCGCCCGGCCGAGCCAGCCGGCTCTCGTGCCCTGGACCGCCGCGGTACCCGCGCAGCTCGTTGCGCACCAGGTTGCCCCGGCCGCGCCGTGCCGGGCGGCGCAATTGAAGGTCGTCGGCACCGGGTTCCTGTTCTCCCCGGCGCTGTCGGGTGGCACGGGCAGCGTCACCCTGCGCAACTCCGGGCCGGCGGCCTGCCGGTTGACCGGTCGTCCCGACGGTGCGCGTGGTGGGCGCGTCGCCGCAGCCGGCCCAGCGGCAGGAGCCGGTGCCTAGCCAGCCGGCCGCGTTCCCCCAGGTCGCTGCCGCCCGCATCGACGCTGCAGCGCCTGCCGGCGAACGCGACGGCCACGCTCACCGTCGACTGGCGCAACTGGTGCGTGCCGGGTGCCGCCGGGGCAAAGAAGCCGCTGACTCCGCCGAAGGCGCTGCGGGTCACGCTCGCGGGCGGCCTCGGCAGCATCGACGTCGGGTACGACGCGGTGCCGTCCTGCGACGCACCGGGCCGGCCGTCGATTCTCGGGGTACGGCCGTTCGCGCCGGCGCCGCTGCACGACAACGCGCCGTGGACCTCCGGCGTGGTGAAGGCCTCGATCACCCCGCTGGACGGCGGCAAGTCCTCGATTGCCGGCCGTCGCGGCGAAACGGTGCGCTTCGCCGTGCAGTTGCACAACCCGTCGTCGTCCACGCCCGTCCAGATCGGCGCGCTGCCCGCTCGTCGCCGAGATGCTCGCGCCGGCGGGTGCTCCCGAGATCCATCAGCTCAACTGCGCGGCCGCGAGGCCGATCCCGCCCGGCGGATCACTCGGCTTCGAGATGCGCATCGTGGTGCCGGCCGGCGGCGCCGACCGGCAACAACGGCCTGTTCTGGGAACTCGACCCGACCGGCACGCAGAGCCTGGAGGTCGTCTCCAGGCTCATTGTGTCGAAGTGAGTGTCGAAATGAGTCAGCCGGACGTACGTGATCCACCCGCACCTGGCCGGCGTTGAGGTGCACGTCGATCGTGAGCGGTGCGCCCGACCCCGCAGTTACCAGGTCGCTGTTGATGTTCATGCCGTTCGAATCGGTGCGTCCGTCCACCTCGATGTTGCCCAGATGCACCTTGGCGTGAATGGTCACCGGCATCGAGCGGGGCAGGATCAGCTGGACCAGGCCGGCCGCCATCGTCACGTGCACCGTGCGCGCAGCAGTCAGCGGGCCGAGTTGGGTGAGATCGAGCCGCGTCCGCCCGAACGCCTGGGGGTAGTCGACGTGCAGTTCGGAGACGCTGCGCGGGGTCGCGGTGAGGTCGCTGGATCCGTCGTGCAGGCTGGCCCGGCTGCCGGAGAAGACGAACACTCCGGCGACCGCGGGGATCAGCAGGAGCGACATCCACCAGATCGGCCGCCGCAGCGCCGCCCCGACGATCACGCCGACGAGGACGATGAGCAACACTGCCCAGAAGTAGGCCGGGATCACGATGCCCCGGGCGGCGTCGATGATGCCCATGACGATCAGCGTTCCGACCAGGGCCGCGAGCGTCGCCCAGCGCACCGGAGCGGAGCGCCGCCGGCGTTCGCGCGCAGCGGCCCGGGCCTGGGCCGCCCAAGCGGTGAGCTCATTGGTGTACTGCCGCGTGGGCGCTGTATCCGTCGCCGGTTGCGAGCGGGGCCGGCCGCCTGTGCCCCCGGCGGAACCGATCCGGGCGGAACCGAGCCGGGCGGAACCGATCCGGGCGGTGCCGATCCGGGCGGTGCCGATCCGGGCGGCGCCGGGCGGCGCTGGGAGAGCGCGACGACGAGGACCAGTGTCGCGATCGTCAGCGGGAAGAACATCCACGGGAAGAACCGGTGCGGCTCCCACCAGCTGAACAGCCCGCCCCAGACGAGCAGCACCGCCACGACGGCCAGGATCCACAGCGGCACATTGCGGTTGCGCAGCCCGGCGATGAGACGGTCGACCGGCGCATGCGCCTGGCTGCGCTCGGGTATGGCCGCCCAGGCGATCAGGTAGGCGATGATTCCGGCGCCGCCGAAGAATGCGGTGGTGGCGAACAGCACCCGGAAGATGACCGGGTCGACGCCGAAGTACTCACCCAGCCCGCCGGAAACACCCGCCGCGACCCGGCTGTTCTCGCTGCGGCGCAGCGTCCGCGGTGCGTTCGGCGGGTTGGGCGTACCGGGCTGATCCGATGGTGGCCAGCTGGCGGGCGGCGATCCGGGCATGTCAGATGTCGTACTCATACATCGAGCATGGTCCGGCGGGCATTCGCGGCGCATCGGGCACGACCCTGATTCCTCCCTGAGTCCGCGTCTCGCAGGAGATCGGGGCGTCACCTGATGCGCTTGGATCTGTCGAGCGGCAATCATGGTTGAGTGAGGCGAGCGGAGGCGAGCAGATGAGCAGCGCCGGCTCCGCCCTGCCCGAGACGCCGCGGCTCTATCGGCGGGCCACGCACAAGGTATTCGGCGGTGTCGCCGGTGGCATCGCGGACCATTTGGGTATCTCGCCCGCCCGCGTCCGGATCATCTTCATCCTGCTGGCCCTCGCCGACGGACTCGGCGTGGTTCTCTACGGTGCGTACTGGATCGTCCTGTCGACCGCGCCCGGAAGCCCGCGCCGGTCGCGCTTTGACTGGCTGGCCTACATCGCCGGTGCCGTCATGGCCCTCGCTGCTGCGTTCGCGGTCGCGGCGGCGATGCCGGTCGGCCAGCTGTTCGTCCCCTCGGCGCTTGCCGTGTTCGGCGGGGCGCTCATCTGGCGGCAGGCGAGCGAGACGCAACGCGAGCGCTGGTGGCGCCTCTCGCGTAGTTCGTTCGGTATGTCGGGCGGATTGGCCCGTACGCGGCTGGCGCTAGGCGCGCTGCTGGTCATCTCGGGCGGCGTCGTCGTGCTCGCCCGGTCGGACCTGCACGCGATGCGCGACGGCCTGGTGGCCGTCGCCGTAACGGTGGTCGGCCTCGCGCTGCTCACCGGGCCGTGGTGGATGCGCATGGTCACCGACCTCGGCGCCGAACGCCGCGAACGGATCCGCTCGCAGGAACGGGCCGACCTCGCCGCGCACCTGCACGACTCGGTGCTGCAGACGCTCGCGCTGATCCAGCGCAACGCCGGCTCGCCCCGGGAGGTTTCGCGGCTGGCCCGCGGGCAGGAGCGGGAACTGCGGCACCCTGCTCTACGGTGACCGCGCGGCCACCGGGCAACTGTCGGAGATGCTCAAGGCGGTGGCGGCCGAGGTGGAGGATTCCTACGCGATCGAGGTGGACGTCGTGGTGGTCGGCGACGTCCAGGTCAACGACCAGCTCGCCGCCCTGGTCGGCGCCAGCCGCGAGGCTCTGGTGAACGCGGCCAAGCACGCCGAGGTCGACGTCGGTGTCGCTGTACGCAGAGGTCGAGGCCGATGCGGTCACCGCGTTCGTCAAGGACCGCGGTGTCGGCTTCGACATCGAGAGCATCGGCGATGACCGGCAAGGCGTGCGCGGCTCGATCATCGGCCGCGTCGAACGACACGGCGGCACCGTGAAAGTGCGCAGCAGCAAGGAAAGCGGCACCGAAGTGCAGATCAGCATGCCAAGATCGTGAGCCCGTTGATGCGGATCCACCGACACCTGGAACGGGTTGAAGGGGGCGAGAACATGACTAAGACGACGGTCTTCCTCGTCGACGACCATGCGATGTTCCGCTCCGGCGTGCGGGCCGAGTTGGGCGAGTCGGTCGAACTGGTCGGCGAGGCCGGCACCGTGGCCGACGCCATCGCCGGCATCCGCGCTCATCGCCCGGCCGTCGTGCTGCTCGACGTCCACATGCCCGACGGCGGTGGGCTGGCCGTTCTGGGCGGTGTGGCCGCCGAGTTGCCTGACACGCGCTTCCTGGCGCTCTCGGTGTCCGATGCCGCCGAGGACGTCATCGCGGTGATCCGGGCCGGTGCGCGCGGATACGTCACCAAGACGATCTCCGCCGCCGAGTTGACCGACGCGGTGCGCCGGGTGGCCGAGGGCGATGTCGTGTTCAGCCCGAGGCTCGCGGGCTTCGTCCTCGACGCGTTTCGCGATGCGCCGGTGGCGCCGTCCGTCGACCCGGAGCTCGATCAGCTGACGCCGCGCGAGCGCGAGGTGCTGCGCCTGCTGGCCCGCGGCTACGCCTACAAGGAGATCGCCGCCGAGCTGTTCATCTCGGTCAAGACCGTCGAGACCCATGCCTCCAACGTGCTGCGCAAGCTGCAACTGTCCAACCGCCATCAGCTGACCCGGTGGGCCGCCGACCGCCGCCTGTTCTGACGCCCGTTCGCGCGCGCTGCCGCCGGACCCGGATCAGGGCTCGAGCGCCGCGATCAGGACGGCGTGCTCGGTCAGTACCGCGAGCCACGCGTTCATGCGCTCGGCGTTGCGAAGGTCGCGCCAGTGCTCGAACAGGCCGGCCGCGTCGGCAAGCGGCAACCGCGCTTCGACCTGATGGATCTCGAGGGTGAGGGAGATCTTCTCGGGCTCGAAGGCCCGCACTGCGGCCAGGATCGCAGCCAGTCCGCGGACCCCGTAGAGGTTCTCGAGCGATCGCTTGCCCTCGTGGACGAACGGGATCGGCAACCGGTTCTGGAAGCTGAAGTGATCGGGCAGGCCGTGGATCAGCGGGTGCCCGTCGTGCAGGTGGTAGTGCGTCAGCGTGCCCTGCTCGGCGAGCGCCGCGCTCAATTCCAGGACGGCCGGCAGGCCTGCGGCGACGGCCGCCTGCACGTCGTCGGCGAGGTCCGGCAGACCCGGGTCGTCCGGCCCCATCCGGGCCAGATCGACGGCTCACGTCCGGGCGGAGCCGGGCGAACGCGCGGCGCGACTCGCGGATGCCGACGTGCCCGGTGTCGATGCACAGCCCGACCTGGGGGACGCCCTTGAGCGCGTCGCCCATCGCCACGAACTGCGCCAACTCGCACCCCGCGGCGTACTCGACGAACAGCCGGGCCGAGCCGGCGTCGACCAGGGTGCGGGACACGTCTTCGGCCGCGGCCCGGAAATCGTCGAGCCGGGTCGGCATGTCCGGGCGGTCGTGCACGACGAATCCCGACACGCGGTCACCGAATCGGCGCGCGAAAGTCGATCACGGCCGCGCGGTCGCCATCGCGGAGCAGGTCGATGCCGCGGGACAGGTGCACCATCGGCAGGCGGGCATCGGGCGGGACGAAGGCGAGCGTGTGCTCGAGTTCGTCCGGCGATCCGCCGTAGACCTCGGCGGCCAGGCCGAACTGCTCGAATCGCAGCCGGGCGAGTGCGAGCAGGGCGTCGTCGCCGGTCACCCGCCGCTGGAAAAGGGCATGCAGGGGCGGTGACTCTTCGTCGTCCGCTGCATGCGCCATCGCGCCCTGTCTATCACGGAGCGACCGGCCCGTGGTCGCCGGTCACCGGCCGCGTCGGATACCGGCAGCGCGACGATGTGGACGGACTGGTCGGTTGCCCGCATCCGGCGTGGCTGATCGGGCTTGGCGCGGTCGGACACGACGGCCAGGGTCTGCTCGTCCAGCCAGGAAACGCCTTCGACCGTGCCGTAGCGGATCTGGCCGTGCCGGGTGCGCGGGAACAGGTACACGACGCCGTCGTCGACCACTTCCCAGGTCGACGGCGAGAGCCGGCCCACCCACAGGGCCGACGACTCCTGCGACACGACCGCCACCCGCTCGCCGGACACGCTGAGGCTGCTGTAGTCGATGAACGGCAGGCTGGGCGGCAGGCAGATCGTGTCGGTCGGCTGCCAGAGTCACCAGTGTCGCCGTCCTCGACGAAGACGTGCACCCGGCCGCCGCCCGGCCGCCGCCCGGCGCGTCCACTAAGTCCGAAGTTGCCCTCGCACAGCGCGAGCAGGTGTACGCGGCCGTTGCGGCGCACGCAGGTCAGCCCCTCCATGCCCTTGTTGGGCGAGGGCAACCGGTAGTCCAGCCAGCGGGTGCGCCAGCGGGGTGAAGTCGCGGGCAAACTCATGCACCTGCGCCTTGTACACGTCGCCGTGCGCGCGCACCGCCTCGACCAGCACGAAGTACCGGCCGTCGACGTGGTCGTGCGCGATGTCCTCGTAGTCGACGCTGCCCGGCGGGCGCAGCACCTGATTGCCGGGTCGGCCCGGCTCCAGGTCCGGCTCGATGCGTGCGATGAGCGGCGTGTTGTCGAAGATCACCCAGAGCGCGCCGTCGGTCGCGACCACGCCGCTGGCCTCGAACCGCCGCAGGCTCAGGGACCTGGTCGGCGAGCAGATGCCGCACCTTGGCCTCGCGGATCGTGCGCAGCACCGGCGCCGGATCGCCGAGGGCCGGCCGCCACAGGCATCACGAAGCCACAAGGGCGGGTGCTGCGAATCGCGCCCCGCTGGAGCCGGCCGGATCGTTGCGGCGCAGCACGTCGAGTTGCTTGCGGGCGCTGTCGTAGCGCATCCGCACGTAGTGGTGGACGCCGAGCACGAACGTCTCGCCGTGCCGTAGCTCGAACTGCTCGAACCCGCTGCGGTACACCTCGTCGTTGGTGTACTGGCGCCCGGTGAACGGGGCGCCGTAAGGGGAGTCGGACTCGAGGTAGGTGCCCGGGCACCACGCGGTCCCACAACGCCGTTGGCCCCGATCCGCGCGTCGATGGCCGGCGGGTTGAACACGGTGTCGAGCAGGTGCTCGAGGTGGTCGAGGTAGTACCGGCGCAATGCGGTGTTGCTGCAGCAGGTTGGTGATCAGCGGCAGTTGCGATCGGCCGCCGTGCCCGTTGCGGCGCCAGTAGTCGCCGGTGTTCGACGGCCAGTCGACCAGGTCGGTGTACTGCCAGGCGGTGCCGAAGTAGTCGATGCCGAACGTGTTGTCGTAGTCCCACGGGATGAACGTGAAGTACGGCTCGTCGATGACGTCATCGTGAGCGCCGGCGCGACCGGAGTTGTAGAGGTAGTAGTTCGCCGGAGTGGCGAAGTAGTTGTCCCACGCGCCGATCAGGACGTTGACGCCGGCCCAGCGCAGGAACGTCTCGGCGTCGAACACCTCGCGGACGCTGTCGGCGAACGCGTCGGTGTCGAATCGCCCGTCGCCGCCGGGCAGTCCGGTGCCGTCGATGACGCGGCACAACTTGGCCAGGTCGTCGTAGCTCTCGGCGGCCGCGGATTTCGAGTACGACTTGAGCCGGTAGGTCGGCTCGTCGCCGTTCTTCGGCCGGTACTGGCGGCCACTGTCGTCGCCGTCGGAGCCGACCCGGCGCTGCAGGGTTCCCGGGCCGAGGTCGCCGCAGTACACCTTGAACAGGTTGCCGCGCGGTTTGCCGTGGGAAGGTCCGAAACGTTGTGCGAGAAAGGGTTTGTCCACCTGCTCGATCAGCGAGAACAGCCCGAGGAAGCGGTCGTTGATCCCGAAGCGCGCGTAGGTGTGCCGAGACGCCGGGACGCCGGCGAGCCCGAACAGTTGCCAGGCCAGCGATTCGCGCATCTGCGAGGGATCGTTGTACATCGACTTCAGGTTCAGCGTGGACATGCCGGCGACATCGCCCGGGTCCAGGTCGACCTTCCACGATCGCTTGGGCGCCATGAGCGTGCGGTTGCCGCTGTTGACCAGGCTGAACTGCGCCGTGTCGAGCAGCGCCGCGCCGTTGCCCGGCGATGCGAAGCGACGGTCGTCGTGCGGATCGACCGGCCACAGCCGCAGCCGCGCGCTGTCCGGTGCGGTTACCGGATCGGTCAGCGGCCTCGATGGGTAGACGCGGTCGCCCGGCCATCCCTGGACGCTCAGCATGTACATCGGCGTGTCGAAGAAGCGCTCCTGCGCGCTGTCCGCGGCAGCCGTGCGTGCTTCAGTTGCAGTCATCTTGCCCCCCGGCTCGACGACCCTGCGGGTGATTTCGGTGGTCGTCACTGTAGAGCAGAGCGGGCGCGCTGTGACCCTGATACACCGCCTTGGTTCAGGCGAGCAGTGTTGTTCGCAGGCTCAAATCGCGACGAAGTGGGCGACAAGTACGGACTCCGGTGCTCGCGGCGGCGCAGGCAGCCCGACCTGTTCGAGCACGGCGCCGCTGCACGTGAGCCCGTCGCCCGGCCAGTTCGTGGGCGGGCCCACCTGCTCGACGCGGTAGTCCCGTCGCGGGTCCAGGCCCGGGATGCGGAACGCCGGTGGTGGCGCGACCAGTCTCGTCGAGTTGCACGTAGGCCATCAGCGCCTGCCGCCGGTCGGGTGAGATCACGCCGTGGACGAGCACCTCGGTCGGCGGGCATGTCGACGCGCACCACTCGCCCGCTGTGCAGGAGACCCCGGTGCTGCTTGTAGATCGCGATCCACTGGGCCAGCTCGTCGAGCTCAGCGCGGCTCGGCCGAGGCGACGTCCCACTGGATGCCGAACTGCCCGAACAGCGCCGTCGCCGCCCGGAAGGACAGGCTCGACGTGCGCCCGGTCTGGTGCGAACGCGCGGCGGCGACGTGAGCGCCGAGAAACTCCGGCGGCACGAGTTGGCCCGTCCATCGCTGGATGTGCTGGCGGCTGAGCGGGTCCGTGCCGTCCGAGGTCCACACGCTCTCGAATCGCGCCAGGATCTCCAGGTCGATCCGCCCGCCGCCGGACGCACAGCTTTCCCATTCGATGTGCGGGTGGCGCCGCCGCAGTTCGTCGATCAGCGCGTACATCGCCAGGGTCTGATCGTGGACGGCGGGCGCACCGCCGCGGGGGATCGAGCCCGCGTCGACGAGATCGCGGTTGTGGTCCCACTTCACGAACGCGATCGGGTACTCGGCGGCGAGCGCGTCGAACGACTCGAGCAGGTACTCGCTGACATCGGGGTTGCTCAGATCGAGCACGAGTTGGTTGCGCACCGGCTCCGGCACGCGCCCGCCCGTCGAGAGGATCCAGTCCGGGTGCTCGCGGTAGAGCCGCGAATCCGGATTGACCATCTCCGGCTCCCACCACAGGCCGAAGTCCATGCCCAGGTCGAGGACGTGGCGCGCGAGCGGGTGCAGGCCGTCGGGCCAGGTCGTGCGGTCGACGGTCCAGTCACCCAGGCCCGCCGTGTCGTCGCGCCGCCCGAGGAACCACCCGTCGTCGAGGACGAATCGCTCGACGCCGAGCCGCGCCGCGGTGTCGGCGAGCGCGGCCAGCCGGTCGGCGTCGTGGTCGAAGTAGACCGCCTCCCAGACGTTGAGCATGACCGGGCTCGGTACGGATTCCGGCCGGAGCGAGCGGACGTAGCTGTGGAATGCGCCGCTCACGCCGTCGAGTCCGCGCGCCGATGCGGCCACGTAGACCCACGGCGTCCGGTAGGTCTCGTCCTGACCGAGCACGACCTCGCCCGGCAGGATCAGCTCGCCGCCGCCGAGGGTGATCTCGCCACTGGGCAGCCGCTCGATCCGGTGCACGCTGTTGCCGCTCCAGGCGACGTGCAGCCCCCAGACCTCGCCGTGGCCGAAGTCGAACGCCGGCGTTCCGGCGAGCAGCACCGTGGCGGCGTCGTGGCCGGTCCGGCCCCGCCGGTTCTCGCGCGGTCCACAGGCCGTCGCGGATGGGATGGCGCTGCGGTTGGCGCTCGAGCCCCCACCGCCCGGAGAAGTCGAGCACCTCGCGGACGCGGTCCGGCACCGGAACCACGACTTCGAGGGAGTCGACGACGTACCGGCCCTCGCCGAGGTTCGTCACGGCGTGCTGGACCCGCACCGCGCCGCCCGCCATCGCCTCGAATCCGCGAGACGAGTCCGCAGCTGCGCGACGGCGTCGACCGCCTCGATCTCGATTTCGCCCTGCCCGGCGCGGATCTGCGCGCCGGTGAACGCCGGCGACCACGCCGTGCCCGCCTCGGCCGCGTCGATGCGATGCCCGCACAGGCCGGGACGTCCCATCCAGCCGCGCGAGTACTCGGGCAGGACGCTGACCTTCGCGGCCGCCGCCACCTGATCGCCGGGCAGCGCGTGCTCGGACGCACCCACCCAGGCGATCAGCGGGAGCGCATCAGCCGATGGGACAAGCACAACGTCCGTGCGCTCGTCCGGTACCGAAGTCGTCGCGGCGCAGCGAGATCGGGTCAATTGCCACAGGGGAATCTCCACTCGTGCTGGATGCGGTCCGAACTCAGCCGGGAATGGTCACCACGCGGAACGCCTCGGCCAGTCGGCCCGCAGGCATGTCGGCCGCTTCGGCGTTGACGCGATGCCAGCCGCGCAGCATCTCTTCCAGGTCGTCTCGATGACCGGTCTGCGTGACGTGGGCGCGCAGTGCGGCAACCTTCGTGTCGAACGTGTCGGTGATGTCGACGTAGTGGTTCGGGTGTTCCGCCGCGACCACCCAGACCTCGGGCGCCGTCCAGGCTTCGAGGCCTTCCGTGGCGAGCAGTTCGGGGAACGCGAACGGATTGCGCGCGTCCGGGTAGACGGCGCACATGGCCGCCTCGCCGACGGCGAGGTGATCAGGGTGGCTGGCCGGGATGCGTGTCCAATTGCGCTCGGGCGATGGGAGCAGGACGCGCTGCGGGCGGATGCGGCGGATCTGGCGGGCGATGTCGCGGCGCAGGTCGAGGGTGACGGTGACCGCGCCGTCCGGATATCCGAGAAAGGTGATGTCGTCGACGCCGACGACCTTGGCCGCCGCGCGTTGCTCGGCTTCGCGCAGTTGCGGCATCTGCTCGCGCGGCGTGTTGTCGAATCCGCCGGCGTCGCCGTAGGTGGCGATGCAGTACGCGACGTCCATGCCGGCTGCCGTCCAGGTGGCGATGGTGCCCGCCGCCGCGAAGTCGACGTCGTCTGGATGCGCGGCGACGACGAGCGCGCGCTGTACCTCGTTGTCTGCTAGCACCGGCCCATTCTGCCTGCGCGTCAGGTGCGGGTCGTTGGCCTGTCGCGCGCTCAGCGGGCGCCGCGGCAGACCCGCAGGATCGCGTCGCCGAGCAGTGGGCCGTCAGCGCCGAGCGCGGAGCGGTAGGTGTCGAGGACGACGCGCTCGCGGCCGAGTTCGACGCGGGTGCCCCCGGCGTTCATGCGAGCCGTCTGGATGCGCCGCGACAGGCGGGCGCGCTCGGCTACGAGGCGGGTGATCGCGGTGTCGAGCGCATCGATCTGCCCGCGTAGCAGCGGTATTGCCTCGGCAGCTGTCGTCGATCATATCGTCCTGCTGTGCGGCGGCGGAGGTCATCGGTCGTTCCCTTCGATGGATCCGGATCCCGCACCCAGAGACGAGAAACGCCCCGAGGCTTGGGGCCCGGGGCGTCTGCGGTCTGGGTGTTTTCAGCCGTAAACGACGGGCACCTGGCGGTACCCGTAAAAAAACTCGTGGCGGCTGAGCACGCCGTCATGCTGCCATCCGGTGCCCACGCGCCGCAACTCTGATGGGACGCCCGTCTCACCAGACGAGACGGGCGTCGTGGGCATCCGATCATGATGCGGACATTTGCCGACTGGCGTCGGCGCGCGCTCGCGACGGTGGGCGCAGCCGCTGACGGTGGTCGCACGTAGGCTGGCGGGCGACATGACGAGCGACGCCGACACCCTGTTCTCGCTCTCGGGCGAGAAGGTCGAGCAGGCCGAGCGTCGGCCCCGGACGCGGATCGCGGTCGATCCGGCCACATTGCTCGACGGCCTCAACCCGCAGCAGCGGGCGGCCGTCGTGCACCACGGCGGCCCGTTGCTGATCGTGGCCGGCGCCGGCTCGGGCAAGACCCGCGTGCTTACCCGCCGGGTGGCGTACCTGCTGGCCGAGCGGGGTGCCCGTCCGGGCGAGATCCTCGCAATCACCTTTACCAACAAGGCCGCCGGCGAGATGAAGGAGCGGGTGGCCGAGCTCGTCGGCCCGCGTGCACGGTCGATGTGGGTCAGCACGTTTCACTCGATGTGCGTGCGCATCCTGCGCGCGGACGGCAAGTCGCTCGGGCTCAAGTCGTCGTTCTCGATCTATGACGCCGACGATTCCAAGCGGTTGATGACGCTGGTGGGCCGCGAGCTCGACCTTGATCCGAAGCGGTATCCGGCCCGGTCGCTGTCGGCGCAGGTCAGCAACCTGAAGAACGAACTCGTCACGCCGCTCGCCTGGTCCGACAAGGCCACCAACGCGCACGAGAAGGTGCTCGCCGAGGCGTACGACCGCTACCAGCGACGCCTGCGCGAGGCGCACGCCCTCGATTTCGACGACCTGATCATGAGCACGGTGGAGTTGCTGCAGCACCACCCGGACGTCGCCGAGCACTACCGGCGCCGGTTCCGGCACGTTCTGGTCGACGAGTACCAGGACACCAACCATGCGCAGTACGTCCTGGTACGCGAACTCGCCGTGCCGTCCACATCGTCGGAGTCCGCCGGCGACCGATCGAGCCCGCCGAACTGGCGGTGGTGGGCGATGCCGACCAGTCGATCTACGCGTTCCGGGGCGCCACGATCCGCAACATCCTCGAATTCGAACGCGACTACCCGAACGCGAAGACGATCCTGCTCGAACAGAACTACCGCTCGACGCAGACGATTCTCAACGCCGCCAACTCCGTCATCGCCCGCAACCCCGACCGCAAGCCGAAGAATCTCTGGTCGCGAGGCCGGGGCCGGGCGAGCCGATTGCCGGCTACGTCGCCGAGAACGAACACGACGAGGCGGCGTGGGTGGCGCAGCAGATCGACGAGGCCGACCTGCACGCCCTCCGACGTGGCGGTCTTCTACCGGACCAACGCGCAGTCGCGAGTGTTCGAGGAGGTGTTCATCCGGGTCGGCCTGCCGTACAAGGTCGTCGGCGGGGTGCGCTTCTACGAGCGCCGCGAGGTGCGTGACGCGCTGGCCTACCTGCGCATCGTCGGCAACTCCGACGACGTGGTCAGCCTGCGGCGCATCCTCAACACGCCCCGTCGCGGCATCGGTGATCGGGCCCAGGCCTGCGTCGAGGCGCTCGCGCAGACCGAGGGCATCTCCTTCGGCGAGGCGCTCGAACGCGCGGACGCGGCGCCGGGCATGAATCCGCGCTCGCTGAACGCGATTCGCGGCTTCCTCGACCTGCTCACCGAGGTACGGGCGGTGGCCGTCGACGGCACCCCGAGCGAGGTGCTCGAAGCCGTCCTCGACAAGACGGGCTACCTGCGCGAGCTCGAGGCGTCGCACGATCCGCAGGACGAGGGGCGCGTCGAGAACCTGCGCGAACTGATCAGCGTCGCCCGCGAGTTCGAGGAGGCGCGGTCCGGCACGGACGAGGCCGGCGACCTCGACGCCTTCCTGGAGCAGGTTTCCCTGGTCGCCGACGCCGACACGGTGCCCGACGCATCGGGTGGCGTCGTCACCCTGATGACCCTGCACACCGCGAAGGGCCTGGAGTTCCCGGTCGTGTTCCTCACCGGTCTGGAGGACTCCGTCTTCCCGCACCTGCGCGCGCTGAGCGATCCGGCCGAACTGGCCGAGGAGCGCCGCCTCGCCTACGTCGGCATCACCCGCGCCCGCGAGCGGCTCTACCTCTCCCGGGCACTCGCCCGCAGCGCGTGGGGCCAGCCGCAGTGGAATCCGCCTTCGCGGTTTCTCGACGAGATCCCCGGCGAACTCGTCAAGTGGACGGGTGCGGTCGACCGGCAGCCGTTCGTGCCCAGCTACGGCGACGACGCGCCCAGCCGCTACAACGACCACGGCTACCGGGCCGGTGGGCCGCGCCGGTCGGCTCAGGAGCAGCTCGCAGCGTCGCGGCTCGGCGGCCGGGGCCTGCGCGGCGGCGCCGGGCAATCGCCCGATTCTGGCGCTGGCCGTCGGCGATCGTGTCACCCACGATGCGTGGGGTCTCGGCACCGTCCGCGACACCCGCGGAACCGGCGAGCAGGCGCAGGCGCAGATCGACTTCGGCACGTCGGGCGTCAAGTGGCTCGTGCTTCGCTACGCCTCGCTCGAGAAGCTCTGATCCGGTGTTTGCGGTGCGGCCGGTGATCGCTCGCGCCGCCCGTTGTGGATCTTGCGCGGACGCGCCGGTGATGGCGCGTGTGATGGCGCGCGGGTCTGCACAAGATCGCCGGACGGGCGACACGGCATGGTCCGAGCGTCTGATTCGTGAGCAGTAGTCTCTCCGCCATGTCTTCGGCCGGGCCCGTTCCGCCGGGCAGCGGCACCCCGGCGGCGGTCGTTGTCCGGGACGCGAAGTCGACGCCTGCGGTGGCCGAGCCGGGCAAATCGGCCGCGGGCGAGGCGGCGCTGCCAACGGCAGATGCAACCGAGACCGGGACGACCGAGCCGGCGACCTCGACCGGCACAAGCGAGCCTGCGGCGGCAACTGAGACGAGACCCGAACGGCACGCACCGACCGGCACAACCGAACCGGCGGCACCGACTGAGACGAGCCGAGCCGACGCGAGTCGACGCGGAGTCGGTGACCGACAGTGCAGCGGCCCCGACCGAGACGGCCGATGCGGCAACGCCGGTCCGCGCGGCCGGTTCGGTCAGCGCGATGGCGCGGTGGGCGCCCCGGCTGATCCCGCCGCTGCTGTATGCCCTGGCGGCCGCGTACTACTACTCGCGGTTCCTCGCGCATCCGACCCGTGGCGTTCCCGGTGGTGCGGACGGCGTCATCTACACCTGGTACTTCGAGTGGGTCGAGCAGGCATTCATCCACCTCCACAACCCGTTCATCTCGCCGGCCATGAACGCGCCCATCGGCGTCAACGTCATGTGGAACACCGCGCTGTTCGCGGTGGCGGTCGTCTGCATACCGTTCACGGCGCTGTTCGGCGCTACGCCGACGCTCGGCTTCGTGGCGGTGATCGCCCCGGTAGCGTCCGCGACGACGGCCTACTTCGTGCTTCGCCGCATCACCGGCAAGGCGCTTCCCTCGGCTCTTGCGGCTGCCCTCTACGGCTTCGGGCCGTTCTTCGTCGGGCAGAACGGGCACGTTCATCTGAGCATCGCGGTGTTTCCCCCGCTGCTGCTGCTCTTCGGCTATCAGTTGATCGTCCGGCAGGACAAGAGCGCGGTACGTACCGGCGTGTGGCTCGGCATCGCCACCGGGTTGCAGTTGCTCGTCGCCGAGGAAGTGGTTGCGCTCGCCGTGATCGTCGCGGGCATCGCGGTTGTCGCACTCGCGGCGCTGCATCCGCGAGAGGTGGCGGCCCGCGTCCGCCATGTCGCGACCGGCCTCGGTGCCGCCGCGGTCGCAATCCTCGTGATCGCCGGCGTGCCGCTCTACTACCAGTTCTTCGGGCCGCTGGCGTTGCCCCACGGCGTGCTGCCGAGTGGTCAACGCCTCGACCTCGCAGGCGTCGTCCGCCCGGGCGTGCTGCAGTACTACGCCTCGCCCAGCGACGTCGCCGCCAACGCCGCCTTCCCGGCCAACGGCGCGGAGAACACCGGGTACCTGGGCTGGGCCCTGATCGGCGTCCTCGTCGCAATGTGCGTGGCCATGATGATCCGGCGCGAGCGCTTCGCGTACTGGTGGCTGATCACCACCCTCGGTGCGATCGCGCTCAGTCTGGGCACTCCCGTCGACGTCAACGGCAACAACGTCGGCCCGGGACTTTGGGCGCTGCTGCGCCGGTTGCCGACCTTCGACGGCGTCGTGGTCGTGCGATTCACGCTCATCACGACGTTGCTGGTTGCGCTGATGCTGGCGTGGGGGCTGGCCAAGCTGCGCGGCCGCACCCTCGTCGTCGGGCTGGTCGTGGTCGCCGCCGCCCTGGTACCGCTTCGGCCTTATGCGCGCTACAACGGGATTCTGCCGATTACGACGCCGCGCTTTTTCACCACGTCCGCGGTGAACCAGATCCCGGCCGGCGCGACGGCCTTCCTGATGCCCTATGAGCCGAAGCCACAGCCGATGGCGAAGGTGATGGTCTGGCAGATCCGCACCCACCTGCGCTTCAAGATCATCGGCGGTTACAGCGTCTTCAACCGTCACGGCCGGATGACCTACGCCAGCGACCTGCCCGAGTTCGCCAAGGTGCTGGTCGCCGTCGCCGCCACCGGCCAGCGCCCGTCGGCCGCGCAGGTGGCTGGTGGGCGGGCATCGGTGCGCCCGAGCGGCGTCGGCTACATCGTTATCGCCGACGAGCAGACGAACAGCGGCCAGGTCGTGCAGGCAGCCGTAGACCTGACCGAATGCACGCCCCGGCGATCGGCTGACGTCACGGTCTGCGCGGTCCGTCGTTAGGGTCCGTACGGTTGACGGCTGAGGAGAGGGATCACGTGACGATGAGCTCGCAGGAGCGCCGGGCGGTTGTTACCGGCGGTGCCGGCTTCCTGGGCTCGCACCTGTGCGAACGCCTGCTCGATGACGGCTACCAGGTGCTGTGTGCCGACAACTTCGCCACCGGTACCGCGGCGAACGTCGCGCATCTCGTTGAACGGCCGGGGTTTCGGCTCGTGCGCGCCGATGTCACCGACTACGTGCACGTGGGTGGCGACGTCGATGTCGTGCTGCATTTCGCGTCGCCTGCGTCGCCGGTCGACTACCTCAAGCTTCCCGTCGAGACGCTCAAGGTCGGGCTCGATCGGCACGCTGCACACGCTCGGGCTCGCCCGCGAGAAGGGTGCGCGGTACCTGCTCGCGTCCACGTCCGAGGCTTACGGCGACCCGCAGGTCCATCCCCAGCCCGAGACGTACTGGGGGCACGTCAACCCGGTCGGGCCGCGTGGTGTGTATGACGAGGCGAAGCGCTTCGCCGAGGCGATCACCATGGCCTACCGCCGTCACAAGGGCGTCGACACCTCGATCGCCCGGATCTTCAACACCTTTGGCGAACGCATGCGACCGGGCGACGGCCGAGCCATCCCGACGTTCATCTCCCAGGCGATGCGGGGCGAGCCGCTCACCGTTTCCGGCGACGGATCGCAGACCCGGTCGGTGTGCTACGTCGACGACCTGATCGAGGGTCTCGTGCGCCTGTTGCACAGCGGGCACTCCGGACCGATGAACATCGGCAACTCGCACGAACTCTCGGTCCTCAAACTGGCCGAGCTCATCCGCGAACTGGTCGGGTCCAGCTCGCCGATCCGCTTCGTGCCCCGTCCCACCGACGACCCCACGGTCCGCCAGCCCGACATCTCGCTGGCGCGGGCCGAACTCGACTGGCAGCCGAAGGTCTCCATCGTCGACGGGCTCAAGCGCACCATCGAATGGTTCCGGACCCACCCCGAGCTTCTCCCGTCGGCGCAACGATGACCGAACACGACGGTAATCCGCCGTCCGTAGACTCATCCGCCGTGATGCTCTCGATCTTGATGCCGGTGTACAACGAGATCGCGACCCTGACCGCCGCGGTCAAGGCCGTGCTCGAGGTCGACTATCCGTGCGAGATGGAACTGGTCATCGTCGATGACGGCAGCACCGACGGAACGCGCGAACTGTACGGCGCACTGTCGGTCGACGAGCGGGTCCGGGTACATCTCGCGCCGCAGAACCGGGGCAAGGGAGCTGCCATCCGCAAGGCCGCCGAGTTGGCCACCGGCGACTACGTCATCATCTGCGACGCCGACCTCGAGTACTCGCCGGCCGAGATCCCGTCGCTGCTCGCGCCGATCCTGCGCAACGAGGCCAAGGTCGTGTACGGCACGCGGGTCTTCGGCAGCCACAACGCGTACTCGTACTTCTACGTGCTCGGCAACCGCGGCGTGACGACTGCCGCCAATGTGCTGTTCAACTGCTACATCAGCGACCTGGAGACCTGCTTCAAGCTGCTCCCGCTCGCCCTCTACCGCAGCCTGGACATCCAGTCGGCGGGCTTCGGCATGGAGGCCGAGATCACCGGAAAGCTGCTGCGCCGCGGCGTGCGGCCCTACGAGGTGCCGATCAGTTACCGCGCCCGCAGCCGCGAGGAGGGCAAGAAG
This sequence comes from uncultured Actinomycetota bacterium, assembly GCA_963709985.1. Classification (GTDB taxonomy): domain Bacteria; phylum Actinomycetota; class Actinomycetes; order Mycobacteriales; family Jatrophihabitantaceae; genus DASXRA01. Next base: position 172,326 of record CAVPYQ010000028.1, read on the forward strand.
CTGACCTGGCGCGACGGCGTCGAGGCGCTCTGGATCCTGCTGCGTGAGCGATTCCGCCCGCGCCCCCATCGGCTGGCTGAGTCGCCGAGCACCTGTGGGGTCAATTGCCTAGCGCTAAGGCGCTTTGCCGGTGCCCAGCGGGTGGCATTGCCTGGTCGGCCCCGTGTAGTTCGGTGAGCGCAGCACGACGAACGTCGAGCGGCGGAACACAACGGTGTAGCCGAGCCGGCGCGCCTCGTCGAACACCGCTTGTGGTTTCGGCGCCGGGGGATTGCCGCCGACATCCTTGGCCGCCAGGTTGAGCGCGATGAAGTCCGCGGTGCCCTTCTGGGTGTCCGGCAGCGACACGTAGTCACGCGCGGTCAGGTGCGGGACGAGTTTGTTGTCGACCTCGACGCAGGCATTGTGCGGCAGGTACGCGACGACCGCGCGGGCGGCGCTGAGCCGACCGGGGCTGGTGATCGCGACGGTGTCGCGCATGTTCGTCAGCGGATAGGGATGCGCGGCGTACTTGTCGAAGACGAGCAGGATCGGTACGGCAACGAGCCAGGCGGCCAAGGCGGCACGCAGTCGGCGCGCCACGTCGGTCTGGCGGAACAGGCCGAGCTTCGCCGCGCCGTCGACCATCGCCATGACGAGCACGAGCCAGGGCAGCGCGTTGTAGTGGAAATGCGGCTGCCACAGGTTCTCGCGCGAGTTGAACAGCCGTTCGGCCAGCAGCGGGACAGCCAGCAGCGCGTATGGGGAACGCAACGGCAGTAACGCGAGCGGCAGGATGAGGTAGCCGACCGTCTGCCACTTCACGCTCGGCGTGATGAGCAGATGCGCCGCATGCAGCGGGTGGACCACGATGTTGCCGAGCGCATCGGGCAGGTTGTGCCCCAGAGCGTCGAACTGGCCGCCGTAAGCGAAGCCGTGCCCGCGCGCGAAGTGCGGGATGATCACCATCGTCGTCACCAGATAGGCGACCACTCCGCCGACGGCGAGTGCAGCGGCCGGCCAGTGCGGGCGACGGCGCTGCAGCACCCGCAGCAGGGCAAGCAGGAAGACGACGGCGCCCAGATCCTCGCGGACGAGGAGCAACAACCCCGCCCAGATAAGCAACTTGCGGTCGTCGCGCCGGTCGAGGGCATCGATCGCGAGGGCAAGCAGCGGGGTGGCGAAGGCGATCTCGTGGAAGTCGAAATCGATCAGCGCCTGGACCGGCCACCCGAGGCCGTAGGCCGCACTGATGAGCAGCGACATGCGATGGCTCGCCCGGCGGCGGGTGAAGCGGTAGACGATCGGGATCGACGCGGCGATCAGCACTGCCTGCGCGATCAGCAGCATGCACGGGTTGTCCCAGATCCAGTACAACGGCGCGAGCACAGCGATGATCGGATGGAAGTGGTCGCCGAAGACGTTGTAGCCCGGCCCCTTCAGCGGCACCATCGGCGCCTTGAAGTGGGCGTACGCGCGCACCGCCTGATCGAAGATGCCGAGGTCGAATCCCGTTGTGCGATAGGTGATCTGCTCGTAGAGCGCGTGCACGAGATAGAACGCGAGGCAGAGCAGCGTGATGATCGCGAGCCCCGGCGAGCGGCGGATCAGGTCGGCGCGTTGACGGATGCCCGCACGTACCGAGTTGGGCGGGCGGTTGGTCGCGTCGGGCAGCGTGGTGGTCACGGACCCGATTTCTCCGCGGACTCAGCGGACTCAGCGGACTGCGGTCGGACGCAGCCGACTCCAATGACGGAGTGGCGAGCGGCTGACGCTTCGTGAGCCGCCATACCTGCGCGCAGGCCAGGCAGGCCAGCCAGATGAGCACGGTGTTGCGCAGTGCCAGCAGGACGGTCATCGGGAAGGTGTACCAGCCGACGTTGACGAGTTTCGCGTAGGCGATCGGATAGATGAACTGCGTCAGCACCGACACCATCAGGAGTATCCGGATGGCGCGCCGCACCGCCGGGTCGTGCGGGGCGAACACGGCAAGCGCGGCCACCGGGCCGCCCAGCCAGAGAATGTACTGCGGGCTCAACGTCTTGTTGGTGATCGTGGCGATCGCCGCCGCCGCGAGGATCAGCCAGCCGAGCGTCACGAGCGGAACGTCGCCGACCGCCCGTGCGCGCAACCACAGCCAGGCCAGCACGAGCAGGCCGGCCACCGTCGCCACGGTCGAGATCAGCAGCATGACGTGGACGCCCGCCCCGAACATCTCCGTGGCCTTGTACTTGCTCGTCGTGATCGACCAGACGTGATGCGGATGCACGGCGCGCGCCAGCATGAGAGGCGTCGCCGGTAGCGACTCGATCTGCAGCCCGCGCGCGGCCTGCCAGTGCAGCGGCGAGATCAGCCGGGTCGGCCCGGCGGCCAGCAGGCTGGCCAGGCCGAGCACCAGACAGGTCAGCGCGAACCAGCCGAGCACCATGCGCCGTCCACCGCGGCGGATGAGAAACACCGGCAGCATGACGGCCGGCCAGAGTTTGAGCCCGACCCCGATTCCGGTCAGCGCGCCGGTCCAGCCCGGGCGGCGGGTGGCAGCGAGCAGAGCGGCGCCGGCCAGGACGGCCGGCACGAGGTCGAATCGGAAGTACGCCAACGGCCCCATCGCCGGGACGAACCAGATCCAGAACGTGACGGCGGTGCTGCGCGTGCGACCGGTCGCCCGCCACAACAGGGCAGTGAACGCCGCGTCGATGGCCAGCATCGAGGCGACGAACAGGAAGGCGAACGCCACGGTGTTGAGCGCGCCGAGCAGGTACTGGGGAAGCATGACGCCGAGTACCGGAACGGGATATTCCTGCAGCGTCTCGCGGATCGATCCGCCGAAGAACAGCGTGTGCATGCTGCGCGCGTAGTACAGGACATCGCCGGTGACCGGGCCGCCGAGTGCGCCGAGCACGACCAGGATCGCCGACCGGGTAGCCACCCAGGTGAGTGCGACCGAACGGCCGCCCGGCGCGCTGAACTCGACCGGAAACGGCAGCCGCCCACGGGGCGCCGGCACAGCCGGCTCGGTCTCGTCTGGCGGCCGCGCGAGTTCCGTGGTCGCCATCTTCTCCTCAGCGCGTGGGTGTGGTGGGCAGGATGCGCGTCAAGGGTGGCCAATGACGCCTGCGCGGGTCAATTCTGCCCGCAAGCCTGCCCGTAACCGTCTCCGGTGTCACGGGTGGGCACTTTCGCCGCTGGTGGACGCGTGCAACTGCCCACCTGCGCGCCAACTGCCCACCCGCGCGCCGGCGACGGCGAGGCGGCACCGACTGGGCCACAATTTCGGCTGCGTGCGGGGCGGCGTCGACCGGTACGGCATACGCTGGCGCCGATCCGGGTAGGTCGCGGCATGAGCGCCAAAAGGGCCGAGGAGGGCTTCGCATGGCAGAGCAGGGGATGCAACGCATCCGAGTCGTCGTTGCCAAGCCGGGCCTGGACGGTCACGACCGGGGCGCCAAGGTCATCGCCCGCGCACTGCGCGATGCCGGCATGGAGGTCATCTACACCGGCCTGCACCAGACGCCCGAGCAGATCGTGCAGACCGTCATTCAAGAAGATGCCGACGCCGTCGGGCTGTCCGTGCTGTCCGGGGCGCATATGACGCTGTTCGCCCGGACGATGGAACTGCTCGCCGAGCGTCACGTCACAGATGTCGTCGTCTTCGGCGGGGGCATCATCCCCGAGGCCGACCTGCCCGAACTCGAACGGCTCGGGGTCGCCCGCATCTTCACGCCCGGCGCGACCATGCAGGACATCGTCGAATGGGTGCGCACGCACGTCGGTGCCCCTGCGCACGGGTGAATCCGGGCACAGCCCGGCGAATCGTCATACCGCGCTGGCCTAGAGTGACCGGCGACAGCGGCGGCGTCGCCTGAGTCCAATTGCAGCCCGGCAGCAGCCCTGTCACCCGGTCATTTGTCAGCCTGTCCACCAGGCATCCGGAGACTCGCGAAGAAACGGACGGCGTCGGCGTGGATCTGTTCGAATACCAAGCCAAACAACTGTTCCAGCGCTACGGCGTACCGGTCGGCCTCGGCGAGGTCGCCACCACGCCCGACGAGGCGGCGGCCGCGGCCGAGCGCATCGGCGGCGTCACGGTCGTCAAGGCGCAGGTCAAGACCGGCGGCCGGGGCAAGGCGGGCGGCGTCAAGGTCGCCAAGACGCCCGCAGAAGCGGGCGAACTGGCCGGCCAGATCCTGGGCATGGACATCAAGGGCCACACCGTGCACCGGGTGCTGGTCGATCCCGGTGCGCAGATTGACGAGGAGTACTACGTCTCGTTCCTGCTCGACCGCGCCAATCGCACCTTCCTCGCCATGGCGTCCTACGAGGGCGGCATGGAGATCGAGCAACTCGCCGTCGAGCGGCCGGAAGCGCTGGCCAAGGTGCCGGTCGACGCGCTCGCCGGCGTCGACGAGGCGAAGGCGCACGAGATCGTGACGGCGGCGAAGTTCCCGCCCGAGGTGGCCGACCAGGTCGCCGACGTCCTGGTCAACCTGTGGCAGGCGTTCGTCGGAACGGACGCCACGCTCGTCGAGGTGAACCCGCTTGCGAAACTCGCCGACGGCACCGTCAAGGCGCTCGACGGCAAGGTGACCCTCGACGACAACGCCAACTTCCGCCAGCCCGGCAACGCGTCGCTCGTCGACGTCGAGTCGACCGACCCGCTGGAGCAGAAGGCCAAGGAGAAGCACCTCAACTACGTCAAGCTCGACGGCGAGGTCGGCATCATCGGCAACGGCGCCGGCCTGGTCATGTCGACCCTGGACGTCGTGGCCTACGCAGGCGAGCAGCACGGCAACGTGAAGCCGGCGAACTTCCTCGACATCGGCGGTGGCGCCTCGGCCGAGGTGATGGCCAACGGCCTGGAGATCATCCTTTCCGATCCGGCCGTTCGATCGGTCTTCGTCAACGTCTTCGGCGGAATCACCGCATGCGACGCGGTGGCCAACGGCATCGTGAGCGCGTTCGACCTGCTCAAGGAGCGGGGCGACGAGATCAACCCGCCCGCTCGTGGTGCGCCTCGACGGCAACAACGCCGACCTCGGGCGCCAGATCCTCACCGACGCGGCGCTGCCGGGCGTGCAGTTGGTCGACACCATGGACGACGCGGCCGACAAGGCCGCCGAGCTTGCGCAACTGGGAGCCTGATCGCAATGGCCATCTTTCTGAACGAGAACTCCAAGGTCATCGTGCAGGGCATGACCGGCGCGGAGGGCACGAAGCACACCACCCGCATGCTCGCCTCCGGCACGAACATCGTCGGCGGCGTCAACCCGCGAAAGGCCGGCGAGAAGGCCGACTTCGACGGCACGACGGTGCCAGTTTTCGGCACCGTCGCCGAGGCGATCGAGGCCACCGGGGCCGACGTCACCGTCGTGTTCGTGCCGCCCAAGTTCACGAAGGACGCCGTCACCGAGGCGATCGACGCCGCGATCGGGTTGTGCGTGGTGATCACCGAGGGCATTCCGGTGCACGACACGGCGGCGATCTGGGCGCGAGCGCGTGACAGCAAGACCCGAATCATCGGCCCGAACTGCCCCGGGCTGATCAGCCCCGGCAAGTCCAATGCCGGCATCATTCCCGCCGACATCACAAGCCGGGGCGCATCGGGCTTGTTTCGAAGTCGGGCACGCTGACCTATCAGATGATGTACGAATTGCGCGATATCGGCTTCTCCACCGCCATTGGCATCGGCGGCGATCCGATAATCGGCACGACGCATATCGATGCCCTGGCCGCATTCCAGGAAGACCCCGAAACTGACGCCATGGTCATGATCGGCGAAATCGGTGGCGATGCCGAAGAGCGCGCCGCCGAATTCATCAAGGCGAACGTGCGCAAGCCGGTCGTCGGGTATGTCGCCGGATTCACCGCACCCGAGGGCAAGACGATGGGTCACGCCGGCGCGATCGTGTCGGGATCGTCGGGTACTGCGCAGGCGAAGAAGGAAGCACTCGAAGCGGCCGGCGTGCGTGTGGGCAAGACGCCGAGTGAGACCGCGCGGTTGATGCGCGAATTGCTCGGCTGACATTTCGCGATTACGTTCGGCGCTCGAGTTTTTGGGCGGCGCCCGAATTGTGAGTTGAGCTGAATTGCCGGGTCGGCGCATGACTGGTCTAATCGGCTGCCTCGATGTCGATCTTGCCGGAGCTGGTCATGACCGAGCTGCCGCAACGCTGTGCCGGAATTCGGATGTCGAAACGGTTGCCCGCGCTCGAATGGGTTGCGGTGGTTCTCGGGGTTCTGACGTTCATGTGGGGCTTCCTGGACTGGTACGGCGCGTCGGACGTCGGCCAGAACGGTTATCGGCTGCTCGACGGCTATCTGCCGGTCGGCTTCGCGCTGCTGGCCGGCCTGTTCGCTCTGGTCAATCTGCGCCAGATCGCACTGAACGCACGGCGTGGCTGGCGATCGGCACGTCGCTGTTTGCCGTGGCGTTCACGATCGTGGCCGTCACCGTCAAGCCCACGCTGATCCTTCTGCTCGAGGGATTCAGCGGGCTCGACGGCACGGACGCGGTCCGCCTGTCGATCCGGATCGGCCTGATCCTGACGTTGGTTACCACGATCTTGCAGTTGCTCTGCCTGGTACTGGCTTGGTTGTTCGCCAGCGGACGGCTCGTGATGTCGGGGCGATCCGGTCCGGCTGCCCGCCTCGTTCGGATCGACGCCTGGGCGGCGCCGCTATCGTTCGAGCGGCTTACCCGCCCCGCCACCGTTCGGGCCACCGCCGTTCGGGCCACCGCCGTCCTACGCGCGGCGCCGTCCGCTCCGCCGTCGTTCGGCGGGGCGCCGTCCTGGTCGCAATCCTTCGCACCGCCGGGCGCCTGCTCGGCCACGCTGAGTGGCGACCTGACGACTCCCCGCAAAGCCCCGGAGCCAGTTGAGTCGCTGCGCCGGCCCGCTGCACAATCGCTCCAACGAATCACGCAGAAGGCGTTCTCAGCAGACAGTCCATGCCGCTAGCTTGTCTGCGACGGTCCATCTCGGATCGTGCTTAAGGAGACGCATGACGTTCGAACCACCCGCGCCGGCACCGGAGCCTTCAGCCGGATCGATGCCTGCTGAGTCGCCGCCCCCTGCTCCGTCGCAACCCGCAGATCCTGCGGCGTCGCAGGACGACTGGTCGGCGTCGCCTCCGCCCGCCGCACCGGCCGCACCCGCCTCACCCGCCTCACCGGCCGCACCCGCCAGCTCGAGCGCCGATGCGTTCAACCCGGCCGCGGTCAACCCATTGGACTGGGGAATCCTTGCAGCGGGCTTCCTGGCCCTGCTCTTCTCGTTTGTCAGCTACTACACCGCGACGGCAAAGTCCTCGCGGCTCCGGGGTTCGGTCAGCGAGAGCGTGACCGCGTGGCACGGCTTCTTCGGCTGGTTCGCCGCACTGGTCGCGCTGGCGTCGGCCGTGCTGCTAGCGATACACATCTTCCTGCCCAGCGCCAAGTTCCGGTTCCCGCTGCGGGCATTCGTGTTGGCCGGATTCGCAGTGGCAACGGTATGCGTCATCATCGCCGCCTTCGTAACGCCCGGAAAGGCCTCGCCGGGCCTGCTCAGAGCGCTGGACATCAGTGTCGACTACGGGCGTGGCGCCGGTTTCTGGCTCAGCCTGATCGTGATCCTGGCCGGTGCGGTCATGTCGTTCCTGCGCCTGCGCGAGTCAGGTGGCAGTCTTCCGTGGGTACGCAGCAGGACCTGACCGGATCCACTACGCAATGTCCATCGAGCGATCACCGAACGGGGGAGCAGCGTCGCGTTTGTCGCAGCTCATCCGATACGGTGGCGCGGATCGTCACTGGCGTGCCACCAGGCACACCTGCAAAGGAGTGAATTGATGACCGGGTACGGAGCGCCCCAGCCGCAGACGCGGTCCGGGCAGCAACTGCCGCTGTTCGACCTGATCGGGGCCGGCCTCGGCATTCTGTCGTTCGTGTGGGGTTTCCTTGACTGGTACGGCGAGAGCGGCGGCGGCCAGACCATCAAGGGTTACGGAGCCCTCAGCGGCGCATCTGGTGCAATCGGCCTGTCCATCCTGGCCAGTGCGGTTGCCGCCAATCGTCCTGCTCGACAAGGCCGCCAAGAGCACGCTGATTCCGGCGGCGGCGGCGCTCGCCTCGCTTCTTGTCACCTTCGGACTGCTTGGTCGGCAAGGGCGACGGCGTCGACACCAAGATCGGCGTCATCCTCATGCTGATCACGGCGCTCGCCCAGACCGCACTGTTCGTCGTCGGCTGGCTGCAGTCACAGGGCAAGATCATGACTGGCACCCCGGCCAGCAGTTCCGGGCAATGGGGCGGTAGCGGCGGCCAGTACGGCTACCCGAACGCGCAGACCCAGCAGTACGGCCAGCAGCAGCAGCCGGCCCAGCCGCAGTACGGCCAGCAGCAGCCGGCCCAGCCGCAGTACGGCCAGCCGACCCAGCACCAGGCCCCGGCCCAGCCGCAGTACGGCCAGCCGACCCAGCACCAGGCTCCGGCCCAGCCGCAGGCTCCCCAGCAGCAGCCGCAGTACGGCCAGCAGCCGCCCGAGCAACCCTTACGGCCAGGGCTAGTCAAACTCGCGATCGCCGGCGTCATCTTCCTAGATTGACGCCGGCGTTCGCCATTTCCGGCCGCGCGCCGCCGCTCGGTAGCACGCCCCTAGCGCAAAGCCGCCGCACAGGTGCGGCCCGGCGAGCCTGGCTCGCAGATGGGCGCCGGTTTGCCAGCCTGATGGGGTGCCAACGACTGATCGCACTGATCGCGCAGAATCCGGACTGCCGCGCGGCATACCCGACTCGGTCAGCCGGTCGTTGTGGCGTGCGGCGTCGTGGACCGGAGGCTTCGCTGCGGCCATCGGCGCCGTGTTCGCAGTCGTCGTCGCCGTGGTGTGCTGGCTTCCCGAAGCGGGGGTGTCCGGGCACCCGCTATCGGCAATACGGGCCGGTTTGCTCGGCTTCCTGGCGGCCCAGCACGGCGGCCTGACCGTCGACTCGGTCCCGACCACCCTGGTGCCGTTACTCGCCCTGATCGGCGTCGCGGTGATCATCTGGCGCGCCGGGGCAGCACTGGCCGAGGTTGCGGCACTGCACGGCGAACGCCGGCGCCGGGTCATCGTCTCGGCCGGGTTGCTGCAGGCGGCCACATACGCCGCCGTATGCATGGTGCTGGTGCCGTTGTCCGCGCTCGGCTCGACGTCTGCTCGTGTTGTGCCGGTCGGCGTCGCCGCGTTTGTGCTGTTCGCGTGCGTAGGTCTGTTCTCCCTCGTGCGGTCCGCAGGGTCCGTGGCTGGACCGTGGCACCAGTTGCCGGACGCCCTGGTGCGGGGCGCGCGCGGAGCGGCCGGGGCAATTGCGGTCTATCTGGGCTCAGGCGCCGTCCTGGTCGCGGGGTCTCTCGTTGTGCATGCCGATCGGGTGATGGACCTGTCCCGCCAGGTGGGCGGCGGCCTGTCCGGCCTGCCGGTGGCGGTGATCGGCGTGCTGTATGCGCCGAACGCAGCCGTGGCCGCGGCGGCGTACCTGGCCGGGCCCGGCTTCGCCGTCGGATCAGGCACCGTGTTCACGGCGTTCTCCAGCGAGCACGACGTTCTGCCTGCCTTCCCCCTGCTCGGCGCCCTGCCGTCCGGTCACGGCGCGAACGGCGTCGTCGCTGCCTGGATGGTGGGCACCGTGCTGATCGCCGGCCTCGTGGCGTTCAGGCTGGCGGCGGGCGATGACGCGCTGGGCGGCGCGGCCGCTGCGGCAATGCTGTCGGCACCGGCTATGGCGACGGTGACCTGGCTCGGCGGTGGGGGAATCGGCAGCGGGCGCCTCGCCACCGTCGGTGCATCGCCGTGGCAGGTGGGCTTTGCCGTCGGGGGCGAGATCGCGGCCGTCATGCTGTTGCTCGTCGCCGGGCAGGCGATACAGCATCGGATGTCCCGATGGGATCGGGCTGAAGTCGCCGCCGGCGCGGCTGCCGAGGACGTCGATCACGACGAGGGTGAACTCGCCGCGGCCGGCGTAATCGATGACGACTAGTTGCGCGTGACGTTGCCCGGCACGGGCCCAGACCGGACAGCACGGCCCGGTAGGGTTTTGCAACGTGTCGGCCCGCCTCGTCGTACTCGCCTCGGGTAGCGGGACGACACTGCAGGCACTGCTCGACGCCGCTACGGATCCGTCCTTCGGCGCCGCCGTCGTGGCGGTGGGCGCAGACCGGGCACCGATCGAGGCATTGGCGCGGGGCGAACGGGCCGGTGTGGCAACGTTCTCGTGCCGGGTCGGCGACTATGGCAGCCGCGAGGACTGGGATGCCGCGCTGACCGAAGCCGTCGCCGAATACGAACCCGACCTGGTCATCTCCGCCGGATTCATGAAGCTTGTCGGGAAGCACTTCCTCACTCGATTCGGCGGGCGCTACATCAATTCGCACCCCGCTTTGTTGCCGTCGTTCCCGGGTATGCACGCCGTGCGCGACGCGCTCGACCACGGCGCGAAGGTCAGCGGGTGCACCCTGTTCGTCGTCGACGAGGGCGTCGACACCGGGCCGATCATCGCGCAGCGGGCCGTGCCGATTCTCGACGGCGACGACGAGTCGACACTGCACGAGCGGATCAAGTCAGCCGAGCGCGACGTGCTCGTCGAATACGTCGGGCGCATGGCCCGCGAGGGCTGGACGGTCAACGGCAGGAAGGTTTCCATTCCATGAGTCGAATCCCGGTGCGCCGCGCACTCGTCAGCGTGTACGACAAGACCGGCATCGAGGACCTCGTTCGTGGACTGCACGAAGCGGGGGTCGAGATCGTGTCGACCGGTTCGACGGCCGCGCTCATCCGCGATCTCGGCGTGCCGGTGACTGCGGTCGAGGACGTAACGGGTTTCCCGGAGATCCTCGGCGGCCGGGTCAAGACGCTGCACCCGCACATTCATGCCGGACTGCTTGCCGACCAGGCCAATCCCGAGCATGTGTCCACAGTGGACAGTCTGGGCATCGAGGCGTTTCAACTCGTCGTCTGCAACCTGTACCCGTTCGCCGAGACGATCCGCGCCGGGGCCACACCGGCCGAGGCGATCGAGCAGATCGACATCGGCGGCCCGGCGATGGTGCGCGCCAGCGCCAAGAACCACGGATCGGTCGCGGTCGTCACCGAACCGGCGAGCTACCCGGCTGTGCTCGAGGCCGTTCGGCAAGGCGGATTCGAACTCGAAGCTCGGCAGATGCTGGCTGCGAATGCGTTTCGGCACACGGCCACCTACGACATAGCCGTCGCGAGCTACCTCGGCAATGTGATCGCACCGGACGACGGCGACTCGGGATTCCCCGGATGGGTCGGCGCATCGTGGGAGCGCGCGGCACTTTTGCGCTACGGCGAGAACCCGCACCAGCGCGCGGCGCTCTACGTGTCGCACGGCGGGGGTGCCGCAGGTCTGGGCGGCGTGGCCCAGGCCGAACAACTCGGCGGCAAGGAGATGAGCTACAACAACTACGTCGACGCCGACGCTGCCCGTCGCGCCGCGTATGACTTCGTCGAGCCGTGCGTGGCGATCATCAAGCACGCCAATCCATGTGGCATCGCGACTCGGGGCAGATATCGCCGAGGCGCATCGCAAAGCCAATGCGTGCGACCCGGTCAGTGCGTACGGCGGCGTCATCGCCACGAACGGGATCGTCACCGCCGAGATGGCCGAGCAGGTTGCCGAGATCTTCACCGAGGTCCTCGTCGCTCCGGGCTACGGCGAGGGCGCACTCGATGTGCTTTCGCGGCGCAAGAACCTGCGCATCCTTCTCGCCGGCCCGGTCGGTGCCACCGCTGCGGAGTTTCGCCCAATTTCCGGTGGGATTCTCATGCAGACTGCCGACCGTATCGACGCGCCCGGCGACATCCCGGCCAACTGGGCGCTCGCCGCGGGCGAGGCCGCCGACCCCGCCACGTTCGCCGATCTGGAATTCGCCTGGCGGGCGGTGCGCGCCGTGCGGTCCAACGCGATTCTGCTTGCGCACGACGGGGCAACGGTCGGCGTCGGCATGGGCCAGGTCAACCGGGTCGATGCGTGCCGCCTGGCCGTTGCGCGCGCCGGCGAGCGGGCGAAGGGGTCAGTTGCCGCCTCGGACGCCTACTTCCCGTTCGCGGACGGGCTCGAGGTCCTGCTGGCTGCCGGCGTGCGGGCTGTCGTCCAGCCCGGCGGATCGGTGCGTGACGCGGACTCGATCGCCGCGGCCACGAAGGCGGGCGTGACGATGTATTTGACGGGCGCGCGGCATTTCGCCCACTGACCGGAGATGCGCCGGCCCCGGCTGGCAAGATGATTGCCCGTGACCGCGACGACGCTGGACGGCAAGGCAACCCTGGCGGCCATCAAGTCCGAACTGAAGCAACGCGTTGCGGCGCTGGCCGAGCAGGGCGTCGTTCCCGGGCTCGGCACGGTGCTGGTGGGCGACGATCCGGCCAGTCGCTGGTACGTCGCCGCGAAGCACCGCGACTGCGCTGAGATCGGCATCGCCAGCATCCAGCGCGAACTTCCGGCGACGGCCACCCTTGCGCAGGTGCTGGCTGTCGTGGACGAACTGAACGCCGACCCGGCGTGCACGGCGTTTCTCGTCCAGCAGCCCACGGGGTTGGACGAATTCGCCATCCTTGCGCGCGTCAACCCCGACAAGGACGTCGACGGCCTGCATCCGGTCAACCTCGGCTGGCTCGTGCTCGGCAAGGCGGCGCCGTTGCCGTGCACGCCCACCGGCATCATCGAATTGCTGCGCCGCTACGAGGTCCCGATCGCCGGCGCGCACGCCGTGGTGATCGGGCGCGGCATCACCGTCGGCCGGCCGCTCGCCCTGATGCTGACCCGCCGCAGCGAGAACGCCACGGTCACGCAATGCCATACCGGTACGCGCGATCTCGCGTCGCTGGTGCGCCAGGCCGACATCGTCGTGTCGGCGGCCGGGGCGCCCGGGTTGATCACCGCTGACATGGTCAAGCCCGGCGCGGCCGTCCTCGATGTCGGCGTCAGCCGGGTCGACGGCAAGATCGCCGGCGACGTCGCATCGGATGTGGCCCAGGTGGCCGGGTTCGTCGCGCCCAATCCGGGCGGAGTCGGCCCGATGACGCGGGCCATGCTGCTCACCAATGTCGTCGAGGCCGCCGAGCGAGGCGCGCTGTCATGACCTTCCGGCGCCAGGTGCGCGGGCAGGTGCCATTCGTGTCGGTGTTGTTCATTGTGGCGTTCGGCTTCTGCTACATGCTCGTGGCGTCGGGCCACTGGCTACGGGGCGTAACGGTGATGGCGGCGGGAATGATCGTTGCCGGCGTGCTGCGGGCCACGCTGCCCAACGGCACGGCCGGGGCGCTGGTCGTGCGCAGCCGAATCTTCGACTCGTGCTGCTATCTCGTGCTGGGCTTCGCCGTGTTCGGCTTCGGCATCCTGGTACCTCAGTGACCGTGGCCACAGGACTAACGTGCGCCGGATAAAGCGTCGCCGTCAGAGGAGAACGACATGTCAGCATCTGCCAGCCACGATCGCCACGGAAAGGCCACGGTCGTCGGGGCCGGCTTCTACGGATCGACCACCGCGCAGCGCCTGGCCGAGTACGACGTGTTCGAGACGGTCGTGCTGACCGACATCATCGACGGCAAGCCCGAGGGCCTCGCGCTCGACCTGAACCAGTCCCGTCCGATCGAGGGTTTCGAGACCACCGTCGTCGGCGCCACGACCACCCCGGACGGCGGCGGCTACGAAGCGACCGCCGGCTCGGACGTTGTCGTCATCACCGCGGGCCTGCCGCGCAAGCCCGGCATGAGCCGCATGGATCTGCTCGAGGTCAACGCCAAGATCGTGCGGGGCGTCGCCGAGAACATCGCCAAGCACTCACCCGAAGCGGTCATCATCGTCGTGTCGAACCCGCTGGATGAGATGACGGCGCTGACCCAGATCGCCTCGCAGCTGCCCAAGCAGCGCGTGTTCGGGCAGGCGGGGGTGCTCGACACCGCGCGGTTCACCAACAATGTCGCGACGACGGTTGGCGTACCGGTCGGCTCCGTGCAGACGCTCACGCTCGGTTCGCACGGCGACACGATGGTGCCGGTGCCCAGCGCCTGCTTCGTCGACGGCAAGCCGCTCGCGGACGTGCTATCCGCGGGGCAGATCGAGGAACTCGTCGCCCGCACCCGCAACGGTGGGGCGGAAGTCGTCGCCCTGCTCAAGACCGGCTCGGCCTACTTCGCGCCGTCGGCGGCGGCCGCTCGGATGGCCCGGGCGGTCATCGAGGACTCGGGCGCGACGATCCCGGTCTGCGCCTGGGTCGACGGCGAGTACGGCATCGACGGGGTCTACCTGGGCGTCGAGGCGGAGATCGGCGCGGGCGGTGTCAAGAAGATCGTCGAGCGCGACCTGACCGCGTCCGAGCTGGCCGGCCTGAGGGAGGCCGCCGAGGCCGTCCGGGGCAAGCAGGCGGACGTCGCCAGCCTCTGAGCGTCGCCCGGTTCTGGCCGCCCACGTCATATATCGTGCTGGGCGGCCAAAACCGAGCGGTTTCGCCCGCCGTGAACCGGCATTGCCCACTGCGTCGCCGCCCATGAAGGCTGGCCGCATGCTTGCCTCGGTTGCTGTCGTCTCCGACATCCACGGCGTGCTCCCCGCGCTCGACGCCGTGCTGGCCGAGCCGGATGTGCGCGACGCGCAGCGCATCGTCGTCACCGGCGACATTGCCGCCGGGCCGCAGCCGGTGCAGGTGCTCGACCGGCTCGCCGGTCTCGGCGATCAGGTCGAGCTCGTGCGGGGCAACTGCGAGCGCGAACTGGTCGACCTCGCGGGCGACAAGCAGCGCGAGGCCCCGTGGTTCCCGATTTCGCGTTACGCCGCCGATCAGTTGACGCCTTCGCACATCGCGTTGCTCGACGGGCTGCCGCATCCCGTCACCCTGGACGTCGCGGGCTTCGGTCCGGTGCTGTTCTGCCACGGCACGCCGCGCGACGACGACGAGGTCGTGCTCGTCGACACCCGGCTCGACAAGTGGGCCGAGGTGCTCGCCGACGTGCCCGATGACGTCCGCACGATCGTCTGCGGCCATACCCACATGCCGTTCATCCGGCTGGCGCACGGGCGCCTCATCGTCAATGCGGGCAGCGTCGGCATGCCGTACGGGCCGGCCGGCGCGCAGTGGGTGCTGCTGCGCGACGGAGCCGTTGCGCTACGCCACACGGACTACGACATCGAGGCGGCGCGTCGCGCGATCCGTGCGTCCTGCGGCTACCCCGACATCGACGAGTGGACCGACGAGTACCTCAACGCCCGCAACTCCGACACCGACGCGCTGCTCGCATTCGGCCCGCGCGACGGGCGCTAGCTGGCCCAGCGCGAAAAATCGCGACGGATCCGATCAGTAGCGGCGGCCGACGGTCTGGCTCGTGACGCCGCCCAGCCGGGTGCCGGCCACGCCGGCGTGCGATCATTCCCGCGCACCGCCGCCGATCGAGGACGGATCACATGCCGGAACTGCCGGAGGTCGAGTCGGCCCGGTCCGTCATCGAACGGGCCGCGCTGGGGCGCCGGATCGTCGACGTCGACGACTCGGACAGCTACGAGTGCCGGCCCCACCTGCCGGGCGAGATCCGAACCGCGCTCGTGGGTCGCCGCTTGACGTTCGTCCACCGGCGCGGCAAGAGCATGTGGTGCGACACGTCCGGCGCCGGCCGGGCGCGCACGCCGGGACCGGTGCTGGGCATCCACCTCGGCATGTCCGGCAAGATCGTCATCGCCGATCCGGACGGCACTGAGACCGACGGCGGCGACTACTGGGAACGCGGGCGCGCGGCCGGCGACTTCCGGTTCTCCCGGTTCTCGCTGACGTTCGCCGACGGTGGGCGCCTCATGCTGATCGACCCGCGGCGGCTCGGCCGAGCCCGGCTGGACCCGCCCGTCGAGGCCCTCGGCCCGGATGCCCGCGAGATCACCCCGGCTGCGTTCCGGGCGATGATCACCCGCGGACACGCGCCGGTGAAGGCTCGCCTGCTCGACCAGAACGCGATCGCCGGGATCGGCAACCTGCTCGCCGATCAGATCCTGTGGCTGGCCCGAATCAACCCGGCCCGCCCGACCTCGCAGCTCGCCCGCCCGGACGCCGACCGGCTGCTGCGTGCCCTGCGCCGGGCGGTCGAGGCAGCCGTGCGTGGCGGCGGCGTCCACACGCTCTCGATCCTCCCGTACCGCAAGGCCGACGCCACCTGCCCGCGCGACGGCGCCCCCATGACCCGCGGTGTCGTCGGCGGGCGCACGACGTGGTGGTGCACCCGCGAGCAGGCCACCTGACGAGTTCCCGATCGCTGTAAGGGGGCGTCAGCCAGCGCCGCTGCCCGAGCCGATTGCCATCGGCCGGGATGATCGGTGGCCAATCGGCGGTTGGCCCAAGGGTGAACCGCATTCCCCTCTCCGTACTGGAGCTTGCCCCCGTTGCCGCCGGTATCGACCCGGCCGAGGCATTGCAATACACGACCGAACTCGCCCGCCGCGTCGAGGAATTGGGCTACCGGCGGATCTGGGTCGCCGAGCACCACAACATGCCGGCCATCGCGAGTTCGTCGCCGGCGGTCCTGATCGCGCACCTGGCGGCCTCGACCTCGACGATCCGGGTCGGGTCCGGCGGCGTGATGCTGCCCAACCACGCGCCACTCGTCGTGGCCGAGCAGTTCGGCACGCTCGCGTCCTTGCATCCGGGACGGATCGATCTCGGTGTCGGGCGCGCCCCGGGCACCGACCAGCGCACGGCGCTCGCGCTGCGGCGCACGCGGGAGGGGCTGTCCGCCGAGAACTTCCCGAGCGAGTTCGCCGATGTGGTGCGGATGCTCGCTGGCGATCCGACGCGGCTGGCCGCAGTGCCGACGCCCAGCCAGTTGCCCGAGATCTGGCTGCTCGGCTCGAGCGGGTTCAGCGCGCAACTCGCCGGTGAACTCGGCTTGCCGTTCTCGTTCGCGCATCACTTCTCCGCCGCCAACACCGAGCCCGCGTTGGAGCTGTACCGGCAGAGTTTCCGCCCGTCGCAGTGGCTCGACGCTCCGCACACGATGGTCGCGGTGAACGCCATCTGCGCCGACACCGACGAGCGCGCCGAACGGCTCGCGCGTCCGGGCTGGCTGGCCTTCTTGCGTTTGCGCATGGGGCGCCCGATCGCGTTGCCGAGTGTCGAGGACGCCGCGGCCTATGAATTCAACGAGATGGAACTCGAGTTCGTCGCTCAGCGCCGCGTCGGGCAGGCTCTCGGTTCGCCGGAGACGGTGCGCGGTCAGCTCACCTCGCTCATCGGACGGACCGGCGCGGACGAGCTCATGCTCACCAACCAGGTCTATGACATCAAGGACCGCATGCGCTCCTACGAGCTCATCGCCGGGCTCGCCGACTCGGGCGGCCTCTCGGCCTGACGGCCAGGCAGCGCGACAGCCCGTCCAGGTTTCGGGGGAAGTCCCCGAGGGTGCCCGCTGGGTCTCGGTCTTGTGATCACCCGCGGATACTGCACCGTCCGCGGTGCGGAATCCGCAGGTGATCAACTCTGGTGCGTGTGCTGCCGGCCGGTCTGCCTCGGTTCGCCGCCGGCCTCAGGTGTCGAACCCGCGTCAGGTGCCGAGCTCGCGTCAGGCGTCGAACCCCGCGTCGGGTGCCGAGCTTGCGTCAGGCGTCGAACTCGCCGAGGACGGCCGAGCGCAGCACGTCGAGCCCGACGCTGCCGATGTCCAGCGCGCGCCGGTGGAAGTCCTTGACGTCGAACTCCTCGCCGGCGCTGACCGCGCGCTCGCGGGCATCGTCGCGCAATTGCAGCCACAGGCGCTCGCCGAGCTTGTACGCCGGGGCCTGCCCGGGCCAGCCGAGGTAACGATCGAGTTCGTAGCGCAGCAGTTCGTGCGAGCTCGACGAGTGCGCGGTGAGGAATTGCCACGCCTTGTCGTAGTCCCAGGCGCCGCCGCCCACCTCAGCCGGCGCGTCGAAGCCGCAGTGGATGCCGATGTCGAGCACCACCCGCGCGGCGCGCAGCGACTGGCTGTCGAGCATGCCGAGGAAATCGCCGGGCTCGTCGAGGAATCCGAGATCGGCCATCAGCCATTCGGCGTACAGCGCCCAGCCTTCGCCGTGCCCGGGCACCCACGATCCGAGCCGGCGCCAGCGATTGAGCAGTTCGCGCCGATAGACGGTCTGCGCGACCTGCAGGTGATGACCCGGCACGCCCTCGTGATAGACGATCGACAGCTCGCGCCAGGTCGAGAACTCGGTGACGCCCTTGGGTACCGACCACCACATGCGTCCCGGCCGGGTGAAATCGTCGCTGGGGCCGG
Source organism: uncultured Actinomycetota bacterium (assembly GCA_963709985.1). GTDB lineage: Bacteria > Actinomycetota > Actinomycetes > Mycobacteriales > Jatrophihabitantaceae > DASXRA01. The sequence goes on from CAVPYQ010000028.1 coordinate 190,571, forward strand.
TGTAGTACATGCCGCCGGTTTTGGTCGGCGCGATCATGCACTCGAGCGTCCGGATCGGTTCGGGGATGTCGAAGTGCGTGCCCGCAAGCGCCGAGACGGCCGCATCGGACTTGCCCTGCATCCACTCCTTGAGCGCGTCGGTGCCGTAGAGCTTGTGGCCCGGGTCGGAGTCGAGATGGTCCATCGCCTCGCGGATGGATGCTCCCGGCTTGATGCGCTCGGCCGTCTGCTCCATGAGCGACGTGATCCGCGCCAGCTCCTCCTGGCCCCAGGCGTACGCCTCGTCCAGATCGACGGCCGATCCCAGGTAGGCGCGCGAGAACAGCGCGTACCGGTCGCGGCCGACCGGGTCGGTGGCCGGCGCCTGCGGCAGGAGTTCTTCGGCGAGGAACCGGGCCAGGTCCTCGTACGCGGTCGCGGCCTCGCCCGCGGCGCGTTCGAGGTCGGCACGCACGGTCGCCGGCAGTTCGCCCTCGGCGACCGACGCGTCAGCCGCGAATCTGGCGAAGAAGCCCTCCGGGCCGACGTTGTCGCCACATTGCTCGATGCCCGCGGTCACCTGCCGCCGCGGGCTGACGTCGCCCCGGGCCGCGGCCGCGCGAAGCGATGCGACGTATCCGCTGATCGCATTGGGAACCTGCGCCAGGCGAGTCGCGACAGCCGCCCAGTCGTCAGCCGTTCGGGTGTCCATCAGGTCGAACACGGCGCGGACTTCCTGCAACGGGCTCGCAACGATGTTCAGCCGCGACTCGTCGGCGCCCGCCGCCCGGATCCGCTCGGCGACGCCGAGGTCCTGCGTCGCCGCGGCGACGGTGACCCGATCAGTGGCATCGGTGGGAGCGGTATCGGTGAGCGCGCTGAGCGTGCGCTGCCGCAGGCGCGAAACCGTGTCGAGCCAGTCGGGGGAGAGGTCCGGCAGTTCTGCCTCATGCCCGGAGACCCCGATCGCGGTGGCGAAGATGGGATCGAGGGCTACGTACTCGTCCAGATACGCGTCGATGAGGTTGTCGACGGGCGTCGGTGTCCGTGACTGGGTCGCTGTCATGCCAGGACCCTAATGGGCACAGGTTAAGGCACCTGCTGTCCGGCCAGGCTCGTACTTGCCACGCTCGTCCCTGCCAGTCGAAATCCCATCAAGGGGGGCCCGCCAATCACTCTGTGCAGCCGGGATATCTTGATACCAAGAAATCGTCACCGGCGGAGGAAGCATGTCGAAGATCAAGGTCCAGGGCACGGTCGTCGAGCTGGACGGCGACGAGATGACACGCATCATCTGGCAGTTCATCAAGGACAAGCTGATCCTGCCGCACCTCGACGTGAACCTGGAGTACTACGACCTGGGCATCGAGCACCGTGACGCCACCGACGACCAGGTCACCGTCGACTCCGCGAACGCCATCAAGAAGCACGGCGTCGGCGTCAAGTGCGCCACCATCACGCCGGACGAGGCACGCGTCGAGGAGTTCGGTCTGAAGCGGATGTACCGTTCGCCGAACGGCACGATCCGCAACATCCTCGGCGGCGTCATCTTCCGCGAGCCGATCGTGATGAGCAATGTCCCCAGGCTGGTGCCGAGTTGGACGAAGCCGATCGTCATCGGGCGTCACGCGTATGGCGATCAGTACCGGGCCACCGACTTCGTCGTGCCGGGCGCGGGCAAGCTCACCGTCACGTTCACCCCGGACGACGGCAGCCAGCCGATGGAATTCGACGTGTTCGACTTCCCGGGCGGCGGCGTGGCCATGACCATGTACAACCTCGACGCGTCGATCCGCGACTTCGCGCGCGCGTCGTTCCGCTACGGCCTCGAGCGCGGCTATCCGGTGTACCTGTCGACGAAGAACACGATCCTCAAGGCCTATGACGGCCGGTTCAAGGATCTGTTCGCCGAGGTTTTCGAAAGCGAATTTGCCGACGAGTTCCAGTCGGCCGGAATCACCTACGAGCACCGCCTGATCGACGACATGGTGGCGGCCGCGCTCAAGTGGGAAGGCGGCTACGTCTGGGCGTGCAAGAACTACGACGGCGACGTGCAGTCCGACACGGTGGCGCAGGGATTCGGTTCGCTCGGCCTGATGACGAGCGTGCTGATGACTCCCGACGGGCGCACCGTCGAGGCCGAGGCGGCGCACGGCACGGTCACCCGGCACTATCGCCAGCACCAGGCGGGCAAGCCGACCTCGACGAACCCGATCGCGTCGATCTTCGCCTGGACGCGCGGGCTCGAACACCGCGGCAAGCTCGACAACACCCCGGAGGTCACCCGGTTCGCCGAGACTCTGGAGCGCGTCTGCGTCGAGACCGTCGAGTCCGGGCAGATGACCAAGGACCTCGCACTGCTGATCGGGGCCGACACCCCGTGGCTGACCACCGAGGACTTCCTGGCCGCGATCGACACCAACCTGGGCAAGGCCATCGCCGGCTAGATCGCGAGCTGGGCCGCTAAACCACGAGCTGGGCCGGCGAATGGTTCGCCGCTGACCGCTATTTGCCAGTCATTCGGCCCGATCTGGACCGGAATCGGCCAGCGGTGTAAAACCCCGAGTATGGCTGAATCGGGACGACGAACCAGCAGGCGGGCTTTCCTCACTACCTCCGCAACCCTCGCGACAGCAGGTGCGATCAGTGCCGCGGCTCCGGCCGTGGCGGGGGCAGCACCGGCGCCGGCCGACTCGCCGGGCAATGACTGGCCGCCCGGCCCGGGTCAGCGGATTCGGCCACAGCTTCCCGATGGTGAGCTGCGCAAGCTGCTGGCCGAGATCGACCCGGCCCGGCAGCGCGCGACGGTCGAGAAGCTCGTGTCGTTCGGCACCCGACACACGCTCTCGTCGCAGACCGACCCGAACCGCGGCATCGGCGCGGCAACGGATTGGTTCTTCGGCGAGATGCAGAAGATCGCGGCCACGTCGGGCGGTCGGATGACCGTCGAGAAGCAGACCTTCATCCAGGCGGCGGGCCCGCGCATCCCGACCCCGACGCCCATCACGAACGTGATCGCGACCCTGCGCGGTTCGACTTCGCCCAATCGCTTCTACGTGGCGACGGGGCACATCGACTCGCGGGTCACCGACGTCCTGAACTTCACCGATGACGCGCCCGGCGCCGACGACGACGGATCGGGCGTTGCCGCCATCCTGGAACTGGCACGGGTATTCGCGACCCGCACCCCGGAGGCCACGATCGTCTTGGCCGCGGTGGCCGGCGAGGAGCAGGGCACCTTCGGGTCGCTGTTCATGGCCCAGCAGATGAAGGCTGCGGGCAACGACGTGCAGGGCATGTTCAGCAACGACATCATCGGCAGTTCCACGGCCGACGACGGCACCCGCGACCGGTTCCACGTCCGGCTCTTCAACGAGGGCGTGCCGACCACCGAGACACCTCAGCAAGCTTCCATCCGGCAGAACGTCGGCGGCGAGACCGACGGGCCGAGCCGCCAACTCGCGCGCTTCGTAACCGATGTGGCGACCAACTCGGCCACCGGCATGACGGTCGAGATGATCTACCGGCGCGACCGCTATCTGCGCGGCAGCGACCACATCTCGTTCCTGCTGCAGGGATACCCGGCGAACCGGTTGACCGAGCCGAACGAGAACTTCGCCCACGAGCACCAGGACGTCCGGGTCGAGAACGGCGTCCAGTTCGGCGACCTGATCGAGTTCGTCGACTTCGACTACGTCGCCCGGGTGACGCGGGTCAACGCGGCTGCCCTGTGGTCGCTGGCCAACGGGCCGGGCACGCCGAAGAACGTCGTCATCGACACGACGCAGCTCACGAACGATTCCTCGCTTCGCTGGACGCAGGGCACCGAGCCGGATCTCGCCGGCTACGAGATCGTGTGGCGCCCGACCACAGAGGCGCAGTGGACGCGCACGATCCCGGTCGGCAACGTCACCTCGGCGACGGTCAACCTGTCGAAGGACAACGTCTTCTTCGGCGTGCGTGCTGTCGACACCGCAGGCCACTACAGCCCAGTCGCGTTTCCGGTGCCGGGCTAGCGAGCGGCACCGCCTCATCGGCGGGCGAGGCTCGGCGAGCCTCGCCCGCCGAACCATGTGCTGCGCGTCGTCAACGCCGGCCGAACCCGGCCGGGTTACCGGCGCGATGCACGTTATTGGCAGATCAGATACGGAATATTCCGAAAGAGTGCGTCTCGCACTAAGCTGCCGATTGATCCGCGACGCGAGGTGGATCGCATGCGCCAGCATTGCGAACACCCGCAATAGCAGCATTCGGGAGCCGGGCCATGTTGCATTCCCGTCGGTTGATCAGCCACCTCGCCATTGCCGCCCTGCTTGTCGGTGGTGTGGCCGCCCAGGGCGCGGTCAGCGCCGCAAGTCCGGCATCCACGCCGGCTGGTGGTGCCGCCTCGGTCCAGTTGGCGGCCGGCGAGAGCGCCCTGCTGCGCCTGCGCGTTCCCAACAGCGCGATGCTCGAGTCATTCGTCGAGCGCGGGATCGATCTCGCCGGGCCGGTGCGCAGCGTCGGCTCGGCCTACCAGGTCGATGCGGTGCTCACCGGTAGCGATCTCGCCGCACTGGAGAGTCAGGGCGTCCAGGCGACCGAGGTCATCGAACGGGCCGGTGACGGCAGCACCAGATACCTCGCGAGCGTGCACGCCGCCCAGGCGCGCATCGCCGCCGGACTGCATCGCACGCTGCGGCCGAATGCGGCGGCACCGGGTGGCGTCACAGTCGCCAACACCGACACGCTGCACTTCCTGCAGGCGTACTGGTGGACGAGCGGCGGGCAGACGTTCGTCGGGACCCAGGTGGCCACCACCGCGACCGACGACCCGGACGTGCAGATCACCGTGACCTGGCGTACCGCCGACGGCCAGACCGGTTCCTACCAACTGCAGCGGTTCGTCGACGACAACGAGTACCAGTACCACTTCGCGAACCCGCAGCCCGTGCCGGCGAAGCCCGTGGCGCTCACCGCGACGTCGAGCCTCGGCGGCACGACCAGCGCGACCCCCGCGGCGTGGCCGGGTGTCCAGCCGCCGCCGCCCCCGTCGGGCTACCAGAAGGACTTCATCAGCGCCTACATGACGCCCGAGGACGTGCAGGCTCGCATCAAGCGGCTGGCCCGCCAGTACCCGAGCCTGGTCGACGTCATCAACCTGCCGAACAAGACGCAGGGTTACCGGCGCACCGCCGCTGCCTATCTGGGCGACCCGACCACCGCGGCGGTCATCGTCGAGTCGGTCAAGTTCGGCGATCAGGGCATGAACGGCGTGCAGGTCAAGAGCGTCGACCCCGGCGCGCCCAACCGCCCGCTCAAGGCGGTCTACCAGGACCGCGTGCTCACCGTCTCGCTGGCCACCGATGCCACCGGCGCCGTCATCAGCACCACCGACAGCGTCGCCGCATTCCTGACCGCGAAATACCCGCAGACGTTCAAGGCGTACGTGAAGAACGGCTCGGCCGGAAAGACGATGCCGGTCGCCGGGCCGACCACGATGACCGATGGGCTCAAGGCAACAGCCGGAGTCCCGCGCAAGCCGTGGACGGTGCAGGCGCTGCGCATCGGCGCGCACCGGGACGGCTCGAAGATCGGCGTGCTCGCCTACTCCGAGGAGCACGCGCGGGAATGGGCCACTCCGCTGGTGACCCTGGAGTTCGCCGAGCGGCTGCTCGCGAACTACGCGACCGACCCGGAAGACCAGCAACTGCTGCAGAACGTCGACGTGTTCGTGATCCCGGTCGTCAACGTCGACGGCGCGAACTACTCGTTCAACGACTTCAACTTCCAGCGCCGGAACATGGACGACTGGTGCACCGGCGCCGACCGTGATCCGGCCAATCGCAACCGCTGGGGCGTCGACGTCAATCGCAACTACGACGTCGGCTCGTACTTCGACGGGTACGTCGGCGCAAGCGGCAACTGCCTGTCCGACGTCGCGGCGGGCACCGGCGAGTTGTCCGAGCCGGAGAGCCGCAACGTCATCTGGCTCGCCCAGCAGCATCCGAACATCAAGTTCGCGATGAACGTGCACAGCTACGGCGGCTACTTCATGTGGCCCCCGGGTGCCTACAAGGCCGACGGCCGGATCACGTTGCCACGCCCGTCCATCGACGAATCGACGCAGTTCCTCGCCGCGGCGCGCCGGATCGTCGGCTCGATCGCCGCCGAGCGCGGCACGGTCACCTGGCCGGCGCAGACCGGGCCGGTCGCCGACGTGCTCTACTCCGCGGCCGGCAACTCGGCCGACGAGCTGTACTACGAGGAGGGCATCTTCGCCTGGGACTTCGAGGTCGGCAACGACCTCTGGAACGCCCAGACCCAGCAATGGGACGGCGTGGGCTTCCAGCCGCCGTATGCCGAGGCGCACGGCGAGGCGATGGAGTACGCCAGCGGCCTCGTCGAACTCGTCCGGGTCGCGAGCGACTACGCGAAGGGCGCGGCGTCGGCGCAGGCGACGCACTGACCCGGGCGGGTTTTGCCTCGCTGCGGTATGGCCTTCCCGGCCTGAATGGCAGGGGGTACAGTTCGCCCGGCCGCGGGGCGACACCGAGGAGGAAGTCGGGTGAAATTGGCCTTCGAGCGCGTCGGCTCCGGCGAGCCGGTCGTGCTGGTGCACGGTATCGGCCACCGTCGGCAGGCGTGGTACCCGGTGCTCGACCAGCTCGCCGAGCAGCGCGAGGTCGTACTCGTCGACCTGCCCGGGCACGGCGAGTCCGACCCGTTGGTCACCGACGGTCGCCCGATGCACACCGTCCTGCAAACGGCGTTCAAGGAGTTTCTCGCCCAGCAGCAACTCGATCGGCCGCACATCGCGGGAAATTCCCTCGGCGGTCGAATCGCGCTGGAGGCCGGCGCCGAGGGCGACGCGCGTAGCGTCACCGCGCTGGCGCCTGCGGGCTTCTGGCGCTCGGACTGGTCATTCGCCTACAGCAAAAGGCTGTTCGCCATGATGGGCCGCCTGGCCGACGTGCTGGCACCGCAAGCACCGCGGCTCGCCCGCACCCGGCCGGGCCGGATGCTCGGCTTCGGGTGGCTCACCGCGCACCCGACCCGGATCGATCCGGAGCAGGCGCTCGGCGACTTTCGCGCCTTCCGGGCCGCCCAGCCGGCGCTGCGCGCCATCGTCGCCGCGGCCACGCAGTTCACCCGCGACGTTGCCGCCGACATCCCGGTCACGATCGCCTGGGGCACCCGCGACACCGTGCTGCCGCGGTCGCAGGCAAGGCTCGCCCGCTCGCGCCTGCCGCACGCCGAGCACGTGCTGCTGCCCGGCTGCGGCCACGTCCCGATGAGCGACGCGCCCGACCGGGTTGCCGAGCTGATCCTGCGCGGCAGTTCCGGGCGGCGGGCGGGAGCAGCGCCCAGCGAGGGCGATGGTGGATTTTGCGCGAACTGACGTCTGCGCAGTAGCACTAGCGCGTGGACGCTGCGACGAACAGGGCATTTTCGGTGCCGAGATGTCTGGCGTTGAAACTGCAATCAAACAGGGGTTGACACGGCTGTCATACGACGCTTTGCTCTGAGTGGTTCTGAGCGAACGCGTTGAAAAATGTTTCGGTTACTTAGTCCCCGAGGGGCGCCATCCCTTCGGACCGCCCGAGGAGGCGTCATGCCCGACACTGATCAATCCCAGATCCCGCCGGACAAGCCCGGCGAGCGCGGCAGTCTGAGCCGGCGGTCGATGCTCATGGGCATCGGCGGCACGGCGGCGGCGGCCACCCTCGCCGCGTGCTCGAGCAGCAAGAAGAAGACGGGCAACACCACGGCGCCGGCTCCGGCGGGCTCCGGCGCGTCGAGCAGCAGCGGACCGGCCGGTGGCAGCATCAGCTTCGGGTCCAACTACTCCGACGCTGCTCCGAAGGGCGCGTTCAAGGCGTTGACCGACGCGGCGACGGCGAAGACCGGCGTCACCGTCGCGATCAACACCGTCGACCACAACACGTTCCAGAACAACATCAGCAGCTACCTGCAGGGCACCCCGAACGATCTGGCGACCTGGTTCGCGGGTTACCGCCTGCAGTTCTTCGCCGCGCAAGGTCTGCTCGACCCGATCGACGACGTGTGGGACAAGATCGGCGGCAACTTCAGCGATGCGGTGAAGAGCCTCTCCAAGGGACTCGACGGCCACTACTACCTGGTGCCGATCTACAACTACCCGTGGGTCGTGTTCTACAACAAGAGCGTGTTCGCCCAGAAGGGCTACCAGGTCCCCAAGACGTGGGACGCGTTCATGGCCCTGGTCAAGCAGATGCAGAAGGACGGCCTGGTACCGCTCGCCTTTGCCGAGAAGGACGGCTGGCCCGCACTCGGCACGTTCGACATCCTGAACCTGCGGATCAACGGCTACGACTACCACATCCAACTTATGCAGCACAAAGTTCCGTGGACCGACAAGGGTGTCACGGCCGTCTTCGACCAGTGGCGCGAACTGATGCCGTATCTGCAGAAGGGCGCCAACGGCCGCATCTGGCAGGACGCCGCGAAGGCCCTGGAGAACAAGCAGGCGGGCATGATGTTCCAGGGCTCGAACCAGGTCGCCGCGAACTATGCATCCGCGCACCTGGCCGACCTCGACTTCTTCCCTTACCCGGTGATCAACGAGCAGCACGGCCAGGACTTCATGGACGCCCCGGCCGACGGATTCATGTTGCCCAAGAAGGGCAAGAACAAGGACGCCGCCAAGGCCGTGCTCGAGTACATCGGCACGCCGGAGGCGGAATCGACATACCTCAAGACCGACCAGTGGGACGTCGGCGTGGCCAACGGGCTCATCGCGCCGAGCTACAACGCCATCCAGAAGAAGTCCGTCGAGGCGATCGCCGCCTGCAAGTCGGTCTCGCAGTTCATGGACCGTGACACCGTGCCCGACATGGCCACCGCGATGATCAAGCTGATCCAGGGCTTCGTCGACAACCCAAGCGCGTCAAACGTCACGTCGCTCCAGAAGAGCGCCGAAAGCCAGGCGAAGACAATCTTCAGCTGATGGTCTCGACGACCGAAGTGCCGGCGGAGTCGACACAGCCGGCGGCGACGAAGAGTCGTCGCCGGCGTCGCCGTTTACGGCGACTCACCGGTCGTGATCGCGTGGTCATGGCCCTGTTGCTGGGCATTCCCCTCCTGCTGGACCTCGCCTTCGTCTGGTTCCCCGCGCTCGCCTCGGTGTTCTTGTCGTTCACCAAGTGGACGGGCGTGGGCGGCGTTCACCTCAAGGCGTGCAGCACGGCGGGCACGCTGCCCGGCATTCCGCAGCCGGGCTGCCTCTACGGCCTGCAGAACTACCACCAGGCGTTCAATTCGTCGATCACGCCGGACTTCTGGCCCGCGGTCCGGCACAACATGCTGTGGCTGCTGGTGTTCATCGTGATCGCGACGCCGCTGGGCATGCTGTTCGCGGTCATCCTCGACCGGGGCATCCGCGGCAGCCGCATCTACCAGAGCGTGCTGTTCCTGCCGGTCATGCTTTCGCTGGCGCATGATCGGCATCATCTGGGAGCTCATCTACTCGCCCAACTACGGCCTGATCAACACGGTCATCGGCCGGAACGGCAACAACAACCTGATCGACTGGCTGGGCAACCCGCGGCTGAATCTCTGGGCGATCCTGGTCGAGGCGACGTGGCGCCAAGCCGGTTACGTGATGGTGCTCTACCTCGCCGGGCTGAAGGCTGTCGATCCGGCGCTGAAGGAGGCGGCCGTCATCGACGGCGCGAACTCGTGGCAGACGTTCTGGCGCGTGGTGTTCCCGGTATTGCGGCCGATCAACATCGTGATCCTGGTGGTCACCGTGATCGAGTCGCTGCGCGCGTTCGACCTGGTCTACATCACCGGCAAGGGCAATCCGGTGAAGGGCCTGGAGCTGCTGTCGGTGCTCGGTGACCCAGAACATCGTCGGTGAGACCCAGCGCATCGGCTTCGGCTCGACGCTCGGCGTCGTACTGCTGGTGATCTCGCTCGTCCCGATTTCGATCTTCCTGTACCAGGCGTTCCGCCGGGAGGAGAAGAGTAATGGCTGTCATCACTCCCGAGGCGATCAGCGAGGCCGCGCGGCCGACCGCGCGGCGCCCTCGCCGGCGAGATGAGCGCGGGCAGCGTCGCCGCGCAGGTGTTCATGATCGCGGCGGCCGATCCTGTGGATCACGCCGATCGTCTTCGCGCTCTACGTCTCCCTGCGGCCGGAAAGCGAGACGAACCGGCTCGGCTACGTCTCGATCGCGCACAAGCTGACGCTCTCGAACTTCACCAACGCGTGGACGCAGTCGAACATGTGGCGCTTCTTCCTCAACTCCGTGTGGATCACGCTGCCGGCCGTCATCATCACGCTGGGCTGGCCTCGTCGGTCGCATTCGTGGTGTCGCGCTTCAGCTTCCGGTTCAACATCGCCGCTGCTGATCCTGTTCACCGCGGGCAACCTGCTGCCGCAGCAGGTCATCATCACCCCGCTGTACCGGCTGTATCTGCAGATCCACCTGCCACACGCCCTCAGCAGCAGCGGCCTGCTCTACAACTCGCAGCCTGGGCCTCATCGTCATCAACGTGTCGTTCCAGCTCGGCTTCTGCGTGTTCGTGCTGAGCAACTACATGAAGACGATCCCGACCGACATCGACGAGGCGGCTCTCGTCGACGGCGCCTCGCTGTGGATGCGCTACTGGCGGATCGTCCTGCCGCTGTGCCGGCCCGCGCTGGCGGCGCTGGCGACGCTGCTGACCACGTGGATCTACAACGACTTCTTCTGGGCGATCACGCTGATCTCGACCGGCAACAAGCGGCCGATCACATCGGCGCTGGCCAACCTGCAGGGGCAGTTCGTGTCGAACCAGAACATGATCGCGGCGGCGGCGTTGATGGCGGCGATCCCGACGCTGGTCGTGTACGTGCTGCTGCAGAAGCAGTTCATCGCCGGGTTGGCGCTCGGCTCGTCGAAGGGCTGACGGCTCGTCGAAGGGCTGACGGGCGTCGGCGTCGGCTAGACGCGGTGCGCGCCTTCGCCCGGCTGCTCGGTGAACACCAGCGGCCGGGCGAAGCCGTGCTCGCGATAGATGCGCTCGACGGTGTCGCGAGCGCGTGTCGACGCGCGCTCGCCTCGATGAGCCCGATGACGCAGCCGCCGAACCCGCCGCCGGTCATCCGCGCGCCGAGCGCGCCCGCCTGCAGCAGGGCGTCGACGGCGGTGTCGACCTCGGGCACGGTGATCTCGTAGTCGTCGCGCATGGACGCGTGCGATGCCGTCAGCAGCGGGCCGATCTCCGGCAGCCGCCCGTCGCGCAGCAGGCGCACGGTCTGCAGCACCCGCTCGTTCTCGGTGACGACATGCCGAGTACGGCGGCGAAGCACCGGCGTCGGACAGGCGGGCGAGCGCGGCGTCGAGCTCGGCGAGGGCGATGTCGCGCAGCGCCGCGACGTCGAGCAGGCTCGCGGCCTTCTCGCAGCTGGCCCGGCGCTCGGCGTACTCGCCGTCGGCATGCCGGTGCCGGGCCTTCGTGTCGACGACGACGAGGGCCAGCCCGGCGCTGTTCAACGGCAGCGGCACCGGCTCGGCGGTCCACGCGCGCATGTCGCACAGCAACGCGTGATCGCGTTCGCAGAGCAGTGCGGCCATCTGGTCCATGCCGCCGGTCGGCGCGCCCGACGTAGTCGTTCTCGGTGCGGTGCGTGACGGCGACGAGATCCTGGCGGGACAGGCCGAGTTCGAGCAGGTCGTTGACGGCCGCCGCGAGCGCAGCAGATCAGCGCCGCGGACGACGACAGGCCCGCGCCGTCCGGGACGTCGCTGTCGAGGCGGACGTCGAGCCCGCCGAGGTCGGCCGGGAGGACGCCGCGGTCGGCGAGCGCCCAGATGACGCCGACGGGATAGGCGGCCCAGCCGGTGACGGCGCCGCGACGTCAACTGCGTCAGCGACGTCGTGACGGCACATCGCGCTGCGCGGACACGATTCGCAGTTCGCCGGTCATCGACGTGTCGACCGTTGCCGTGCAGCCCTGCTCGATCGCGAGCGGCAGCGCGAACCCGTCGTTGTAGTCGGTGTGTTCGCCGATCAGGTTGATGCGCCCCGGCGCGCGCCAGCTGATCATGACGCGTACCGCTGGGCGAACGCCCAGGCGTCGGCGATCATCTCGTCGAGGTCGCGGGTCGGCGTCCAGCCGAGTTCGGCCGCCGCCCTGGCGTTCGAGGCGACCAGCACGGCCGGGTCGCCCGGCCGGCGGGCCTGCCTCGTGCACGGTGAGCGCGCGGCCGGTCACCCGCCCGACGGCGTCGACGACCTCGCGCACCGAGTAGCCGGCGCCGTTGCCGAGGTTGATGATCTGGTGCTCGCCGGTGCGCGCGGCCGCCATCGCGCGCAGGTGCGCCTCGGCGAGGTCGACGACGTGCAGGTAGTCGCGGATGCAGGTGCCGTCCGGCGTCGGGTAGTCGGTGCCGTAGATGTTGAGCGCGGGCCGCGTGCCCGGCCGCCACCTGCAGCGCGATCGGGATGATGTGGGTCTCGGTGGCATGGCGTTCGCCGTAGGCGCTGCCGTCGTCGCCGAGCAGGGCGCCGGCCACGTTGAAGTAGCGCAGGCTCACCGCCGCGAGCCCGTACGCGCGCGCGTAGCCGCCGATCGCCAGGTCGACGGCCAATTTGCTTGCGCCATAAGGGTTTGTGGGCGCAGTGGCCGCGGACTCGAGGATCGGCACTGCGTCCGGTTCGCCGTAGGTCGCGGCGGTGGAGGAGAAGATCAGGCGCGGGACGTGATGGGCATGCATGGCGTCGAGCAGAGCCAGTGCGCCCTCGACGTTGTTGTGCCAGTACCGGTCGGGGTGCTCGACCGATTCCGCCACCAGGGACCGGGCCGCGAAGTGCATCACGGCGTCGTAGTGCTGCTCGGCGAGGATCGCGCCCGCGTCGAGGACCGAGGCCTTGACGAACCGCGCCGCAGGCACGACCGCGTCGTCGTGGCCGGTCGACAGGTCGTCGAGGACCGTGACGTCGTGATCGGCCGCGACCAGCGCTGCCGCGACGACGCTGCCGATATAGCCCGCGCCGCCGGTCACCAGTACCCGCATGGAATCAGCCTCTCGATGTCCCGCGATCAACGCTCTGCTATCAGCGTCGAACACATTCAAACAGAGCCGAACGTCGCCGTGGGGCGGACACCCGCCGTAGACTCCCCAGCCGTGACCGGCCGGACCACAAGCCGCACAATTTCCACTGGTCCCTCAGTGCCATCAGTTTGCACAGCCCTACCGGCAGTCAAGGACGGTCCCACCTGATGGGTTCGACGGTGCTCAACATCGCCATCGTGCTGGCGTTGATCATGGTCGAGGCGCTGTTCGTCGCCTCGGAGATCGCGCTGGTGTCGCTACGCGAGGGCCAGGTCCGGGCAATGGCCGAGGCGAGCCGGCGCGGTGCCGCCGTCGCGCGGCTGACCGTCGACCCGAACCGATTCCTGGCCACGGTGCAGATCGGCGTCACGCTCACGTCGCTGCTGTCGAGCGCGTTCGGTGCGGTCACGCTGTCCGAGCAGGCGAAGGACGCCCTGGTCGATCAGGGCATGAGCTCGGGCCTGGCCGGTCCGATCGGGTTCATCGGCGTGACGCTGGTGATCTCGTTCGTGACGCTCGTCGTCGGCGAACTGGTGCCCAAGCGGCTCGGCCTGCAGCGCGCCGAGGGCACGGCCCGGCTGTTCGGCCCCACCCTGGACCGGCTCGCCACCGCGTCGCGGCCGGTGATCTGGCTGCTCTCGCGGTGCACCGACATCCTCGTGCGGCTGCTCGGCGGCGACCCGACCAACCGGCCGCGAGGCGATCACGCGAGGAGGAACTGCGCGGCCTCGTCGCGGCGCACGAGTCGCTCACGAGCGACGAGCGCCGGCTCATCGACGACGTCTTCGCCGCGGGTGAGCGCTCGGTCAGCGAGGTGATGGTGCCCCGCACCGAGGTGACGTTCCTGGAGGCGGCGCTGACGGTCAGCCGGGCCGCCAAGGTGGCGACCGAGTCGCCGCACTCGCGTTACCCGGTCGTCGGGCGCGGCCAGGACGACGTGCTCGGCTTCGTCCACATCCGCGATCTGCTGCTGAGCGGCGCACGCGGCGACCGCGGCCGCACGGTCGGCGACCTGGCGCGCGAGATCAAGCGACTGCCCGGCTCGAAGAACGTGCTCGCCGCGCTGTCGGAGATGCGCCGCGAGGGACATCACCTCGCGATCGTCGTCGACGAGTACGGCGGAACCGACGGCATCGTCACGCTCGAGGACCTCATCGAGGAGGTCATCGGCGACATCCGCGACGAGTACGACGCAGGCAGCGGACGGACCGCGCCGCCTCGGCGACGGCGCGGTCGAGGTCGACGGGCGGCTCAACCTGGACGAGTTCGCCGAGATCACCGGGTCTGGAACTGCCCGAAGGCCCCTACGAGACGGCGGCCGGCTACGTCATGTCGGCGCTTGGCCGGTTGCCCGCGGTCGGCGACGAGGTCGAGTGGGCCGGCTATTCGATAACCGTCATCGCGGTCGACGGCCGCGCGCGTCGGCCCGGCGTGCGAGTCGGACCGCAGCCCGCGACATGGCGCGAGACCCCGAGCGCTGAGTCGACTCGCCGGTGATGCCAGAATCTGAACCCATGTCGAGTGCTGGCGCCGGTCGGCAGCGCGTCCTGTCGGGCATCCAGCCCACCGCGTCGTCGTTTCACCTCGGCAACTACCTCGGCGCGATCCAGCAGTGGGTGGCGCTGCAGGACACGCACGAGGCGTTCTACTGCGTCGTCGATCTGCACGCGATAACGCTCGACCCGCCGCTCGCCGGCCGAGCTGCGCGAGCGCACCGCGTATCGCCGCGGCGCAGCTGCTCGCCGCCGGGCTCGACCCCGCGCGCTGCGCGCTGTTCGTGCAGAGCCACGTTCCCGAGCACGCCCAGCTGAGCTGGGTGCTCGAGTGCATCACCGGCTTCGGCGAGGCCAGCCGGATGACGCAGTTCAAGGACAAGTCGGCCCGCGTCGGGCGCCGAGCGGATCTCGGTCGGCCTGTTCACCTATCCGGTGCTGCAGGCCGCCGACATCCTGCTCTACCAGGCCGACGCGGTGCCCGTCGGTGAGGACCAGCGCCAGCACCTCGAACTCACCCGCAACCTGGCTCAGCGCTTCAACGGCCGCTTCGGCGATACGTTCACCGTGCCCGAGCCGTTCATCCCGAAGGGGACGGCCAAGATCCTCGACCTGCAGGATCCGACGGCGAAGATGAGCAAGTCCCTCGGCGACGCCGGCACGGTGAACCTGCTCGACGATCCGTCGGTCCTGGCGAAGAAGATCAAGCGGGCGGTCACCGACACCGGCTCCGAGGTTCGCTACGACCCGGAGGAGAAGCCGGGGGTGTCGAACCTGCTCGACGATCCTGTCGGCGGTGACCGGCCGCCCGGTCGAGGCCGTCGCCGGCGAACTTCGCCGGGCAGGGCTACGGCGCGCTCAAGTCCGCCACGGCCGATGCGGTCGTCGCGTTCGCCGAGCCGTTTGCCAAGCGCACCGCCCAGTTGCTCGACGATCCGGCCGAACTCGACCGGATCCTCGCCGCCGGCGCGCAGCGGGCGCGCGAGGTCGCCGGCCGACCACGCTCAAGACGGCCTTCGAGCGGGTCGGGTTCCTGCCCGATGTCCGGGACGCAGCGTTCGATGACCGATCGGGCCACGCTCGGCGTCGCGATCGCGATTCCGGAGCCGCACGCCACGACGCTGTCCGAACTGGCGGCGGCGGGTCGGGCGATCCGCAGGCCGACCTGATCTGGCCGCACGTCACGCTGCTGCCGCCCACGCCGGTCGCCACCGGCGGTGCTGGACGCAGTCGAGGAACACCTCAGCGCCACGGCGAAGTCGCGCGCGCCGTTCGTCATGCACTTGCTCGGCACCGGCACGTTCCGGCCGGTCTCGCCGGTCGTCTTCATCCAGGTCGCGCGGGGCGTCGCCGACTGCGAGGTCCTGGAGAAGTGCGATCCGCACCGGGCCGCTCGGCGCGAGAGCCTGGACTTTCCGTACCACCCGCACGTGACGGTTGCCCAGGACGTGCCCGACGACGCGCTCGACCTCGCCTACGACGGGCTGTCGGGTTTCGTGGCGCGCTTCGCCGTCGAGCGGTTCGCGCTGTTCGAGCGCCATCCCGACGGCAAGTGGCTACCGCGCACCGAGTTCGAACTCGGCGCCGGTTAGCCGTGTCGGCGAAGGTGCGTCGCGTCCTGCGGGGCACCTGCGCGCCGAGTGATCTGCCCGCGCTCCGGGAGTCGCGGTGAATCTGAACTTCGTCGGCCGATGGCAGGACGCGGGCCGGCGCCGGTGGCGCAGCGCCAAGCAGCGCTACCGATGGCTCGATCACGCCGTCGTCGCCTGGGTTCGGTTCCGCGACAACCACGGCAATCACTTCGCCGCGGCCATCACGTACTTCAGCTTTCTCGCGCTGTTCCCGCTGGTCCTGCTTGCGGTCTCAGTGCTCGGCTTCGTGCTGCAGCGCAACCAGGATCTGCTGAACACGATCCTCGACAACATCACCGCGAACATCCCGGGCGCATTCGGCGACACCCTCAAGAGTTCGATCAACGCGGCGATCAGGGCCCGCACCAGCGTGGGCATCCTGGCGCTGGGCGGTCTGCTGCTCACCGGCCTCGGCTGGATCGGGAACCTCCGCGCGGCGATCAACGAGATGTGGGGCGTCACGCCGCCGGCGAAGAACTTCTTCCAGGCGAAGCTCGCCAATCTCGTCGTGCTGGTCGGGCTGGGCCTGGGCGCCATCGTGTCGATCGGCCTGACCGTGCTCGGCAGCGCGTTCACCGACAAGATCCTGCAGGCCGCGGGCCTCGATCACGTTGCCGGCGTGCCGCTGCTCGCCCGGGTGTTCGGCATCGCGCTCGCCGTCGTCGGCGACACGCTCATCTTCGCCTGGCTGGTCGTACGCCTGCCCGCCGCGGATACGCCGGCCGGTCTGGTGTTTCGCGGCGGACTGCTCGGCGCCATCGGATTCGAGGCGCTCAAGATCATCGGGCGCCTACTACATCGCGCGGGTGACCCAGACGCCGACGGTCGGCATCTTCGGCAGCGTCATCGGCGTGCTGGTCTGGATCTATCTCGTGGCCCGCTACCTGCTCTATTGCGCCGCGTGGACCGCGACGGCGTCCCTCCCGGCGCAGGTGGCTGCCGGCTGCCCTCGCCGCGGCCTGACGCCGCGGTCGGCCGTCCGCCGAGCCGCCGACCCCGTGGATTCTCTCGCCGGTCGGCATTGCCACCGCGGTGTTCAGCGCCGGCGTCGCCGCGGGCGGGGCGGGTGTCGCATGGCTCAAGTCGCGCCGCAGGCGGTACCGGACCTGAACGTCCGGTCGCGGCTGCGCCGCAGTCGCGGTCAGTTGCTGTGCGCCCGGCGTCGCCGGCCGACGACCCATGTCACCGCGGCGGCGACACCGGCAACCACGATCACGATCAGCGACGATGACGGCGACGCCGAGCGGTGCCGTTTCGCCGACGGTGGCTGGGCAGCGGACGTCGCAGTCGGGTCGATCGACGGACGCGCGGTGTTCTGCGTGGCCGGCGGCGCGTCGAGATGGCCGACCGCGGCGCCCCGGGGCGAGCGCGTATCCCCAGTCGAGCAAGGCGGCGGCCTGCTGCCACTGGTCGAGCGGGTAACGCTGCGCGCGCAGGAAGATCACGCCGAGGCGGCGCCCGTGGCGCTCGGCTGCGCACAGGTAGGTGTGCGACGCGGCGTCGGTGAAACCGTTCTTCGCCACCAGCGCGCCCGGCACCGTCGTCAGGAAGTTCTCGTTCTGGTTGCCCAGCCAGACCGAGCCGTAGCGATGGCCTTTGACGTTCTGCGCCGGCAGCTGGCTGGAGTCTTGCCGGTCATAGGCGACGAAGCGCGGCATGTTCACCGCGGATCGCAGGAAGATCGCCATGTCGTAGGCGCTGGTGAGCTGCTGCCAGCCGTCGAGCCCGGACGGCGTCTGCACGAACGTGTCGTACGCGCCGAGCCGCAACGCCGTCTGGTTCATCAACGCGACCGTGTGCCGTACCCCGCCGGCCGCTTCGGCAAGTGCCGCCGCGGTGTCGTTGCCGGACATGAGCAGCAGCCCGGTGAACAACTGGTCGACCGTGTACCGCCCGCCCGCGACGATGCCCACGGCCGAGCCCTCCGCATTCGCCGCATCGCGGCCGACCGTCACGACCCGCTTGCCCGGCAGCAGCGGCAGGAGCGTCACCGACGTGAGCGTCTTGAGGATGCTGGCGGGCTGGTAGCGCCCGTGCGGATCGCGAGCGGCGAGGACGTCGCCGGAGTCGAGATCGACCAGCGTCCAGGCGGTGGCGGTCAGGTTCGCCGGCAACGCCTTGGCTGTGCGCCGGCAGCACGAGGCCGCGGCTGCGCAGCTTGGCGCCGCCGACCGATTCGCCGAGCGGGCCGATGCCGCCCGCCGGCGGATGCGGGTCCGGGGCGTCCGGCGAGTTCGCGCTCGAGGTCGGTTTCGGCGCGGCCGGCGGGACGCTGTGGCTCGGCGCGACGCTCTGGCCCGATGGAGCGCTGTGGCCCGGTGGCGCTTGCGCGTACGCAGGCGTGGCAAAGCAGACGACAGCGACAATGGCGGCGGCGAAGGCCCCGAACCGACTACGCACCCGCCGATGCTAGGGCGGGCACCCCGAGAATCCCGGGCAACCGGCCGCACCGCGCCGCAGTCGCGCCACAACCTTGCCGCAGCCGGCTGCGTTGAGTGGTGCGTTTCGGGCGCAGTGGCGCGCTATATCGCACCACTGAGCCGATAACGCACCACTCAACGGGAAAACAGGTGACTGGTCGAGAAGTTACCGCTACAGGGGTTTACAGGTACTACCCGTACCGTTAAAGTGGGCGATGTCCAAGGAGGTGATCGCAAATGATCGCTATGACGGGAGTGGGTGTCGTCTTGCTGGTAGTCGCGCTCTGCGCGCTCGCGGCGATAGCCCTGCGAAACGGCTCAAACGACGAGTAGCCGCCCATGACTAGGAAATCGGCCGCCACATCATTCGGATGTGGCGGCCGATTCGCGGTTCGCCGCCAGTGCGCAGCACGGTGTCCGGACCGGCCGGCTGATGGCAGTACTCGCCCAAGCCGTCGGTACGTGCCCCGCGCGCCGCTTGTCGGCTATCGGACGTGCAATGTCGAGAGTTGCCAGATTCACCAAGGCCAATACACAAGCGCTGGACGTCCAGGCGCAAGTCAATGCCGTGGGTGCAACGATCGGGTGACGGTGGCAGCGTGGTGGGCTACCTTTCCCACCGAGTGCGACTACGGTATGCGGGATTTCACTGATCTCCAGCCGTGCAAGAAGCCGGCCAGCGAGGTCCGGACAAACGGAGGGGTGATGGCGTTGCGTCATACGCATCGCATTGCGATGACCGCCGCAGTAGCGGCGATGGCGCTGCTGCTCGGAGCATGTGGAAGCAGCAGCTCCGGCAATAAGAACACGAATCCTGCCGGCGCCGGTACGACACCAGCGACGACCGGCGCAAGCTCGGCGCCCGCGCCGAAGTCGCTCAAGGTCGGCCTCGCCTACGACGTCGGTGGTCGTGGCGACAAGTCCTTCAACGACCTCGCGGCCGCTGGGCTGGAGAAGGCAAAGTCCGACCTGAGCATCCAGACCAAGGAACTCTCAGCGGTCCAGGGCGAAAATGACCAGCAGAAGGCCGACCGGCTGACGCTGCTCGCCAGCTCCGGCTACAACCCGATCGTCGCGGTCGGGTTCGCCTACGCAACCGCACTGGGCAAGGTTGCGCCGAAGTTCCCGAAGGTGCAACTTCGCGATCGTCGACGACAACAGCATCAAGGCGCCGAACGTCGAGGGCCTGGTGTTCAGCGAGAACGAGAGCTCCTTCCTGGTCGGCGTTGCCGCGGCGCTGGCCACCAAGACGAAGAACGTCGGCTTCATCGGCGGCGTGCAGACCCCGCTGATCCAGAAGTTCCAGGCGGGCTACCAGGCGCGGCGTCAAGGCGGTCGAACCCGGCGATAAAGGTGCAGGTCGCCTACATCTCGCAGGCGCCCGACTTCAGCGGATTCAACGACCCGGCCAAGGGCAAGGTCATCGCCGAGGGCAGTACGACAACGGCGCTGACGTCGTCTACCACGCTGCCGGCGGCTCGGGCAGTGGCCTGTTCCAGGCGGCCAAGGAGAAGAACAAGCTCGCCATCGGCGTCGACTCCGACCAGTACCAGACGGCACCGGCGGACGAGAAGCCGCTGATCCTGACCTCGGCGCTCAAGGGCGTCGACACCGCGGTGTTCAACTTCATCGAGGACGACTCGAAGGGCCAGTTCAAGCCCGGCTTCACGCGATTCAGCCTGAAGGACGAACGGCGTCGGCTATGCCACGTCCAACCCGAAGATCGACCCGTTCAAGGCGAAGATCGAGGACTTCAAGGCCAAGATCATCGCTGGGACGATCAAGGTGCCGACGACGCCGTAGCGAACGGACCCGGCCGCGATCCCTGGCCGGTCAGACCCGTTGCCCGGGGAGTGCGGTATACCGTGCTCCCCGGGCACATTCGTCCGGAGCCGTAGTCCGTCCGCCGCCTGACCCAGGAGCGTGCGTCATCGCTGCCGCAGATCAGCCCGTCGTGGCCGGGCCAGCAGAAGCCGCGACTGCCGTCGAGTTGCACGACATCACGAAGCGGTTCCCCGGCGTCGTCGCGAACCACGACATCGACATCGTCGTCGAGCGGGGTCACGTCCACGCCATCGTCGGCGAGAACGGCGCGGGCAAGTCGACGCTGATGAACACCCTCTACGGCATGCACAAGCCCGACGAGGGCACGATCATCGTCAACGGCAAGCAGGTCGTGTTCTCTTCGCCGTCTGACGCGATCGCGGCCGGCATCGGCATGGTCCACCAGCACTTCATGCTTGCCGACAACTTCACCGTCCTCGAGAACATCGTGCTCGGCAGCGAACCGACACACGCCGGCGTCGCTGGACTTTCGCGCCGCCCGCGCGAAGATCAACCAGATCTCCGAGTCCTACGGCCTGGACCTCGATCCGGACGAGCTGGTCGAGAACCTCGGTGTCGGTGCAACGGCAACGCGTCGAGATCTGCAAGGTCCTCTACCGCGGGTGCAAGCATCCTCATCCTGGACGAGCCGACGGCGGTGCTCGTTCCGCAGGAGGTCGACGAACTGTTCGCCAACCTGCGCGAGCTGAAGGCCGAGGGCCTGACCGTGCTGTTCATCTCGCACAAGCTCGACGAGGTGCTGTCCGTGGCCGACGAGATCACCGTGATCCGCCGCGGCACGACGGTGCGCACCGTCAAGCCGAAGCGAGGTCACCGCGCGCCAACTCGCCGAGCTGATGGTCGGCAGCGAGTTGCCCGTTCCGGAGCTGCGCGAATCCACCGTCACCGACATCGCCGAGCTCAGCGGTCGAGCACCTGACGGTGCGCACGGTCGACGGCCGCCCGGTCGTCGACAACGTCAGCTTCGTCATCCACAAGGGCGAGATCGTCGGGCTGGCCGGCGTCGAGGGCAACGGGCAGGCCGAGCTCGTCGAGGCGATCATGGGCACGCGGGCCGCCGAGACCGGCCGCGTCGTGCTCGGCGATCGCGACATCTCACACTGGTCCACGCGCCATCGGCGGGAGGGCGGCATCAGCCTACATTCCCGAGGACCGGCACCGCCACGGCCTGCTGCTCGAGGCGCCGTTGTGGGAGAACCGCATACTCGGCCACCAGACCGAGCGCCCGAACGCCCGCGGACCGTTGATCGACCGGGCGGGCGCGAAGAAGGATACCCGGCGAATCGTCGAGGAGTTCGACGTGCGCACGCCGGGCATCGACGTCACGGCCGCCTCGCTGTCCGGCGGCAATCAGCAGAAATTCATCGTCGGCCGCGAGATGAGCGGGACGCCGTCGGTGCTGATCGCCTCGCACCCGACCCGCGGCGTCGACGTCGGCGCGCAGGCCGCGATCTGGGATCACCTGCGAAACGCGCGGGCCGCGGGGTTGGCCGTGCTGCTCATCTCCGCCGATCTGGACGAGCTGATCGGCATGTCCGACACGCTCCGGGTGATCCTGCGCGGGCGGCTCGTCGAGGAGGTCGATCCGCGCACGGTGACCCCCGAGGACCTGGGCTCGGCCATGACCGGCGCCGGCCTTGCTGCTGCCGGAGGCGCGTCATGAAGGAGCGCTTGAACCGCCTGCTGCTCAACGTGATCGCGGCCGTCGTGGCGGCTGGTGTTCGCGGCGCGATCACGTCGGTGATCTTGCTGATCCGCGGTGACAGCCCGAAGTTCGTGATCGCGCAGATGTGGGACTACGGCACCCAGGCCAGTACGGAATTGACGATCGCGAACGGCGCGACGGTCTACTACCTGTCCGCGGTGGCCGTGGCCATCGGCTTCCGGATGAACCTGTTCAACATCGGGGTCGACGGCCAGTACCGGTTCGCCGCCGTGCTCGCCGGCGCGTTCGCCGGTTCGGTGGCGCTGCCCAACGGGCTGCGCCAGGTGGCGACCATCGTCGTGGCGATGCTCGCCGGTACGGCGTTCTGGGCCGGGATCGCCGCGCTGCTGAAGGTCACCCGCGGGGTCAGCGAAGTCATCTCGACGATCATGCTGAACTTCATCGCGACCGCGCTGATCGCCTATCTGATGCGCCCGAGCATCTTCGGCGTGCGAGCCGGTAACGACGTCACGACCAAGACCGATCCCGAAGTCCGGCCAGGTCGGCGGCCTCGACCTCATCCCGAACTCCGGTGGCAAGGTGTACGGCCTGCTCCTGCTCGCCGTCGGCGTGGGCGTCGGCGTTCCACGTCGATCGTCAACTACACCAGGTTCGGCTTCGACCTGCGGGCCACCGGCCGCTCGGCGTCCGCTGCGCAGGCCAGCGGCGTCAACGTGAAGAAGATGACCGCCGGCGGCGCTGCTGATGTCCGGGGCGGTCGCCGGTCTGGTCGGCATGCCGGCGCTGCTCGGCGACTCGCACTCCTACTCGTCGATCACGTTCCAGACCGGCCTCGGCTTCACCGGAATCGCGATCGCCTTGCTGGGCCGCAACAATCCCGTCGGCATCGCATTCGCCAGTGTGCTGTGGTCCTTCCTCGACCAGTCGGCCAACATCCTCGACCTCAACAACATCCCGAAAGAGGTCGTGCAGATCACCCAGGGAGTCGTCGTCCTGTCGGTCGTCATTGCCTACGAGCTGGTCCGGCGCCTCGCGCTGGTGCGCCAGCAACGTGCTGTCGGTCGGGCGCTCGCACCGCCGACCGGTACGCCGATTGCGGAAGGAGCGCCGGCATGACCGTCGAAGACACCGCCGCGCCCCCAGTCGGCGACGACGTACGGACCAAACGCCGCGACCGGATCCGGCGCCTGGACGGCCGGTCGGTCGTCTACCTCGCGATCATCGCCCTGCTCGTCGTCTCACTCGTGCGCCTGATCACCGGTGCGAACGACATCACCTCGGCCGGCACCGCCACGGCCACCATCAGCCTGGCCATCCCCATCGCCCTGGCCGGCCTCGGCGGCCTGTGGTCTGAGCGCTCCGGCGTGGTGAACATTGGCCTGGAAGGCATGATGATTCTCGGCACCTTCTTCGGTGCCGCCTTCTCCTACTTCTCGCACAGCCCCTGGATGGGCGTCCTCGGCGGCGTTGTCGGCGGCCTGCTCGGCGGCGTCCTGCATGCCGTCGCCACGGTGACGTTCGGCGTCGACCAGATCATCTCCGGCGTCGCGATCACGATCCTGGCGACCGGCGCTGCCCGTTACCTCGCCGGTGTCTTCTTCACCGGCCAGCCCGGCGGTGGCCCCACCCAGTCGCCGTCGATCCCGCGCTTTTCCAAGCTGCGCGTACCCCGCGCGGATTCGTTCCTGGGCAAGATCGAGCATCACAACTGGTTCGTCGTGTCCGACATCGCCGGCATACTGCGCGCCCTGCTGACCGGGCTCACCCCGTTCACGATCCTGATGCTGCTGCTGTTTCCGCTCACCTGGTTCCTGCTGTGGCGCACGGCGTTCGGCGTGCGGGTACGTTCCTGCGGCGAGAACCCGGATGCGGCCGAATCACTCGGCGTGCCCGTCTACCTGATGAAGTACATCGCGGTCTCGGTGTCCGGCGTCCTCGCCGGGCTGGCCGGGGCGTTCCTCGTCGACTTCTCCGGCATCTACCGCGAGGGGCAGACGGGTGGTCGCGGTTTCATCGGCCTGGCCGCGATGATCTTCGGCAACTGGCGTCCGGGCGGACTCGTCGCCGGCGCCGGGCTGTTCGGGTACACCGACGCGGTCCAGTTGCGGCAGGGAGCGACCTCGGTGCACGCGCTGCTGCTGCTCGTGGCAATGCTGCTCGTCGTCATCGGCGCGTTCCAGCTGTGGCGGCGCCGCCTGGTCGTCGGCATCGGCACGATCGTGGCCGGCGCGCTGGTCTTCGTCTGGTACTCCGTCACCGACGACGTGCCGATCGAGTTCGTGCCGGCGACGCCGTACATCATCACGCTGCTCGTCTTGGCCCTGGCGTCGCAACGGCTGCGAATGCCCGCGGCCGACGGCATACCGTGGCGCAAGGGCCAGGGGACGTGATCGCTGCGACCACGCTGCGGCTGACCTCGCCGGACGTGGTCGCAGATCCGTATCCGCACTTCGCCGCGGCTCGAGCGCGCGCACCGGTGCAATGGCACGACGAACTCGGCATGTGGCTGACGTTCACCCATCGCGCCGCCGACGCCGTGCTGCGTGCCCGCACGCTCGGGCGGATCTGGACGCCGCGCTGGCCCGACGAGCCCATGCCGTCGTTCGCGCTGATCCACGTGCACTCACTGCTGGAGAGCGAGCCGCCGCAGCACACCCGGCTGCGTCGGCTGATCGCGGGCGCCTTCGCGCGGGGCCACGTCGAGCGGCTGCGCCCGCGGGTGAGCGCCCTCGCCGATCAGCTGGCCGACCGGGTCGCCGACCTCGGCGCTGACGGCTCGCCGGTCGACCTGATCGCCGAGTACGCCGAGCCACTTCCCGTCCAGGTCATCGCCGAACTGCTCGGCGTGCCCGAGCCGGACTGGCACCTGCTGCGCCCATGGTCGAACGCGATCGTCAAGATGTACGAGTACGAGGTGTCCGACGCCCAGCGCGACGCCGCCGAGCGGGCGTCGGCGGAGTTCGTCGACTACCTGCGCGGGCTGGTCCAGATCCGGCGCAATGCTCCGGGCGACGACCTGATCTCGTCGCTGATCGCCGAGACCGACCGCGACGGCGCGCGGCTGACCGAGGACGAGCTGATCACCACCTGCACCCTGCTGCTGAACGCCGGCCACGAGGCCACGGTCAACGTCGTCGGAAACGGCATGACCGCGCTGCTGGCCCATCCGGACCAACTCGCGGCAGTTCGAGCCGACGATGCGCTGATCCCGTCCGCGGTCGAGGAACTCATCCGCTACGACTCGCCGTTGCAGCTGTTCGAGCGGACCGCCCTGGCCGACACCTCGATCGGCGATGTCGTCGTGCAGCGCGGCCAGAAGATCGCGGCCCTGCTCGGGGCGGCGAATCGCGACCCGGCCGTGTTCGCCGATCCGGACACGTTCGACGTCGCCCGGGCGGACAATCCGCACATCGGCTTCGGCGCCGGAATCCACTTCTGCGTCGGCGCCCCGCTTGCCCGCGTCGAGTTGCAGGCGTCGTTACGTACGCTGCTCGCGCGGTTCCCGGCGTTGGCGCTGCAGGCCACGCCCCTACGTCGTCCCGAGTTCGTCATTCGTGGCGTGCAGTCCTTACAGATAACGATCTAGGAGAACAAATGACATCGGCAGTGGACTGGTCGCAATTGCGCAGGGCTGCGCTCGAGGCCATGGGCAGTGCCTATGCGCCGTACTCGCAGTTCCCGGTCGGCGCGGCCGCACTTGTCGACGACGGGCGGGTCGTCGTCGGCTGCAACGTCGAGAACGCCTCCTACGGCCTGGGGCTGTGCGCCGAGTGCGGCCTGGTTTCGGCGTTGCACGCCTCCGGCGGCGGGCCGGCTGGTCGCCTTCGCGTGCGTCGACTATCGCGGCGACGTGCTGATGCCGTGCGGGCGGTGCCGGCAGTTGCTCTGGGAGCACGGCGGCCCGGACCTCGTCGTCGACACCACCGACGGCCCGGTGCCGATGATCGAGATCCTGCCTCGGGCGTTCAGCCGCGAAGACATGCCGTGACGCGCCTTTCTCAGTTGAGTGGTGCCTTTCGGGCTGAGTGGTGCGTTGTAGCGCACCACTCAGCGGACAACGCACCACTCAACGAGATGGCCGGGGGCGCGACCCGGTGAGCGAACCGTTCGCCGCGGTGGACGTGATCGCGATCAAGCGCGACCACGGCCGCATCCCCGATGATCAGGTCGACTGGATCATCGACGCGTACACGCGCGGGGCCGTTGCCGATGAGCAGATGTCGGCGCTGGCAATGGCGATTCTGCTCAACGGCATGGCCCCGGACGAACTGGCCCGCTGGACCGCGGCGATGATCGCATCAGGCGAGCGTCTCGATCTGTCCACAGTGGACAGACCGACGACGGACAAGCACTCCACGGGCGGCGTGGGCGACAAGATCACGCTGCCACTCGCGCCGCTGGTGGCCGCGTGCGGGGCGGCCGTACCGCAACTCTCCGGCCGCGGGCTGGGCCACACCGGCGGCACGCTCGACAAGTTGGAGTCGATACCGGGCTGGCGGGCCACGCTCACCAACGAGGAATTCCTGCGGCAACTGCGCGATGTCGGAGCCGTGGTGTGCGCAGCCGGCGACGGGCTGGCACCGGCCGATCGCAAGCTCTATGCCCTGCGGGACGTGACGGCCACGGTCGAGTCGATCCCGTTGATCGCGAGTTCGATCATGAGCAAGAAGATCGCCGAGGGCGCGTCGGCGCTCGTGCTCGACGTGAAGGTCGGCACCGGTGCGTTCATGAAGGATGCCGACAGCGCGCGTGAACTCGCCCGGACGATGGTCTCGCTGGGCACCGCCCACGGCACCCGTACCGTCGCCCTGCTCACCGACATGTCCACACCGCTCGGCCGGACGGCCGGCAACGCGCTCGAAGTTGCCGAGGCGGTCGAGGTGTTGGCCGGTGGCGGCCCGCCCGACGTGGTCGAGCTGACCCTGGCGCTGGCCCGCGAGATGCTGGCCGGGGCGGGCCTTTCCGACGTCGATCCCGAGAAGGCGCTCCGCGACGGCCGGGCGATGGACTCGTGGCGGCGGATGATCCGCGCCCAGGGCGGCGATCCGTCCGCGCCGCTTCCCGTTGCGCGTGAGACGCACGTCGTCACCGCGCCGTCGTCCGGCGTCCTCACCCGGCTTGACGCCTTCGCCGTCGGCGTCGCGGCGTGGCGTCTCGGCGCCGGCCGGGCGCGCAAGGAGGATCCGGTCTCGGCCGGTGCCGGCGTGGTGCTGTTCGCCAAGCCCGGCGACACCGTGCGCGAGGGCGAGCCACTGCTCGAGTTGCACGCCGACGACCCGGCGCGGTTCGCGCGGGCCCTCGAGGCGCTCGACGGCGGCTACGAGGTGGCTGCGAGCGGCGTCGCCGCCCCGGACCGGCCGCTGATCCTCGAGCGCGTCGCCTGAGCTGGCGATCGTGCAACTTCTCCGGCGTGACACCGGAGGAAGTTGCACAATCGGCGCGCTACGGCGACAGCCGGCTACTACGGCGACAGCCGGCTACTGCGGCGACAGGCGGCTGCGGCGACCAGACGGTTCAGGAGTCGCGGCTGAACTGGGCGATGGCCGCGCCGAGCAGTAGCAACCCGATCGCGAAGACGACGCCGGCCTCGATCAGTGGCGAGACGTGCCACCCGCCCCAGGTCACGCCCGGGTCGAGGCGCGCGCGCACCGCCGGCGTCATGGTCAGGTGGTCGAAGACGACGCGACGCATCGGGTCGACCGCGTAGGTGAGCGGGTCGACCCGGTTGAGCACGGTCAGCCAGGTCGGCAGGCCGGTGACCGGGAACATCGCGCCGGACAGGAAGAACAGCGGCATGACCAGCATCTGGGTCAGCGCCATGAACGACTGCATCTGCTTGACCCGCGCGGCGACCACCAGGCCGAATGCCGTCAACATGAACGACAGCAGGATCTGCAAGCCGAACACCCCGAGCAGCAGTGCCGGGGCGTACGGAACGCCGACCAGGCCCGCCATCGCGATCATCAGCACGCCCTGGGCGGCTGCGACTGTCGCGCCGCCGAAGCACTTGCCGATGACGATGGAACTGCGCCGCACCGGGGCAACCAGCATCTCGCGCAGGAAACCGAACTCGCGGTCCCACACGACGGACGCGGCCGAGAAGATCGCCGTGAACAGCACCGTCATGCCGAGGATGCCGGGGTACATGAACGTACGCAGGTTCAGCCCGCCGGTGCCGGCCATGGCCAGGCGGGACAGGCCCGTGCCCAGCACGAACAGGAACAGCACTGGTTGCAGCAGTGATGTGACGATGCGCAACCGGTCGCTGAAGTAACGGATCAGCTCACGTTGCCACACGATCTTGATGGCCCGCATCTCGCTGGCCGCCGACCGCGGCGGCACCCGGACCTGGGCCATGGCCGGAATCGTGGCCGCACTCATTGCCTGGCTCCTCTCCGGCCGAAGATCGTCGCACCGGCGCGCAGTTGGTCGGTCACGCTGGCCTCCGCGTCGCGAATGGTCGTACCGGTGTAGGACATGAACACGTCATCGAGCGACGGGCGTGAGACGTTCACCGACTGGATGCCGACCGGGAAGTCGGCGAACAGCTTGGGGATGAACTGCTCGCCCTCCTCGACGGCGAAGGTCACCGCGTTCTCGGCGATCGTGGCGCTGAGGCCGAACTGCTGCTGCAACGCGACGATGGCGACCTTGTCGTTGTCGGTGTGCATCTGCACGCGGTCCTTGCCGATGCTGGCCTTGAGCGCCTGCGGGGTGTCGAGCGCGATGATCTTGCCCTGGTCCATGATCGCGATGCGGTCGCAATACTCGGCCTCGTCCATGTAGTGCGTGGTCATGAAGATCGTGATGTGCTCGGCCTGTCGCAGTTCGTGGATGTAGCTCCAGATCGAACTGCGGGTCTGCGGATCAAGGCCGATGGTCGGCTCGTCGAGGAACAGGACGCGTGGGGAGTGCAGCAGTCCGCGCGCAATCTCCAGGCGTCGCTTCATGCCACCGGAGAACGTGCCGACCTTGCTGGCGCGGCGGTCCCACAGGCCGACCATGTCGAGCACCTGGCGCAACCGTCCCTCGATGACCCCGCGCGGCATCCCGTACAACTCGGCGTGCAGGCGCAGATTTCGTTCGGCGGTGAGGTAGCTGTCGAGCGTGGTGTCCTGAAAGACGAGCCCGATGTTGCGGCGGACTTCGTCGCGCTCGGTGACGACATCGTGCCCGGCGACCTGCGCTGCACCTGCGGTGGGACGCACGAGTGTGCACAGCACGTTGATCGTTGTGGACTTGCCTGCGCCGTTGGGTCCGAGGAAGCCGAACGTCTCGCCGGCCGCGATGGTCAGGTCAATGCCGCGTACGGCTTCGATTTCGCCATAGCGCTTAACCAGGCCGGAGACCGAGACTGCCGGTCCTTGCATCGCGTCTCGCCCCCCAATCAGTGCCCCGGCGCGCCGATCATCGCACCACAAGTCGCCTATGTGTCGATCTCAGTATTCAACAGATAACCCGGAGAGAGCGCGGCAGTCGAGTCGTGACTACCTGCATGGCCGATAGTGGCTAGCGTGTCATCCGTGCCCACATCAATCTCCGCAGATGCCGTCATCTCAGCCCCTAAGGTCGTGTTGCACGACCATCTCGACGGCGGCGTACGACCACAGACAGTAATCGACCTGGCGCAGCAGACTGGTTACGATGCGTTACCGTCGACTGACGCGGACAAGCTCGGGGAATGGTTTCGGGAAAGCGCCAACTCCGGCTCGCTGGTGCGCTATCTCGAGACGTTCGCGCACACCGTCGGCGTGATGCAGACCGCCGATGCCATTACCCGCGTCGCTCGCGAGGCCGCCGAGGACTTCGCCGATGACGGCGTCGTTTACGCCGAGATCCGGTGGGCACCCGAGCAGCACGTCGAGGCGGGCCTCTCGCTCGAGCAGGTCATGGATGCCGCTCTGGAAGGTTTCCGCCAGGGCGAGGCGAACGCCGCGGCGCGGGGCAAACCGATCCGGGTCGGCGCGTTGCCGACCGCAATGCGCCACGCGGCCCGCTCGTCGGAGATCGCCCGGCTCGCCGTCGCCTACCGCGAGAGCGGCGTCGTGGGCTTCGACATCGCAGGCGCCGAGGCGGGCTTCCCGCCCACCCGGCACCTCGACGCGTTCGAGTACCTGCGCCGGGAGAACTTCCACTTCACCATCCACGCCGGCGAGGCGTTCGGGCTTCCCTCCATCTGGGAGGCGATTCAGTGGTGCGGCGCCGACCGGCTCGGACACGGCGTGCGGATCGTCGACGACATCGACCAGTCCGGGTCCGTTCCCGTGCTCGGTGGGCTCGCGCAGTACGTGCGCGACAAGCGCATCCCGCTGGAGATGTGCCCGTCGTCGAACGTTCAGACCGGCGCGGCCGGGTCCATCGCCGAGCATCCGATCGGCCTGCTCCGCAAGCTGTACTTCCGGGTCACCGTCAACACCGACAACCGGTTGATGAGCGGCACGTCGATGAGCCGGGAGATGTCGTTGCTCGCCGATGCGTTCGGATACGGCTGGGCGGATCTGCAGTGGTTCACGATCAATGCGATGAAGAGTGCGTTCATCCCGTTCGATGAGCGCCTCGACATCATCAATACCGTGATCAAGCCGGGGTACGCGGCGCTGATGGCGTAAGCGCGCATCCTCCGGGTATGACGAATTTGGGCTGATCGTAGGCTGGCCGCGTGCCTGCCGCCTGACGACATCCGCACGCTCGCCGCGATGGTCAGCCGGCAAAGTCTCGACCTGAACGTCTACGCGGGGTTTCTGCTCGACGCTCTGGCCGGCGCGCTGCCCGCGGAGTACATCACGGTGCGGCGCAAGTGGTCGATCCGCAGGCGCGGCGACGACGCCCCGGTGCTTGCCGTCTCGGTACGGCTCGGCGAGCATCGCTATTCGCTCGAGCGCAGTTCGCCCGCGTCGGTGCCGTCGGCGAGCGTCGGCCACGAGGTGGGCGGCGTCGTGCTCAGCACGCAGGTCCTTCCGCTCGACGAGTGGTCCTACCGCCTGGCGAGTGCGCTTGCCGAACTGGCCCAGCACAACGTCGACGTCACTGCTGCACTGCAACGGATCACGACCTTTCACGTCTGATCGACAACGACCCCTCGAGGAGCGCGATGCAACCCGACACCGTCGGATTCGACCCCACCCGTTTCGGCGTTCCCGCGGAGGCGGTGTCGCGACTGCAGCAGAGCCGCGCCGGGATGCCCGGGGCGGTCTTCACCTCCGACCTGTCGGTCAACGAGTTCCTGCTCGTGCGCGAGGCGGGCTTTCGTCCGCTCGGGTTCGTGCTGGGCACGTCCGTCTACCACGTGGGTATCCAGGCCGGTAAGTGGCGCCAGAACATGGAACTCGACGTGCTCTCGCAGGCGATGTACCACGCCCGGGATCTCGCGATGACGCGGATGGAGGCCGAGGCGGCGGCCCTCGGTGCCGACGGAATCGTGGGCGTCCGGTTCGAGGTCCGGATGCGCGAGTGGGGCCAGCACGTCGCGGAGTTCATCGCGGTCGGCACGGCGGTTGTGGGCGAGCAGCCACCGCCGAGCGGCGCCTGGCGCGACAACCGGGGCCGCCCGTTCACCTCCGACCTGTCCGGTCAGGAGTTCTGGACGCTGCTCCAGTCGGGCTACGCGCCGTTGTCGCTGGTCATGGGCACCTGCGTCTACCACGTCGCGCACCAGGGCATGCTGCAGGCAATGGGCAACGCGGGGCAGAACGTCGAACTGCCGATGTACACCCAGGCGATGTACGACGCCCGCGAACTTGCGATGGGACGGATGCAGGCCGAGGCCCGCGCGCGTGGCGCCGAGGGCGTCATCGGATTCCGGCTCGAGGAGTACGGCCACGCGTGGGGGCAGCACGCTACCGAGTTCTTCGCGATAGGCACCGCCGTGCGGCCGCTGCGCGCCGATCACGAGGTACGCCAGCCGCAGATGGTGCTCGCGCTCTGACTCGCGGCTAGAACAGGTGGCGGGCGTGCTTGGCCGACAGCACGCGTAGCGCGGCCGCATCGATCTGCGCCCGGAACGTTGCGTCGGTCTTGGCCCGGGCGAGTACCGCGGCGGTCATGCGCGGTATCAGCGACGAGTCGACGGTGAGCAGGATGTCGCCGCCGGCGGCGATGAAGTCGACGGCCCGGGTGCCCGGCGAGAATGACGCGACCTGCGCCGCGCCGCCCACGTCGTCGCTGATGACGACACCGCCGAAGTGCAGATCGCCCCGCAGCATCCCGCTGACGATCGTGGGGGAGAACGCGGCCGGGTGGTCGGGGTCGATGCGGCTGTAATACGCCGTCGACATCATCACGAACGGAGCGCCTGCGGCTATGCCGGCGGCGAACGGTGCCACGTAAGGGTCGTTGCGTGTCGTCGTGCGGTCGGTGACGCCCGAGGTCGTGTCGGTGTTGCCCGTGACCCGGCCCAGGCCCGGGAAGTGTTTGAGGGTGGCGAGGACGCCGGCAGCGCCGAGTCCCTGCGCGAAGGCCGTGCCGTGGCTGGCCACGGTCGCCGGGTTGAAGCCGTACTCGCGGTCGAGCTGGCCGATCGGCGGGTTCGACCGGGCAAAGTCGGCGCTCGGCACGGTGTCCATCACGGGCGCGAGATCGACGTTGACGCCGGCCGCGCGCAACTGGCCGCCCCAGCGCCGGGCATCGGCCCGCAGGTCATCCGGGGCGATGCCGCCCTGCTGCAGGCCGCTCGGGATCGAGTCGAAACCGGGACCGTGTAGTCGTTGAACCTCGCCGCCTTCCTGATCGGTCGCGACGAACAGCCCGACCCGGCCGGCCAGCCGCTGCAGGGCGGCACTCGTCGCCGCGGTCTGGCTGGGGCTGGTCTGCTGCTCGCCCATGAGGATCACCGAGCCGACGTGGTACGTCCTGATGGCGATTCCTGCGGCGCTGTCGGACCCGGTGGACGATGCGCCGGTCATGAACAGCTGCCCGACGCGTTCGGCCTCGCCCATCCGGTCGCGCACGGCCCGCGGGTCGGTCGAGGCGGCGGTCGGCGACGACGACGTGGGATGCGGCGTGGTCGGCTTGGCGGTGGTGCTCGCGTACTGGTCGGCGGCGTCGGGGTGGGTGCAGTCGAGGTGGGCGGCGGCGAGGTCGGCGCATCCGTGGTGGCGCTCGGCCCCGGCGAAATCGAGCCGCCCGACGAGCAGCCGGCCAGCACGACCAAGATCGTGGCGAGGGCCAAGAAAGAGCGCGCGGACTTCATTTGGTCCACTATGACAGCGGCCGTTGATCCTGGTCGGACACCCCTCTGGCACGCGCGGGCCGTACGCGCCTCCGCGAGTGCCGCGCGGCGATCATGTGCAGATCGGGCCGCCCGAACAGCGTGATCTGCACCTGATCAAATCGATTCGCCTGACCGCAGGCGTTCGCCTCACTCGGCCCAGTCGAATGTCTTGGTGACGGCCTTCTTCCACTGGGCGTAGAGGGCCTCACGGCGCTCCAGGGGCATGGACGGCTGCCACTCGCGGTCCGCCGTCCAGTTCGCGGTGATCTCATCCGTGCTGTGCCAGAAACCGACGGCCAGGCCCGCGGCGTAGGCAGCCCCGAGGGCGGTGGTCTCGGCCACGACGGGACGCACGACCGGCACGCCCAGGATGTCGGCCTGAAACTGCATGAGCAGTTCGTTGCCGACCATGCCGCCGTCCACCTTCAGCGTGGACAGTTCGACGTCCGAGTCGGCGTTCATTGCGTCGAGCACCTCGCGGGTCTGAAATGCGGTGGCCTCCAGCGCCGCGCGCGCGATGTGCCCACGGTTGACGTAACGCGTCAGCCCGACCAGCGCGCCGCGTGCCTCCGGGCGCCAGTACGGCGCGAACAGCCCGGAGAACGCGGGAACGAAGTACGCCCCGCCGTTGTCGTCGACGCTGCGCGCGAGCACCTCGACGTCGGCCGCCGACTCGATCAGGCCGAGGTTGTCGCGCAGCCACTGCACGAGCGATCCGGTGACCGCGATCGAGCCCTCCAGCGCGTACACGGTCGGCGTGATCCTTGATCGAGTAGCAGACGGTGGTCAGCAGACCGTTCGCGCTGAGCACCTTGTCCGTGCCGGTGTTGAGCAGCATGAAATTGCCTGTGCCATAAGTGTTCTTGGCCTCGCCCGGCGCGAGGCACGCCTGCCCGAACGTTGCCGCCTGCTGGTCGCCGAGGATGCCGGCGATCGGCACGCCGCGAAGCGCGTCCAGCCCGCTGACCTCGGCGTAGACCTCCGAGGACGAGTGGATCTCGGGGAGCATCGGCAGCGGAATGCCGATCTCGGTGGCGATATCCGGATCCCAGGCCAGGGTGTCGAGGTCCATCAGCATCGTGCGCGACGCATTCGTCGCATCCGTGACGTGCAGGGCGCCGGCGGTCAGATTCCACAGCAGCCACGAGTCGATCGTGCCGAACGCGAGCGCACCGTCGGCCGCGCGTTCCGGAGCGCCCGCAACGGCATCGAGGATCCAGCGAGCCTTGGGCGCGGCGAAGTACGTGGCGAGGGGCAGGCCGACCCGGGAGCGGTAACGGTCCGCGCCCCCGCCGAGGGCTCCGAGGGATTCGCAGATCGCCTGCGTGCGGGTGTCCTGCCAGACGACGGCGGGGGCGATCGGCTCGCCGGTTTCGCGATCCCAGACCACGGTCGTCTCGCGCTGGTTGGTGATCCCCACCGCGGCGACCGCGGACGCGTCGAGGCCGGCCTCGGCGAGAGCACCGGACACGACGCGGCCGACGTTCGTCCAGATCTCGGTGGCGTCGTGTTCGACCCAGCCTGGCCGGGGAAAGTGCTGTGCGTGCTCGACCTGCGCGATCGACACCACGTGGGCGTCGTGGTCGAACAGCATGCACCGGGTCGAGGTCGTGCCCTGGTCGATCGCCGCGACCACTTGCCCATGACGGCCCATGTCAGACATTGCGCTAGCGTGCCAGGTGTGGAGGCGAGTCCGCCCTTAATACCGCGCGGTGGCGCCGCGTCGCGCCTGGACGCCAACTACCGCGAGGCGGCCTGGCATCGGCTGACCTCCGACTCATTCGACGTCGTGGTGATCGGCGGCGGCGTCACCGGCGCTGGCGCCGCGCTCGACGCGGCCACCCGCGGGCTGACCGTCGCACTGGTCGAGGCGCGCGACATCGCGGCCGGGACGTCGAGTCGCTCGTCCAAGCTGTTCCACGGCGGCCTTCGCTATCTGGAGCAACTCGAGTTCGGCCTGGTGCGCGAGGCATTGCGCGAGCGGGAGCTGATGACCGGCTACCTCGCCCCGCATCTGGTCCGGGCCGGTGTCGTTCCTGTACCCGCTGACGCACCGGGCGTGGGAGCGTCCCTACGTCGCCTCCGGGCTCGCGCTCTACGACACGCTCGGCGGCCAGAGCAGCGTCCCGGGCCAGAAGCACCTCACCCGGGCCGCGGCGCTGCGCATGTTCCCGGGGTTGCGCCGCGACGCGCTGATCGGCGCCGTGCGCTACTACGACGCGCAGGCCGACGACGCCCGGCACACGCTGACCGTTGCGCGCACCGCCGCCAAGTACGGCGCGATCATCCGGCCGTCCACGCAGGCGATCGGCTTCGCCCGCGAGTCCGACCGGGTCGTCGGCGTGCGGGTGCGTGACGTCGAGGACGGCCGCGAGACCACCGTCCACGCCGGGGTCGTGCTGAACTGCACCGGCGTGTGGACCGACCAGGTCCAGGCGCTGTCCGGCGGGCGGGGACGCTTCACGGTGCGCGCCTCCAAGGGCGTGCACGTCGTCGTGCCGAGGGAGAAGATCACCGGCGACACCGGGCTGATCCTGCGTACCGACGCGTCGGTGCTGTTCGTGATCCCGTGGAAGAACCACTGGCTGATCGGCACCACCGACACCGACTGGACGCTCGACCTCGCGCATCCGGCCGCCACCCGCAAGGACATCGACTACCTGCTCGGCCGGGTCAACGAGGTGCTGGTCACCCCGCTCACGAACGACGACATCGAGGGCGTGTACGCCGGGTTGCGGCCGCTGCTGGCCGGCGAGTCGGAGGAGACCTCGAAGCTCTCGCGCGAGCACGACGTCGCCCGCGTCGTGCCGGGCCTGATCTCGATCGCCGGCGGCAAGTACACGACCTATCGCGTCATGGCCGCCGATGCCGTCGACGCCGGATCCGAGGACCTGCCCAAGCTCGTCCCGCCCTCGTGCACCGACAAGGTGCCCCTCCTCGGCGCCGACGGGTACTTCGCCATGCGCAACCAGGTCGACGCGCTCGCCGCCGAGTTCGGCCTGCATCCCTACCGGGTGCTGCACGTGCTCGACCGGTACGGGTCGATGATCCGCGATGTGCTCGAACCGGGCCTCGACTCGCCGGACCTGCTGCAGACGGTGCCGGGATCCCCGGACTACCTGATGGCCGAGATCCGCTATGCGGTCACCCACGAGGGGGCGCTGCACCTCGAGGACGTGCTGACCAGGCGCACCCGCATCTCGATCGAGTACCCGCATCGCGGCGTCGAGTCCGCGGCCGCGGTCACCGAACTGATCGGCGACATCCTCGGCTGGGACGCCGCCCGGCGAGAGCAGGAGATTGCCCAGTACACGGCGCGCGTCGACGCCGAGCGGGCCTCGCAGCAGAAGGAGGCCGACGCCGACGCGAGCGCGGCTCGCTCGACCGCAGGCGAGATCCGGCCCGAACTGCTCGATCTCGATCAGTCAGCTGACGCCAGGTAGCCCGGCGGCCGGCGTGCTCGCGTCGCGTGCTCGAAGCCGTAGGCAAGCTGCCAGAGAGCGGCGTCATCGCCCGCCCGGCCGATCAGGCTCAGCCCGACGGGCAAGGCGCCGACGAACCCGGCCGGGACCGTGATCGACGGGTAGCCCGCCACCGCAGCGGGCGTCGTGGTCTCCACGCGGTACACGTCGCCGACCTCGTAGTCGATCG
This sequence comes from uncultured Actinomycetota bacterium, assembly GCA_963709985.1. Classification (GTDB taxonomy): domain Bacteria; phylum Actinomycetota; class Actinomycetes; order Mycobacteriales; family Jatrophihabitantaceae; genus DASXRA01. The sequence continues at coordinate 227,529 of CAVPYQ010000028.1, forward strand.
CCCAGGCGGGATCGTTGGTGAGGGTGACCAGCGCGTCGACTCCGTCGAGGGCGCGGTCGAGGATGGCGCGCGCCTGCTGGGTCGCGTTGGCTCGGTGCCGGCGATAGATCGGGTCGTCGATTCCGGGCGCGGCCAGCGCCTGCTCGAATATGGTCTGACCGAAGTGCGCCAGTTCGGCGGGGTCAGCGGCATTGAACTCGACCAGTGCGGCAAGGCTTCGCACCTGTGCTCCCGGCGCATCGGCCAGGTAGGCGTCGATCTCGTGGCGGAACTCGGTGAGCAGCGCGGGCCACTCCGAGGCCTCGATCGGCGCGGAGTTGACCTCGACCTCCACGACGCTTGCGCCCGCGGCCGTCAGCGCGACGAGCGCGTCGTCGAAGACAGCTCCGGTCGCGGTGTCGGCTGTGGGGGAGCGCCAGACTGCGAGGCGCTTGCCGGTCAGCGCATCGGCCCGCAGGTCGGGTACGTCAGTGCCCGACAGCACGGCGTAGACCACCGCAGCGTCAGCGACGTGGCGGGCCATCGGTCCCGGGGTGTCCTGATGCGACGAGATCGGGATGATGCCCCCACCCGGCACGGTGGCCGAACGTGGGCTTGCCGCCGACAATCCCGCAGACGCCGGCGGGCGAGAGGATCGAGCCGTCGGTCTCGCTGCCGATCGAAATTTGGGCGAGCGACGCGGCGATCGCCGCCGCCGACCCGGACGACGATCCGGAGGGGCTGCGGTCGAGCACGTGCGGGTTTCGGGTCTGGCCGCCGACCGCGCTCCAGCCGCTCGTCGGGTGCTCGTCGCGAAAGTTCGCCCACTCGGACAGGTTCGTCTTGCCCAGGATGATCGCGCCCGCGTCGCGCAGGCGGCCGATCAGCGGAGCATCGGTGGGGTCCGAGGCGGCGAGTGCGCGCGACCCGGCCGTCGTCGGCAGACCGGTGACCGCGATGTTGTCTTTGATCAGCACCGGAATGCCCTCTAGGCGACGTGGTGGCGCGCCGTCTCGGCGGCGCTCGTCGCTGGCCTGGGCATCGGCCAGTGCCGCCGGATGGACCGCGACGACCGAACTGATCAGCCCGTCGACTGCCTCGATGCGATCGAGATAGGCCTGCGTGAGAGCGAGCGCCGTCAGCTCGCCGGCTGACATCGCCTGGTGCAGCTGCGCGATGTCGGCTGCGTCCGTGCTGCGTGCTCCGTGCTGTCCGTGCTGTCCGTGCTGTCCTTGCTCAGTCCTCCAGCTGCAGGCACGTCTCGACCTCAGCGACGATCGCGGCCCATCGGTCCGGGTCGATCGGATCGTCGAGATCCTCGGCGTCGGCTTCGAGATCGCAGAACGTTACGAGTTCACGCAACAGTTTCGCCGATCGGGTGGACGGCGCGGTCAGGTCGTAGCTCTCGTCTTCGAGCGGCTCGAAGGCGTCGTCTTCGGCCTCCTCGAGTTCCTTCCACCATTCGAGCCGGGTGAGCTCGTGCTCCTTCGCGGTACGGCAGAAGCGAGCCAGGTCGGCGGTCTCGGTGAACACGACGACGTTGTCGTCCTCGCCCAGGAAGAGCACGTCCTCCTCGATCTCGGCGCGCACGGTCAGGTAGGTCGCCTCGGGCAGCACCATCTCGATCGGCTGGGCGCCCACGCGATCCCACACCGTTTCGTTGTCGAGTTCGCTCTCGGAGAAGTCGCCCTGCCAGGACAGCCAGCTCTCGACCCGGCTGATGGCGCGCTCCCACGTCTCGGCGATGACGTCGCCGAGTTCGTTCCAGCGTTTGCGCCCGTCCTTGCCCTGGTAGCTGACCTCGTCGCTGACGAGTTCCTCGTACTCGGGGGTGCTGCCGACCAGGCGGCGAAGCGCCCCGTCGTCGCAGCAGTCCGCGATCTTCTCGACCATGTCGACGACGTTGCCCAGCGCTGACACATGGACCGGGTCGGGCTCGCCCGAGGCCCACTCGTAGACCTGGTCCAGGTCGTAGGCATCATCACCGGAGGGGCGCAACTGGTCGGGCGTCAGCTTCAGCACGCGCCCCCACGCCGGGTGGTCGGAGAGGTCGTTCTCCTCGCCTGATGCGATGAAATCGCCGAGTTCGCGGGTGCCGGGGAAGAGCAGGATCTTCGCCCCGTCGCCGAGGAAGCCCTGCCACTCCTCGCCCTCGTCGTCCTCCCACGGCGGGGCCCACAGGGTGAGCCCGGTGCGGCCGCCCACAGTCAGCGTGATCGGCACGATGGTTGCTTCCGGTGCGCTGCTCATGCGGTGCTCCTTGACGCGGTGCTGGTTGTGGCGGCGCTGGTTCGGCGATACAGGTTGGCGATATGGCTTGCCTGCTCGGCAGGCGGGACGTGCTGTTCCGGCGGCTAGCTGGTCGGGAAGCTCGTCGGGAAATCGGTGGGCAGGTCGGTCGGGAAGTCGGTTGGGAAGCCGCTGGGCAGGTCGGTCGGGAAGCCGCTCGGCAGATCCGTGGGCAGGCCGCTGGGCAGGCTGGCAGATCCGGTGCCGGGGGCGGTGCCGCCGCCACTGCCGGAGCCTGTCTCAGTGATGTCGCAGACCTTCCAGGTGCCACCCTGCCTCTGCACGCTGGCGACCCCGCGCTCGTCGCCGTCGGCGCTGGTCACCGTGAACGGCACGGTGGCCGAATTGCCGTTCTGCTTGCCGTCGCCGACCTTGAAACTCTTGATCTTGGTATCGGAGTTGCCGTTGATCTGGCTGTGCAGCGGATCGCAGGTGACGTCGCGAGCGGCGTTCGCGTCATTGTTCTGTGCCGCCTTGAGGAACTTCGACACCGCGGCGGCCGGGCCGCTCTTACTACTGCCGCCCATGACGAGCACGAGAACGATCGCCACCGCGGCAACGATGGCCACGCAGACTCCGCCGATGATCCAGGGCATCTTGTTGCGCCCGCCGGGCGGTGGGCCGTACGGGTCGTAGCCACCCGGACCGCCTGGCCCACCCGGACCGCCCGGTCCGTAACCGCCCGGACCCGGTCACCTGGTCCGCCGGGCCCGCCCGGTCCGTAACCGCCCTGGGGCGGCCCGTACTGCGGCGCTCCGTACTGCGGCTGGCCCGGAGGCGGCCCGTACGGCGGCTGGCCCGGAGATTGGCCAGGGGGCTGGCTCGGCGGTTGGCCCGGCGGTGGCCCGTACGGTGGCTGGCCCGGCTGCCCGTATTGCGGCGGTCCGTACGGCGGCTGGCCCGGCGGCTGGTGCCCACCGGGTGGCGGTTGCTCGCCGGGATTGGGCGACTGCGGGTAGCCCGATCCTGGGTAGTCAGTCATGTTCATCCTCGCCTGAAAGAGATTCAGCCCAACCCACGCGGGAACGTGAACCGAGCCCGAACCCTAGCTTGCCGACCTGCGCCATTACCCACAGGTATTCAGATCGGCGTCGACACCTGCGAAGCGCGGCAAAGTTGCTCGGTTTCCTGGTTGCGGCGACTACCGCGGGATGCAGATCGGCGTTGTCGTTCGGCGTGATGCAGAGCTGCCGGTGGGGAGGGCAGGTCAGTGCTAATATCGGTCGGGAAGTCGGTGCCCGGTGGTGTGCTCGTCGCTCGAGCCGGAGCGGTCGGTGCCCTGCGCTACAGAAGTCGCACACCTTCCATGTGCCGTTCTGCTGCTTCAATTCCGCGACGTTGTCCGAGCTCTTGCCGTCGATGACCTCGGCGAAGGAACCGTGGCCGTCTTGCCGTCGATCTTGGCTTGCCCACGGTGAAGCTGGTGACGTCGGGCATTGTCGATCTGACTGTGCAACGAGTCGCAGGTCAGATTCAACGACGGTCGGTAGGTCGTTCTTGCTTCGCCGCCTGGAGCAGTTGCTCGGAGGGTTTGCTTCGGTCCGAGGAACGCGGTCGGCCGCAGGGTCGTACTCTGCCCGTTGCCGCCGTCCGTGGCGCCCGAGCCGCCCTCCGCGAGGTTGCAGATCTTCCAGGAACCGCCCTGCTTCTGCGCGTCCGCGGTGTAGTTCTTCTCCTTGCCGAGCACCGTGCTGTGATCGGGACGGTGGCCGAGTCGCCGCTTTCCTGGGCGTCACCGAGCTCGTACTTCGTGACGGCGACGAGCGGGGACGTGACCAACTGCTTGTTCAGCGGGTCGCAGGTAAGGCTCTGCGCGGTCTTGAGGTCTTTGTGCTGGGCTGCCTGGAGAAGCTTGTCGACGGTGCCCTTCGCGTCGCTTGAAGGCTTGCCGCCGCCGAGGGCTCAGGACGAGCACCAACGCGAGCGCGCCTACCACCACAACGACCCGCTGATGATCCACGGCGTCGGGTTGCGTCGCCGTGGACCGGATGGCCCGCCCGGTCCGCCCGGCCCAGCCGGTGAGCCGCTTCGCCGGTCCGGACCACGGCGGGCCGTACGGAGCCTGACCGGCCGGTGGTCCGTACGGCGGGCTGACCGGCTGGTGGTCCGTAGGCGGGCTGACCGGGTGGTGGTCCGTACTGCGCAGCTGGAGCACCGTAGCTCGGCTGACCGGGTGGTGCACCGAACTGCGGCTGGCCCTGCTGCCACGATACGCCCGGCGGGCGGCGGTTGCGCGCCGGGGTTAGGCGAGTGCGTGGTAACCCGGTCCGGGGTGGTTGGTCATCTCATCCTCGCTGACGTGATCTACACCGAACGGCATGCGTGAAACTCGATGGAGCCCCGATGGGTGGTTGCCGATCAATGTCGCTACCGCGGAATGCAGATCGGCGTTGATCCGTTCGGCGTGATGCAGAAGCTGCCGGTCGGGGAGGGCAGGTCAGTGGGGAAATCGGTCGGGAAGTCGGTGCCCGGGTCGGTGGGCTCGCCACTCGAGCCCGGGCCGTCGGTGCTGTCTGCGCTGCTGAAGTTGCAGACCTTCCACGTTCCGTCCTGATGCTTCACGTCCGCGACGTCGTTTTCGCTATCGCCGTCGCTCACCACGGAGAAGGGAACCGTCGCTGAGTCGCCGCTGATCGTTGCCTTGCCCACCGTGAAGCTGCTGACGTCGGGGGCATCGTGGATCTGGCTGTGCAGCGGGTCGCAGGTCAGGTCCTTGGCGGTCTGCAGATCCTTGTCCTTCGCCGCCTGCAGCAGCCGCCGGACGGTCTGCTCCGGCGCGGTGTCCGACTGCCCGCCGTTGCCTCCGGCGCCCTGCGCGCCCGGGCCGCCCTCCTCGACGTTGCAGATCTTCCAGGAGCCATCCTGCTTCTGCGCGGCCGCCGTGTAGTTCTTCTCCTCGCCGACCACCGTGGCGGTGATCGGGACGGTGGCGGTGTCGCCGCTCTCCTGGGCGTCGCCCAACTCGTATTTCGTAACCGCGACGAGCGGCGAGGTCACCAGTTCATGGTTGAGTGGATCGCAGGTCAGGCTCTGGGCCGTCTTGAGGTCCTTGTGTTGCGCTGCTTGGAGCAGCCGGTCGACGACTCCCTTGGCGTCGTTCGACTTCTTGCCGCCGCCGAGGCTGAGCACCAGGACCAGGACGAGTGCGGCGACCACCGCGATCGATACGCCGCCGATGATCCACGGCGTGTTGTTCCGCCGCGGAGGCGGCCCGTACGGCCCGAAGCCGCCCGGTCCACCAGGCCCGCCGGGCCACCGGGCCACTCGGCCCGTACCCTCCCGGTCCACCGGGACCGTAGCCAGCGTGGCCCGCCGGGACCACCCGGCCCGTACCCGGCCGGTCCGCCAGGTCCGCCTGGCCCGCCAGGCGTGAAGCCTCCGCCGGCCGGCGGGAATCCGCTCGGTGGCGGCCCGTATGGCGGCTGACCGCTACCCGGGGAGCCTTGGGGCTGTCCGGGAGCCGGCGACTGCCACGGCCCCTGGTTCTGCCACGGGGCAGGGTTCTGCCCGGGGTATTCGGTCATGATTAGCCCCCACTTGCACTACATCGCACGGTCCTGGCAATCGTCCAGCTTGCCAGATAGTGCCAGTGAGTTTGTGGCGACCCGTTGCGCGGTCGCCACCCGACTGCTCTACCCGCGGCGGATCAGACGCCGATCGGGTGCCACACAGTCTTGGTCTCGACGAATGCGGCCAGTCGGCCGGGGCCCGGATCGGCCAGCCAGTCCTGGTGTTGGGGCAGGTAGACCCGCTTGACGTTGTCGGCAGCGGCTTGCTGCAGGGCCGGCCACGGTCGGGCCCGGCTCGGCGCCGGTCAGGTCGATCGCGTTGACGTCGCGGTGGCTGGCCAGCCACGGCGCCAGTTCGCCGGTGTACCCGGTGAGCAGGTTGACCACCCCGCCGGGCAGGTCTGACGTGGCGAGTACCTCGGCGAGGGACACGGCCGGAAGCGGGCGCGCCTGCGAGGCGACGACAACCGCGGTGTTGCCGGTGGCGATGACCGGTGCCACGACGGACACAAGGCCGAGCAGGCTGGAGTCCTGCGGGGCGAGGACGCCGACGACGCCCGTCGGCTCGGGCAGGGAGAAGTTGAAGTACGGCCCGGCCACCGGGTTGCTCGCACCGGCAACCTGCGCGTACTTGTCGGCCCAGCCGGCGTACCAGACCCAGCGGTCGATCGATTCGTCCACAGTGGACAGTGCCTCGGCCGAGCTCAATCCCTCGGCGGCGGCGACCTCGGCGGCGAACTGGTCGCGCCGCCCGTCGAGCATCTCCGCGATGCGGTACAGGACCTGCCCGCGGTTGTACGCCGTCGCGCGCGCCCAGCCCGAAGCGCCTTGCGGGCGGCGACGACGGCGTCGCGCACGTCCTTGCGCGAGGCCTGTGCCGCGTGCGCAAGCAGCGTGCCGTCCGATCCGGTGACCGGGTACGAGCGGCCCGACTCCGATCGCGGGAACGCTCCGCCGACGTAGAGCTTGTACGTCTTGCGCACGCGCAGCCTCTCAGCGGGGGCCGACTGGGTCGATGTAGCTGCTTTCGACGACTGGGCGCGGTACGCGGCGCGCCGACCGTAGGTCCAGGCGCTTTCGACGATTGGGCTGCGGACGCGGCGCGCCGACCGTAGGTCCAGGCGCTTTCGACGACTGGCTTCGCGGCGCGCGGGCCGCAGTTCCAGATGGCTTCGACGCCTTTGCCTTAGTGGGCAAGGTAGGCCCCCAGACCGTGCCGGCCGCCTTCGCGCCCGAAGCCGGATTCCTTGTAGCCGCCGAACGGCGAGCCGGGATCGAATCGGTTGAACGTGTTGGCCCAGACGACGCCGGCCCGCAGTTGGTTGGCGAACCAGAGGATGCGCGAGCCCTTCTCCGTCCAGATACCGGCCGAGAGCCCGTACGGCGTGTTGTTGGCCTTCTCGACGGCCTCGGCCGGCGTGCGGAACGTCAGCACCGACAGCACCGGGCCGAAGATCTCCTCACGGGCGATGCGGTTGGCCTGCGAGACGCCGGTGAACACGGTCGGCGCGAACCAGTAGCCCCGATCGGGGATGTCGCACGGCGGCGACCAGCGGGTGGCGCCCTCGGCCTCGCCGGACGTCGGTCAGTTCGCGGATGCGTGCGAGTTGCGCGGCGGAGTTGATGGCGCCGATGTCGGTGTTCTTGTCGAGCGGATCGCCCAGACGCAGCGTGGTCAGCCGCTGTTGCAGCGCGGCGATCACCTCGTCGGCGATCGATTCCTGCACGAGCAGGCGCGATCCGGCGCAGCAGACGTGGCCCTGGTTGAAGAAGATGCCGTTGACGATGCCCTCGACGGCCTGGTCGAGGGGAGCGTCCTCGAACAGGATGTTCGCCGCCTTGCCGCCGAGTTCGAGGGAGACGCGCTTGCCGGTTCCGGCCGTCGCGCGCTGGATGATCTTGCCGACCTCGGTCGAGCCGGTGAACGCGATCTTGTCGATGCCGTCGTGCTCGACGATCGCCTGGCCGATTTCCGGGCCGCCGGCAAGGATGTTGACGACGCCGGGCGGTAGGTCGGCCTCGGCGATGATCTCGGCCAGCGTCAGCGCCGTGAGCGGCGTCGTCTCGGCGGGCTTGAGCACGACCGTGTTGCCGGTGGCCAGCGCCGGGGCGATCTTCCACGCGGCCATCAGCAGCGGGAAGTTCCACGGGATGACCTGCCCGGCCACGCCGATCGGGCGCGGATTCGCGCCGTAGCCCGCGTATTCGAGCTTGTCGGCCCACCCGGCGTAGTAGAAGAAATGCGCTGCGGCAAGGGGAATGTCGACGTCGCGCGATTCTTTGATGGGCTTGCCGTTGTCGAGCGATTCGAGCACGGCCAGCTCGCGGCCGCGTTCCTGGATCGCCCGCGCGATGCGGAACAGGTATTTGGCCCGCTCGCGTCCGGGCATCGGTCCCCATACGTCGGCGTATGCCCGGCGGGCGGCGCGCACCGCGTCGTCCACATCGGACGGTCCGGCCTCGAGCGACCTCGGCCAGCGGCTCTTCGGTTGCGGGGTTGAGCGTCTTCACGGCCGCGCCCGCGCCGTCGCGGAACTCGCCGTCGACGAAGATGCCGTATGACGGCTTGAGCCGGGCGATGTCGCGCGATTCCGGAGCGGGCGCGTACTCGAACTTGGCCATCAGTCCACCGTCACATAGTCGGGGCCGTCGTAGACGCCGGTGGCCAGCTTGTGCCGCTGCTGCAGCAGATCGTTGAGCAGGCTGGACGCGCCGAAGCGGAACAGCGCCGGATCGAGCCACTGCTCGCCGGCGACCTCGTTGACCATCACCAGGTAGCGAACGGCTTCCTTGCTCGTCCGGATGCCGCCGGCCAGCTTGACCCCGCGCATCTCGCCGGTGATCGCCGCGAAGTCGCGCACCGCCTGCAGCATGACCAGCGCGACCGGCGGCGTCGCGGCCGGCGTGACCTTGCCCGTCGACGTCTTGATGAAGTCGCCGCCGGCGAGCAGCGCCAGCCACGACGCGCGGCGGACGTTGTCGAGCGTGACCAGTTCGCCGGTCTCCAGGATGACCTTGAGGTGGGCCGATGCCGCAGGCCGCCTTGATGGCGACGATCTCGTCGAACACCTGCAGGTAGCGCCCGGCCAGGAACGCGCCGCGGTCGATCACCATGTCGATCTCGGTGGCGCCGGCCGCCACGGCGTCGCGCACGTCGGAGAGCTTCGTCGCAAGCGATGCCCGGCCGGAGGGGAAGGTCGTGGCGACGCTGGCGATCTGCACGCTGCTGCCGCGCAAGGGCGTCGACCGCTGTGCCTACGAGGTCCGGGTAGACGCAGATGGCGGCCACGGACGGCACGGACGGATCGGTCGGGTCGGGCCGCATCGCCTTGGCGCACAGCGAGCGGACCTTGCCGGGCGTGTCGGCGCCCTTCGAGCGTGGTCAGGTCGACCATCCGGATGGACATGTCGATCGCCCAGGCCTTGGCCGTCGTCTTGATGCTGCGCGTGGCCAGGGCCGGCCGCCCGGCCCTGCGCGCCCACCTCGTCGACGCCGGGCAGTCCGTGCAGGAACCGGCGAAGCGTCGAGCCGTCCCGCGACACGTCGCGCAGGTCGCCGGAAACCTGGCCCACCTCGGGTAGCAGAGCAGTCACCGGGCCAGTCTAGGAGCGGACGGGCTCCGGGCGGCGGGCAAGACTTGCCGGGGCCTTCGCCTCGGCCCGGGCCGGTCTTGCCCCGCGTGCCGGACGCTGGATGAGCGTCACGCCGACGCCCGCGACGATCAGGCCGGCGACGGCGCTGAGCCCGATCCGCTGGCCCAGAACGGGCCACGAGGCAATGGCCGTCACGGCCGGGACGAGGAACAGCAGGCTGCTCGCCCGCGTGGCTCCCCGCGTCCGGACCAGGTAGAACAGGGCGAGCGGGCCGCCGACCGCATTGATCAGGGTGAGCCACGTGCCGGCGCCGACGGCCCGAGCCGTGAACGGAACGGCCAACCCGCCGTGCAGCAGCGCCCACGGCCCCAGCACGGCGCACGCCGCCACGCACTGGATCGACGCCATGACGCGCGGATCGAGATTGCGGGGTTGGCGCCGCTGCATGAGGAGGGTGCCCGAGGCGAATCCGGCCAGCCCCACCAGCGTCCAGATGAGCGGGCCGACCGACTTCGGCTGGCTGATGCGGTCGAGCAGCGCCAGGACGACGCCGGCCATGCCGAGTGCGGCGCCGGCCCATTGCCGTGCGGCCAGGCGTTCCCAGCCGAGCAGGGCCTGGCTGACCGCGACGATCAGCGGGCAGAGACTCGCGATGAGGGCCGCGGTGCCGGCCGGCATGCCGGAACTCAGGCCGAGGTAGATGCCGCCGAACTGCACGCCGAACAGCAGCGCGCCGATGAGGCCGAGCCAGCCGAGCGTGCGCAGATCGCGCGGCCACCGAGCCCCGTGCAGCGCGCCGAGCCCGGCCAGCACGGCGCCCCCGATGGCGATGCGCCAGAACGTGACCGCGAGCGGCGGCGCTGCCTTCGCGGCGATCGATCCGACGACGTAGCCGCTGGCCCAGATCAGCACGAACAACATCCCGGCCGCGTCGAGTCGTTTCATGCGTCGCACCCTCTCGTAACGAATTGATCCGTTACAGACTGCAAGGCTTGTCGTAACGTGTCAAGTCGTTACACTGCGGCTTGTGGACGACACCGAATTCCGCCTCTACTACGGCGCGGCCTGGCTGAATCTCATTGCCACGTTCACCGGGCGGCGTCGCGGTCCGGTGATCGAGCGGCTCGACTCGCCGCAGCGGCTGGCCGACTGGTTCGCGGCAATCGGCCTGCCGCCGCGTAAGCGCCCAGGCGTTGCCGACCTCGCGGCCGCGATCGAGTTGCGCGAGGCGCTCTACGAACTGGCCCGAGCGGCCGTCGACGGTCGCCGTCCGGGCGGCGGCGCGGTCCAGGCGGTCGATCGAGCGCTGGCCCACGACGCATCGCCGACGACTTCGCCTCGGCAAGGACAACCTCACAGCGTCGGCGCCGGCCGACGCGCAGGCCGCGCTCGGCCGTATCGCCCGGCAGGCGGCCACGCAATTGGCCGGCCCGGATCCGGTGCGGTTGCGCGCCTGCGCCGACCCGACCTGTGCCGGCATCTACCTCGACGAGAGCGGCCGGCGGCGCTGGTGTGCCGACAACGTCCTGCGGTGTGCGCACCCGGGTGCGCGCGCACCGGGCCCGGGTGAACCCATAAGGTCTCCCCGTGGAGACCCTGGTCGTTGATCATCCAATTGCCCGCTCGCGACTGACGGTGATGCGCGACAAGGAGTCCAGCAACGCTGAGTTCCGCGCCGCGCTGCGTGAACTGGCCACGCTGCTGGTTTACGAGGCGACGCGCCACTGCGCCGTGTCCGACGTCTCGATCACCACGCCGGTCGGCCCCACGACGGGCGTCACGCTCGCCAATCCGCCGCTGCTCGTGCCGGTACTGCGCGCCGGTCTGGGCATGGCCGAGGCGGCCTTCAACTTGCTGCCCGAGTCGCAGATGGGCTTCGTCGGTCTCGCCCGGGACGAGGAGACGCACGAACCCGAGGCGTACATGGCCTCGCTGCCCGACTCGCTGGCCGGCCGCCCGGTCATCGTCCTCGACCCGATGCTCGCCACCGGCGGCTCGCTGATGCACTGCGTGTCGCTGCTGGCCTCGCGCGGCGCGTCCGACATCACGGTGATCTGCGCGCTGGCCGCGCCCGAGGGCCTGTGGCGCCTGGAGCAGAGCGGCCTGCCGATGCGCGTCGTCACGGCCAGCATCGACCAGGGCCTCAACGACAGCGCCTACATCGTCCCCGGACTCGGCGACGCCGGAGATCGGCAGTTCGGTCCGAGATAGCGGCTTCTGCGAGCCCGTGCAACGCTGCCCTTGGGTGCGCGTCCTTCATGCATGAGGACTGGGACGCCTGACGCGGGTTTGCTCGTCGGTGTGTCCGCGTTTGGGAGGGCAGACGTGACGCAGACCGGGGTTGCGGTGAATGTGCCGGAGTTGTACGCGGCCCACCGGATGCCGCTGATCCGTATGGCGATCCTGCTGGTCGACGATCAGGCCAGCGCCGAGGACGTCGTGCAGGACGCCTTCATCGGCCTGCACCGCAACCGGGACAAGATCCGCGATCCGCAGGCGGCGCTCGGCTACCTGCGCACGTCGGTCGTGAACAAGGCCCGCTCGCTGCTCCGGCGACGAGGAACAGCACGCAAGTACCTTCGCGGAGCTGAGCCCGACGTCGGCGAGGCGGCCGACAGCGAACTCATGCTCGCCGAGGAACACCGCGAGGTCGCTTGCCGCCGTGCGCCGGTTGCCACCGAAGCAGCAGGAGGTCCTGGTCCTGCGCTACTGGTCGAATCTGTCCGAGGCAGAGATCGCCGAGGCGCTCCAGATCTCCGCCGGAACCGTCCGTTCCCAGGCGAGCAGGGCAATCGACAAGCTGGAGCAGATGCTGAGAGGTGCCCGATGAGCCGCGAGATGGAAGACCGGCTGCGGGCTGCCTTCGACGCGAAGGCAAGCCGGGTCACGCAGGCGTCAGTGAGCACGGTGAGCCGCCCCGCGACGGTGACGAGCCGAGCGACGGTGCCGTCGTCGACATCGGTCGCCGACGCCGCTGGATCGCCCCGATGCTGGCAGCGGCCGCCGTGATCGCGATCGCTGTCGGCACTACCGCGGTGGTGACGGCCGTGCGGGCCGACCGCGACCACAACTCGCCGGCCCACACCCCGACGCCGACGCCCGACCCTGAGTTCGACGAGCCAGGCGCCGAGTCATTCGACATCGCCGAGCACATCGCCGACCACATCGCCCAGTGACACCGCGTCGAGCACGCCGTCGACGCAGACGGTCCAGACGAAGAAGGTCACCGTCCAGGGCGTGACGCTCGACGTGCCGACCAACTGGGGGGCCGTCGCCGCGAACGGCATCGGGAACGACTGCCTCACCGTCGGCGGACGAACGCCGTCGCCGACGAACAGATGCCAGCTACAGGTTCGCGTCGTCTCCGCGACACAGACCGGCGGCTTCAATCCGGACAAGCCCTACGTAGTCGGCGACGGCAACATGTGCGGCTCGGGCAGCAACGCACCCAAGGTGACGACCACGCAGGCAACCAACACGACCGTCGGCGGCACAGTCGGCGAGTACCGCGCCTACACCGGCGAGTGCTTCACCGGCACCTGGGAGCAATGGGTCGTACCGACCGCTCCGGGCGTGATCATCGTCCGGACGCTGGCCGACCCGGCCACGGAGCAGGCGGCACGGTTCGCGGTCACGCATGCGCAGCTTCCGGGCCCGCGTTCGTCGCTGCGGATCACCGACCAGGGCTATATCCGATCGGTCGACTCGCAACCGGACGGCGTGCACATCGAACTGGACCGGGTCACCCGGCTGGAACAGGGCGGCGTCTCGGACACGAATCCGGCCACCTACTCCTACGTGCTGCCCGCGAACATCCCGATCCTCGCGGACACGACCGACCTGAAGCCGCTGACCGTCCAGCAACTCGTGCAGTTGGCCGAGGGGAAGACAGTCGACGGCGTCGCTCCGCCACTGAGCAAGCAGTTCGCCCTACTGAAGACCGACGGCAGCAAGGTCACGAGCGTGCTCCTCGAGGTCCTCTAGCCTGTCAACCATCGGGGCCCCCGAACGTCTAGCTCAGTGAGACCGCAAATCAGCGGTCCACTGGACTCGGACCCAATGGGGGGCCCCATGAGGACAGCGATGGCAGACGCGCAGATCTGCGCCCGGGCCGGAGCAGGCACCGGCACGCAGGGCTCGAGCAGATCTACCGCACGCAGCGATTGGCGATGGTCCGGCTGGCCTTGCTGCTGGTCGACGACCGGGAGACGGCCGAGGACGTCGCGCAGGACGCATTTGCCGCCCTGCACCGCCGGTGGGACTCGCTCAGCACGCAGGACGCGGCGATCGGGTACCTGCGGGCCTGTGTCGTGAACGGCGCGCGTTCGGTGCTGCGGCGCCGGCGAACCGTTCGCCGCAACCCGCAGCCCGCCGAGGACCTGCTCACCGTCGCTCCGGCCGACGGCCGCGTGCTGCTCGCCGAGGAGCACCGCGAGGTGATCGCGGCCCTGCGGCAACTGCCCGTCGCGGCAGCGCGAGGTGATCGTGTTGCGCTACTGGTCCGAACTCAGCGAGCCGGAGATCGCCTCGACGCTTGGCATCTCCATCGGCTCGGTCAAGTCAAGCGCGTCTCGTGGCCGCGATGCGATCGCGGCGATCCTCGGAGGTGCCGCATGAACAGCTTTGATCTCGACGAGCGGATCCGCTCGGCCCTTGCCGCGCAGGCCGATCAGGTCACCGAAGCCGACCTGGAGCCTGCTCCGTTGCCCGCGGCCGAGGGCGTGCACATCGCTGCCGCCGACCCAGCGCTGGAGCCGCCGTTGGCTGCCGCCGCTGCTTGCCGCCGCTGCCGTAGTCGCCGTTCTCGTCGGGACGATCGCCGTGGTCACCGCCGTGCGAGCAGATCGCGCGCAGCCGGCGCACACCCCGACCGGGCCGGCGCCGTCCGTGGCGCCGACGCAAGGCCGTCGGCAGCACCGACGCTCGACCAAGCCGGCGCCAGCGCCACGACGTCGGCCGGCAGCGCCACCGCCGACGCAGCCGCGCCAGTGCCACCGCGACGCAACCGGGCGCCAGCACCGCCCCGACGAAGGCCGGCGCGCCCGCGACGTTCAACCTCGGCTACCAGCCGTTGTGGCCGTTCGCGACACCTGACCGCAGCGAAGGACTGGCAGGCCGCGTACCGCAGCGGCGGGCAGCAGCCGTGGCATCTCGACGCGGGCCAGACCGCCTTGTCGTTCACCCGGGGATACCTCGGTTTCAACGAGATCAACATCGTGACGAGCACGCGCACCGACTCGATCGGCGCGCACATCGGGGTCGGATACCGCGACCCGAACGGCACTGCGCGCACCGCCGCCGTGCTGCATCTCGTCCGGTTCGGCACCGATTCCGATTCGCCGTGGGAGGTCGTCGGCAGCGACGACGCGACGTTCTCGCTGGAGATCCCGGCCTACGGATCGGTCGTGCACTCGCCGGTGACCGTCGGCGGGCACATCACCGGCGTCGACGAGAACATCCGGGTCGACGATGCGGCAACTGTCCGCTCCCGTCGGGCAGTCCTGCTGCACGCCGGCGGGTGGAACGAATCAGCCGTGGACGGCGAAGGTGTCCTTCTCGGGCCTTACCGACACTGTGGCTACGATCGTCGCCAGCACTGGCGGTCACCTGCAGGCCGTGGAGCGATTCGCGATCCAGGGCGTGCGCAGCCGGTGATGCATCGTTATGAAATTGATGACTGCGGAGTGCAACCAATCGAATCCGCCGGACGTCAATAAAGACAGTTCCGTGCCACGTACGGACGTGCCTCGCCGCTTGGGAGGAAACAGTGCTCACTGGGGGAGCCTGGTTCAAGCGGGGAGCGGCGAGGCGCTGGCTATTCGTGGGCGTGGGCGGGGCTGTTGTGGCGGCGGCGGGCGCGTCCGTCGCGGTTGCTCTGGGGGGCAACCGCACGCCCGCCCCGCCCACAACATCGAAGCCGCCGGTCGCTGTGGCGAAGCCCGCGAAGTGTGCCACCTGGGGATGCACCAAGGCGCAGAGCGCCGATCTCGGCAACGGCTACACGATCAGCGTGTGGCACGCCGGCAAGTCGGGTGACTTCACCACCGAGCCCGTGATCGAACTGGCCCACCACGGCGTAAGCGTGCAGTGGCTGCTGTGGTCGCGTGGCTACGGCTGGGCGGCATCGCTGCACTGCAGCGTCGACGCACCTGCCCCGAACTGCATCCTCACTGCCGGCGCGGGCGTGCACTCGGCGGTCGCGCAACTCGTGGTTCTGCAAGCAGGCAAGCTCGTGCTGCCCAAGAAGGGCTACGCCGTGGCCGATCTGCCGACGATCTCGGCGACCGATCTCGACGATGACGGTGACCTCGACGTCATCGCGCTCGACAGCGACTACACGCCGAACTTCGCGCTGGGCCAGCTGTACTGGCGGACATTCCGCAACGCTGACGGCCAGTTGACCTCGACCGGCTGCGTGCGCCGGAACTCGCCGAACACCCCGGCGCCGGCCGGGCTACTGACCGGCGCCTGCCCGCACCTGTAACGGCGGCCGGGCCGGCCCGTCACGACCGACCCGGCCACACCCCTCGCCTAGGGCCGCCAGCGCCGTCAGCGCTGCGGAGTCACCACCAGCGCGCTGCCCCCGCCGAGGCGGACCGGTTCGGCCGCGGCCTGGAACCGGCCGCCCGGCAGGAAGTCGATACCCGTGGCATTGCCGATGAAGTTGTCGCGCGGCAGCACCTTTCCGGTCTGCAGGCTGAACTGCTCGCCGTACTGCGAGGTGAGTTGCTGCGCGAGCGCGCTGTTGAAGAAGTCCGGCTCGGCGGCAGTCGTGGCAGCGTTGCGCTGGCTGGCGCGCGGTGCCGCGATGGCGTCGGGCAGCGACATCCCGAAGTCGATGTGATTGAGCAGGATCTGCAGCACGGTGGTGATGATCGTGGCGCCGCCGGGAGAGCCGACCGTGAAGTCCGGCACCCCGTCCTTCATCACGATCGTGGGGTTCATGCTCGAGCGCGGACGCTTGCCGGGAGCCGGCAGGTTCGGGTCGTATGTGCCTGGTGAGCCGGGCGCGAAGTCGAAATCGGTCATCTCGTTGTTGAGCAGGAAACCCCGGCCGGGCACGGTGATTCCGCTGCCGGCGAGCTGCTCGATCGTGTTCGTGTAGCTGACGACGTTGCCCCACTTGTCGGCGACCACGAGGTGGTTGGTTTGCGTCCCCTCGTGCACCGGATTGGGCGCGACGCCGGCGGTGGTGCACGGCGAGTACGGCGGGATCGGGTTACCCGGGGCGGCCGGCGAGGCCAGCGCCGTGTTGCCGATGAGGCAACGGCGGGTGGCGGCGAACGCCGGGTCGAGCAGTCCTTGCTGCGGCACCGGTTCGTAGTCCGAGTCGCCGATATAGGCGTTTCGGTCGGCGAAGGACAGCCGCGACGCCTCGAGGTACTGGAACAGCGCCTGCGCCCGCGGCTCGGAGGAAAGATCCCATCCGGAAAGGATGTTCAGCGCCTCGCCGGTAGTGAGCCCACCGCTCGACGGCGGCGCCATCCCGTAGACGTCCAGACCGCGGTAGTTGACGTGCGTGGGTGCGCGCAGCGGAGCCGTGTAGTTCTGGACGTCAGCCGCGGTCATGATGCCGGGACGCACCGTCAGCGGCGTACCGGGCCAAACCGGCGGGTGCTGCACGGTATGCGCGATGTCGCTGCCGAGCGGGCCGCCGTACAGGTAGCCCGGGCCGTGATGCGCGATGTCGGAGTACGTGCGCGCCAGATCCGGGTTCTTCAGGGTGGAGCCCACCGCGAGCGGATCGCCGGCCGGCGTGAGGAACAGGTCGCGGCTGCTGGTGAATGCCTGCAGGTCGGGCAGCGACTCCTGCTCCTGCTGGACGAAGTCGGGCGTGATGGTGAACCCGGTGCGGGCGATGTCGATCGCGGGCTCGAGGTCGGCGGCGAAGCTGCGCTCGCCGTAGCTGCGCACGGCGCGGTCCCAGGTGGCGACCATGCCCGGTACGCCCACCGACAGGCCCGAGTGGCGGGCGTCCTCGAACGCGAGCGGCTTGCCCGTGCTCGGGTCGATGAACAGTTGCGAGGTGCAGGCGGCGGCGCACTTCTCGCGTCCGTCGATGGTGACGATCTGATGGCTTCTGGCCAGGTAGATGACCATGAATCCGCCACCGCCGGGGCCGGCCACGAACGGCTCGGTGACGCCGAGTGTGCTCGCGACCGACACCGCGGCGTCGATCGCGTTGCCGCCGGACTTGAGGGTTTTGATGCCGGCCTGGCTGGCGTTGAACTCGGCCGATGCCACGGCACCGCCCGTGCCGGTGGCGACCGGCTCCTTGATGTAGTCCGGTGATCGGTCGGCACTCGCGGCAGGAATGCCGAGAACTGCGACCAGGACGCTGGCTGCTGCGACAAGGATCGGGCGAGCGCGCATGAACACCCCAAACGGTGAGTATGGACTGCATTCAGCCGTACTCGACAGTTCTCGGACTGTCAACGAACTGAGCCAATACTTGACGCGCATCCAACCCTGAACCGAGCCGATTTCGAGCCCTCTGGCAACCTGTAGGGGGTCCCCGGCGACTAAATGACGTGACTTCAGTGCTGAAGGGCGGACGCGTGACACACAGTGGTCCGGCACCTGTGCAGAGCCCTGCCCTCGACGTCCCCGCTCTCTACGCGGCGCACTGGCGTCCGATGGTGCGCCTTGCGGTGCTGCTCGTCGACGACGTTCACTCCGCGGAGGACGTCGTCCAGGACGCGTTCATCGCGCTGCATCGGCGCAGCGCGGAGCTGCGCGAACCCAGCGCCGCGATCGCCTACGTCCGCGCGTCGGTCGTGAATCTGTCGCGCTCGGTGATCCGTCACCGGCAGGTCGTGCGCAAGCACATGCGCGTCGCCGAGCCGGATCATGTCGACGCGGCCGACTTCCACGTGCTGTTGTCCGATGAACATCGCGAAGTGCTTGCGGCGCTGCACCGGTTGCCCGCTCGTCAGCAGGAGGTTCTGATCTTGAGGTACTGGTCCGGTCTGTCTGAGGCTGAGATCGCCGAATCGCTGGGCATCTCGGCCGGATCGGTGAAGTCATCAGCGAGCCGGGGGATGGCCAAGCTGCAGAAGATGCTCGGAGGTGCGCGATGAGGCGCGACGTCGACCGCGAGTTGAGCGAGACGCTGCACGTCACCGCGAATTCGGCGATCCGCGACGACCGCCAGCCACCGCCGCTCGACCAGTGGAGCACGCCCACCACCTACGGAGGCGGCCCGCGCCGCCCAGCCAGCCACGGGTCCGGGCGCCGCAGCGGCTGGGGCGTGCCGCTCGTCGCCGCCGCTGTGGTAGCGGTCGTGGCCGTCGTCGGTATCTCGGTTGTCAGGGTGATGAACCGGCACCCGGCCCACCAGGTAGCCGCGCCACCCGCCGGGTCGCACAGCCAGTCGGGCGCGCCGAGCAACTCGAAGGCGAGCCATCCGGCCGGTCCGACCAAGCCGGTGCACGTCAGCCTGTTCCAGGGCGACGGGCAGAGCTACGGGATCGGGATGCCGATCATCGCGCAGTTCTCGAAGAAGGTGACGAGCGCGCACGCATTCGACAAGGCCGTCACCGTGAAGATCAACGGCCAGCCGGCCAACGGCGCGTGGTTCTGGGTGAACTCGAATTCGGGTTACGCCATGGAGGCGCATTACCGGCCGCAGAACTACTGGCCGGCGCACTCGAAGATCGAGATGAACATGCCGCTCAAGGGCGTCAGCGCCGGTAAGGGACTGTCCTTCGATGACAGCCTGACCCTGGAGATGAACATCGGGGCGGCGCACATCTCGGTCGTCGACGGGTCCAGCGAGCAGATGCGGGTCACCACCGACGGCAAGACCATCAAGGAATTCCCGGTGTCGCTGGGCAAGGCCAACACGCCGACCTACGTGGGCACCAAGGTCGTCATGGCCAAGAAGAACCCGCAGCACATGGTGAGCGCGCCGGGCGAGGCGAATCCGTACGCGTTGAACGTGCCGTACTCGGTGCGGTTGACGAACTCCGGCGAGTTCGTGCACGCCGCGGCGTGGAACACCGGCAACATCGGCAGTCGCAGCACCTCGCACGGGTGCACGAACCTGACGGTGGCCGACGCCGAGTGGTTCTACAAGTTCTCCGTGGTCGGCGACATAGTGACTTACGCCAATACCGGAACGGCCAAGGCGATGCCGTCCTGGGACGGTTTCGGCGACTGGAACGTGCGGTGGTCGGACTGGCAGGGCGGCAACCTGCTCAAGAACTGATCCCGAGCGTGGCGGCGACCTCGTGCCCTAACCGGGACAGGCGCCGCTTCGCCTCGTCGCGCGAGCCGTCGGCGACGACCACCTCGAGGTAGGCCTTCAGCTTCGGCTCGGTGCCGGAGGGACGAACGACGACGCGCCCGCCCGCCCAGGTGAGCGTGACGACGTCGGCCTCGGGCAGGCGGTCGGTGACGGTGACGGGCTCGCCGAGCAGTGTGGCGGGCGGCGTCGCGCGTAGTTGCGTCATCGTGTCGCTGATGATCGACAGGTCATCGACGCGCATCGCAAGTTGGTCGGTGGCGTAGCGGCCGTACTCGGCCGCGAGTTCGTCCAGGCGTTGCGGCAGCGACGAGCCTGCGGCTTTGAGCGCGGCGGCTCGTTCGGCCACGAGCAGGGCCGCGGAGATCCCGTCCTTGTCCCGCACCAGGTCCGGAGCGACGGCGTACCCGAGCGCCTCCTCGTACCCGTAGACGAGATCCGGGGCGGCCCGCGAGATCCACTTGAAGCCGGTGAGCGTCTCGGCGTAACCGACCTGGTGGCGCTCGGCGATCGCCTTCAGCATCGTCGAGGAGACGATCGTCGTGGCGTATGTGCCGAGAATCCCCCTATCCAGCAAGGCGTCTGCGAGCAGGACGCCCACCTCGTCACCGCGCAGCATGCGCCACTGACCGCCGTCGATCACCGCGACCGCGCACCGGTCGGCGTCCGGGTCGTTGGCGATGACGAGGTCGGCGTGCTCGTCGCGGGCGAGCGCCAGGGCGAGGTCGAGGGCCCCGGGCTCCTCCGGATTCGGGAACGACACGGTGGGGAAGTCGGGGTCGGGCGCGGCCTGCTGGGCCACCTTGGCCAGCGGTGCGAATCCGGCGACCGAGAAGACGCGGGTGAGCACCTCGGTACCCACGCCGTGCATCGCGGTATGGACGATGCGCAGGTCGCGCGGACCCGGGGCGACCAGCCCGGCGATGGCCTGGACATAGGCGTCGACGATCGACTCGTCGAGCACCGAGTAGGCGTCCGACATCGCGATCGCCCGGCTCGGGCCGACCGCCCGGATCGCGGACTCGATCTCGGCGTCGGTCGGCGGGGCGATCTGGGCGCCGTCGCCGACGTAAACCTTGTACCCGTTGTCCTGCGGCGGGTTGTGCGAGGCGGTGACCATCACGCCGATCGCAGCGCCGAGATGCTGCACCGCGAACGCCAGCACCGGCGTCGGCAGCAGCCGGGGCAGCACGCAAGCGTCGAAGCCCGCGGCCGCGAAGATCGCCGCCGAGTCGTGGGCAAAGTCGTGCGAGCCGTGACGGGCGTCGTAGCCGACGACCACGCGCGCGCCCGGCTCGCGGGCAGCCAGCCACGCGGCGACGCCCGCCGCCGCGCGCCGGACGACCGTGCGGTTCATGCCGTTCGGGCCGGCGCGTAAGGGTCCGCGCAGCCCCGCCGTGCCGAAGACGAGTGGGCCGCTGAACCGGTCGGCCAGTTCGTCACCGTCGTCGCCGTCGAGCAGCGCACGAGCTTCGGCGGCCGCGCTCTGGTCGACGTCGTCGGCGATCCACGCCTCGACCTGTGCACGCAGCGCGTCGGAGACCGCGGTCATGGCTGGCCGCCGGCGGTGCGCTCGGCGACCTCGTCGATCCCGAAGCCCGCGGTGGTGAACGGGCCGCCCACCAGATCGTCCGAGGGCAGCGGCCGGTCGTGCTCGGCGGGCAGTCGGTCGGCGAATGTCTCGGCGTTGTCCTGCGGCTGGTAGCCGATCTCGCGGCCTGCATCGAGTGACCACCAGCGACGCGTGTTCGCCGAGATACCCCAGACGACTGCGTAGCCGAGCGACGGCGCGCGCAGGGCGGCGTCGACCAGCCGGGCGCAGTCGGCGGGCGAGAGCCAGGTGGCCAGTGATCGGTAGTCGTGCGGCGCTTCACTGCACGTGCCGATGCGCAGGCACGCGACCTGCAGGCCGTACCGGTCGGCGTAGTAGTGCCCGACGGCCTCGCCGAATACCTTGCTGACGCCGTAGAGGGTGTCCGGCCGTGGTGCGGCGTCGGCGCGCAGATCCCGAACGCGCGGCGTGAAACCCGTCGCATGGTTGGACGAGGCGTAGACGATGCGCTTCACGTCGTTGCGCCGGGCCGCCTCGAACAGCTGGTAGACGGCCTCGATGTTCGACTCCCTGATCACCGGCCAGATCGCTTCGGTGGGCTGACCGGCCAGGTGCACGATCGCCTCGACGCCGCCGGAGAGCGCCTCGTCGAGTACGGCCGGATCGCCGACGTCGCCGGTCAAGGTGCCATTGGGGGCGCCCTCGATCGGCGCTCGGTCGAGCAGCCGCAACGGCCAGCCATAGGACGGCAGGCGCTCGCGCAGCATCGTGCCGATGCGCCCCGCCGCGCCAGTCAGCAGCACCCTGCCGTGCTCACTCACAGTGCCGTCGTCATTCGCTCCGCTCCTCGCTCGCTGGCGCTCGCTGCGATGCTCACTCACAGTGCCGTCATTCGCTCCGCTCCTCGCTCGCTGGCGCTCGCTGCGATGCTCACTCACAGTGCCGTCATTCGCTCCGCTCCTCGCTCGCTGGCGCTCGCTGCGATGCTCACTCATAGGCGCTCGATGACCTTGCCGAGCAGTTCGCCCATCCGCGTGGCGGCGGCTCGTCCGGCTTCGAGGACCTCCTCGTGGTTGAGCGGCTCACCGAGGCCGGCGGCCAGGTTGCTGACCAGGGAGATGCCGAGCACCTCGCACCCTTCGGCGTGCGCGGCGATGGCCTCGAGCGCGGTCGACATGCCGACCAGGTCGGCGCCCAGCGTGGCGAGCATCCGGATCTCGGCCGGCGTCTCGTACTGCGGACCGGGCATCGCGGCGTAGACGCCCTCGGTGATCGACGGGTCGATCTCGCGCACCAGCCCGCGCAGCCGCGCCGAGTACAGGTCGGTGAGGTCGACGAACCGGGCGCCGACCAGCGGCGACCGGAAGGTCATGTTGAGATGGTCGCTGATCAATACCGGCTCGCCCACCGACAGGCCGGGGCGCAAACCACCGCACGCGTTGGTCAGCACGATGGTCCGGCAACCGGCGGCGGCGGCCACCCGCACGCCGTGCACGACGGCTTCGACGCCGCGGCCCTCGTAGAGATGCGTGCGTCCGAGAAAGGCGAGCACGCGCTTGCCGGCGACGTCGATGGACCGCACGCGGCCGGCGTGGCCCTCGACGGCCGGCGGCAGGAACCCGGGCAGATCCGTCACCGCAAACTCGTGGCCGCTGGCGGCGGGTCCGCCCAGCGCGTCGACCGCCGGAACCCAACCGGAGCCGAGGACGATCGCGACGTCGTGCCGCGCGATGTCAGTGAGTTCGGTGAGCGTGTTCGCCGCGGCCCGCGCGGCATCCATCGGGTCGGTCGTCACGTCCGGGCAGCCTACGCGGGGGGAACCGCAGGTGGGCAGTCAAGCCGATCAACGTGCCCACCTGCGGACGGGTGTCACCGAACGGCGTCGGCGCTGCGCTGGCACGGCATGCACAGGGCCGCCTGCGGCAGCACCTCGAGCCGTTCCAGCGGCATCGTCGTACCGCAATGTGCGCATCGCCCGTAACTGCCGTGGGAGATGCGTGCGAGGGCCGACTCGACGTCGGTCAGGGCGAGCCGGGCCCCGCGCAGGATCGTTTCCTGCACCTCGAGATCAGCCTCGGTCCGGACCGGCTGCGGCTTGATCGTGGTTCGGCGGCTGCGGCGAGTTGTTCGATGCGGAAGCGACGCTGCTCCTCGAGCATGGCTTGCAGCATCGCGAGTTGGGCGTCGTTCAGAGCAGTGGTGCGGGCGCGAATGGATCGGGTGACCACTTCGGCCTCCTACCTGAAAGGTCGGCGCGGCATGAAACCGCGGCGGAAATGGAAGCTGTTTGTCGCCGGTTGGCGTCGTCCTGGGATGTGGCGGTCCGGGTGCTCTGCGGCGGTTGCGCCGGTCGAGGCTCGGGGCCAGGGACGCGCTAGGCGAGATATCCGGCGGGTGGCCCGCGGCCGCGCTGGGCCGGGTAGGCGTTGACGCCGGCGGCAGCCGGCCACGACGGGGACGCGTGCGTGCCCAGCGACGGCATTGCCGAGCTGGGCCGAGTCGGGGGCGGTGGCGTCGAGTTGGTGCAGATCGTGCGGCCGCGGTTGCTGCGGTGTCGGGGCGACCGCGTGCCGTGTGTGCGCCGAATGGGCCGATGCGGGCGATGCATTCGCCGCAACCGGTGGCGCGGCCGCGCCCAGTACGGCGACGAGTGCCAGCGCGGTGAGCGCGCTCAGGCCGGCGCGCGCGTAGCGCTGGCGGCCGGCATTCATATCGGGGCAACGGCCGGCGAGCGAGGGTAGTTTCCGAGTTCGGGGATCTCTCAGCTTTCCAAGCCGATTCATGGCTGCAGAGCGGCAAAACGTGGCGGATCGGCCGATGCATTCTCAGCGAGTTGCTCACAACCGGTACGCCATGGACGCTTCGGGCTGGCACGCTGGCGGCGTCGGAAGGAGGGGCATCGTGCGCAAGTCCGAGTCCGGATTCAACATCGACCCGGTGTACGGGCCGGGTTCCGTAACGGACGGGCTCGCTGATCGCCTCGGCGAGCCCGGCGAGTTCCCGTACACGCGAGGCGTCTATTCGACGATGTACACCCAACGGCCCTGGACGATGCGCCAGTACGCGGGGTTCGGCACGGCCAAGGAGTCGAACGCGCGCTACCAGCAGCTTCTGCGCGCCGGAACCATGGGGCTGTCGGTCGCCTTCGACCTGCCGACGCAGATGGGGATGGACTCCGATGCCGTCCTCGCGCACGGCGAGGTCGGCAAGGTCGGCGTGGCTATCGACTCGATCGACGACATGCGCGTGCTGTTCGACGGAATCCCGCTCGATGAGGTGTCGACGTCGATGACGATCAATGCGCCGGCGTCGCTGCTCCTGCTGCTGTACCAGCTCGTCGCCGAAGAGAACGGAATCGCTGGTTCCGCGCTCAACGGCACGATCCAGAACGACGTGCTCAAGGAGTACATCGCCCGCGGCACGTACATCTTCCCGCCCGCGGCGTCGTTGCGGCTGGTTACCGACACGTTCGCGTACTGCCGCGCCGAGATCCCGAAGTGGAACACCATCTCGATCTCCGGCTACCACATGGCCGAGGCCGGGGCGACTCCTGCGCAGGAGGTCGCGTTCACCCTCGCCGACGGTGTGTCCTATGTCGAGGCCGCTCTGGCCGCGGGCCTGGAGGTCGACGACTTCGCCCCGCGGCTGGCGTTCTTCTTCGTCTCGCGCACCACGTTCCTCGAGGAGGTGGCGAAGTTCCGCGCGGCCCGCCGGATCTGGGCGCGGATCATGCGCGACCGCTTCGGCGCGAAGAACCCCAAGTCGCAGATGCTCCGTTTCCACACCCAGACCGCCGGCGTGCAACTGACCGCCCAGCAGCCGGAGGTCAACATGGTGCGCGTCTCGGTGCAGGCGCTGGCCGCGGTGCTGGGCGGTACCCAGTCGCTGCACACGAACTCGTTCGACGAGGCGATCGCGCTGCCCACCGAGAAGGCGGCCCGCCTCGCGTTACGGACGCAGCAGGTTATCGCCTACGAGACCGACGTGACGTCCACTGTGGACCCGTTCGCCGGCTCATACGCCGTCGAGGCGATGACCGACGCGGTCGAGGCCGACGTCGACGTGCTGCTGCGCCAGATCGACGATCTTGGCGGTGCCGTCGCGGCGATCGAGAATGGCTTTCAGAAAAGGGAGATCGAGCGCTCGGCGTACTCGATCGCCCAGGAAATCGACTCGGGGGAGCGCGTCGTGGTCGGCCTCAACCGGTTCGCCCTCGACGAGGAGGACGCCTACGAGCCGCTGCGCGTCAACCCGGACATCGAGGCCGAGCAACGAGAACGCCTGGCGGCGCTGCGGGCCGAACGCGACTCGGCCGAGGTCGACAAGGCGATGGCCGAACTCAAGGCGGCGGCGTCGGGGACGACGGCGAACGTCCTCTACCCGATGCGGGACGCGCTGCGCGCGAGGGCGACGGTCGGCGAGGTCTGCGACTCGCTGCGCGAGGTGTGGGGCGTGTACCACCCGGCCGACACGTTCTGAGCCCGCTCGTTGGCCGCGAGTCGGCCTATCGGCCGCACTGGCGGCCAAATCCGAGTAGCCGCGCCCGGGCAAAATGGGCGTCATGGGGCGATTGACAGGTCGGCGAGTGCTGATCACCGGAGTCAGCCGACGGGTCGGCATCGCCTACACGCTGGCCCGGCAACTCGGCACCGAAGGCGCACGCGTCGTGGCAACGGGCTGGGCCCCGGCTGACGCCGAGCAGCCGTGGGGCAGCGACGACGCGGCGCCGCCCGTGGCGGATTACGTGCCGGCCGACCTCGCCGATCCGGACGCCCCGCAGCAGGTGGTCGCCGAGGCGGCGCGGCTGATGGGCGGCCTGGACGTGCTGCTGGCCGTGCATGCCCGCTCGTCCACATACGCCCTCGACGAACTCACGGCGGCCGAGCTCGACCTCACGTTCGCAATCAACACACGAGCGACGCTGCTGCTCGTGAAGGAGTTCGCGGCGACGCATTCGGGTAGCGACGGTCGGGTGATCACGTTCTCCTCCGGACAGCACCGCGCATCGATGCCGGCCGAATTGCCATACGCTGCGTCGAAGGCGGCCCTCCAGCAGTTGACGCCGTCGCTGGCGGCCGAGCTGGCACCGCGCCGAATCACCGTCAACTGCATCAATCCGGGCCCGGTCGACACGGGCTACGCCGACGAGGATCTGCACGCGCGGGTCGTCGCCGCTCATCCGCGTGGGCGATGGGGTATGCCCGAGGACCTCACCGAGGCCGTCGTCTGGCTGTGCTCGGCGTCTTCGGACTGGGTGACGGGCCAGACCATCGATGTCGACGGCGGCTGGTCGATTCGCTAATGACATGCCGCGCGGGCGGGGTTTTCCTCGACGGTGCCGCCCGGCACACGCGGCGGATACCCTCTGCAGGGTGCGCATCGACTTCAGCTCGTCGCAGCGGACCAGTCTCGGCGTCGAGTGGGAGCTGGAGCTGGTCGATCTCGACACGCGACTGCTCACCAGCGCCTCGGACGACATCCTGCGGGCCATCTCGCCGAACGGCGACGGCGACCACCCCAAGGCCAAGCACGAACTGCTCCAGTCGTGCGTCGAGGTCATCACCGGCATCTGCCAGACCGTGGCCGAGGCGAGGGCTGACCTGGCCGAGACCGTCGCCGAGGTGAGCAAGGCGGCCGCTCAGCGCAACATCGGCGTGATGTGCTCGGGCACCCACCCGATCAGCGACTGGGCCAGCCAGCGCATCACCGACGACCCGCGCTACCAGATGCTCGTCGAGCGCAATCAGTGGATGGCGCGCCAACTGCAGATCTTCGGCGTGCACGTGCACTGCGGCATCCGCGCGCCGGACAAGGCGATCCCGATCGTCAACGGATTGCTCGCCTACGTGCCGCATTTCCTTGCGCTGTCGGCATCGAGCCCGTACTGGATCGGTGCCGACACCGGGCTCGCGTCCTATCGGAGCAAGGTGTTCGAGGCGCTGCCGACCGCCGGGCTGCCCTACCAGCTATCGGGTTGGGACGCCTTCGAGAAGTACATGGAGGCGCTCATCTCCTCGCACGCCATCCAGTCGGTGCGCGAGGTGTGGTGGGACATCCGGCCGCATCCCGGCTTCGGCACGGTCGAGCTGCGCATCTGCGACGGCCTGCCCACCCTGGACGAGATCGCCTGCGTGGCCGCGCTCGCGCAGTGCCTGGTCGACCGGTTCGACCGCCAGCTCAACCACGGTTACACCCTGCCCGAGCCCCGGCCGTGGCTCGTCCGCGAGAACAAGTGGCGGGCGGCCCGCTACGGCCTCGACGCCGAGATCGTCATCGACAACTCGGGCAGCATCCAGCCGGTCAAGTCCGCGATCATCGACCTCGTCGAGGACCTGCTGCCCATTGCCCGGCGCCTGGACTGCGCGGCCGAGCTCGAGTCGATTCCCCGTCTCATGGAGCGCGGTGCGAGCTATCAGCGCCAGCGCGCGGTGGCCGCCGCGAACAACGGCGACCTCACCGCGGTCGTCGACTCCCTTGTCGCCGAGATGCGTGACGGCCTGGGCCTGTGAATCAACTCGACACCTGGCTCGCCGGCAACGAGGCGGACCTGATCGCGCTACGCCGTGACCTGCATGCCCATCCCGAAGTGGGCTTCGCCGAGAAGCGGACCACCGACGTCATCGTCGAGAAGCTGCGCCGGCTCGGGCTGGCCCCGACCGTGCTGGCCGGCGCAACCGGAGTCATCTGCGACGTGGGCACGGGCGGGCCGATCGTCGGGCTGCGGGCCGACATCGACGCGTTGCCGCTGCCCGATCTGAAGGACGTGCCGTACCGGTCGCAGACCCCCGGCACCTGCCACGCCTGCGGCCACGACGCCCACACGGCGATCCTGCTCGGCGCCGCAGCCGTCCTCGCCGGAATGGAATTGCCCGGCCGGGTAAGGCTGATCTTCCAACCGGCCGAGGAACTGGTCAGTGGCGGAGCGCTGAGCGTCATTGCCGCCGGGGCGATGACCGGCCTCGACTCGATCTACGCGCTGCACTGCGATCCACGCCTGGACGTCGGATGTGTGGGCATCCGGTCCGGGCCGATCACCGCGGCCTGCGATCGCATCGACGTCAACCTGTCGGGCACCGGCGGGCACACCGGGCGACCGCAGCTGACCGCCGATCTGGTGTACGCGCTCGGCCGGGTGATCACCGACCTGCCCGGGATGCTGGCCCGCCGCGTCGACCCCCGGGCGGGCCTGTCGGTCGTGTGGGGTGCCGTCGAGGCCGGCAATGCAGCGAACGCGATCCCGACCTCGGGCACGGTGCGCGGCACCTTGCGCGTGCTCGACCGCGAGGCCTGGGCCGGCGCCGAGTCGCTCGTGCGCGAACTGGTCGAGCAGATCGTGGCGCCCACCGGGGCGCAGGTCGCCACGAGCTACGAGCGCGGCGTGCCGCCGGTGGTGAACGATCCGCGCTGCGTCGAGGTGCAGCGCGCGGCAATCCTGGCCGCGTTCGGCCCGTCCGCGCTGGCCGACACCGCGCAGAGCATGGGCGGCGAGGACTTCTCCTGGTACCTCGACCACGCCCCGGGCGCACTGGCCCGCCTCGGCGTGCGGACTCCCGGATCGCACTCCGCCGTCGACCTGCACCAGTCGACGTTCGACATCGACGAGGCTGCCCTCGCCATCGGGGTCAGGTTGATGGTGCACACGACGCTGGTCGCGCTGCGCTCACCGACGTCGTGACGTACGGGTACTCAGCCGCGGCGTGAGTACCAGACCAGCGAGCCGATATAGCTGATGCCGCCGACGGCGCACAGCCAACTGAACGGCTGCGCGTGGTGCGACCCCGTCGACAGCGACCAGATGAAGCCGCTGACCAGCACGAGAACGAGAATCTGGGCGGTGGCCGCCCGGGCCTTGAGTTGGAGCGAGGCGCGTCGCTCGTCGGAGTCGTCGCCGGCGAGCAGGCTCACGGCCTCGCTGCGGCGCCCGAACAGCAGCAGGAAGGCGCCATAGCCGAGCATGATCAACGGTGAGCTGATCGTCAGCCACACGTCGTGCCGGATGAGGCCGATGACGAGGAACACCACGGCAAAGGCCAGGCAGGTGGCCGGCACGATCCATCGGTTGGCCGGCTTGTTGCGCCGCAGGCTATTGATCGACATGAAATATCTCCTCCACCTTCAAACCGAAATGCCGCGCAATCGCGATTGC
Organism: uncultured Actinomycetota bacterium; assembly: GCA_963709985.1. Classification (GTDB taxonomy): domain Bacteria; phylum Actinomycetota; class Actinomycetes; order Mycobacteriales; family Jatrophihabitantaceae; genus DASXRA01. The sequence continues at coordinate 256,844 of CAVPYQ010000028.1, forward strand.
CAACGGCAGCGACGGGTCGTAACGGCCGTTCTCGATCGCGATCACCGTCTGGCGCGAGACGCCGAGGAATTCACCGAGTGCGGCCTGGGACAGTCCCGCCGATTGGCGTAGTTCCCGGACGTCGTTGCGCACGATGTCAAGGGTGCTTGACATCGTGCGATGTGTCAAGCGTGCTTTACATCAGGGTTTCGCGCCGCGATCGTGCAACCCTCGGCGTCGCTAGGACGCCGACGGTTGCACGATCGGCCGGGCGACACGATTGCCCGGCGACACGATCGGCCGGCGACACGGATGCGACGGTTGCCGCCCTTGTGCCAGAGCCTCACGGGCCGCTAGGTTTCTGCCGTTTCTTCGCGGCGCTCTGCGGCGTATTGGGCGGTGATCGACATGAACGGTCGAAAGCTGAGGTGCGCCGCGTCCGCGGCGATGCTCGGCATTGCGATGGCGGCGGCTGTGCTGTCCGTCGACGCACCGGCAGGCGCGGCGCCGCCGTCCAAAACGTTGACGGTGGGCTCGTCGTGTCCGGGCCACCGGTTCCACACGATCCAGTCCGCGATCGACGCGGCCCGGCCGGGCGACACCGTCGCTGTGTGCCCGGGCACCTACGTCGAGGGCAACGGGCATCCGGGCAGCAACGCGCTGACCATCACCAAGAGCATCAGCCTGGTGGGCGCCGGGGCCGATCAGGTCACCGTCGAGCCCCGCAACAACGGCGGGCAGATCGCACCGGCAACGCCCGACATCCACGACGGCAAGGGCGACCTCGTCGCGGTCCTCGGCGCCACCGTCGACATCTCCGGCATCACGTTCGACGCGAACGGGGTTTACGCAACCGCGGGCGTGGTGTTCCGCGACGCCGCCGGATCGGTCAGCCGGTCGCGGGTCACCGGCCTCGACATCGACGAGAGCGGCAACGGCTACACCAAGCCGGGCGGATTCCGCAGCAATCCGTTCGGCATCGGCATCGCGCACGTGTCGACGACGAGCCACGGCACGCACGTCCTCACCGTCGACCACACCCGGGTCGACCGCTACAACGCGATCGGCGTCCTGGTCGAGGGAGCGGCGAACCAGGCGGTGCTGAGCAACGACCAGATCGCCGGTCGCAACCTCTGCCAGAACTACAACGACCCCACCGCCGGCGGCCCCACCGTCATCGACGGCGACTGCGAGGCGACCGGCGGCAGCACGCCGATCCCGCCGCCGTTGCCGCTGACGAGCGGGCCGCTGTTCGGCCAGGACGGCGTGCGCGTCACCGCCGCCGCTTCGGTGCAGATGAGCGGCGACACGGTGTCGTCCAACCTGGTCAACGGCGCCGGATCGCCGATCCAGAGCGTGTTCGCCCCGACGCCCAACAACGACCCGTATCCGCTGGGCAATCACGCGGAGAACAACCAGAACCTGCATCTGGGCGCGGGCGTTCGACTCGTCGGCGCCGCCGCCTCGACCATCGACGCAGAGCAACATCACCGACAACGCGTTCGGCGTCATCAACGTCGCTTCTGACGGAACCACCGCGGCCAGCACGCCCGTCGAGGCGAAGAACAACTGGTGGGGGCTGCGCACCGGCACGGTCACCCTGCCAACCCCGGGGCCGGCCGTGTGGCCCGACCTCGCCAACCCGTCGGCCACCACGTTCAACCCGCCGGTGCCGGAGAACCCCGTCAACGGTGCACCGGTGGCCAACGCCGCCTGCCCGTCCGGCGTCTCCGACTCGTCCGCGGTCACGTTCTGCCCCTACCGCGACAGCGATCAGGCCGACTCGGCGGCCGGCGAGTACCCGATCGCCGACGCGCCCGGTTCGGGATCCTGCGTCGGTGGGAGCGCATCGGCGTACGACGCGAACATCCCCAGCTACGACAGCTTCTTCGGCACCACGCTCGGCAGTGGCACCACGGGCGACGGCCTGTCCGGTACGACGCCGTCGGCCAAGCAGACCGCGCAACTGAACGCCTACAGCAGGCCGTCGTCGATTCCATCAATGCCCACGCGAGCACGACCGGCCGGCGCGTTGCGGCGAAGATCGTTGAGGAAGGTCGCAGCGTGCTGGGCACGCCGTTCGACTACGTGGTCATCGGCACGCCCGACAACATCGCCAACCTCGACTCCGGCCGCAACGACCAGAAGTTCTGGCGCGGACTGATCGACGGCACCACGCCGCCGAAGGTGGCGCAGGCGCAGGTGCACAGCCGCCCGGCGTTCGCGTGGATCACCGGCACCCCGCACGGCAACGAGCCGGCCGGCGGCGAGGCGTCGGCCAAGGAACTCTACGAACTCGCCGCGCGCACCGACTGCGACAACGCCGCCCGCCTGGCCAGCCTCGACGTGTTCGTCCAGCCGGTCACCGCGCCCGACGACCGCGACCACAACAACCGGACCCTGGCCTGGTCGTTCGACCCGAACCGCGACCGCGGCACGTTCCTCATGCCGGAGAACCGCACGCTCACCGCGGCAATCACCAAGTACCCCGGCCTGTTCTTCATCGACGCGCACCAGCAGTCCTCGGGCTACTTCTTCCCGCCCGATCAGGACGCCGCGCTCAACGAGATCTCCCATCCGGCGCTCGACCAGATCCAGAACGTCATCGGCCCGGCGATCCAGCGCGCGTTCAACGACCAGACCGGCCAGTACCGCAACTACAACACCTACGACCTGTTCGTGCCCGAGTACGGCGACACCGTGCCGGCGTTGCTGATGGGCGGCGCCGGAATGACCTATGAAAAGGGCAATGACGAGAACTACGGCAAGCAGGTTTATGACCACTACCTGGCAATGGACACGACCGTAAACGTCGTCGCATCGCAGAAGGCCGCGCTGCTCACCGACTGGATCTCGCAATGGCCAGAGGCTGTTTCGCAGGGGCAGAACTGCACGGTGCAGGACAACACGCAGGTCAGCCCGCCGGTCGTCGACCAGTACGAGATCGGGCAGAGCACGATCGACCAGAACCCGAACGTCGACGTGTGCGGCTACTACTACCTGCCGGGCCAGCATTCCGGTGACGTGGCGCAGACGATCAAGGATCTGCAGTTCGTCGGCGTGCAGGCCTACCGCCTCGACCGTGCGGTCACGGTGCCCGGCGTGCACCGGTTCGGCAACTTCGACGTCAACGCTGTGCAGGGCGGTCCTTCGCCGGCCCTCACCGAGACGATGACGCTGCCGGCCGGCACGCTGTACATCCCGATGAGTCAGCAGAACAAGCATTGGATACAAGGGGTTCTGGGCGAGAACCCGTACCTGCCGTTCAACTACAACTACGACGTCGTCACCTGGTCGTACTCGCTGCTGCGCGGCTTCGCCGGTGACGGCTTCCTGACCCGGCAACTTCCGCACAACGCGATGCTGTCCCGTATCGGCGACCCGCAGCTGGGCAGTGCGCCGCGCTCGGCGCGCGCCCGTGTACGCGTTTGCCACCGACTCGTCGACCGGCCTGGCCATGGTGAATCAACTGCTCGGTCAGGGCGCTTCGGTGTCGCGAGCTTCTGCGGCATTCGATGCCGGCGGCGTGCACTTCGACAGCGGCGCGGCGCTCGTGGCCGGGTCGTCCATACCGCTGGGTACGGTTGCGGCTGACGCGGCGCATTGGCAGACGCCGGTGTACGGGCTCGCGAACTACCCGGTCAGCCACTACGCGATGACGCTGCCGAAGATCGCGATCTACACGGGCGGCACGACGGTGCCGACCAACCCGGCCATCCCCGGCACCGGCGACGGCTACTGCCGCTCGACCTCCTACTGCGAGGCGATGTTCGGCCTCACCCAGCAGGCGGGCATACCGGTGACCCAGATCAGCCAGCTCACGTCGACCGATCTGTCCAACGGCGCCCTGGTCAGTGGCGGCTACACCGTCCTGATCGATGCCAACTCGGCGATCTCGGCCACGACGCCGGTCGGCACCGCCGGAACTCCGGCGCAGGCGCTGCAGGCGTTCGTCAACGCCGGCGGCACGTTCGTCGGCAGCAGCACGGGCGGCGTCACCAGCGCCCGGAACGCCGGCATCACCACGGTGAACACGAACACGGTTCCCGGGATCAACACGCCCGGCTCGACGTTCGACGCGACGTGGAACACCGCTGACGCCGCGGCCTGGGGTAACGACTCGGGCGGCTGGATCTACCGCTCGTCGAGCGGCGACCCGAACTTCGATCCGGCGACGCTCGGCGGCGACGGCGGCGCGATCCCGGCTGCTACCGCAGTGGCCACCTACGCGCCGGCCGGCGACTGCGGCGGTCCGGCCGGTTTCGGCAACTGCTACGGCTACGAGGTGAACGCCAACGCCAACCTGCCCGGCCGGCCGGCGATCATCGACCAGCCGTTCGGGGCCGGCCACGCGATCATGCTCGGCTTCGACCCGTGGTACCGCGGCTGGGTGACCGGCGAGCAGCGCCTTGTCCTCAACGGCGTGCTGTTCCCGACCGGCTCGCCGATCCCGGCCGGTCCGGTCACCGCTGAGGCCACCCGGGTCGCGGCGCACGCGGCAGGCGGCCCGGCGCCGGTCGCGACCGGCCTGCTGCCCCGGGTGGCAAGCCGTCCGGTGCCGCCCAGCGGCGCCACCCGGCTCGAGGTCACCAACCGGGACCGTCCGCGGTAGTCGCCGCAAGCGGAGATACACCGCCGCCCAGCCTCAGTTGAGGGGCGCGTTACGGCCGGAGCGTGCGTTCAACGCACCACTCAGCGGAAGAGGCGAGCGGGCCGGCCGCAGCTATTCGTCGACGGAGCGGCAGGGGCGAAGGCGCAGGTCGGCCACGTACTCGTCCGGGGCGCCCGCCTTGTCGGCGGCGTCGGCGATCAGGCCCAGGTAGCGCGCCGAGGGCAGCCCGCCCTCGTAGGCGTTGAGGACGTAGACGGCGGCGAGCATGTCGCCGTCGAGCGTCGACACCCGCACGTGAATCTTGCGGTAGATGCCGGTATCGGCGGCTTCCCACCGATCGAGCAGTTCGAGGTCATAGGGCGAGACGTCATAGAGCGCGACGAACACGGCGCCGACCGGATCCTCGACGATCGTGACCAGGGCGCCCTCCCAGCCGAGGTCCTCGCCGCCGAACGTCAGCCGCCAGCCCTGCAGCCAGCCCGTGCCGGCAGCCGGCGAGTGCGGACACCGCTCGAGCATCTGCTCGGGATCCATGTTTGATCCATACGCTCCGTATACCCCCACAGCGGGGGAGCGTACCGACGCAAGGGCCGCCAGGGACAATGAAACGGTGAGTCGCATCGTGATCATCGGCGGCGGGCCCGCCGGTTATGAGTCCGCCCTCGTCGCCGCGCAGCTCGGAGCGCAGGTAACCCTCGTCGACCGCGACGGCATCGGCGGAGCCTGCGTGCTGACCGATTGCGTCCCCAGCAAGGCGCTGATTGCCACCAGCGACGCGGTTACCGGATTCCGCGACGGCCCGCGCCTGGGTGTGCGTGCGGCGAGCGCCGACGTGTACGTCGACGCCGATTCGGTCAACGAGCGGATCAAGGACCTTGCTCGCCAGCAGTCCGACGACATCATGGTGCGCCTGATTCGCGAAGGCGTCCGCGTAGTACCCGGATCCGGACGTTTCACCACAACTGCCCGCAGCCACGTCCATGCGATCGAGGTGGTGGACGAACTCGGCACGGTCACCGAGTCGGTCGAGGGCGACATCGTCCTGATCGCCACCGGCGGCACTCCCCGGGTGCTGCCCGGCGCCGAGCCAGACGGCGAGCGGATCCTGTCCTGGCGCGACGTGTACGACCTCAAGGAACTGCCCGAGCACCTCGTCGTGATCGGTTCCGGGGTCACCGGCGCCGAGTTCGCGAGTGGGTACAGCGAACTCGGTGTCGACGTGACGCTCGTGTCGAGCCGCGACCGGGTGCTGCCCGGCGAGGATCCCGACGCCGCGGACGTGATCGAGCAGGTGTTCACCTCGCGGGGCGGCACGCTGGTCAAGCGGGCGCGGGCGGCTGCGGTGCGTCGAGAGGGCGACGGCGTGGACGTCGAACTCGTCGACGGGCGGATCGTCAGCGGCTCGCACGCACTGATGTGCGTCGGATCCGTCCCCAACACCACGGGCCTCGGGCTCGAACGGGTGGGCGTCGCGCTGGACGATCGTGGCTACATCGGCGTCGACCGGGTGTCGCGCACGAACGTCCCCGGCGTGTACGCCGCCGGCGACTGCACCGGCGTGCTGCAGCTCGCCTCGGTCGCGGGCATGCAGGGACGCATCGCGATGTGGCACGCGCTCGGCGAGGCGGTGACGCCATTGCGGCTCAAGACGGTTGCCGCGAACGTGTTCACCCATCCCGAGATTGCCACGGTCGGCATCGGCTACCAGGCGATCCGGTCCGGATCCGTACCGGCCCGTACGGTCACGCTCGCGCTGGCCACCAATGCGCGGGCGAAGATGCAGGGCCATCACGACGGCTTCGTCAAGCTGTACTGCCGCCCGGCCACCGGCGTCATCATTGGTGCGGTGGTGGTCGCGCCGAACGCGTCCGAGCTGATCTTTCCGGTGGCCCTCGCGGTGCAGCGCGGGCTTACCGTCAATGACGTGGCGGCCACCATCGGCGTGTACCCGTCGCTGTCCGGTTCGGTCGCGGAGGCGGCCCGCCGGTTGATGCACCACGATGATCTCGGTTAGCACCCGTCCCGAGGAGGACACCCCGATGCCCGACCTGTCACCCGAAGCCCAGGAGCGCGCCGAGCAGACCATCGTCGTCGCGGAGGTACTGGGCGCGAACGCGGACCAGATCGCCGCGGCTGTGGCCGAACTGCCCGACGAACACGTCCTGGTGGCGGTCGTCGACTCCACCCGTCAGTTCACGGGCACCCACCAGGTCGCGAAGTCCGAACTCGTCGAGATCGTGCCGGCCCTGGAGGGCGATGGCGGTTGGGCGATGGTGTTTTCCGCGGGCGCCGACGCCGACCACGTCCACCGCCGGACCGCCGAGATGGCCTCGATCGCCCGGCAGCGCATCGACGCGATCACGCGCATCCTCGCCCGCAAAGCCCCCTCAGGGGAGCCCGCAGAGTAGGCGCCAGCTAGGGACGGTCGCCATAGCTCAGCCAGGTGCCGCGCGGGCGGGCCTGCCCGACGCCCGGGCGGCCGTAGTCGCACACGCCGCTCGGGAAGGCCGCGCGCAACTCGGCCTGCTCGGCCGCGGTGAACGTGACCGGGTAGTCGGCGAAGTTCAGCGGCCGCAGGCGGCACTTCATGACGTCGAGCGGGCGGGCTTCGCCCGCGACGAGGCGGGTGTTCGCGGCCACCGGGTACTGCGCCGCGCACTGGCCGCCGGCCGGGTCGGTCAGCGGTTCCAGGATCCGCTGCGTCGGCGAGAGGTAGCAGCCGTCGCCCACGTCGGCCGGCCGGTCGGCGAGCACCTTGGCGGGCAGGCTGCGCGCGGACGAGTCGGCGTCGATCGCGGTGAGCCAGCGGTCCATCGCGCTGAGTTCGAAGATGCTGGCCGCGGCCAGTTCGGCGGCGGTCGGCTGGTTCTCGATGATGACCTGGTTGCCGAACGTGCCGTTGGCCCGCAGCAGCCGCTGCGCGCATGATGAACGACCACTCCGTGGTGTGGATGTCGTTGCCGAATCCGGCGAAGTCGAGGTCGATGCGCTGGTCGATGATCGGCGTATCGCGCAGTCCCTGCGAGGCGCTGTTGACGATGTCGTCGCGGTAGGCCGCGTCGAGCGCCTTCGGGTCGGCCGCCGTGCGTGCGGCGACGGGCCGGCCGGCGAAGTCGAGACCGCCGATTCCCGCGTTGAGCGCCGCGAAGTCGGCCGGGGTGATCTGCCCGGCCAGCAGCGCGGCCGAGGCCGTACTGGACGCCGGTGTTGTCGAGGACGCTGCGCACGAACCCGGTTCGCGGATCGCGCCCGAACTGGTTGACCAACTGCTCGTTGGAGTTGCACTTCAAGCCGTTGGGGTTGGTGACCGGGTCCCACCGGATGGCAACGGGTATGGACGAGTCGCAACTGTCGGTCGCCGTCGAGCGGCTGGCGAAGGTCTGGTCCCACGACACGCAGGTCTCGTAGTCGGCGAAACCGGCGACGGCAACGCGCTGCGCCGGGGTGAGCGCGGCGCCCGGCCCGGCGAAGTAGCGGTCGAGCAGGCGGCAGTCCGTCACCGGCCCGGCCGTGCTCAGCGGATCGGGGAACGAGACGCCGGGCACGATTCCGTCGACGATGCCGGGGTAGTTCTCCGCGATGTCGTACTGCTGGATCGCGCCGCCCGAGCCGCCCCAGCCGATCGTGTGCGCGACCGGACCGTACGTCTCGATGAAGTGCTCCTTGACCATCATGGCCGCCTCGGCCGAGATGATCGGGCTGCAGTTGTTGTCGAGCACGTTCAGGCTGGACGAGGCGACGGCATAACCCTGCGCCAGGAACAGGTCGTTGACGACGCCGCCGGTCGAGCGTCCCTGGTGGTAGCCGGCGTTGCAGCCACCGCCGAAGGTGTAGACGAGGCGGCGGTTCCAACTCGTGTCGGGCACGAGGGGCGACGGGTCGCTGCCGTCGTAGAGGGCGGCGATCTCATAGACGGCGCGATCGATCGTCCCGCGCTCGATCCGCACGATGTACGGGACGCTGCGGCCGCCCACCGTCGCGGAGGCCAGATCGGCCGGGCGCGACGCGGGGTCGGCGAGCGGGGCGAACGCGCCGGCCGTCGTCTTGTACTGGTAGCTCACCTGGGTCGGTGCGCTGCAGAGCGGCTGAACCGCCGGCGCCAGGCCGAAGACCTGCGTCTCGCAGAAGAACGGCACCTGCTGGTGTCCGGAGAAGACCGGCCCGGTGATCGGGTGGTTCGTCACCCGCAGCGTCGTGTGCTGATCGGCCCCGTGGTGTCCCGCGAGTTGCGCCCCGATCGTGTTGGTGCCATCGCGCAGGCCGGCCACCAGGCCGAGCATCGATCCGTCGGTCTGCCCGGCGAAGTTCGCCGTGACGTCCTGGCCGTTGGCGGTGACGCGTACCGCCCCGCCCGAGGGGCTGGTGATCCGCAGCAGAACCTGGCCGCCGCTGACCAGATCGGGCCGAGGATTGGACACCGACTCGATGGCGAGCCGCCCGTCCGGACGCCCGGGCTGACCTCCGGCTACGGCGGGGGCTCCCGACGCCACCAGGGAAATCGCACCGACTGCTACCGCGATCGACTTTCGCCAGATGCACTTCGCCATCACCGCTGCGCTCCTCGGGAGTAACCGGCATCAGGGATCGTCCCGGTATATCACTCAGACGCCGGTTAGAACAGGATTCGGTTCTGAACGCCGTCAGCCGCGTGCGTCGCGAGGCGGGCCACCCTCGTCGTGTTCGCCGGGTGGCCAGCCGCGCCCGGCGGCGCCGTCGCCCGGCAGCACGATCTGGGTACCGCGACTGGTGGCGAGCAGGACGCCCTGCTCGTCGTGCAGGTCGGCGGAGCAGAACACGACGCGCCGGGTCCGGCGAACGACGCTGCCGGTGGCCCGCAGTTCGCCCGGACGGGCCGCTCGCACGAACTCGACGCGCAGATCGGCCGTCAGGAATGCCTGGTCGTCGTCGAGCACTGACCAGCACGCACCGCCCATTGCCGCGTCGAGCAGCGCCGTCACGAGTCCGCCCTGCACGATCGGCCCGCCGCTTGACGGAAAGCAATAGTCAACCGGTGCGCACCAGCCAACCGTCGTGCTGCCCGGCGACCACGCCAGGCGCCGGTAGCCAAGCGTGCGCCAGACATGACGCTGCTCCTGGGCCGGGTCGTCTTCGTCACTCATCGCCGCGACGCTCTCCTCGAAGTTCGCTCGCTCTGTTTAGAATCGCATTCGGTTTTGTCTCGTCCCAAGGAGCCGAGCCGTGGACCTAACCTACGACGCATCGACCGAACAGTTCCGCTCCGAATTGTGCGACTGGCTCGACGTCAACCTGCCGGCGGAGTGGCGGGCACCGGGTCATTGGGAACGTCTCGATCCGGACGAGGGATTCCGCCTGCGCCGGGAATGGGAGGCGGCCAAGGCGCGCGCGGGCTTCGCCGGCATCGAGTGGCCGGTCGAGTACGGCGGGCGCGGCGGCACACCGGCGATGCGTGCCGTCTATGACGAGGAGATGGCCCGGGCCCGCGCACCGCGCACGGTGAACGCGCTCGGCCTGGCGTTTCTCGCCCCGACCGTCATGGCCATCGGTACCGCGCAGCAGAAGCGCGACATCATAAAACCCTTACTGCACAACGAGGTCATCTGGTGTCAGGGCTTCTCCGAGCCGGGCGCGGGCAGCGATCTGGCGGCGGTCGCGCTGCGGGCGGACGTCGACGGCGACGAGTACGTCCTGAACGGGCAGAAGATCTGGACGTCGAACGCCGGGCATGCCGACATGATGTTCGCGCTCGTGCGGACCAGTCGCGGTGAGCGTCCCCACGACGGCCTGACGATGGTGCTGGTCGATCTGCATTCACCAGGCGTCGAGGTACGGCCGCTGAAGCAGATGAGCGGCGCGACCGAATTCGGCGAGGTGTTCTTCACCGACGTCCGCGTGCCGAGGATTGCCGTTCTGGGGGAGGAGAACGGCGGTTGGGCAGTCGCCATGCTGCTGCTCTCCTTCGAGCGTGGGGCATCGGCCATGGGCCAGTACACGGCCTTCCGTCGCGAGGTGAACGACATCGTCGAACTGGCGCGTCGCACCCGGCGCGACGGCCGCCCGGCTGCGCAGGATCCCCTGCTGCGACAAGGCATTGCTCGCGCGGTGGTCGAGTTGGAGTGCCTGCGCCTGCAGTCGCTGCACGTGCTCACCGAGGTCGAGCGGGGGCGCAAGCTCGGGGCGAACTCGTCGGTCACCAAGCTGCAGTGGTCCGAGACGCATCGAGACATCGGCGATCTGTTCACCGATGTGGCCGGCATGCGGCATCAACTCGACGGGTCGGCCGAGTCGAGCGAAGCGGCGCTGCGCCAGTCGTTCCTCTGGTCGCGCTCGGAGACGATCTGGGGCGGCACGTCGCAGGTCCAGCGCACGATCGTCGCCGAGCGACTGCTCGGCCTGCCCCGCTGAGGAGTCATCGTGTACTTCGCGCTCACCGAAGAACAGGACGCCCTGCGGGCCAGCGTGCGGCGATTCATCGCGGACCGGTTCCCGCTGCGCGCCGTCCGCGAGATGTTCGACGATCCGGACGGCGACGGCGATCCCGCCGATCTGTGGAAGGGCGTCGCCGCCCAGGGCTGGCTGGCCGGTCTCGTGCCCGAACGCTTCGGCGGCCTCGGCCTCGGACTGCTCGATGTCGCCGTCATCGCCCGCTGCTGGGGCGAGGCGGTGGTGCCCGGCCCGTGGCTCGCGACGGTTACCGCCGCCGAGGCCATCCGGCTCGCGGGCAGCGAGGACCAGCAGAGTGAGTGGCTGACCCGCGTCGCGTCCGGCGAGGCCCGGCTGACGCTGGCCGTGCGCGGCGAGGGCGGCGCCTGGTCGGCGGACGGCGTCGACGTATCGGTGCGGGACGGCCTGCTCACCGGCTCGGCCGCGCAGGTGGAGTACGCCCACGTCGCCGATCGTCTCGTCGTCGCGGCCCGCGACGGCGATGCCGTTTCGCTATGGCTGGTCGACCCGTCCGCGCCGGGCGTAACGATCTCGCGGCACGACGCGCTCGATCGCTCCACGCGGCTGGGCACCGTGACGCTGGAGGGTGCCCCGGGCGAGCGTCTGGGGACGGCGGACGTGTTGCCCGCGGTGCTCGATCGGGCCGCCGTCCTCTATGCGAACGATCTCGCTGGGCTGGCCCGGCAGGCGCTCACGCGCACGGTCGACTACGTGTGCACGCGCGAGCAGTTCGGCCGGCCAGTCGGGGCGTTCCAGGCGCTCAAGCACGCCCTCGCCGACCTGCACGTCGCCGTGACGATGGCCGAACATGCCGCCTGGTACGCGGCGTATGCGCTCGACGAGGCGTTGCCTGACGCCGTCCTCGCGGTTTCGGTGGCCAAGGCGAAGGCGAACAAGGCGGCCCGCGACACCACCGCGGCGATGATCCAGTTCCACGGGGGCATCGGCTACACGTGGGAGCACGAGGCCCACCTGTTCTTCAAGCGCGCCCGCCGCGAGGAGTACCAGTACGGCGATACCGGGTCACATCTCGAACGGGTCGCCCGCATTGTCATCGAGGGCGGCTGACAAATGTGCCCGGCCCGGCGATGGCGTTCCGGCAGACTATTTGCGTGGCTGAGATGAGCGGCACCCGGGCGCAGGTGACACGCGCCGCCCTGCTCGACGCCGCGCGTGAGGTGTTCGCCGCCGCGGGGTACGCCGACGCCAACATCGCCGACATCGTCGACCGCGCCGATTCGAGTGTGGGCAGCCTGTACCACCACTTCGGCGGCAAGTCCGATCTCTACATCGCGCTGTACGACGACTACCAGTTGCGCCAGCAGCACCGGGCGGCGAAGGCGTTTCGCGCGGCGCTGGCCGCGGGTGAGGACGACGCGCTGCGGCTGTTCATCGCCGGAACACGCGCATATCTCGACGGTTGCTGGGAGGAGCGCCAACTGGCCCGGCTGTTCCTGTCCGGGGGCGGGCCGGCCGGATTCGAGTTGCTGACCCGCCGGCGGTTCCGCACCTGGCTTCGCGCCAACTCCGCACTGCTCGACAAGCAGGCGCACCCGCTCAGCGACATGCTCATCCTCGTGCTGACGACGATCGCCAACGAGGCCGGCCGTGAGGTGGCCGTGGCCTCGTCCAGGGCGAAGGCGCGCGAGATGATCGACGAGGTGCTGGAGTTGATGGGACGCCTGTACCCGCCCGGGCAGAAGGCACCCGCGTCCGACGGCCGGTCGCGGTCGGCGCGCACGGCTCGCCGCTGAAACCGGCTACTGCGGCTGCGATCGCCAGCCGCCGACTGCTGGGCAAGGACGGTGCATTTCTGTAGCCTGCTGCCGAAACCGAATCTCGTTCTGGCGGGATTGCGCTGAGCATCCTGAACCGACCTGAGGTGGTGGTGGTCGTGACCGGCGACTCACTACTGCGCGCCGACGGTATCTGTGTCTCCTTCGGCGGTCTCGACGTCCTGATCGACGTGTCGTTGGAGGTCCCGGCGGGCGCCGTCGTCGGAGTCATCGGCCCGAACGGGGCCGGCAAGACCACGCTGTTCAACACGATCTGCGGCTTCGTCCGCCCCAAGTCCGGGACGCTGACCTTTGACGGTCGCGAGTTGCGCGGGCACCGGCCGCACGACCTGACCCGGCTCGGCATCGCCCGGACGCTGCAGGGCCTCGGCCTGTTCGCCCGCCTCACCGTCATCGACAACGTGCTGGCCGGCATGACCCATCAGTCGCGCACGCGCGCGGTCGGTGCCCTCCTGGCCTCGCCGTGGGCCGATCGCGACGAGCGGCGGTTGCGCGACCGGGCCATGGCCGTGCTGCAGACTCTCGAGCTGACCGCGGACGCCGAGCGAATCTGCGCCAGCCTGCCGTACGGGGTTCGCAAGCGGGTCGCCCTGGCGCGGGCGCTGGTCGGCGAGCCGCGCCTGCTGCTGCTCGACGAGCCGGCCGCCGGGCTCTCGGCGCCGGAGACCGCCGAGCTGGCCGACCTCGTGCGCGGGCTGAGCGAGCGCACGACGGTGATGCTGGTCGAGCACCACATGGATTTCGTGATGGACCTGTGCGATCGCCTCGTGGTGCTCGACTTCGGTGAGGTGATCGCCCGCGGGACGCCCGCCGAGGTGCGGGACGACCCGGTCGTGCATCGCGCCTACCTCGGCGAGTCGGTCGAGTTCGTGCCGCCGGTGTCGGCCCCGGCGAGCGCTCGTGGTGCCGATGCTTGAGATCGCCGGGCTGGTAGCCGGGTACGGCCCGGTGCAGGCTCTCGACGGCGTCGACCTGCGCGTCGAGCAAGGCTCGATCACCGCGGTGCTCGGCGCCAACGGGGCCGGGAAGACCACCCTGCTGCGCGCGATCAGCGGGCTGCTCCGCCCGCGCAGCGGCTCGGTGCGCCTGGCCGGCGAGGACGTCACCGGGCGCGCCGCCGGAGGATCTCGTCCGCCGGGGAATGTCGCACGTTCCCGAGGGTCGCGGCGTGATCGTCGAGTTGACCGTCGAGGAGAACCTGCGGCTCGGCGCGCTGTGGCGCCGCGACCGTGACGGGCTGCGCGAGAGCATCGAGCGGATGTACAAGCTGTTCCCGCCCCTCGCGGCGCGGCGATCGCCGCCGGGCCGAGACGCTGTCCGGTGGCGAGCGGCAGATGCTCGCGATCGGCCGCGCGCTGATGAGCCGTCCGCGCCTGTTGCTGCTGGACGAGCCGTCGCTCGGGCTGGCCCCGCGCACCACCGCCGAGATCGTCGCCGCCCTGCTCGCGCCTGCGCGACGAAACGGGGCTCACCCTGCTGCTCGTCGAGCAGAACGCGCGCACCGCGCTGTCGGTGGCCGACCGTGCCGTCGTGCTCAATCTCGGCCGCAAGGTCGAGGACGACCGTGCCGACAGCCTGCTCGCCGACGACCGAGTCCGGCACGCCTACCTGGGGATGTGAATGGGCCGCTTTCTCGACCTGACCCTGGCCGGCCTGACCAGCGGGGCCGTGTACTCGGCGATCGCCCTGGCCCTGGTGCTCATCTGGCGCTCGACGCGGATCGTCAACTTCGCGCAGGGCGGCATGTTGATGATCACCACGTTCCTGGGCTACACGGTCGTGAATCACGGCGGCTCGTACTGGCTGGCGCTCCTCGTCGCGATATGCAGCGGCCTCGTGCTCGGCGCGGTGGTGGAGTTGGTGCTCATCCGGCCGGTCGAGCGGCGCCCGCCACTCGACGCCGTCGTCGTGACGTTCGGCCTGCTCGTCCTGCTGCAGGGGCTGGCCGGGATGTTCTTCGGCGGCACGCCCGCGCTCGTACCCGCCGGCGTTCAGCATCGTGGGCTACGAGGTCGGCGGGCGGCGGCTGCTGTTCGCGCCGAACGATCTGTGGACGGTGCTGGTGGTCTTCGCCGGCATGGTGCGTGCTGGCCGTCATCTTCCGCTGGACGTCCCTCGGCCTGCGGATGCGGGCGGCGGCGTTCGCGCCCGAGGTGTCGCGCCTGCTCGGCGTACGGGTGGGCCACATGCTCACGATCGGCTGGGCGCTGGCCGCCGGATTCGGCGCGCTGGCGGGCGTGCTCATCGCGCCGAGCACGTTCGTCAGCCCAACCGCGTTCGACGCGGTGCTCGTATTCGGCTTCACGGCGGCGGTCATCGGCGGCCTGGACAGCCCGCCCGGCGCACTGGTCGGCGGGCTGAGCCTGGGCGTCGCGCTCAGCTACGTGTCGGGCTACATCGGCTCGGACGTCGTGGCGCTGGGCGCGCTCGTCGTGCTGATCGCCGTGCTCATGGTGCGTCCGCGCGGCCTGTTCGGCACTGCCGCCGGGCGGCGGGTATGAGCGCGACGGCGGTGGCGGCGCCGCGCATTGGGACCTGGCCGCGCTCGACGCTGCTTCGCCACCTGATGTGGTCGGTGCTCGGAATGCTCGGGCTCTACCTGCTGGCGAACGCGCTGAGCCCGTTTCACGACCTGCAACTGGCGCAGATCTGCTACACAGCCACGGCGGCCGCCGGGCTGACCGTGCTCGTCCGGGCTCAGCGGGCAGATCTCGCTCGGCCACGGGGCGTTCATGGCGATCGGCGCCTACTCGACCGCGCTCCTCCTGCTGCACCAGCACTGGAAACTCGGCATCGTGCTCATCGTCAGCACGGCCATCACGGCCGCGGCCGGCGTCCTGGTCGGGGTGGCGGCGGCGCGACTGCGTGGCCCGTACCTCGCAGGCGCGACGCTGGCCCTGGCGATCGGCCTGCCTTCACTGGCGAACTACCACCGCCTGCGGGAATCCCTCGGCGGCGCGAACGGGCTCAGCGTCGTCGCCGCCCCGCCACCGTTGTCGCTCGGTGAGACGTTCCCCCTCGAGCGGTGGCAGGCCTGGATCTGCGGGCTGTGCCTGGTCATCACCTTGTTCCTGCTGGCGAATCT
The DNA here is from genome assembly GCA_963709985.1 of uncultured Actinomycetota bacterium. Taxonomy (GTDB): domain Bacteria; phylum Actinomycetota; class Actinomycetes; order Mycobacteriales; family Jatrophihabitantaceae; genus DASXRA01. The sequence continues at coordinate 272,739 of CAVPYQ010000028.1, forward strand.
CGTGCAGAGCCGGATCGGGCGCGACATGCGCCTCATCCGCGAGGACGAGGACGCGGCGGCCCTGTCGGGGGTTCACGTCGCCCGCACGCAGGTGTTCACGTTCAGCATCAGCGCCGCCTGCGCGGGACTCGGCGGCGGCCTGCTGGCGTTCGTCAACAGCCTGGCCGCGCCGGGGGCGTTCCCGCTGGCGCTGTCGCTCTCGCTGCTCACCGCGGCGGTGCTCGGCGGACTCGGCAGCCTGGCCGGAGCGGTGTACGGCTCGGTCATCGTGACGCTGCTGCCCACGTGGGCCACGGACATTGCCCAGTCGGCTCATCTGTCTCGTGCCATTTACGCGAACGTGCCACTCGTCGTATATGGCGCAGTCCTTATCGCGGTGATGATCCTCTTCCCCGGCGGACTGCAAGCGGGCGTCCTGCGGGTCGGCCGGTCGCTGCTCGTCACGATTCGTGGACGACTTTCCCGAACCACTCGCGGGAGGTGACGGTGCTCAGTACAGTTCGGAAACCGAATGCCGTTCTAGTAGGAGGCGCAGGATGATTGTGTCCACCCGCTTACGCGCGATGACCGTGCTCGGCGCGGCGGTCGCGCTCACAGTCAGTGCCTGTAGCAGCGGGGGTGGGGGGTCGTCGAAGGCGCCGGGGGTTACCGACACGACGATCACCATCGGCAGCACCGATCCCGCTCACCGGTCCGGCCGCACCCGGATACAGCGAGATCCCCGCCGCCGCGCAGGCGTACTTCAACTACGTGAACGCCAATGGCGGCGTCAACGGCCGCAAGATCAAGCTGAAGTACCTCGACGACGGCGTACAACCCCACCCAGACGGTGACGCTGACCAAGCAACTCGTCCTGCAGGACAAGGTGTTCGCGATCGTCGGCGTCGCTCGGCACGCCGACCCATACCAAGGTGGTCGACTTCCTCAACAGCTCGCGCGTGCCCGACCTGTTCGTCGCATCCGGCTGCACCTGCTGGGACAACCCGAAGGCCCATCCGTACACGTTCGGCTGGCAGCCCGACTACACCGTCGAGGGCAAGATGCTCGGCGACTACATCACGAAGAACTTCGCCGGCAAGAAGGTCGCCTACTTCTCCCAGGACGACGACTTCGGCCGCGACGGCGTGAAAGGCCTCGACAAGTACATCGACCAGAGCCTGGTAGTGAGCCGGCAGGTCTACCAGCCGGGCAACACCGACGTGGCCGCGCAGGTCTCGGCGATCGCCCGGGCGAAGCCGGATGTCGTCGTCCTCGAGACGATTCCCGCCTACACCGCGCTGTTCAAGCTGACGTCGTTGAAGCTCGGGTTCAGTCCGACGATGGTGGTGTCGAACGTCGGGTCCGACCCGATCACCGTGTCGGGTCTGCTCGAGGCGTTCGCCAAGCAGGCCGGTGCATCCGTCAAGGGCGACCAGTTGATCGAAGGCATCGTTTCCGACACCTACCTGCCGTCACTGGGCGATACCTCGAACTCGTGGATCGCCCTGTTCAAGAAGGTGCACGACAAGTACCTGCCGAAGCTGCCGTTCGACGGCAACGTCGTGTACGGCATGGGCTACGCGTACACCTTCTTGCAGGCCCTGCAGGCGGCGGGCAAGAACCTCACCCGGCAGAAGGTGATCGACGCGCTGGAGAAGGGCGGGATGACGGGTCCCGGCCTGGTGCCCTACCGCTATAGCTCGTCCTCGCACGCCGGCTTCACCGGTGTGGAGGTGGGCACGATCAAGTCCGGTGCGCTCGTCGTGACCGGTACGCCGATGACCACCGACGACGGCAGCGGGGCGATCACGCCGTACACCACGCAGCAACCGGCCGCGCCCGGCAACGGCGTCCCGGCCGGCTGAGCAACGGGGGATCTCCGGGGAGGTGACGCTCGCGCGTCACCTCCCGCGGCTTGGCCGAACAGGTTTTGGCCGCCAGTTGGGCACCTAGCCGCGCTGGCGGCCAAAACCGTGGCCCGGGCGGGTGTTCAGTCGCGCAGCAGGCGCTTGGTGATCTTGCCGGTCGGGCCCTTGGGTAGCTCGTCGACGATGCGCACCTCGCGGGGGTACTTGTAGGCCGCGATGCGTTCCTTCGCCCACTCGATGATCTCGTCGGGATCGGCGTGCTCACCGGCCTTGAGCGAGACCACCGCCATGACCTCCTCGCCGAGTCGCTCGTCGGGCTTGCCGAGCACTGCGGCCTCGGCCACGGCCGGATGCTGGTAGAGCAGCTCCTCGACCTCGCGCGGGTAGACGTTGAATCCGCCTCGGATGATCATGTCCTTCTTGCGGTCGACGACGAACAGGAAGCCGTCCTCGTCCTGGTAGCCGAGGTCGCCGGTGTGGAACCAGCCGCCGCGAAATGCCTCGGCCGTCTCCTGCGGGCGCTTGTAGTAGCCCTTGGTGATGTTGTGGCCGCGGAGCAGGATCTCGCCGATGTGCTCCGGTCCGCTCGGTAGTGGCTGGTCGTTCTCGTCGACGATGCGCAGCTGAATGCCCCAGATCGGCTTGCCGATGGAGAGCACCTTGCGCTGCTCGGCGCCCGGATTCACCGTCGCTGTCGAGGCCGACTCGGAAAGCCCGTAGCCCTCGAGGATGGGTACGCCGTAGCGCGCTTCGAATGCGTGCAGCACCGTTGCCGGAATCGCCGCGCCCCCTGAGCCCGCGGCGCGCAGGCTGCTCGTGTCGTAGCGCGAACTGTCGGCCGTGATCAGCGCGTGGAACATCGTCGGTACGCCGCACAGGATCGTCACCTTGTCGCGCTCGATGGCGGCCAGGACCTCGTCGGTGTCGAAGCGGGGGACGACGGAGATCGTCCGGCCATGGCGGGTGGCCGAATTGAGCACGCTGGAGAGCCCGTAGACGTGGAAGAACGGCAATACGGCAAGGGCGACGTCGTCTTCGAGCACGCCGAAGTGCTCACCCGCGATCGTGCAGTTCATGTAGAGCTGGAAATGCGAAACCTCGGCGCCCTTGGGTTGTCCGGTTGTGCCGCTCGTGTAGAGCAGCACGGCGGTGTCGTCGGCCGAGGTGGGCCAGATGTCGCCGTCGTCGTCGGCTGCGAGCAGGTCGGTGAAGCCGATCGTGTCGTCCGGCCACGCGGTCTGGTCGTACTCGCCCACTACGACGGCCCGGACGTTGCCGACTTTGTCCAGTGCGGTAACGACTTCGTCGGCGAGCATCGTGACGGTGATGAGCAGCCGCGAGTCGGAATCGTCGAGGTGGTAGGCGATCTCCTCGGCTTTGAGTAGCGGGTTGAGCGGCACCATCGTCAGGCCGGCTTTGAGGATGCCGAAGTAGGAGATGACGAATTCGGGCACGTTCGCCAGGCGCAAGGCCACCTTCTCGCCCGGTTCGAGGCCGAGACGCCGTAGCCCGACGGCCACCCGTCCGGATGCGTCGTCGGCCTCGGCGTAGGTCATCGCGCCGGAGGCGTATCGCAGGAAGTGCTTGCCTGGGTCTGCCGTCGCCGATTCGCGCAGCATGATTGCGAGGTTGAAGCTCATAGTCTGCCGCACTCCCTCGACTCGTCGGCACAAACCGAATGTCATTCTGTTTACCCGACAACGACAGTCCTGTGCAACGTGCGCCGCAGATCGCGTGTTGGCCCGGCCGAGATCCATCGTGTTCGGCGGGCGATCTTGACGCCCCGGTCAGGTGTCTTGTTCGGCGTCGATGCGCCGCCGGACCTCGGCCCAGTTGATGGGCAGATCGCCGGCCCGGCCGGTCCAGAAGACAAATGTGCTGGGACGCATGTGCGGGCGGATGGCGCTCACCCGGACTGCGTGCGGGTTCGCCCGGCTGAACCGGTCGAGCGCCTCGCGGCTCTGCCAGGCCGATACGGTCCAGAACGTCTTGCTCAGCAACTTGGCGTCGAGGGCGTAGCCGACCAGGCCGTCCGTGCCGGCGAGTTGGCGACGAATCTGCATGGTTGCGCGCATGAATCCGGGGGATGTGCCGGTAGCGCGCCAGCGGCAACCGGGATGCCATGACGACGCATTCGTGGTCGGGGTCGACCGGAGAGCCGCTGACCCAGGGAAGTGCGGGCATTTCTTCCTCCTTGGCGATAGTGGATAGCGACGCTATCCGTAGCAGATAGTGCTACTATCCATGGCGTCGCGTCAAGGGAGATCTTTCGATGAGGATGAGCGAGCTGAGCCGGGTCAGCGGCGTGAGCGTGCCGACGATCAAGTACTACCTGCGCGAGGGCCTGCTCCGGCCCGGTGAGGCTACGAGCGCGCGTAACCAGGCCGACTACGGCGCGGCGCATGCCCACCGCCTGCGGCTCATCCGCGTTCTGGTTCAGGTCGGCGGACTGAGTGTGGCGTCGGTGCGCGCGGTGCTGGCCGCCATCGACGATCCCGATCTGCCGGTGCACGACATGCTCAGCGTTGTGCAGCACGCCATCTCGCCTTCGGCTGCCAGCGACGCGTCGACCGAGATGGCGACGGCCCGCTCTGCCGTCGACGCCTACGTTGCCGAACTGCGCTGGAACGTGCCAGCTGACGCTCCTGCGCGCACCGCGCTGGCCGAGGCGCTGGCGGCACTGCGTCGTCTCGGCCAGGACGACCTGACCACCGACGTGTTCGACCCGTACGCCGACGTGGCCTACGAACTCGCGCGCTACGAGGTATCGACGATCTCCACTACCGCGGATCGAGCCGAGACCGTCGAGGCGATGGTCGTCGGCACCGTCGTGTTCGAGGCGGCGCTCGTCGCGCTACGGCGCCTCGCCCACGCGCACCATTCGGCGCGACGCTTCCCGCACACGCCGGCCAAGCGGGCCGAGCCGGCCAAGCGCGCCGAGCCCGCCAAGCCCGCCAAGCGCGCCGAGCCCGCCAAGCCGGCAAGCCCGCCAAGCGCGCCGAGCCCGCCAAGCGCGGCAAGTCAGTGAAGCGGCAACGCGGCCAAACCAGCGCAAGTGCCGAGCCCGCCAAGTCAGCCAAGTCAGCCGGGGGCACCAAGTCCGTCAAGCGCGATGCGGCCGGCGAGTCCGTCAAGCGCGATGCGCCGGCGCAGGTCCGTCAACGCAGGCGGTAGGCACGGATCAGCGTCTGGTCCAGGCCGTTGCCTGCGCTGTCGGATGCCGTGACCCGCAACGACACGAACTGGCCGTGCGCGGGATGGCGATACGTGGCCTCGAACGTCTCGTGACCGGTTGCCCGGACCGTGGCCGGCTGCCACGTCACGCCGTCGTCGTAGGACACCGACACGGTTGCCTGGTTCACCGGAGGTGCCGTCGAGCCGAGCTGATGGGTCGCCGTCAGGTGCAAGGTGACCAGATCCCCGACGCGCGCGGTATTGGACAGGTCGAGCGCGCTCCGGTGCGAGAAGGCCCCAGTGACATCGGTGTAGTCCACGTCGATCAGCGGCAGCACCGTGTGCGCCTGGTTGCCCGCTGATGCGGAGTGGAACGTCCACTCGGTGTGCGTGTGAGTCGACAATGCGACGATCGAGCCGTCGTTGTCGACGTCAGCCTGCAGCCGATACGTGCCGTCCTCGGCGGGGACCGCGACGTTCCCGTGAATTCCGAACGAGGACGAGTAGAGCACCTTGTCGCCCAGCGACAGGCTGCTGCTCGGATGGGTACCCGTCATCTGGGCCGTCCAGTTTCCGGCCGAGTCGGTGAGGTCGGCGATGTTGTAGTAGATGCTGTCGCCGTCGCGCGCGCTGATCCACTTCGTGTTCGTACCCGGCGCGGGGTTGACGACACCGGCCGACATGCGGCGCCTTGCAGCCAGTCCTCTGTGACCTTCTGCCCGGGCTCGTACACGTGGCCCTCGCGCGCAAATATGAGCGCGCCGGTCGGGTTCGCCTGGTACTGCCAGGCGTCCCAGGTGGTGATGTCGGGTCGCGCCGTGACGTACTCGGTGCGCGTATAACCCGTCGATGGCACGTAGTCGCTGATCACGGGCGGCGCGCAGCTCGCACTGGGCGACGACGCCCTGGTGGTAGCGCCAGCCGCGTTCGCCGGTGCCGGTCGTGTAGATACGCGCGTCGACCTGCGCGAGATCGTGCGGAGTAACCCGGTAGGCGAGATGCGATCCGACCTGCTGCTTCTCGGTGAACGTCAGGTCGTAGGCGTACGGCGTGCGCGGCGTGCCGGTGAACTGCAACTGCGCCGGATGGTGGCCGGCCGCCAAAGCGCGCAGCCACGAACCCTGATCCTGCGTCAACGCGATGATCGGCACCGGCCCCCAGGAGTACGGGTGGAAGACGCCCGGCTGGGCCGAATAGAGCGCCACCACCGCGGCGCCGGCATCGGCTGCGTTCTGCACCTGCGTGTCGTAGGGCAGGTCCGGGCTCTCGCGTACCAGCGCCACCTTGCCCCGGACGTCGACCCGCTGCAGGTCGTCGGGCGTGGCGGTGCCCGCGTCGGCAACCGCGTACTGGTGCCTGCCCTCGATGTACGGACCCCCGGTGAAGACGGCGTCGAGTGGCTGGTCGGCGCCGGGCCCGTCGACCCGGGTCTCGAGCACCGGCAGGCCCGCGTCCCACGTCGTCGTCACTGCGAACTGCGCGTCGTCGACCCGCTGGGTCGGCGCGACGAGAACCTCCGTCGGATCGCCGTCTTCCTCGATCCCAGTACCAGGAATCGTCGGTCTGGACAGGGTTTTCGGGATCGCCGCGCGACCAGTCCAGGCTGACGTAGCGCGGCGTCGACTTCTTCGGCGTACTCAGCGACACCGGTCGCGCCGTGCGAGCGTCGAGCGTCACGGTGAAGTTGGGCGCGTGGACGTCGAGTTTGGGGTTGCCGACGATGCTGTCCTGCTCGGGCCAGCGGCCGGACGCGTCGAACGTCTGGATCAGGCCGAAGAGGTTGTACTCGCCCTCGGGCAGGCGCAGCGTCCACTCCGTCTGGCTCGGAGTCAGGTAGATGTTGTCGGGGAAGTAGCCGCCGCCCTGCAGGTACGGCGCCGGACGCAACCGGGCAGTTGCCGGTCGGCCGTGCCGGTCCAGGGCGCGGAAGGTCACGTCGACGGTGTTGTCCTGCTTGAAGAAGCCGATGGCGGTGTCGACCTCGAGATCGCCGTCACCGGTTGCGGTGACGCGCCCGCTGTACTCGTCCGCGGTGGCGGTCGCGGCGTCGAGGGCGACCTCGGCCTGCTCCGCGGCGCCCGGCGCGATGGTGAGCGTGTCCGGCGACACGGTCAACACGCCCGCGGGCGCCGGGCCGCTCACCCGACCGCTCAGCGTGGCCGCGAGGTGCAACGTCACCGGGGCATCCGAGTCGTTGCGTGTAGGTGAGCGTCCGGGTGGGGTGCAGCGTCGCCGGATCGTAGGGACGGGCGAAGTAACCCAGGTCCATCAGCCCCTGATCGACGAACACCTGCTGCCGCGTCGCCCGGTCGACGTCGACGCGTCCGGCACCGATGCGGAACACGCTTTGGCCGCGCAGCGGATTGGCCGTGGACGTGAGGGCCGCCTTGAGCTGTTCCGGTCCCCACGTCGGGTGCTCCTGCTTGACGAGCGCGACCGAGCCGGCGACGTGCGGCGCGGCCATCGACGTGCCCGTCTTCGAGACGTACGGTGCGCCGCTTCCGGTACCCGCGGCCTGCGCGGCGGTGATGTTGACGCCGGGCGCCATGATGTCCGGCTTGACGTACGCGTCGCCCATGAGGCCGGCGCGCGAGCCCGAGAACAGGCCGTCGGTCTTGGTGACCGCGCCGACCGTGATCGCCGCCGCGGCCGCGCCGGGCGACGTGACGTCGGTCGTGCCGGTCTCGTCCGGATGGGTGTTTCCGGCCGCGACCACGAACGTCGTGTGGTACTGCGCGGTGAGCGCGTCGAGCGCCTGGCTCATCGGGTCGTCGCCCTTGGTCACCGGCCCGCCGAGGCTCAGGTTGACGACGTCGGCGCCACTGGCGGCCGCCCACTGCATCCCGGCGATGATCCAGGACTCCTGGCCCTCGGCGTCGTCGTCGAGCACCTTGCCGATCATCAGGTGGGACGCCGGCGCGACGCCCCGGTACCGGCCGTCGGAGGCGGCTCCGGTGCCGGCCGCGATCGATGCCACGTGGGTGCCATGGCCGGCGCGGTCGACCGTGTCGCCGGCGCCGGTGAAGTCCCGGCTTTCGTCGATACGGCCGGCGAAGTCGGGATGCGTGGCGTCGATGCCGCTGTCGAGCACGGCGATCTCGACGCCCTTGCCGTCGTAGCCCCGAGCCCAGGCGGCCGGCCCGCCGATCTGCGGCACGCTCTGGTCGAGGGTGGCGTGGACCTGAGCGTCCAGCCAGATCTTGCTGACACCGCCGGTCAGTGTGGGCCGGGCCGTCGGCGCGACGCGCCGCCCAGAACGACTTGGCCGTGCTCTTGGTCTCCGCGACGGCGAGCGCATTCGCGCTGGCCAGCACGCCCTGCGCACGCGAGCCCGCCGGCGCCGCCGCGGCGGTCAGGCCGGTGATGCCGTGACGGTAGGAGACGATCAGCGGCAGCGAATCGCGCCGCTCGTCGTTGTAGCCCTGCCGGACCAGGCTGCTGACGTTGAACAGCTGCTCGTCGAGCTCGCCACTGGCGAGCAGCGGTGACACCGACGCCGGCTCGACGTACACGTCGCCGCCGGAGGTGAACGTGTGGATGCCCCCGCGGGGATCGGCCGCACGCACGACCGTGGCGTGCTGCTTGCCGTCGGCGCCGACATCGAGGCGCACGACGTCGCCGGTGATCAGCGTGACGACGTGCGAGTCGGTGGCCGGGCCGCCCGGCGAGGCGGCCAGCCCGCCCGGCGGGCTGCTCGGCGGGTCGGCAACCCCCGGCTCGGCGGCCACCGGGGTGGCCAGTCCGGCAAGCAGGGCCAGGGCAGCCACTGGAGCAAGGGTGAGACGCCAACGACGTACAGCGCGCATCGAGAATCCGTCCGATCGACAAGCCGGGATGCGCGTGACCGTACTGACGCCAAATCGCCGCTCACAATCAATCACGGCGGCCGAATCAAGCCATGTCAGAAGCTCGTCACACGGCCGAAGTCCCGATCGCGAAAGCTAGTGGTCCTCGAAGGCGCGGCGCGACGCCTGCAGGCCGGCCTGGAAACGGGTGCGCGCGCCCAGTGCCTCGAGCAGCACCGACATCCGCCGACCGAGTGTCCGGACGCTGATGCCCAACTCGCGGGCGATGGCCTCGTCCTTGATCCCGGTGCCGAGCAGCATGAGCAGTTCCTGATCGATGTGCTCCTCGTTCTGCACCTCGGGCCGCCACCAGATCAGCGGCCAGGCCTGCCGCCACAGCAACTCGAACAGTCGCACCAGGGCCGTCACGACCATCGGCGAGTGCATCACGATCGAGGACTCGACGTCTCCGCGCGAGGTCATCGGCAGCATCGCCATCGTCGCGTCGATGACCACGAGCTTCATCGGGACATCGGCGTGCACCCGCGCCTGCTCGCCCGCCTCCTCGGCCCGCCTGGCCTGGGCGAGGGCGCCGGGCACCTCGAACGCCTCGGGCGCGTAGATGCCGCGCACCGTGACGCCGCGGCCGAGCGCCTCGATCTCGGGTGTGTTCGCCTCGGACGCCGTCTGCGCGTAGGGCGGCCGGTCGAGAACGAGCATCTCCTTGTCCAGCCGCTGCGTCATCTGCGCGAAGCGCGCCGCCACCGCCTGGCGTCCGACGACGACCTCGACCAACTCATCGGGCTGCGTACGCGACTCCTCCGGGAACTGCGCCGCAAGCTGCTGGGCACTGCGCTCGACGTCGATGAACTCCTGGCGGCGCTGCGCCACCAGCGCGTTTACTGCGAGGTCCGGCGCGACCGGCGTCAACCTCGCGGGCGATCCGGGGCTGTAGGTGACGAAGCCGAGTTCCTTGAGCCGCGCGACAGCCGCGCGCGTGCGTTGCGACGTGGCGCCGACCTCGCGGACGATCTCCTCGATCGACGAAGCACGCCCCCTCAGCAACGACAGGTACACGGCCTCGTCGGTCTCGGTCAGTCCAAGCGGTTCCAGCACTGAGCGGTCTTCCTTCGACGGCAGCGTTTCCCGCAACGCTAGCCGCTCGCGCGACCGATTAGGCGCCTTAGTCCGGATCCGGGCCGGAGGGCGGCAGCAGTCCGTGCTGGCGCAGGCGGTAGGCGCGAAACTCGCTGACGTACGCGGCGCCGACGAACAGCGGGCCGACCACCAGGAACGACGCGGTCATCAGCCGCAGCCCGATGTCGCCGGGCAGGAACATGATCCCGATGATGAACGGCGTCGGCAGCAGCATGATCCGCACGACCTCGCGGACCCGCCAGCCCCGGTCGTTCAGATCGTGGAACACCCAGTCGTCGTAGCGTTCGGGCAGGCCGAAGCCCACGGCGTAGAGCAGCCACCGCCACACCGGTGGGCGCCTGGTCGCCATCACGCCATCGTGCTACTTGAGCAGTTCCGCGCAATGGAGTGCGTACGAGGCGTCGCCGCCGTCCGCGACCGACCACACCGCCGACATCACCTGCACCACGAACCCCCAGGCCCGCAGACGTTCGCGATCGGTGCCGAGCATCTCGGCGCAGATGTCGAGACGGCGCCGGGTCAGCGCCGCCGGATCAGGTGCGTCGAGGAACTGCGTCATCGGATTGCGCAGCATCGCGCCCGCCTCGTACGCGGGATCGCCCAGCACGCCCTTGGGATCGATGACCTTGATCCGGCCGCCCGGATCGCGCAGGACGTTGCCGTGGTGCAGGTCGCCGTGCAGCAGGACGTCCGGCTCGGCTGAGGCGAGCAGTTCGTCGGCCATCTTCGCCGCCCGTTCAGCCGGGATCCCGGGCGGCGGCGTTCGCAAGACGCGCAGCCAGTCCCGGATGTGCGGCAGCGTGACGCCGGCGGGCGGTGGGCGGCGCAGCGCGCAGATCACGCCGGCCAGCACCGCCGTGTCGCGGTCGTCGTCGGCCGGGGTCCACGCCGACTCGAGCGAGATGCCGTCCAGGCGTTCGAGCAGCAGCGCGCGGCCGTCGTCCTCGAGAAGCGCGACGGCGATGGGCAGGTCCGACCAGGCCCGCAACGCCGCGGCCTCGTAGCGGTGCTCATCGAAGTCGGCGTGCACCTTGCGGACGAGTCGCTGATCGCCGCGCCGCACCGGCGCGACGAGGTTGGGGGCTTGTGCGAATGGCGGCCCGTCGGCGACGAGCTCGCTCAATCCTTGATCTCGCAGATGGCCGCGCCCGCGGAGACGACGGCGCCCACCTCTGCGTGCAGGCCGGTGACCGTGCCGGCCTTGTGCGCGTTCAGCGGCTGCTCCATCTTCATCGCCTCGAGCACCACGACCAGGTCGCCGGCCGCGACGGTGTCGCCGTCGGCCACCGCGATCTTGACGATGGTGCCCTGCATCGGGCGGTGAGCGAGTCGCCGCGACGCGGCAGCGCCCGCCTTGCGCCCGGCCGAGCGCTTCGGCGCGCGCCTTCTTCGCCGAACCGGCGCCGCCGCCCGCCGAAGCCCGCCGGCAGCGAGACCTCCAGCCGCTTGCCGCCCACCTCGACCACGACGGTCTCGCGCGCGGCCGGCGTCGTCGGGGACGTCGGCCGCCTCGGTGAACGGCGGGATGTCGTTGACGAACTCGGTCTCGATCCAGCGGGTGTGCACGCGTGAACGGCTCGGCGGTGAAGGCCGGATCGCGGACGACGGCCCGGTGGAACGGCAGCGCGGTGGCCATGCCGTCGACGACCATCTCGTCCAGCGCCCGCCGGGACCGCTCCAGCGCCTCGTCGCGCGACTCGCCCCGTCACGATGACCTTGGCCAGCAGCGAGTCGAACGCTGCCGCCGATGACCGAGCCGGTTCGATGCCGGAGTCGACCCGCACGCCCGGGCCGCCCGGCTCGACGTAGCGGGTGACGGTGCCGGGCGCCGGCAGGAAGTTGCGGCCCGGGTCCTCGCCGTTGATGCGGAACTCGATCGCGTGCCCGCGCGGCTCGGGGTCCTCGGTGAATCGCAGCTTCTCGCCGTCGGCGATGCGGAACTGCTCGCGGACCAGGTCGATGCCGGTGGTCTCCTCGGTCACCGGGTGCTCGACCTGCAGCCGGGTGTTGACCTCGAGGAACGAGACCGTGCCGTCGGCGCCGACGAGGTACTCGACCGTGCCGGCGCCGTGGTACCGGCCTCGCGGCAGATCGCCTTGGCGCGGTCGTGGATCTGCGTCGCGCTGCGCGTCGGTGAGGAACGGCGCCGGCGCCTCCTCGACCAGCTTCTGGTGCCGGCGCTGCAGCGAGCAGTCGCGGGTGCCGACGACGATGACGTTGCCGTGCTGGTCGGCGAGCACCTGCGCCTCGACGTGCCGCGGCTTGTCCAGGTAGCGCTCGACGAAGCACTCGCCGCGGCCGAACGCGCGCGACCGCCTCGCGCACGGCGCTGCGAACAGCTCCGGGATCTCCTCCATCGTGCGGGCCACCTTGAGGCCGCGCCCGCCGCCGCCGAACGCCGCCTTGATCGCGACCGGCAGGCCGTGCTGCTCGGCGAACGCGACCACCTCGTCCGGGCCGGCGACCGGATCGGGGGTGCCGGGCACGAGCGGCGCGCCGGCGCGCTCGGCGATGTGCCGGGCGGTGACCTTGTCGCCGAGGTCGCGGATCGCCTGCGGCGGCGGGCCGATCCAGGTCAGCCCGGCGTCGAGCACGGCCTGGGCGAAGTCGGCGTTCTCGGAGAGGAAGCCGTAGCCGGGGTGCACCGCGTCGGCGCCGGCCTGCCGCGCTGCGTCGATGAGCTTGTCGATCGCAGGTACGTGTCGGCCGGCGGTGTCGCCGCCGAGCGCGTACGCCTCGTCGGCCAGCCGGACGTGCAGGGCGTCCCGGTCGGGGTCGGCGTACACGGCGACGCGAGGTGTAGCCGGCGTCGCGGCAGGCGCGGGCGACCCGGACCGCGATCTCGCCCCGGTTGGCGATGAGCACCTTCTGCACGATCGGGCCTCCGTGGATGTGTGGGCGGTACGGCGGCACATTACCCGCCTGGTCGGTCTTGACGGTCCGGCGTGTGGGCGTTATCGCGCCGCTTTCGCGGGTCCGGCCTGGTTCAGCTCGGCCAGGCGCGCCCGGCACTGCTCGGTCACGTCGGCGACCTCACCGAGGGTGCGGCGCAGGTCGGCCTGCCGGGCGCGCAGGTCGGCCGCGATCTCGTCGAGGCGGCCGAGCAGCTTGGCCAACTGGCGCCGCTCGCTCGACGCGGCTCCGTCGTAGATATCGACGATTTCGCGGATTTCGGCCAGGGTCATGCCGAAGCGCTTGCCACGCAGGATGAGCTTGAGGCGGGCCCGGTCGCGGTTGCTGTATATCCGGTTCGAGCCGGCGCGCTGCGGTGAAATGAGACCCTCGGCCTCGTAGAAGCGCAGGGTGCGTGTGGTGACGCCGAGGTCGTCGGCCAGTTCGCCGACGGTCCACATCTGCGCACCGCCCGAACGGGCGTTGTCTGAACGGGCGTTGTCCGAACGGGCGTTGTCTGAACGGGCCGAGGGCATCTTTCGGGCTTCCCTGGCGGCGGTCACTCGGCTATCGTGCTTTACGTTGACGTAAACGTCAAGGAACAAAGGAGCGCTTCATGTTCGAGCTTTCCGAAGACCACGAGCTGTTCCGCAAAGTCGTGCGCGACTTCGCCGAGCAAGAGGTGGCTCCGCACGTGGCGAAGTGGGACCGCGAGCACCACTTCCCGGTCGACGTCGTGAACCGGATGGGCGAGCTCGGACTTTTCGGGCTGGCCGTTCCGGAGCAGTACGGCGGCCACGGCGGCGACTTCACGTCGTTGTGCGTCGCCATCGAGGAACTCGGCCGCGTCGACCAGTCCATCGGCATCACCCTCGAGGCCGGAATGGGGCTCGGCATCAACCCGATCCTGACGTTCGGCACCGAAGAGCAGAAGCAGCACTGGATTCCTGACCTGGCGGCCGGTCGCGCGCTGGCCGCGTTCGGGCTCACCGAGCCCGAGGCGGGCTCTGACGCAGGCGCCACCAAGACGCGCGCCGAACTCGTCGACGGCGAGTGGGTGATCAACGGTTCCAAGGCGTTCATCACCAACTCCGGCACGGCGATCACCTCGGTCGTGACGGTGACGGCGCGCACCGGCCCGGACGAGATCTCCGCGATTCTCGTCCCCGCCGGCACGCCCGGCTTCATCGTCGAGCCGCCGTACGAGAAGCTCGGCTGGCACATCTCCGACACGCACGGCCTGACGTTCCACGACTGCCGGGTTCCCGAGGCCAACCTGCTCGGCACGCGCGGGCGCAGGCTTCAAGCAGTTCCTCGCGGTGCTCGACGACGGGCGCATCGCGATCTCGGCGCTCGCTGTCGGGTCTGATCCAGGCCTGCCTGGACGAATCGCTGCGCTATGCCAACGAGCGCCGGTCGTTCGGCGCGCCGATCGGGTCGCACCAGGCGGTGGCCTTCGCGATCAGCGACCTGTCCGTGGCGGTCGAGACGGCTCGGCTGCTCACCTACAAGGCGGCCTGGCTGCGCGACATGGGCCGGCCGGCGGCCGAGGTCAAGCTGGCGGCGTCGCGGGCCAAGCTCTACTCGTCCGAGGCGGCAGTCGCGGCCACTCGCGCCGCCACGCAGATCTTCGGCGGCTACGGGTTCATGGAGGACTACCCGGTTGCCCGCTTCTACCGGGACGCCAAGATCCTGGAGATCGGCGAGGGCACGTCCGAGGTGCAGCGCCTGGTCATCGCCCGGGGCCTCGGCCTCCCCATCGCATGAGCCGGCCCCGCTGCTCGCCACGCTTTCGGCCGCCGAGGCAGCTATTTGATGCTGGGCGGCCAAAACCGAACTCCGCGAGCGCAACGTGAGCGCCAAGGAGGTTGCCGCCGCCCGCGAGGCCACCCTCGCCCCGCCCGACAAGGCCGCCGCCAAGCTGGCCGCGCAGCACAAGCTCTACGTCCGCGACCGCATCGCGTTGCTGCTCGACGAGGGCACGTTCGTCGAGGACGGCCAACTCGCCAACGCGAACGCCACTGGCCTGCCCGCGGACGGTGTCGTCACCGGGCAGGGCCTCGTCGACGGCCGCCCCGCACTGGTCGTCGCCAACGACCCCACCGTCAAGGCCGGCTCGTGGGGCGCGCGCACCGTCGAGAAGATCATCCGGGCCACCGAGCGGGCGCTCACCGAGGAGTTGCCGATCTTCTGGCTGATCGACTCGGCCGGGGCGCGCATCACCGACCAGGTCGCGCTCTTCCCGGGTCGCCGCGGCGCCGGGCGGATCTTCCACAACCAGGTGGCCCTGTCGGGCAAGGTGCCCCAGATCTGCTGCCTGTTCGGGCCGAGCGCGGCGGGCGGCGCCTACATCCCGAGCTTCTGCGACATCGTGATCATGGTCGAGGGCAATGCGTCGATGTATCTCGGCTCGCCCCGCATGGCCGAGATGGTCGTCGGCGAGAAGGTCAGCCTGGAGGAGATGGGTGGCGCACGCATGCACGCCACCGTCTCCGGATGCGGCGACAACCTCGCCGTCGACGACGAGGACGCGATCGAGCAGGCCAAGCTGTTCTTCTCCTACCTACCCACGTGCTGGCGCGAGCAGCCACCGGATCTGCGCGCCGAGGCGCCCGCCCGCGTGCTGGCCGACGACATGGTGCCGGCTGAGGAGCAGGTGCCCTTCGACATGCACGACCTCATCGACGGCCTGGTCGACGCCGACTCGTTCTTCGAGGTCAAGCCGCTGTTCGCCGCCGAGTTGATCACCGGCTTCGCCCGCATCGACGGCCGGCCGGTCGGCGTCGTGGCCAACAACAGCGCGGTGCGTGGCGGCGTGCTGTTCGTCGACTCCGCCGACAAGGCGGCGCGATTCATCTGGCTCTGCGACGCGTTCAACGTGCCGTTGCTGTATCTCGCGGACGTCCCGGGCTTCATGATCGGCAGCGTCGTCGAGCGGCAGGGCATCATCCGGCACGGGGCGAAGATGATCACCGCAGTTGCCGAGGCCACCGTTGCGCAGATCTCGGTGATCGTCAGAAAGGCTTATGGCGCAGGCCTTTACGCGATGGCCGGGCCAGGATTCATGCCTGACGCATGCATCGCGCTGCCCACCGCGAAGATCGCCGTGATGGGCCCGCAGGCAGCGGTCAACGCCGTCTACGCCAACCGCATCGCCGAGATCGCCGACCCCGCCGAGCGCGACGAGTTCGTCGCCCGGATGCGCGCCGAGTACGAGCAGGACGTCGACCTCATGCGCCTGGCATCGGATCTGGTCATCGACGCAGTGATCAACCCGAGCGAACTGCGCGCCGAACTCGTGAACCGTTACCGGGTGCTCGTCGGCAAGTCCCGGCACCTGGCGACCAAGCGCCACGGCGTCCCCCCAACATGACCGCCGCCCATCAAGAGGTCAGCGAGGTCAGCGAAGGCAGCGGCGACCGGGTCGAGGTTCGGGGCAACGCCACCGCCGAGGAGCTTGCCGCCGTGGTCGCCGCGCTGGCCGGATACGCCGAATCACCGTCCACTGTGGACAGTCCGTACGAGCGCTGGCGCCGGGCCCGCGTGGCCGCAACCCGCCGTACCGACGTGCATCCGCCCGCCCCGCGCTGACCTCAGACCCAACGTCGATTTGACCGATTCACAGGTATTAGTCAGGAAGTAGTCATTCCGATACCTGACAGCCGGATACGGTTCCGTGGCGGGCGAGGCCGCTGGCAACGTGGGACTCCTGTGGGGCGAATCGCCCTATTCACCCCTAGGAGGTAGCACGTGCGAATTTCCAGCCGAGGGCTCGTTGCCCTCGCGGGGGCAGCCGCGCTGGCGGTGGCGGGAGTGGCGATAGTCGTCGTGTCCGCGCAGTCAGCCGGAGCCGCGCCAGCCGGAGCCGCGCCCGCCGCGAACCACGTGACGCGTCTATGTTCGGCAACGCCGAAGCACGGGTTCGCATCGTGCATGGCTTTGCGCCACACCAACCCGGTCCAGCCGAAATCGGCTGCCGCAGCGCCGAGTGGGTACGGGCCGGCCGACCTGCAAAGCGCGTACGCCCTGCCGTCGGGCGGCAGCGGCCAGACCGTCGCCATCGTCGACGCCCAGGACGACCCGAACGCTGAATCCGACCTCGCCACCTACCGTTCGACCTACGGTCTGCCGGCGTGCACCACGGCCAACGGCTGCTTCTCGAAGGTCAACGAGAACGGCCAAGCCTCGCCGCTTCCCGCGCCGGACGCCGGATGGGCCGGTGAGATCTCCCTCGACGTCGACATGGTCTCCGCGGTGTGCCCGAGTTGCCACATCCTGCTCGTCGAGGCCAACCAGCCCTCCATCGACGACCTGGGCACGGCGGTGAACACCGCGGTGTCACTCGGCGCAAAGTTCGTCTCGAACAGCTATGGCGGTCCCGAGGACGGCTCGGAGAACTCCTACGACAGCCAGTACTACAAGCACGCGGGCGTGGCCATCACGGCGAGCACGGGCGACAGCGGCTTCGGCGCCTCGTACCCGGCCACCGGCGCGGGCGTGACCGCGGTCGGCGGCACGTCGCTCCACCAGGACGGCAGCCAGCGCGGCTGGGGCGAGACGGCGTGGGACGGCGCCGGCAGCGGTTGCTCGCAGGACGTCCCCAAGCCGTCGTTCCAGGCGAACGTCAACACCGGCTGCGCCAACCGCGCGGAGGCCGATGTGTCGGCCGTCGCCGACCCGAACACCGGCGTCGCCGTTTACGACACCTATCAGGAGTCGGGCTGGAACGTCTTCGGCGGAACCAGCGCCTCGGCGCCGATCGTCGCGTCGGTCTACGCGCTGGCCGGAGCCCCGGGTGGCTCGGACTCGCCGAACTCCTACCCGTACGCCGCGACGGGCGGGCTCAACGACGTGACGTCAGGTAGCAACGGCACGTGCAGCGTGTCGCAGCAGTGCAACGCCGGACCGGGCTGGGACGGCCCGACCGGCCTCGGCACGCCGAACGGGACGAGCGCGTTCACTTCGGCGGCCTGATCCGACGCGTGAACGAGTGGCCGCATCCTGGGGGAGTGGCCACCCGTTCGCTCCCCCGGCCACTGGCGGGACGGACCGGTCTAGCTCAGACCGGCTCGTCCTGCCAGTGGCCATCCAAGATCGGCGAGTGAGAGTCCCAGCTTGTGCAGCATCCGCCGCAGCAGGGGCAGTGACAGCCCGACGACGTTGTGGTGATCGCCGTCGATCGAGTCGATGAACCACCCGCCGAGGCCGTCGATGGTGAACGCCCCGGCGACAGCGAGCGGCTCACCGGTACCGACATAGGCGTCGATCTCGTCGTCTGAGACCTCCGCGAAATGCACCCTGGTCGAAGCGACGGCCGACAGGTGCGTCCGCACCACCCCGTCTGATGCCGTGACGAGCGCGTGGCCGGTGTGCAGCACCCCGGAGCGTCCCTGCAGCCGGCGCCAGCGATCGACCGCCTCCTGCGGCGAGGACGGCTTACCCAGCGTCTCGTGCCCGAGTTCGAGCATCGAGTCGCATCCGAGGACGAGCGCGTCGCCGGCCAGTCGCTCGGACGCGGCGCGGGCCTTTGCGTCAGCCAACTGCTCGACGAGGGTCGCGGCGTCGGGCGCGGCGATGCTCGACTCGTCCACCCCACTGACCACCACCTCGGGCTCGATGCCCGCGGCGCGCAGCGTGGCCAGTCGCGCCGGTGACGCCGACGCCAGGACGAAGCGCATCAGATTTCGAGCGAGCGGCCGATGATCTCTTTCATGATCTCGGTGGCTCCGCCGTAGATGCGGGTGACCCGGGCGTCGGCGTAGGCCCGCGCGATCGGGTACTCGAGCATGTAGCCGTAGCCGCCGTGCAGTTGAACGCACCGGTCGATCACCCGGCCCTGCAACTCGGTGCACCACCATTTCGCCTTGGCGGCATCGACGGCCGTCAGATCGCCGTCGGACAGCGCCCGGACGCACATGTCGACGAACGCCTGCGCCACGTCGATCTCGGTGGCGATCTCGGCAAGCACGAACTTGGTGTTCTGAAATGAACCGATCGACGTGCCGAAAGCCTTGCGGTCACGCACATATCTGACCGTCTCGTCGAACGCTGCCCGCGCGGCCGAGATGCCCGCGACGGCGATCGAGAGGCGTTCCTGCGGGAGCTTGGCGACGAGTTGGCTGAATCCGGCGCCTTCGTCACCGAGCCGGTTGGCCACCGGCACGCGCACATCGGAGAACGAAAGTTCGGCGGTGTCCTGGGAATGCATACCGATCTTGCTCAGGTTGCGTCCGCGCTCGAAGCCGGGCATGCCGCGTTCGAGGATGAGCAGGCTGAGCCCGCGATGGCGTTCGGACGAGGTCCGGGCGGCGGTGATGACCAGATCGGCGTTGATGCCGTTGGTGATGAATGTCTTGGCGCCGTTGACGATGTAGTCGTCGCCGTCTCGCACCGCACTGGTGCGGATCCCGGAGAGGTCCGACCCGGCGCCGGGTTCGGTCATGGCGACGGCGGTGATCAGTTCGCCCGAGGCGATGCCGGGCAGCCACCTGCGCTTCTGCTCCTCGTTGCAGTACGACAGGAAGTACGGCAGGCAGATGTCGTTGTGCAGGGTCACGCCGAGCCCGGTGCCGTTCACGCCGGCGTAGGACACCTGCTCGCCGATTGCCTGGTTGAACCGGAAGTCGTCGATGCCGCCGCCGCCGTACTCCTCGGGGATCGCCATGCCGAGAAATCCGTTGCGTCCGGCGGCGGTGAACACCTCGCGGGGAGTGATGCCGTCGCGTTCCCAGTCGAGGTAGTGCGGCACGACCTCCTTGTCCAGGAAGCTGCGCACGGCGTCTGCGAACGCCTCGTGCTCGGGTTCGTAATGCCTGCGCTGCATGGGACAGATGCTAAGCCGTCGGCAGCGGGTCCTGCTCGCGATGAATGCCACACACGAGGTGGATCTTCATGCCGCCGGCGAGAAGGGACCGCCGGCGGCATGAAGGTTCACGGGGAGCTAGATGCGCTCGATCGGCACGAATCAGGCGCCCGCGTCCACCAGGTGCTTGGCGCTGAGCGTCGATCCGCTCTTCGTGCCGGTGACCAGGACCGTGTCGCCCGTCTTGACCTGGCTGACCGTGCCCTTCTTGGCCGATCCCTTGCCGCTCTCGCGCAGCACCACCTTGGTGTCGGCGTTCACGCCGAACGTCAGAGTGAACCCGTCGACCGCCTTGACGGCAACGGAGCTCGAGCTGACCGAGGACACCGTGCCCTTGATCGCGTCATGTGTGACGTTGGTCGATCCGTCGCGCGAGACCCACTCTGCGTGCTCGACATGGCGGAGGTTGATTCGGCCGCGTCGGCCGAGGCCTTGGCCAGCCGTGGGCCCGGCGGCGGCGAGCAGGTCGTCGACGGATTTGGCAGCAGGCGCCGCGTCGGCCGGTGTCGCCGGTGCCGGGTTGTTCGATTCGGTGCCGCCCGAGGATCCGGTGTAGGCGAGGGCCGCGACGCCCGCTCCGACGACGATCGCGCCGACGCTTGCGGCAGTAGCGACTTTCATCAACATGGCGTATCTCCTATGGCCGGTTCGATTACCACTCGAGATCAGCTTGCACCGGTGGTGTGAACGTGCGGCCGGGAGAATGTCAGCGTTGTGTACGGGACTCGCGACGAGCGCGAGGTTGCCCCCAGACATGGCGAACCGGAGCGCAGGTCGGGGGTCCTGTGCTCCGGTCCAGCGCTAATGATGTACAGGTCTGATCAATCTGCAACTTGAAATGCACACGCTTACCTCACACACAGCGAGCTGGGGCGAGTCGGGCCCCGCTCGGGCCTGGTCGGTCCCGCGTCGTGCTCGACTCGGGAGATCGGCGCCGGCGATCCAGGCATGCGCAACCGCTAGCGTTTGCCCGTGCTCGCGACAGCCAACCCAGCAAACTTTGCCGGCCGGGCCGACATCGGCGTCATCGGCGGATCGGGGTTCTACTCGCTGCTCGATGACGCCGAAGGGGTCGCCGTGTCGACGCCCTACGGCGACCCGAGCGGTTACGTCACGCTCGGCAGCCTGGCCGGTCGCCGGGTGGCGTTCGTCCCCAGGCACGGCACGGATCACCGCTTCGCGCCGCATGTCGTTCCCTACCGGGCCAACCTCTGGGCGCTGCGGTCGCTGGGCGTGCAGCAGGTGGTGTCGCTGTCGGCGGTGGGATCGCTGCGGGCCGACCTCGGCCCCGGCAGCCTCGTCGTGCCCGACCAGGTCGTCGACCGCACGCACGGTCGCGCGCACACGCTCTTCGACGCAGGCACGGGCGTCGTGCACGTGACGTTCGCCGATCCGTACTGCGAACGGGGCCGGGCCGCGGCGCTGGCCGGAGCGGGGGCGACCGGCGCGGCGGTCACCGACGGCGGTGCGCTCGTCGTCATCAACGGCCCACGCTTCTCCACGCGAGCTGAGTCCGTCGAGTACCAGCGCAACGGATGGTCGATCATCGGCATGACCGCGATGCCCGAGGCGGCGCTGGCCCGCGAACTGGCCCTCTGCTACACGACGCTCGCGCTCGTGACGGATCTGGACGCGGGCGTCGAGGCCGGCTCGGGCGTGACCC
Organism: uncultured Actinomycetota bacterium; assembly: GCA_963709985.1. GTDB lineage: Bacteria > Actinomycetota > Actinomycetes > Mycobacteriales > Jatrophihabitantaceae > DASXRA01. Next base: position 294,120 of record CAVPYQ010000028.1, read on the forward strand.
ATGCCGAGGTGCTTGAACAGTTCGCGGCGAACTTGCCGCACCTGCGCGAACTGCTTGTCGCGACGGTCGAGCGGTTGCCCGCCGAGCAGGGCGACTGTGCGTGCGGCGCCACCTACGCCGACGCGCCGCCGCCGTTCGACCTGCCCTGACGGTGGGGCTGTGCCGCCGGACCGGTCAGCACCCGGCCGGCCAGCGTCGTGGAGTAGACGACGCTCGTGCTCACCGCGCCGAGGCCGGCGATCGCGCCCACCGTCTCTTCGAGGTGCGACATCGAGCGCGCTGCCACCTTGATCACGAAGCAGTCATCGCCCGTGACGTGGTGGGCTTCGAGGATCTCGACGCGTTTGGCCACCAGGTCGTGGAAGGGCTTGTAGTTGCCGTGCGGGTACTTCAGCCGGACGAAGGCAAGAACCGGGTAGCCCGCGGCGCCGAGGTCCAGCTCGGCGCGATAGCCCCGCACAACGCCGGTCTGCTCGAGTCGGCGCACCCGCTCGGTGACCGCGCTCGCCGACATCGACACCGCCCGGGCGAGTTCGGCGATACTCGCGCGGGCGTTGCGCTGTAGTTCGGCGAGCAGCGCCCAGTCCGTGCTGTCGAGTGTTCCGGCCATGTCGGCAAACTACCGTGGAATCACCGGCTGTTCCCGGGCTTTGCCGTGGATCATTGGTGTCGCGTCCAGATCGGCACCCATACCGTCATGGGCATGACAAACGCAGTTGCGCACTTTGCCGCCCGGTTGGCCTACGAGACCGACGTCTCTGACGTCCACGCTGCCCTCGATGCCGGCGAGGATTTCGTCCTCGTCGACTCGCGGGGCGTCGAAGCCTGGACGCAGGGCCGGATCCCGGGGGCCACGCATCTTCCGACCCGCGAGATCGCCCAGCGCGCGCTTGCCGAGATCCCGATCGGTACGCCGGTGGTCACCTACTGCTGGGGGCCGGGCTGCAACGGTGCGACACGCGCAGCGCACGAGTTCGCGCTGCTCGGCTATCCGGTCAAGGAGATGCTCGGCGGCTTCGAGTACTGGGCGCGCGAGGGCTTCGGTGTCGAGACCGACGACGGCGTGCGGCCGGGCACGGTCGACCCGCTGACCGCTCCGCGTGGAGTCGCCTGCGCCTGCTGAAGATCGGGATGTATGACCCGTCTTCGACATGTCGCCTACCGCATGACAAGGTGTGACACGCGGCGTCCGCCGCACATGTCTGTGGAGGTAGACGTCATGCGGTCTCATCGCCGAGCCGGCACGGTTCTCGTCTGCGTCGCCGCTGTGGCACTACTCGGCGGCTGCGTCAGCGCCAAGAAGACCAAGAGCAATCCGACCAAGAACGTGAGCGCCAAGAAGGTCAGCCTCACGATCAGCGCGAACGACGTGGCCGGCGGCAAGAACGACGCCGAGGCCGAGTGGATCACGAAGGTCGTCATCCCCGGATTCGTGGCGGCGGAGAAGGCCAAGGGCGTCGACGCCACCGTCAAGTTCAACGGGTCCGGCGTGGCCGACGAGCAGTACAAGACGAAGCTCGAGCTGAACCTGAAGGCCGGCAGCGGGGCGGACGTCTTCGCCGCCGACGGCATCTGGCTCGGCGAGTTGGCCGGCGCGGGATACGTCAAGCCGTTGAAGGATGTCGTCGGCCCCGACGCCGCGAACTGGGACGGCTGGGCGCAGATCTCCAAGTCCGTCCAGCAGAACGCCACCTACCAGGGTCAGCTCTACGGCATCCCGAACGGCACCGACGGACGGGTCATCTACTTCAACAAGAAGCTGTTCGCCAAGGCCGGGCTGCCCAGCACCTGGCAGCCCAAGTCGTGGGACGACATCATCGCCGCGGGCACCGCGCTGAAGAAGGTGCCCGGCACCGACCCCATCCAGGTCGACGCGGGTACTCCGATGGGCGAGGCCACCACCGCGCAAGGCTTCCTGCCGCTGCTCGCCGGCACCGGCAAGCCGCTCTTCGACGAGACGACGAAGAAGTGGCAGGGCGCGACACCGCAGGTCACCGCCGTTCTCGACTTCTATCGCAAGATCTACGGCACCGGGCTCGGCGACCCGAAGCTGCAGCAGGACCAGTCGGGCCGCGACGAGTCATTCGCCGAGTTCTCCAAGGGCAAGATCGGCATCCTCGTCGAGAGCGACTACCTGTGGCGCTCGATCATCTGCCCGGACAAGACGGTCTGCACCACCACCGCCATGCCGGATCGCAATGCAACAGTCGGGTACGCCTTGCTGCCCGCTGAGAAGGCCGGCATGGGCATCAACGGCCAGGACTTCGTCAGCGTGTCCGGTGGGTCCAACTGGTTGCCGTCGCCCGGGACGAAGTACCCGCAGCAGGCGTGGGATCTGCTCACCTACATGCAGTCGGCCGCCTCGCAGGAGCAGTTGTCGAAGAACAACATCCGCATCTCGGCCCGGGCCGACGTCAACACGGCAACGTTGAGCGGCGATCCGCTGCTGACGTTCATCTCGACCAAGGTCCTTCCGATCACCGTGTACCGCCCGTCCGACGAGAACTACGACGCGGTATCGCTCGCATTGCAGCAGGCCACGGCCGACGTGATCAGCGGCAAGAGCGCGCAGGCGGCCGCGAAGACCTACCAGGCGAGTCTGGAGAAGGCGGTTGGTGGCGCAGCCCACGTTGAAACCGGCTGAGGTCGCATCGGTCGACCTCCCGGTTCCCCGCAAGCCCAAGCGGGACACGGACGTTGCGGGGCTCGGGCGCTGGCGGGCGGGTGCGTTCGCCACGCCGGCGCTCGTCCTCGTCGCGATCTTCCTTGTGTTCCCGGCGATCTGGACGCTCTACCTCGGGCTGCTCGACTACAGCCTGGCCGGCAAGACCGCTCTGGCGCCGCAGTTCGTCGGGCTGCGCAACTACAGCGACGCGCTGCGCGACCCGCTGTTCACCAAGGCGCTGTACCTGACCCTGCTGTACGTCGGATTCTCCGCGGTGCTCGGGCAGAACGTGCTCGGCTTCCTGCTCGCCTGGTATTTCCGGGACGCGCGCGCGTGGGTGCGCGGCACGCTCAATGTGCTGGTGCTGCTGGCGTGGATCCTGCCCGGATCAGTCGTCGCGTTCCTGTGGCAGGCGTTGCTCGATCGCCGCGACGGCACGCTCAACGCGATCCTGCACACCACCGGGACGTCGTGGACGATCGACCACCCGATGGCCGTGATCATCATCTTCAACATCTGGCGCGGTACCGCGTTCTCCCTGTTGCTGTACTCGGCCGCGCTGAACACGGTCCCGCGCTCGCACCTGGAGGTGGCTCGGCTGGCCGGAGCGCGGCCTTGGCAGCAGTTGCGCGATGTCGTGCTGCCGACCATTCGCCGCCACATCCTGACCAACACGCTGCTGATCACGCTGTGGACGTTCAACGACTTCACGCCGTACCTGCTCACCGGCGGTGGGCCGAACAACGAGTCGCAGACGCTGCCCGTCTTCATCTACAAGACGGCGATCCTCGGCCAGCAGAAGCTCGGCTACGGCTCGGCATTCTCGTTGTTGCTGCTCCTGGCGAACCTCGTGATTGCCGTCGTCTACATCCGTTTCCTGCGTGGGGCGAAGCGATGAGCGCTCGCGCGAAGAGCCCCGCCGCCGCGGCGCGGCCGCGCCGTAGGCGCGTGCAGGGCCATGGATCCACCCGAGCGCAGCGAGTGGTGGGGACGGGGATCTGCTTGGGCGGGGTAGGTCAGCGATGAGCGTTCGTGCGGATCTGCGTCGGCGGGATAGGTCAGTGAGCGCGCCGGCGATCTGGCGTGACACGACCGTGCGACAGGTCGTGTCGCGGATCGGCGTCTACGTCTGCGTCTGCCTCGCAACCGTGTTCTTCGCGCTGCCGCTGTTGTGGCTGGCGCTCACCCCGTTCTCGAAGAATCCGTCCTATCGGGCAACGGTTTCCGGGCTGTCGCTGCACAACTTCGACAAGCTGGTGCACGACCCGCAGGTGTTCCGGTCGTTGAAGAACTCCGTCTATCTCGGCGGCGGCTCGGCGATCGTGGTGATGGTGCTCGCCGCGCTGGCGTCGTATGCGCTGAGCCGCGTACGAATTCCCGGACGCGACCAGTTGCTGTACGCGCTGCTGTTGTTGTCGTCGATCGTGACGGGCACGGCGGCGATGGTGCCGATCTTCCTCATGCTGTATCAGCTCAATCTGCTCGACAAGCAGTTCGCCGTCGTGCTGGTGCTCAGCGGTGGACTGCTGCCGGCGGCGGTGTTCATGCTGAAGGACTTCGTCGATTCGATCCCGCGCTCGTACGAGGAATCAGCGCGCGTCTTCGGGGCGTCGCCCGGCCAGATCCTGCGGCACATCGTGCTGCCGCTGATCCGGCCCGGAGTGGCCACCGTGGGCGTGTGGTCGCTGGTGCAGGTGTGGGGCAACTTCCTGATTCCCTACATACTGCTCAGCAACCCCGATCGCCAGCCCGCTGCCGTCGTCATGTACACGTTCTACGACCAGGGCGGGCAACCCGACTTGGCCCTGATCTCGACGTTCGCCCTGGTGTACTCGGTGCCGGTCGTGGTGCTCTACCTGTTCGTGAACAAGCGATACGGCTTCTCGTTCCAAGGAGGCATCAAGGGCTGATGGCGTTCCTAGACCGATCCGGGGGCAGGTATGGCTGACGTCGAGCTTCGTCGCCTGGCGAAGGAATATCCCAATGGCGTAAGGGCGGTCGACGGCGTCGACCTGACGATCGGCGACGGCGAGTTCTTCGCGCTGCTCGGTCCGTCCGGATGCGGCAAGACGACGCTGCTGCGTACGCTCGCCGGCTTGGAGAACGCCACCGAGGGCACCTTGCTCATCGGCGGTGAGGACGTCACGGCCCGGACGCCGGGCGAGCGCGACGTCGCGATGGTGTTCCAGGACTACGCGTTGTTCCCGCACATGACGGTGAGCCAGAACATCGCCTACCCGTTGCGTATCAAGGGAATCGGCAAGAGCGAGCGCACCGCGCGGGCAGCCGAGACGGCGTCCGGGCTGAGTCTCGGCGAATTGCTCGAACGCCGGCCGGGGCAACTTTCCGGTGGCCAGCAGCAGCGGGCGGCGCTGGCGCGCGCGATCGCCGGGCATCCGCGCGTGTTCCTGTTCGACGAGCCGCTGTCGAACCTCGACGCGCGACTGCGGCTGGAGGCGCGAACGTTCCTGAAGAAACTGCAGCAATCCCTCGGCGTGACAACGGTGTTCGTCACGCACGACCAGGCCGAGGCGCTGGCCATGGCCGATCGGATGGCCGTGATGGATTCGGGCCGGATCCGGCAGGTGGGCACTCCGCGGGCGGTGTTCCAGCGGCCGGCCAACACCTTCGTCGCCAACTTCATCGGTGCCACGCCGATGAATTTGCTCGATGCGCAGGTGCACGACGGCGGGCTGGACCTCGGCGGTTTCACCCTGCCGGTGCCTTCCGGGTTCAGCGGGCACGTGCACGACGGCGACAAGGTCGTTTACGGCGTGCGTCCCGAGTACCTGGCTCTGTCCACAGTGGACACAGGCGACGCGGTGCGCGGCACGGTGGTCACCGTCGAGAACCTCGGCGTCAGCGTGCTGGTCACCGTCGAGGCGGGTGAGCAGTCCATGAGTGCGGTTGTGCCCGAGGCGGACGAGCCGGCCATCGGAGCCACGGTGTGGATGCGCCCGGCCGCGGGACGCGCGTTGCTCTATCGCGGCGACGACGGCGAGCTCATCGAGTGATCAGGTTCGCCGGTCGCTGGACGCCCGAAGACCGCGCGGCGTCGATCTACCAGTACCTGACGTTCGAGGTGCCGCCCGACTGTGCGGGCGTGCGGATCGATCTGGCGTATGACCGATCGGCCGGCGTACTCGATCTGGGCTGCATCGACCCGATCGGCTGGCGGGGCTGGTCGGGCGGCGCCCGTGATCAGGTCGTGCTCGGCGCAGCGGCTTCGACTCCGGGGTATCTCGCACGCGGCGTTCCGCCGGGGGAGTGGTCGGTGGTGCTCGGCCTGCACCGGCTCGCGGCGTCCGGCGTCGAGTACACGGTGACGGTCGCGTTCGAGGCGGTCGCGCTGCCCGCCTCGGAATCGCCGGCGGTGCCCGAGCGCCGGCCGCGGCGCGAATTGCCTTCTGTCGACGGTCTGCGCTGGCTGGCCGGCGATCTGCATACGCATACCGTCCACTCCGACGGCGTGTTGACGGTGCCCGAGCTGGCCGGAATGGCGGTCGGTGCCGGGCTGGATTTCCTCGCCGTCACCGATCACAACACGATCAGCCACCACGCCGAACTGCCGGCCGTCTCGCGTCGCTTCGGCATCTCGCTGTTGCCCGGGCAGGAACTGACCACGGCGTCCGGGCACGCCAATGCATTCGGTGACATCGGGCTGGATCGACTTCCGGCGCCCGGCCGACGACTGGCTGGCCGACGTGTCCGGGCGCGGTGGCCTGCTGTCGATCAACCACCCGATCGGATACGACTGCGCGTGGCGGCAGCCGACGCGCGTGCGTCCACCGCTCGCTGAGATCTGGCACTCGTCCTGGTACGACCGCCGCGACGGCGGGCCGCTGGCCTGGTGGCAGGCGGCCGGTCGGCCGGTGCCGGTGCCGATCGGCGGCAGCGACTGGCACCGCCCGGGATCGGACGCGGCGCCGGGCAGTCCGACGACGTGGGTCGCGTGCGCGGACGGCGATGTGCTCGGCGGCCTGGCCGCCGGGCGTACGGCGATCAGTGCGGGCTACGACGGCGCGCTGCTGCTGCGTGTTGGCGACGATCTGGTGGCGATCGATTCCGATGGTGCAATGCTTGTTTGTCCGGACGGCCGCCGTACGCCGGTGTATGGCGCACTCGCCACGTTCGACGGCCACCCCGAACCGCACCTGCTCGAAACCGACGACCGTACGGTGCTCTCAATTGCGGCCTGACCGAAGGACCTGGCGATGCATGACGATCACGAACTCATCGAGCAGCGGTTGCGTCGCACGCTCGGCCGGATCAGGCCGGCCGTCTACTCCGAACGCGTCGACCTGGACGTAGCCGCCTGGGCCGCTCCCGACGAGCCCGTGCCGGTGGCCGATGGGCTGCGCGCGCCGTACGTGCCCGCCCGCGTCGGCGATCGGTGGGGCCCGCCCTGGAACACGACCTGGTTCCGGGTCACCGGCGCCGTGCCACAGGGATGGGCCGGCCGCACCGTCGAAGCAGTGATCGACATCGGATTCGACGTCGACCGAACCGGCTTTCATGCCGAGGGCCTCGTTTATCGCTCGGACGGTTCGCCGGTCAAGGGGCTCAATCCGCGTACGCAGTGGGTACGCGTGGCCGAGCCGGCCCACGGGGGTGAGCCGGTCGAGCTGTACATAGAGGCCGCGGCCAACCCGTCGATCCTTGCCGAGGAGGACTTTCTCCCTACTCCACTGGGTGATCGTGCCACTGCCGGCAACGAGCCGCTGTACCGCCTGGATCGCGTCGAGCTTGCAGTGTTCGAGGAGCACGTGTGGGACCTGGTGCAGGACCTCGAGGTACTCGGGCAACTTGCCGACGAGATCGATCTCGGTGACCCGCGGCGCTGGCAGATCCTGCGCGCCGTCGACCGTGCCCTTGACCGCCTCGATCTGCAGAATGTGCCTGCTACGGCTGGCGATTCGCGGGCCGAGCTTGTCGAGGTGCTCCGCGTCCCGGCCCGGGCAAGCGCGCATCGGCTCAGCGCGGTCGGCCATGCGCACATCGATTCGGCTTGGCTGTGGCCGGTGCGCGAGACGATCCGCAAGGTTGCTCGAACCACGGCGAACGTCACCGACCTCATGGACCGGCATCCCGACCTGCTCTATGCGATGTCTTCCGCGCAGCAGTATGCCTGGCTGCGCGACGTCCGGCCCGAGGTCTTCACCCGGGTGGCCGACCGCGTCAAGGCCGGCCAGTTCGTACCGGTCGGCGGTATGTGGGTCGAGTCCGACACGAACATGCCCGGCGGCGAGGCGCTGGCGCGGCAATTCGCCTATGGCAAAAGGTTCTTCGCCGACGAGTTCGGCGTCGAAACCGAGGAGGTCTGGCTGCCGGACTCGTTCGGGTACACCGCCGCCCTGCCGCAGCTCATCGCGCTGTCGGGCTCGCGGTGGTTCCTCACGCAGAAGATCTCGTGGAACCAGACGAACAAGTTCCCGCATCACACCTTCTACTGGGAAGGCATCGACGGCACGCGGATCTTCACCCACTTCCCGCCCGTCGACACCTACAACTGCGAGCTGACCGGGACGGAGTTGGCGCATGCGTCGCGCAACTTCGCCGACAAGGCCGGGGCTTCGTCCTCGCTTGTGCCGTTCGGCCACGGCGACGGTGGCGGTGGGCCGACTCGCGAGATGCTGGCCCGGGCCGATCGGTTGCGCGACCTCGACGGCTCGCCACGGGTCGTCATCGAGCGGCCGGCCGACTTCTTCGCGCGGGCCCAACTGGAGTATCCGGACGCCCCCGTATGGTCCGGTGAGCTGTACCTCGAATCCCACCGTGGCACCTATACCTCGCAGGCGAAGACCAAGCAGGGCAACCGCCGGTGCGAGCACCTGCTGCGCGAGGCGGAGTTGTGGTGCGCCACGGCCGCCGTACGCCGGGGTATGGAGTACCCGTTCGATGCGCTCGACCGGCTGTGGAAGATCGTGCTGCTCCAGCAATTCCACGACATCCTGCCTGGTTCGTCGATTCACTGGGTGCACCGCGAGGCAGTGGCGAACTATGCGGCGGTGGCGGCCGAACTCGAATCTCTCATCGACGCCGCCTTGAGTGCGCTCGCCGGCGACGGCGATGTGCCGCTGGCGTTCAACGCGGCACCGCACGCGCGTGACGGGGTTCCCGCCCTCGGGGCGTGGCCTCGGTCGGATGAGACGGCTCGGTGCGTGGTGACTCCGGACGGCGACGGCGGCTACGTGCTCGACAACGGCACGCTTCGGGTAGGCGTGGACGCCCGGGGCCTACTGACGTCGGTGCGCGATGGCTCTCGTGAGGTGCTCGCGCCGGGCACGGTCGGCAACCTCCTGCAGGTGCATCCTGATACCCCGAACTGCTACGACGCCTGGGACATCGATGCGTTCTACCGGCACGTCGCCGTCGATCTCGTCGAAGACGCCGAACTGTCCACAGTGGACGATGGGGTCCGCATCATCCGCCGGGTGGGCGTATCGACGATCACTCAGACGATCACACTCGACGGCGGGCGGATCGACTTCGACACCGACATCGACTGGCACGAGACGGAGAAGCTGCTCAAGGTCGGCTTCGACCTCGACGTCATGGCCGACCGGTCGGCGTCCGAGATCCAGTTCGGCCATGTGTTCCGCCCGACCCACACGAACACCAGCTGGGATGCCGCGAAGTTCGAGATCTGCGCGCACCGGTGGATCCACGTGGGCGAACCCGGCTACGGCGTGGCCGTCGTCAACGACTCGACGTACGGCCACGACGTGAGCCGGCGGGCACGCGAGGGCGGCGGCCTCACCACGCTCGTTCGGTTGTCGCTGTTGCGGGCGCCGCGCTTTCCGGATCCGGATACCGACCAGGGACGGCACCACCTGCGCTATGCACTCGTGCCCGGCGCCGGCATCGTCGATGCGGCGCGGGAGGGCTACCGGATCAACCTGCCGGTCCGGGAGGTCGTCGGCGGCCAGACGGTTGCGCCGCTCGTTTCGGTCGACGACGACGGGGTGATCGTCGAGTCGGTGAAGCTCGCGGACGACCGATCGGGCGACGTCGTCGTGCGGGTCTACGAGGCACGCGGCGCACACGCGGAGACGGTGATCCGAGCGGGGTTCCCGGTCGCGGGCGTTCACGCGGTGGATCTTCTCGAACGCCCCCTCGACGAGTCGGTCGCCGGGGTGGTCGACGCCGTCGCGGTGACCCTCCGGCCGTTCCAGATCCTGACGCTGCGGTTCGCCCGTCGCTGATCCGGTTCTGGCCGCCCAGGCATCTAGTCTGATGCTGGGCGGCCAAAACCGATCACGTCGGCCAAGCGGCAGGTGCACCGTGAAGCAGCAGCCGCCCGACACGTTGGCGACCTCGACGGTGCCCCCGTGGGCCTCGACGATGCCGCGCGTGATCGCGAGGCCGAGCCCCGCTCCGCCCGAGGACGACGGCGACGACGGCGAGCCGGGCGAGCGCGCCGCCTCGCCGCGGAACCCGACGTCGAAGACCCGCGCGAGGTCGGCCTCGGGGATGCCGCCGCACTCGTCGCGCACGCTCACCTGCGCGGCGCCGTCCGCCGCTGCGAGTTGCACGTCGACCGTGCCGCCGGGGCTCGTGTGCCGGATCGCGTTGGCCACGAGGTTGGTCAGCGCGCGATTGAGTTCGGCCCCGTTGCCGTGCAGGGCGCTCGGCCCGGCACTGCGGCCGGTGAGCCGCACATCCTGCGCCCGCGCAAGGGGATCGAGCGCGGCGATGCAGTCCGACACCAGGTCGTCGAGGCTGACCCGCTCGGCCTTCGCCGTGACGGCACCGGCCTGGATGCGCGACAGCTCGAACAGGTCGTCGACCATGCTGGCCAGCCGGTCGACCGACGCGTGGATCTGCTTGTAGTACAGCTCGGGCGCCTCGGCGACACCGTCCTCGAGCGCCTCCGACATCGCGCGCAGGCCGGCCAGCGGCGTACGCAGGTCGTGGCTCACCCAGGCCACGAGCTCACGTCGCGACGATTCGAGCGCGCGCTCGCGGTCGCGCGACTCGGCCAGCCGCCGGGCCGTGGCGGCGAGTTCGGTGCGCAGCTGTTCGAGTTGAGACGTCAGCCGCCGCCCGCCGTCGCGCGGCAGGCGGCCCTGGCCGATGTCGGCGACCGCCTCGCGAAGCGCCGCGTTGTCGCGGGAGAGCCGCTGGGCCGCCACCGCCGCGGTGACCGCCGCGACGAGACCGGCGACGATCGCCACGATGACGCCGACGCGCAGGTCGTTCCTCGACACGAACATCGCGCGGTCGCTGCCCACCATGGCGGCAACGGAGGCGATGGCGCCGGTGAGCACCACCGAGGCGAGCAGGCCGCCGAGCGAGCGCCGGTGCAACGGAATCGTGGCCAGCCAGGCGATCAGCCCGCCGCCGGCGGCCCAAACCGCCGCGGTCGCGATGATCGAGAGCGTGTGGCTCATGCGTCCACCCGGCCCCGCCGAGCGCTCTCGCCGGCGCGCTGCTCGGCGACTCGAGCCGGTAGCCGATTCCCCAGACCGTCTTGATCAGTAGCGGCGACGTGGGGTCGTCCTCGATCTTCTCGCGCAGCCTGCGCACGTGCACGGTCACCGTCGACTGGTCGCCGAACGTCCAGCCCCACACGTGCTGCATGAGCTCAGCGCGGCTGAACGCCCGCCCCGGGTGGGCCATCAGGAACGCGAGCAGGTCGAACTCGCGGGTGGTCAGCGCGAGTTCCGCTCCGTTGCGCGCAGCGACCCGCGCGGCCGTGTCGAGGGTGACCGGCCCGGCGGTCAGCTCCCGCCGGGGTGCGGGCGCGTCGCCGGCGCGGCGCAGCACCGATTCGATTCGCAGGATCAGCTCACGCGGCGAAAAGGGCTTGGTGACGTAGTCGTCGGCGCCGACCTCGAGGCCGGCGATGCGCTCGTCGGCCTCGCCGAGCGCGGTCAGCATGATGATCGGCAGGTCCGGATGCTCGGCGCGCACTCGCCGGCACACTTCGAGCCCGTCGATCTCGGGCAGCATCAGGTCGAGCACCACCAGGTCGGGCCGGTCGGCGGAAACGGCTTCAAGCGCCTTGCGTCCGTTGGCCACGTGCAGGGCCCGGTGACCGGCGCGTTCCAGATAGCCGACGACCACTCCGGCAACGGTCAGATCGTCGTCGACGACGAGCACCTTGGACACGTGCCGAGTCTAGGTTCGCGCGCCTGGTAGATGCCGTTCTCGGCGTCGGGCTTCCTCGCTCCGTAAGACCGAACTGCCCGCTGCTCATATTTGTTTGGACGTGAGCGTTGACGTGCGGTCTTTGGCAGGGATAGCGTGCTGGTCGCGCCATTCACCCGAAACACCACCGGTATGTGCCGGTCATCTGCGGCGTCTGCTGGTCAACGTCCGACCAGTGACCGGGAAAGTCAACAAAATACAACAGCAGCTCGCGCTTCCCGCCCCCGGAGGTCGACGATGGCTCGTTCCGCACTCTCCTCGCGTGCTCTGGCGCCACTGAGCCGCCCGCGCCGCCCGCGCCGCCCGAGCCGATCGAGCGGCCAGAGCGGCCGCGGACGGCGGGTGATCGCCGCCCTCGCGGCGTTCGTGACAATCCTCGCGGGCGCGGCCACCACGGCGAAGGCCGCTGCGCCCCGGACGGCGCCCCGTGCAGCGCCGAGCGCGCCGGCGGCATCGCACACCGTCACCTACGACGGCTACTCGCTGATGATCGACGGGAAGCGCACCTACATCTGGTCGCGGCGAGTTCCACTACTTCCGGCTGCCGAGCCCGGACCTGTGGCGTGACGTGCTGGAGAAGATGAAGGCGGCCGGCTTCAACGCGGCGTCCATCTACTTCGACTGGGCCTACCACTCGCCGGCGCCGGGTAAGTACGACTTCACCGGCGTGCGCGACGTCGACCAAGCTGCTCGACATTGCGAAATCCGTGGGCATCTACGTCATCGCGCGGCCCGGTCCTTACATCAACGCCGAGGTCGACGGCGGCGGCTTCCCGGCCTGGCTCGGCACGATGCCCGGACGCGACCGGTCCAACGACCCGACGTACCTCGCGGCGCGCCGACGAGTGGATGCACCGGATCAACAAGATCCTCGCCCGCCACCAACTCACCGACGGCAAGGGCACCGTCATCCTCTACCAGGTCGAGAACGAGTTCTACGACGGCTCGCGACCAGGCCCGCGCCTACATGAAGCACCTCGAAGACAAGGCGCATGCCGACGGCATCACTGTGCCGCTCACCGGCAACAACAACGGCACGTTCAACGACGGCGTCGGCAAGCTCGACATCGACGGGCCCGACTCGTACCCGCAGGGCTTCAACTGCTCCAACCCGACGCAGTGGCACGGCGTGCCGGACATCTCCTACGACCACCCGGCCGGCCGGCCGCTGTACACGCCGGAGTTCCAGGGCGGCGTCGTTCGACCCGTGGGGCGGGCCGGGATACGACAAGTGCGCGCGGCTGCATCACCGGACCAGATTCGAGAACGTCTTCTACAAGCAGAACATCGCCGTCGGCGCGACGGCGCAGAGCTTCTACATGACCTACGGCGGCACGTCAACTGGGGCTGGCAGGCCGATGCCGAGCCAGGTACTACACGCTCCTACGACTACGGCGCCGCGATCACGCGAGGCGCGCCAGCTCGACCCGAAGTACGACCAGGACAAGCTGATCGGCTACTTCATGCAGAGCGTCGCGCCGCTGACCAAGACCGACGCGCTCGCCGTCGGCGCCGCCGGCCAACTCCGCGATCATCGACACGGCGCGGATGAACCCGGACATCGGCACGCAGTTCCACGTACTGCGGCACGCGAATTCCACGTCCACATCGACTGATCAGCACGCACATCGCGATCGACTTCTGCGCGCGCCCGACTCGACGCTACACCTACGACGACGCGGACGCCGCGCTGCAATACACCGGCACGTGGTCGCACGTCGGGCCGGAGGCCAGAGCTACACCGGCGGCGAGTACCAGCAGACCGAGTCGTTCTCCAACACGGCGGGCGACAGCGTCACCGTGCCGTTCACGGGCACCGGGGTCCGGTGGATCGCCTCGAAGTCCGGACAACCACGGCCTCGCCGACGTCTACGTCGACGGCACCAAGGTGGCCACTGTCGACACATACGGGCCGAGCACGGTGAACCAGCAGGTGCAGTGGTCGGCGACCGGCCTGACCGACGGCGCAGCACACGCTGAAGATCGTGGTGACCGGGCAGAAGAATGCCGCGCTCGTCCGGCACTTCATCCCGATCGACGCCATCGACGTGCCGCCGGCCGGCTCCCGCGTCGTACCCGACCGTGCCGCAGCAGCCGGGCACCGCGATCACGTTCGCCGGACGCGACTCGAAGATCATCGTCGCCAACTACAAGCTCGGCGCGTCGCAACTGCAGTACTCGACGTCGGAGATCCTGACGAATGCAGCAGATCGCCGGACGCGACGTCGCCGTGCTCTACGGCGCGACGGCCAGGACGGCGAGACGGTGCTGAACTACCCGAGCGCAGCCGACGGTTTCCGTGCTGTCGGGCAACGTCGCGTCGACGTATGACGCCGCCACCGGCGATCTGCGGCTGAACTACACGCACACCGGCCTGCCCGGGTGCTCATCACCGGCGGCGCGCGGCCGCTGCTTCTGCTGATCGGCACCGACCAGGTGGCGTCGCAGTTCTGGCAGGCGCAGACCGCGGCCGGGCCGGTGCTCGTCTACGGTTCGCACCTGCTGCGATCGGCGTCCACGCTGCTCGGCACGCTCGCCCTGACCGGCGACACGGCCGACGCCGGGCCGGTCGAGGTGTGGGCGGCTGCCGCGCCCGCGATCACCTGGAACGGCAAGACGCTGAACACCTCGGCGACATCGAGCGGATCTCGCCTCGGCACGTTGCCGGGCGCGCAGGCGGTCACCCTTCCGGCGCTGACGAACTGGAGGCACGCCGAGGAGACGCCCGAGGCGCAGCCCGGCTTCGACGACTCGTCCTGGCCGGTCGCCGACAAGATGACGTCGAACAGCACGACCGCCGGCCGGGACGCTGCCGGTGCTGTTCGCCGACGACTACGGCTTCCACCACGGCGATGTCTGGTACCGCGGCCGGTTCCGCGGACGGCGCCGGCGCGACCGGCATCACGCTGGCCGCCATCACCGGCGGCGCGCGGGGGCCTACTCCGCCTGGCTGAACGGCACGTTCCTCGGGACGAGCGCGGACGGCACGCACACGTTCACCTTCCCCGCAGGCGCATTGCACGTCGGCGCCGACAACGAGGTGTCCGTCCTCGTCGAGAACATGGGGCACAACGAGGACTACAACGCAGCCGACAGCAACAAGGAGGCGCGCGGCCTCACCGGCGGCACTCGTCTCGGGCTCGCCGCTGACGTCGATCAGCTGGCGCATCCAGGGTTCGCGGGGCGGCGAGGATCTGATCGATCCGGTGCGCGGCCCGATGAACACCGGCGGCCTGTTCGGCGAGCGGGCCGGCTGGTCGCTGCCGGGATTCCCCGACACGGCCTGGCCATCCGGTGAGCCTGCCCGCGTCCGACACGACGCCCGGCGTCTCGTGGTACCGCACGGACGTCGCGCTCGATCTGCCCAAGGGGCAGGACACGTCGGTGGGCCTCAAGATCGCCGACGACCCGAGCCGGCACTACCGGGCGCTGATCTTCGTCAACGGCTGGCAACTCGGCCGCTACGTCAACGACACCGGTCCGCAGCACGACTTCCCGATCCCGAACGGGATCCTGAAGCCGAACGGCTCGAACTCGATCGCCATCGCCGTGTGGAACACCGACGCGTCGACCGGCGGGCTGGGCACCGTGTCCCTCGAGTCCTTCGGGTCAGTACGCCTCGCCGCTGCAGGTGTCCACTGTGGACAGTCCGCGCTACGACGCAGGCGACGTACGCGATGCCGCCGGCGCACCAGGCCACCTTGTCGCTGACCGCGCCCGACACGGCAACTCCCTCGTCGACCGCAGACGTCACGTCGACGTTCGCCGTCCCGGCCGGAGCGCCACCGGCGTCGTTCATCCGGTTCGGGCTGCACGTGCCCGCCGGATGGACGGCCACGCCGACGTCTCCGACCGTGGTCGGCGAGGTCAAGGGCGGTGCGTCGGCAACCGCGACGTGGCGGGTGACCGCGCCCGGCGGCGACGTGCCCACGGCGTCGTTGCTCACCGCGACCGCGGATTACCAACAGCGGAACGCGTCGCAATCGCTGAGCGACACCAGGGTGGTCCGGGCGTTGCCCTTGCCGCCGACGGGCAACGTGTACGTCAGCGACCTGCCGTTCTTCTCCGCGACGAACGGGTGGGGACCGGTCGAGCGCGACACCAGCAACGGCGAGCAGGCCGCGGGCGACGGCAAGCCGATCACCCTCAACGGCACCGTCTACGCGAAGGGCCTGGGCACGAACGCGGTCAGCGACGTCGCGGTGTACCTCGGCGGGAACTGCACCCGGTTCACCGCGACGGTCGGGGTCGACGACGAGCAGGGGTCGGCGGGATCGGTGACGTTCAGCGTGGTCAAGGACGGCACGGTGCTGACGACGACGCCGGTGCTGACCGGATCGTCGGCGTCGGTGCCGCTCGACGTCGACATCACGGGCGCCCAGTTGCTCGACCTCGTGGTGGGCGACGGCGGCAACGGCAACGGCAACGACCACGGCGACTGGGCCGATGCCCAGCTGACCTGCGCCTGACCGATCGGTTTTGGCCGCCCAGCATCAAATAGATGCCCGGGCGGCCAAAACCGTTAGCGGGCGGAGCGCCAGCCGCCGGCGCCGACCGTCCAGTGGCCGCGATGCGAGTAGGCCGGGTCGTTCCACCGCCCGGGCGCGGGCTTCGCCGGTGCGCCGCCCTCGGGCGCCGGCCCGGCCGCCGCAGCACTCACCACGGCGGTGATTGCCGCGATTTCCTCGGCGGACGGCTCGCCTCGCACGATCCGCAGCGCGGGACGCTCAGGATCGCTCATCGCATCGCTCCGCTGATCTTCCTGCGCAGGTGGGGCTGTGGCGCACACACCGCAGGAAGATCACGCCGGATCGGGCCGGCAGGCGTAGTCATAGCGGGATGTTGCCGTGCTTCTTCGGCGGCAGCGTCTGCCGCTTGTTGCGCAGCATGCGCAGCGACCGGATCACGTACGAGCGCGTGTGCGACGGCGGGATGACCGAGTCGATGTAACCGCGCTCGGCGGCGATGTACGGGTTGACGAGGGTGTCTTCGTAGTCGACGACGACCTTGGCCCGCAGCGCCTCGGGATCGTCGGCGGCGGCCAGTTCGCGCCGGTAGACGATGTTCGCCGCGCCCTGCGCGCCCATGACCGCGATCTGCGCGGTGGGCCACGCGACGTTGATGTCGGCGCCCAGGTGTTTCGAGCCCATCACGTCGTACGCGCCGCCGAACGCCTTGCGGGTGACGATGGTGATCTTCGGGACGGTGGCCTCGGCGTAGGCGTAGATCAGCTTGGCGCCACGGCGGATGATGCCGTTGTGCTCCTGGTCGACGCCGGGCAGGAAGCCGGGCACGTCGACGAACGTCACGATCGGGATGTTGAAGGCGTCGCAGGTGCGCACGAAGCGGGCGGCCTTCTCCGAGGCGTTGATGTCGAGGCAGCCGGCGAAATGCATCGGATGGTTGCCGACGACGCCCACCGGATAGCCCTCGATCGCGCCCGAATCCCACGACGATGTTCGGGGCGAACAGCGCGTGCACCTCGAGGAATTCGCCGTCGTCGAGCAGGTGCTCGATGATCTGGTGCATGTCGTAGGGCTGGTTGGCCGAGTCCGGGATGAACGTGTCGAGAAACGCGTCGTCCTCGTGCACGTCGGCCTCGACGTCGGTGTCGAAGATCGGCGCCGGGTCCAGGTTGTTGCTCGGCAGGTAGGAGAGCAGCGCCTTGACGTAGTTGATCGCGTCGTCCTCGTCGGAGGCGAGGTAGTGCGCGACGCCGCTGTCGGTGTTGTGCGTCCGCGCGCCACCCAGCTCTTCCAAGGTGACGTCCTCGCCGGTCACGGTCTTCACGACGTCGGGGCCGGTGATGAACATCTGCGAGGTCTTGTCGACCATGACGACGAAGTCGGTGAGCGCGGGGGAGTAGACGTGACCGCCGGCCGCGGCGCCCATGATCAGCGAGATCTGCGGGATGACGCCGGATGCCTGCACGTTGCGGTAGAAGATCTCGCCGTACAGGCCGAGCGAGACGACGCCCTCCTGGATGCGCGCCCCACCGCCCTCGTTGATGCCGATGACCGGGCAGCCGTTCTTCAACGCGAAGTCGAGCACCTTGACGATCTTCTCGCCGTACACCTCGCCGAGGCTGCCGCCGAATACGGTGACGTCCTGGCTGAACACGCAGACCGGGCGGCCGTCGACGGTGCCGTAGCCGGTGACCACGCCGTCGCCGAACGGGCGGTTCTTGTCCATGCCGAACGTGGTCGAGCGGTGCCGGGCGAACTCGTCGAGTTCCATGAAGGAGCCCTCGTCGAGCAGGGCCGCGACCCGTTCGCGCGCGGTCTTCTTGCCCTTGGCGTGCTGCTTCTCGACGGCCCGGGCGGAGCCTGCGTGTACGGCTTCGTCATAGCGTCGTTCGAGATCGGCCAGTTTGCCCGCAGTCGAGTGCGGGTCGAGATCGGGAACGTCGGGACGGACGGGCTCGGCTGCCATGGCTTGCGAGCCTAGTCGGCACGGTCGGGTCGGCCGTCCGGCAAGTGACCGACCTCGCCTCGGCCGTTCCTGGCGGTTACCGGACGAAGTCGTGAATCGAGGTCTGGCCGACGCCGGCCATGGTGACCTCGGCCGCGGTGTAGGTCTGCTCGAGCGCCGACATCTCGACGAGCACGTCGACGCTCGCCGGTTCGGACCAGTCCGACCCCAGGCCGTAACCGGTGGAACTGATCTTCTCGAGAGCGGCATCGACGGAGTCGAGCGCCTGGCAGCCACCCTGGTAGCCGCGGCGGTAGGAGAGCAGCCGGCTGACCTCGGCGTCTCGCTGCGCCGACGCGTCCAATGGCGCGCGTGGCGCGATGGCAACTGCCCGCCGCCGCGCGGCCTGGGCCAGGACGCTTCGCCGGTCGGCCTCGACCGATGCCACGAGCGCGCGATAGACCGAGCCCGCGTTGTCGCCTGCCCGGCCGAGTTCGGCCAGTTGACGGGCGATGGTGGCGCCCGGGTAGCAGGTGGCCGAAACGACCACCCGGCTCGGCAGACTCGGCACGACGCTGATCGTCGAGGCGGTCACGCCGGAGAAGAACGGGCCGCCGGGCGTCCCACCGAGGTCGTAGCCGGCATTGTGCAGTTCGTTGACGGCGCCGGCGAGGGTGCGAGCGATCCGGTCGAGCCACGCGCGGTAGCCCGGGATCGTGATGACCACCGCCTCCGACTGTGCCCATGCCGTGCCGTCGGTCGGCCGCAGGGCGCGGTCGTCGTCGATCGTCGAGCTCAGCCGGCTCGACGATTGTGCGGTGGCGGTGACACGGATGATCGATTTGTCGAGGCGGTCCTGCACGTGCTCCGAGTACTCCGCCAGCGCGGCAGTTGTGGAGTTGAGCGACTCGGTGACGGCGTTGGCTCGCTCGAGCAGCGGTGCGCCGCGCGGCGAGGCCGCTCGGATCGTCCGCGGTTTCGACCCAACTGTCCCAGAACCGGTCGAGACGGGCGGACAGACCGTTGTCGGGCGGATCGGCGACGCGGGCGGCTATCTCGGACAGGATGTTTGTCCGGGCGTCGAGATAGGCGCCGGATCCCTGTCCCCTTGGGCGAGCGGGTCGTGGAGGCCGGAGAAGGTAGTCATCGGGGTCAGGCCTGTCTGTCGAGGCGCATTGGCTGCTCGTCGCTCGCGGGCGAGACCGGCTCGGCGGAGCGCTCGCCGGTCGATCCGGTCCGGTCGCCTCGATCAGCGCGGTCGTTCCCGTCGCCGGCGTCGATCGCGTGCAGGGCCTCCTGGACGGCGCGGCCACCTGCTTCGAGCAGGCGCCGTGCCTCCTTCGCGGCGGAGTCGATCTCGGACAAGAGACGGCTGCAGGCTCGCGCGGTGGTCGCGCAGGATCTCATCCCATGGCGCAGGTGCGTTTTCGGCCAGTACGGCAAGACTGAGGCCCGCCGGGAGGCCCAGCTGGGTGGCCATCGCGTCGACCTCGGCTGCTCGCTCGACCTCGCTCACGCGCAGGTCGTGAACGGCTGCCTCGACCTCGCGGTTCGACGCCGCGAGCCATCGGGTCTCGCCCGAGGCGACGACGAGTTGCTCCTCGACGATCTTGAACAGCACCCGTTCGAGGGTCTCGCGCTCGCGCCACAGCAGACTCGCAAGCTCGGCGAAACCTTGACCTCGTCGCTCACACCAACCGCCATCGTCGTCGAGTTGTTCTTATGCGTCCCTTCCATCATCGTCTCGAACTGGCTCCACCTGAGCGACTGGGCGTCTTCCGGCCGGGTCCGGCTGGGCTGTCGGGTGATCGGCGCCGGGAAAAGGTCCTGCCCGGAGGGGCCCGTCCTTGGGCCTCATGGGCCCGGAAATCCCAGAAACAAAGGACTTTCGGCCTGGCTGGCAGGTTGATCATGTCGTCTAACGTTTTCGTTGGACGCACTAAACACCAGCTTCACAAAGGTGCGGCCGATGGTGTCTATCGGGGAACGCCAGCGTTGACCGGCAGTGATCAGCACTCTGCCGGACCACACACCAGCGGAGGTCCCCCGATGGCGCAGACCACTAGCGCGCCCAGTCCCACCCAGGCTCATCGCACAGTCGACGAACTGGTCGGGGACAACATGGCGCTGGTCGGCCACCTGGTACGCGAGGTCCTGGCCAAAGTGCCGGCCCACGTGAGCCGGGATGAGCTGACGTCAGCGGGAATGATGGCGCTGGTCGTCAGCGCGCAAGGCTTCGACCCGAGCCGCGGCGTACCCTTCGCCCGTTTCGCGGCGATCCGGATCCGCGGTGCGCTGCTTGATGAGCTGCGCGGCATGGACTGGGCCGCTCGCTCGGTGCGTGGCCGGGCCCGCGAGGTCGAGTCGGTCCGTGGACAGCTCGCCGCCGTGCTTCGCCGCGTGCCCCGCTCCGACGAGATTGCCGCCGCCCTTGGCATCACCGTCGGCGAACTCGACGCGCTGCAGACCGATGTTGCCCGGGCGAGTGTGCTGAGCCTGCAGGGCTTCGCACCCGAGACCGGTGCAGAGTTGGTGGCCGAGACCTCGGCCGGCCCGGAGTCACTGCTCCTGATCCGCGAGCAGCTCGGCTACCTCCACGACGCCATCTCCGAACTGCCCGAGCGGTTGCGGTTCGTCGTCACCTCCTACTTCTTCGAGCAGCGGCAGATGAGCGACATCGCCGCCGAGCTCGGCGTGACCGAATCCCGCATCTCCCAGCTGCGCGCCGAGGCCCTGGTCCTGCTGCGCGATGGCATCAACGCACAACTCGAGCCGACCGCCGTCGACAGCAAGACGAAGCGGTCGGGTCGCGCGTCAGCAACCCGGGCCGCCTACTTCGCCGCAATTGCCGAGCGCAGCACCCTCGAGGGGCGGCTGGCCATGTCGACGCCGCGAGGCGACATGCGCGAAGGCGCCGGCGTTGCCGCAGCCCGCACCGCCTGATCCTCACTGACTCGAAACGTTTCGCCGCATCGCGCCGCCCTGAACCTCTACGCTGGCGCGATGACCAGCCGGGAGCGTCCTCCTCTTGACCGCGGCCGTCTGGACGGGGCGATCCGCCCGCCCTGGACGCAGATCCACGTCGTCGACACGACTGAATCGACGAACGCGGACCTGCTCGGTTCGGCGGTCGAATCCTCGGCCGGCACGGTTCTCGTCGCCGAGTACCAGAGCGCCGGGCGTGGGCGGTTGGACCGGACGTGGACCTCGCCGCCTCGAGCCGGCCTCACGTTCTCGGTGCTGCTTCGGCCGAATGTGCCTGTCTCGACGTGGAGTTGGCTGCCGCTGCTCACCGGCCTCGCCGTGCGCGAGGCGGTCGCCGAGGCGGCCGGCGTCGACGCCGTGCTGAAATGGCCCAACGATGTGCTCGTCGGTGCGAGACGGCGCAAGGCGGTCGGAATCCTCGCCCAGGTTTCCGGTGCCAACGTCGTCGTCGGCGTCGGGCTGAACGTGACGACCACCGCTGACGAACTGGCGCTCGACACCGCGACGTCGCTGGCCGATGAGGGCGCGTCGTCCACCGACCGTACGGCGCTGCTCGCCGCGATCCTCGAAGCACTCGGCCGTCGGTACCTGCAATGGCAAGACGCCGGCGGGGACGCCGAGGCGGCCGGGCTGGCCGGCGAATACCGCGAGGCGTGCGCCACGATCGGAGCCGAGGTGATCGTTTCGGCCACGGACGGCACGACATTCGAGGCGAGCGCCACCGGCGTCGACACCGACGGGCGACTGGTGGTGCTCGTCGACGGTGCCGAGCGCATCGTCGCCGCGGGCGACGTGCAGCACGTATCGCACGCCTGATTGGCCACACCGAATCTCGCCTCGACACAACCGGCCCACCGCTGCGTAGCGCCGCTGGACCGGCTAGCGTGGCCGTACGTTCCGGAATTGCGGTGGAACGCACACGGTGGCGAGCGAAGGGAGGCCGCAGTGTCGTATCCGGAGAAGCTTCTGGCCGACGACGAGCAGGTCGTAGAGCACCTGCATCCGCACTGGATCACCCTTGTTCCGGCCACACTCTGGTTCATCGTGATCTGCGCGGCGGCCGGAGCCGGTATTGCCTACCTGCCGACCGGCGGTGCGCACGGGCCGTTGCTGATCGCGATCGTGGTCGTCGGTTTCCTGTTGCTGTGCTGGCTGACGTTCGGTCCGTGGATCAGATGGCGGACCTCGCACTACGTGTTCACGACGCACCGCGTGCTGATCCGGCGCGGAGTATTCCGTCACGTCGGGCGCGACATCTCGTTGCAGCGCATCAACGACGTCGCGTTCTCGCAGTCATTGTGGGATCGCATCGTCAAAGCCGGCACGATCACGATCGAATCGGCGGGCGAGCACGGCCAGGAGACGCTCACCGACATCCCGAAGTCCGACCAGGTTCAGCAGATGCTCAACCGGCTGATCGAGCAGGATGCCGATCGTCGCGCGCGTCAGGCGTACGGGGGTGGAGGGCAGTCGCAGCAGTATCCGCCGCCACCTGGGTATCCGCCGCCGGGATATCCGCAGACGACGCCATATCCTCCGCAGCAGTAGGCGCTTCTGGGCTCGCGGCCCGCATCGCCATCGGGTCCGCGATCGGCAGTCGCACGGTGAACGTCGTGCCGACCTTCGGTGTTGACGTGAAGGTCAGCGACCCGTTGTGCCGGTCGGTGATCAGCGCGTAGGACGAGCGACAGGCCCTGGCCGGTGCCGCGGCCGACCTCCTTGGTCGTGAAGAACGGCTCGAAGAGCCGCCCGGCGATCTCGTCGGGAACGCCGGTGCCGGTGTCGGCGACTGGTGATGAGGACGTCGTCGCCGTCGACGGATGTCCGGACGGTCAGCGTGCCGAGTTCGGACCCGCTACCGAACTTGTCGGCCATCGCATGCGCAGGCGTTGATCACGAGGTTGACCATCACCTGGTTGATGTCGCCCGGATGGCACCACACCGGCGGCAAGTCGCCGAGTTCGGTCCGCGACGACGGCGACGTGCTTGATGGTGTTGCTCGCGACGACCAGCGCGTTTCGGACCGACTCGTTGATGTCGGTGGCGACTTCTCGTCGCTACCGGGATGCGCCGAACGCCTTCATCGCCCGAACGATCGTGGCGACCCGGTCGACACCCTCGAGCGTCTGGCCGATCGCCTGCGGGCACCTCGCTGGCGAGGAAGTCGAGATCGGCGTCGGGCCTGGGTTCGATGGCGGC
This sequence comes from uncultured Actinomycetota bacterium, assembly GCA_963709985.1. Lineage (GTDB taxonomy): Bacteria > Actinomycetota > Actinomycetes > Mycobacteriales > Jatrophihabitantaceae > DASXRA01. The sequence goes on from CAVPYQ010000028.1 coordinate 317,533, forward strand.
GGTGACCAAGTTCGTCGAAGGCGTCGCCGAGGAAGCGGACGTTGTCGCCGATGAACTGGATCGGGGTGTTGATCTCGTGGGCGATTCCGGATGCGAGTTGCCCGACCGACTCGAGCTTCTGAGCATGCCGGAGTTCGGTTTCCAGACGCACGCGATCGGTGATGTCGCGGACGTTTGACACAATGCCGCGGACGGTTGCCTCCGCGACGAGGTCGCTGAGGTGCACTTCCATCAGGCGGTAGGCGCCGTCCGCGCGGCGCAACCGGACTTGCACCGGATCGGCGTGTCCGTCGGCAGTCCAGCTCGCGAGGCGGACGCGATGGTCCGGCTGGTCGTCCGGGTGCATGAAGTCCGCGCAATGCGCCGGCCGATCATCTGGGTCTCGACGAGGCCGAGGATCGGCCACGACGCCGGGCTGACGTAAGTCAGTAGACCGTTGAGGTCGCACACCATGGTCAGGTCCGAGGAGTTCTGCACGAGTGCCCGGAAGCGGCCGTCCTGGCCGCGCAGGTCGAGCGAGAACCCACCACATGCGCAGGAGCACCAGGGGTACGAGTAGCGCCGACGTCGCAGCGACGAAGATCAGGTCCAGGGGAGACGTGCTGGAGGTAGCGCTGTACGCACAGCTCGATCGAGCCGAGCAGGATGGCGAACCCGACCGCGATGAGCCGTCCCACGCCGGAGAAGTCGGCCGACGGCGGGGCGCCGCTCGCTCAGCACAACCATCGACGGGTGCAGCGCAGCCGCGCCGAAACCGATCAACCCGAACAGGTACCCGAGTTGCACCCAGTGCATCAGCCACGACGCGCCCGCCTCGGCCGAGAACGAGGCGATCGTGTCGAAGCGGACGAGGCCGGCGATCGTGCTGCCGCGATGAGCATGATGGCGGTCGGGCGCTTGTGCTCGGCGAACAGCAGGCACGCGAGTATGCCCAGCAACAGCACGTCGGCCATGGGGTAAACCGCGGAAATCGTCCGGGCGGGAAGCGAGACTCCGGATGCCTCGAGAGCCGGATCCATCAGCAGCTCCCAAGCGGCTGAGCCGAACGCTACGAGGAAGATCACCGTGTCGAGAAAGGACTGCCGGGTGAACCTGACTCGGGCCTTGACGATGATTCCAAGGCCGCCAACGAGCAACGCATAGGCGGTGAGTTCCACAGCGTCGTACCACGATGCCTGCGGTGGCGGCCGATTCTGCGTCAAGGCGTAGTAGTCCTGCACCATGCCGCCGGCCATGAACGCGACCATCGACGCGGCCAGCACATACCACCCGAGTCGGGCCTGAGGCCGGAACGTCGAAACGCCGATGACGATCGCGAGCGCGGTCACGAGGTTGGCCGCGTCGTAGGCCACCCGGGCCGCCGTTCCGGACGACAGCACGTAGATGGCTGTCAGGAGCGCCCACACAGCGACGTACGCCCAGATCGGCACGCGCAGCGCCCTGGGCGTCCGGTACGTGTGCGCGAGGCTGCTGCTCGGCTCGGCGACCTCCGGGGTCTCGACGGCGACCGTCAAAGCCATCGACCCTCCTGATAGTGGCGAAGTGGACGGCATCCGGCTGAGACGGCACAACGGCTGGCCCTGGCGTCGAACGCCTTCAGGTCACTAATCGGCAACCGATCGGGTGAAATGAGCGACGCGGCATAAGCACGCGGGGCCGGCGCCCACTCCTGGACGCCGGCCTACGCGTCTGTCAGCTGACGGTGACCGAGTCGATCCCGACGTAGGATGCCGTGCCCGTTGCGGTGCCGAGGACATCGATGCGAACCGTATGCACGCTGTCGGACAGGGTCGGCGAGCTCCAGATGATGGTTGCGTACGTCGAGGTCTTGTGCATGTCAACGGTCGCCTGAAGGACGTTGTCAAGATAGACCAAGGCCTTACCCGAGGTCGTCGAGTCAATGCCCTTGACGCTGGCTCTCGTGCCGCGGAACGTGACGGCGTAGGACGGGCGTCCGGTGGCGACCGACGTTGCATGGATGGCGACGTCGTAGTTGCTGCCGCCGGCCAGAGCGCTCGTCGTGCGACGGAAGGTTTCCCGGACTGCCGCTGAACTTTGCTCGACGCTCGTCACGCCTACCTTGAATGCGTCTAGGAACACGAAGGTGTTCTTCGCGGCGGCCGGCTTCGTCCCCAGCACATTGACCTGCACGGTGTGCGCGACGTTCGCCAGGCCGGACTTTGTCCATACGGGATAACGGTATTGGGTCGTCGCGCTGTAGAACGACACGCTGGACGTCTGCAATACGCCGTCGACGTACACGGCGGCGTAGCCACCGTCAATGCGGCGGGTACCGACGAGCGACACCGACGTGCCGGTGAAGGCGTACGTGGCAGTCGACCCGGACAGGTTGGACGTGTCGTAGCTTGCGCCGCTGGCTGACGCCGTCGAGATCCGTGCCCAATGCTCGACAAACGCAGGTGATGTGTTCTCCACGAGCGTCAGCGTGCGGACCGCCAGGCTGTTGGCGGCTATCGCATTGCCGGCCATGTCGTGCACAGCGCCGGTAAGCGAAACCGTGTAGGTCTGGCCAGGCACCAATGGCGATGTCGGTGTCCAGGTCGCAGAGGTCGGCGACACGACGCGAGCCGTACCAGCCACTGGGGTCGACGTACCGCTGGCAACCACCTGGAATGCGGCCGCCGTTACGCCGGTAACCGCTTCGCTGAAGGTTGCCGTGATCGGCCCGGTTATCGGCAAAGCCGTCTTAGGAGTAATCGCAGTAACTGTCGGCAGCGTGGCGTCCTTCGTGATCGCTCGGATAGGCGATGTCGAAAGCACGTTGTTTGCCGCGTCGAGAACCTGCACGCGCCAGTAGTAGTTGCCGTCCGCGAAGGCGCGTCAGCGGTGACCACGCCGGCATGACCGTGTCCATTGTGGCCGTGATACTGCTGAAGCCCTGGTTGACACTCAATTGCCACCGGTACTTGACTGCGGTGCTTACGGAGGTCCAAGTGAACAACACATTGCCGGACGTGAGCACCGGTGAGGTATCCGGCGCGATCAGTGACGGATAGGCAGGCACGATCGTGAACGTCATCGTCTTGGGATCTACGTTCGTGTTGTCCGTCCACCATGGTCCCGGGTGGCCACCGGCGTCCACGCCTTGCACTCGCCAGGTGTAGGTACCCGGGGCGAGCGAGAGGGACGGCGCGTACGCCGCGAACTTGCTGGTAGCTGCCGGGGCGACCAGGTTGCCGGTAGAGAAGTTCGTGTCGTTGTTGCGGTAGATCTCGACCGTGTACTTCGATGCGAAGCTGCTTGGCGTCCAGGTAAGCAGCGGCACGCCGGTGACGGTGGGCGGGGTGGGCGGGACGGCCTCGTTGTGGTCGACTGTGACGTCTTGCACCGGAGTAGGCATCGTCCGGTCGATTTCGGCAACCGGGGACCAGGTGAGGTAGTTGCCGTTGTCATCGATCGCTTGCACGTGCCAGTACAGGGGGCCGTCCGGATAGGTGATCGTCGTGGGCGTATAGCTCGTCCCGTCTACGACCTGGGTGTCTATCGGCGATGCAAAGTCGGGCGCGATCGCCACTTGGATCCGATACTGCTTTGCCTCCTGGGTTTCCGGCAACCCAGTGGCGGACGGCAACGCATTGTCGCTGAGGTAGTCCATCCAGCTGAAGGTGATCTGCCGTTTCGCGTCCGGAGCGATCTGAGACAGCGGGCAGAGGGTTGCGCTCGATGCGACCGACGTGTTCGGCGGACAGAGGGTCACAGGAGCCGACTGCTTCTTGAACGACGGTGCGTTGGCGTTGGCCACCGGATCTTGTGCACCGGCACTACAGACGCGGTGGCCGGGGCTCGGGTAGTCGATACACGGCGTGACGAACCAGTAATAGGCCTGCCCGGCCTGACTGTCGAGGAAGGATTCACGCGGCGTGAGGGTCGCAAAGATCGTCGTGTAGCGGCGATAGGCAGTGGTGAAGTCCGGGTCGGTCGCGACAGTCACGTCGTAGGAGGTCACTCCCGCAACGTCGTTCCAGCGCATCGTCGGAGTGTCGAAGCAGATGATGTTGTCCTGACACGGCACATCGGACTGCGGCTCGGTTGTCTGGTAGGAGGTTGCATAGCCGGCCACGCGCGTGTCGGTCAGCCTGCTGATCGTGAACGTGCTCTCGACGCCGGTGATGATGTTGTGGCCAGAGCCGTCAAGGGCATCGACCCACCACGAGTAGTCGCCGGGTAGTAGTGCCGGCACGCCAGTCCAGGTAAAGGCGTTTATCGGGCTGCTCCATTGAGTCTGCTCGGTTCCGTTGACGGAGAGGTGCACTTTGTACGATGCGGCGCCGGTCACCGCGATCCAGGCGAGTGGCGGCGTGCGCAGCCCGGACCAGGAGGCCGCGGGCGACACCGGGTCGGGCGACTGGCCTGCTGGCTCATTTTCCAGTACGAACGTCCGCATCGGTGCGTCGGTAAGAACTGCCGTCGTAAATCCCTGCGCGTCCGTGGACTGTACGTACCAGCTGTAGAGCCCATCGGGGAGGTGGATCGACGGGGCGTAGCTCGGCGAGTACGTCTTCGCTTTGTCCACGACAGTGTTGCCGTCGCTGTCCTTGATAGTCACGAGATAGTTGAGGGCACTGTTGACCTCGTCCCAGGCCAGCGCGGGAACCGAGACACTCGCTCCGTCGGCAGGAGAAGTGTAGGTCGGCGCGGTGACGCCGCGGACCAGGCGAAACGCTCCGGTGGAGACGCTCGACCAAATGCCGACCACCCCGGTGGGTGCATCGACTGCGCGGACCGCCCAGTAGTAGGTCAGGCCCGGCTGCCAGATGGGAGAGCAGGTCGTGATTGGCGGTATCGGAGGCGCCGGGGGCAGGGGTGGCAGCGTTGTCAACGGCGGCGTCAGCTCTGTCAAGGGCGTCCACCGCGTGTGATTCGTCGTGCAGAACGAGGTCAGTGGATAAGGAGGAAAGGCTGGGTCGGTACTGATCTCGAGCTCGTAATAGGCGGCGTGATCGACCGGAGTCCAGGACAGCGTCGGTGGACCGGCGACGTCAGCAATCCCGTCTGCGCCGCCATTGATGTCAAGAGGAGCAACAACGGTCGGGGCATCTGGTGCCGGGCGCCGGAAGAGCCATGCAGCAGACCAATCTCCCTTGTGTCCGGGCGTCGTCGCGTCAATCGGCCGTACGCGCCACCAGTACGATCCGTTTGGCAGGGCGACAGGCGGCGAGTACGCGGCGCCCTTGACGATCGTGTCGGTCGTCATGTTGTTGGTGAAGTCTTGGTTCGGGTTGATCTGCACCTGGTAGGTATCAGCGCCGGCTACGGGCTCCCAGGACAAACTGGGGTCGGCGACAACTGCGCCGAATGCCGGGGTGAGCAGTGTCGGGGCGGATGGCCAGACGAATGAGTATGAGCGCGGGCTCGACCAGTCGCTGAGGACCCCGGTTGTGGTGGACAGAGCGCGAACATGCCAGAAGAACGTCTGGCCGACCGTCTGCGGGTCGGCGAGCACGTAGGACGTATTGACCGTTGGATAGGTCGTCGCGCCGACGAAATCCGCCGCATCATCCACCTGCAGTTCATAGCTCTTTGCGCCAGGAAGCGGACGCCAGGTGAACACGGCCGGGTCGGTCGGGAAGATGCGTGTCGCACCGTCGGCCGGCGTGATTGGCTGCGGTGCCTGGTCCCATTGCTTGGTGAAGCTGCCCGTATCGCTGTACGGACCTACGATGTTGGAGGCATCGACGGCTGCAACCTTCCAGTACAGGGCGCCCAGCGGGAGGTCGGTATCAGGCGTCACCTGCAGGCCGACCGTGTCCTTGTCGTAGATCTTCGTTCCGAAGCTGCCACTGGCCGCGATTTGGACGTGATAGCGAATGGCACCGGACACCGGGTACCAGCTCAGCGTCGGGTTCGACGAGACCGATTCGCTCGTCGGGATCAGCGTAGGGGCGCTGACGGCGAGCGGCATTGCGCTGGGCGACGCGCTTGCCACTGCCGACGACAGGGCTAGACCAGCGACGGCAATTGCAGCGACGAGCAGCACTGCACGGCGAGAACTCATGACGACCTACTAACCATCCGTGGCTCAATGCCCGCTCACGCTCGACGCGTGATCGCACATGTTGTCGCCATCCTGATCGGCGATTCGAAGTCGATCTTGAGTCGGTCGCTTGGTGAGTGAGCCCACGGCGATATGAGCGGCACAAAGTCCCGCTGGCTTAAGGAATCTGGTGGCGGGTGCGGCCAGCGATATTCGGAGATGATCAGCCGATGCAGTGCTCCCGGCAGATGGAACCAGGCTTGGTTGCCAGTGCGACTGCGGTGTCACCGCATCGACGATCAGAAGCCGCGCGCGAACCGTTGCGCGGCGGCTGACACTCCCCGGGCGCTGCGGTGATGGGTCTATTTCTCCGTGGTGTTCTGCAACGACGAGCCGCTCGGGTTCACCGATGCGTTCCATTGCTGGATCGGCGAGAAGTCACACGTCACGGTGACGGCCTTCTGCCAGACGTCGTACTGGTGCCCGTAGGGATCGCCCGGAACAGCGGGTATATCGGCCAACGACAGGCATTGCTGGGAGCTGTCCATTGTCTGGAAACGGAATTGAGCGGTGTAGGGCAGCGACGGATCGGTGGTGGGCGTCGTGCGCTTCCATTGCAGTTGGATATTTGAGATACCGCTATGGCTGGCGCACGAGACCATCAGAACCCGATGGTCGAGCAGGTTCGTCGAAGTGGGCTTTGCCTGGTTGTACAGGCAGTAGTCCGTACCGTTCAGCGTCCAGTAAAGGTGCTTGTCCGTCGTGGCGTTGTACGTGATCTTCTGGTTCACGTACTCCGCCGCGTTCGGATAGGGGTTCTGCCGACAGCCCGGGGCGGTCAGATAGGGCGCGTCAGGATCGTTGTTCGTCGCGTTCAGGCATCGGCCGAACTGATAGAAGTTGATCCATTGCGACGAGTTCGTCTTTACGGCAGCGCCGGCTCCGATCGCCGGGCTTGGGACCCACGCGTCTGTCGGGCTGGTCAGGCTGCCGTCGCAGGTCTGCAGGGTGACGGAGTTGTCGACGCCATGGATCAAGTTGCCGCCACTGCTGACGAGGTCAACCGTCATGCACAGATTCGACAGGCTGTCTGACGTCGCGCTCGTCTTGAGGGGTGCCTGTATCGATCTGTGTCGGTCGATGCTCAACTGCTGCGACCAGACCGGACTGCCGACCGTCGCGCACTTCTTCAGCACGAGCGCGCTGCCGGCGAGTGGCGCGGTGCCTCCGGTATTGAGGGTCTGCGCGTCGATGCACAGGCCGTTGGCATAGGTCACGCCGCCAACGACACTTCCGACCGAACTTGCCAGTTGAATGGTGAGGTCGCTGCGGTAGGCGAACTTCTGTTGGGGCGCGACCGGAACGCTCGTGCTGCACTGCTGCAACCGCACGGGTGTGCCCTCGGCTGGATAGGCAACGCCGACGTCGAGGCACCAGTTCGTGGTGTCGTGGTCGGCAGTGTAGATGCGAATGGTGCCGCCACTGATATTGGCATTGTTGGTCTCGAAGACATACGTGGTGACCAGCGTGCGCCCGCCGCTTGATCCATTGCGAGCCGGCCCGTCGGTGCCCATCGAGGTCAGGCGGGCGAAGGCCGGTGTCACAGTGGTCCCGCCGTCGTACGGGCCATGCCCTTGCGCGCAGATGGGCATCAGGCCGGTCGGTGCGGCCGCGGTGCCACCGGTGTAGTAGTCGATGTAGACGGCATAGGTGGCGAGTCCGCTGGAGTTCGCCTTCCCGGTGATCGGCTTGCCGGAGTGGGTAGTCGCGCAGGGCAGCAGGGAACTGTCGCCGGTGTTGTCGGCGCCGACAGCGGAACGAATCTGCCCGAGCGCGGCATCGATGCCGGCCTGAGCGGCGTCCAGAGCATGCACCCGGCTCGTGTCGAAGCGGGTACTACGGCTCTGCGTGACGACGATCGGCACGAGCAACGCGCCGAGCATCACCCCGACCAGGGTGACCATCATCAGCATCGGCAGCGATCCGCGGTCTCCGTCTGCAGGTCGGAGACGAAGACGCGACCGTGCCGGCCGGCCGGGTCATGGTCGCGTCCCCGGCTCGCCGCAGATCGCGCCACTTGGTGGTGGCACCGTGCTGTTCACCGCGGTGAACGTGACGGAGGAGTGTGATTCGGTCACTTTCGTCCCCCGGCCATGCTTTGAGACGAGATTGATGGTCAGCCGCTGGAACGCCATGTCGGCGGACAACGCCTTAGGAACAAAGGGCTTCGGCGAGGTGGGACTCGAATCGCCGTTGATGATCTCGGAGGCAACAGGCGCAAATGTCGACGGTGGCGTCGCGCCGACCGTCCATATGCGTCGCTGAAGCTGCTGCTTCGCGATATCGACCCGCAACTGCGTGCATTTCTCGACCGTGGTGCCGTCGGCCTGGGGCGTCGGGATCCGTAGCTCGACGTACCAGTCGCCCGACGTACCGATCGCCGGCGTACTGATCGCATCCGCGTAGCGCACGGTCCGGTCCAGCATCAGGAATGCCTGGTTGAGCTGCGATGACGTCTGGCCCAGCTCGTCCGACTTCTGCTGTGTCTTGTTCATCATCACGACAGCTCCGGTGAACATCGCCATGAAGATCGACATGATCCCCATCCCGACGACGAGGTCCATCAGGGATGTGCCTTCGTCTGCACGGAAGCGGCGCCACACGGTCATCCGGTCACCGTCCAGTTGAATGCGGCGCTGGTTGCCGACGCGCCGCTGAGGTCCGTGACTGTGACCGTCGGGGTGAAGACGATGCTCTGGGTCGGTGTTCCGCTGATGGCGCCGGTAGCGGCGTTCATCGAAAGACCGGTCGGCAGGCCGGAAGCCGAGTAGGTGTACGGCGGGATTCCGCCCGAGTCATATGTGGTGACGTTGAGGTTGTCGCCGACTGTGCGGGTCGAGGTCTGCGGCGGGATGGTGCTCCACGCCAGGTCGGTCACCTGCCAGATGAACGTCGCACTCGGCATCGCCACGCTGTTCGTGTTGTCCGTCGCGGTAGCGCTTACCCGGTAGCGTCCCGGCTGCGTCGGCGTCCCGCTGATCACACCGGTCGAGGTGTTCATCGTCAAGCCGGGCGGCAGACCGACTGCCGTATAGGGCGCCTTGTCATTGGAGACGAGCCCGGTCACGTTGAGGCTGGTGGCGGCGACGTTGGGCAGCGACGAGCGGTCCGTGATCGCGCTCCAGCCGAGGGTCGAGGCAGTGTTGTAGACGCGCCAGGTGAATGCGCTGGTAGCTGAGCCAATGGGACTGGCGCTGTCGGTGACCGTAACGGAAATGGCGTTAGTGCTGGTCGTTGACGGCGCCGTCCCGATCAGGGTGTGGTTGGTGGTGCTGTACGTCAACCACGTGGGCTTGCCCGAGATCGAGTAGGTCAGCGCCCCGGTGCCGCCGACGACGTAGTTGTCCAGGTCGATGTTGACGCCCGAGCTCTTGAGCGTGGCCTGATCCGGTATCGCGAGAGTCGGGTAGTTGACGATCCACTGGAACGACCCGCTCGTCACGGCGACACCGGCGTTGTCACGAACGGTCACCGTGATGCCGGAGGTGATGCTCCGCGCGGCGGGCGCCGTGCCGCTGATCAAGCCGGTCGAGGCGTTCAGAGTCAGCCATGCCGGTAGGCCAGTGGCGGAGTATGTGAACGGCGTCGTCCCGCCGTTGTCCAAGGCGGTCAGGTCGAGGGTGTCCGCCGCGCCGCCGTTCACGGTCTGGTTAGGCGGAGTGGTAAGGGTCAGCGCGGAATTGACCTTCCAGTTGAACGTGCTGGACGTGGCGCTCATGCCGGACGCGTCGGTGATCCGCACGGTGACGCTGCCGAACGTCTGCGCCCCGCTGGTGATCGTCCCGGTGATCAGGCCGCTGCCATTGATGCTCAATGTGGCCGGCCCAGTGAGCAGGATGTACGTGCACGGCGTGTTCCAGCACGACGATGTCAGCTGCAGGTTGATCGTCGCGCCGACTGTTGTGGTCTGGCTTGCCGGTGCGGTGATGGTCGGCGCGGCCTTAACCGTCCAAGTGAAGACGTTGGACAGCGCGCTCATGCCGGCGGCGTCCGTGATCCGGACAGTGACGTTGTTGTACGTAGTGACCGAACCGCCCACGGTGCCGCTGATGACACCGCTGTTGTTGATGCTCAGTCCGGTCGGCGCGCCGGTTAGGACGAACGTGCAGGGCGTGTTCGCGCAGGTCGACGGGACGGTCGAGTTGACGGATGCGCCAAGGGTTGTGGTCTGGTTCGCCGGCGTCACCGTCGGCACCGCCTTGACCGTCCAGGTGAACACCGGGGAGTTGACGCTCACCCCGGCTGCGTCAGTGACGGTGATGGTCGCGTTGTAGACCTGCGCCGCGCCGCCGACCGTGCCGGACACCGCGCTGCCGACGATGCTCAGCCCGAGCGGCCCGTTCAGCGCGAGGGTGCACGGCGAGTTCGGGCACGTCGGCGTCGGCACCGTGACGTTCACTGTCGCGCCGACCGTCGTGGTCTGTGCCGCAAGCGCAGCCTCGCTCGGCGCGGCCTTGACGGTCCAGCTGAACGTGCCGCTGGTGGCGGTGGCGCCAACCCTGTCGCGAATGGTGATCGTGACCGGACTGAACGTCTGCGCCCCACTGGTGATCGTCCCGGTGATGCGTCCAGTGCCGTCGATGCTCAGCGTAGCCGGTCCGCCGTTCAAGGTGTAGGTGCACGGCGCGTTCGGGCACGTCGAGGTCAGCGGCAGGTTGATCCCCGCGCCGACTGTCGTCGTCTGGTTTGCCGGCGCCGTCACAGCCGGTTTCGCCACGACGGCCCAGGTGAAGCTGACGGTCATGGATGCATTGGCCAACGGGCCGACGTCGGTCACGGTCAGGGTGAACGTGGCCGAGCCCAAGGTCGTGGGCGTACCGGTGATAAGGCCACCCGTTGTCATGCTGAGGTTGGGGGGCAGAGCGCCCGACCAACTGTAGCTACCAGAGCCACCGCTCGCGGTCATCTGCAGGGCGGTGATCGCGGTACCGACCGTGCTGGACTGGGACTGTGGGGTCGTCGCCAGCAGCGGCGGATAGCTGATCGTCCAGGTGAACGTGCCCGAGGTGGCCTTCACGCCGGCCGCGTCGGTGATGGTCACGCTGGCGGTGTAGGTCTGCGGCAGCCCGCCCACCGTGCCGGTGATGGTGGGCCCGGCGCCGAAGGTCAGCCCGAGCGATGCTGCGTTGTTCAGGGTGTAGCTGCACGGGGCGTTCGCGCATGTTGCCGTGAAGGGCACCGAGACCGTCATGCCGATGTTGCTGCTCTGGTTGCCCGGAGCGTTCACGGTGGGCGGCGCCTTGACAGTCCACGTGAAGTTGCCCGAGGTGATCTTCACGCCGGCGGAATCGGTGATGCTCACACTCGACGTGTACGTCTGCGGTGGGGTGCCGACTGAGCCGACCGTGCCGGTGATGACGCCACTGCCGTTGATGGTCAGTCCGGGCGGCGCTGTGTTCAGCGTGAAACTGCAAGGCGTGTAGGCGCACGTCGATACGACCGGCAGATTGACCGTCGCGCCGACCGTCGTGGTCTGAGCCGCCGGAGTGGTGATTGTCGGCGCAGCCTTGACGGTCCAGATGAATGCGCCGGTTGTGCCGGTCGCGCCGGCGACGTCGGTGATTGTGATGCTGGCGGTGGAGTACGTCGCCGCTGGGCCACCGATCGTGCCGGTGATGACGCCGCTGCTGTTGATGCTCAGCCCGGGCGGCCCACTGACCACCGTATAGGTGCACGGGGCGTTCAGGCAGGCCGAGGTCAGGGTCACGTTGGTCGCCGCGCCGACCGAAGTCGTTTGGGCGCCGGGCGAATTCACGGTCGGAGCCGTGACGACCGACCATTTGAAGCTGACCGTCGTCGTCCGGTTGTCGAAGTCAGTGACCGTCAGCTGCACGGTCTTGACGCTCAGGACGGTTGGCGTGCCGATGATCTGGCTGCCGGACAAGGACAAGCCGGTCGGCAGACCCGTGACGGTGTAGACGTAGGGGTCATTGCCGCCGGTCGTGGTCAGGGCGAGCGAGTCGAACTTGCCGATCGTGCTGATCTGATCGGCGGGTTGAGCGATCGTTAGTTTCGGCAGGATGGTCCAGGTGAATTGGGCGGAAGCGGTGCGGGTGAACGCGTCGGTTACCTGCAGCGTCACGGTCGTGGTTCCAGCGACGATCGGCTTGCCGCTGATGACTCCCTCTGGGCTCAACTCCAGACCCGGGGGCAGGGGATTGCCGATGTTGAGCCACGTGAAGGTCGACACGCCGGTACCGGCCTCGACGGCCAATGTCAGGTTCACGTTCTCGGTGGCCATCGAGGTCTGGTCGCCCGGGTTGTGCACGATCGGCATGGCCGGCGGAGCCTGTTTGAGGTTGAAGGAAGGGTCGATCGCGGCGCTGAGCAGGGTTCCGGTCACGTACGTGCAGGTGCCGCCGGAGCAATCAGGATCGCGCCAGCTGACGGCAACGACGGCGCGTAGGTAGGTGAGACCCCCCGAGCCGGTGACGCAATCCTGCGAGCCGGTCGCGACTGTGCACCAGCCGACGTAGTTGTTGACGCTGTACCACGTGTTGTTGACGAGCTGTTTCACCGGGACCGTCGGTATGGTCGCCGTCGCTCCAGCGCCGGTGGCTGCCGAGGCGTCGACAGCCTGTGTCATCTTGTTGATCCACGGCCGTACCGTGGCGGATGCATTGCCTTGCGTGAACTGGGTCGCCACGCTCGTTGCGTCCCGTCCGGCCACGACCTGCGAGGGGTGCTCCACGCCGCGCACCGTGTCGACCGCCGAGGTTGCCACCTGCGCCGCGAGTTGGCGGGTGCGCTGTTGGGTCGTCGAGGCCACCCCGTTGAGGAAGAATGTGGCGAGCGCCGCCATGATGATCGTGATAAGGCTGATCGTCATGATCGATTCGAGTAGTACCAGCCCGTCGTCTCCGCGTCGGCGCATACGCGCACGCAGTTGGCGGCCCAGCCGCCGCTCAGCCCTGCTGAGGTGTGCGGCCAGGCGGCGCGAGGGTCTGATCATCAATACTCACTAGTTCGTCGGAATGGCGCCGTTGAGTAGCTTCTCGAGCTGAGCCAGTTCCACCGGCGTGAGCGGCGCCGTGAAGATCGTGAGCTGGGTGGTCATCGTGCACGACGCATTGACCGACGTGCTCTGCGATTGTGCGCCGGGTGCGAGTTGGCTAGAGGTGACGAGGGCGCGACGTGGGCCGTCGACCTGAATTGCCTTCAGAAATGCGAGCTGATTCGCTGCGCTGCCGACGGACGAAAGGGTGATCGGGATCGCGAACATCTTGCCGGCCGCGCTTGTCGTTGCGCTCTGGCCAGTCGTTCCGGCGCCGGTCTTGCTGAGGGGGGCGATTGCGCCCACGGTGATGCTCGTCAGGCTGACCCGGCGTTGCGCGGCCTGCGTGCTGAGCTGGCGGGTGAAGGCCGGCAGGCCGCTGTCGAATGGCAAGGCCGCGACGAGGCCACGCAGGCTCGCGGTCAACGCGCTGAGATTGTCAGTTTCTCGCCGTAGCTTGGCGACATTCGACTGCAACGTGAGGTTCTGGTCCTGTGCTGTGCCGGTTTGGCTCTGCAAAGACGAAGCCGATGACAGCTGTGGACTGATGACTGCGAACCATCCGGCCAGGGCAATGAGAACCGCCAACGCGGCACTGCCGGCCAGCCAGACGCGTTTGCTCTGCACGTGTGCCATCACTTGCCGCCATTCTTGGAGACATCGAACCGGTGACTCAGCAACTTGTCGGTCAAGGTCAGCGAGACGCTGTACTGAACCCCCGTCGCGTCAACGACATTCGACAGAGGCACGACGTCTACGACGCCTGGGATAGCTGCAAGCCGGTCGACATAGACAGCCAGGTCGTCGAGGGTGTGGCTAACGCCGGAGATCGTCACGTTGCCGATGGGGGTATTGCCGGAGGTATCCAGACCGCTTCCCGACTTCGACGTGGTCGTACCGGCTTTGCCTGAGCTCGCCGCTCCGGCGAGGCTGATGGTCACGGCCTCCTGCTTGATCGTCATTGTTGCCGGCAGGCTGCTACTGATCCCGCCCATCAGCTTGACCAGGTCGACGTCGCCACTCATGAGTTGCGAAACCTGAGCCTGCACAGCCGTCACGGTCCCTTGCAGTTTCGTGATCCCCCCGTACTTGCGTGCGTCCGCCTCGAGTTGCGCCGTACGCGCCTGAACGGACTCCAAGGCGTTTGACGCTGATGACCGCTTCTGGGCGGCGAGGACGTAGCCGGCAACGCAAGCCAGCAGCATGATGACCAGGCCGGTGGCGATCCACTTGCGAAGAACCTTCAGGTGGCGCGAGGCGATCAGCTCAGGTGGGGTCAGGTCGGCAACGATGCCCCAGCCCGGCATGCTGCTCCACGGCTGGTTGGGATGGGCCTGGGTTGTCATGCCGCTGCTCCCATCGCGAGGCCGACTGAGACGGCGCTGGCCGATCGCTCTGACTCCTCGAGCCGAACTTCCTTCGAGGCCCAGCGATTGCGTATGTGCTGCATCGGAGTCACGACGTTTGTCGGCACGCCGATCTGTGTTGCCAGGAGTTCGGCGAAGCCACGCAACGCCGACGCACCGCCGGTCAAGGAGATTCGCTCGAGGCGCGTGCCGTCGGTTCCGGCCGCGAAGTAGTTGATCGAGCTGCGAATCTCAGCCACAAGGGGACGGATCGTGTCCTTGACAATGCCGCTCACCGCGTCGTTGTCGCCGTTCAAGCCGATGTCGTACTTCGCCATCTCGGCGTGTTCCATGCTCATGTTCAGCTTGTCGGAGATTCGCTGGGTCAGCTCCTCGCCGCCTCGGGCAAGCGTTCGGACGAGCTTCGGTACACCGCGGGTGTGGATGACAATCGTCGTCAGGTGGGCGCCGAGGTCGATAACTGCCTCTACCGAAAGGTGTTCCTCGGCGATCGAGCGAAGCGCGGCGAACGACGCCAGGTCCACTCGGGCGACTTTGAGCCCGGCTCGTTCTACTGCCTCGACTGCGGCAAGTACCGGCTGGCGAGGCGTCGCGATCAGCAGTCCGCTGACCATGTTGGTCTCCGGATCGACCCCGCCGAGCTGGGCGAAGTCGAGAACAACCTGATCCATCGGAAGCGCGACGATCTCGCGGGCCTGGAACGGCAGGGCCTTGACCCGCTGCTGTGGCGTGAGATTCGGGATCTGCATGTCGCGCACCAGCACCTGCTGGTTGGCGATGCCGAGAATTACGTTGCGGCAGGCAAACTTGTGCGTTTGCCATAGATGTTTCAGCGCGGCGGTCAAGGCCTGCTGGTCGCGAACTACGCCGCTGACCACGGCGCCATAGGGCAGCGGGACGGCGCCGAGGCCGTGCACCGTGACCGACGGCCGGCCCTCTAGCGTGCCGGGGGCGAGGATCGCTGCCCGCACCGCGGTTGCGCCGACGTCGAGACCGATGGCGTGGCCGTCCGGGTTGATCAGCCCAACCTTGCCGACGCCGACCTGGCGGTGCTTCATGGTTTCTCCAAACCAGATCCGGCGTTCTGAAGACTCAGGAATTGCCGATCGGCGGTAGCGGGATGGATTGCGGAACAGACACACGCAAGACCCGCTGAGGGCCGGGTGGCCTTCCAGCGAGTCATGTGTGCACCTCTTCGTTTGTTCAAGAAGATGTGTGGCTGAGCAGGGCGGGCCCTGCCCAGCCACCAGAGCGCTTGCCGTTACGTGCTAGCTGACTTTCCCTCTGGGTGCTGTCGTACGTGTACAGCTTTCCGCCGTCCTTGTTCTTGCCGGTGATCTTGTACGTACCTGCGGCGCCGTCGCCTTCGTAGGTCAGCGTGTTTCCACTGGATACGGTGGCAGTCTGCGTGTCAGCAGCCCCGCACGTGAACACGAGGTCGGCGCCATCGACGCCGCCGGCGGCAGCGGCAGTGGCCGGGGTCTGGTTGTCGTTGTCGGAGATGCACTGCTGCACGGTGGTGACTGCGTTGCGGACGTCGGACTGTGCCGACTTGTTCTTGGCGCCCTTCTGGTAGTTCAGGTAGAGCGGGATCGCGATGGCGATCAGGATGCCGATGATCACGACGACCACCAGCAGTTCAATTAGGGTGAAGCCTTTGTCACCCTCGGCGCGCTCCTCACGGAGCTTGGTCAGCCGGTTGAGCATGAGAGCCTCCTAGGCTCGTGAGAGTTATGGCTCGGCGAGGAGGGCCGATCCGTAGTCGTTCGCCGAATAGATCGGCCCGGGCGTCAGCAACTTGAGGAAATGGCAACGAAATAATTGGCAAGCTGGAATCGGTTTGGTCATAAACGACCGGATGTGTTGTCTGTGTGATAAACGTCGCAGCGGCCCCGGGCCGGGCGCGCGGCGGAGCCCGGGCGACGCCTACGAACGAACGTCAGCTCGACTGAATGTTCTGATAAATCGAGAACATCGGCAGATAGAGGCAGACGACCATGGTGCCGATGACGGCACCGAGCAGCACGACCAGCAACGGCTCCAGCGCCGAGGTCAGCGAGTCGGTGGCCGTCTCGACTTCCTGGTCGTAGAAGTCAGCGACTTTGTCGAGCATCTCGGAGGTCTGTCCCGTCTCTTCGCCGACCTCGAGCATCTGCACCACCATCGACGGGAACAGCGGATGCTTGCCGAGCGGCCGCGACATGGGCGAGCCACCCCGAACTGCGTCGCGCACGTCGTCCATCGCTTCCCCGACAATCGCATTGCCGGCAGTGCCGCCGACGATCTCCAATGCCTGGATGATCGGCACGCCGACCGCGAGCAGGGTGCCCAGGTTGCGTGCCCACCGGGCTGATGGCGAGTTTGGTGAACAGATTGCCGAACACGGGCAGCCGCAGCTTGAGCTTGTCGGTCGTCAACCGGAAGGCGAAGCTGTCACGCCGTCGCACGCGATATAGCCGCATACCGCCGATCGTTACGACAAGGCCGAGTGGAAGACCCCACCACATGTTGTGCGAAAGCGTCACCATGACCTGGGTCGGCATGGGTAGCTTGCCGCCCAACTGCTTGAACATCTTCTCGAAGATCGGAACGATGAACAGGATTACGCCGGTGCCCATCAGCAGCGAGAAGATCAGGACGATGACCGGGTAGGTCATCGCGGACTTGATCTTCGCGCGAAGCGTCGCGTCGGCCTCGTACATCTTGGCGATGCGTGCCAGAGCTTCGTCGAGGAAGCCGCCGGCTTCGCCCGCCTTGATCATGTTGACCATGAGCAGTGGGAACTCATCGGGGTGCCGGGACATGGCCTTCGATAAGGTCGCCCCGTCCTGTACGTCCGAACGCACCTGGGTGACGGCCGCCCGGAGCTTCGGCCGGCCGGTCTGCTCTTCGAGGATGGTCAGCGTTCGCAGCAGGGTCAGACCGGACGTGGTCATCGACGCGAACTGGCGGGCGAAGATTGCGAGATCCTTCAAGCTCGTCCGCTTGCTGAAACCCGGGATCTTCAGGTCTTTCTGCAGGCCCTCGCCGCTACCGGTGACCGAAAGCGGCACCAGCTTCTGCGCGACTAGCGAACTGGCGGCGGCGTCTTTCGAGTCGGAATCGATCGTGCCCTTGACGCGAGCGCCCGCGGCATCGAGGGCCTCGTAGCTGAAAGTCTTCGTGGCCGTCATGGCTCTAACCTCGCCAGTCGCTTGAATTCGTTGGGGTCGTGGGCAATCTCGAGGGCGGTCGCCTTGCTGATCAGGTGCTCGCCGTAACGTTTGGCCAGATGGCTGTCGAAGCTGATCATTCCCACATCGGCCGACGACTGAAGGAATGTAGGAATCTGGTGCACCTTTCCCTCGCGGATCAGGCTGCGGATGGCCGAGGTGGCCACCATGACCTCGCAGATCACGGTCCGGCTGCTGCCGTCTCGAGTGGGCGCGAGCGCCTGGGTCACCACCCCTTGCAGGCAGTTCGCGAGCTGTGAACGGATCTGCTGCTGCTGATGCGGCGGGAAGATGTCGATCATGCGGTCGATCGTCTGCGCCGCTGACTGGGTGTGCAGCGTCGCCAGCACAAGGTGACCGGTCTCGGCGGCAGTGACGGCCACCGCCGTCGTCTCGAGGTCACGCAACTCGCCGACCAGGATGATGTCCGGGTCCTGCCGCAACACGTGCCGCAGAGCGGTATTGAAATTCGCCGTGTCGGAGCCGACTTCGCGCTGGTTGACGACACATTTGCGGTGTCCGTGCAGGTACTCGATCGGGTCCTCGATCGTGACGATGTGGCCGCGGCGCGTCCGGTTGGCGATGTCGAGCAGAGCGGCCAGGGTCGTCGTCTTGCCCGATCCGGTCGGGCCGGTGACGAGCACGAGCCCGCGAGGCAGGTGGGCGAACATCTCCACCGAGCGCGGCATGCCCGAGTTCCTCGAGGCTGCGGATCTTGTGCGGAATCGTACGAAACGCTGCGCCGACGCTGCCCCGCTGGCGATAGATGTTCATCCGGAATCTGCTCACGCCCGGCAATGCGTACGCGGCATCCAATTCCTGCTCGGCCAGGAATTGTTTCCACTGCGCCTCGGTAAGTGCGGCGCGGACAAGTGCTTCGGTGTCGGCATCGAATAATTTGGGCAGGTCGGGCAGTGGCTCCAGGGCGCCGTTGATCCGGGCGCACGGGGCGATGCCGGCCGTGATGTGCAGGTCCGAGCCGCCGAGCTTGACCATTCGGGTGAGAAGCGCGTCCAGTTCCTGCTTGGCCGCATCTGGCGCGGGCACCGACTCGATTTCGTGCAGCGAGTGCATTTGAGCCTCGTTCCAATAGGTATCAGACGGTGACACGGATGACCTCGTCCAACGTTGTTTGACCTGCGGCCGCCTTGCGCAGACCGTCCTCGCGCAGCGGCACCATTCCGGCGGCCGTCGCCACTTTCCGGATCTCGCTGGCCGAGGCGTGCGCGACCGTGAGGCTGGCGATCTCTTCGGACACGGGCATGACCTCGGTGATCGCCAAGCGGCCGCGAAAGCCGGTGTTGCCGCAGGACCGGCAGCCGATCGGACGCCACAACGTTCCCGGCGGCGCGAAGTCGTCGCTCGGCCAATGCGTCGCCAGATCCTCGGCGGTCGGCTCGTAGGCCTGCTTGCACCACTCACAGAGCCGGCGCGACGAGGCGTTGGGCGAGCACGCAGGCCAGCGACGACCCGACGAGGAACGGCTCGATGCCCATCTCGATCAGGCGGGTGATCGCACTCGGCGCGTCGTTCGTGTGCAGCGTCGAAAGCACGAGGTGGCCGGTGAGCGCCGCCTCGACCGCGATCTGCGCGGTCGGCCGGTCGCGGATCTCGCCGATCAGCACGATGTCCGGGTCCGAACGCAGGATCGCCGGCAGGCACCGCGGCGAACGTGCACGCCGGCCTTGTGGTTGACCTGGATCTGGTTGACGCCCGGCCAGTCGGTACTCGACCGGATCCTCGACGGTGATGATGTTCACCTCGGGCGTGCTGATCTCGGTGAGCGTCGCGTACAGCGTGGTCGACTTGCCCGAACCGGTCGGCCCGGTGACCAGCACCATGCCGTGCGGCTTGTGGAACGACTCGGCGAACCGTGCGTGGTTGTCCTCGGTGAAACCGAGCTTCTTCAGTTCGAGGTCGATGCCGCCGGTGTCGAGCACGCGCAGGACGACCTTCTCGCCCCACACCGTCGGCAGGGTGGCCGTACGCAGGTCGACATTGTGGTTGTTGAGCCGGACGGTGATCCGGCCGTTCTGCGGCACCCGGCGTTCGGTGATGTCGACGTTGGACATGATCTTGAGCCGGGAGACCAGCGCTGACTGCACGCCGTGCGGAACCTTGTCGACCTCATGCAGCACGCCGTCGATGCGGAACCGCACCCGCATGTCGGTCTCGGTCGGCTCCAGGTGCAGGTCGGAGGCCCGGCTCTGGATCGCCTGCTCGATAAGCGAGTTCACGTAGCGCACGATCGGCGCGTCGTCGCCCGCCGACGATCAGGTTGGAAACGTCCGCCGCGTCATCGGCACGCAGTCCGGCGGCGACGTCGGTCAGGTCGCTGTCATCGCGCTTGAGCCGGTCGATCAGCTTGCGCAGTTCGCTGCGCGCCACCACCACCGGGTGGATGGCCATGCCGGTGGCGGCCCGGACGTCGTCGAGCGCGACGACGTCGTCCGGATCGGTAACGGCCGACGACGAGTTCGTCGTCGTTGATGCCGATGCCGAGCAGCCGGTGTCGGAGGACGAGCGGCAGGGGGATCTTCGCCACCGCTGCCGCGTCGATGGGGTAGCCGACCAGATCGATGGCGCTGATTCCGTGCGCCTCGGCCGAGGCCTCGGTCAGCTCCATCTCGGTGACGACGAGATCGTTGATCAGGACATCGCGGACGGACCGGCCGGTGCGTTCGGCCTCTTCGGCGGCTTCCTCGATCGCCTGCGCGTCGGCGCCACGTCTCACCAGCGCGTCGAGAAGCGGGCGATACGTCTGGTACATGGCACCTCCTGCACAGATCGGTCCCCGTATGGCTTGGGCACGCCGCGTCGGGGAACCGCCACGTGTCTCCCCCTCATCGGAAGCGCGGGCGACAACCTGAGCGATCAACTCGGGGAATGCGGCCGAACGGTGGGCATAACGTGTCGGGCGTTCGGGCGAAGATCATCTGCGTTATTCCGGACTAACCAGACGTACGTGTTGCCAGCGCGCCGATGTCAGCAGCCTCAGCGGTGTTCCTCGATCGAAGCGGCTCCGCCCGGCTCGAAGCTGATCTTCGAGCCAGATGTCACATCGAATCGCTATCGCCGGGTGGTTCGTCGTACCGTGTGCGCCATGACGACCTTGGGGCCACTGGCGCCTCTACCCGCTGCGATCACCATCCGTGAGGTCGGTCCGCGCGACGGGTTGCAGAACGAAGATCCGATCTCGGCCGACGCCAAGGTGCACTTGATCAACGCGCTCTCCCGAACCGGGGTCTCCCGCATCGAGGCCGTGTCGTTCGTGCATCCGGACGTCATCCCGCAGATGGCCGACGCCGACGAGGTATGGGGCCGGATCAAGCGCGAGCCGTCGGTGCGCTACTCCGCGCTGGTGCCCAACATGCGCGGCGCCGACGCGCGCGATCGAGGCCGGGTTCAGCGAGATCGAGGTCGTCGTGTCCGCGTCGAACACCCACAACCGCAAGAACGTCAACCGGACGCACCGACGAATCACTCGAGCAGATCGCCGAAATGATCCCCGCGGTGCACGAGGCCGGCGGCACCGTCGAGGTGATCGTCTCGACCGCGTGGGGTTGCCCGTACGAGGGCGATGTGCCGACCGCGCGGGTGATCGAGGTCGCGAAGAGCGCCGTCGACGCCGGCGCCGATTCGCTGACCTACGGCGACACCACGGGTATGGCGACGCCGGCTCGGGTCGTCGAACTGGTCGGCGCAACCCGCGAGGCGTTCGGCGAGCTTCCGCTGGCCCTGCATTTCCACAACACGCGCGGCACCGGGCTCGCCAACCTGTACGCCGCCCTGCAACTCGGCGTCACGAACTTCGACGCCAGCGTCGGCGGTCTCGGCGGCTGCCCGTACGCGCCCGGCGCCACGGGCAACATCGCCACCGAGGAGGTCGTGGCGATGGTCGAGGACATGGGCATCCAGACCGGCATCGACATCGACCTGCTGCTCGACGCGGCGTCGTTCGCCCAGGTCGCCGTCGGCAAGGAGTTGCCCTCGAACGTGCTGCGCGCCGGGCCCCGCTCGCGGCTTACCTCCACGAGCGAGGCCCTCGGCTGAGCTGAGGTTGGGCTGACCCAGCCGTCCCGAGAAGTTAGTCTCCGGGAAGTTAGTCTCCGGCCGGAGGCTGGATCACGTAGAAGGACGCGCCCTGCGGATCGAGCAGGCCGGCAAAGCGCCCGTACGGCGACTCCTTGGCGGGCATGCTGAGCGTGGCCCCGAGTTCGCTCGCCCGGCTGACCGCGGCGTCGGCGTCAGCGACCGAGAAGTAGACGGCCCAGTGCGGGGGCACCACTGCGGGCACCTCGGCGCTGATCTGCCACATGCCGGCGACGTCGCGTCCGTCGACCTGCAGCGTCTGGTACTGAAAGCCTTCGGCGCTCATGTCGTGCGCGGTGACCGGCAGGATTGCGGTGTAGAAGGCCGCTGACGCGGCAAGGTCTCGCGTGTTGAGTTCGTTCCAGGTGAGCGTGCCGGGTTCGTTAACCAACTGCGCTCCGGTGTGCTCGCCCGCCTGCCAGGCGCCGGCGAACGCGCCGGTCGGGTCCTGCCACATCACCATCGACCCGGCGGGGCCGACCTCCATCGGGCCCATGACGATCGCCCCGCCGTTCGCGGTGACGAGTTCGGCAACCTTCTGCACGTCATCGGTGGCGAAGTAGGTGTTCCAGGCGGGCGGTTGTTCGGTGACCGGGATGCCGCTGACGCCGGCGACGTTCTTGCCCGCCTTGATGACCATTGTGTAGTGGCCGGTCTGCTCGTCGGGGCTGATGTCGAATTCCCAACCGAACAACTGGCCGTAGAAGTCGCGGGCACCGGCAGGATCATTCGTGCCCAGATCGGTCCAGGACGGGACCCCGGGCGGGTACGACGAGCGTTCGACCATGGTCGGCTTCCTCTCCCACTAGGTGAGGGTCCGACCCTGCCACGGTGGGCGCCGCGTCGAAAGCCCGTGGCGGGGCGCTCTTTGATCCGCCCCTGCGAACGACGAGCGCGAGCCCGGCCAGGACGAGCAGGGCACATCCGGCCAACCGCCACGTCACGGCCTCGTCGAGGAACAGCCACGACGCCGTCAGCCCGAAGATCGGCACGAGCAGGCTGAACGGCGCGACCTTGGTCACCGAGTGCAGGCCGATCAGCCGGTTCCACAAGCCGAAACCGACCAGCGTCGAGATGTAGGCGACGAAGCAGACGGCAAGCACGGCGCGCAACGTCAGGTGGCTGAGCGCATGACCGACTGCGGCCGGGCCGTCGACGATCGCCGACAGGCCGAGCAGCGGGACGGGCGGCACCAGGCTCGACCAGACGAGCATCGACAGCGGCCGCTTCTCGCCGCTCGGCCCGGGTGATGACGTTGGCCAGCCCCCAGGCGGCGGCCGCGCCGATCGTCATCACGAATCCGCCGATGGCGATGTGGCCGCCGGTGCCGCCGGTCGCGAGCAGGCCCATGCCCGCGGTTGCGACGACGGCACCGGCCACCTGCACTCGCGTTGGACGTTCGCCGATGAGGAGTGCGGCGAGCGCGAGTGAGAACAACGCCTGCAGTTGCAGGACGAGCGAGGCGAGCCCGGCCGGCATGCCGTTGGCCATCGCGGTGAACAGCAGGCCGAACTTGACGACGCCCAGCACGACGCCGTAGGCGATCACGAACCGCAGCTTGGACGTAGGCCTCGGCACGAAGAAGACCAGCGGCAGCGCGCACGCCACGAAGCGCAACGCCGTCAGCACAAGGGGCGGCAGGTCACGCAATCCCTCGTCGATGACGACGAAGTTGACCCCCCAGATGATCGTGACCAGGACGGCGAGCGCGCGGTGCGAGGCTTTCACGCGCTCAACGGTCCTGGTCGCGACGGTGAACGTCCAGTTCATATAACTTGAGTTGCGTTGTAGCGTTGCTACATGGATCTGGACGCCCGCCGGCTGCGCGTACTGCACGAGGTCAGCCTGCGGGGCAGCGTCACCGCCGCAGCGAACGTGCTGCACGTGACCCCGTCCGCGGTGTCGCAGCAACTGGCCCAGCTCGAACGCGAGGCGGGCTGCGATCTGCTCGAACGGGCCGGGCGCGGCATCGTCCTCACCGCCGCCGGCACGACGCTCGCCCAGCACGCCGAGGTCGTGCTGCGCGCTCTGGAAGGCGCCGAGGCGGGCCTGGCCGCCGCGCGCAGCGGCATCAGCGGCATCGTGCGGGTCGGCTCCTTCCCGTCCGCGGCCGGCCTGCTCGTGGCCCCGGCGGCTGCGGCTTCTCGCTCGCGGCACCCCGAACTCGACATCCGGATCGCCGAGGTCGAGGACACTCCCGGACTGGTCGACCTGCGCTCGGCCGCCCTCGACGTGCTGATCGTTCAGGAGTACGACCACGTGCCGTGGCAGCCGCCCGACGGCGTCGAGCGGCATCGGCTCGCCGCCGACCCGCTCTACGCCGTGACGCCGCGCGAGTGGGATCGAGCGACTGGCCGTCTGGCCGATCTGGCCGACCTGCCGTGGGTCGCGAGCCACGCCGGTACCCCGTGCGGCCAGGCCACCTCGCAGGCGTGCCGCGATGCCGGCTTCGAGCCCGACATCCGCCACCGCGCCCTCGAGTTCGCCCTGCTGCTCGACCTGGTCGCGGCCGGGCTCGGCGTCGCGCTGATCGCCGGCATGGGCCTGCGACACGTCCCGCGCGAGGTGACCGTGACCCCGCTCGCCCGCCCACGGCTCAAGCGAACGATCTTCGCGGCGACTCGTGCGGCAGGAGTCGGTCCGCGCCGCCCGGCGATCGATGCGTTTCTTGCCGAGTTGCGACGTGTTCCGCTGCGCGAGCCGCAGTAGGAGACTCATTGCGTGACGACGCGACGACTGGTGCTCATCCGCCATGCCAAAGCCGCTCAGGGTGGGGCCGACGTCGATCGGCCGCTTGACGAGCGGGGCAAGCGCGATTCCCCCGCGATCGGCCGGTGGCTCGTCGCACACGATCTGCAGCCCGATCACGTCGTGGTCTCGCCCGCTCGCCGCACGGTGCAGACCTGGCAGCTGGCCTCGGCCGAGTTGGCGTCGGCCGAATTCGCCGGCATCGATCCGGTGCTGGACATGCGCATCTATCGCAACACGGTCGAAGACCTGCTCGAGGTCATTCGGCCCACTCCCGCCGAGGCGTTGACGCTCGCGCTGGTCGGCCACAACCCGTCACTCGAGGAGCTGGCCATGACCCTCGATGACGGCCGCGGCGACGCTGCCGCTCGACGCGAGTTGGCGACGAAATTCCCGACCAGCGCGATCGCGGTGTACGACGTGCAGACCGACTGGGCGCAGGTCGACTCCGCGACCGGGACGCTGCGGCACTTCGCCGTGCCGCGCGGCTGAGTCTGCTTGCTCGGCCTACCCGACTGGGGTCGGCTGGAGGGGCACCAGCAGAGGGCCCATCGGTACGTCCGCGCCAGTAGCCGGCCATCGACTGATCGGTCAGGTCGCCCAGACGGCCCCGGTCTTCACGGCTGACATCGGCGTTCGCCGTCGCCGTTCCGGCGCCGTCGACGGTCGCGCGGTCGCCAGTCGCGTGGGCCAGTCGCGGTTGTCGGTCGCCATCCGCGTAGGCCGGTCGCATAGACCGTGGCTGGCGATCGCTTAGGCCGTGGCTCGGCGCCGTCAACGGTCGCGCGGTGCGTCGGTCGCTTAGGCCGTGGCTGGCGCCGTCGGTGCTCGAGCGGCGGGAGGCAGCTAGCGGCACGCGGACTGGATGCGCCTGGTGTTCAGCTGTTGCGCAGCGAGATCGCGTCGGTCTCGGCGATGGTGTCCGCCTCGATGGTGCGCAGTCCCTCGCCGAGCCGCTCCCTCGCCTGCCTGAGCAGCTTGAGTGAATTCGTGGACGTGCTGGTCTCGGCGTCTCGCTCGGGATCGGCCCCGTGCTCCTCGATGAGGTGGGTCTGCAGGGCTGCCGCGACCTCGTCTACCGCCTTGAGCGCCTGATAGATGGCGCGCTCGCGCGCACTGTCGTCAACCATGCCGCGAGTATCCCGCGCCCGCGCGACGGGACCGCGACCGCTCCGCACGCTGACTCCAGTCATGATGATCTCTGCTCGAAGTGCGGCTGGTCGCCTCTCCGGCAGAGATGATCTTGATCGAGTGAGCGCCCCGAATCGCAGCTGGCGCGATGCACGGGTGTGGATCGTGGTGTGGACGAGCGGGTGGACAAGCGAGATTCCCGGGGGATAACAGAGCCGCTTCTGTGGACATCATGTTGAAAACAAAATTGCTTTAGGAATTCGATGCGCAAGCCCTTGTGCGGCCGGGAAACAGCCAGTAGAACTACGCAGGTCACTTACAGATGGACGCCAAGCCGGGGGAAACCTCGGACGCCGCGGGAGCCGGGAAACCGGATCCGTGCGGTAGGGCAGCCGGAGTGGTGACCGGTCTTGCGACGCAGGCCAGCCGAGAAATCGGTCGGTGGTGCAGCGGGATCGTGCGAGGCCCCTCCATCTCATACATGGAGGGGCCTCGTCCTATTCTGACCGATCCCCGCAAACTTTGCCGCAAGCGCCACGCCATCGGCCATCGATTTGGGCGGGACAGCCGAGACGTTCGCCTGCCGAGACGGGTGTACGCATGGCGCATTGGCCCGCCGAAATGCGTCATGGTCGACGCGTTCGCCTGCCGAGACGGGTGTACGCATGGCGCATTGGCCCGCCGAAATGCGTCATGGTCGACGCGTTCGCCTGCCGAGACGGCGTGCATGCAGCCCGCCCTGATCGCTTATCTGTCTGACGTTGGCCAGCGTGCGCGCAGCTCGTCTTGGCTCGCCGAAATGCCGGTAATGGCCGACGCGCGGCCAATGCCCAGCCGGTTGCCTCACCCAGCCGGCGTCATACCGAGAGCGACTGGCGCCAGCGTGACCGGTGGCAACGCGAGCGGTGGCAACGCGAGTGGTGGCGACGCGACCGGCGCCGACGCCCGCGGTGGCTAGCGCCGCCGCATCTGCCTGGTACGGGGCGGCGCTGGTGAGGCGCCGCCGGCGCCGCTAACCGCCCTGGGTGATGTACTGCTCGAGCTGGCCGCGGTCCTGTTCGAGCTGCCTGATCTGGCCGGCCACGACGTCGCCGATCGTGACGATGCCGACGAGTTTGCCGGCCGCCAGCACTGGCATGTGCCGGATTCGCCGCTCGGTCATGGTCTCGGCGATCTTGTCGACCGAGTCGTCCGGCGCGCAGCTGACCACGGTGGCAGTCATCAGATCCGAGACGGTCGCGGCGAGCGCACCCTCGCCGCGCTCGTCGAGGCGACGCACGATGTCGCGCTCGGAGATGATGCCGACAACCTGGTCGCTGTCGACGGCCACGAGCGCCCCGACATTGTGCTTGGCGAGCACGGCCAACAGATTGCGCACCGAGTCTTCGGGCCCGATCGTGACCACTGATGCGCCCTTGTGCCGAAGTATGTCCGAGATCTTCACCTGAACACCTCGATTCGCTCGTGCCAGCATCTTTCCGATCACGCTAGCCAGCGCGCCGGGTGATCGGAAGAGCATGAGCATGCTGGACCCGGTCCGGCGTGATCTTGTCCTGGGCGCAGCACGCGACCGCCCGGCGGGCTCAACGGCCGGCATTGGGTCAGGGTCGGCGGGCACCGATCGCGACATTCGTCGTGCCGCGTCGCGCCGCGCCGATGCGGCGAAGCGTCATGGGTCGGCTGCCCGTAGTCGCCCCGGACCGGCGTCGAGTTCGTGCGGGGCGTGGCCGCTGATGGGAGCGGTGTCGACGTCGTGCGGGGCGTAGGCACCGACGGGAGCGGCGTCGGCGAGGGCGCGTATCCGCTCGGCATAGTGTGCGGGCGCGTACGTGTTCGTCGCGTATCTGCGCAGGTAGTCGGCGTGCAACTCGCGGTCGTAGGACTCGAGCCAACCCAGGAAATGCTCGCGGACGCCTGGGCGTAGGTGCAGCGGAAGCGTGCCGATGACTCGGCCACCGGCCTCGCGGATGGCACTCGCCACCTCGGCGAGTTGCTCGGGTGAGTCGGACAAGCCAGGCAGCACCGGCGCGATGAGTGCGCCGGTGCGGATTCCGGCCTGGGCAAGCTGCCGCATCGCCTCGACCCGGCGGCGCGGATGGGGCGTTCCGGGCTCGGTGGCCCGCCAGACCCGTTCGTCCAGCGTGCCGATCGAGAAGTTCACGGTGACGTCGGTGCGGCGGGCCGCCTCGGTGATCAGGTCGACGTCGCGCAGCACCAGCGGCGACTTGGTCAGGATCGAGAACGGGTTCGAGTGTTCGGTCAGCGCCTCAACGACTCCGCGGGTCAGCCGGTACTTGCCCTCGCAGCGCTGGTACGGATCGGTGTTGGTGCCCATCGCGACCGCTTCGTGCGTCCAGGCCGGGTCGGCCAGTTCGGCCCGCACCTTCTCGACTGCGTTGATCTTGACGACGATCTTGCGGTCGAAGTCCTCGCCGGTGTTGAGGCCGAGGTACTCGTGCGTGGGACGAGCGAAGCAGTTGTGGCTGACCACGCCGTTGGCGATGAAGTCGCCGGTGCCGGTGGTGATGTCGTACATCGGCATCTCGACACCGAGCGACTTGATCGAGGCGACGCTCAGCGGCGAATCGGCGTCGTCGACTGCATCGAATCCGCCGACGCCGGCGAGCCGATCACCGACGACCAGGTGCGCCCGCCGTCCCTCGGCGGCTACCCGGCGCCAGCCGCGCGCGGTGAGGAATCGGTGCCCGCCACTCGCCACGATCGTCGTGCCGCCGGACAGTTCGACCTGGAACGCCGGCTCGACCGTCTGCCAGTGCGCGAGCACCGCGGTGGGGACGTACTGCCGGGTGTGGCCCTGGCGAACCGTGCCGTAGATGCGCTCGCCCGGGCGAACGTCGGCCAGTGGTTTGGTGCGTCCGTTGGCCAGCAGGATCGCAGTGTCGCCGGCCAGGCAGTAGGCGCAGGCGTGGCTGCATCCGCGGTAGACGTTGATGGTCCAGCGAAACGGCATGCGTGACTGTGCGGGTACCTGGTTGAGGATGCGCTTGGCGGCCACGTGCAGGAACTCGATGCCCGACAGCCGCCCGGTGCCGCGTTGCGGTCCGGTGAGCCCGTCGACGTCGAACAGCGCGGGCTGCCCGTCACGTTCCTCGTCGGCGAGATGCCATCGGAATTCAGTCATGGTGTAACGCCCCGCTTCTTCTGTACGTGCTTGGCTAAGCGTTGGCGAGCAACGATGGGTCGCAGCCGCCGGAGTGCGTGATGGGTGATCGGGTCATGTAGGTGGTCCAGCCGCGCTATCAGCGGAAGTCCCGAGAGCTGGTGCGCAGGCCGAGTGGCAACCGTTCGATGTACTCGGCCAGGACGTTGGTGACGCCGTCGACTCGTTCGAGCATTCCGCGGACGAGCAGGCCGCCCGCCTCGCGCGCCACCCGGCGATGCCGCGCCCACACCGTGGCCTCGCAGATGATGTTGATCATGCCCGTCTCGTCCTCGAGGTTGATGAACGTGACGCCTCGGGCGGTGGACGGGCGCTGCCGGTGAGTGACGATGCCGCCGACGGTGACCCGGGTGTGGTCGTCGAGAGCGCGTAACCCGGAGGCGGGGACGATGCCCAACGCGTCAAGGCGATCGCGGATCAGCGCGGTGGGGTAGTGCTCGGGCGTGACCCCGGTGGACCACATGTCGGCGATCAACTGCTCCGGACCGGTCATGACGGGGATCGCCGGAGTGTTCGACTCGTCGAAGATCGTCAGGTCGAGTTGGCCGGGTCGGGCCGCCGCGGCTGCCCCGGCCGACCACAGCGCATCACGCCGATCGGCGCCGAAGCAGTCGAACGCGCCGGACGTGGCGAGCGCCTCGACCTGATCGGCCGTGAGCCCGACCCGCCGTGACAGGTCGGCCATCGAGACGAAGTCGCCGCCGCTATGACGTTCGGCCACGATGCGTTCGGCGAGGTCGGTGCCGATCGTCCGGACGCTGGCCAGCCCCATTCGGACCGCCGGCTGCGGAGCGGCCGCCCCTTCAGCGCAGTCGCATTGCGGCGGGCAATCGCCGGCTTCGAGAGTCGCCTTCGCGGCCGAGATGTTGATGGCCGGCCCACGCGTCTCGACGCCGTGCCGTTTTGCGTCGTGCACCAGCGACTGCGGTGAGTAGAACCCCATCGGCTGGGCGTTGAGCAGCGCGGCACAGAACGCGGCGGGGTAGTGCAGCTTGAGCCAGGACGAGGCGTAGACGAGCAGCGCGAAGCTGATGGCGTGGCTCTCGGCGAAGCCGAACGAGGCGAACGCCTTGATCTTCTCGTAGATGTCGTCGGCGACTTCGCCGGTGATGCCGTTGCGCGCCATGCCTTCGTAGAGCCGTGCCTGGAGCGCGCCGATGCGGTCGTTGGAGCGTTTCGAGCCCATCGCCCGGCGCAACTGATCGGCCTCGGCCGGGGTGAAGTCGGCGGCGGCGACGGCGAGTTGCATCAACTGTTCCTGGAACAGCGGGATGCCGAGTGTGCGCTCGAGTGCGGGTTCGAGCTTCGGGTGCGGATACGTGATCGCTTCCCGCCCGTCGCGCCGGCGGATGTAGGGATGCACCGAGTTGCCCTGGATCGGGCCCGGCCGGATCAGCGCGACCTCGATGGCGAGGTCGTAGAAGTTCTGCGGTCGTAGCCGGGGCAGGGTGGCCATCTGCGCGCGGGACTCGACCTGGAATACGCCCACCGAGTCGGCCCGGCCGAGCATCTCGTAGACGCAGTCCTGCTCTTTCGGGATCGAGTCGAGATCGTGACGCACGCCGTGCCATTCGTCGATCAGGTCGAAGCAGTAGTGCAGCGCGGAGAGCATGCCCAGGCCCAGCAGGTCGAACTTGACCAGGCCGATCGCGGCGCAGTCGTCCTTGTCCCATTGCAGGACGGTGCGGTTTGGCATGCGCCCCCACTCGACCGGGCACACCTCGACGACTGGCCGGTCACAGATCACCATGCCGCCGGAGTGGATGCCCAGGTGGCGCGGCGTGTTCTGCAGTTCGGCAGCTAGCTTCACAACCGCGGTGGCGGATTGAGGTCTCGACCGCTCGCTTCGCTCGGGTCGATCCCTCGATCCGCACCTCGCTTCGCTCGGGCCGCGTCGCGGCCGGCGGGCTCTTCGCGCGAGCGCTCATCGCGTTCCTGGTCACCTTGTGGGTGGCTTTCGCCCGGGGTCGACTCGGCGGTGAAGATGTCGGGGGTCCAGTAGTAGCTCATCTCGACTTCCTTGCTCCACGCGTCCTGCTGGCCGGGGGAGTAGCCGAGCGCTTTGGCGACGTCGCGGATCGCCGACTTGGGCCGGTAGGTGATCACGTTGGCGACCTGGGCCGCGTGGTCGCGCCCGTGCTGGTCGTAGACGTACTGGATGGCCTCCTCACGGCGGTCGGACTCGATGTCGACGTCGATGTCTGGCGGCTCGCCGCGTTCCGGGGCGAGGAAGCGTTCGAACATCAGGTTGCGGGCGACCGCGTCGACGGCCGTGACCTTCAGCGCGTAGCAGACCGCGGAGTTGGCGGCCGAGCCGCGGCCCTGGCAGAGGATGTCGTTCTCGCGGCAGAACCGGACGATGTCCCAGACGACCAGGAAGTAGCCCGGGAAGTTCAGCTGCTCGATGATCTCGAGCTCGTGTTCGAGTTGCTTGTACGCCTTCTCGGTGGACGCGCTGCGTGGCCCGTACCGTTCGAGCGCGCCGTCGAAGGTGAGCTTGCGCAGGAAGGTCATCTCGGTATGGCCGGGCTCGACCGGGAACGGCGGCAGCTCGGGCGCGATGAGATCGAGCCGGAACGCCAACTCCTTGCCCAGCAGCGCCGCCTGCTCGACAGCGCCCGGCCAGCGTTCGAAGCGCGCGGCCATCTCGGCGCCGGATCGCAGGTGCTGGCCGGTCCAGGCAGGTAGCCAGCCGTCGATCTCGTCGAGGCTGCTGCGCGCCCGTACCGCTGCGAGGGCCGTGGCGAGCGGGCGACGCGGTGGTGCGTGGTAGTGCGCGGCCGTGGTGGCGACGACGAGCAGCCCGGCCTCGTCGGCCAGCGTGCTCAGCGCGTCGTAGCGTTCGTCGGCGAGTGGGTCGAGGTCATGGGTCAGTTCGACGACGACGTTCTCGCGTCCGAACCGGCCGACGAGTTCGGCGAGTGCCCGCCGGCCGGCATCGAGGCCGCCTTCATCGAGCGCTGCGCGTACCGGTCCCTTGCGGCAGCCGGTGAGCACCACCCACTCGTCGTGTGCCGATTCAGCGAGTTCATCCAAGTCGTAGACGGGACGTCCCTTGCTGCCGCCTCGGCGCTGGGCGACGCTGATGGCCCGGCACAGGTTGGCGTAACCCGCCGGGCCCTTGGCCAGCGCGAGCAGGTGCCGGCCAGGTGGGTCCGGGGTGCCGGCTCGCGCGGCGATCATGCGTTCGGCCTGCGTTTCGGGGATCGGTACGTCCAGCGAGAGTTCGGCGCCGAATGCCGTCGGCAACCCGAGCGCGGTGGCCGCCTCGGCGAAGCGCACCACGCCGTACATGCCGTCGTGGTCGGTGATCGTCAGCGCGTCCAGGCCGAGCCGTACCGCCTCTTCGGCCATCTCCTCAGGAGAACTCGCGCCGTCGAGGAAGCTGAACGACGAGTGGGCGTGCAGTTCGGCATAGGGGGTGTGCGGGCCGGTCAGCGGGGTTACCGTCGTAGGTTCGTAGGCGGCGCGTTTACGAGACCAAGCAGGAGAGTCGCCGCCGTCGCCCTGCGAAGGCGGCTGGGACGTGCGGGGGCTCCGGCGCCGGACGGCCGGAGAGGCGGCGCTCGAGTTCGCGCCAGGGGATCGGTGGGTTCTGCCAGCCCATCCCTCATTATTCGAACAAATGTTCGAAGAAGTCAAGCTCTGGTTGTGACCTGCCGGGCCGGCTGGATCCTCGGCCTGACTCTGCCGCTGGTGCGAAAGCACCAGCGGCGGTCAAGGCGGAACGCGTTAGGGCAGGGCGGTGGTCGCGTCGAACCAGGTGGACGGGTCTTTCACGTTCGACGCGAACGTCAGGCCGGCCAAGATCGAACGCAGTCTCATCGTTAGGGGGCCGCAGGCGCTGCCGTCGTCCCGAACGTAGCGACCCACGGTGGCCTCGCTGACACCTGGACCGGCGACGGCCACCCTAAGCCCGCTTTCCTCCCAGGCCGGCCGGCCGCCGATCGTGGTCGGTGTCCCGCCTTCAGTCCAAGCCAAGTTGTTGACGATTAGCGCCAGCTGCCCGGGCCGGCCATGGTAGTTGAAGCTCAGGTCGCAGCCCTTCGATCTGGTACGGACCCCAGGAGCAGCCGAGCCGGGCAGCTTGCCGCCCGCGGGCAGGCTCGACAGCCGGAACGGGACACGGACCGGAATATGCAGCCCGGTGCGCACCGCTGGAGGCGAGGCTGATCAGGTCGGCCTTAGTGGCGGTCTTCGTCCCCATGACCGCGGCCCAGGCGCCTGGGGCGTATTGCCAGGCCAGGCCCACCATCTTGCCGCCGCCGAGGCCATGCCACTGGTCGGTGATCTTGCCGTAGAAGCCCGGTTTGCCGTTGATGGTGACGTCCTGGGCGCCGGCCGGCCGGGACGGGGTCCAGCGCCCGGGCTCCCAGACCCGCACATCGCCCGTTGGTCAGAGTCGGTTCGGAAGCCATCGGGGCTCAGGTAACGCTGCTGGCTGGTGCGTCACGCTCGGGGCACCCACCGTCATTCCGGGCAGGGCATCGACGTCGAACACGGCGTCAGTAGCGGCGAGCCTGACGGAGGCCGCTCACGGGTGTCGTCGTTCGGCTCTGCGCCGGCGAGTTACCTGGCTGTGCTGCCCGGTGTGCCCCCGAGCTGAGCGTGACGGCTCCGGCCACCACGCCGACCACCATGGCGGCGGCCAGCGCCGGCGCGCCGAACCGCAGGGCGGCGGACCTGTGCCGAGCGTGCCTGGCCGCAGGCAGCAACTCGTCGTGGTCGCCGGGCAGCGGCGCAGTTTCGGGCGCAGCGTCGGCCAGTTGTCGCAAGGCAGCGCGCAAGTCATTGGTGCTGTGCATCAGGACTCCTCGGTCATGGCTACGCGCAGGGTGGCGAGCGCGCGCGAGATGTGAGATCGGACGGTGCCCAGGCTGCAGCCGAGAATGTCGGCGATCTCGGCGTAGCTCAGGTCTTCGAAGAAGCGCAACGTGATGGCGGCCCGCTGCCGCCGCGGCAGCGACCCCAGCCGCGAGATCAACTCGGCCCGCACGGCATGAGCCCCCGCGACATCGGGAACCGGAGTGGTAAACGGCTCGAGATCGCCGTGCAGCGAGGTGCGCTTGAGCCGGTTGCGCCACGACAGGTGCTCGTTGACGAGCATCTGCCGTACGTAGGCGTAGGAGTGGTCGAGTCCGGCTATGCGGTCCCAAACCTCGTAAGCCTTGGCGAGCACGTCGCCGACGAGATCCTCGGCGCGCTGGGCATTTCCGACCAGGACCATGGCGACCCGCAGCAGGTCATGTCTTCGCCGGCCGACGAAGTCGGCGAACGAGACCGGCTGGATCTGTGTCGACGTCATGCCCCCTTAAGCAGTGAGCATGCCCGTTTGTTGAGTCGCGCTTGCTGTAAATCTCGCTGTCGTCGAGGATCTCGCCGACCCGATCGGCCAGCGCGAGTATTTCGACGACCGCCTCGGAATGCGCGCACGAGACCGGGCACCCTGTTCGATTCCGTCCAGGTCAACACAGCGGACCCGCCACCCGGCCCGCCGCTGGTCTTGAACCTCGAATCGCATTGCACATCGCAACCGAGATCGAACTGTGCCAAGGATTTGAGGCTAGGCAAAGTGGTATTCCGAAGACCTCGGACGTGGTGAGCGTGAGTCAGGGCGTCCAGCGAGGGTCGCGGCCGAGGTAGCGCAGCAGTGTCTCGGCCGCGTCGTCGCCCGGCTCTGCGGGCAGGGCGGGGGCGTAGGCGAAGCCGCGAAGTAGGTCGGCGGTCGCGTGAGCCGCCGGCTGGAGCTGCTCGGCCAGTTCGGCGGTGAGTGGCGAACTCTGCCCGGTGGCCACGGCGATGTCCCAGGCGTGGATCGCGGCGTCGAGCGCGCATGCGCCTGCCGCGAGCTCAGGGCTCATGGTGGGCGCGGGCGGCAGCGGAGTCCGCACCGACTCGGCGGCTGGGTCGACCTGTGACCAGGCCGTCGTGGCCGCCGCGATCGCTTCGCCGATCAGCTCATCGACAGTGCCGTCGAGTTGGTGCGGGGGAGCGAACGGGTCATAGGACGGCAGCGGGCTGGAGCCGACGAATGATGCCCAGCCGTGTTGATCGCCCGCGGCGTGCAGCAATACCTGGGCGACCGTCCACTGCGAGCACGGGGTGGGGTCCTCGAGCCGGTCGGCGGGGACGCCGGCAGCGACGCGACGAAGCAGATCGAGCGACGTGGTGAGCACCGGGAAATTCATGAGCGGGGTCCTTTCACTGAGTCGGGAGGAGAAGCGTTCTCATTTGGAACAGAATGAATCGTTCCGTTTGAGAGTAGCAGAACGGAATCCTTTGTTCCAGTGCTACCGTGGATCTATGCCCGACACGACTGGCCCGTTGAGCGGGCGCAGAGCAGAGGCGGCGCGCAACAACGGGCGCATCCTCGACGCCGCGCGTGAGGTCTTCCTCGCCGACCCCGAGGCACCGATCTCGACGGTTTCGGCTCGGGCCGGCGTCGGCATCGGCGCCCTGTACCGGCGCTACCCGAGCAAGGAGGATTTGCTGCGGGCGCTGGCGGCCGACGGTTTGGCCCGCTATACCGCCGACCTCGAGGCTGCGCTTGCCTCCGACGCCGACCCGTGGACGGCCTATGTCGAATGCCTTCATCGAATCGTCGACGGCCGCAGTCAAGCGCTCGCGCAGCGACTGGCCGGGTCGTTCACACCGACGCCGGAACTCACCGCCATGGCCGAGAAGGCTGGCCGCCTTGCGCAATCGCTGTTCCGTCGCGTCCGCCGGTCCGGAGACCTCCGAGACGATGTCAGCGAGGCCGACCTCGTCCTCCTGCTCGAAACGATCATGCTGGTGGAGTTGCCAGGCGCGGACGGCGGCGCCGCCCTTCGTCACCGGTACCTGGAGCTGCTGCTTCAGGCGCTGCACACCCCGGTGAAGGCCGAACTGCCCGGACCACCCGCACGACAAGCCGATCTCGTCGCGCGCTGGCGAGCGCATTCACGGCCCTCATCTGACTAACCAGATCGAGATTCGCCCGGCTGACGATTCCAACGACCAGGCCGCTGCGGTGGGACCATTTCGGCGTGGCCGGGGGCGAACTCATCGGGCGGCAGCGCGAGCTGTCCGTTCTGGCCGGAATGCTGCGCGACGACGGCGTCCGGCTCGTCACGGTCACCGGTCCGGCGGGCGTGGGCAAGACGCGCGTCGCGTTCGCGGTGGCCGATGCAATCGAGCAGGACGACTCGTGCCGTGTCATCCGGGTCGAACTCGCCCCGCTCGGCGAACCGGGTCTCGTTCTCGCCGTCATCGCTGCCGCTGCCGGTGCGGAGAATCGACGCTCCCCGCTGGAGGCGGCGACGGCGGCGCTGCAGGGCAGGCGGGTGCTGCTCGTGCTCGACAACTTCGAGCATCTCGGCCCGGCGGCCGCGGACGTCGCAGCACTGCTCGATGCCTGCCCTGATGTCACAGCACTCGTGACGAGCCGCCACGTCCTCGGGCTCTCGTCCGAGCACATGTTTCCGCTGGCGCCGCTCGCGCTTCCCCCTTCGGATGAAGGCGATCCGGCCCGACGAGCGTCGAGCGCGTCGTTCGCTCTGTTCGTCGCCCGGGCCCGCGCCCGTGACCCGAGCTTCGAACTCACCCCCGAGGTCACTGCCGCCGTGGCGGAGATCTGCCGTCGGCTGGACGGATTGCCGCTGGCCATTGAGCTTGTCGCGGCCCGCGTGGCGGTGCTGCCGCCGCCGGCTCTGATCGCCCGGTGGGAGGACGCGGTCGGGCTCGACACGCAGGGCGCGCATGATCTTCCGCCCCGCCAGCAGACGTTGCGGCAGGCATTCGACTGGAGCTACAACCTGCTCGCTGCGGACGAGCAGGCGCTGGTGCGGCGGCTGGCCGCGTTCCCTGGTGGCTTCGACATCGCCGCGGTGGAGGCGGCCTGTCGTGGCGACGGCGATGTCCTGCCCGCGCTGGACCTGGCGCCCATCCCAACGCTTGCCAGCCTGGTCGATCGCAGCCTCGTCAGCCGCGATACCGGTGGGTCGGCGAGCGAGCCCCGCTACTCCCAGCTGATGACCGTGCGCAGCTATCTGCGCGAGCACCTTGCCCGCAACGGCGAGGTGCTCGGCGGGCGACCTGCTGATGGCGAATGCCTGCGCGGTCAGTGCCCGCCGGGCCGGTCAGTTCCTCGGCGCGCCCCGGTCGCGTGAACAACTCGACCGCCTGGACGCCGAGCTCAACAACATGCGGGCAGCGCTGGACGTTCTCATCCGGGTGGCGCCTGGCCGAGCCGTCGATCTCGCCACCGACCTCGTCGGTCTCTGGGAAACCCGCCACCTCACTGAGGGCCGCGAATGGCTCCGCCGGGCACTGGCCGCGGGCGGTGACCACCTTCCGGTCGGCACGCGTGCTCGCGGGCTGTGGACGGCGGCATTGCACGCCCATTACCAGGGCGACTACTCCGACCAGCGGCGGCTGGCCGCGGCGAGCCTGGCGGCGGCACGACGGGCGTGAGGACCCGTTGACGCTCGCCCGCGCGACGTACGCCCAGGCGATGGCGACGATCGAAGTCGACACAACCGAATCGCGCGCGCTCTACCTGGAGAGCCTGGCGCTGTGGGAAAGCTGCGGCGACGGCAGCGGCATCGCGATGGCCAGCAACGACCTCGGTGAACTCGCCCGCGAAGCCGGGGATTTCGACGAGGCCACGCAGTACTACGAGCGAGCACTCGGGTTGTGGCGCCAGGGCGGCAACGCCAGCGGAATCGCCCGGGCGGCGCACAATCTGGCCCAGGCCAGGCATGCCCTCGGCGAATCCGAACTCGCCGCCGGGTTGTTGCTCGAATCGCTCGCCGCGTGCCGGGAGATCGGCGATCATCATCTGCGCGCCGTGGCTCTTGCGGCCGCGGTGGCAGTTGCCGCCGCGCAGACGCCGAATGAGGCCGTCGCTTCGTTGCACGGCGCAGCGCGCTCGGCGCTGGACACGATGGGCATTGCGCTCGAAACGCTGGATGAACGGCCGTTGCGCGAAGCCGAGCAGACCCTGCGCGCCGTCCTCGGGCGATCAACGGTTCGCCGCGGCAGACGCTCGCGGGCGCGCGCTCGGCGAGCAGGAACAGTGGCGCCTCGTCGAGGGCATCCTCGAACCCGCGCGCCCGGCCGTGGCCGACCAGCTCACCGCGCGCCAGGTGGAGATCATCCGGCTCATGGCGGCGGGGCTCACCAACAGCGAGATCGCGCAAGAGCTCGTGCTGAGCGACCACACGGTGCACCGGCACGTGGCCAACATCCTCGCCAAACTCGGCGTCCGCTCGCGGGCGGCGGCCGTCTCGATCGCCGCAGGTCGCGGGCTGCTGTAGCAGAGCGGATGGCCCGTGCGGGCCATCTTGCCGCCCGGGTGCAACTGATGGCCCGGACAGGCGAAGCGCGGTTGCCCGCCGGCGTTTGACCATATGCGCTCGGGTGTTTCACGAGCAGAGGAGAGGCACATGCCACTCGTGCAGGTCACGGTCATCGAAGGGGTCTTCAGTCAGGACCAGAAGCGGCAGATCGTCGAGGGCGTCACCGAGGCCATGGTCGCCATCGAGGGCGAGGGAATGCGCGGTGTCACCTGGGTGCTCGTCGACGAGATCCGCAGCGGCCAATGGGGAATCGGCGGCCGTGCCGATTACCGCGAACGACGTCAAAGCATTGTCGGCCGGATCGCCGGCCTGAGAAGGGGGAATGTCATGAAGAGAATTGCCGTACTGATCGCCGTTACCGGCGCCGTCGCCGCGGCTGGGATCGCCGGCGCGGGCGTCGCCGCGACCGCAGCACCTTCCGGCGTCGCGCGGCATACGTCGTCTGCGGGCAACCCGGACGACGTTGCGCACGGCGTGCACATCACGCCGCTGTCAGCGGCAACGATCGGGTCGAGGGTCCACACCCACAGTGCCGGCATCGAGATCGAGACGCACGGTCCGCGCGACATGCTCGTCACCTCGATAACCGTCGATCCCGGCGGATCGTTCGGCTGGCACACCCATCCCGGGCCGGTGCTGGTGTCCATTGGCTCCGGCACGCTCACCCTTTACCAGCCGGAGAATGGACGTTGTGTGCGCACCGTCGTCCCGGCCGGTAAGGGATTCATCGAGGACGGAGGCGACGTTCACCTTGCTCGCAACGAGGGATCCGCCCCGATCGAGTTGAACGCGATCTTCCTTGCGCGTACCGGAACCACGGAATTCCTGACGGCAGTCCCGCGGCCGCGAGGTTGCCACATCTGATCTCGATTTGACGTCAACGAGTGGTCCCGGCGCTTCGGTGCCGGGGCCACTCGGCGTTACGCGCGCGGTTGCCTCAACTGCGTCCGAGTTCGGGCTTGGCCGTGTAGTCGGTCAGTCCGATCGTGTTGCCCCACGGGTCGGTCACCTCAACGGCCCAGCCGGTCGGGATCTGGAACGGCGGCCTGAGCGGCGTAACACCTGCGGCGATCAGTTCGTCGGCGGCCGCTCGCGCATCCTCGACCTCGAACCAGACTTTCTGCGCACCGCTGTGCGGGTCGTCCATCTCCGCGATACCGAGGCCCGGTGTCTCATTGCCAACCCGGAACAGGACCGTCCCGATGCCGTCGAACCGTTTCGCGATCGACAGGCCGAGCGCGCCGGTATAGAAGTCGACCGCCTCGGCGAGGTCGCCGACCGGCAGGAACACGTTGTCAAATCCCAAGACCTTCACCGAAACGTCCTTCCTGGCAAGCCCTTTCGCCCTCATGCTGCGCCGGCCGCAGCCCGCGGGGCAGAGTCGAACGGCCTGCGCCTCGCGTCGCCGTCCGAGCCGGTTTTGGCCGTCAGTCGGGAAATATCCGCACTGGCGGCCAAACCGGGCAGCGGAGAGCATGCAGAGTTTCTTACTGGTGAGTGCATGATTCTTCACTTGTCCTGTCGGATTGTGTGCGGCACCGTGACGGTAGGCAGACCGAACGGGAGTGCGGCACGTGATCAGTGGTGGGCGCGGAACCCTCGTCCGCATGGGCCTACTCGCCCTGCTCTGGGGGTCGAGCTTCTTGTGGATCAAGCTTGCGCTCGAAGGCCTGGCTCCCGTCCAGATCGCCTTTGTTCGCAGCGCATTGGGTGCAGCCGTGCTGGCCGGCCTGTGCGTCTCCGCGGGTCAACGCTTTCCGCGCGACGCGACGACCTGGCGCCGGCTCGTCGTCGCGGCGTTCTTCTGCAACGCGTTGCCGTTCGCCTTGTTCAGCATCGGCGAGCAGACGGTCGACTCCGGAGCGGCCGGCGTGCTGAACGCGACAACTCCCTTGTGGTCACTGCTGATCGGCATTGTGATCGGCACGGAACGCAGCTTCCACGCAATGCGACTGAGCGGCCTGCTGCTCGGATTCGGCGGCACGCTGCTGATCTTCGCGCCGTGGCAACGCGGCGGATTCGCAAGCTGGGGAGCGCTCGCCATCCTCGCGGCGGCGGCAAGTTACGCAGTCGCCTACGCCTACATGGGACGGAAACTCGTCGGGCGAGCCGACGCCACGATCGGCCTCTCGGCCGCACAACTCGCCTGCGCGGCCGGGCTGAGCGCGCTGGCCCTGCCGGGCGGTGGCCTGGTGTCGAGGCACCCGGTGCACATCACGGTGGTGGCCGTGGTGGCCGTCATCATCCTCGGCATCTTCGGTACGGGATTCACCTTCGCCCTCAACTTCCGGCTGATTGCCGATGAGGGCGCGACGAGCGCCGCCACCGTCGGCTATCTCCTGCCTGTCGTCTCGGTGGTTCTGGGCGCCATTGTGCTCGGCGAGAGGCTCAATCCTCGGGTGATCGCCGGCATGCTCGTCGTGCTTATCGGCGTCGGGATGACCCGATGGCGGCCCTCGCCGGGGCGCACGCCTGAGCCAGTTGGAATGCCGGCGGCCCAGCCGCGTGGCGCGGAGGTGGAAGTCCGCTAGCTTGGGCGTTGCGCGGCGCGGTGTTGGTACGCCTGGCCGCGCCGCCGATCGGGGAAGTCAGCACCGTCCACTGTGGACAGTGGTGGCTGGCGTCTTGACCGCCCGTTGCTGTTGGAGGTTGACCATGAGACTCGGCTTGCACTACTGGAACTTCTCGACGCCGGCTGACCCCGCGCTGATCGCGCCGACGTTGGCGGACACGGCCCGGATCGCCGAGCAGGCCGGGATATCGTCGTTCTCCCTGATGGATCACTACTTCCAGATGGCCACCGGGCAAACCACCGCTGAGAATCCGATGCTGGAGGGCTACACGGCGCTCGGCTACGTGGCAGCGGTGACCGAGCGGATGACGCTCGGCCTGCTGGTCACCGGCGTGATGTACCGGCATCCCGGCCTGCTGGCGAAGATCGTCACGACCCTGGACGTGCTGTCCGGCGGGCGGGCTGAACTCGGACTCGGCGCGTCCTGGTACGAGAGGGAGCAGCGCGGGCTCGGCGTTCCGGTGGTGCCCGTGGCCGAGCGGTTCGAGCGCCTGGAGGAGACCATCCAGATCTGCCTGCAGATGTGGAGCGACGACAACGGCCCCTACGACGGGCGCCACTACCAACTCGCCGAGACGGTGTGCGTGCCCGCCCCACTCAGCCGTCCGCGCCCGCCGATCCTGATCGGCGGTGGCGGCGAGAAGAAGACGTTGCTGCTCGTCGCGCGATATGCCGACGCCTGCAACGTGTTCGCCGGTGATGTGGATCAGGTTGCCCACAAGTTCGATGTGCTGCGCGCGCACTGCGCAGACGAGGGCCGCGACTACGACGCCATCGCGAAGACCGTGATGATCAGCGGCCCGGTGCTGGGCGACGTCGACAGCCTGCTCGCCGACGTCGAGCGCTATGCGGCGCTGGGCGTCAGCGAGATCCAACTGCTGCCCGACCGCCATCCGGTGACGTTCGCCGAGCAGGTGGCCGAGCAGATCGTGCCCCGCGTCGCCGCCATCGGCTGATTCCGCGCGAAACCGCTCGGGCGCGCGTGTCGATTTCGAGCGCCGCCGCGTGACGCGTTAGCAGAGCCCGGCAGTTGCCCGGCTCGAACGACGAGATGGGGAGTTCACCATGCGGTTTCTCACGATGATCAAGTCGGACGAGAGCATGCCGGCCGGTGCGCCGCCGCCGGCGCTGTTCGAGGCCATCGGCCGGCTCGGCGAGCAGGCGGCGAAGGACGGCGTCCTGGTCGATCAGGGCGGACTGCTGCCGAGCGCCGCCGGAGCGCTCGTCCGGGTGGCCGGCGGGCAGGTGACCGTGCTCGACGGCCCGTTCGCCGACGCGACCGAACTGATCGGCGGGTACGCGATGTTCGAGGTGCGGTCGAAGGAAGAAGCGATCGAGCAGGCGCGGCGGTTCATGCAGGTGCACGCCGAGCACTGGCCCGGATTCGAGGGCGTGTGCGAGGTGCGCCAGGTCATGGACGGGACCAGCGAGGGCTGAACCTGCGAGGCCGTGCGCGCATTCGCGTGATCAACAGAGCGATCCGGTCGTCACGCGGCCGGATCGCTCTGTTGATCACAAGCGGGAGAGCGAGCATTTCGCTTCGCGACACGTACATGCCTTGACAGGCATATGCCGGACGGGGCATGTTGGCGGAATGGTCGACCTGTTCGCTGTTGTCGCCGAGCCGTCCCGCCGGCGCATCCTCGACCGGTTGCTGACGTCCGAGTCAAGCGTCACCGAGCTGGTCGACGTGCTCGGGCTGGCGCAGCCGGCGGTCTCGAAACACCTGCGGGTGCTGCGCGACAGCGGGCTGGTCACGACCCGCGTCGAGGCGCAGCGGCGTATCTACGCCCTGGACGGGCGGCCGCTCGCCCAGATCGACGACTGGCTGCGCGCCTACCGGCGGACGTGGAATCGCCACGTCGACGCCCTGGCCGAGCACTTGGACAAGCAGACGGACAAGCAGACCGCCAAGGAGGAAACGACGTGACTGCATTCTCAGCCAGGCCGGTACTCGTGCCCGATGGCGAAGCCTGGACACTCGTGCTCGAACGCGTCCTGGCGCACCCGCCCGCGCGTGTCTGGGCTGCACTGACCGAGACCAGCCAGCACGGCGGGTGGGCGCCGTTCGTCGCCGACCGGGACCTGTCTTCGCCCGGCCCGATTGCCTTGACCGACCGGGGCGTCGCCGAGCCGCGCACCGTCGAGGGCCTGATCCGGGTCGCTGATGCGCCGCGGCTGCTCGTCATCGAGTGGGGCGACGACACGCTGCGCTGGGAACTCGACGCATCCGACGGCTCCACCGGTGACGACGCCGCGCAAACTCGCCTGACGCTGCGGCACCGCTTCACCGACCGCGAGCAGGCGCCGTCGTATGCGGCCGGTTGGCACCTGTGCTTCGACGCGCTCGCCGCGGCTCTGGGCGGCACGCCGATGGCGTCGGTGGTTGGCGAATCGGCAATGGCGCACGGGTGGAGCGAGCTGCGCGACCGCTACGCCGAACAGTTGCTCGGCCCCCGATCGGCTAGCTGATGAGGCCCTTGACCACGAGGAACCGTTCGATCATCAGGTTGACCTGATCGGGAACCTCGAGCTGGCTGAAGTGGCCGGCCCCGACCGTCTGGCCGATGCTGATTCCGGGACAGGCGGCGCGCAGGCCGCGCTCCGTGCCGGGGGAGCCCAGAACAAGCACCGGTACCTGCACCTGGCCGAATGCGGCGGCTCCGTCGAATTCCGCGATCGCCCGCCAGCTTGCCGCGGC
Source organism: uncultured Actinomycetota bacterium (assembly GCA_963709985.1). GTDB lineage: Bacteria > Actinomycetota > Actinomycetes > Mycobacteriales > Jatrophihabitantaceae > DASXRA01. The sequence goes on from CAVPYQ010000028.1 coordinate 360,924, forward strand.
GACGTCGGTCGGCAGCGCGGCGGTCATGCCGTTGATCGTCCGGTCCCGGCGCACGACATCACCGGGCTCGAAGAGATTTTCGCTGAACGCGGTGCGCCACGTGCCGTCCTCGTCGGCGGCGACGTCCGCGATGTGCTTCGCGAAGAACGTCTTGCCGGCGCCATCGAGAATCGGTGCCGGCGCCACCATGACGGCCGCTCGCGCCGCGCCTTCGCGGGCCGCACAGGCGAGCGCGACGAGGGCGCCCAGGCTGTGGCCGACGACGATCGGGCGATCGCGGCCGGACGCCGCGGCGACCGCGAGCACGTCGTCGGCGAAGGACGAGACGTCGTAGGTTCCCGGGGCGGGCGCTGGCCGGCTGCTCTCGCCGTGCCCGCGAAGGTCGAGCGCCGCGACTGCGTGCTCGCGGCCGAAGTGGGCGAACTGCGGCGCGAAATACGTCCGGTCGCACGACCAGCCGTGGACGAACACCATCGGCGGATTGCCTTCACCGGCCGTCTCGAACGCCAACCGGACGCCGCCGGGAGCGTCGACGAACTGCGTCATGGTTGCCATCCCGTTGATCGCCAGAGTCGCTCGGACAGCGTGCCACACGACGGCCGGGCGCTTGATCAGTGCGGGGTTACGTCGCTGGTCGGCTTGCCGGCGGCGGTGCCGACGAGGCCCTGTCGTGCGGCGAGGCCGCCTGACACAACGGCAACACCGATCGTTATCAGCGCGCCGAGGATCAACGCCGACGATTCGCCCGGTTGTAGTAGGTGCAACTGCTCACCGAGAGTCGCAGCGGCGATTGGGACGCCGACCTGCGCAGCAGCAAGCGAGCCGAGGCAGACCGGTTGCCCGGTGAATCGCATGACCACGTGGGCGGCAACCGCACCTGCGCCGAGCAGGACCCCGAGCAGGATGTAGGAGGGGTGGCTGCCGAGATCGCGCAGATTCAGCGACGCGCCCAGCCAGACGAAGAAGAGCGGCTCGAGGAAGCCGTCGGTCACCGCGAAGAGTTGCTTGGCCAGCCGGCGCGGCTCGCCGACCGCCGCCATCGCGAGGCCGAAGGAGAATCCGGCCAGCATGACCGAGACATGGGTGCGCGTGGCCAGCGCGGCAAGGGCGAACAGGATGGTCAGGTTGACTCGTAGTTCGATAGCGAACTGGCGCCGCTCGGAGACCCTGTGCGCCCGCTTGCGGAGCCCGCTGACCTCGAGGCGATGCAGCGCGACGTACAGCACGAGCGAGCAGGCGAGCACGGCAAGCGCGCCGAGCGCGGCCCGCCCGGCGTGTTTCGGGTCGATGGCCAGCGGCAGCGCGACGATGCATGCCGTATCCGCGATTGCGACCTGGGGCAGCGTCTGCAGCACCGATTTCCCGCCCAGGCCGAGCGAGTTGACGATCGGCAGGATCACCGCGGCCGACGACGAGGCCATCAGGACGGCGTAGAGCGCGGCATGCCCGGTGCCGAAGCCCTTGGCGATCGCGACGGCCAGCAGCACCGCGATGGCGCCGACCCCGAGCGCGCGCAGGGCGCCGATCACGAGTCCGGCGCGCAGGTTGTGGTCGCGTACCGGGACGTGCGAGCCGGCGACGAACATGACGAGCGCGAATCCGATGTTCGCGAGGAACGCGAACGTGCTGTTGCGCGCATGAAGTACGCCGAACCCGGTCGATCCGAGCGCGATGCCGGCCGCCAGCGGGCCGAGCAACACGGGAAGGTGCCACCGCTCGGGCAGCGCGAGGAGTGGCCCGAGTATGCCGACCAGTGAGATCAGCGCCAGCGTCGCGAAGTCCATGCGCGCTCACCTCCGGGTCGGCTCGCGCCCCAGTATCGACGCTCTCCGCGCGGTTGGCCGGTTGCCTCACTGCCTGCCGACCGGATCAGGTCGGTTTGGCTCGGCGGATCGACGCGGCCTGGCTCGGCCGGACCGGCCGGCTCGGCGGCGGCTCGGCGGACCGGCTCGGCCCGGCTCGGCGCGACCGGCTTGATCGCCCCTGATGGCGCGGCAGGGCTAGCGTCGGCGCCCATGGCAGATCGCTCGCGGGTGCTGCTCGTCGTGCACCACACGTCTTCGCCGTCCCTGCAGGAGATGCTCGAGGCGGTGCTGTCCGGTGCCGGCACTGAGCAGATCGAGGGCGTAGACGTGCAGGTGCGCCCGGCGCTCGCTGCCACGGCGGTGGACGTGCTCGCCGCCGATGGGTTTCTGCTCGGCACTCCGGCCAACATCGGTTACATGTCCGGAGCGCTCAAGCACTTCTTCGACCAGGTCTATTACCCGACGCTGACCGCGAAGGTTGGTGCCCCCTACGGGCTCTACGTGCACGGCAACCTCGACACGACCGGAGCGGTGCGAGCCGTCGAGTCGATCGTCAAGGGCATGGGCTGGCAACCGGTACACCAGCCGGTGACCGTGATCGACAAGCCGGGCAAGGCCGATCTCGACGCCTGCTGGGATCTCGGGGCCACGGTCGCCGCGACGCTGATGTCATAGCGCGGTGCGGCGACCTGGGGCCGCATGCCGGAGCCGGGCAGCATGGTGGCATGACGGTGCACCTCGTGATCTCCCAGCAGATGCCCGCAAGCTGCGAGCAGGCGTTCGATCTGCTGCACGACTACAAACGCCGCCTGGGCTGGGACACCCTGCTGCGACGCGCGAGCACCGAGAACGACGCCGCTCCGGGACGGGGCGTGGTGGCCGTGTGCACCGCCCGCCGGAGATTCGGCGGCTACTCGTTTCGCACCCGCTACGTCACCTTCGATCGGCCGCGGCTCGCGGCGATCAAGCTGGAGTCGCGCCCGCCGTTCTTCGCCTCGTGGGCGGCGTCGGTGCGGCACGAGCCGCTGCCGGAGGGCCGCTCGACTGCGACGTACACGATGACGTTCCGATGCAAGCCGTCCTGGGCTGCCCCCGTGCTCGAACCGGTTGCCCGGTGGGCATTCCGTCGCGAGACACGCCGCCGGCTGGCGGCGCTCGCCGACGCGCTGCGCCGCCCCGTTCGGTCCTAGGCGGCGATCCCCGTCCGGTCATGGCCGGCGATTCCCGTTCAGTCATAGACCGCATCGAGCGTCCACCGGCGGGCTGACATCTCGTAGGCGACGAGGTAGGCGCGGCCGTGGATGTCGACAAGCTGGAAGCGGGCGATCCGGCCGGTTGCATCAGGCGTCCACCACCGTTCGTCGACCGGCCACGGGCCGGCCCAGTGCTGGATCGCCGCGAGTTCCGAACCATTCGGTGCGAACTGGGCCGGCGGCATCGGAACGACTCCCCGGTCGGTGACGACGACCGGGTGGCCCGCCTCGTCGAGCACCCGCACCGGGCGGGGTGGGTCGATCAGCACCGACGGGGCCGGAGCGGGTAGCCGCCCCGGCCAGGGTTGCTCCGGTGCACGCTCGGGCACCGCGTCGTCGCCCCACGGCACCAGCCGGGTACGTCGCAGCGGATCGCGCCCGCCGTCGACCACCGGGGTGAGCACCGAGCCGTGCCCGAGCAGCGTCTGCACCCGGGCGAGCGCCCGGTGGGCCCGCTCGTCGTCGGCGCCCGATCCGCCCCACAGCGCCTGCTGGTGCACGCCGAGCGGCACGGTCTCGACCGGCAGCAACCGCAGCCGGGTGACGCCGCCGGTCGGGCGGCGCTCGCCACTGGCCGGGCCGTGCAGCCAGCCTTCGAGTTGCCAGCGGATCCGGTCGACGACGTCGACGCTCGACAGCACCCCGGCGTGCCGCCACCGGCGCACTGCCTCCTCGCCGTTCTCGGTGAGTACCTGCAGTTCCAGGCAGGTACACGCGAGCCCGTGGGCGGTGAGTTCGCCGATGAACTGCTCGACGACGCCGCGGGCCGAGAACGCCACCGTGTCGACCCGGTCGACGGGGGGCTCGAGGTCGAGGGTTGCGACCAGTTCGCGGTGCGGTGCCCTACGGTCCAGCGGCCGGTCGTCACGGCCGCCCGCCTGCCGGTGCGCCCACGCCCCCGCCGGCCCGAACCGGGTGTGGACGTCGCCTGCGGGCAGACCGGCGAACGCGCCCAGCGTGCGCAGCCCGAGCCGCCGCAACAAGTCGATCAGCGGTGAGTCACCGGACGGGTCGAGCGTGTTGACCGGCAGGTCGGCGAGGAACGCGGACGACTGCCCGGCGGGCACGATGATCCCGCGGCGGGCCGCCTGTTCGGCGGCGAACGATCCGTCGGCGACTCCGATGAGCACGTCGGTGGTGGTGTCGGCAGTAGCGTCCTGATCGTGCGCCGGCGCCGCGCCGGCGACCGCCCGCGACAGCGCGTGCAGCACCGCGGTTTCGCTGCCGAAGTAGCGGGTCGGGCCGCGCATCCCGATACCGGCCAGGCCCGGCCGGGTGACCTCGACGCCCGGGGCGATGGATTCCAGGGCCAGCACGATCGGCTCGAACGTGCGCGCCTCGGCCGCCTCGTTGCGGGCCAGGACGATGAGTTCGGGGCAGCGGGCCTGCGCTTCGCGCCGGCGTAGCCCGCGGCGCACCCCGGCCGTCCGCGCCCCGTGCGAGCACGCCACCACCCGGTTGGCGGTGACGACTGCGATCGGCGCATCGTCCGACGCGGCCGGCGAATCGGCCTCGGAGCGGACTGCCGTAACCGGCCAGTCGGGACACCAGACCGCGATCATCCTCGGCGGCACTGATCTCACCCGGCTCGAAGCGCTCGAAGTGTCGGCGTCACGAAGGCGCCTGGACCGACGGTCGGCGCGCCGCCTACGGCGGCTGTGCTGTCAAAGGCGCCGACTTCGCCACTTGCACCCGGCAGCCACAGTTGCGCCGAACGTGGGCGCGCCGCCTGCCCGCGCCCGTCTGCCGTGACGGTCACCCGCCGGCGCTGTAGCCGTCCGAATCCGTGACCGATGCCCGACCACTGCCCCTCGCGTACGCAGAGCCGCACATCCGTCCCCGGCCAGACCGCCTCGCCGGTGAGAAACGGCACCAGCACCGCATCGCGCGTACGCGCCCGGGCGGCAAGCCGGCGCACATCGCCCGGGACCACCCGGGCCGGCGGGCGGGTAACCACGATGTCGACGGCGTCGAGCAATGCCCCGACCGCGGTGGCCCAGCCACTGCCCGGTTGCGGGACGAGCGCCAGGCGCGAGAGTTCGATGCCGTACCCGTCGGCCGCCTCAGCGCTGATGAACGGGCCGCCCACCAGCGCGCACCAGGCCCCGCCGGCCGAGGCTGTGCCGAGCAGGGCGAGCAGCAGCGACACCGACCCGGCCACGCTCACCGTGCTGCCTCGCCGCAGGCCACCGGGCAGCAGCGTCTCGAGCGCCGGCGAGACCGGTAGCGGCGGAGCTGAATGCCGTCCGGGGCCCGACGTCAACCCCGCCACCGTGCCGTTGAGCGGCTGGCGGGTTGCGAGGTCGAGCATCTACTCATAGTCGAACACGCGTTCGACTCTGTCAACTTCGCGCCGATCAAAGGCCCGTGGCCGACTCCGGCCGTTCGCCGACCCGAACTCCGCGCGAGAGCTACCTCCGCTGACCGGTAGGACGGTCCTGCGCCCAGCGCGTACTCTCGTGCGGTGCCCGAGTTGCAACGATTGCGCGCTGACCACGCCTCGGCTGTGCTCAGCTTCGAGTTGGACAACCGCGCCTATTTCGCGGCATGGATCTCTGACCGAGGCGATGAGTTCTACGAGCACTTCGCCGAGCGGCACGACGCCATGCTGTCCAACCAGCAGGCCGGCGATGACGCGTACTACCTCCTCGTCGACACGGACGGATCGGTCCTGGGTCGCTTCAATCTGTACTCCATCGAAGATGATTCTGCGCAACTCGGCTATCGAGTTGCCGAGACAGCGGCCGGACGTGGTCTGGCAACGATGGCGGTCCGCGAGCTGTGCGATCTGGCAGCCGAAAAATACGGCCTCCGTCGAATTGTTGCCGCTACCTCCCGGCAGAACGCTGCCTCCCAGAAAGTGTTGACCAACGCCGGGTTCGCCTTGATCGGACCAGCAGACCCGGCCGACCTCGGCGGCAAGCCGGGCCACCGGTACGAGCGACTCCTCACCCACGACTGACCCGGTGCGACGTACCGGATTCCGGCACCGGACCCAGCCAAGATCGACTGCGAGAGCCGAGATCATCCAGCCGGCCGGTCCACTGATTGGGCTTAGATGGACGCAGGAAACGGCCCGGGGGGACTGGCGATAACGATGCCGGACTATGTGCTCGATCATCACAACGAAGGCGAGCGCGACCGGCTGACGCTCATGTCGCAACTGCTCGATCCGATGCATCGCCGCTACGTGGAGCAGCTTGGCATCGGGGTGGGGGCGCGGACGCTCGAGGTTGGCTGCGGGAAAGGGACAGTGTCGGAGTGGCTCGCGCGGCGGGTAGCGCCCGACGGCACAGCCGTGGCGATGGATCTTGATCTTTCGCTGGTCCAGGCCGATGTGCCGAACCTGGAGCTGCGTCGGGGCGACATCGTGGCCGGGCCCGTCGCGCCCGGGGACTTCGACCTCGTGACGGCGCGCGCCGTGCTTCACCACGTCGCGGACGCTCGGATCGCGGTCGAGAACCTCGTGGCGAGCGCTCGGCCAGGCGCAGCGATCCTCTTGATCGAGCCGGACTTCTTGCCGGTCAGCGTGGCCGAGCCGCCGGAGATAAGGGCGTTCTGGGACGGCTGGCTGGCCTGGTCGCGCCAGCAGGGGATCGACTACTTCATCGGTCGTCGGCTCCCCGCGACGCTTGCCGAGCTGGGACTCGACGAAATCGCCGCGACGGCTGAGACAGCGCTGTACAACGGCGGCTCTGAGTGGGCGCGCTACTGGCAGCTCACGATCGCCGAGTTGCGCGACCGCCTCGTCAGGGAGGGCCCGCTCGACAACCAGCTAGTCGACGCCTTCCTGGCGCGTTGCGCGGATCGCACGTGGTGGACGCAGACGATCGCGTTCACCGCCGTCCACGCCCGCACGCCGCGGAGCTGACCCGAGCGTCAGGCCGTGCAGACCTACTTGCCGCCCGCCAGGTCTGGCGCAGGCATGGCCAGTAAGTGCTTCGGCTCATTCACCACGCCACCGATTAGGCCGCCTGCGCAGATTCGCCTGGACGGCTGGCCAAAGACGTTTGTGCTGCCGCTGAGGCGCAAGTCCCAACTCGGTCAGGTCCAATGGCCCGAGTCATCAGGGACAGAAGGCGCCTAACGTCTAGGTATGGCGACGCTCAGCGCAACAATTGACATCAATGCGACGCCGGCGGAGATCCTTGCGAAGATCGCCGACGTGCCGAACTACCCGCAGTGGTCGGCGGTCCACAAGCGAACCGCGGTCGACGACCGGTATCCGGACGGCAAGCCCAAGCGGGCAACCATGGGCGTGTCCGCCGGCGGCCTCACCGACACCCAGGTGCTCGACTATGAATGGTCCGCGGACGGCGTCAGTTGGTCGCTCGTCAAGCCCACGTTGCAGCAGAAGGACCAGACCGGCACCTACTCGATCACCAAGGGATCCGGCGTCTCGCATGTCGCATTCGAGCTGAACATCGACCCGGCAATTCCGCTGCCGGGGTTCCTCGTCCGGCAGATCATGAAGAAGGCGGTCACAGCGGCGACGTCCGGTCTGAAGGACTGCGTCGAGTCGACGTAGTGATCGCCGGTGACACCGGGCGCCTGACCGTGCCATAAGGCACATCGTCGGTTCCCCGACGCCGGTCCGAGGGGCGACCGCTTGGATACTGTCCGACGTCCCGGACCATCGCTCGGAAAGACCGCACGTGATCACCATCGACAAGCTTGCGTCGGCCGATCGGGCCGACTGGGAAGTACTGTTCGCCGGCTACAACGACTTCTACGAGCGCACGCTCCCGCCGGAGATGTACGAACGAGCCTGGAGGGCATTCCAGGAAGACAGCCGGATGCATGCCTTCGGCGCGAAACTCGACGGCCGACTGGTCGGCATCACGCACTTCCTCACCCATGCCAGCACGACAGCGCCGGACGTGTGTTACCTGCAGGATCTGTTCACGGCCCCCGAGGCTCGCGGCAAAGGGGTGGCCCGGGCGCTGATTGCTGCAGTTACCGAGTGGGCCCGCGCCGGCGAATGTAGCCGCCTCTACTGGTCCACCCAGGAGACCAACGCAACGGCCCGGCGCCTGTACGACCGCGTGGCAGTCAATCGCGGATTCATCCTGTACCAGATCACCTTGTAGCAGCAGGCGATTCTCGGTTCTGTGCGGCGGTTACGCGTCCGGTCAGCAGTGCGGCAATAGGGTGGTAGCGATGACCGAGTGGCAGTACTACCTGTCGGGCGAGACGCCCGAGCGGGCCGGCGACGGGAAGGCCGGGCTGGTCCGCTTGCCCGTAGGCGCGGGCGTCGCACTCGCCGAAATGCTTATGCCGTCGGGGGAGTGGACGCACAGCGACATTCTCTACCGGCAGAAGTACCAGGGCTCGTGGGACGAGACGGTCGAGATCGACGGCGAACGCGCGCATCAGGTCATACGCAGATGGGTCGAGATCGGGCGCATCGCCAAGCTGCCGAGCGACGAGTCGAGCCTGCCGGCCGATGTCGCGAACGCGCTCAGCGAGATCGACCGGCAGGCCGAAGCGATGTGGCGCAGCGTGCCCGTGCCTCCCGGCGCCGAAGACATCGCGCCGGCATAGGGCAGGTCGGCTTATCCGTTGACGCCGGCGTAGAGCGTGTCGGCGAACGCCGTGTCGCCGGCGACCGCGCTCGACCCGATTCGCCATGTCCCACCGGCATAATCGCCGACGGTCCAGGTCGCGCCGGACGGGTCCCATATCGACTGCCAGGACAGCGCCCCGTCGCCCGGGTCGAACCAGTGATTGAAGCGCGCGGTTGACCCGGCGGGCACCGGCGCCGCCGAGCCGTCGCGGTAGGCAGCGACCAGGCTGACCTGATCGTCGCCGGACAGCGTCCAATGCGAGAAACCCGCGACGTCACCGGAACGATCCAGCGATGCGTCGTCCCCGACGTGGGGGAGCGACGTGTCGAGTGACCAGCCGGCCTCGTACACGGGAGCCGTGGTCGCCCCGGTGACGTGCCAGAGCAGCGCGGAGTCGAGCCACCCGGCGGCGAACGTCAGCGTCCAGTCGAGCGTGACCGGCTGGCGTCCCATCGGAATACCGCGAAGCTGTACGGCCGTGCCGTCGGACGACCAGGTCGCCGACGCGGCGCCGCCCGGACGGTCGGTGTCGCCGAAGCTCCCTACGCCCAGGTACGGAACGGTGCCGCGCAGGCTCGTGTCGAGCAGATCCCGCCAGCCCGCCGGAGTGTTCGCCGAATACGACACGATCTGCGCCGTCGGCTGGAATTGCACGTCCACGCGGTAGGAATCGGTGCTCACGCGCGCACCCGACACGACGATTCGCCGATCCCAGTCGAGCGGCGCGAGGAACACGCCGCCCTGACCCCAGCCGGCCGACGTGACGTACCACGCGCCGTCCGTGTCGCGAACAACCTCCAGCGCGTGCGAGGCGATGTGCCCGACGAGCGCATCCGGGTTGAAGCTCAATGGGTTGTCGCTGACGAACACGTCGGTGCCCACGTACCCGCCGCGTGGGCCGATGAACAGGTAGTAATGGCCGCCCTGTTTGACGATGTAGGGCGACTCGGTCGGGCCGCCGAACGTACCCGTCGACGGGTCGGTGAAGGCCACCTGCCGCGCACCCCAGTGGATCAGGTCGGTGCTGGTGCGGTACGCGACGATGTGATTGCCGCCCGCCGGGTCGCTCGTGGCGTCGTAGTACATGACCCAACGGTTGCCCAGGCGCAGCACGAACGGGTCGCGCGCGTCGTAGCCGTCGCGGAACAGCGGATCGGCCGGATGGCGCGTCCAGTGCCACAGATCAGGCGAAGTCGCGACGCTGATCTCCGCCTGCGTCGAGTCCGGGCCGCCTCCGGCATAGAACATGTAGTAGAGACCGCCGGAATGCACAACGTACGGCGCCCACAGGTGTGACTCGCCGCGCGACGGATCTGTGCTGAGGGCAGGTGGTTGCTTTGTCCATGGACCGTGCAGGCTCGGCGCGGTCGCGTGCGCGAATGAGTCCTCGTCCTCGGGTGCCGCCGGCTCGGGATGCGTGATGCCGAACAGGTGCCACGTCCCGTCCGGGCCGCGCACGATCGTGTGGTCGTTGATGTACCAGGGTTGGGTCTCACCGACGCTCGGGTCGTAGATCTTCTGGAAATCCCCTGCGGCAACGCGGTGTTCGGTCGAACTGTACGGCGAGACCTGCACTGCGCCGGCCGCCGACGCGACCGTCGGCGTCACGACCAACGCAGCCGCCATCGCGACCACTGAACCCAACCGCACGATGATGCGCATTGCTTTGGTCCTTTCCTCGTTCATCGACGACCGGCGAGGTCATGCACGATGTCGCGCGTCGCCGGGTAAAGGCTCCGGTAGTTGCCGTAAAGCCGTTCGTAGACGTCTCGCGCGCCGGAGTCCGGTTCGACGATGCCTGCACCGGATTCCAGTCGTGATCGGTGCCGACCAGTCCAGCGGCCTGACCGGCGAGCAATGCATCACCGAGGCAGGCCCCGACGGTATGGCGCGGAATCTCCTGCGGTTGCTGGAGAACGTCGGACACGATCTGCGTCCACAAACCACCCTGCGTGCCGCCACCTACGGCGACAAGTCGGCGCGCGACGCCACCGGCTTCGCGCATCGCTTCGAGGTTATGCCTTACACCGCAGGCGATTCCTTCCAGGACGGCGCGGTAGAGATGCCCCCGGGAATGGGCCAGCGTGAGCCCGGCAATCACCCCGCGAGCATCGGCGTCGAACAACGGTGTGCGTTCACCGGCGAAGTAGGGCAGCACGAGCAGGCCGTCCGCGCCACGCGGCGTCTGGGCCGCCTCGTCAACCAGGCGGGCATACGAGGTCTCACCGGTGATGCCGCGCAGCCAATCCGTCACCGCGCCCGACGTCGCCATTCCCGCGGCGAGCGTGTAACTGCCCGGCCGGACGCCGACGGTGCCCCAGAGGGTCGGCCACGTCGCCCGTCCCGGCAGTACCTCGACGAGGAACATCGTCGTGCCGTACATGACCATTACGTCGCCGGGATCCTGCACGCCGACGCTGTACGCCTCGGCCCAGGCATCGACCGTCCCGGCGATGACGGGCGTGCCCGGCCGGAATTCCGATGTGCCGCGCCCCGCACCTCGCGAACGACGCCGACGATCTCGCCCGGCCAGGCCAGTCGGGGCAACGCGACGCCGGGGGCGATCTCGCCGCCCCACGCGTCGATCCATTCGTTGTGCCGACTGTCGTACAACGGCGTCCACTGGCTCGCGGTGTGGTGATCGAGCACGTACTCGCCGGTGAGGGCGTGCACCAGGAACGAACTGGCGGTGAACAGCCGCTGCGTCTGCTCCCACACGTCGGGTTCGTGCCGACGCACCCAGGCGATCTTCGGCCCGATCGCCTGGGTGGTCAGCACCGAACCGCACCGCTCGAGGATCTCGTCCGCGCCGAAGCGCGACGTCAACTCCTCGATCTCGGCGACGGCCCGGGTGTCGACGCCGTACAGGATGGCCGGGCGCAGCGGCGAGCCGTCCGCGGTAGCCGGAAGCAGGCACGGGCCGATGCCGCTGATGCCGACAGCCGCAAGTCCCTTGTCCAGTAGGGGTTTCAGCTCGGCGACCAATCCGATCAGGTCAGCCAGCCATACGGCTTCGGCATCGTGCTCGACGAACCCGGGACGCGGCGTGCTCACCGTGTGCTCGCGAACAGCCGACGCGACGACCGTGCCGTCCGGCCTGGTCAGCACCGCCTTGGAACTTGAAGTGCCGATGTCCAGGCCCAGCAGGAGATCACTCAATGACGGGTCTCCTCGTGAGGGTTGTTCTGCCGCGCGGGAAGGGAGCCGCGCAGCAGAACAACCGGTCGGACGTCAGCCGTTGAAGCGGGCGTCGTCGTACTTCTGGTACAGGCTCGCGGCATTCTGCGGCGTCACCGGGGTGACGTCGAGAACTTGCTTCTTCTCGACCGACTTGCCGGTCACGAGCGCCTCGGCGGTCTTGGCTGCTTCCTCCGCGCACGTCGGGTAGATGAACGTCCCGGCCAACTGGCCCTGCTGGACGGCCCGGATGCCGCCGTCCGGGATCGCGAGGCCGTCGGTACCGACGAACTTGATGTCGCTCGCCTTCTTCTCACCGGCCGCGGCGAGGTACGCGCCCAGCGCCATCGGGTCGTTCTGCGCGTACACCAGGTCGATCTTCGGGTACTGCGACAGCCACTGCTGCATGATCGGGGTCGCCGACTCCTTGAGCCACTTCGCCTCGCGGTGGGCGATGATCTTGATCTTCGGGTTGGACGCGATGCCCTCACGGAAGCCCTTGTCGCGGTCGATCTGCGGCTGGTCGGACAGAATGCCCTGCAATTCAACGACATTGCCGCCGTTTGGCAGTTCCTTGGCCGCCAGCTCACCGGCCTGCTTGCCGGCGACGACGTTGTCCCCGCCGATGAACGAGCTGTAGCAGTCGGTGTTGACCGACCGGTCGAGGATGATCACCGGGATCTTCTGGTTGCACGCCTGGGTCACCGCGGCGGTCAGTGGCGCCGGCTCGTTCGGCGACACGATCAGCACGTCGACCTTCTGCGATATGAAGTTCTGCACCTGGCTCACCTGCGTAGCGCTGCTCTGGTGGGCGTCGGTGATCGGCAGCAGCTTGAGGTTCTTGTACTGCTTCATGAAGTAGCGCAACTGGATGTTCAGCTGCGCCCGGTACGGCTCGGCGTTATTGGACTGCGAGTAGCCGACCACGAAGACGCGGCTGCCGTCGCTGCTCTTCTTCGTCGGCGCACTGGATGCGCAGCCAGCGACCAGCAGCGCGATGACCGTGCAGATGCCGGCGACAAGCGCCGGGCGTTGTCGTGCCATGTTCATGACTCCTCCAGAGTGGGTTCTGCGGATCGCCGGCTGCTGGTTCGCCGGATGTTTCGCAACCCGCTGAGCAGGCTGCGGAAGAAGTCGGGCCGCTGAATGATCACTGCGGCAATGACGATCAGGCCCTTGATGATCAGCTGCGCGTTGTCGCTGATCGCGTTGAGGCCGAGGACGTTGTCGAGCAGGGTGAGGATCAGCGCGCCGACCAGAGTGCCGACGACGCTGCCCTTTCCGCCGCTCAGGCTGGCCCCGCCGATGACGACAGCGGCGATCGCGTCGAGTTCGTAGGACGTGCCCGCAAGCGGATCGGCGGAGGCGCTGTACGCGGCATCGATCGGGCCGGCGAAGCCCGCGAGCATCCCGGACAGGGTGAACACGATGATGATCACCATCGTGACGTTGACGCCGGACAGCCGGGCCGCCGTGCGGTTTCCCCCTACGGCGTATATGTGTCTGCCCAACTTGGTCTTGGACAGGATGAGCTGGAAGACGATCACGACGATGACGAGGGCGAGCACCGGGTAGTAGATGCCGGCCCGCCCGATGATCGGCAGATCCACGCCGGTCAGGATGTTGTGGCCCGGCGTCCCGAATTTCTCGAATGCCGCCGAGTTCTTGGTCAGTGATCCGTTGGCCGTGACGATCTGCGTGCCGACGCTGACGTTGTCGGACAGTTGCCGGGTGACCCCGCGCACCACGTTGAGCATGGCCAGCGTCATGACGAACGACTGCACCTTGAACCAGGTCGTCCCGATCCCGTTGCAGAATCCGAAGAACGCGCCGACCAGCATCGCGGCCGGGACGATCGCGATCGGCGACCAGCCGTGGCGCGCCAGCAGCAGCGCCGACACCATCGAGCCGAGGCCGAGCATCGAGCCGACGGACAGGTCGATGCCGGCGGTGAGAATCACGAGCGTCTCGCCCACGGCGAGGATTCCCCGCGACGAGAACGCCCCTACGGCATTGGTCAGGTTCTGCTGGTTCCAGAACGTCTGCCCCTTGGTGACGATGCCGATCACGATGACGAGGACGAGGCCGATGTAGCCCTGCAGCGAACCCAGCAGGGACAGTGTCTGGCGGGCCCGATCGCGCCCGCGGGCCGGCGGTACCGCCGATTCGGTGTCGACCGTGGTCGTGGATTCGGTGTCAATGCTCATTGTTGGCCCCCGGCGAGCGCGGTCGATCGGGCCATCGCGGCCTCGAGAATCACTTCCTGATTCGCCTCGGCCCGGCTGAACTCGCCGCTGACCCGCCCCTCGCAGAGCACGATGATCCGGTCGCACATCGCGAGCAGTTCGGGCAGTTCGGAGGACACCATCACGAGCGCGCTGCCGCCCTCGGCGAGTTGGTTCATCAACTCGTGCACCTCGGCCTTGGCGCCGACGTCGATGCCGCGGGTCGGCTCGTCGAGCAGCACCACCGACGGTTTGGTCATCAGGCACTTGGCCAGCACGACCTTCTGCTGATTGCCGCCCGAGAGGTTGTGCACGACCGTTTCGATGCTCGGTGCCTTTACCCGTAGGTCTTTCGCGTAGTCGGCGACGGCGGCGCGCTCCCGGCGTCGGCGCACGACGCCGAGACGGGTCAGGCCGGGCAACGCGCCGAGGCTGATGTTGAAGCGGATCGTGTTGCCCAGCACGAGGCTCTGCTCCTTGCGGTCCTCGGCGACCAGGGCGAGGCCGCGGGAGATCGCGTACTTCGGCGACCGTGGGCGGTACGGCCGGCCGGTCAGTTCGATGCTCGCGTGGACGTCCCGATGCGGGAACACCCCGTAGATGCTCTGCAGCACCTCCGACCGGCCCGATCCCATCAGCCCGGCGATGCCGACGATCTCGCCCGAGTGCGCGGTGAGCGACACCCCGTGCAGGGCCGCCCGGTTGATCCGGCGATCGCCGGCCAGATCGAGGTGTTCGACGCGCAGCCGCACAGCGTCCGTCTCGGCGGCATGCGTGGTGCGCGGGTACAGCTGCCCGAGCGGACGGCCGACCATCATGCTTATCAACTCGGCCCGTTCGGTGTCGGCCATCAAGCGCCGACCGACGTAGTGGCCGTCGCGCAGGACGGTGACCGAGTCGGCGATCTGCTCGAGTTCCTCCAGCCGATGCGAGATGTAGACGACGGCAACGCCCCGCCGGGTCAGCCCGGCGATCACGCTGAACAGCCGCTGCACCTCGGCGTCGGCCAGCGCGGACGTGGGCTCGTCCATGACCAGCAACCGCACGTCGGTCGAGAGCGCCTTGGCCACCTCGATCAGTTGCTGCTCGGCGATGCGGCACTGCCGGATCAGCCGCCGGGGATCGACGTCGAGGCCCACCTCGGCCAGCAGTTCGCGCGCTCGCGCCGCCATGGCTTTGCGGTCGACGGTTCCGCGCTTCGTGCGTGGCTCGCGTCCGAGCAGGATGTTGTCGGCCACCGACATGTCCGGGACGAGGTTGAGCTCCTGGTGGATCATCGCGATGCCGTGCGACGCCGCCTGCTTCGGGCTGTGGATCGTCACCGGCGCGCCGGACAGCTCGATCTGCCCGCCGTAGCTGGAGAAAACGCCGGCGAGCACGTTCATCAGCGTCGACTTGCCCGCACCGTTCTCGCCGAGAATGGCGGCGACCTCGCCCTCATGCACCACCAGCGAAACCCCGTCGAGCGCGTGCACACCCGCGAACGACTTGCTGATGTCGCGCATCCGCAGCACGACGCGCCCCTGCTCAGCAGGCGCGCCGTGCCGTCCGGTAGCGGAAGTCACGAGACGAGTCGCAGGTCGAGGTAGTCGAGACCGGCGAGGTAGTTCGTCGACGCGGTGTTCTTGCCGGTAACGGTGAGCGTCAGTTTGTGCTGCCCGGCCGCGAGTTGCAGTTGCCCGTCGTCGGTTACGGGAGTCACCGCGACGCTGCCGGCGTGGTAGCCGTCAATCGGCGTGCCGACCGCCGTGCCGTCCACGGCGAGCGTGGTGATGCCGTAGTCGGGGGCGAGCGTCTGCACCGTCGTCATGTCGTACGTGCCCGTCGTCGGGACGTTGAACGCGACCGTCACGTGGTTGTTGCCGCCGGGCGCGTGGAACCACAGTTGGGCGTTGCCCGACCACGTGATGCCGCAGCAGTTGCCCTGCGAGTCCACTGGCGCAGTCGTCTCGACCGGCGGCAACAGCGATTCGGCCTCGATGCGAGCCGTGTCGCCAGTGGTGCTCGACGCCTCGCCCGACGGCGCACCGCGATTGCCCGCCGCGTCCACGGCGACAACGCGGTAGTGCCAGGTCTGGCGCAAGCCCAGGCCGGAGTGGGTGAACGACGGTTGCGGCGTCGACCCGGCAAAGGTGTTCGAGCCGATCGCCACCGGCGAGGTCAGCGAGGCGTACACGTCGTAGTGGTCGACCCCGACGTTGTCGGTCGCCGGCGTCCACGTCAATGACACGGCATTGGTCTGCCCAGACGTCGCACTGAGCCCGGTGACATTCGACGGCGCACTCTGGTCGGTGAATGGCGTTACCGACGACCGCACGGTGTACGCCGCCGCGCTCCAGGCCGGCGCATCTGCCGCCGGCTGCAACGTGATCGTGACGTGCGCCCGACCGGCCGTCGCCGCGGCCGGAACGAGGAACGTGTCGTCGAGCCACTTATGCTGGTTGTTGCTCAACGGTTCCAGCCACGTCCCCACCGGCTTGCCGTCGACGAGCACCGTTGCCTGCTGGCCGCCCTGCGTTTGATCCGACGTGCGGCTCAGCACGACGCCCTGGTTGTCGTCGTCGGTGGCGACGCGGAACGAGACCGGCGCCTGCGTGGCCCGCAGATCCTCGGTGAGCGGTTGCGGTGCGCTGTCGTTGCCTTCGTAGGTTGCGGTCAGCGTGGTGCGTGCTCCCGGGTCGGACGAGGTGTAACCGTGCGCCTGCTCGCTCGCCGCGTTGCCCACATCGATGCTGTCGGTCAGGCGCTCGGTGTCGGTCGCCTGCCCGTACCAGTACGCGGTGGACGAGTACGTCGCCGGAACGTCGTCCACCGAGCCGTGCTCGATGCCGAACGTGATGCCCGAGGAGAAGGCGACGGAGTCGGCGAGCATCATCCGGTACGTGGACGTGCAGTCCGATCCGGTCGGGCACCCGTTCGCACTCGTCTGGTGCGACGGTTCGCCGTTGACCGGATTGGTGAACGTGTCGCGGTTGAAGTACCAGCCGCCCTCGTAGAAGTCCTCGGTTCCGGTGCCGTGGATCTGCGGCGTGCGGTCGCCGTCGACGTACACGCGCTCGTCACCTTCGAGGTACCCGCGCGAGGTCGGCCCCTGCATGCTGTGCGTGACTCCGACGAACTTGCCGTGCCCGCTGGTGTGCAGGAAGACGTAGTCCTGCCCCTGTGTCGTCGCGGATTGGTTGGACGTCGCGCGGAAATAGCCGAGCGTGCCGCGGGAAAGTCCTTGTGCGGCAGCGGGATCCGGTGCCGTCGTGACTTCGGAGTTGCCGGCCGTGATTGCGTGCTGCGAGCCGTTGTAGAGGCTGACGCTGAGCGAACTGCGGTAAGGCATCGGCCACCACGCGGAGAACCAGTCCGACAGGCTCTCGCCCATCGAGGTCATCAGCGACTTGACGGTGGCGTCGGCCTGCTTCGAACCGAAGAACTCACCGAGCGGCGCGTCGACGGTGCGCTGCCCGTCGGCCGTCACCCGAATCCGCGCGTTGGCCAGGATGTCGTCGCTCGCCAGCACGGCCTGGTCGGTGCCACCGGGCGGCGGGTAGCAGGCCGTGTTGCCGTCGCCCTGCCAGGTCTGGCTCACGATCGAGTACGCGTGGGCGCTCTCGTCGGCCGCGTGCTTCGGGCCGACGTCGACGGTGTCCGTGCGCTTTTGCTGGCCGCCGACCGTCGAGTCGACCCAGTAGGTGAACTCGTTGAAGTCCAGGTCGGACGAGACGAACTGGTTGCGGACGACGATCGAGGACTTGCCGGCCGTCGCCGATGCGGGCAGGTCGACGCTCTGGTCGATCCACTGGCACCCGGTCGGGATGTCGAGCGGCGCCCACTCGGCCACGGCCTGGCCGTCGACCAGGATCGTCGCGCGCTGGTGGCCGATGTGCCCGTCGAGGCGGCGAGTCAGCCGAACGCCCGTGTTTGCCGGGTCAATCTTGACGGTGAACTGGCTATAGCCGTTGGCGCCGAAGGCTCGTCCGTCGTCGGTGACATTGTTCGGCGCGGGCGGTGCGATCAGTTGCGGGATCTGCAGGCGTACCGCCGATGCGGTGCCCGGACCCTGCGCGCTCGCCAGCTGAACGGACTTGCCCGGCGGCAGCGACAAGTGGCCGCTCTGCGTGATTGCGCCGGGCAGCGCCGGCTTCGGATCGCGCGTGCCGGCGTTCTGCAGTTCGGCGATCACGTCGCTCGCCTTGTCGGTGGGGTCGAACGTCGTGACTCCGTCGGCGTCGGCGAACGTGCGGTACGTGACGTGGTAGTAGATCGGGTCGTGGTCGGTGTAGACGATCATCGACGACCGGTACGGCATCGGCGCGATGATGTAGACGCCGCCGGAGCTCTGGTCAGCGTTGGCCACGATCGGGTAGACGAACGGTGCGCCGAGCTTGCCGTCGACGACATCCTGGAACGGCGCGTGCAGCACGGTCTTGCCGTCGAGGACCACGCTGATGTTGCCGGTCGCGGTGGGGTCGCCGCCGTCGCGGGTCTCCCAGATCGAGTCGATCTCACCCGCGCCTTTGGCTTCGGCAAGCACGCAACTGCCGTCCGTCGCGGTGCGAAGGCAGTGGCCGGCGTCGCCGTTGCCTCCCGCGCGGTCGAAGCTGGAGAACTGCTTGGTCTGCACGCCTTGCGGCAGTTCGGCGAACCGGTCGAGGTGCCGGTAAACATCCCAGCCGATCGGCCCTTTCGCCGAATCCGAGTGCTGGGGTGCAGCTTGTGCGGACGCTAGCCCGAGGACGCCGAGGGCCGCGGTCAACAGCGCCACGACGGCGATACGGAGCAAGCGATGGATCGATGAGCGCATGGGGATGCTGTCCTCTCGATGGTCAGCGCGCCTGGGCCGGGCGGGCGAGATGCTGGAAGTCGATGTCGAGTAGTGCGCACACCGCTTCGAGTTCCGCGACGTAGTCGCCCGGAACTGCGTGGATGTGGTTCGCGCCGAACCGGTTGAGGAATTCGTCGGCGCTCGTCTCCAGCCGGGTGAACGCGTGCGGCCATTCGAACGTCGACTGGCGTCCGAGTTCCTCGTTCGTCTCGTCGTCGTAGCGCTCGAACGCGCCGCGCGGCGACCTGCATGCGATAGCGGCCCGTGTCGCGGGTCAGCCGCGCAAACGTGGCCTCGCCCGGCGCGGCGAAATGCTGCACCGACGCGCCCCCGGCCGGGAAGTAGAACACCTCGGGGTACAGGTGCACGTTGCGCAGGTTCTCGGCGGGGTCGTCGCTACGGGCCGCGAACCACGTGGCGTGCTGGCCGGAGTTGCACAGGTCCCAGACGTCACGGTCGGCGTGGTAGTGGCGAACGTCGGCGAACAACACCGGCAGGCCCGAGATGTGCTTGAGAATCTGCATGGTCAGCGCGCCGTCCATGTCGGCCTCGGTGGCCGTGACGTGCGTGGCCTTCGGCCCGTCCCAGTCGTACGGGTCGTTGAGGAAGGCCTCGGTGATGTCCATCGTGGTGAAGTGCGTCGTCAACTCGGGCTGGCCCTTGATGCCGGAGAAGTCGAGGTGCCACTCGTCGATCAGTTCACGCATCGCGTAGTACGAGCGGACCTGGCGTTCGAGCAGTTCCGGCGTAAGGCGGTCGCCGTCGTAGTGCACGCCGCCGGCGTTCTTCTCCAGCCAGGTAACGGCTTGCTTCGCCCGTGACGCCTCGACCTGCTCCGAGCGGCGGACGATCTCCCACTGGTCGATCTCCTCGACGTCGACGCCGAAGACGTCCATCCACTGGTCGGTGTTCGCCACGGCGGTGTACATGCCCATCGGCCGGCCGCCGATCCGCCCGAATGTGCTGCCACGCAAGGCCTGAACGGCCGCCCCGGCCGTGACCTGCGACAGGATCCGTTGCGCCACAGCGGGTTCGTTGACATCGCCCCACGCGCGGGCGTGCCGTCGCCCGATCTGGTCGAGACCACCACCGCCGGCCAGCATGCCGACCATGCCCGGGTACTGCGGATCGATGTTCGCCAGCAGCAGCAAGGGCCCCGTCGTCGCGTCGGCGGCGAGCATCGTGAAATGCGGGAATGCCCATACGGGGTAGTTGAAAATCGTCAGGTCGGGCCGGGCGTCGGCGACTCGCCGAGCCTCGCGAGTCGCGATCTGATTGCTCGACACGACGGCTTCGGCGCGCACGACCTCGTGGCCCTCGGCAGTGAGCAGGGCGATCGTCGCCTCTTCGGACTTCCGGCAGTAGGCGTCCAGGTCCGGCGCGACGAAATCGCGGCCGTCCGACATGGTGAGCAGTCCAACGCGGGCCATCGATCCTCCTGGTTCCTCGTCGCGATCACGGCGGCGGGAGGGGTGGGCTAGGATTTGAGAAATCGATTCAGAAATCGGTTTCACGGGACACTAGGGACGACTCCGTACTTACGTCAAGGTTTCCCGCGTGTTTCGGTGAATCGATTTCTCGGATCCGCCCCAAGCCCTACACTGCTTTCACTTTCCACCCGACGAGGACGGTGCCGATGGCGACGACGATCAGAGTGGTCGCCACGACGGCCGGCGTTTCACCCGCGACGGTGTCTCGTGTTCTCAACGGAAACACGGAGGTGAACGCCGACCTTCGAGACCGCGTCCTCGCCGCGGTGAGCAAACTCGGCTACCGACCCAACGGCGCGGCCCGCAGCCTGCGTACCCGCGCCACGCTCGTCCTCGGCATCATCATCTCCGACATCACGAACCCGTTCTTCACGGCGATGGTCCGCGGCGTCGAGGACATCGCGCAGGAGGCCGGCTACTCGGTCATCCTCGCGAACGCCGACGAGGATCTGGCGAAGGAGTCGCGATATCTCGAGGTCGCGGTGGCCGAGCAGATGGCGGGTGTCGTGCTCTCGCCCGCGTCGTCGACGCAGACGCGCCTCGATGTCCTGACCGAGCGCAACATCCCGGTGGTGACGATCGACCGCCGCATCCGCGGCAGCGACTTCGACAGCGTGACGATCAACAACCGCGACCTCGCCCGGCAGGCCACGGCCCACCTCATCGAGCAGCGGTGCCGCCGCATCGGGTTCATCGCGGGACCGTCGGTGACCACGACCGCGCGCGACCGACTCGCGGGCTACACGGCCGCGATGCGTGCGGCCGGGCGCGCGATCGACCCGGCGCTCATCGTCCCGGCCAACTACCGCATCGACGGCGGATACGACGCGACGCGCGCCCTGCTGCAGTTGCCGCGCCGTCCGGACGGCCTGCTGGTGTCGAACAACCTGATGACGGTGGGCGCGCTCGATGCGCTGAGCGAGGCCGGCCTGGAGATGCCGCGTGACATCGCCTTCGTCGGCTTCGACGATGTCACCTGGGCGCTGGGCCGGCGCGCCCGCGTGACCGCCGTCCAGCAGCCGACGTACGAGATCGGGCGCCGCGCCGCCGAACTGCTGCTGGCCCGCATCCGCGGCGACAAGTCGGCGCAACGCCGGGTCGTCCTGCCGGCCGAACTCATCGTGCGCAACAGCTCGCAACGCCTGGCTGCGGCACTGACCTAGGGACGCGCCACGATCGTGCAACTCTCGGCGTCGCCACGACGCCGAGAGTTGCACGATCGGTCAGACGCGCTTGGTGAAATACACGCGGTGAAAGCCGTTGTCGGCGGCGCGGTGGGTCTCGACGTAGCCCCGGCGCGGGTAGTAGTCGAGGTTCTCGGTCATGCCGACGTTCGTGTAGAGGCGGATCTCGCCGAGCCCCCGCTGCGCCGCCTCGCGTTCGGCCAGATCGAGCAGCACCGCGCCGACGCCTTGGCGTTGCACCGTGGGCGACACGGCAACGCTTTCCAGCAGCAGGTGATCGTCATGTGCGATCAGCACGAGCACGCCGACGAGCACGCCGTCCTGTTCGGCGACCCACACCGAACCGGATGCGATGAGCGCCGGGTAGTCGGCTGTCATCGGCGCAGGCGTCTGGCCAAGGCGCTCGACGTAGTGCTCGTACGCGGCGACGGTCACTGCCGTGACGGCGCCCCCATCGTCGGCGACCGCCTTTCTCGTCGTGACCATCCGGCCAGTGTGCCCGGCACACGACCCGGCACACGACGGGCAGGTATCGTCGCCACCGGCGAGCAGGTCGTCCCCGGTCCGCGGAAAGGGCAGAGCCCACCTGTGACTGACCAGATCTGATTGAAGGCCCACCTCCTTTCAGCCTGACGACGCGGACGCAGGCGAGTCGAAAGGAGGTCGGTATGCCGACCGTCCCGCTGCCCGAGCAGCCATCTCTGGAACAGCTGCGCAACCTGGCCCGTGAACTGCAACGTGCGGTCCGGGCCGGCGACCCCGCCGCACTCGCACATGTCGCCGAGCACTACCCGGACGCGCCAACGGGCGAGCAGTTCAGCCTGAGCCGCGCCCAACTGGTACTCGCCCGGCACTACCGGTTTCCGAGTTGGGTACGCCTTCGCCGGCACCTGGACGTCGTGGCCCGCTTCAGCCGGACGCCGCCGACAGTCGGAACCAGCGACGACCCGGGCACGGAGTTCCTTCGCCTGGCCTGCCTCGCCTACGGCGACGACGACGGCCCTGAACGGTGGACGCGCGCCAACCGGATCCTGGCTGACAATCCCGAGCTGGCGCGGGGGAGCATCCAGGCCGCGGCGGCCACGGCGAACGTCGCCGCGGCCGGGCGGATGCTCGCTGCCGATCCGCGCCTGGCCCGCCTCGATGGCGGCCCGTACCGGTGGCCGCCCCTGCTGTACCTGGCGTTTGCCCGCCACGACCCGGACATCTCGGTGGACGCCGTGCTCGAAACGGCGCGGCTGCTGTTGCGCCACGGCGCCGACCCGAATGCGGGCTACCTCTGGTCCGGGTTGCCGACTCCGTTCACGGCGCTCACCGGTGCCTTCGGTCAGGGTGAGCAGGGGCCGGTCCGTCAGCCGCCCCACATCTACGAACACGCGCTCGCCGCCGTCCTGCTCGACGCCGGTGCCGATCCGAACGACGGGCAGGCGTTGTACAACCGGATGTTCCAACCGAGTAACGACCATCTGGAGCTGATGTTCAGGTACGGACTCGGCACCGGCGACGGCGGTCCCTGGCGGGCCCGGATGCCCGAGGCGCTGGACTCGCCGCGCGACCTGGTGCGCGGCCAGCTCGCCTGGGCGGTCACCCACGACATGCTCGACCGGACCCGCCTTCTCGTCCGGCACGGCGTCGACGTTCGCAGCCCGCTGACCGGCCGCAATGTGCTCGCGGGCGCGCGCACGCCGCTCGAACTGGCCCGGCTGTGCGGGTACTCGCGAATCGCCGAGTACCTCATTTCGCAGGGTGCCGTCTCCGACCTCGGCCCGGTCGATGCGTTCGTTGCCGCCGCTCTCGTCGCAGACGGCGACGCCGTGGCCCGGATCGTCGCGGAGGACGCGGGAATCGTCGACGCAGCCCGGGCCCGGCATCCGGCCCTGGTCATGCGCGCCGCCGTTGCGAAACGCGCCGACTCGATCCGGCTGCTCGCCGATCTCGGCTTCGATGTCAGCGCGCTCGGCCGCCAGGACGCGCCGATCGAGCAGCGGTGGGAGACGCCGCTGCACCACGCGGCGTCGGAGGGCGATACGGCTCTGACCCGGCTGCTGCTCTCGCTCGGCGCCGACCCGGACGTGCGCGACAAGCGGTTCGACTCGACGCCGCTCGACTGGGCTCGCCATTTCGGGCAGGCCGAGACGGCGGCGCTGCTCGAACCGCTGACCGCCGAGCGCGACGACGAAGGCGACGAACGGCGGCGAGGGCGACGATGACAGCGACGGCGGCTCGTGACATTGCGTCACACGGCGTAAGCGCGCAGGCTCTGCAGGTCCCGCAGGTTTACCCGCCCGCTCTAGGAGGAACGCGATGCCCGGCCACACCTACCGCGTCACCGAAGTCGTCGGCACGTCGCCGGACGGAGTCGACGACGCCATTCGCGGCGCGATCAGCCGCGCCGCCGACACGCTGCACGGCCTGGACTGGTTCGAGGTCACCGAGATCCGCGGGCACATCGTGGACGGCGAGATCGGCCACGTGCAGGTCAGCCTGAAGGTCGGCTTCCGCCTCGACTGAACGGGACTCAGCCGCGCTAGGCCCATCCGCGTTCGCGGGCCACGAGCCCGGCCTGGAAACGCGTCGACGCATTGAGGTCATGCATCAGTCGCTGAATGTGGCGCTGGGTGGTGCGCAGGCTCGCGTCCATGGATCGGGCGATGCCGTCGTCGGTGAGGCCGGCGGCGAGCCCGAGCAGGAGCGTCGCGGTGCTCTCGTCGGGGCGCTCGCTCGGCGCCGGAGCACTGTTGTCGGAATTGAGGAATGACCGCAAGGAGATCGCCTGGTTCCACTCGCTCTCGAACAGCGCGACGAGTGCGTCGAACAGGTCGCACGGGTGGATGACGAGCGCGGCGTCCACCCGATGCTGGCCGGTCTTCACCGGGACGAACGCCAGTCGGTCATCGACTATCACCAGCTTGAGCGGCAGGTTGGGGCGCACGCGTGCCTGCTCACCGCGTTCACTGGCCGCCCGGATGTCACCCTGCGCACGCCCGGGCCACATCACAGCCTCGGGCGTGTAGATCACGCGGTAGTTGACGCCGTCGTCGAGGCGTTCCTCCTCGCGGTGCGACGAACCAGGGTCGGCCGCATACGGCGGCCGGTCGAAACCCCTGATCTGCGTGCGTGCCGTGTCGTGGAACTGCTGCATCCGGCTCGCGATGTTGTCCGGTCCGGTGATGATCTCCATCAACTCGGCGGGATGCGTATGCCGCGACGACTGGCGGAATGCTGCCATCAACTGATGGCTGGCCTCGCGAGCCTGGCGTAGCTGGTCTTCCTGCCGGGTGATCAACGGATCGACGGCGATGTCCGGAGCAACCGCGATGTAGCGCGTCTGCGCGCCGGGCAGCCGATTGGCCAATCCGTGCTGGACGAGCCGGTGGGCCGCCCGGGCCGCCTGCTGAGCCGATATCGCTGCGTGCTCGGCGAGTTCGGTCAGGCTTGATCGCGGGTTGCTCACCAGCGCGGCGTAGAGCGCCGACTCGGTCGGCGTGAGCCCGAGGACCTCGAACATGGCCCCTCCGATTGTGTGGCGGATAACCGCCACTCGTCATATATCCGCCGTATGGCGGTCTTGTGCCGTTTTCTGCCGCGGCGAATAGTAACGCGCAGATGATCTCAACGGGTGCGTTCTTCCCTCCGCAGACGCAACCCGCCGCAACTACCAGTCCGGATAGTGCCGCCGTACCAGGCACATGCGGAGTTTTCGGCGACTGACAGATCGGCCCCGTGCGGCCCGACAAAGGAGGCTCAGGATGCGGTTGTCCCGACGGGCAAGGCTGACCAGGCTGGCGCGGCTCGCGACTGCGGCGGTCACCGCTTCGGTCATGGTGTTCGCCACCGCTGACGCGATCGCCGCCCCAACGCCTGGCGGCACCCCGCCGACCGGGGAGAAGCCCGCAGTCGTCTATCGAGCGCTGGCGCTGCCCGATGGCAAGACGGCCACCGTCTACTCCAACGGCATGGCCGAGATCCGCGACCTGGCCAAGGGTCTGGTCGAGGACCGGATGCTGCCGATGACCGACCTCACGCCCGGGCCGACCGGGCCGGCGCTGACCGCGCCCAAGTCGCAGGTCATCTTCGATCTCGTCAAGGGCACCCCGACGCCGTACGCGCCCGGCCGGGTCGAGGTCGTGCTCGCGTCGACCGTGACCGGCACGACCTCGCTCTCCGTTTCCCGCGCGACGTTGGGCAAACTCGGCCGCCTGCATGGCACAGCCCTTGCCGAAGCGGCGCCGCGATACTCGTCGAGCAGCGCGCTCAACGTCCGGCTCGCACAGCTCGGAGCTACCAAGATGTCGCGCCTGCTCGGCTCGGTCAGCGCGTCGGCCCTGGCGCGAGCCAAGGCCGCCGGATCCGGCACGTCGCCGCTCGACCTGACCCGCGCCTACGTCGTCGACGTCGCCGGCGCGCCGGTGCCGCAGGCGGTGAGTGCCCTGCTCGCCTCACCCGACGTCGCGTACGCGTCGCCGGACTGGACCGTGTCGACGATGAACACCCAACCGCGTCCGCTGACGAAACCCGTGCAGCAGAAGGCGATTCGCCCCCTCGCGACGCCCAACGACGGCCTGCCGGCGCTGCCGACCAACTACGCGCTCAGCGCGTCGATGCAGTCGTTGCTGAACCGTCCCGGAGTGAACTGGACCCAGGCGTACGACACCCTGCAGGCGCGCTACCACGAACTGCCGGGCAAGGGCGAGATCATCACCAACGTCTCGCTCGGCGACCTGACCGATGCCAACCTGCCCGCCGGCGATGCGTGCAGCGACGCGATGCAGACCAACGGCCCGACCACGGTGATGCACGATGGGCAGCGCTACCTCGATCTGCCGTCGCTGCCGCTCATCCCTACCTACGTGGCAGGCGCGTCGGGCGGCCTGGACGGCGCGGCGTCGACGTGCTGGCAGGACCCGCTCGACACCGAGGTCGACCTCGACTTCTCGATGATGGCCGCCCTGCCGCACGACCAGCAGCGCGCCGGAGCGGTCGGATCCGGCTACACCGACCTGCTCGGCATCGCGCCCGGCGCCGACTACCGGCTGGTCGTTCCGGCGACCCAGACCGTGGGTATCAGCGACATCGACGCCGCGTTCCTCGCCGCCGCGCAGCAGACCCCGCGCCCGAACGTGATCACCGCCAGCCTCGGATTCGGCTTCGACGCATACGGCTTCCCCAGCCGCTACCTCGAGGACGACGCGCTGACGCAGACGCTGATCTCGTTCATCACGCACTACTTCGGCATCGTCGTCGTGGTCTCCGCGAACGACGGCCTGCGCCAGCAGACCAACGCGGCGTTCGGCCCCTCCGGTGGCTCGGCCGCCACGAACCTCGTACCGGCCGGTGGCCAGCCAACCGACCTGAACGACGTGATGTTGTCCACCGTGCCGTCGCAGGTTCGTGACTCCGGCGCGATCGACGTCGGCGCAACGACTCTGGACGACATCTTCGCGGCGCCGCCACAGGATCCGGCCAACGCGGCACTGGCCGCCCAGCACGCGTTTCCCGAAGTCCGCTACGACGGCTCGGCCAATTACTCGTCGGGCTTCGGCAGCCGCGTCAACGTGTCCGCCCCCGGCGACAACGTGATCGCGATGGAGCACACCTACCAGGGCGGCTCCGGCGACGTCGACGCGGTCGTCGAGGGCGGCACGTCGGCGTCCGCGCCCGAGGTGGCTGCGGGCGCCGCGATCGTGCAGCAGGCGGCCCGGCTCGCCGGCGACGACGCGCTGGCGACCAGCCCGACGGCGATCCGCTCGTGGCTGCGCTCGACCGGATCGCCCGTGCCGAATCCGACCCAGGCTGATCAGCCCATCGACGTCGGCCCGCAGCTTGACTTGGGCAATGCCGTGGCAAATCTGATCGCCACCCGCACCGGCTTCTCGCTGCCGCCCGGCGTCGCGCGCGTCGCCGTCGAGCAACGCCGCCCGTTGATCGCCACCGATGCTCTGTTCGTCGGCGACACCGATCCGAGTTCGATCTCGCTCGCCGACGCCAACCAGAACGCGTGGATCACCATCGCCCCGGACTGGACGGGCGGCCCGCCCGGCGCCAAGGGCAAGTACCAACTGAGCGTCGGCGACCAGACCCTGGCGACCACTCCGCACGCGAGGCTGACGCCCAAGCAGATCCTGACCGCCGCCGGGCAGTCGTTCCCGCTGACTCAGGCCACCACCGTCACGCTCACCTACCAGGCGACGTTCGCGGGCGGGGTCAAGGTCAGCACGCAGATACCGCTCGGCTTCGGAGCCGTGTCGGGCGGCACCTCGCCGCACGCGCCCGTTGTCGCGGGCGTGGTCGTCGGATCGACCATCCACGTGCACTACGACCTGAGCGATTTCGACGGCCTGGTCGAGCCGACGCTCACCGTCTCCGAACCGGGACGGCCGGCCATCTGGGGCTACGGCTGGCGGATCGCGTACCAGGCGAAGCTGCCCGCGGTCAGCGGGACGATCGACGTCCCGGTGTCGGCGCTGCAGGGCGGGGGCATCTACGGCATCTCCATCCAGGCGAGCCCGCAACTCAATGCGTTCAGCGACTTCGCGTTCACCCGGGTCCGCGGCGCGACGAGCGACGTGCGGCCACCCGCGCCGACCCTGAGCGCGGCGGGCTCGCCGGCCGGCCATCAGGTCGAGGTGCCCTACGGCGGCAGCTTCACGGTCAGCTGGGACGTACGCGGTGTGCCGGGCGCCAAGGGGGCCAACCTGGAGATCGGCGCCGGCGGCCGGACGATAAACGGGTCGAACTACAGCACGTTCAACAACCCGAACGGCACGGTCGAGGACCACAACGGTCTGGACTTCGGCGCCGTCCACTTCGCCGCACTGCCCGGCACGCACGGCACGCTGACGCTCTCCGGCGCGTCGGTCGGCCTGATCACCTCGATGGTGCACGGGGTACGGGTCCTGCCGGTCACCTCGTCCGGGGCGGCGGCCGGTGAAGCATCCGACGCCAGCGCCGTCGAGATGGACGGCGTGCGGGCACCGGGCGGGCAGAACATCGTGACGCTGCCCGGCATGGGTTTCGGCGTCGACCGCAACGGCTCGGGCGGATTCCTCAGCTCAGGGGTGCTGGACCTGTCGAGTGCCGCGTTGATCGGTGCGGCCTCGGAGGAACGCTTCGACCAGGCCACGAACAGCGTGACCCGTCTCGCCGCATCGTCGTCCAGTAGTCATCTCTACGGCACGATCAACGGCGGCGCGCCCGGCGCGTTCACCGGCAGCGTCGGCCTGTACCAGGACCTCGACTGGGCCGGGCAGAAGATGATGTATCACACGTTCGATCTGACGACCGGTGGTTCGGACGCGGCCTGGACGCCTGCCGGACGGGTACCTGCCCCCGGAGGTCGACCGGGTGAACTTCGTCGGGCAGGTTATGCCCGCCGACAATCAGACCAGCGACGACACAGCGTTCTTCTCCGGCGAGAACGGCCATGGCGAGGACTGGCAGCTATTCACGTCCAACGTCAAGGCCGGCACGTTCGGCCCGCGTTGGAGCCTGACGCCCGAGGTCGCTTCGATCGCCGCACCGGCCATCGACGGCACCGCCCAGGACACCAGCACCGATACTGCGGTAATCGCGGCCAGCGACAACACATTCACGTCGCACTCGAAGATCGTCACGGTCAACCTGCACGACGGCTCCACATCCAGTTTCGACGCAGGCACGCAGGATTCTGCCGATGGGATCGCAGTCGACTCGAGTTCGGGAACCGCGCTGACCGGCCGGTTCTTCGGGCTCGGGCTCTACGACCTGGCCGCCAAAACCAGTACTCAACTCGACCCCGGCGGCTCGGGCTACTACGCGCCGATCGCCGACAGCACTCGTGGCCAGTACCTCGTGTTCGAAGGGGCCGGTGCGGACTTCTTCGGCCGGCTGCCCAACCCGCACGCGCCAGGCAACATCTGGGGCCTGACGCCGAACAACAACGCCCTGTCGAGCGTCCTGGTGCTCAACAGCCAGGGCAAACTGATTCGCCGGATCGAGAAGTTCAACAACACCGGCATGTTCCTGCGCGCCACGGCTGCCCTGCTGCAGGTGAATCCGTCCACGGGCATTGCCTATGCCATCGGCCAGGACGGGATCAACCTCCAACCGTTCTCCTACGTCGGCTGATCCCGCGATGTCGTCCCGAAGGGAAGCCCGCATGTCACTTCGCATTCGTCCACGCCGTCGTGCGTTCGCTGCATTCGTCGCCTGGTCGACCGTTCTGGCCGTGGCCGTCGCTTCGGCCGGGACGTCGTCGGCCGGCGCGCGCCCAACTCCCCGGCCGCTGGCGACCGGTATGGCGAAGCGGGTCTGCTCCACGGTGACCCGGCCGGGCTGGGCCAGTTGCCTGTCGGTGGTGCGCACCGACGTCGCGGGCCACAAGGGCCTTTACGCAGCAGACGCAACGCCCGGCGGCTACGGCCCGAACGACCTGCAAGATGCGTACGACCTGCCGTCAGCCACGGGCGGTGCCGGTCAGACGGTGGCGATCGTCGACGCCTTTGACGACCCCAACGTCGAGGCCGACCTGCAGGTCTACCGCGCGCAGTACGGCCTGCCCGAATGCAGCACGGCGAACGGTTGCTTCAGCAAGGTCAACCAGCAGGGCCAGGCCGGCTCCTACCCGGCTCCCAATTCCGGATGGGCAGAGGAGATCTCGCTGGACGTCGACATGGTCAGCGCCATCTGCCCGAGCTGCCACATCACGCTCGTCGAGGCGAACGACAACCAGCTCGACAGCCTCGGCACGTCCGTCAACACCGCCGTGGCGCTCGGCGCAAAGTACGTGTCGAACAGCTACGGCGGCGCGGAAGATCCGTCGGAGACGACGCTCGACGCGGCGTACTTCGACCATCCGGGTGTGGCCGTGACGGCGAGTTCGGGCGACAGCGGCTACGGGGTCTCCTACCCGGCCGCGTCCCCTGATGTGACCTCGGTGGGCGGCACGTCCCTGAGCCGGACCGCGTCCGGGCGCGGCTGGACGGAATCGGCCTGGGCGGGCGCCGGCAGCGGCTGCTCGCAGTTCGAGGCGAAACCGTCGTGGCAACTCGACTCCGGCTGCTCGATGCGGACGGTGGCCGACGTGTCGGCGGTGGCGAACCCGAACACGGGCGTTGCTGTGTATGACAGCTATCAGGACAGCGGCTGGGCGGTCTTCGGCGGCACGAGCGTGGCCGCGCCGATCATTGCTTCGACCTACGCGCTCGCCGGTGCGCCGGCGGCCGGCTCGAACCCTGCGCAGTATCCGTACGACACGGCGTCGGCGCTCAATGACGTCACGTCCGGCAGCAACGGATCATGTTCGCCCGCGTATCTGTGCACCAGCGGCCCCGACTACGACGGCCCAACCGGACTAGGTACGCCGTCGGGCATCGACGCCTTCAGGACCGGGCCGCACGGCGTGGTCACGGGGACGGTCAGCGACGCCGCGACCGGTGCGCCGCTCGCCGGCGCCGGCATCGACGTGGGCGCGCTGCACGCCACGACCGCGGCCGACGGCAGTTACCACGTCCGGGCGCCGGTCGGCGATTACCCCGTCACGGCAAGTCATTTCGGGTACGAGAGCAAGTCGGTGCCCGACGTCGCCGTGCTGGACGGGGTGACGACGACCCAGGACTTCGCGCTCACGGCCGTGCCGAATGTGACGGTGCACGGCACGGTGCGCGACGGGTCCGGGCACGGTTGGCCGCTCTACGCGAAGGTGCAGGTGCCCGGCACGCCGGCGGCCACCTACACCGACCCGAAGACCGGTGCGTACAGCCTGACCGTTCCGCAGGCGCCGTCCTATGACATCGAGGTCGATTCGGCGTACGCGGGTTACCAGCAGGCGACTCGCCAGATTGACGCGTCGTCCGGCGACGTCTCGCTGGACTTCGACGTTCCGGTCGACGCGACCACATGTGCTGCGCCCGGATACCGCTTTACGTATACCGGGGCGACCCAGCCGTTCGACAGCACATCAGCACCGGCCGGTTGGTCGGTGCGCAACGCCGCCGGCACGGCGCACGGCTTCGAGTTCGACAACCCGGGCGGCCTGCCCAACAACACCGGGGGATCGGGCAACTTCGCGGTGGCTGACGGGTACCACTACGGCAGCTACCTGGACACCTCGCTGGTCAGCCCGGTCATGGACCTGTCCGCCGACACCACGCCCGTCGTGCAGTGGAACCAGGACCTCGAGGACTTCGACGGCACCACGGCGACGGTCGACCTCAGCATCGATGGCGGTGCCACCTGGGCCAACGTGTTCAGCTCGTCGGGATTCCCCGGCGCGCCAGGCCCTAGTCTCGCGGCGATTCCGCTGCCGAGCGCGGCCGGCAAGTCACAGGTCCAGGTCCGGTTCCACTACGCCAACGACTACGGGCAATGGTGGTGGGCGATCGACAATGCCTTCGTCGGCAACCGTGTCTGCCAGCCAGTCGCGGGTGGTCTCGTCGTGGGAACGGTCACTGACAGTGCGAGCGGAGCCGGGATCAACGGGGCGAGCGTGGCCAGCTCCGCGCACCCCGCCGACGCGGCGACGACGATGCGGACGCCCGATGATCCGCATCTCGGCGACGGCTTCTACCACGTGTTCAGCTCGGGCATTGGCAGCCAGCGGTTCACGGCGTCGAAGACGGGTTACGCCAGCGCGAACGCGCAGGTGAACGTCGTCGCGAACTCGGTGACCGCCTTGGGTTTCGCACTGCACGCTCGCTAGCAGCGCCTGTCCGGTTCGAGCTTTCCGAGGTCGACAGTGCTCGTGCAGGCCGCGACTGCGCGGCCTGCACGAGCACTGTGCGTTGCCTGCCTACCCGCCCGACGGCCCGACCCGCCGCCGTTCTAAGGATTCGCTGATCAACGGGCCACTCGGGACGTGACGGGGTTGAACCGGCGTTGAGGGGTCGTCTCGGCGGGCACCGTGCACCCTTGGGTTCCTGTCCCGCTGCCCCTGTTTCGGGGCCTCGGCCGGTGTTTCGGGCAGGCTGGCGCTACGCCGTCGCCGGGTCAGGGCGACGGCACGGGCCCGCATCAGCCAGTTCGCGGAGGCGAACAGCATCGTGCAGGTGGTTGAGGTTCTTGGCGATCCCGCGGTAGCGGGTCTTGGTGAAGCCGAAGTCCCGCTTGACGATCAGGAACGGGTGCTCGACCTTGGCCCGCACCGACGCCTTGCGTGACTCGATCGCCCGGTCGTGGTGCGGTCATCGTCTTCAGCGCGCCCTTGCGGGCCGCGACCCGCCACTCGACCTTCGACAGGTGCTCGTCGCTCGGTGATCTCGGGGCGTTTGTCCACGCCCTGGTAGCCGGCGTCGGCGTAGACGACCTCGTCATCGTCGCGCACCAGGTTGGGCGCCTCGTCCAGGTCATGCACGTTGGCCGCGGTGACGGTGACCGAGTGGACGTACCCGGTGCCGGCATCGACCCCGATGTGGGCCTTCATCCCGAAGTACCACTGGTTGCCCTTCTTCGTCTGGTGCATCTCCGGGTCCCGGGCACCGGTGGCGTTCTTCGTCGAGGACGGCGCGGCGATGATCGTGGCGTCCACGATCGAACCGCCCCGCATGATCCAGCCCTGCGCGCTCGAAGATCTCGTTCTGCGCCGCCGAACAGCTTCTCCCCGAGCTGGTGGGCTCTCGAGCAGGTGCCGGAAGTGCAGCAGCGTGGTCGCGTCGGGGACCTGCTCGACGGCGAAGTCCAGCCCCATGAACCGCCGCATCGCATACGAGTCGTAGATCGCGTCCTCCACTCCCTCATCGGAGAGGAGAACCACACCTGCAGCAGATACATCCGCAGCATCGTCTCGACCGGCTTGGCCTTGCGGCCCCGCTTGCCCGGCCGTCGGAGTAGTAGTGCGGCTCGATCAACCCCGACCCACGTCGCCCACGGGATCGTGGCGTCCATCGTCTCCAGGAACTGCTCCCGCCGCGAGACCCGCCGACGGTTGCCGTACTCGACATCGGTGAAGCTGAGGCTGCTCGCTGTCCACGACCCCATGATTTCGCGATCACCACCCGCGACCAGCCGCCGGGCCGGACGATCACAGAGATCAGTGGATCCCTAGGGTGACCGACCTGACATATTTGACACCGACACCGAAGGGTGGCAACTGCCGATGTACCGACTGACCGTGGTCTACGACGAGCCGGCCGACAAAGAGGCCTTCGACCGCCGCTACACCGACGAGCACGTCCCCCTCGTCAAGGCCGTGCCCGGGCTGGGCAGCTTCCAGCTCAGTCACCCGCAGGGCGGCACGCCGTACCTCGTCGCCGAGCTGTTCTGGCCCAGTGAGGACGCCTACAAGGCCTCGGCCGCGACCCCCGAGATGGCCGAGACCCGCAAGCACGCGGAGGGCTGCGGCACGACGTTCACGGTCTACACCGGCGACGTCGCCGAAGTCTGACCGACCGCGCTGGTCCGTTCTCGGACTAGGGAAGCGCTGATCAATGGCGCCGTGGCGTGCAGCAGGCGGGATTGATCAGTGGTTCCCTAACCCGGTTCCGTAGGTAGCTGCGGGCGCGCACCGTTCCAATTGGAGAACGGCTGAAAGTCGGCTCGAGCGGCGTCGGACCCACTGCCGGATCCGCTGTCGGACCCAGGCGATCGGTCAACCGTTTGAGCGGGTTGGCTCACGGTTCGAGGCGTGCCGGAAATGGCGCGGATCTGTCCGTGCAGGTGCCGTCTGCAGAGGCCGACGGCGCTTAGCCTTCGGCGAGTTCCTCGTCGAGGTCGACGTCGTTGGTGCGCACCTTGTCCGGGTGCAGGAACACGAAGCGCTTGTACGCCCAGAACCGGAACAGCGTGCCGAGGCCGATGGTGGCCAGGTTCACGACGTTCATGACGACGTGGTCGTACTTGTAATGCAGCGGGTAGGCAAACAACCCGAGAATCAATTCGGCGCCGATCAGCGCGATCAGGTTGATGCCGAAGAAGTAGGAGGTCTCGCGGCCGAGGCCGGTGCGGGCGCGGTGCGAGAACGACCAGTGCCGATTACCGAAATAGGCGAAGGTCGTCGCAGATGCGGTGGAAATGCCTTTCGACGTCAGGACGCCGACGTGCTGATGCAGCAGCAAATTGAACAGGCCGATGTCGATGACCAGCCCGATCGCACCGACGACGCCGAAAGCGGCGACTTCCTTGAGTAATACCCGCCACGACCCGCGCAGGCGGTCGAGAAGCGAGGGCCGTGGTGTCGTAAGCATGATGTATTCGGATACTACCCGGGCAACCTGCGACCCCTTTTCAGCCCGCCTCACCGGCGGTGCGCGGCGCACACACCGCGGCGGTTACCCTCTTGCGACGTGGACTCCCGCACCGGACTGCCGGTCGTCGGCATGGTCGGAGCGGGGCAATTGGCGCGTATGACCCATCAGGCGGCAATTGCCTTGGGGCAGTCCCTGCGCATCCTGGCCGCGTCGCCCGATGACGGCGCCGCGCTCGTGGCGCCCGACATCATGGTGGGCGACTACCGCTCCCTCGATGTGCTGCGGGAGTTCGCGGCCGGTTGTGACGTCGTCACGTTCGACCACGAACACGTCCCGAACGAGCACATCGCAGCCCTCGCCGCCGACGGCATCGAGGTGCACCCGGGCGCGGACGCGCTGCGTTACGCCCAGAACAAGGCCGCCATGCGCGCCCGCCTGACCGATCTGGGCATCGCCTGCCCGGCCTGGATCGACCTGTCTTCGGCGGCGCATCGCGAGGCGGATCTGGCGACGTTCGGCGAGAAAGTGGGCTGGCCGCTCGTGCTCAAGCTGGCTCTCGGCGGCTACGACGGCCGGGGCGTCTGGGTGGCCAGGTCGCCCGCCGAGGCGGCCGAGCCGATGGCGACGCAAGCGCCGCTGATCGCCGAGCAGCACGTCCCGATCCGCCGCGAACTGGCCGCGGTCGTCGCCCGCTCGCCGTACGGGCAGGGGGCGGCCTGGCCGGTGGTCGAGACGGTGCAGGCCGACGGAATCTGCGTCCAGGTCATCGCACCGGCGCCGGACCTGCCGGGCGACCTCGCCGACGAGGCGCAACACCTAGCGCTGCGCGTTGCCGCGGAACTCGGCGTCACCGGCGTGCTTGCCGTCGAGCTGTTCGAGACGATCGACGGCACCCTGCTGGTGAACGAACTGGCAATGCGCCCGCACAATTCGGCGCACTGGACCATCGAGGGCTCGCGCACGTCGCAGTTCGAGCAGCACCTGCGCGCGGTGCTCGACTACCCGCTCGGCTCGACCTCGCTCACCGCCCCGGTGGTGGTGATGGCGAACCTGCTCGGCGGGCCCGGACGACATCAAGCCCGCAAGCATCGACGAGCGCGTGCACCACTGCATGGCCCGCTGGCCCGACGTGAAGATTCACCTGTACGGCAAGGGTTTCCGCCCCGGCCGCAAGGTCGGGCACGTGACGGCGCTCGGTTCGGATCTGGCCGAGGTACGCGCCCGGGCCGCGGCTGCGGCCGACTATCTGGCCAATGGCGACTCCGACTCATGACCGTGCAGGCGCACGGCGAACGGGAGAACGATGACTGACGCGGCAGCGCACGCCACCCCGATCGTCGGCGTGATCATGGGCAGCGACTCCGACTACGACGTGCTGCGCGGCGCGGCCGACGTGCTCGACGAGTTCGGCGTCGCGCACGAGGTGCGGGTCGTGTCGGCGCATCGCACCCCGCTCGCGATGGCCGAGTACGCGCAGCAGGCCGCCGGCCGCGGTCTCAAGGTGATCATCGCCGGGGCCGGGGGAGCGGCCCACCTGCCCGGCATGGTGGCATCGCTCACGCCGCTGCCGGTGATCGGCGTGCCCGTCCCGCTCAAGTACCTCGACGGGATGGACTCCCTGCTCTCGATCGTGCAGATGCCGGCGGGCGTTCCGGTGGCCACCGTGTCGATCGGCGGCGCGCGCAATGCCGGACTGCTGGCGGTGCGCATCCTCGCCGCATCAGATCCCGCATTGTCCGAGCGGATGACGGCGTTTCAGGCCGACCTGGCTGGCTGCGCGCGCGAAGGATCAGGCCCTCGCCGAGCGGCGCCGCGCTGATCAGAGCTGACCCGGGCCGGAAATTCTAAGCCGCGATACAAGCGTGCGCTCGCAAGGCGGAGGAGGGTAGCTGTACTTGACCGTCCTGCGCCCGACGACAACGCAGCGAGCGTGCGTTTGGGCGCCGGAATATGTAGCACGCGCTCGTCGGGCCGGGCAGTGCCTCCGCGAGCGCGTTGCGGAAATCGCGCCCGCCCGGATCGCCCGGGAACCGCTCCTCGATCGCTTCCACGAGTTCGGAGCCGACCATGAACAACGACGGCTGGCAGCGACGCGAAATCGCGAGCGCCTGCTGCCCGTGCGCGAGCGCCTGCTCGAGTTCGCCGCGACGGGCGGTCACCACGCCGAGGGTCAACTCGGCCTCGGCCCGGCGCATCGGCGAGCGAATCGATCCGTCCGGTCCCGTCGTCTTTCGCACTGTCTCGCGGGCATGCATTTCGGCAAGATTGTCATCGCCGATCAGCCGATAGCAATCCATCGCGTAGAAGTCGAACTTATCCGGGTCGACCAGAAAATGATGATCGGGACGCTCCGGATAAGGCAACGAATCCAGCAGTACACGACCATTTTCCAGCGCCTGCGTGGTGTTTCGAGGGTTGCCCATTCGGGCCCACGCCTTCGCTTCCTGCGCAAAGAGTTGTACCGATACCGAACGCCCTGGTGCGGCGCTCTGGCCGGCGTGCACAGCCTCGACGACGTCGCGGAAGTTCGTGTGGGTAAGCGCGAAGAAGGCGCGCATCTCGTAGGCCCAGCCGACCACGGCGGCATTTCCGGCTTCGACCCCGAGTTGGAAGGCCGCCATCCGAGTCGCCTCGGCCGCAGCGTACTGACCGTCGTCGTATTCCAGGCAGCCGATCAGCAGGGTGAGCCACGCGGCCGAATCGAGAAGATCGCGGTGCTGGGAAAGGCTGAGTCGCTGATCGAGCAGTCTAGTTATCTGCGAGAGCCATTCTCGGCTATCTGCTATCAATAGAGCCGGAGTCTGCTTGACGTAATTGCAGCACATTTGCTCGACGGTCAGTTGCAATGCGTCCAATGTGCTGTTGTCGATTGACGAGCGCCGGATTCGCGCGACGAGTTCGTGGGTGTCCATTCCGCTCGCATTGAGCAGCACCTCGTCGGTCGTGTGGCCAAGCACGGGCGGACGCGGTGACGGGAAGATCGATTCGACCACTGTGCCCAGGGCCGCGGCGATGATCGGCCGGTAGAACTCGTCTGGCCGGTTGCGCCCGCGTTCCCAGCGTTTCCACTGATCGAGCAGGCCGTCGGGCAACGGCACTGCGGAGAACGTGCGCATCGCGTGCACCGCGTCGCTCTGCGACCAGTTACGGGCGACTCGCTCCCGGCGAAGGCGTTGCGCCCACTCCGGGCGATTCGCCTCGTCGTCGTCCGCCATGCCGCTACTGCTCGGCCGGAGGCGGGGGCAACCGTGACCCCTTGCTCAGTGCCCCCACTCATGCCTCCTGCGTAATCGGCCCCGAGCTCGCAGAGTCAATACCCATCAATACCTAGCGGTATACGACGTCACCGTAAAACCCAACGAGGAGGCCGTCCAATGGGAACGCGGCTCAGCGGCGAGCGGCGTGCTGGCAGTCCACCCGGCGATCTGCGGCCCACTGCCGCTGGGCGGTCCTGGACTGTGGCAGCGACCAACGACCGGCTTCTCGGCGAGCGTCTCGACGAGTTGATGAACGAACTCGCCGGCAGCGACGGGCGACTTTCCGCCGCGAGCATTGCCCGACTGGCCAGCCTGGTCAGCGCGGCGAGCGCACTGCGTGAATCACACTCGATTGACGCCAAGGGCCGGTGCCGGCGCTGCCGTGGCCGGCGGCAGTGGCTGTGGCCGCGGCAACGGCAGGCGTGCTCGGTCTATACGGTGCTGGATGAATTCGTCGGGTACGAGCGCAGCCCACTGCTGCACGCGCCGGCGGCGCCGACCCCGCGCTGGAACCGCACCGAGGCGGCACTGAAGCCGCACTGAGGCCGCGTTGAATCCGCACCGAGAAACCCGCGCGGCCGGGCAACCGGCGCCGGACGGATCAATGCCGCCCGGCGCCTCGGGTAACGCGGCCGCTACGGACGGCCGAGTGCGCGGTAGCGCCAGCCGGACTTACGCCAGTTGACCGGGTCGAGGATGTTGCGTCCGTCGACGATGTTGCGCTGCGCGACCTTCTCACCGACCACGACCGGATCCATCGCCTGGAACTCGTCCCACTCGGTGAGCACCATCGTCACGTCGGCCCCGGCGAGCGCCTCGTCGAGCGAGCCGACATAAGCCAGCTCGGGGTGTGCGATACGCGCGTTCTCCATCGCCTGCGGGTCGTAGATGACGACGTCGCCGCCGCGGCGGCCGATCGCAGCAGCCACGTCCAGGGCCGGCGAGTCACGGATGTCGTCGCTGTTCGGCTTGAACGCCGCACCCAGCACGGCGATCCGGGTGCCCCGGTAACTGCCCTCGATCAGGTCCAGGCCGAGTTCGACCGTGCGGGCGCGCCGGCGCAGGTTGATCTCGTCGACCTCGCGCAGGAAGGACACCGCCTGATCGACGCCGAGTTCGCCCGCCCGGGCGATGAACGCGCGGATGTCCTTGGGCAGACAGCCGCCGCCGAATCCGAGACCGGCGCGCAGGAACTTGTGCCCGATCCGGTCGTCGTACCCGATCGCCCGCGACAGTTGCGTCACGTCGGCGCCGGTGGTCTCGCACACCTCGGCCATGGCGTTGATGAACGAGATCTTGGTTGCCAGGAAGGAGTTTGCGGCCACCTTCACCAGTTCGGCCGTCGCGAAGTCGGTGATGACGACCGGGGTGCCCGCCTCGATCACCGGCGCGAACGCGGCCCGAAGCTGCTGCTCGGCCCAGTCGGAATGCACGCCGAACACGAGCCGGTCCGGATGCAGGGTGTCCTGCACGGCCAGGCCCTCGCGAAGGAACTCCGGGTTCCACGCCAGCTCGACGTCCTTGGACGGCGCGAGGCTGCGCATGAGCTTTTCCATGTGCACCGCGGTGCCGGCCGGAACGGTCGACTTGCCGACGACGAGCGCCTTGCGGTGCAGGTGCGGTGACAGCGAGCTGAACGCGCTCTCGACGTAGCGAAGGTCGGCCGAGTACTCGCCCTTCTTCTGCGGAGTACCCACGCAGATGAAGTGCACGTCGGCGAATTCAGCGGCTTCTTCGTAGGACGTGGTGAAGCGCAGCTTCCCGCCGTTGGCGTGCTTGGTGAGCAGTTCGGGAAGGCCGGGCTCGAAGAAGGGCACCTCGCCCTTGATGAGCCGGCCGATCTTCTCTTCGTCCACGTCGAGGCCGATGACCTCGTACCCCAACTCGGCCATGCAGACCGCATGCGTAGCGCCGAGGTAGCCGGTACCGATAACGGACAGCTTTGGCCGGTTCTCAGTGGTCATGAGGCGACCACGCTTGTCCGGTCGCCGGGATACTTCGTCATGAGGCGACCACGCTTCTCCGGTCGCCGGGACAAATGGTCACTGCGAAACCCCTACCTATCTGATCTGGATAACCCGACGAGGCTAGCTGGCAACATCCGGTCAGCGCAGCACCGGGCTCCCGAGACCCACGTCAGGCTCACCGGGTGCCGGTGGTACGACGTGGCCGGGCGGGTGCTGAGATGGAACGAACCAGTGTGACCGACGCAGACAGGAGGCCGCCGGATGGCCGCACCGGCCCTACCACCGCTACCGCAACGAGAGGCCCTGAAGGCCCTGACGGCGCACTACGAGGGGGCCATCCGCGACACGCATCTGCGCGATCTGTTCGCCGGTGATCCCCAGCGCGGCGAGCGGCTGACACTTGACGCCTGCGGCATCCACCTCGACTACTCGAAGAACCGCATCACCGACGAGACGGTGCGCCTGCTGCTGCAACTGGCCGACGAGTCCGGTTTGCGCCAGCGAATCGACGCGATGTTCGGCGGCGAGAAGATCAATGTCACCGAAGACCGTGCGGTGCTCCACGTCGCCCTTCGCGCGCCTCGCAGGGAACAGATCAGCGTCGACGGCATCGACATCGTCCCGGCCGTGCACGAGGTGCTCGGCCGCATGGGCGAGTTCGCCGACCGGGTGCGCTCCGGGAACTGGCGCGGCCACACCGACAAGCCGATCCGCAACATCGTCAATGTCGGTATCGGCGGCTCGGATCTCGGCCCGGTCATGGCCTACGAGGCGCTGCGCCACTACAGCGCGCGCGAGTTGACGTTCCGCTTCGTCTCGAACGTCGACGGCACCGACTTCGCCGAGGCGACACGTGATCTGGATCCGGCCGAGACGCTGTTCATCATCTCGTCCAAGACCTTCACCACGCTCGAGACGATGACCAATGCGCGCACGGCCCGGGCGTGGGTGCTCGACGCATTGGGCGACGAGTCCGCGATTGCCAAGCACTTCGTGGCCGTGTCGACCAACGCCGCCGAGGTCGAGGGATTCGGCATCGACATCATGAACATGTTCGGCTTCTGGGACTGGGTCGGCGGCCGCTACTCGATGGATTCCGCGATCGGCCTGTCGACGATGATCGCGATCGGCCCGTCGGCGTTCGAGGAGATGCTCGGCGGCTTCCACGAGATCGACGAGCATTTCCGCACCGCGCCGTTCGAGCAGAACCTGCCGGTGATCCTCGGCCTGCTCACGGTCTGGTACTCCGACTTCTTCGGCGCGCAGACGCAGGCGATCCTGCCCTACGAGCAGTACCTCAAGCGGTTCCCG
The DNA here is from genome assembly GCA_963709985.1 of uncultured Actinomycetota bacterium. Lineage (GTDB taxonomy): Bacteria > Actinomycetota > Actinomycetes > Mycobacteriales > Jatrophihabitantaceae > DASXRA01. Next base: position 402,136 of record CAVPYQ010000028.1, read on the forward strand.
GCCTACCTGCAGCAGTTGACGATGGAGTCCAACGGCAAGAGCGTGACGCTCGCCGGCGAGCGGGTCACCTACGACACGTCGCCGGTGTACTGGGGCGAGCCCGGCACGAACGGTCAGCACAGCTTCTACCAGTTGATCCACCAGGGCACCCGGCTCATCCCGGCCGACTTCATCGGGTTCCTGCACTCGCTCAATCCGCTGGGCAACCACCACGACCTGCTGATCGCGAATGTCTTCGCGCAGACCGAGGCGCTCGCGTTCGGCAAGACGGCCGAACAGGTTGCCGCGGAGGGGACGCCGGACTGGCTGGTGCCGCATCGGGTGTTCGAGGGCAACCGGCCGTCCAACACGATGCTGCTCGATCGGCTGACGCCCGCCGCACTGGGCAAGCTCGTGGCCCTCTACGAGCACAGCGTGTTCGTGCAGGGCACCGTGTGGGGCATCAACTCCTTTGACCAGTGGGGAGTCGAGCTCGGCAAGGTGCTCGCCAAGCGGGTCGCCGAAGAACTGGTCTCGGACTCGGAGTTGACACACGACAGCTCCACCAATGCGTTGATCCGCCGCTACCGGGCGGCCCGTCAGGCAGGACTCAGCGAGTAAGCGGAGCGAGCGAGCGGGCGATGAGCGCTCGCGCGAAGAGCGAGGAGAATCAGCATGCAGCTCGGAATGATCGGTCTCGGCCGGATGGGCGCCAACATCGTGCGGCGGCTCATGCGCGACGGGCACGAATGCGTGGTGTACGACCGCTCGGCCGACTCGATCAAGGCGCTGGAATCCGACGGTGCGATCGGCGCGTCCAGCCTCGCGGACTTCGCGTCGAAGCTGACCGTGCCGCGTGCCGCGTGGGTGATGATCCCGGCCGGCGCGACCGGCGAGACCGTCAACGACCTCAGTGAGGTGTTCGAGAGCGGCGACATCATCATCGACGGCGGCAACTCGAACTACCGCGACGACGTCGATCGCGCCGCGGCGCTGAAGACGAAGGGCATCCACTACGTCGACGTCGGCACGAGTGGCGGCGTGTGGGGGATCGAGCGCGGGCTTCTGCCTGATGATCGGCGGCGAGACCGAGGTGGTCGACCACCTCGACCCGTTGTTCGCGAGCATCGCCCCGGGACTGGACGCGGCTGCGCGCACGCCCGGGCGCACCGGCGAGCCGAGCCGCGACGAGCAGGGTTACCTGCACTGCGGCCCGAACGGCGCGGGCCACTTCGTCAAGATGGTGCACAACGGCATCGAGTACGGCCTGATGGCCGCCTACGCCGAGGGGCTCAACGTCCTCGCCCACGCCGACGCCGGCCGGAAGGCCGCCGAGCACTCGGCCGAGGTGGCGCCGATCGAGCAGCCGCAGTACTACCAGTACGACCTCGACATCGCGAAGGTCACCGAGGTGTGGCGGCGCGGTTCGGTGATCGCGTCCTGGCTGCTCGACCTGACGGCCGGCGCGCTGGCCGGCCAACCCGAACCTGGACGGCCTGGCCGGGCGCGTGTCCGACTCGGGCGAAGGGCGCTGGACGGTGAAGGCCGCGATCGACGAGGGCGTGCCGGCGCCGGTGCTGTCGGCCGCGTTGTTCGCCCGGTTCAGCAGCCGGGGCGAGGCCCTCTACGCCGACAAGTTGCTGTCGGCGATGCGGCAGGCCTTCGGCGGCCACGTGGAGCTGCCGTCCGGCGAGTAAGCGCGTCGTGCCGGTTTGGTTGCCCAGCATCGAATAGCTGCCTGGGCGGCCGAAACCGGCGACGGCGAGCCGGGCAACTGGCACACTGGCGGAAATCCGTACGTCCGAACCAAAGGACTCTCATGGGATCATTCCGCCGCTACGCGGTCACCGCCGTCTGTGCAGCGCTGGTAATCGCGGTGGGGCCGGCGTCGTTCGCCGAGGCCCAGTCGGCCCAGCCCGCCACGCCGAGCACCCCGACCCAACCCACGCCGGGACCGTGCGCCTACACGCCGACGCCGGACGACCCGGCCGTCCGGCCCGTCTCACTGCCGCCCGACCCGCGGCACACGCCCGACCACGGCTACGTGCTGGTCACGTTCATCACCAACCGGGGACCGATCCCGATGGTGCTCAACCGCGCCGAGGCGCCGTGCACGGTGCAGAGCTTCGTGCACCTGCTCCAGTCGCGGTTCTACAACGACACGATCTGCCACCGGCTCACCACCTACCCGACGCTGTCGGTGCTGCAGTGCGGCGACCCGAGCGGCACCGGCGAGGGCGGTCCCGGCTACAAGTTCCGCGACGAGTTGCCGACCAACCTGCCGCCGGCACCGTCTGATCCCACGGGCGCGCGCCGGGTGTACGCACGCGGCGTCCTGGCCATGGCCAACGCCGGTCCGGACACCAACGGCAGCCAGTTCTTCCTCGTCTACGCCGACTCGGCGCTTCGGCCGAACTACTCGATCTTCGGCACCGTGCTGCCGATCGGCCTGCGCACCCTCGATCGCATCGCCGCGGCCGGCGTGGCACCCGACGATCCGGGCGCGCCACTGGACGGCAAGCCCGCGCTCAGCACGACGATCTACGTCGGCGTGCGCGGGCTCTGAGGTCGTACGGACCGGGTCAGGCCGGGTGCTCGGCCCGGTCGCCCGCCCACTCGGTGTGGAACGCGCCGTCACGGTCGACGCGCCGGTAGGTGTGCGCGCCGAAGTTGTCGCGCAGCCCCTGGATGAGCGCGGCGGGCAACCGGTCGCGGCGCAGCCCGTCGTAGTAGGCGAGTGACGACGAGAACGCCGGTGCCGGGATGCCGACGGTGGCGGCCAGCGCGACCACCCGCCGCCACGAGTCGACCCCGGCCCGCACGGCATCGGCGAAGTACGGCGCGACGAGCAGCGATGCCAACCCCGGGTCGGCGTCGTAGGCCTCGCGGATGCGGTTGAGGAAGCGGGCCCGGATGATGCAGCCGCCGCGCCAGATCGTGGCCATCGCCCCGCGGTCGACGTTCCAGTCGTACTCGGCGCTGCCGGCCGCGATCTGGTCGAAGCCCTGCGCGTAGGCGACAACCTTCGAGGCGTACAGCGCGCGGCGCACGTCCTCGACGAAGGCGTCGCGGTCGGGCACCTCGACCGCACCGGTCAGACCGCCGCCGAACGTGGCCCGAGCGGCGCCTCGTTGCTCGGCGTGGCCGGACAGCGACCGGGCGAACGTCGCCTCGGCGATGCCCGTGATCGGGATGCCGAGGTCGAGGGCGCTCTGCACGGTCCAGCGCCCGGTGCCCTTCTGCTCGGCCTGATCGAGCACGATGTCGACGAACGGACGCCCGGTCTCGGCATCGGTGTGGGCCAGCACGTCGGCGGTGATCTCGATGAGGAACGACTCGAGGTCGCCCTCGTTCCAGGTCCTGAAGATCTCCGAGATTTCGCCCGGCTTGGCGCCGAGGCCGGCCCGCAACAGGTCGTACGCCTCGGCGATGAGTTGCATGTCGGCGTACTCGATGCCGTTGTGGACCATCTTGACGAAGTGGCCCGGCGCCGTCCGGCCCGATGTGCACGCAGCACGGCGTGCCGTCGACCTGCGCCGCGATCGACTCGAAGATCGGGCCGAGTTTCTCGTAGGACTGCGCCGATCCGCCGGGCATGATCGACGGCCCGAGCAGCGCCCCGACCTCACCGCCGGAAACGCCGCAGCCGACGAAGTGCAGGCCGTGCTCGCGCAGGGCGGCCTCGCGGCGGCGGGTATCGACGAAGTGCGCGTTGCCGCAGTCGATGACGATGTCGCCCTCGTCGAGCAGTGGCACCAGTTCGTCGATGACCGCGTCGGTCGGATCGCCCGCCTTGACCATGATGATGATCGCCCGGGGTCGTTCGAGGCTCGCGACGAAGTCGGCCATGGACTCGCTCGGCACGAACCGTCCCTCGTCGCCGTGCTCGGCGACCAGGCTGCGCGTCCGTTCGGGTGAACGGTTGTGCAGCGCGACGGTGTGGCCGTGCCGGGCGAGGTTGCGCGCCAGATTCCGGCCCATGACTGCGAGGCCGGTAACGCCGATCTGCGCCTTGGCAGGGTTGTCGTCGCTCATCGCATGCGCTCCCCGGTTGGTCGTCGTTGCCGGCGTCCACCGTAATGCGCCGCGACGACCGGCCGGGCGCGAGGCGGCAACCAGGGGCCTGGCAAGGTCTTCGCCGTGACGGTGCTGACGTGCGTGGCGGCCGCCTCGCTGATCGCCTGGATCTGGCTGGCGCTCGGACAGGGCCGGTTCTGGCGCACCGACCAGCGCCTGCCGCCTCGCCGCCGTCCCGCCACGTGGCCCAGCGTTGCGGCCGTCGTCCCGGCCCGCGACGAGGCCGAGGTGTTGCCGCGGACGCTGCCCGCGTTGCTGGCCCAGGACTACCCGGGGCCGCTGCGGGTCATCGTCGTCGACGACGGCAGCACCGACGGCACGGGCGAGATCGCGCGTGCCGCCGGCGCAACGGTGATCGACGCGGGCGAGCCGCCGTCCGGCTGGACCGGCAAGTTGCACGCCTTGCAGCGCGGCATCCACGAGGCGGGCGACGTCGACCTGTTGCTGCTCACCGACGCCGACATCGCGCACGGGCCGGGCTCGCTGACCGCGCTCGTCGAGGCGGCCGGCGAGCGCGACCTCGTCTCGCAGATGGCCACGCTGCGCGTGCACACGGCGTGGGAGCGCCTGATCGTCCCGGCCTTCGTCTACTTCTTCGCGATGCTCTACCCGTTTCGGTGGGTCAACCGGCCGCGGTCCCGGGTGGCCGCGGCCGCGGGCGGTTGCTCGCTCGTGCGGCGCGCTGCGCTCGAACGGGCCGGTGGTCTGGCCGCGGTACACGGCGCGGTGATCGACGACGTCGCCATCGCGCGCATCGTCAAACGCGCGGGTGGGCGAATCTGGCTCGGCCTCGCCGATCAGGTGGCCAGCGTGCGGCCGTATCCGAAACTCGCCGATCTCTGGCAGATGGTCGCCCGCAGCGCGTACGCCCAGTTGCGTTACTCGGTGCTGCTCCTCGCCGGGACGCTGCTCGGCCTGAGCCTGGTCTTCCTCGTGCCGGTGGCGGCGACGATCGGCGGGCTCGTCGCGGGGTACTGGCTCATCGCGGGACTCGGCGCAGTCACGTACTTGATCATGTCGGCCACGTTCGTGCCGATGCTTCGCTATTACCGCCAGCCCGTGCTGCTCGCGTTCACCCTGCCGTTCACCGCGACGCTCTACCTGGCGATGACGGTCGACTCGGCCCGCCGGCACTGGCTCGGCCGGGGCGCGTCCTGGAAGGGGCGCACGTACGCGGCTACTGGTAGGTGACGATGTCGGGTTGCGGCCGCAGCGCCATGACCTGCGCCGGGGTCATCAGCCCGGTATCTGCCTTGTAGAACAGCTTGAAACCGACGTGGAACGGCGGGCTCGGAAACTGCAACTGGTGGTACACGGTGATCTTCTTCGCCGGCGTCGCCAGGCCGTCGGCGTGCAGCACCATCTCGAGCCCGGCCGGCCGGGCGATGTTGTCGCGATCCGGCAGCATCGACCGGGTGAACTCGTGCACGACGAGCAGTTTGTCGGGCAGGCGATGCCGGGTGACGATCCCGGACAGGTAACTGCTCACCGCGTTGATGCTCGACGCCCTGGCCGAGCCGATGACTCGCGCCGGCACCTGGTTGGGCCCGACCTTCCATTCCGGGTCGAGCGCCACGCTGACCGACGGATCGAGCAGGAACTGGCGCGTCCTGCTCGACCTGAGGCAGGAACTCGCCCCGCCCGGGCTGGAAGTCGAGGATGAGCAGCAACTTGTGCCGGTGCGCCGCGTCGAGGTAGCGGGCGATGTTGTCCGGCGAGATCGGCTTGGAGTACAGCCCGTCGTGCCCGGGGCCGCCCTGCGCCACGGTCGCGATCAGTTCCATCGCCGGTTGGATGTGGCGCCCGAACGGCGCGAACTTGGCGGCCTGCTTCTCGATCGCCGACGCGGCCTGGTCCGGCGTTCCGCGACCGAGCACGCCGAGGGTGCCACCGCCGGGCGCCCCGTAGTACGCGACGACCCGGTAGTTGGGCAGGATGCGGCGCCCGCCTCGGGGTAGCTGCAGCAGGGCCGGCCGGTGCGCGGTGGGCTTCGGCTTGGGCTTCGGTTTCGGCTTGGGTTTCGGCTTTGCCGACGTCGACCTCGGCGGCGGGGTGCTCGGCGCCGCCGAGGTTGTCGGGTCCGCCGTCGTCGGAGGAAACGACGACTCGGAGGGGCCAGACGCCCGAGTCGGTACCGGCGTCGAGGACGTGCAGGCGGAACCGCCGAGCGCGAGCAGAGCGACTGCCGCCGTGAAAATGGCGCGCCGACGCAAAACCACCGAGTGCGTCAGCCCGTGGCCAGATTCAGACCGGGGTAGAGGGGGTGCGCGTCGAGCAGTTCGGCCGCGACGGCGCGCGTCTTGTCGGCGACGTCGGACGGCAGGACATACTTCGCCTTGGACGCCGAGCCGTCGGCCGTGGCCCCCGGCGAGGTCGCCGAGAGAACGCCGACGATCAGCCCGGCGACCTGGTCGAAGTCGTCCGCCCCGAATCCGCGCGTGGTCAGCGCCGGGGTGCCAAGGCGTACGCCCGGTGGTGTACCAGGCGCCGTTCGGGTCACGCGGGATCGAGTTGCGGTTCGTCACGATGCCGGCGTCGAGCAGCGCCGACTCGGCCTGGCGGCCGGTGAGCCCGTAGGACGAGACGTCGAGCAGCACGAGGTGGTTGTCGGTGCCGCCGGTGACCAGACGCGCGCCGCGGCGCAGGAAGCCCTCGGCCAGCGCGACCGCGTTGTCGGCGACCTCGCGCGCGTACGTGGCGAACGCCGGCTGCCGGGCCTCGGCCAGCGCGACGGCCTTGGCCGCCATCACGTGGGCGAGCGGGCCGCCGAGCACCATCGGGCAGCCCCGGTCGACGGAATCGGCGAACTCGGGCTGGCACAGCACCATGCCCCCGCGCGGCCCGCGCAGTGACTTGTGTGTGGTCGTGGTCGTGACGTGGGCGTGCGGCACCGGGTCGAACGAGCCGGTCAGCACCTTGCCGGCGACCAGTCCGGCGAAGTGCGCCATGTCGACGATGAGCGTCGCGCCGACCTCGTCGGCGATCTCGCGCATCTTGGCGAAGTCGATGCGGCGCGGGTAGGCCGAGTAGCCCGCCATCAGGATCAGCGGCTTGAACTCGCGGGTCAGCCGGCGGACCTCGCCGTAGTCGAGAAGCCCCGTCTGCGGGTCGGTGCCGTAGGACGTCTGGTGGAACATCTTGCCCGAGATGTTCGGCCGGAAGCCGTGGGTGAGGTGGCCGCCCGCGTCGAGCGACATGCCGATCATGCGCTGGTCACCGAATGCCTTGCGCAGGGTCTCCCACTCGACCTCGGACAGTTCGTTGACCTGCCGGGCCCCGGCCGCCGCGAGGGCGGGACTCTCGATGCGTTGGGCAAGCACGGCCCAGAACGCGACGAGGTTCGCGTCGATACCCGAGTGTGGCTGCACGTACGCGTGCGGCGCGCCGAACAGCGCCTTCGCATGGTCGGCGGCAAGCTGCTCGACGGTGTCGACGTTCTGGCAGCCGGCGTAGAAGCGGTGGCCGATCGTGCCCTCGGCGTACTTGTCGGAGAGCCAGTTGCCCATGGTGAGCAGCACGGCCGGAGACGCGTAGTTCTCGCTGGCGATGAGCTTGAGCGAGGAGCGCTGGTCGGCCAATTCCTTGGCGATGGCGTCGGCGACATACGGTTCGACGGCGCCGATCACCTGCAGGGCGTTCTGGTACGCGGCCGATGCGGCGGCGGCGTCGAACTGGGTGAGGTTCGCGATCTGGGTCATGCGGGCAGCCTTCCGTCCGTGAGTCTGAAGGCCCAGGCGCGCGGCAAACTCGCGTGAACCGCTCCCCGGTGGTTGACCCACCTTACGAACACGCCAGTCACGGCCCGCGGCGAGCCTAGCAATCGGGCGCAACGCCTCGACGGCCGCCGACCGGGCGGCACCCGGAGGCAAATTACTATGACGTCCTAGTATCGACGCATGGCATTGGGTAATCCCGATTTCGACACTTACCGGCTGACCGACGAGCACGTCATGGTGCGGCAGGCCGTCCGGCAACTCGCCGAGGACAAGATCGCCCCGCGTGCCGCGGAGATCGACGAGACGGCGCAGTTCCCGTACGACGTGCTCGATGCGCTGACGAAGGCGGGTTTCCACGCCGCGCACATCCCGGAGGAATACGGAGGGGCCGGCGCCGACGCGGTGGCCACGGCGATCGTGATCGAGGAGGTGGCCCGGGCCTGCGCCTCGTCCGCCCTCATCCCGGCGGTGAACAAGCTCGGCACGATGCCGTTGCTGCTCTCGGCGTCGGAGGAACTCAAGAAGGAGGTGCTCCCAGCGGTCGCGGCCGGCGAGGCGATGTTCAGCTACGCCCTGTCCGAGCGCGACGCCGGTTCGGACGCAGCGTCGATGCGAACCCGCGCCGTTCTCGACGGCGACCACTGGGTGCTCAACGGCACCAAGTGCTGGATCAGCAATGCCGGTGTCTCGACGCATTACACGGTCATGGCGGTGACCGATCCGTCGGCCGGCCCGCGCGGGATCTCCGCGTTCGTGGTGCACAGGGACGACCCGGGCTTCTCGGTCGGCCCCAAGGAGCGCAAGCTCGGCATCAAGGGCTCGCCCACCTGCGAGATCTACCTCGACAACTGCACCATTCCGGCTGACCGCATCATCGGCGAGCCGGGCACGGGCTTCAAGACGGCGCTCGCCACTCTCGACCACACGCGGCTGACGATCGGCGCGCAGGCGCTTGGCATTGCGCAGGGAGCGATCGACGCATCCATCGCCTACGTGAAGCAGCGCGAGCAGTTCGGCCGGGCGATCGCCGAGTTCCAGGGAGTGCAGTTCATGCTGGCCGACATGGCCATGCGTACCGAGGCGGCCCGCCAACTCATCTACTCCGCCGCGGCCCGGGCCGAGCGCGGCGAGCCCGAATCTGACGTTCACGTCGGCGGCGGCCAAGTGCTTCGCCTCCGACACCGCGATGTCGGTGACCACCGACGCCGTGCAGTTGTTCGGCGGCTACGGCTACACGAGCGACTTCCCGGTCGAGCGCATGATGCGCGACGCGAAGATCACCCAGATCTACGAGGGCACAAACCAAATCAACCGGATGGTGATGGCGCGCAGCCTGCTGCGCTGACCGGTTGCTGCGCTGACGGGCTGCTGCGCTGGCCGACTCAGCCGGGTGGGATCGCCCGGTCGACGACGACCTCGTACACCAGGTCGGTGGTGATCGACCCGACGCGTGCGAGTTCGGACGTGATGCGCTCGAGGTCGGCCATGTCGGCGGCGACGATCTCCGCGACGTAGCAGGCCTCGCCGGTCACCCGGACGCAGCGCACGATCTGCGGTTGCCGGGCCAGCACGTCGGCCACCTTGTCGTAGAGCGCGCCGTGCACTTTCATCCGCACGACGGCACGCAGCGTGTAGCCGCACGCCGCCGGATCGACCCGGGCCGTGTAGCCGGTGATGACGCCACGCTGTTCGAGGCTGTGCAGCCGGGCCCGGGTTGCCGATACGCCCAGGTGGATCGCGTTCGCCAACTCGGTCAGCGACGCCCGCCCGTCCCGCTGGACCGCGTCGAGCAAACTCCGGTCCGATGCGTCGAGGACGCCGGCGCGCTGCTTGTCGGTCATGTCTTCACTCTGCCGCAAGTCCTGCGGCGGATGCCTACGCATGCCGACGATTCGTCGTGGTCGGGCCCGTCCAGACGGCCGTAGCGTCGAACGCGTGAGGGGCTTTCCCCTTGTCCGATCGAGACGTTTGGAGATTGATCAGCCGATGACCACCGCCGTGCCGTTCTACTTCGTGGACGTCTTCGCGAGCCGGCCGCTCACCGGCAACCCGTTGTCACTCGTGACCGATGCCGATGACCTGGACGTGTCGCAGATGCAGGCCATCGCGCGTGAGTTCAACCAGTCCGAGACGGCGTTCCTGCTGCGGCCGACCCTTCCCGGGGCGACCTGGCGACTGCGCTCGTTCACGCCGATCGGGGCCGAAGTGCTCGGCGCCGGGCACAACGCGCTGGGCGCCTGGATCTGGCTGGCTGCGTCCGGGCGCCTCGACGGCGCGCGCGACGGACTGGCGCAGCAGATCGGCGACGAGGTGCTGCCGGTCGAGGTCATCCGCGAGACTGGTCAACCGGTCGCGATATCGATGGACCAGTCCGCCCCGAAGTTCGGCGAATCGGTACGCGACAGCACAGAACTAGCCGCCTCGCTCGGACTGTCCGAGGACGACCTGGTGGCCGGCGAACCCGCGCAGGTCGTCTCGACCGGTGCGGGCCATCTGCTGGTGCCGGTGCGCGATCGTGCCGCCGTCGACCGGGCCGCGCCGGATGCGCCGCGGCTGGCGGCGGCGTTGCGGGAGGTCGGCGGCGAGGGCTGCTACCTGTACAGCCCCGATCCGGTCGACGCCTCCGGCGCCGTCGCGTACACGAGATTCTTCAATCCCACTATGGGTATTCGCGAGGACCCCGCAACGGGAACCGCCGCCGGTCCGCTGGTGGCCCGGCTCGTCGCATCGGGCCGGGTCGCCGACGCGACGACGGTGATCGTCGAGCAGGGCTACGCGCTCGGGCGTCCCAGCCGGATCCAGGTCACGGTGTCCGGGCAGCGGGTGCGGGTGAGCGGCTCGGGCCTGGTTGTCGCCGAGGGGCGGTTGAGCGTCCGATGATCGACCAACGCGACGAGCACTACCTGCGGCTGGCCATCCGGCTGGCTGCGCAAGCGCGCGAAGCCGGCAACCCGCCGTTCGGCTCGCTGCTCGTCAACGCCGAGGGCGACGTGGTGGCCGAGGATCGAAACACGACAATCACCGAGCAGGACATCACCGCGCACCCCGAGCTCAAACTCGCCCGCTGGGCCGCTCGGGAACTGCCGGTGGCCAGCGCCCGGGCAACGACCATGTACACGAGCTGCCAGCCGTGCCCGATGTGCGCGAACGTGATCTCGCGCGCCAATCTCGGTCGCGTGGTGTTCGCGCTCAGCGGGGACCAGTTGCAGCTTCTGAAGCCGGCCGGATTCGTGAACCCGGGCACCGGCGAGGTCCAATACGCGGGCCCGGCGCTGTTCGACGAAGCACGAGTGCCGATCGACGGTTACTACGGCTGACCGGGCGCTGTGGCTGCGGGACTCAGATCCAGCCGTTGCGCACGGCGTAGGCGACAGCCTGGGTGCGGTTACGCAGGTGCAGTCGGCCGGTGACCGTCTGCAGGATGTTCTTGATCGTTCGCTCCGAGTAGGCAAGGCGGTGTGCGATCTCGCGGGTCGAGTAGCCGTCGGCGAGAAGGGCGAGCACATCGCGCTCGCGCGGTGCCGGGCCTTGCTCGGCCGGGCCGATCCCGATCCGGCGAGGCGCGCCCGGCCGTCGTGAAGTTGACGGGTCCGCTGCGTGATTCGGTGCTGACTGCCCCGCGGCGTACTGCCCGCGAGACAAACGGCTGCCTATCACGTTAGGCAGACGGCCGATTTCTGAAGCTCGTGCGTCGTGTCGCACTGTCAGACCCAGATCGCTCACCGTCTGTCTCCCACCCTGTCAGCGGAACCCTGATCAAGTGGAGTCGCCGCAGTGCCCGGTGATACGTCGCATTCTGAAATTTGCGGACGATCCCGTGTCCGAAGCAGTTGAGTGGTGCGTTGTCGCCCGAGTGGTGCGCTACAACGCACCACTCAGCCACCAACGCACCACTCAACGTGAAGCGGCGGTAGGCGGGCCGTGGATGCGCGACTGGATGGTGGCTGCGCGACGCGGGTTGCGCGACGCGGTCGCGCGACGCGGTTGCGCGACTGCGTCGAAATGGTCGAGTGCTCGGGCGCCTCCGCGTCCGTGGACCTTCCCGCATGATCACCTGAAGATTCCGCACCGCCAGCGGTGCGCGATCTGCGGGTGATCATCTGCCGGAGCGGCCGAGAATGCGCGCGCAGTTGCCTGACGGGTGCGCGACCGGCGGGAACGGCGACCGCCCGCGCAGCAAGAACGCCCGTTCCACATCAGGAGTTGAGTGGTGCGTTGTCGCCTGAGTGGTGCGCTACAGCGCACCACTCAGCCGCTAACGCGCCACTCATCGGGAGCGCGGGGCGGCAGCCAGGTCCCAGCCGTCGGGGAGCGCGGGCACGGCGGGGTCGCGCGGGCCGGGGAGCGCGGGCGGTCAGACGCCGGTGGGCAGCGCCATCTCGCGCAGGTCGTGCGCCTCGACGAGGGGTGGCTCGGTGGCCGCCCGCACCTCGTGCACCTGCAGACCCGGCGCGATCTCGCGCAGCATCAGCCCGCTCTCGGTCACGTCGATGACGGCGAGGTCGGTGATGATCTGCTGGACGCAGTGCTTGCCGGTCAGCGGCAGGGAGCACTCGTTGACGATCTTCGGTGAGCCGTCGCGCGCGACGTGCTCCATCATCACGATCACCCGCTTGGCGCCGTGGACGAGGTCCATCGCGCCGCCCATGCCCTTGATCATCTTGCCGGGGATCGTCCAGTTGGCCAGGTCGCCGTTCGTCGAGACCTGCATCGCGCCGAGGATGGCGACGTCGATGTGCCCGCCGCGGATCATCGCGAACGAGGTCGCGGAGTCGAAGAACGAGGCACCGGGCAGGACGGTCACGGTCTCCTTGCCGGCGTTGATCAGGTCGGGGTCGACCTCGTCGTCGTACGGGTACGGCCCGACGCCCAGCACGCCGTTCTCGGACTGGATGACGACGTGGACGCCGGCCGGCACGTAGTTGGGCACCAGCGTCGGCAGGCCGATGCCGAGGTTGACGTACTGGCCGTCGTCCAGCTCGGCCGCCACGCGAGCCGCGAGTTCGAATCGGGTGAGCGCCATCGTCACGTCCTCTGCCGGGTGGTTCGCTTCTCGACCGCCTTGTCGCCCTCGCCGACCTCGACGACCCGTTGAACGAAGACGCCCGGGGGTGTCGACGTCCTCGGGGTCGATCTCGCCCGGCTCGACGAGTTGCTCGACCTCGGCGATGGTGATCCGCCCGGCCATCGCGCACAGCGGGTTGAAGTTGCGCGCCGACGCGTCGTAGACGAGGTTGCCGTGCCGATCGCCTCGGGCTGCGCGCACCAGCGCGAAGTCGCAGACGATGCCGTGCTCGAGCACGTACTGCTGCCCGTCGAACTCGCGCTCCTCCTTCGCCGGGGAGGCCAGCGTCACCGACCCGTCGGCGCCGTAGCGCCAGGGCAAGCCGCCGTCGGCAACCCAGGTGCCCACCCCGGCCGGCGTGTAGAACGCGGGGATGCCCGAGCCGCCGGCCCGCAGCCGCTCGGCGAGCGTGCCCTGCGGGCACAGTTCGACCTCGAGTTCGCCGCCGAGGTACTGGCGGGCGAACTCCTTGTTCTCTCCGACGTAGGACGACACGGTGCGCCGAATGCGGTGCGCCCCGAGCAGCAGGCCGAGCCCCGCGCCGTCGACGCCGCAGTTGTTCGACACGGTCTCCAACTCCGAGGCGCCCTGCTCGAGCAACGCCTGGATCAGCCGGACCGGTACGCCACACAGACCGAAGCCGCCGACCGCCAGCGAAGCGCCGTCCGGTATGTCACGAACCGCGGCTTCTACGGACGAAATCGCCTTGTCCATGAGCACTCCTTGTCGGGGCGAGCCAAGCCGAACATTCCTGCGGCCGCCTTCGGTCTGGCACCCTACCCAGACACGACCAGTAAGGTGCGGCGGCGGGGTTGGAGGCGGCGAGCAGCCACGACAGGAGATGGCATGGCGGTAGTGGCGACGCCGCAGGTCGTCGATCCGCCGACACGGCAACCACGGTCCTCGCGGCTCGTCGCAGCGGCGCCCGAACTCGTGGTGAGCGCAGTCGCGGGCTTCGCACTGCCCGCGATGGTGTTGCTACTGGCCGGCCATTTCAGTCCTGGCTTGGGTGTTCCCGTTCGGCCTCGCCGGCGCCGCGGCCGCCGTGATGGTCTGCGGGCTGGGCAGCGAGCGGGTTGATCGCCGCGTCGTGGTGTGCACGGTTGCCGCTGCCGCGATCGCCGTCGCGTGGCTCGTCGTCAATTCGTTCTTCTCCGCCGAGAACTTCTTCGCGCACCGGGATCCGGCGACGTATGACCTCGCCGGACGATGGCTGATGGACCACTCGCGCCTGCCCATCGCGACCCATCCGGAGATCTTCGGCACCCCGCCCGGCTACGGCGATGCATCGGCCGGCTTCGGCAACACCCTGTCCGGCGGCGGGCACGTCTACGCGCAGGGCAACCACCTGCTTCCGGCGATGCTTGCCGTCGTCGGCTGGCTGTTCGGCACGACGGCGATGCTCAAGGCCAACGTCGCGTTCGGCGCGATGGCGCTCTTCGCGTTCTTCGGCCTGGCCCGGCGCGTGGTCACCCCGCCGCTGGCGCTACTTGCGATGACCGTCGTCGCGGTGTCGATGCCACTGGCCTTCGTCAGCCGAGACACCTACTCCGAGCCGCTGGCCCTGCTGTTCCTCATGGGCGGCTTGGCGCTGCTGCAGCGCGCGGTCGAGTCCGGCCGGGTCCGCGACTTCGGCCTCGCGGGCGCCGTGGCCGGGATGGCCGCTCCGGTGCGTATCGACAGCGACGCCAGCCTGCTCGCCATCATCGTCATGGCGGCACTCATGCTCGTGTTCTGCGCTCCGCCCCAGCGACGGCACGCGCTCGCCTGCGCCGGCGCACTGCTCGGCGCTGCCGCGGTGCCGGCCGTCATCGGCTGGGTGGACGTGTCGCAGCTGTCCAGCGGCTACTACCGCGACGAGCGACACCACATCCTGCTGCTCATCGAGGCCGGTTTCCTCCTGCTGGCGTTGCTGCCGGTCGTCGTCGCGGTCGCTTGGCGCCCCCGCGTACAGCGCTGGCTGGCGTCCCCGGCCTTACCGCGCCGGGCCACCGTGCTGTTCGGCACGGCGATCGTCGTCGCCGTCGTGTTTCTCGCCAGCCGTCCACTGTGGATGGTCGCGCACGGCAAGTACCTGGGCTTCCTCACCGACGTGCAGCGCAGTGCCGGCGATGCCCAGGACGGCAGCCGGACCTACAACGAGCAGACGGTGCACTGGCTCGCGATGTACCTCGGCTGGCCCACCGTCGTGCTGGCCACGGCCGGCTACGTCCTGCTCGTACGCCGGTCCATCCGGCAGCGCTCGCTCGCCCTGGCCGGGATGCTGACCATGGGGCTGGGCGTGACGCTGCTCTATCTCGTCTCCGTGCAGATCACGCCCGATCAGCCGTGGGCGATGCGGCGGTTCGTGCCGGTGGTTCTGCCGCTACTCGTGCTGGCCGCCGTCTACACCGTGTGCGTCCTGCTCCGGCAACGGGCCCGGTGGGTGCGCGCGGTCGGCGCGCTCGGCGCGGTTGCCGCACTGGTGATTCCCGCGGTCGTTACCGCTCCGGTGGCCGGCGTTCGCGAGGAGGTCGGCCAGCGCGCGCTGATCCGCAGCGTCTGCGCGCAGGTGGGGCCGCGTGGCGCGGTGCTCGAACTCGACAAGCCGGCCCTGTCCGGATACGCGCAGACGCTGCGCTCCTACTGCGGCGTGCCGTCGATCGGACTGCCCGGCGCCACGCCGGCACAACTGGCCCAGGTGCAGCAGACGGTCCAGAGAAAAGGCCTTGTGCTGTATGCCTTTTCCCTCGACGGTCATGCGATGCCGTTCGTCGGCGGGCAGATCCCGGCGCCGTTCGCCGCGATCACCACGACGCGCTGGCCGAGCACGTTGCACGGACCGCCGACGAAGGCGGCGAAGGAGTCGGTGACGGTGTACCTGGCCCGGGTACGCCCGGACGGATTCGCCGAAGCGGTGCCGGCCGGAGGCTAGTGCGACTAGGTCAGGACGGTTGTGGCGCGTTCCTGCTCGGCGCGCCGGGCGATGACCTCGGCGTCCGCGCCCCGGACGATCACGACCGATCCGGCGACGGCCAGCGGCGCGAGCAGCGCATCGGTCCAGTCATCGGGCCCGCGCCAATCCTTGGCGGTGAGCAGCCGCGAGCCGGGCGTGAGGCCCAGTTCGCCCGCCCGGGCGCCCGCCTTGGCCACGACTTCGGTGCGCGATGCGCCGTCGACGGCCGGATCGGCCGGCGACGCGGGCGGGCGCACCGTCGCCCAGGCGTCCGGCTGCGGGCGAACAGCTGCCACGTAGTCGACGGTGCCCTCAGGCGGCGCGTCCGTGACGAAGCCGCGCGCCGCGGATTCGGGCGCGATGACGTACGCGTCTGGCACCGAGCTGACTACCGACGTCGGCGCGGTGAACGCCACGGCCGCCCGCGCGGGGTCGGTCGTGACCTCCAGGCCCGCCGTCCAGCAGCCGAGCAGCACGGGTACCGAGATCCAGTGCGCCGGCAGGTCGACGTATGCGCTGTCGCCGACGCCGAGGCCGAGTTCGTCGGTCAGCAGGAAGTGCGTCTTGGCCACCCAGTTGGCGAGCGACTTCGCCGAGAGTTCGGAGCGCTCGCCACTGCCCTCGTCGTAGAACGT
The DNA here is from genome assembly GCA_963709985.1 of uncultured Actinomycetota bacterium. Taxonomy (GTDB): domain Bacteria; phylum Actinomycetota; class Actinomycetes; order Mycobacteriales; family Jatrophihabitantaceae; genus DASXRA01. The sequence goes on from CAVPYQ010000028.1 coordinate 418,543, forward strand.
GACGAACGGCCGAGACGGCGCCTGGGCGAGGACGGCCGCGAACAGGCCTTCGGGTGAGGTCATCAGTTGATGCAGGTACCCGTCTGGGCGGCGGTCATGCCATTCGAGGCCGGCGCCTTGGTGCCTTGCTTGGGCGTGCCCTGCGCGTGCGTCGTGGTGGTGTGCGTGGCGACCTGCAGGCCGTCCGAGCCGAGCAGGAGCGTGATCCGCTTGACCGAGTTGGTCTGCTCGGCCTGGACGCCGGAAATCTGCGCGGCGAGGGTCTTGGCCTGTGACTGCATGCCGTCGGGGTACTTGATGACGGTGGCCGAGGTGCCCGACGTGGTGTCGACCGTGCCGACCTTGAAGCCGAGCTGGCGCAGTGCGGTTGCGTTGCGCGTCGCCGCGCCGTCGGTACCCGAGCCGTTGAGCACGTCGACCGTGAACGAACCCGGCGCGACCGTCTTGGCGTCGCCGAACTGGGAGTTGCTCTTACCGCCCACCAACTGCATCGCGAACTGCCGGACCTCGGCCGGGTGAACAACAATGACGCTGCCCGCGTCGGTGTCCGCCCCGCCGTGCGTCGGGATCGTCTTGAAGATCAGGTTGCCGGCGCTGAGGTTCTGGAACTGCTCGGCGAGCTTGAGCGGGTCGAGGGTGTTGTCGAGTTGCAGCGAGGTATTCACTGCCTTGAGCAGGCTCTTCAGCTTGAACGGGTTGAGCAGCGTGCCGGCGCTGGAGACCTTGCGGAACGCCGCCGACAGGAAGTACTGCTGGCGCTTGATGCGGTCGAGGTCGCCATTGGGCAGGCCATAGCGTTGACGCACAAATGCGAGCGCCTGCCGGCCCTTGATCGTCGACACACCCTTGGGCAGGTCAATACTCGAGTTGGCTTCCTTCTGCGCCGCGCACAGGTTGACCTGGACACCGCCGATCGCATTGCTGATGCGGTAGAAGCCGAGCAGGTCGACCTGGACGAAGTGATCGACCGTGAGCCCGGTGAGGTTCTCGATCGTGCGTACGAGCAGGCGGGCGCCACCGGCCTTGCTGCCGTGGCTGTCCTGGATGCCGTCGGGGTACGCGGAGTTGAGCTTGCTCATGCCGTGACCTGGGATGGCCACGTACGAGTCGCGCGGGAACGAGATCACCGTGGCCTTGGCGCCGTTCGCCGGCAGGTGCATCAGCATCATCGTGTCGGTGTTGTAGCTACCGCCGTCACGTGTGGTGCCCAGATGCGCGAGCTCCTTGTCGGTGGCGCTGTCGCGGTCGTCGTTGCCGACGACGAGCAGGTTCTGGTCCTTGCCGTCGAGATCGTGCGTCGGCTTGCCGACCGGCGTGATCGCGTTGACCCGGCGGATGCCCGACTTGAAGTCGTTGTAGGTCCACCAGGCCCAGCCACTGGTGGCGACGATGGAGATCGACAGCACGCTCACCAGAACTGCGAGGCCAATCACCGCTCCACGTCGTAGGTCGTGCGAACCCGAGTGGGGCGGACCGGACGCCGGGCGCTGACCGTCTCGTCGGTCGGCCGAGGCGTCGCGCTGCTGGCCGGCCGATTCACGCTCAGCCGCCCGCTGCTCCCTGCGCCCGGCTCGGCGACCGCGAGGGTTCAGCTCGGGTGGTAGTGGCTCGCCCGAGTCGACGTGGGACGGCTGATCGTGCGGTTCATGCGCACCGGAGTCGCCGTCGTCGGAAGCCACACCCCGAGGCTACCCGGCAGATCTGACCGGATCGGCCTTCCACGTGTGATCCACATGAGGATTCAGTTGATGCAGTTGGGCTGCCCGGGCGGCGGCTTGGGTTGCTTGGATTGGCCGCTCTGCGTGGGCTGACTGGACTTCGGCGCCTTTGCGCTTAGTGCCTCCGCCTGAACGCCGTTGGTGCCGAGTACGAGAGTCACTTTCTGCACCGAACCGGTCTCGACGAGCGTGGCCCCCGGCACCGCAGCGGCCACGGCCTTTGCGGCGGATTGCGAGCCGTTCGGGTACTCGACCGTGGTCGCCGCCGTCGGCTCGGTGGAGTCGATGGTGCCGACGCGGAAACCCAGAACTCGCAAGGCGTCACCGTTTCGCCCGGCCAGTCCGGAGATCGAGGTGCCGTTGAGCACGTCGACGGAGACCGACGACGGCGCGGCCGGCCGGGCGGACGCGAGTGCCGGGTCTGCGGGTTTGCCCTGCAGTCGTTTGACGAATCCCGGCATGGCCGCGGAGTCGACCTGGACGATCGCCGTCGCCACCCCGTCCGGGTAGATCATCTGCGCGCCGTCGTTCGGGATCGTCGCGAACGTGATGTTGCCCGAGGAAAGGTCCTGGAGTTGCCGGGCGAGCGAGATGATGTTCAGCGCCGGATCGGTCAGCAGCGACGAACTGACCGCGCCCAGTAGCGAGTGCAGCTTGAACGGATTGAGCAGGACGCCGCTGGTGAGCACCTTGTCGAAGGCTGCGGACAAGAAGTACTGCTGACGCTTGATGCGGTCCAGGTCGCCTCCGGGCAGGCCGTGTCGCTGCCGCACGAACGCCAGTGCCTGCGAGCCCTTGATCACCGAATGGCCGGCCGGCAGGTTGATGCCCGAGTAGCCGCGGCCGTTCTCGTCTGCATCGGTCGAGGGGTTCTGTGCGTGGATCAGGCAGACGTCGACTCCGCCGATGGCGTTGCTGATGCGGTAGAAGCCGAGCAGGTTGACCTGGACGTAGTGGTCGATGTGCAGCCCGGTCAGGCCGGTGATCGTGCGGATCAGCAACCGGATTCCGGCGCTCTCGCGGGCTGTTTCGCTGCGCTTGCCGGCCGCTACGTAGCCGTCGCCGTAGGCGGCATTGATCTTGCCCTTGCCGTTGTCCGGGATGTTCACCCACGAATCCCGGGGGAAGGAGATCACCGTTGCCTTGCCGCCGCGGGCCGGGATGTGCAGCACCATCATCGTGTCGGTATTGACGCTGCCGCCGTCGTCCTGGGTCGAGAGGGCGCGCAACTCCGCGGGTGACGCACCGGCGCGGCTGTCGTTGCCGAGAAGCAGGATGTTCTGGTCCTTGCCGTCGACGTCGGGTTGCCCCTTCGGCAGTGCCGGCACGGCGTCGCCGTGCTTGATGCTCGCGCTGAAGTTCTGATACGTGGCCCAGGCAAGCCCGCTGCCGAGTAACGCGGCCAGCGAGATCAACGCGAAGACGAGGCGCACGCCGACCCGCACCCGGTACTCGGCGTCGCCGGCGGGTGGATCCGCGCCAGCACGGGACAGATCGTCGACCACGGCCCGAGGCTAACTCTGGGTAGCCGGAGATCTGGGTAGGCCCGGCCGGTGCCCGGCGCACCACGCGATGCCACGAGCGTCAAATCTCGATCGGGCATACTGCGGTCGATCCGGCCGGGCAGCGGTTCGCGGCGTGTCTCATGTGCGTGCGCGCGGTGCCGTCCACCCAGCAAATCCTCATCTCGGGGGAGGCAGCGAGTTGCCTGCTGTGGACCTGCTCGGGTATTGGGCTACACACCTGGCGTTCACTGCGGTGCTGCTCCTGTCCGGCGTGCTTGGTCGCGGCAACTTTCGGGCAGCGCAGCGTTCCGATCCTGCTGTCGGCGGGCTTCGCGTCACTTGCCGGTTTCGGCTACCTGACGTTCTGGGTGTACCTGGCCGACGCCCACGCCGGGCGGGCATTCGCCGTCGGGGCGATGGCGCTGTGCGGTGTGCTCTGCCTCGTGCTCGGTGCCCGCCTCGGACGCGAGCGCTGGCGTCAACTCCGGGCGTTCGTCGAGCCGCTGGTCGTGCTGGCCGCGGCGAGCCTGTTCAGCATCGGGCTCGGCTTCCTGCACGGTGGCCGCGCGGATCCCATCCACATGGCCCAGCGGCGGTACGTGTTCGTCTCCTCGGACAACTCGTTGCCATACCTGTTCGCGAAGCAACTCGAGGCTCCGCACCGGCCCCTGCCGCACATGCTCGCCGGGGTGTGGCAATCCAGCGACCGGCCGCCGCTGCAGACCGGGATCTACCTACTGGAGCAAGGGGTTCTCGGCCGTGACCCGCAGGCCATGCACTACACGACGGCGTCGGTGATCCTCCAGGCACTGTGGATCCTCGGCGTGTGGGCCTTCCTGGTCGCCGCTCGTGTCGACCGGCGGGCGATCGCCCTCGTGCTCGCGGCGACGGTCTTTTCCGGCTTCGCCATCGTGAACACCTTCTACGTATGGCCGAAGTTGCTAGCGGCGGGGTTCACGATGGTCGCCCTCGCGTTGCTGATCACCGACGAGTGGCGCACGGCGCGCAGCAAGGCTGTCGCCGGCATGGCGGCCGGGCTCGACGTCGGGTGGGGGATGCTGTCGCACCCAGGGACGGCGTTCGTGCTGGTCGGTGCCGGCCTGACCATGGTGATCCTGTGGCGCACGGTGAGCTGGCGGTTCGCGGCGGCCGGCGTGGCGGCCGCCCTCGTCACGATGGTTCCCTGGTCGCTCTACCAGCAGTTGTACGACCCGCCGGCCAATCGACTCATCTGGGGCCAGTTCGCCTACCAGACCCCCTACGACAAGGACAAATCCACGACCTCGCTGATCGTGCAGGCCTACAAGAACGTCGGGCTCGCCGATTCGGTGGGCAACAAGGCCCGCAATTTCGCCGAACCGTTCCGCGGCACGGCGGCGTCGGCGCAAAGCGCTGTCACGATCGCCGAGTCCTACGTGTCACCGTCCTCGTCGGGTGACCGCAAGCGACTGGCTGCCGCTGCCCTGTTCAGAGGGCAGGCGTTCTTCCACATAGTTCCCACGCTCGGGTTCTTCGCCCTCGGCCCGGTGTTCCTGCTTCTTGCCCTGTTGCGTCGCCGGCGGCGGGCAGATCTCGACCTGCGCCTCATGATTGCCTTGTGGTTGACCGTCGCGACGACCGTCGTCGTGTGGTCCCTTGCCATGTTCGGGCCCGGCGCCACGGTCATTCACGGCGGCCCGTACGCCCTGGTCCTGATCGCGATGATCGGCGGTGTACTCGGCGCGTGGGCCCTGTCGAGGTGGCTCGCCGCCGCCCTCGTCGCGATCCAGGCGACGGTGAGCGTGCTGGTGTACTGGCCGCTCGCTCCGACCCGTGACGTGCCGGGTCTGCTGACCTCTGGCCAGCTTCCGTCCGCGGTGACTCTGACGGCGGTCGGCCTCGGGCTCACCGTCGCCTCGCTGTTGCTCATCGGGTGGCCCGTGTCGTCGAGAGCCGCTGGGGCGGGGGCTGATCTGGCAGGTGCCCCGGATCCAACCGACCCGACAGGTCCCCCAGATCTGCCGGAACCCCCGGATTCATCGGATTCAGCCGACGCCACCGACGGACCGCCGGACGGGCACGCGACCGGGTTGCCGGCCCCGCAGTCGGTCGGATAGGGCGCGCAAGGGCTGCTCGGCCAGACGCTTGGCGGGGCCGATCGGGTGACTCTGGGATACTGGCTCGTCAAGCACCTGCATCCCCAACCTCGGAGGTTTTCCGCGTCATGCGCGTTTTGGTCACCGGCGGGGCCGGCTTCATCGGCTCGAACTTCGTCCAGCGCACGGTCGCCACCCGTCCCTCCGCGGCTATCACGGTGCTCGACGCCCTCACATACGCCGGGAACGAGGCCAATCTCGAGCCGGTCCGCGAGCAGGTCGAACTGGTGAAGGGCGATGTCGCCGACGCCGACATCGTCGACCGACTGGTTGGCAACTCCGACGTAGTGGTGCATTTCGCGGCCGAATCGCATAACGACAACTCGCTGCGCGACCCGTCGCCGTTCGTGCACACAAATCTCGTCGGGACGTTCACCCTGCTGGAGGCGGTACGCCGGCACGGGGTGCGCTTTCACCACATCTCCACCGACGAGGTCTACGGCGACCTCGAACTCGACGACCCGAGCCGATTCACCGCGCAGACGCCGTACAACCCGTCGAGCCCGTACAGCTCGACGAAGGCGGGTTCTGACCTGATGGTCCGGGCGTGGGTGCGCTCGTTCGGCGTGCACGCCACGATCTCGAACTGCTCGAACAACTACGGGCCCTACCAGCACATCGAGAAGTTCATCCCGCGCCAGATCACCAATGTCCTCAGCGACATCCGGCCCAAGCTCTACGGCGCGGGCGCGAACGTCCGCGACTGGATCCACGTCCACGACCACAACGACGCGGTCTGGACGATCATCGACCAGGGGCGCTCCGGCGAGACCTACCTCATCGGTGCCGACGGCGAGCAGAGCAACAAGCGCGTCCTCGAAACGATCCTCGAACTGATGGGCAAACCGGCCGACTGGTACGACCACGTCACCGACCGGGCGGGCCACGACATGCGATACGCCATCGATTCCTCGAAGCTGCGCAGCGAGCTCGGCTGGACGCCGTCATTCACGAACATGCGCGCGGGCCTCGACGAGACGATCCGCTGGTACACCGACAACGAATCGTGGTGGCGCCCGCTCAAGGCCGATGTCGAGGCGCGGTACGCCGGGAACGGCCAGTAGGCGCCGCATGCGCTGGTTGATCACCGGAGCCCACGGCCAGCTCGGAGCGGACCTGCAGCAGGTACTCGCAGCCGACGACCTGCGTGCTGTCGGCCACTCCGAACTCGACATCGCCGACGCGGGCGCGGTTGCCAAGACGATTGCCGACTTCGCACCGGACGTCGTCGTCAACGCCGCCGCCTACACCGCGGTCGACGCCGCAGAAACCGACGAGGACGCAGCGCATCGCGTCAACGCCGGCGGGCCGGCCGTACTGGCGGCCGCACTGGCCGAGCGCGGCGGCCGGCTGATCCACGTGTCCACCGACTACGTCTTCGCCGGCGATGCGAACCGGCCCTACGACGTCGACGACCCGACCGGGCCGAGGTCGGCCTACGGGCGGACGAAGCTCGCCGGCGAACTGGCGGTGCGCGAACTGCTGCCGGACGCGTCCTACGTCGTGCGTACGGCCTGGGTCTACGGCGCCACCGGCGCGAACTTCGTCAAGACGATGGCCCGCCTGCAGCGCGAGCGCGACACCGTCAGCGTCGTCGACGACCAGCGCGGCGCGCCCACCTGGTCGGCCGATCTCGCCGCGGGGCTCGTCGAACTCGGGCGCAGCGCCGCGGCGCCGGGCACCTATCACTGCACGAACGCCGGCGACACCACCTGGTTCGGCTTCACCCAGGCGATCTTCGAGGAACTCGGCGCCGACCCGGCGCGCGTGCTGCCTACCACCACGGACGCCTTCCCGCGCCCGGCGCCGCGTCCGGCCTACTCGGTGCTGTCGGACCGTTCGTGGCGCGATGCCGGGCTCACCCCGATGCGCCACTGGCGCGACGCGCTGCATGCCGCGTTCTCCACCGCCGGAAAGGCTCTGGTTGCCACATGAGCGCCATCGCGACGCTGACGCGCGCGCCGATCCTGCAGTACCGCAGCCTGATCTGGAACTTCGCGCAGCGTGATCTCAAAGCACGGTTCAAGGGCACGGCGATGGGCTGGGCGTGGTCGCTGATCCTGCCGATCGCCTCGCTGCTCACCTACACCCTCGTCGCGCACTACATCTTCCGCGCCGCTCCGCCGGATTTCGGCAACGGGCACAAGGGAAACTTCGCGGTCTGGCTGTTCGTGGGCCTGACCGGCTGGGGCTTCTTCGCCAACGGGCTCAACACCTCGATCGGCGTGCTGCTCGGCACCGGCGCGTTGCTGAAGAAGATCTACTTCCCGTCCTACGCGCCGGTGCTCGGCGCGCTGATCGGGGTGGCCATCCAGAGCGCGATCGAGGTCGGCCTGGTGCTGGTCGTCGTTCGCTGTTCAGCAACGTGGGCTTCACCTGGCTGCTGCTGCCGTTCTGGGCCGCGATGTTCATGGGGTTCGTGGCCGGCGTGTCGATCGTGCTCTCGATCGCGAACATCTACTTCCGCGACCTCGCGCATCTGGTCTCGGTGTTCCTGCAACTGCTCTTCTACGCCACGCCCGTCCTCTACCAGGCTTCGGCCATCTCCAACCCGACGATGCGCAAGATCCTGCAGAGCAACCCGATGAGCCAGTTCATCGACATATTCCGCGACCTCGTCTACGGGTTGACGCCGGGCGACTGGAAGAGTTGGTGCTACACCGCGGCGTGGACAGCTGTCGCAATCGCGCTCGGCGCGCTGGTGTACACGCGCAACGGCCGCGATCTGGGGGAGCAGCTATGACCGAGATCGCGATCGAGGTATCGGACCTGTCCAAGCACTTCCGGCTGGCCACCGAGCGGCGGGACTCCCTCAAGGAGCGCTTCGTGCGGGGGAGCGGCCGCTACGAGGAGTTCTGGGCGCTGCGCGACGTGTCCTTCCAGGTCGAGCGCGGCACGACGTTCGGGCTGATCGGCCACAACGGCTCGGGCAAGTCGACGCTGCTCAAGATCCTGGCCGGCATCTACCGGCCGACGTCTGGAACCGTCGCCGCGAACGGGCGGATCTCGGCGCTGCTCGAACTCGGCGCGGGCTTCCACGGCGAGCTGACCGGGCGCGAGAACATCTACCTCAACGGCGCGATCCTGGGCCTGTCGCGCAAGCAGATCGACGCGTCGATGGACAAGATCATCGACTTCGCCGGCATCGGCGACTTCATCGACTCGCCCGTCAAGGTCTATTCCAGTGGCATGTACGTGCGGTTGGGATTCTCCATCGCCGTCACCGTCGACCCCGAGATCCTCATCGTGGACGAGATCATCGCCGTGGGCGACGAGGAGTTCCAGCGCAAGTGCTTCGACCACCTCTTCGAACTGCGCCGCCAGGGCACGACGATCGTGCTCGTCTCGCACTCGCTGGGCATCGTCTCCGACCTGTGCGACAACGCGTTGTGGCTCGACCACGGCAAGCCGCGCGCGGTCGGTGAGGTGCGCGACGTCGTCGACGAGTACCTGCAGGACGTCAACAAGAAGGAAGCCGCGGCGAGCGGATCGGTCGCCGCGGACGCCAGCGGGCCGGTGCGCCTCGGGTCGGGCGAGATCCGCATCCGCGACGTGGAGTACCTGGACGGCTCGGGGGCCACCGTCCCGTTCCTCATGTCCGGCGACCCGGCGACGATCCGGCTGCACTACGACGCCACCGTCGACGTCGCCGAGGCCGTGTTCGGCCTGGCGTTCGTGCACGAATCCGGAGTCACGGTTGCCGGCCCGAACTCCGGTTTCGGCGATCGGGCGTTCAAGGTCGAGGCGGGTGGTGGGCATGTCGACTTCCACCTCGATCAGTTCGCACTGCAGCCCGGTATGTTCCTCGTGACCACCGCGGTCGTCGACCGTGGCCACAGCTACGACTACGTCGACCGGGGCTTCGAGTTGCGAGTACGCGCCGACAGCGCATCGGCCGAGCCTGGGCTCACCCGCCTGTTCGGTTCGTGGTCACTGCACCAGGAATCCGCACATGACCGCAAAGGAGCGACTGCTCGATGATCACAGGCCAGATGCTGATCGCGCTGTTGCACGGGCTGTCGACGGGCTTCCCGGATCGGGCCGTCAACGTCGCGCTGACCGCCGAGGACATCGACGACGACCTGCGCCAGGCGATGGCCAGCGCGATCTCTGATCACAAGGTGCCCGCCAAGCAGGCCCAGGCCGTCGGCGACGTGCTGCGCGATGCCAAGGCCGACCAGTTCCTGATCAACGAGTGTTACCGGGCTGCGTTCTACCTCGGGCCCACCTGGTCGGAGATGGCCCAGAACCCGCTCTACGCGCACTTCATCGCCAACCGCGCCGGCCCCGTTCTCGACAAGTGGGTGCACTACTTCCCGATCTACGAACGGCATCTCGAGCGGTATCGCGGCCGCCCGGTCAAGGTCCTCGAGATCGGCGTCTACCGCGGCGGCGGCCTCGATCTGTGGAGCCGCTACCTCGGCCCGAGCGCCCGGCTCGTCGGGCTCGACATCGACGAGGCGGCGGTCCGCGCGGTGGGCGACCGCTTCCCGGTCGTGCTCGGCGATCAGGAAGACCCGGAGATGCTGCGCCGGCTCGAGAGCGAGTACGGCCCCTTCGACGTCATCATCGACGACGGCGGCCACGCCATGCGCCAGCAGATCGTGTCGATCGAGACGCTGTTCCCGCTGCTCAGCGACGGCGGCACCTACCTGGTCGAGGACGTCCACACGTCGTACTGGTCGGAGTTCGGCGGGTCGCTGCACGGGCCCGACACGTTCCTCGAGTGGGCCAAGCAGCGCGTCGACGACATGCACTCGCGGCACTGCAGCGACATCGACCGCACGAGCATCTGGGCCACCCACCTCGAGGGCATGCACCTCTACGACAGCGTGGCGGTCTTCGACAAGAAGGTTCGCTTCCGGCCGTTCAACGAGATCGTCGGCAGTTCGTCCTACCTGTTCGGCGACCGGTTCAGTGAGGGCCTCGGTATCGAGATCCTGGCCACCCGCGACGCCGTCATGCACGAAAGCGACCGGCTGCGCGAGCGACTGGCCGCGTTCGAGGCCGACGAGGGCTCGCAGCAGCGCGTCGATGCCGTGCGCGAGGCCGAGGCGAACGCCGACGAACTGCGCCTGGCGCGGGCCGAACTGCAGCGCGCCCGGCAGCGGGCGGCCGAACTGAGCGAGGCCTACGCCACGACCTCGGCCGAGGCCGACCGGATGCGCGGCCAACTGCTCGACAGTTGGACGCAGGTCAAGAACATGCGCGCGACGTTGTCCTGGCGGGTGACTGCGCCGCTTGCGTGCCGCGAAGCGAATGAGGTCTCGGTGATCCTGCTCAGCCCGTCATCGGGGCGTCCTCGGGTTATTGACGAGGTGGCTGGCAAGGTCATCTGCGAGCAGGGCGCGCTGCCCGACAGCGTGCCCGATCGCGTCGCAATCCTCGTGCACTACTCGACTTCCCCCAATGTCAACCGGTCCTTTCGCACCCTCGTGCGCGAGTTCGCCAACGCCGGCTACCTGCCGCTGGTCGTGTCGGCATCGCCGGTGCCCGGCCCGCTCGATTGGGGCGGTGGCCTGCCGGAGCAGGCGGTCGTGCTGCGCAAGCCGAACGTCGGCTACGACTTCGGCTCCTGGGCGGTCGGGCTGCGCGCGCTGCCGGCGATCAAGCAGGCCGAGCACGTCGTGCTCGCCAACGACTCGGTGGTCGGCCCGTTCACCAGCCTGGCGCCGCAGCTCGCCGCGTTCGAGCAGTCAGACGCCGACGTGTGGGGGCTCACCGACACCCGCCAGTACTTCCACCACCTGCAGAGCTACTTCATCGGCTTTCGGCGTGGCGTGCTGGCCGACAAGCCGCTGGCCCGGTTCTGGGCCGACCGCCGGCACGAGCGCACCAAGTGGGACATCATCCGCCGCAACGAGCTCGCGCTGAGTCAGCTGCTTCGCGACGAGGGCTACATCATCACGGCGGCGTTTCGCGCGGACGATCTCGTGGCGGCCGGTGAGAACCCGGTCATTCGCGCCTGGTGGAAGCTGATCGAGTACGGCTTCCCGTTCGTCAAGCGCGAGATCATCACCAATCCGTCGGTGGCGCCCCGGTCCGAGTGGGTCGCCCGCGAGGTCAAGGCCCGCTTCGGCGTCGACATCGACGAATGGCTGTGAAGGACCAGCAATGACCCCGCATTCGATGAGAAGGACCGGCCGATGAGACGCGTCACCCGCGCAGCCGTGCAGCGCCGAATCTCGCGGGGCAAAGCCGTTGCCGTGTCGCAGATGGTGTCCGTCCAGCAGCAGTGGCGCCGCCGCGGCCCACGCGTGCCGGTCGACTTCGAGCGCTGGCTCGCGCGGCGCTCGGGCCGCAAGACCGCCGAGTTCCCCGACTCGTGGCGCGTCCGGGCCGATCTGAAGTTCGCCGAGCCCAGCCGCGTCGGCGTCCTGGTGCACGTGTACTACGCCGAACTCATCGCCGAGTTGCTGACCGAACTCGAGGCACTGCCCGTCGGCTTCGACCTCATCGTCACCAACGCCAGCGAACATCCGATCACCATTGACGGTTCGCGGCTGCCGCGCATGCGCAACTGCGTGGTCGTCGACGTCGAGAACCACGGCCGCGACATCTGGCCGATGGTGCAGGTCGTCAACGCCGGGCTGCTCAACCCGTACGAGCTGGTGCTGAAGCTGCACACCAAGCGCAGCGCGTGGCGCGAGCAGCACGAACTCGAAGGCAGCGGCGAGGATTGGCGATCGGGCCTGCTCGCCGCACTTCTCGGCGGCCGCGAGAACGTCACGGCCATCCTCGGCGCGTTCGCCGAGAACCCCGACCTCGGCGTGGTCACTGCTCCGGGAAACATCCTCGGCCCGGAGTTCTGGGGCGGCGACCTGCACCTGACCCGCGAACTGCTCCGCCGCCTCGAACTCGAGGTCGCGCCCGACTCGCTGCGCTTCCCGGCCGGTTCGTTCTACTGGATCCGTGGCTTCATCCTGCAGGGCCTGCGCTCGCTCGGCCTGACCGCGGAGGACTTCGACAAGGAAGCCGGCCAGATCGACGCGACGACGGCGCACGCCATCGAGCGCTCGATCGGAATCCTCAGCGAGGAGGCGGGATTCTCGCTCACGACGCGCGACTCGATGCCGCAGGCCGCTCCCACGTCGTGGCATCGCTACGAGCACGGCGCCACCCGGGCCCGCCGGGTCCGCGTGCTGCCGTTCTACCTGCCGCAGTTCCACCCGACACCCGAGAACGACATGTGGTGGGGACGCGGGTTCACCGAGTGGACGAACGTCACGGCCGCGCGCCCCGTGTACGAGGGCCACAACCAGCCGAACCTGCCGGCCGACCTCGGCTTCTACGACCTGCGCCTCGACGAGGTTCGCCAGGCGCAGATGGACCTCGCCGCGGCCCACGGCGTCGAGGGCTTCATGTACTACTACTACTGGTTCGCGGGCAAGCGCCTGCTGTCCGAGCCCATCGAGGCGCTGCTGCGCAGTGACGTCAACAAGCCGTTCTGCATCATGTGGGCCAACGAGAACTGGACCCGCCGCTGGGACGGGCGCACGTCGGACATCCTCATGGGCCAGGACTACAAGAACGTGCCGGCCACCCGCTTCCTCGACGACGTGCTGCCGTTCCTGCGCGACCCGCGCTACCTGCGCGTGGCGGGCAAGCCCGTGCTCGCGGTCTACCGGATCGCCCAGATTCCCGACTACGAGTCGGTGATCGAGCAGTGGCGCCAGCACGCCCGCGACGCCGGGGTGGGCGAGTTGCTGCTGCTCAGCGTCGACGTCGCGCGCGAGTTCGACGGCCTGGCGGGCAGCGCCAAGGAGGCCGGGCTCGACGGCACGCTCGGGTTCCCGCCGCACAACCTCAAGTGGGACTGGCTGCCGCACGCCGGGCTCGGCGTCGACAAGCGTTTCCGCGGCAACCTGCTCAGCTACGAGTCGATGGTGCGCGACGCCGAGATGCGCTACGGCGTCATGGCCGACACCGACTTCCCCGGCGTCATGGTCACCTTCGACAACACCGCCCGCCGGCAGTGGAACTCCGACGTCTGGTTCGGGTCGAACCCGTACACGTTCCGGCGCTGGCTGGCCTCCGCCGCGTCGGCCGTGGCGCACCGTGAGCCCGAGCATCGGATCGTGTTCATCAACGCCTGGAACGAGTGGGCCGAGTCCGCGGTCCTGGAGCCGACCCACCGGCACGGCTACACCTACCTGCTCGCCGTGCGCGACATCGTCCACGGGTGAGCCGGTGGCGCTCTCCGTAGTTCCCGTGATCGTCGTACCGGTGTACGGCCGGCTCGACCTCACCGCGCAGTGCCTGCGGGCCATCGACGACCACACCTACGTGAGCGTGCCCGTGCTCGTCATCGACGACTGCGGGCCCGAACCGGTCGAGCACGACTCCCTGCGCGAGGCGTTCCGGTCCGGGCGGCACTTCACGCTCGTGCGGCACGAGCACAACCAGGGCTTCGTCGCCACGATGAACGACGCGTTCGAACGATGCGCCGGCTCGGACGTGGTCCTCGTCAACAGTGACGTCACGGTGCTGCCGGGCTGGCTGACCGCACTGCGCGAGGCGCTCGACGAGACGCCGGCCACCGCCACGGCCAGCGCCGTGGCCGACCACGGCGGCATCCTGAGCGTCGCCGAGTTGGGCTCGCTTCGGGGCGAGCCGCCCGAGGTGGTGCGCCAGTGCCTCGAACGCGCCCGCCGCGGCACGGCGCTTGCCGTCGAGATCCCCGTCGCGGTCGGGCATTGCACCTACTTCGCCCGCCAGGCCCTCGCCGAAGTCGGCGGGTTCGACATGGCGTTCTCGCCCGGCTATGGCGAGGAGGTCGACTGGAGCCTGCGCGCGGCCAAGGCCCGCTGGCGCCACGTCGTCGCGCTGCACAGCTACGTCTGGCACCACGAGGCCGCGAGCTTCGGCCCGAGCCCGGCCCGCGAGCGGATGCGGCGCCGCCACGAAGCACGCATCCTCGCCCGTCATCCGAGAAGTTTCGTACGCATACGCAGATTCGCCCGGGATACGTCTTCACCCCTGGCGACCGAGCTCGGCGCACTGTCACGCGCGCTGAGTACCGACACCGGCCGAGCAAACGGCCTGACAAGCGTGCGGTAGGTTCGCGCGCGTTCGCACCGCCCAGGATGGAGAGTTCACGATGAAGCGCCTAAGCGCCCGGTCGAGCGGGGTCGAGGCATGAGCAATCAGCCCGTCGACCGGAAAAGCGTGGTCGACTCATGAGCAATCACCCCGTCGACCGGAAAAGCGTGGTCGCCTCATGAGCCAGGCCAAGACCTCCGAGGTTGACACTGCCGCGCTGGTCAGCCGGCTCTCGGCTGCCGAGACCCTGCCGGCACTGCCCGAGATCATCGACATCGCGGCGGCTGTTCCGCCGAATCCACCCGAGGCGGTCCAGACCCAGTTCGTCGGCCGGTCCTACGAGGACGCCTACAACGAGGCGGCGAGCTTCGTGCGGATCGTCGACGAATGGCTGACCAAACGCACCAAGCGCGGGCTCGCGTCCAGGTCGCGGGTGCTCGACTTCGGGTCGGGCTGGGGTCGCATCACCCGGATGCTGCTGACCGAGGTGGCGCCGACCTCCATCTACGCCATCGACGTCGACCCGCAGATGACGGCGCTGCTCAACACCACGCTGCCGGGCGTTAACGCGATGACCGTCACGGCGATGCCACCGACCGTGCTGGCCGATGCGTCCATCGAGGCCGCCGTGGCGTTCAGCGTCTTCTCCCACCTCGCACCGCACGCGCACGAGGCCTGGGCCAACGAGTTCGGCCGCGTCGTCGCGCCCGGCGGCATGGTGTTCATCACCGTCCTCGACGCTGTGTTCCTCGCCCAGATCCGCGAGGCCAAGGAGCACGTGGCCGCCGGAACCGCAGTGCCGTTCCACGACGGCATGGCACCGCTGTTCGACGACATCGACGCCACCGAAGCGGCCTTCAACGCCGGTGAGGCCGTGTACTCGCCCGCGGGCGGTGGCGGCGTGCGCACCGAGGACTTCTACGGCTGGGCCGCGATGCCCGTGCCCTACATCGACCGGGTCTGGGGCGCCGCCGGGTTCGAGGTCGTCGAATGGGTGCAGTCCGGCGTCGTCTTCGGCCAGGCGATGGTCGGCCTGATGCGCAAGCCCGGCCCGGTGCGGCCCGCCGCGACCGGCACGCCCCGCAAGCGCGGACTGCTCGATCGCCTGCGCCGGCCAGCGGGTTGACCGTCGTGGCCGACACAAAGGTGCTGTTCACCAACGAGGGTTTCTGCCACTGCTGCCGTTCCAACACGACCTTCGTTGCCCATGACGAGTGGCTTCGCGACTTCTACGTCTGCAGCACCTGCGGCTCGATTCCGCGCCAGCGGCACATCCAGGCGTTCCTCGACAGCCAGGTGCCTGGCTGGGAGCAACTCGTCGTCCACGAGAGTTCGCCGTCGAACGACTACATCAAGCGCTTCGTGGCCGACTACACCGCCTCGCAGTACTTCGCGGACGTGCCACGCGGCGAGTACCGCGACGGCATCCGCAGCGAGGACCTCGAGGCGCTGACCCTGCCGGACAACTCCGTCGACATCTTCATCACCCAGGACGTGCTCGAGCACGTCTTCCACCCGGCGGCAGCCATCCGTGAGATCCACCGCGTGCTCAAGCCGGGCGGCGTGCACGTCTTCACGACGCCGAAGCACAAACTGCTGGAGCAGACCATCCAGCGCGCGCGCCTCTCTGCCGACGGCACGGTCGAGCACATCCTCGAAGAGCAGTACCACGGCAACCCGATCGGCGATAACCGCGCCCTGGTCACCTACGACTACGGCGTCGATTTCGAACTGCTGCTCAGTGATTGGTCCGGGGTGAGCGTGCAGAGCTTCCACACCCGGGACCGCTCACTGGGCCTCGACGCCGAGTTCAACGAGGTCTTCGTCATCGCCAAGCCGCCCCTGCCGGGCGAGTCGCCGCAACTGCGGCCACTGCCGCGCCGAGCGCAGCGCCTGGCGAAATGGGCACGTCCGATCGTGCCGGCGAAGGCGCGCCCGGCGCTGCGAAAGCTGCTGCAGCGCGCGGACGAACGGATTTCCGCCAAAACCACCCGAAGGCCATAGCCATCCCACAGCCATCCGCGAACAATGTCTTCGCACCGTGCAAAGCACGCAGGTCGCCGTCCTATAGAGTCCCTGCGTTGTGAGTAGCCCAGCCGTGACGGCGCCCGACGCGTCGCACGCCGACGAAAGCGCAGCGGACACATCGCCTGCCGCGCGCCGATCGCGCCGCCTGCCACTTGTCTTGTGGGTCGTCGTGCTGTTGCAGGCCGCCTTCATGTTCGGCGCGACGGTGCTCTATCCGACGTTCCAGAATCCGGACGAGGCGGCCCACGTCGACTACATCCTGGCGCACCGGCACGGCGACTGGATCTACGCGCCGGGCAAGCGCTCCTACCAGGGCGGGGTCATCCTGGCGACGGGGCGCGTACCGAACACGCAGTTCCAGACGCACGTCGGCCGGCGGCCCATCCTGCCCCGCGATCAGCGGCCGTCGTTCGACAAACTCGGGACATTCTTCGCCACCGACCGCCAGCCCAACCAGATGGTGCAGCATCCGGGGCTCTATTACGGATTCGCCGCCGGGGTCAGCTACCTGATCCCGGGCTTTAGCCACCAGCACTTCGATGTGCAGGTGTTCTGGCTGCGGATGATCTCGCTGCTGCTGCTCATTCCGGTGCCGATCCTGATCTACCTGACCGGGCGTCGGCTCACCGGCGACCACATCGTTGCGCTGGTCGCGGCCCTTATCCCGCTGACCATTCCGGGCTACATCCGCACCGGAGCGTCGGTCACCAACGACTCCATGGCCGTGCTGATGGGCGCGCTTCTGCTCTACCTGCTCGCCCGCGTCGCCACCGGTGACTTGTCGCGATCCATGGCGGTATGGACGGGCCTGGCGTGGGCGGGCGGGCTGCTGACCAAGGGGCTTGCGCTGGCAATGCCGCCGGTCATCGTGGCCGCCTACCTGGTTGGCGCGCAGGGATCGTTGCGCGAGCGCATTCGCGGCGCCTGGCGTCCGGCGTTGCTGGCCGGAGCCGTCGGGGCGGTCGTGGGTGGCTGGTGGTGGGTGCGCAACCTCATCGTCTACGGCGCCGTGCAGCCCAACGGCCTCGGACCCATCTACAGCAAGAACCAGTTCGGCCCGGATCGCCCCGGCGGCACCGATCTGAAGTTCCTGGAGAACTTCGTCCGGCTGTTCAGCAAGCGGGTCTGGGGCTCACTCGGCCTGCTCGACATCCCCGCCATGCCGGCGATCATCCCGGTGCTCATCGAGGTGGTGTTCCTCGCCCTCGTGGCGGTCGGCATCGCCGTAGGCCTTCGGCGCAGTCCGGCCCCACGATGGGCCGCCGTGACTTTCGTGCTCCCGGTCGTCGTCACCCTCGCAGTTCTCTACGTCGGCACCCGGCATTGGTATCTGGCCACGACGAAACTGCCGGGCTTGCAGGTGCGCTACCTGTTCCCGGTGCTCGCCGGGATCGTGGTGCTTGCCGCGCTCGGGCTGCGGCGCCTAGCCGGGCGGCTGTCGCGGTGGCTGCCTGCGGCGGTGGCACTGTTCGCCGTGCTGTTCCAACTCGCGGCGGCCGCCGTGGTTCTCGACATCGAGATGTCGCCACCCGAGCCGGGTCGCTGGCGGCGGATCCTGGACGGCCTGCACTGGGTGCTCGGCTGGGCGCCGTGGCGCCAGTCCGTCACCGAGAGCGTGCTCGTCGCGGGGGCCGTCGCCGCCGTCGGGGCGCTCGTTGTCCTCGTAGTGGTCGGCGCCCGAACTCCCGTACCCGCACTCGTTTCGCCGGTCGCGCAGCGCGACGTCGAGACCCCAGTTGAGCCGGACTCGCGGTGACCAGCCAGTACACTGCCAAGGTCGTCGCGCCCGGTACCAAGGCATTCGCAGCGCAGATTCAGGAGGTCGTGTGGCGCACCTGAACGACGTCGCGCCCTCTGGCGAATCCGCCGAATCCGCCGCGACCGCCGAGATCGAGGCGGCCGAGACAGCGCAGGCAGCTGAGGTAGCCGATCCGATCCGGACCGCCGAGCGGTCGACCCTCGCGACGCCCGATCAGCCACCGGTTCAGCAGTTCCGGTTCAGCAGCATCTGGCGGCGGGTCCCCCGTCTGGTCGTGTACGCGATCCTGCTCAATGCCGCGATCATGGTGTTGTCGATCTTCGCCTGGCCCGAGAACCGTTCGCCGGACGAACTGGTCCATGTCGACCTCATCGCCGCCGTGGCGCGCGGCACCGCCGTCCCGTGGCCCGGCCCGGCGCAACTGCATCAGAGCTTCGGCGACAAGGCGAGCGTCGTGATGGCGGCCGGTTGCCGCTGCGAGCCGCTGCCCGCCAAGGACGCCCCGGCGGCCTGGCCGTCCTGGAACGACGTGGGCGGCGACAAGGAGACCGTCCACATCAACTGGATGGTGCAGCACCCGCCGCTCTACTACGGCTTCATGGCCGGAGTGCTCAAGGCTTTCCCGAACTGGCGCAACCATCCGTACAACGTGGTGGTCGGCTATCTGAAACTCGTCAATCTGATCTTCATCCTGCCGTTGCCGCTGCTGGCCTGGGCCGCCGCGCGCCGACTGACGGGCAACCGGGTGGTCGGCGCGGTCGCAGCGATCGGCGCGATGCTGATCCCGCACGTGCAGCACGTGGGATCGTCGATCAACAACGACAATCTGCTGATCTTCGAGGGCGCCCTGCTCACGGTGCTGCTCGCGTTCGTCATCCGCGGCGACACGAGCAAACGCACCGCAGTCTTCGTCGGGTTGACCGTGGCCGCGGCATTGCTGACCAAGGGCACCGCACTCGTCTTCCTGCCGTGGGTGCTCTTCGCCTACGTGATCGCGTGGCGGCGGACCGGTTCATGGAGCACGGCGGGATTCCGGCGCACGTTCTGGCCCGCGGCGATCGCGCTCGTCGGGTCGGGAGCGCTCGGCGGTTGGTGGTGGATCCACAACAAGATCGCCTACGGCGTAGTTCAGGTCAACGGAGACGTCGTCGACCAGCACGCCATCTCGCACAAGCCCAGCGTCACGACGTTGGCGGCCACCGGCGACCAGTTCGTGCTCAAGTTCTTCAAGAACATGGTGGTCACCTTCTGGCTCGACACCACCCAGCGTCCGGTGCCGATGAACATCGCCTCGGCCAGCATCGCGCTGACCGCGATCGTCGGCGTAGTCGTGCTGATCGGGATCCTGCGCGCATTCGTGCCCCGCATGGGCCGGCCCGCCGCTGACCCGGCGAGGGCGGAAGGCCTTGAGTTCAGCCGGATCGACGTGCTGTGGCTGCTGACCGTGCCAGTCTTGATCCTCGCCATCCTGCTCGACGGCGCGTGGCCGGCGTGGCGCACCGCGCTCGCGTCCAACGGCCAGCAAGGCCGTTACCTGTACCCGGGCCTGGTCGCGCTGCTGATCCTGTTCGCGGTGGGCCTGCGGGCGCTGGCCGGGCGCCGGTCCGTGCTGATTGCGGCCATCGCGGTCGGCATCACGCAGTTGATGATGGCGGCCGCCCTCGTCTGGACCTACTGGCTGCCGCGCGGACGTCCCGTGACGTTCGGCCTGTTCGCCGACGCATGGCATGCCATGGTCGCCTGGTCGGCGCTGAACGGCCCCGCGTTGGCCGTGCTGATCGTCGTCGTCGTGGCGCTGTTCGGCCTGGTGGTGTGGGAAGCGGCTCGCTTCAAGCCCGGCGACACCGACGACGGCCCGGTTCGCTGCCCGTCTCGGATTCGCCGGCTCCGGCAATGTCGGTGGGCGTCGGAAGCTGACCTCCCGCGGACCGCTGTCGCCCGGTGCGCGCAGAGCCAGCCGGGCACTGCCGTGCGAAGTAGGGCCATCACCCGCAGCGACGAACAGCGATTCTGGCGACGGGCCGCCGCCGGTTGAGCCAATCCGGCGTCGCGTAGACGATAGCTGCGCGATCAGCCCGTCGCTACCCGGCGATCAGCCGGTCGCGACGTTGTGCGATCAGCCCGTGCGGTCTGCGATCAGTCGACCGGCACGCCGCGTCCGGCGGCAGCGGGCAGCCGGTCCAATGCCGAGAGATCGGCTCGGCTGGGACAGGATATTCGCCCGCACCGAAGCGCATCTTTTTCGTATGTTCGAGGGTGTCCTCGATAAGCATGCGATTTGTACGTATGAGGTCGGAGATAATGCCGATAATGACGCTGAGGAATGCCACGATCAGCAAGACCGCGCCGAGCAGCAGCGACTGCAGGTGGCCGCCCGGGTGCTCGTCGGCGACCTGGAGAATTGCCCAACGAACAAAGGGGATCAGGCCCAAAACACCGAACAGCGCGGCCAGGAAGGTGAAGATCACGTACGGCTTGTACATGATGTATGCGCGGATGATTGCGCCGGCCGATTTCAGCACATGCTGATGCGTGGACTTGAATAGCCGCGATTCACGCGTCTTCGCGTTCGTCACGACCGGAACGCTCGAGATCTTCAGCTTCTTGTTGCCGGCCTGAATGATCGTTTCCATGCAGTAGCTGAATCGGGTAATCGTGTTCAGCAGCATGAGGCTTTCGCGGGAGTAGGCGCGGAATCCGCTCGCGGCGTCCGGCAGGTCGGTGCCGGCGGCCATGTTCACGATCCGGCTGCCGAACTTCTGCAGCTTGACCTTCAGCCCCGAGAAGTGCTTGACGAGATGCACCTGCCGGTCGGCGATGACGATGTCGGCCTCGCCGGTGAGGATCGGCGCGACGAGGTCGGGGATGCGCTCCTGCGGGTACTGGTTGTCGCCGTCGGTGTTGACCACGATGTCGGCGCCGAGTTCGAGGGCGCGCTGCACGCCGTCGTGGAACGAGCGGCCGAGACCGCGATTGCGTGCGTGGCGGACGAAATGCGTGACGCCGTGCGCCTTGGCGACCTCGACAGTCCGGTCGGTCGAGCCGTCGTCGACAATCATCACGATGATCTCGTCGATACCCGGGATCTGCTTCGGGATCGTCTCGAGCACCAGTGGAAGTGTCTCTTCCTCATTCAGGCACGGAACCTGTACGACCAGTCGCAACGGAACACCTTTGTGTGGGCTGATGTCTGAAAGAGCCGTGTCGGGCACAGCACCAGGCCGGATATGGGAATGCGCCGGTGGGCGCACGACCAGACAGCTTACCTATCGACGGCCCACCGCCATGCGCGGCATGGCGATAAATGGCTGTTCGTCCGGTGCCGGCGCGCGCCAGGCGATGCTCAGTTGACGGTCAGCACCGAGGTCTGGTCCGGGTAGGGCAGCGTCGGCGTGAGGCCGCGCAGGCGCCGCTCGGTGACCCCGGCAGCGGCGATCGCCCGCTCGTACCGGGCCCGCCGGCTGTTGTCGTAGACGATGATGCCGTCGGCAGCGAGGCGGGGCAGCGCCGCGGTCAGGCAGGCCTCGCGGGCGCGCCCGTCGATCACGATCAGGTCGAACGAGCCGCCGACCTTGTCGATGGTCGCGACATAGTCGGCGAAGTCGAGGCCGGCATGCCCCTCTTTGGCCGACGGGACGGCCGGTGCGGACGACTTGACCGGCTCGACGACGTGGAAGTCGATGTTCGGGTACTTCTCGAGCGTCGGGCGGATGTGCTCGGCGAAGCCCGCATGGTGCTCGACGGAGTGCACCTCGTCGGCGCGCCGAGCGAGCCACAGTGTGCTTGCCCCCGAGCCGTACTCGAAGACCCGGATCGGGTGTGGGTGGGCGCTGAGCCAGGCGTCGACGACGTCGATGGCGCGGTAGGTCCACCAGGGAACGTCGAGTTCGGCGATGGCGAGCGAGTCGTGCACCTTGGTGAGGCTGTACGCCCAATGCCGCCAGCGGTGATCGCGTGAGGGCGCGTCGTCGCCGAGCACGCCGACCTTGGTGAGCGCTCGCCCAGTCTGCCGGGCGCCGGCCGCGTAGGCGGTCTTGGCGCGATAGATCAGGTCACTCTTGTCCATGGATTCCTCTATTCCTCCCTAGGCGAGGGCACCGCAGCGGGCGGTGTCGAGAGAGCCGCTTCGGGTTGATCGGAGTGTCGACGGTGGCGGGCCGCACCGGATGCGCGGTTGCTGATCTGGGAATACCACAGGCCGAGCACGCCGCCGACACCGTCAACGACGATGAGCAGCACCCGTGCTGTGGCGGCGACCGCAGTGGCCTGTGCCGTGGGCATGCCGCTGAGCGCGATGAAGATGACCTCGCGCAGGCCCGCACCGGCGGGCACCGGAACGGCGAGAAAGCCGATCACCCAGGCGGCGACCGCGGCGAACGCCACCCTTGCGATCTGGCCGTGGTAACCCAGCGCCTGGCTGACCGCCGCGGACGAGCCGCCGAGCAGCACCCACGTCGGGATCGACCAGGCGATCAGGCGCAACATGTCGGGCCACGGCCTCGGCTCGAGGTTGAGCCGGCCGCGGCTGAGCCGGCCGCCCAGTGCGAGCAGCCGTCCGAAGATCGCGGGATGCACCGCCGCCACCCCGATCGGGATGAGCAGGATCAACGCCCAGCCCCAGCCGAGTCCACCGCCGTCGGCTGCGGCGATCGGGGCGAGCACGCCACAGACCACCGAGGCCGCGACGCACATCGTGCCGTAGGAGATCAGCGTCGTGACATAGCCGACCGAACGGCTCACGCCACCCCGAAACGCCAGCTCGCCGCGCCCGACTACGGGCCAGATGCCGCCCGGAAGGTACTTACCGAGCTCGCCACCGAAGTACCAGGCGATCGCCGTACCCGGGCGGCGCCGCTCACCGAACAGCGCGAGGCAGCGCCACCACAGCACGCCGAGCCCGGTCATCGACAGCGCACCGCACGCGAACGCCACCAGGATCCAGCCGAGCGATGCGTGGGCGATCGAGGGGCCGATGGTCGACCACTCGTCCACGAGGGTCTTGACGCAGAAGGCGACAGCGGCGAGGGCGATGAGCAGCCCCACGACCCGAAGTGCGAGCGCCGCCCCCGACCGCCGCGACGATGCGCCGCCAGTTTCGGCGGCTGCGGCAGGTTCGGGTGCATTCGGCACGACAGGGCACTCTAGCCGACGGCCCGACGGGTCCAGCCGGTCCAGGCCGGCCGCGCGGCAGGCGCTCGCGATTCGAAGTGGCCGGACTCGGCTCGCGGCCGCATCCGGGCCAATGGGCCCGTCAGGTTCGCTGCGTCGCTGCCGAACGTAGAGGTGGCGGGCGAACTCTGGAGACGAATACGCATGCATCCACTATCGAAAAAGAATCCACTATTGAACAAAAAGGTACAGACCTCGGCGCTGACCGCCGTTGGAGCGCTGATCGTGGCATCGGCGGTGTCGCTGGGCGCGCACAGCGCTGGTGCGTTCACCGCTGAGGTGTATCGCGCCCCGGCCTCGGGTTCGTGGATCGTCGACGGCCGCGGCAACGGGCACGGCCACGGGATGAGCCAGTACGGAGCGCGCGGCGCCGCTATCGCCGGGCTGACCGCCACGCAGATCCTCGCCTTCTACTACCCCGGAACCACCCTTACGACCCTGGCTGCGCCGGCCATCCGGGTGTGGATCACCGACCAGGGCGCCTACACGACAGTGGGCGCGCAGGCCGGTCTCAGCGTCACCGGCGTCGGCGCGCTGCCTACCACCGGGATCTCCCGGTGGCGCCTCATCCCGAGCGGCAGCGGACTGGCGCTGCAACGCTTGACGACCACCTGGGCGACTCGCAAGGCCGGGCTGCCCTCGACCGCGACGTTCTCCTCGACGACCGGCGTCGTGCGCATGTTCCACGGCAACGGTTCGTCGAGCGACTACCGCGGCAGCATCAGCGCCGTCCGTTCCGGCTCGGGCGAGATCACCGTCAACCGCCTCGGCCTCGACGACTACGTCCGCGGCGTAATCCCGAACGAGATGTCCTCGAGTTGGCAGGCGGCGGCCGTGAGGGCCCAGGCGGTCGCGGCGCGCACCTACGCGAGGTACGACATCGAGCACTCCGGCGGTGCGTACGACATCTGCGATACGACCAACTGCCAGGTCTACCGCGGCAAGAGCAGCGAGGCGTCCGGCTCGGACGCCGCGGTCGTCGCGACCGCGAACAAGGTGCTCACCTACCAGGGCCACGCGGCCTTCGCCCAGTTCTCGGCTTCGGACGGCGGGGTGATGGCGGCCGGTGGCCAGCCGTACCTGGTCGCCAAGCCGGACCCGTACGACAACGCCGCATCCGGCGATCCCTACCTGTCGATGACCCGGACGGTCAGCGTCGCGTACATCGCCAGCTACTACGGCCTGGCGCGGGCCACCGAGATCGACATCACCGGGCGGGCCGGCGGCGGTACCTGGGGCGGGATCGTGACCACCGCGGTCGTTCGCGGCACGAACTCGGCCGGCGCGGCGCGTGCCGTGTCGACCACCGGCAACAGCCTCGCCAATGCATTCGACTTGTCGTACTCCCTTTTCCGATTGCGGGCGGCCGCCTTGCCGATCGGGCACGTCGACTCGATCGCGATGGAAACGCCGACCTCCTATCGCATCACCGGTTGGACATTCGATCCGCAGCACTCCGACGTGTCGACGCGGGTGCACGTGTACGTCGATGCCGGGGGACGGTCGTTCCTGGCCAACCTCCCGCGCACGGACGTCAAGACCGACTTCGGGACGGCGAGCGCGGCGCACGGCTTCTCGGTCGTCGTTCCGTTCCCCGCAACTGGCGTGCACAAGCTTTGTGTCTACGGCATGGACGCGGCGTCAGTTCGCCACACGACGATTCTGTGCAGCAACCGGTCGGCGCCGTCGACACCCGTAGGCCATGTCGAATCGGTCGTACCGGTCGGGTCGTCATATCGCGTCAGCGGCTGGGCGTTCGACCCGAACCGCTTCGGTGGACCCGGGCGCGTTCACGTGTACGTCGACCGCGGCGGGCATCCGTACGACGCAGTACTCACCCGCACTGACGTCGCGCGCCGTTACGGCCTGGCCAACGCCAAGGTCGGCTTTGCGGTAACCGTTCCGGTCCCGGCCGGCACCCACCGGATCTGCACCTACAGTCTCAACACCGCAGGAGCCGGCCCCACAGTCAGCCTCAGTTGCGTCACGGTGACCCGCTGAGCTGACCGGGGACACGGCTGGTGACCCGCTCGGGCGGGCCGGTTAGGCTTGCGCGTCCGCTGTTCCCCTCGCCCGGTCTGGAGTCCAATCCTTGCTTCGCGTGCTCCTCGACGCGACGGCAGTACCTCCCGACCGCGGCGGTGTCGGGCGATACGTCGACAGCCTGGTTCCCGCGCTGGTGCGCGCCGGCGTCGATCTGCGGGTCGCCTGCCAGTCGGATGACGCCGCCCATTACGGCAAGCTGAGCCAGGCCGAGCCGCTGCCTGTCTCGCGCGTCGCGAAGCATCCGGCGTCGCGTCTGGCGTGGGAGCAGTTCGGCTTCCCGGGCGTCGTGCGGCGGGCTGCGCCCCAGGTGCTGCACAGCCCGCACTACACGCACCCACTGCTATCGCGGGTGCCGCTCGTCGTCACGCTGCATGACGCGACGTTCTTCACCGACCGAGGTGTGCACACGCGCGTCAAGGGCCCGTTCTTCCGGACGGCCACCCGGGTCGCGCTGCGGCGCGCCGCGTGCTGCGTCGTTCCCTCGCAGGCCACTGCGGATGAGCTGGTGCGCGCGGCCGGCGCCGACGCATCGCGTCTGCAGGTGGCACACCTCGGCGTCGATCCCGAGGTGTTCGCCCCGCCGTCGGCAGCGTCGGTACGCGAGGTCCGCGCTCGCCTCGGCGTGCGCGCCGATCAGGGATACGTGGCCTTCCTGGGCACCCTCGAACCCCGCAAGAACGTCCCGGCGCTGGTCCGCGGCTGGGTGGCGGCCGCACGCGGGCGGGCCAATCCGCCGGCGCTCGTGCTTGCCGGTGGTGCCGGTTGGGACGCCGGGCTCGAGGCGGCCATTGCCGAGGTCCCGTCCGAGCTCACGCTGCTTCGCCCGGGCTACCTGCCGGTCGAGTTGCTGTCGGGCCTGCTCGGTGGCTCCGAACTCGTCGCGTATCCGAGCCGCGGCGAGGGCTTCGGCCTGCCGGTGCTCGAAGGCATGGCGTGCGGCGCCGCCGTGCTGACCACGCGGCGCCTTGCCCTTCCCGAGATCGGCGGCGATGCCGTGGCCTACACCGAGCCCGACCCCGCGTCGATCGCGGCGGCACTCGGCGCGCTGCTCGACGATCCGCGCCGGCGCGGCGAGCTCGCGGCCGCCGGCATGGCCCGGGCCGCCGGGTTCACCTGGGACGCCTGCGCGGCCGCGCACGTCAAGGCCTACGAGCGGGCCGTCCGGTGAGCGCGCTTCCCGTCGTCGTCGTGACGTACTCGTCGGGCGATTCGCTCGCCGCCTTCCTCGACTCGCTGTCCGGCGCGACTACCCAGCCACTCGACATCGTGCTGGCCGACAACGGATCACCCGACGGCTCGGTCGAGGCCGCGGTGCAGCGCCCGAACGTCCGCGTCGTCGCCACCGGAGGCAACGTCGGGTACGGGCGGGCGGTCAACGCCGGCATCGCCACCACGACTGGCGAACTGGTCGTGATCGCGAACCCCGACGTCGTCTGGCAGCCCGGTGCCCTCGACGAACTGGTCGCCGCGGCGAAGCGGTGGCCACGCGCGGCGTCGCTCGGCCCGCTCATCAACACACCGGACGGCGCGATCTACCCGTCAGCGCGTGCCCTGCCGTCGTTGGGCCGCGGCATCGGCCATGCCCTGTGCGGCTGGTGGTGGCCGTCGAATCCGTGGACGGCGTCCTACCGGCGCGAGCGCGGCGAGCCGCACGAGGGACCCGCCGAGTGGCTGTCCGGCTCGTGCATGGTCGTGCGCCGCGCGGCATTCGACCAGGTGCACGGATTCGACCCGGCGTACTTCATGTACTTCGAGGATCTCGATCTGGGCGAGCGGTTCGGCAAGGCCGGGTGGCAGAACGTCTACGTGCCGAGCGCCGTCGTCGTGCACACGGGCGGGCATGCCACCGCTCGCGACCCGGGCGCGATGGCCGCCGAGCACCACCGCAGCGCGTGGATCTACCTGTCGCGCCACTACCCGGGTTGGCGCTGGGCGCCGGTGCGGTGGGTGCTGCGCGCCGGGCTGCTGCTGCGCTCGGCGCTGGCCCGGCGGGTTCGCGGCATGGCCGAAGGCGCGCCGCCGCAGCGCCACGGCTGAACGGGCCGTCACACGAAGCGCGTGCGGCCCTGTTCGCGCAGCAGTTCGGTGAGCTTCTTGACGTCCTGCGCGCGGTCGCGGCGGCACACCAGCACGGCGTCGGGCGTGTCGACGATGATCAGGTCGTGGACGTCGAGGGTGGCCACGAGGCGTCCGGAACTCGGCACGACAACCAACCCGTCGCTGTCGATGCCGATCACGGACCGGTCGTCAGCATCGGCCTCGGTGTCGACGTCGATGACCGTGGAACCGGATTCGGTATGCCCGAGCAGCGCGGCAACCGTCTCGAAGTCGCCGATGTCGCTCCAGCCGAAGTCGCCCGGCGCGGTGCCCACGAGTCCGTCGGCCGCGGCCGGTTCCATGACGGCGTACTCGACGGCCACGCGGGGCACGGTCAGCCAGCGGCGGTCGAGCAGATCGTCGCGCCCGGTGCTGTCCCACGCCTCGGCGATCTCGTGCACCGGCGTCGCGACATCGGGCCGGCGTCGCGTCAGCTCGGCCAGGAACGTGTCGGCCTGCCACACGAACATGCCGGCGTTCCAGAGGTACCGCCCGGACTTCAGGTAGTCCGCGGCGACGTCGAGTGAGGGTTTCTCCCGGAACGACAAGACGTTCTGGACGACACCCGGCGCAACGGGCGCGCTGCATTCGAGGTATCCGTAGCCCGTCTCCGGCCTGGTCGGCGTGATGCCGATCGTCATGAGGTTGCCGAGCCGGGCGCCCTCGACCGCGGCGAGCACCGTCTGCTGGAACGACGCGACGTCTCGGATCAGATGGTCGGCGGCGAACGACCCGACCACGGCGCCCGGGGATCGACCGGCGATGACCGCGGTGGCCAGAGCGATTGCCGCGCACGAGTCGCGGGGCGTCGGCTCGACGAGGATGTTCTCCTCCGGCAATTCGGGCAGTTGCCGGGCGACCGACGCGGCGTGCGCCGTGCCGGTGACGACGTAGAGACGTTCGGCGGTGACCAGCGGGATCAGCCGGTCGATCGTCGCCTGCAGCAGCGACCGGTTCGTGCCGGTCAGCCGGTGCAGGAATTTCGGGTTGGTCTCGCGCGAGAGCGGCCACAACCGGGTACCGCTCCCGCCGGCTGGGACGACTGCATGAAAGTCGTCGGCGAGGTGCACTATGGTCCCGGTTTCGTCGCGCCGCTTCGGCGATGGCCAGTAGGTCAATGCACTCTAGCCGAGCGGCCGGCCCGGCTCAGGGCACAGCAGAGGGGTGGCGAGTGGGCCTACCGAACAGCGGTCACGCCGAGTCGACGTGGCGCCCGGGCCGGCCGGTCGATGTGCTGGGGACGTTGTCGCCGCTGCGCCGTGGGCGCGGCGATCCCGCACATCACGTCGACGCGGACGGCACGTTCTGGTGGGCGGCCCAGACGCCCGACGGCCCGGGCACGCTGGCGCTGCGGCTCTCGCGCGACGCCGTACGCGCATCGGCCTGGGGGGCGGGCGCCGAGTGGCTGTGCGCAGGCGTCCCCGTCCTGCTCGGTGTTGACGACGACTGGAGCACGCTGGATTGCGCGGGCCACCCGCTGCTCGACCGCACCCGGCGACGCAGCGTCGGCGTCCGCCTCCCACGCACCCGGCTGGTCTTCGACGCCATGGTCCCGGCCGTCCTGGAGCAGCGGGTCACCGGCATCGAGTCGCGACGGGCCTGGCGTGGCCTGCTGCGCCGGTTCGGCTCGCGCGCGCCCGGTCCGATGGACGGGCTGCGCGTTCCGCCGTCGCCCGCCGAGGTGCTCTCGATTCCGACGTGGGAGTGGCATCGCCTGGGCGTCGACCTCGCGCGTCAGCGGGCGATTCGCGCGGCTGCGACGGTGGCCGAGCGGCTCGAGGACTGCGTCTCGCTGCCGGCGCCCGACGCGGTGGCGAGGCTTCGCGTGGTGCCGGGCATCGGTGAGTGGACGGCCGCGGAGACGGCGCAGCGCGCGCTGGGCGACCCGGATTCGGTGAGCGTCGGCGATTTCCACATCCACGACCTCGTGGTCTTCGCGCTCACCGGGCGGGCGCGGGGCGACGACGCGGAGATGCTGCGACTACTCGAACCGTGGCGCGGGCAGCGCCAGCGGATCGTCCGGCTCGTCGAGTTGTCCGGCGTGGCCAAGCCCCGGTTCGGCCCGCGTCACGCGTCGGTCGACATCCGCGCTATCTAGGGCTGTCTCGGGCTATTCGGGCACGTTCAGGGCAGGGCGTAGCCGGTCAGGTCGGCGGCCAGCCTGATGGTTGCCGCGGAGTGGTTGGTGAACGTGATCTCGCCACCGGCGCCGAGCGGAATCAGGGCCAGCACGGTGAGGCTCTGGCCGCGGCCGAAGTTGACGATGGTCGCCGTTGAGCCGTTGGCCGTGGCGCCGAGCCATCCGGTGGCCGCCGGTTGGACGACGGCGACCGCGATGGCGACCGCGGAGGCGCCGGAGCCCGGCACGCCGCCCCGTCCGATGATCCGTACCGTGACGGATGCCCCGGCTCTGACCGCCGCTCTCGGCGTGCCGTTGCCGGTGCGGGTGTCGAGTACTCGGTACGGCACCAGCGAGGCAAACCCGCCCGACATCGCGGGACCGCCGGTACCGGACAGGTAGTAGCCGGTGAGGTCGCCGGTGAGCTGGATCGTCGATGCGGAGTTGTTCGCGAAGCTGATCTTGCCGTCAGCGCCGATCGGCAGGACGACGAAGTCGGTCATGCTCTGGCGGTGCCGGAAGCTGACGATGCTTGCCGTGCGGGCGCCCGGGTCGTGCGCCCAAGCGGTGAGCCAACCATCGGCCGCCGGGGCGACGACGGTGACTGCGATGGCGACGGCGGAGGCGCCGGAGGCCGGAACACCGGCCCGTCCGGCGATCTGGACCGTCGCGGTGTGCCCCGCCTTGATCGCGGCTTTCGGGACGCCTGTTGCGGTGCGGGTGTCGAGCACGCGACGTGACGGCACCGACTTGAACGCGCCGGCGAGCGTCGGGGCGCCGCCGAGGTAGTAGCCGGTGAGATCTCCCGCGAGGTGGATCGTCGAGCCGGAGTGGTTGGTGAACGTGATCCGGCCGCCGGCGCTCAGGGGAACGAGGGCGAGGTCGGTGAGGCTCTGCCCGCGGATGAAGTTGATGATCGTCGCGGCGGATGCGGGCGAGCCGTAGGCCGCGGCGGTCACCCATCCGTTCGCCGAAGGAGTTACGACGCTGAGCGCGATCGCGACCGACGACGCGCCGGACACGGGGACGCCGCCGCGGCTGGCGATCTGGACCGTGACGGAGTGCCCGGCCCTGATCGCGGCTTTCGGGACACCGTTTCCGGTACGGGTGTCGAGGATTCGAGCCGACGGCAGCGATGCGAAGGCGCCGCTGCCACCGCTGATCGCCCAGATGAATGACACGGAGCCCGAGGCCTTCGTCGTGTCCGTCGCCGTGACGGTAACGCGGTAGGTGTGCGTGGTCGTGGCCGTGCCCGAGACAAGAGCGGTCGACGGGTCGATTGCGAGGCCGGCCGGGAGTCCCGACGCGCGGTAGGTCAGCGTCTGGCCGGGCATGGAGTCGGCGGCACGGATCTGCAGCGATGCCGCGGTGCCGACGATGCCGACCCGGCTGCCTGGACTGGTGATCGACACCTGGTTGACAGCCGTGAACGCTGCCGTACCGCGAGGTGTGCCGAGGCCGGTCGGCCCGTCCCAGCCGGCGTGTCCCGTGCAGAGGACGGCCGGTGAGCATGTGCCGTTGTTGCCGCTGGTCACGTCGTTGAGATCGGCGCGGTGCCGGTACGGGTAGGAGCCGGGGCGGTCGGTCGGCCCGGGCGGGCCGGCGAGCGCGTACACCGCGGCGATGATCGGCGCCGAGGCGCTCGTGCCGCCGTATACGTACCAATGCCCGGCCTGGTAGACCGCGACTCCGGTCTGCGGGTCGGCCACGGCGGACACGTCGGTTTCGCCACGGTGGCTGCAGGGTGTGACGCCGACCTGAAACGACGGCTTGGTCACCGTGTGCGAGCAGCCGCTGCCGGCGCCGTGCCAGACCGATTCCGTCCAGCCCCGGGTACCGCTCGCTCGGCGAAGGCTAGTTCCGCCGACCGATACGACGTACCGCGAGCTCGACGGGTAGCTGGCACCGGCTGGGTAGCCGTCGTCGCCGCTGGATGCCGTGTACACGACGCCCGGGTGGCTGAAGTACGCGGCGTCATAGGCGTTCTCGGAGCCGTCCTCGCTTCCGCCCCAGCTCATCGAGATGTACTTCGCGCCCATCAGCCGGGCGCGCTCCACCGCGCGGAACAGGTTGTCGGACGGGTCTCTGGCTTCGACCAGAAGAATGTGGCAGGTCGGGCAGATCGCCGACACCATGTCCAGATCGAGCGAAATCTCGCCGGCCCAACCGGCGTTGGCCGCCGGCATCGGGGTGGTCGCCCCGCTCTGGTTGACCTTCCGGAAGCAGCCACTGGCGGTCGTGCACGGCGGCAGACCGTACTGCGTTCGGTACTTCGCGAGATCGGACTCGGCCGTCGGGTCGTTGTAGGCATCGACCACAGCCACCGTCGTCGCAGTTGTCGACGTCGGTAGGTGGTAGGCGCTGCGCAGGTCGGCCGGCCCGTAGCCGCTCGGGGTCACGGCCGGCCCGAGCGTCAAAGCCTGCTTGAGGTCGGTGCGCTTGAGCGCGAAGCACCTGAACTGGCCGGCCGCGACCGCGCTGCAACTGGCCGAAACCGTCGGCGCCTGTGCCGCCGCAGGTGAGGTAACGGTGAGGCCGAACAGGCCTATCGCCGCAATCGCCAGGAACGCCTCGGCGCGTGCTGCGCCCACAACTGATCGCCGCATGGGTGTCCTTCCC
This sequence comes from uncultured Actinomycetota bacterium, assembly GCA_963709985.1. Taxonomy (GTDB): domain Bacteria; phylum Actinomycetota; class Actinomycetes; order Mycobacteriales; family Jatrophihabitantaceae; genus DASXRA01. Next base: position 450,780 of record CAVPYQ010000028.1, read on the forward strand.
GGATGCCCACTGATCGACAGCAGCGGCCCGGTTCTGAGGCGGAATTCGATAACGAGGCCCGGCACTTACAAAGTGGTGAGAATCGACCAGGTTGAGGTCTGCCATTGGAGTGGGCGTGCGCATCGGTGAACTGGCCGCACGCAGCGGTGTGAACGCGAGGCTGCTGCGTTATTACGAGCAACAGGGACTGTTGCGGCCCGAGCGGTCTTCGGCGGGGTATCGCGAATACCGCGCATCGGATGTCGCCACGGTGCAGCGCATTCGCGCGCTACTGACCGCCGGGCTGAGCACGAGGATGATCGCCCTGGTGCTGCCGTGCGTCGTCGATGGGGGTGCGCGGCTCGTCCCGACCTGTCCGGATCTCGTCACCGGCCTGCATCAGGAACGCGACCGCATCTCGGCGGAAATCGAGCAACTGGCCTCTTCGCGCAACCTGCTCGACGAGGTCATCGCGGCGGCGCCGGCGAAGGTTGCCGAGATCGCGGCGGCGAATATCGCCGCCCGGCCCGCTCGATCGAAGCCCGCCCAGCGGACCCGGCCCAAACTGCGCCCGGTCGCCACGCTCGGCTGACCCGCCGACTCAGGACGGGACATGGCCGAGCAGCGCTCAGGCCACCGGACCGGCGACGAGCACCTGCCGGAACGGCACGAGCCCCTGCTGAATCTCGTTGATGTGGCCGGCCGCATGCCACAGGTCGAACCACTCGTTGTCCTCGGGGCGAAACGCCCGATCGAAGACCGCGATAGCGAGCGCATGCAGGGCAGGCGGCGGAGCGTATCCGGCCGCGACGACCCACTCACGTACGAATGGGCTGTTGACCGCGCCGCGCGCCCCGGCCAGCGCGCCCACCAGGCAGGCGCCGGCGATTGCGATGTTCATCTGCGCCGCCGAGACGTAACCCGTCGACTCGACGACGTCGGCCATGCCCTCGCCGATCCGGGCCGCTGACTTGTCCGGGCTCATGTGTTCGAGGCTGCCGACGAAATTCATCGCGCCGTCATTGTCGAACGGTCCGGTGTCCCAAGAACTCACGAGTGATGCACCCCCAAAATCTCGCAGGCTACAGACCAATCTCCAATACAGCATCTGACAGCGCAGGCCAAGCCCGGGCCGCCCACTCGCCGAACTTCTGATCGGCGAGTGCCACCAGACCCAGGCGCGCGTCGGGGTCGACCCACACCATCGTGCCGCTCTGGCCGAAGTGGCCGAAGGTCCGCGGCGAGTTACGGGTGCCCGTCCAGTGCGGCTGCTTGCCCGAACGGATCTCGAAGCCGAGGCCCCAGTCGTTCGGATCCTGCATGCCGTAGCCGGGCAGCACGCCGCGAAGGCCCGGGTACTGCACGCTGGTCGCGTCGGCGAGCGTGCTCGGATGCAGGAGCCCGGTGGGGCTGAGCAGTTCGTGCACCACGCGAGCCAGGTCGTCGACCGTGGACAGCCCGCCGGCGTGCGCCGAGCCGGGCAGCGACGTTCCGGTCAGGCCCAGCGGCTTGACCACTGCCTGGTCGAAGTACGTGGCGAACGGCATCTCGACGCCGTGCTCGACCAGGGCCGCGAGCAGGTCGAAGCCGGCGTTGGAGTAGACGCGGCGGACGGCCGGCGCGAACGACCGCAGCGGCCGCTCCGGTGCGAGCCCGGACGCGTGCGCGAGCAGGTGGGCGATCGTGGCCCCGGGGACGATCCGCTCGTCGGCGGGATCGGTCAGGTCGACCGCGCCCTCCTCGACGGCGACGAGCGCGGCAAGCGCCACCAAGGGTTTTGTCACGGACGCGAGGGGGAACACCCGGTTGGTCGGGCCATGCGTGGCCAGCACGCCCTGCGGCGACACGACTGCCGCCGCAGCGTTGGGCACGGGCCAACTGTCCACAGTGGACAGAGCTGCGGCGAGTGACATCAGCCCAGCCGATCTCGTGCCGTCGAGATCAACTCCGGTATGTCGCGCGAGACGCCCTCGGGCAGTTCGTCCCACGAGAACCAGCGAAGGTCGAGCGACTCGACGCTGATGACCGGCTCGGCGCCGTCGGGTGCCACGGCGAAGTAGCAGACGTCGAAGTGCCTGGTCGGTACGCCGAGCGAGCACGTCACGGGGTACACCGCCAGCTTGAGCGGTACCGGGTCGAACGACAGCGCGCCGAGGCCGCTCTCCTCGCGGGCCTCGCGGGCAGCGGCGTCGAGCAACGACCGGTCGCCCTGCTCGCAGTGCCCGCCTACCGGCAGCCACTTGCCGACTCGTGGGTGCAGCGTCAGCAGGACCGAACGTCGCGACGGGTCGAGGATGAGCGCGCTGGCCGTCAGGTGGCCCGGTACGCAGGAGCGCCACGTCGCGTCCGGCCGGGCCGCGAGAAAGGCCAGAAAGGCTTGCCGTTCCGAGGAATCCGGCTCGAACGCCGTGATGGCCTGGACGGCCTCGGCGTGCAGTGGCGGCGCGATAACCGTGGCCCCACCGGCATCTTCGCGGCCCACCGCGATCGCCTCTGCCGTGCCGAGGCGGAACAGGTCCTCGTCGGCGCCGCGAATCAATGCGGTGCTGCCGAGTCCGTCGTCGGGCAGGCCGTGCATGCCCCGCACGATCGCAACCGGGATGCCGGTGAGCTTGCCCTTGACCAGATCCGCGGCGGCCGCGATCTCGTCGGCGACGGCCACGGTCGTGACGTCGAGGGTGTTGCCGTGGGAATCGACCAGGCCGCGCGCGTCGAAGACGGCGCTGAGTCCAGCCACGCCGATCGCGGCGTCGGTGATGCCCTCGCGCCAGGGCCGGCCCATCGAATCGCTGATGATGACGCCGACGTCGATGCCGGTCAGCGCGCGCACCGCATCGCGCAGCGCGGCCGCGGACTTGTCGGGATCCTCGGGCATCAGCGCGATCTCGTCGCGGGCCACGTTCGACTCGTCGACACCGGCCGCCGCCAGCACGAGACCCTGCCGGGTCTGCACGATGCGCAACGGGCCGCGCTGGGCGACGACTCGTCCGGTCTGCGCGCTGATCGCCTCCTGGCGCACGCGCTCGCGTTCGGCCGGATCGGCCGAGCCCACCGAGATGAGCCGGCCCTCGACCTTCGACACGGCCTTGGACGTCACCACGAGTACGTCGCCCTCGCGCAAGGACGTATGCGCCACGATCGCCGCGGCGAGGTCGTCGCCCGGGCGCAGTTCGCCGATGCCGCGTACGGGAAGGATCTCGATGCGCTCGGCCGAGTGATCGCCGACGTCGGGCTCAGACATCAGCGAGGTCCAGTGCGGCGCGCACCATCTGCGCCGTGGCGTGCGTCGTCGGTCATGAGCAGGGGAATCGCCCGCACGTCGACGCCGTCGATGTCGGCGGTGTCGGTGTCGTGCACGAGCCAGCCGTCGAGCACTCCGCCCGGCGCGACGCGAACCGTAGTGCCGCCCGACGCCCTGGGCGCTCACCTCGACGCCGATGGCCGGCAGGCACGCGTCGGCCATGCCGCGCACGGGCCGCGCCGCCGACGATGGGGGAGAAGCCGACGACCGGCGCCGCCGTGCTCCGCAATGCGTCGCGGACGCCGGGTACCGCGAGGATCGTGCCGATGCTCACGACCGGGTTGCTCGGCGCGAACAGCACGACGTCCGCGGCGGCGATCGCCTCGAGAACGCCCGGCGCGGGCTTGGCGTCGTCGAGGCCGACCTGCACGAATGCCTTTGCCGGCAGGGCAGCCCGATGCTTGATCCACCACTCCTGGAAGTGGATCGCCCGCTTGCCGATCTCGGCAGATTCGACGATCACGTGCGTCTCGCATCGCTGGTCGGTCATCGGCAGCAGGGACACGCCGGGACGCCAGCGTCGGCACAGCGCGGCCGTGACATCGGAGAGCGCGTAGCCGGCATCGAGCATCTGCGTACGTACGAGATGCGTCGCGATGTCGAGATCGCCGAGGCCGAACCAGGACGGCTCGGCGCCGTACGCCGGCCAGTTCGTCCTTGATCCGCCAGGTTTCGTTCTCGCGGCCCCACCCGCGTTCCGGGTCGATGCCGTCGCCGAGGGTGTACATGACGCTGTCGAGGTCCGGGCAGATGCGCAGGCCGTGCAAGGTCACGTCGTCGCCGGTGTTGACGATCGCGGTGACCTGATGGTCGGCCTGTGTGTCGACGTCGGCCTGGGTATCGCCGCCGGAGGCGGCTACTTCGCGTACGCCGCGCAGGAACCGGGCTCCGCCGATTCCCCCGGCAAGGACGGTGATCCGCACCCTCCGAACGTACGCGATGGGCGATTGACGCCGGATGTGTGGCCCAATTCGTCGAACGGCGCCGGCGTTTAGCGCCGCAGCAGGCCGCCGTGGCGCAGGACGCCCTCGTGGCTCAACGAACCGCCGCGGCGCGTGCGGCGCATGGCTGCCGCCGCGGTCTTGACCACCTTCTGAACGGTCTCGCTCTGCCGGGCGGTCTCGCCCGACATCGAGTCGACCAGTGCCACGAGTTCCTGCCTGACGGCGCCCGGACGGGGCCATCGTCCGTTGCCACCAGTAGCAACCGCGAGCGCCGCCAGCACCGCTTCCCTCGTGTCGACCGGAGCGCGCTCGTAGCGCGCTACCCGATCGAGTTCGTTCGCGAGCACGAGGACGGCGTCGGCATCGGCGTCGGCGTAGGTCGCCCGCCAGCCGCCGTGTTGCTGCGTCCAGCGACCGTTCGCGATCAACTCGTTGCGCAGGGCAGTGCAGTCCGAACTCACGTGCCGGTACCAGCGAAGCCAGCTGACGCCCGGCCGAGCCTCGACGGCCTCGCGGACGGCGTCGAGCATGCGGTCGCCCGTCGGCCCGTCCGGCCCGTCCGGCGCCACAGCCGGCGATCCGGCGCGCGTTGACGATGCGGCCCTCCAGAGCGAGTTCGGCGAACAGGGCAGCCCGCAGGCCGACCGCGACGATTGCGCGATGCCTGATCCGGCCGGTCGCCGGATCGCGGGCCAGCCGGAGCAGATTGGTGGCGATGCGGTCGCCCGGCTCGCGATCCGCGGCGACGGCGTGTTCCGCCTCGGCGGCGTGTTCCCGCTCGGCGGCGTGTTCGGCTTCGACCGGGCTGCGCTCGACCGCGCGTTCCGGCTCGGCGGCGCGTTCCGGCTGGGCTGCGCGTTCCGGCTCGGCCGGTCGCTGGGGCTCGGTTCCCGAGGAATCGGTCGGATCTACCCGATCTCGTCGTTCAGGCACTCGGCCGATCCTGCCTTTCCTGACTGTGGACGGCTTCTCGCCGTCGGCGTAGCAGCGTGCCGACCTCCTGCAGCGTCAACTCCGCCGCGCCGCAGCGCACCGCCTCGGCGCGCAGGTGCTCGGGCAGGTCGTAGTGCCACCGCCATGGATGATCCTGGAAGAGGCGTCGCGGCATGCCGATGCGCTCGGCCATTGCGTGCAGTTCGGCTCGATCGTCTGCCAGCAGGTGGCAGAAGTCGCTGAACCTCAGCCGGGCGCCCGGGTAGTGGCGGACCGCGTCGACGTAACAAGCCATGACGGGGCCGAGCCTACGGGCCAAGCAGCCGCGCTGACCCAGCTCCTACAGCTGCCCCGGATGACCCGGCCGACTTCGCTCGGGATGCCCGCCTGCTCACGACCGGCCGCAGCCGATGTCGGACGGCGCGGGCCCGCTGGCCAACCGATCGTCGCGCCGGCGATCTGCGGCCGCGCGCCGACGTCATCCGGCGCGTGCGCCGAAGGGGGCGAGAGCGGCGATTCTGCCTTGTCCATCGGCAACTCGTGCCGGTTTGATCAGTCGCTCCAGGAAGAGAGTGGCGCGATGAGCCGAGCGGAGAGATGCTGTTACGCAAAGCTGCTGCCCGGCACCCCGGGAGCGGACAGGTGGAGGACCCGTGATCGTCCTCGTCGTGTACACGGCTCTCGTTGTCGTGCCTGCCGCAGCCTTCTACGGCACGGCTCGGCTTATGGCCCGATGGTCGAATCGTCGCAACGCAGCACCCGACTCCGGCGAGGCGCCACCAGCGGCCCCGAACCTCGGTCGGCTCGTCGACGACCTGCGGCGCCTGGAGGCCGAGTACATCAAGATCGAACGCTCGGACCTACCCGCGCGCGGCGCCCGACTGCGCGCCGTCGCCCTCGCCTACGACGACACACTGCGCGCCTGCTGCCTGGCGCTCGGGTTGCCCGGCCCGGAGGAGCGACCGCTGAGCGGTTTGATGCGACTGCAGACCGAGGCAGAACTCGCCCAGCACGGGCTGGTCTGGTAGCCGTCATCCGGCGCTGATCGGCACCTCGACGCGGCGGCCCTGGGCGAGCACGAGGTCGAGCAGGCCGGGGAACCGTTCGTCGAGATCGTCACGCCGCAACTGGTTGAGCCGCCGGGTGCCCTGGTCGTACTGGCGCAGCACGCCGGCCTCGCGCAACACCCGAAAGTGCCACGATGCCGTGGACTTGCCGACGGGCAGGTCGAACGTGCCACACGCGACGTCCCCGTCATGTTCGGCGAGCGCGGCGACGATCCCGAGCCGCACCGGATCGGCCAGCGCCGTCAGCACGTCGGTTAGCTCGATCTCGTCGGTGTCCGGCTGCCGTGCGCGCGTTGCGGTTCGGCTGGCCATGAACGCATCATCCCACGGATGTTCTACTCAAGGCGAACATGAGCTATGTTCGGTGAAACGCGAACATTGGAGCTGGCATGGATCGGAGCGCAGTTGCCGGGCAACTCGGCCGCGTGGGCGTGTGGCTGTCGCGGATCGGCCGCGTCTCGGCCGACGACGAGCGCAAGGCGATCGCCGAGATCGAGCAGCTCGGCTACCGGGCGCTCTGGATCACCGAGTCCGTGAAGGAGGCCTTCGCGCATGCGAGTCTGGCCCTGGCCGCCTCGCAGCGCCTGGTCGTCGCCACCGGCATCGCCAGCATCTGGTCGCGCCGGCCGGTCGCCATGGCCAGTGGCGCGCAGACGCTCGGCGAGGCCTACCCGGGAAGGTTCGTCCTCGGCATCGGGGTGAGCCATCCGCACCTGGTCAAGGCCTACGCGCGCCCGCTCACCGCGATGCGCGAATACCTCGACGAGATGGACGCTGCGGCGTATCCGGCACCCCTGCCGGCGCCACCCGTCCCGAGGCTCATCGCCGCGCTGCGTCCCAAGATGCTGGAGCTCGCCGCGACCAGGGCAGCTGGTGCACACCCGTACCTCGTGCCGGTCGAGCACACGGCCCTGGCGCGGCAGGTCATGGGCGCCGAGCCGATCCTCGCTCCCGAACTCGCGGTCGTGCTCGACACCGATCCGGTCGGCGCCCGCGCAGCGGCCAGGGACTACCTGCGCCCCTACCTCGGCATGCCGAACTACACGAACAACCTGCGCGCACTCGGCTTCTCCGACGACGATTTCGCCGACGGCGGCAGCGACCGGCTCGTCGACGCGATCGTCGCCTGGGGTGATCAGGACGCGATCCGCGACCGGGTGCAGGCGCATCTCGACGCGGGCGCCGACCACGTCTGCATCCAGCCGGTGCCGGCAGGCGGCGGCCTGGGCTTGGGTGCACTCGCCGAACTCGCCCCCGCATTGCTTGTCTAGGGTCCTGACTCAGGACACTAGGGTCATTGTGTGAGCGAACTGCCGGCACCGTCCGAGTCAGCCCTGCGGCGGGCTCTGCGCCGCGCCCGCGACGGCGTCGCGCTGAACACGGCCGAGGCGTCCGTACTGATGGCCGCTCGCGGCGAACAGCTCACCGAACTGGCCGGCATCGCCGCGAGGACCCGCGACGCCGGGCTCGCCGCCGCCGGTCGCCCCGGCGTGATCACCTACTCCCGCAAGGTGTTCATCCCGCTCACCCGCCTGTGCCGCGACCGTTGCCACTACTGCACGTTCGTCACGGTGCCGCACCGCGTGCCGGCGGCGTACCTCGAGATCGACGAGGTCGTCGACATCGCAGCACAGGGTGCCGCACTCGGTTGCAAGGAGGCGCTCTTCACCCTCGGTGACCGGCCGGAGGACCGCTGGCCCCAGGCCCGGCAGTGGCTCGAGGAGCGCGGCTACGACTCCACGGCGGCCTACCTGCGCGCGGCGGCGATCGCCGTGCTCGAACGCACCGGCCTGCTGCCGCACCTCAACCCGGGCGTGCTGACCTGGACCGAACTGCAGCGCCTCAAGCCGGTCGCGCCGAGCATGGGCATGATGCTCGAGACCACGTCGCGCCGGCTGTTCGAGGAGCCCGGCCAGGCGCATTACGGCAGCCCGGACAAGGATCCTGACATTCGGCTGCGCGTCCTCGACGACGCCGGGCGGCTGTCTGTCCCGTTCACCACCGGCATCCTCGTGGGCATCGGCGAAACTCGTGAGGAGCGGGCCGAATCCCTTTTCGCAATAAGGCAAACGGCCCGCGAGTACGGGGCCGTCCAGGAAGTGATCGTGCAGAACTTCCGGGCCAAGGACGACACCGCGATGCGCAACGAGCCCGACCTCGACCTCGACGAGTACGTCGCGACGATCGCGGTCGCCCGGCTCGTGCTCGGTCCGGCCATGCGGGTGCAGGCGCCGCCGAACCTCGTCGACCTCGGCGAGTGCGGTCGACTGCTCGACGCCGGCATCGACGACTGGGGCGGCGTGTCGCCGCTGACGCCCGATCACGTCAATCCAGAGCGGCCCTGGCCGCAGGTCGAGGCTTTGCGCGAGGTGACCACCGCGCACGGATTCACGCTGCGCGAGCGGCTCACGGCCCATCCGCACTACGTCCGGGCCGAGACGCCGTGGCTCGACCCACGGGTCACGCCGCACGTGCGAGCGCTGGCCGACGCGTCCGGGCTCGCGGACGAAAGCGTTGTGCCGCAAGGGCTTCCTTGGCAGGAGCCGGACGCCGAGTGGGTGTCGCAGGGGCGTACCGACCTGCATTCATCTGTCGACACGGAGGGTCGCACCAACGACCGCCGTTCGGACTTCGACGAGGTCTACGGCGACTGGCGTGAGATCGCTTCCCGTGTGCACACTGAACTGTCCACAGTGGACAGTGATGTCAAGGCTGCACTGCGTTCGGCCGAGCGTGACCCTGCCGGGCTGAGCGAGCAGCACGCCATCGCACTGATGACCGCGGACGGTCCGGCGCTCGACGCAATCTGCCACCTCGCTGACGATCTGCGGCGCGACACCGTCGGTGACGACATCACGTACGTGATCAACCGGAACATCAACTTCACCAACGTCTGCTACACCGGCTGCCGCTTCTGTGCGTTCGCGCAGCGGGCAACCGACGCCGACGCGTACACGCTTTCCACGGCCGAGATCGAGTCCCGTGTTCGCGAGGCGGCCGCCGAGGGGGCCACCGAGATCTGCATGCAGGGCGGCATAGATCCCTCGCTGCCGGCCACGGCGTACTTCGATCTGGCCCGCGCGGTGAAGCGGGCATCGCCGGGCATTCACCTGCACGCGTTCAGCCCGATGGAGGTCGTCAACGGCGCGGCGCGCGCCGACCTGTCCATCGCCGACTGGCTGAGCGCAGCCCGCGACGCCGGCCTCGACTCGATCCCCGGCACCGCCGCCGAGATCCTCGACGACGACGTGCGATGGGTGCTCACCAAGGGCAAGTTGCCGACGAGCGCGTGGATCGAGGTGGTCACGACGGCGCACCGCCTCGGCATCCCGTCCACGTCCACGATGATGTTCGGACACGTCGACCGACCCGACCACTGGGTGCGCCACATCCAGCTCATCGGCCGGCTGCAGGACGAGACCGGTGGCTTCACCGAATTCGTGCCGCTGCCGTTTATCCATACCCAGTCGCCGATCTACCTCGCCGGCATCGCCCGGCCGGGACCGTCGCCGCGCGACAACCGCGCTGTGCACGCGCTTGCCCGCATCCTCTTGCACGGTCGCATCAGCAACATCCAGACCAGTTGGGTGAAGCTCGGTGACGAGGGAACCGCGCAGATGTTGCGTGGTGGCGCGAACGATCTCGGTGGCACGCTGATGGAGGAGACGATCAGCCGCATGGCCGGATCGACCCACGGCTCGCGCCGTTCAGCGGCGGATCTGGCTGCTCTCGCCGCCCGGATCGGCCGTCCGGCGCGGCAGCGAACGACCTTGTACGGACGGGTGGAATCGCCCGCAGTGGCCTGAAGAATCCGGTCGCGTCCACCTTCTGGCAGATAGCAGATCTCAGCTTGACTTATCGGTAACGACACGAGTGTAATTCCAGATGTGTCATACGGTCCGGGATGTAGTCGAGCCCAGCGAGCTACGCGAGTTGCTGAGTCGGGCGCGGCAATCACGCGAAGGAGGGCGCCGTGACGGACGTGACGAGCAACGTGTACGAAGCCGACCTCGCCGAGATCTTCGGACTCCCCGAGGAGCAGAGTTGGCAGGAGCGTGCACTGTGCGCCCAAACCGATCCTGAGGCGTTCTTCCCGGAGAAGGGTGGCTCGACCCGCGAGGCGAAGCGAATCTGCACCGGCTGCGAAGTGCGAGGCGAATGCCTCGAGTACGCCTTGGAACACGACGAACGTTTTGGCATCTGGGGTGGGCTGTCCGAGCGCGAGCGTCGCCGACTCAAGCGTCGCGTCGTCTAAGGCGCTCAATCTCCGGTGGCCGGGGATCGCATCAGCCGGGCGATCGCATCAGGTTGTTGCAACGCCTCGCCCGCCGGCCGAATCTCGTTACACAGCCGGGGTTTCTAGCCCGGGGGATCCAGATCGTCGACGTCCTTGCCGAGCAGTTCGGCAACCAGTTCAGTGATCACGTTGAACACGATGTCGCCGCGATCGAGCAGGTCGGCGGCGCGCGCCTCGACCGGACGCCGATAGACCACGACGACCGGCTTGGTCACCGGGCCGAGTCCGTTGCGGTAAAGGTGGCCGAGCGCAATCCCGCGATCGGTCACCGTCTCGGGATCGAAGTCCACCCGCCCCGGTGGCGGCACGTCCTCGATCGCGAACTCGATCCCGGCCAGTTCGCTGGCCCAGTTGCGCTCCAGGTCCTCGACCGCGTCCAGGACGAGATCGTCGAACTGCGCGGCCCGGCTGCGCCCGATCGGCACCTCGCGGGGGGCGAGCGGTGCGCGCAGGCCCCGCCCGCGCCGGTCGCGCCGCCGCACCCGACCGGGACGGGGCGGTCGGTCGAGCCGATCCTCGCGCTGCACGATCGACAGGGTACGCATGGTTACCGCCCGGCGAGTGCGACACGAACCGGTCCCTCGGCCGGCCATCCGAGGTCTTGACGTCGCCAAGGGCTATCGTCGCGACCTGTGAGACACGTCCGTCGCTGCAGCCGCACCGGCTGTGGCCGCCCCGCTGTGGCAACCCTGACGTACGTGTACTCGGACTCGACCGCCGTGGTGGGCCCCCTCGCGAGCTTCGCCGAGCCACATTCCTACGACCTGTGCGAGGCGCACGCGGTCAACCTGACCGTGCCGCGGGGCTGGGAGGTCGTCCGGCACGCCGGCGAGTTCCCGGCGCCGATCCCGCACGCCGACGACCTCGAGGCGCTGGCCGACGCCGTGCGCGAGGCGGCACGCGTCGAGCCGTCGATCCGGTCCGGGCAGGGGCTCGAGGCGGCCGGCGGCGCCGGGCCGGGCGGCAACACCGGGCGCCGGGGACATCTGCGGGTCGTCCCGCCTGCGGGCTGAGGGCAAGGCCCCGCGCCGGTAGGCTCCGGCCTCGTGATGGACCTGTCGGAGATCATCAAGGCGTACGACGTCCGGGGCGTCGTGCCCGATCAACTCGACGAGCCCGTCGCGGCCGCGATCGGGGCAGCATTCGTCGACGTGACCGGCGCGCGCCGACTGGTGACCGCGCACGACATGCGCGACTCGGGTCCTGCCCTCGCACGCGCGTTCGCCGCCGGCGCGGCCGCCCGGGGCGCGCAGGTGGTCGACTCCGGCCTCGGTTCCACGGACATGCTCTACTTCGCCTCGGGCTACCTCGATCTGCCGGGCGCGATGTTCACCGCCAGCCACAACCCGGCGCGCTACAACGGCATCAAGCTCTGCCGGGCGGGTGCCGTCGCCGTGGGGCAGAACACCGGCCTGACCGAGATTCGTGAGCGCGCGCAGGCCTATCTGGGCGCTGGCTTCGCAGCGGCTCCCACGACCGTCGAGCACGTCGACCTGCTGGGCGACTACGCCCGGCACCTGCGCTCGCTCGTCGACCTGTCGGGCATCCGGCCGCTGACCGTCGTCGTCGACGCCGGCAACGGGATGGGTGGCTACACCGTGCCGGCCGTCCTCGGTGACGCCGTCCTCGACGCGCTGCCGCTGACGATCGTGCCGCTCTACTTCGAACTCGACGGCTCGTTCCCCAATCACGAGGCCAACCCGCTCGAGCCGGCCAATCTCGTCGATCTGCAGAAGGCGGTTGTGTCTGCCGGTGCCGACATCGGGCTGGCGTTCGACGGCGATGCCGACCGCTGCTTCGTGATCGCGGCGGACGGTGAACCGGTATCGCCGAGTGCCGTCACGGCGCTGGTCGCCACCCGCGAGTTGGCCAAGCATCCGGGCTCGACCGTCATCCACAACCTGATCACGTCGCGGGCGGTGCCCGAGATCATCCGCGAACACGGCGGTGTGCCCGAACGCTCACGGGTCGGCCACTCGTTCATCAAGGCCGACATGGCACGTACCGGCGCAGTCTTCGGCGGAGAGCACTCCGCGCACTACTACTTTCGCGACTTCTGGCGGGCCGACACTGGCATGCTGGCCGCCATGCACGTCCTCGCGGCTCTCGGTGAACAGCCGCGGAACGCTGAGCGATCTGACCCGGCGCTACAACCGTTACGTCGGATCGGGTGAGATCAACTCGACCGTCGGGGACCCAGCCGGACGCGTCGCCGCGGTACACGCGGCGTTCGCCGAGCGCATCGTCGCTGTCGACGAACTCGACGGGCTGACCTCGAACTGGCCGACGGCTGCTGGTTCAACGTGCGCTCGTCGAACACGGAATCCCTGCTGCGGCTCAACGTCGAGGGTCCGAGCGAGTCGGCGATGATCGTGATCCGCGACGAGGCTCTGGCGATCATCCGAGCCGGCGACTGACAAGAGGAGTACGCCCGTGCCCATCGATACCGAACTGCTCGAGATCCTTGCCTGCCCCAGTGACGACCACGCGCCGTTACGGGAGGAGATCCGCGACGGCGCGGCCGTGCTCGTCTGCACGTTCTGCCTGACGGCCTACCCGATCCGCGACGGCATACCGGTGCTGCTGCTCGACGACGCGACGCCGGGCCCGAACGGGGTCGGGGTCGCCGCCGCGTCGGCCACATGATGAGCACGGTGGCGTTCGGCCGGGCGCGCTCGGATCGAGGTGAGTCCCGTATGAGCTTCGACGAGGCGCTGCTCGACGACGAGGACGGGCTTGCACTGCGCGACGACGGCCGGCTGCTGTGGACGCTGGCCTCCAGCGGCGCCCAGTTGCGCCGCGCGGTCGACACTATTGGCGAGTTCGACGTCGCCCGGCTGCGGGGCGCCGACCCGCCGCGGGCGGTGCTCATCGCGACGGACAGCCCGGCAAAGGGCGCCGGGCGCGTGCTCACCAGGCTGGCCACGCCGGTAACTCCCACGGTCATGTGGCACGGCGTCGAACTGCCGCGGTGGGCCGGCCCGACCGACGCGTTGCTGGTCGGCTCGTCCGACGGGCGGCACCCGCGCCTGGCCCGGATCGTGGAGCAGGCCGGGCATCGCGGCCTCGCCGTGGCGGTCACGGCGCCCGAAGGCTCTCCCGTGGCGGAGGCCGCCGGTCGAGCCCCGGTCGCCCACCTGCCCGCCGACTCGAACCTGCGGGCCGTGCTGTGGGCAGTGCTGACGCCGATGCTGCAGGCGGCCGACGCGCTCGGCCTGATCGAGGTGCCCGCGGAACTGCTCGGCGAGATCGCCGATTCCATGGACGTCATGGCCGAGGCGTGCCGACCGGGCGGGGACGCGTTCACGAATCCGGCCAAGGCGCTGGCCGTCGAGTTTGCCGAGTCGTTGCCGGTCATCGCCGGCGCCGGCGAACTCGCCAGCGTCGCTGCCCGCCTGTTCGCCGACCGGTTGCAGATGTTCGCGGGTGTGCCCGCCGTGGCGGTGGGCCTGCCCGACGGCGTCGCCGCAGCCGGCGCGGTACTTGCCGGCGACGTGCAGGACGCCTTCGACGACGAGTTCTTCCGCGACCGCTCCGCCGAGACAGCTACCCGGCCGCGTCTGGTCACCATCGGCGATGAGCCCGACGAGCCCGACGAGGCGCGGATCCTTCCGCCGAGCGCGCACATGCAACTCGACGAGGTTGCGGCGCACCGCGCGGCCGCGGCGCTGCACCGCATCGCCAGCCAGCGCGGCCTTCGCTCGTCCATGGTCGACTCGGGCCAGGGCCCGCCGCTCGCCCGGTTCGCCGCGGCGACCTCGTTCAGCGGCTTCACCGCGGCTTACCTGGCGTTCGGCCGGGGCATGAATCCGTCCGAACCCAGGCCGGGCGAGCTGATCCACTGATGGGTTCGAGCGCCGTCGCCAGGTTGCGCCGGTGAGCGCCGGCGGTTCGAGGGCGGTCGTCGCGGCGCTCGGCGCCAACCTCGGGATCGCGGTCATCAAGTTCATCGCATTCGTGATCACCGGTTCGGCGTCCCTGCTCGCCGAGGGCGTGCACTCGGTGGTCGACTCCGGCAACCAGGTGCTGCTGCTGGTCGGCGCACGTCGTTCGCAGCGCGCCGAGTCGCAGGAGCACCCGTTCGGTTACGGCCGTGACCGATATGTGTACGGGTTCCTCGTCGCGCTCGTGCTCTTCTCCGCCGGCGGCCTGTTCGCCCTGTACGAGGGCATCTCGAAGGTTCGCCACGGCCACGACATCGAGTCGCCGGCCGTCGGGATCGTCGTGCTCCTCGCTGCCGTCGTGCTCGAATCGTTCTCGTTGCGAACGGCGATCGTCGAATCCAAGGCCGTCAAGGGCGAACTCGGCTGGGTGGCATTCATCCGGCGCGCGAAGCTGCCCGAGCTGCCGATCGTGTTGCTCGAGGACGTCGCGGCACTCATCGGCCTGGTGCTCGCTCTCGCCGGGGTCGGTCTGTCCGCCGCTACCGGCAACGCGGTGTGGGACGGCATCGGCACGATCTGCATCGGCGCTGCTGTTGCTGTCGGTCGCCGTGATACTCATCGTCGAGACGAAGAGCCTGCTGCTCGGCGAAGCGGCCGCGCCCGAGACGCGTGCAGACGATCAGCGCGAAGCTCCTCGGTCCGGGCGTCGAGCGGGTGATCCACCTGCGCACGATGCACCTCGGCCCGGACGAGCTACTGGTCGGCGCAAAGCTCGCGATGCCCGCGGGCGCCTCGCTGGCCGACGTCGCCGCCGCGATCAACGCGGCCGAGGCGCGCGTGCGCGCGGCGGTGCCGTCCGCGCGAGTGATCTACCTCGAGCCGGACCTGGATCGGGGCGCCATCGCCGGGCAGCGCGGCGACGTGACGGGCAGGCCCGGTCTGTTCGCGCTGCACGGCGTCATCCGGCCCTACGCCTGGGGGTCGAGGACGGCGATACCGGAGTTGCTCGGCACGGTGCCGACCGGAGAGCCGGCCGCCGAACTCTGGCTCGGCGCGCATCCGGACGACCCGTCGCTCGTGCCTGCTCACGACGACACCCTCGACCGGCTTGATCGCCGCCGATCCGTTGGCCATGCTCGGTGCAGCCAACGTCGAACGGTTCGGGCCGCAGCTGCCGTTCCTGCTCAAGGTGCTCGCCGCCGACACGGCGCTGTCCATCCAGGTGCATCCCGATCTGGCCCAGGCGAAGGCCGGGTTCGCCGCCGAGGATGCGCGCGGCGTCGCCCGCGACTCGCCGCAGCGCAACTACAAGGACGCCAACCACAAGCCGGAACTGCTGTGCGCGCTCACCCCGTTCGATGCGCTGTGCGGCTTCCGTCCGGTCGCGCAGACGGTGCGGCTGCTCGACGCGCTGGGGGTCGAGGCGCTCGCGCCGTACCGCGAGATGCTCGCCGGGCCGGACGGCCTGCGCGCGGCGTTCACCACGCTGCTCGATCTCGACGATCCGGGTCCGCTCATCGATGAGGTCGTCGCGGGCGCGAAACGGCTCGCGGCTACATCGGACTGGGCGGCCGAAGCCGGCTGGGTGGTGCGGCTCGCCGGCCAGTACCCGGGCGATATCGGCGCCGTGCTGGCGCTGCTGCTCAACCTCGTCCACCTGCAACCCGGCGAGGCGATCTTCCTGGCCGCGGGCAACGTCCACGCCTACCTGCACGGCACGGGCGTCGAGGTGCTGGCCAACAGCGACAATGTGCTTCGCTGCGGTCTGACCCCGAAGCACGTCGACGTCCGCGAACTGCTGCGTATCACTGACTTCCGCAGCCTTGACCAGCCGCGCTGGCCGGCACGCGAGGCGGGTGGCGGGTGGCAGACGTTCGAGGTGCCGGTACCCGACTTCGAGCTGTCGGTCATCGACCTCGACGGACGCGCCGATCTCGCCGCGGGCGGCCCGCAGATCGTGCTGTGCGTCGAGGGCACGGCCCGGATCGAGTTCGCGTGGCGAGTCGGTGCCGGTACCGCGGGGCCGGGCGGCGTTCGTCGCGGCGGAGGCCCCGGCAACCGTGACCGGCAGCGGCCGGCTGTTCCGCGCGAGTCCGGCCGGGACCGCGATTCCGGGAACTTGACACAACCGTGGTAAGGTTCGCCGCGATGCAGGCGATGACGATTCAGCAGGCAGCTGAGGCCACCGGTTGGTCCCAGCGCATGCTGCGCTACCTGGAGCAGGCCGGCCTCGTCGCCGCCCTGCGCACTCCCGGGGGCCACCGCCTGTACGGGCCTCGGCAGATCGAGCGGCTACAGCGGCTGCGCGACCTGCTGGCCGAGCACGATATCGGCATCACCGACATCGCGTTCGAGCTGCGGATGCGTACCGATCCGGGGCTGGCGCGTTCGGTGGACGAGTGGTTCGGCGCGGTCCACCGGGCCGCACCGCCGCCGGGGGCCGGCATCTACCGCCGGCTGGCGATCGACGAACAGCCCTACCTTCCCCCATCAGCACTGACAGAACAGGGAGAAAACGTGAGCGTGACCCTCAAGGCCGACTCTGCCGGCACGGTCAGCGACTTCAAGGTCGCCGACCTGTCGCTGGCCGCGTTCGGCCGCAAGGAGATCGAACTGGCCGAGCACGAGATGCCCGGCCTGATGTCCCTGCGTCGCGAGTACGGCGCGCAGCAGCCGCTGAAGGGCAAGAAGGTTGCGGGCTCCCTGCACATGACCGTGCAGACCGCCGTCCTCATCGAGACCCTCGCTGCCCTGGGCGCCGACGTGCGCTGGGTCAGCTGCAACATCTTCTCCACCCAGGACCACGCCGCCGCGGCCGTTGTCGTGGGGCCGACCGGCACGCCGGAGAACCCGACCGGCGTCCCGGTCTTCGCCTGGAAGGGCGAGACGCTCGAGGAGTACTGGTGGTGCACCGAGCAGATGCTGAGCTGGCCGGACGGCTCCGGCCCCGACTCCATCGTCGACGACGGCGGCGACGCCACGCTGCTCATCCACATGGGCGTCGAGTTCGAGGCGGCGGGCGCCGTGCCGCAGGCTGACGAGAACGACTCCGAGGAGTACACGATCATCCTCGACACCCTGCGCCGCTCGGTCGCCGAGAAGCCCGGCAAGTTCACCCGCATGGCGCAGGACATCATCGGCGTCACCGAGGAGACCACCACCGGCGTGCACCGCCTCTACGAGTTCGAGAAGAACGGCACGCTGCTCTTCCCGGCCATCAACGTCAACGACTCGGTGACCAAGAGCAAGTTCGACAACAAGTACGGCTGCCGCCACTCGCTGATCGACGGCATCAACCGCGGCACCGACGTGATGATCGGCGGCAAGCTCGCGGTCGTCTGCGGCTACGGCGACGTCGGCAAGGGCTGCGTCGAGTCGCTGCGCGGCCAGGGCGCCCGGGTCGTCGTCACCGAGATCGACCCGATCTGCGCGCTGCAGGCGGCGATGGACGGCCTCGAGGTCGTCACGCTCGACGAGGTCGTCGGCAAGGCCGACATCTTCGTCACGGCGACCGGCAACAAGGACATCATCATGGCCGACCACATGGCCCAGATGAAGCACCAGGCGATCGTCGGCAACATCGGCCACTTCGACAACGAGATCGACATGGCGGGCCTGGCCAAGATGCCGGGCGTGCAGAAGATCGAGGTCAAGCCGCAGGTGCACGAGTGGCGCTTCGCCGATGGTCACTCGATCATCGTGCTGAGCGAGGGCCGGCTGCTGAACCTCGGCAACGCCACCGGCCACCCGAGCTTCGTCATGTCGGCGTCGTTCTCGAACCAGACCATCGCCCAGATCGAGGTCCACACCAAGAAGGGCGAGTACGAGAAGAAGGTCTACGTGCTGCCCAAGCACCTCGACGAGAAGGTGGCGCGGCTGCACCTCGAGGCGGTCGGCGCCAAGCTGACCACGCTGTCCAAGGACCAGGCGGAGTACATCGGCGTCGACGTCGCCGGCCCGTACAAGCCAGAGGCGTATCGCTACTAGTCCGCCTGCCCGGACGGCACTGCTGCCGTCCCGTTTCAGCTGACTGCGGCGGTCGCGCGGTTGCCGATGGCTTCCAGCGTGACCGCCGCTTTCAGCTCGGCGGGACGAACGGCGACTGCGGTGCGTCCGGTCGATCCCAGGGCGTCGCCGCATCTGGACGTTCCCAGGGCGACGCCGGGTCCGGTCGTTCCCAGGGCCGGTCCGGCGGTGATGGCGAAGCGGCGTCAGGCGGAGGCTGCGGGGCATACGGCTGTCGGTAGGCCGGCGGCGGCGCGGCATATGGCGGCTGGTGCGCCGTTGGATACGGCGCTGGCTGGTACTGCGCTGGCTGGTACTGCGTTGGCTGGTAGTGCGCTGGATACGGCGGTTGGTGCGACGATGCGGCCGCCATCTCGGCCCGCCGGCGGCGTTCGGCGAGCACCGTCGTCAGGATCCACGGCGTGGGCGTGCCCGGTGGCGCGGGCGGCGATGTCACCGACTCGACCCGCGCCCGCAGGTCCTCGCCGAGCGAGTGCTGCGCCGCCGGAGTCATGTCCCGGGCGCGCACGACGAACTGCCGTACGCACAGGGCGAGATGATCGTCGAGGCGGCTGAGGTCAAGCGCGGCCATCCACGGCTGCAGTTGGTAGGGAACCGTGTAGTCGCGCGCGACGAGCATCCGCCGCGGCCCGGCGCGCTCGTTCAGCACGAACGTTCCCGCCATCATGTCGCCGATCCGCTTGTTCTGCCGGCTGAAGATCATCGTCATGACGGCGACGGCGGTCGACAACGGGACGAGCAGTCCGGGCTTCTCGATCAGGAGCCCGGACAGGCCACGCACCAGCGCCTGGCGGAACCCGATCGGCCCGCCATCGTCGCGAACGGCCCGAAGACCGAGCCACATCTTGCCGACCGTCCGGCCGCGAGTCAGCCATTCCATGAGGATCGGATAGCCCGCGAATACCAGGACCACCTCGACGATGACGAGGGCCGAGACGGCGGCCGAGTCGGCGCTGCCCGCGATCTCTCCCGTTAGCGCGATCAGGATGAACAACGAGACGAACTGGATCACCAGATCGACGAACGCAGCCACCAGGCGCGAGCCAACCCCGGCATGATTCAGCTCAAACTGCACGCCCTCACCGGAGGTGAGTTCAGCGGGCGCGTTGATCACACCCGAACCATAGACTCGGCCACACCGTGGACGTCGACTCCTTCATCGCCCGCCACTCGGCGGAGTGGGCCCGACTTGACGCGCTCGCCCGGCGGCGGCGCCTCAGCGGCGACGAGGCCGACGAGATCGTCGTGCTCTACAAGCGCGCGGCCACGCATCTGGCCCTCGTGCAGTCGCGCACGCCGGATCCGGCACTCGCCGCGCGGTTGTCCAGCCTGCTGGCCCGCGGTCGCGCGGCGACGGTCGGCGGCAGCCGCACCTCCGGCTGGTCAGCACTCGCGCGCGGCGTCATCGTCGACTTCCCGGTGACGTTGTACCGGACGTGGCGGTGGTGGGTCGGCATGCTCGTCGCGAACCTCGGAGTTGCCGCGGCGATGATGCTCTGGCTGCGTTCGCACCCGGAGCGGATCACCCGGCTCGTCTCGTCGGAGGACGTGCGCCAACTCGTCGACCACGACTTCAAGGACTACTACTCCGAGCACCCGGCGCAGGCGTTCGCCGCCCAGGTCTGGACGAACAACGCACTCGTCAGCGCATTTGCCTTGTTCCTAGGCGTGACGCTTGTCGGAACCCTCTACGTGATGTGGCAGAACACGCTGAACCTGGGCATCGTCGGGGGAGCGATGCTCGGGGCGGGCAAGTCGAGCGTGTTCTTCGGGCTGATCCTTCCGCACGGGATGCTCGAGCTGACTGCCGTGTTCATCGCCGGCGGCATTGGGCTTCGCACCGGCTGGGCCTGGGTCGCGCCGGGCGTTCTGCCGAGGTCTCGCGCGCTGGCCGAGGCCGGGCGCGCCATGGCGGTGGTCGCCGTGGGCCTGGTCGGAGTGCTGGCCGTGTCCGGGGTGATCGAGGCGTTCGTGACGCCGTCCGGACTGCCGACGGCGGTGCGTATCGGCATCGGCGCGGTTGCCGAGATCGCGTTCCTCACCTACGTCGTCGTACTGGGCCGGCGTGGCGTTCGTGCCGGCGCCACCGGCGACCTGCCCGCCGAGGAACGCGAGGACGTCCTGCCGGTGGCGTGACGTCTAGAGCCGGCCGGCCGCCTTGAGGTCGAGGTAGGCGTCCGTGACGTGCGAGGCGAACAGATCTGCCGGCGAGTCGACGACGTGCGCGCCCAGCTTGCCCAGTTGCTCGGTGACCACTCGGCGGGCGGCGACGGCAACCTCGGCCGCGGCGGCGGTATAGACGTCGGTCGCGTCGGCGCGCGCGAGCGCCAAGGTCGACAGCGACGGGTCGGCCACCGACGCCACGACCAGCTCGTGACGGGTGGCGAGTGCGCGCGCGGCCGGCAGCAGCCCGGTGTCGGCGGCCGTATCGAGAGCGCTGAACAGCACGACGAGCGAGCGCTTGGGGACTTGTCGCAGCACCTCGGCGGCCAGCAGTTGCGGATCGGTCTCGACCAGCGCGGGCTCGAGCGGCGTGAGGGCCGCCACGAGCTTGGGCAGCACATCGCGTCCGCCCGTCGGCGCCAGGCGGGCCCGGACGGCGATGTCGGCGGCCACCAGCGCGACCCGATCGCCCGCCCGGGCCGCGACGGCGCCGAGCAGGAGGCAGGCGTCCAGCGCGGCGTCCAGTCGTGGCTCGTTGCCGAGCCGGGCGGCTGACGTCCGGCCCGTATCGACGGCCAGCACGATGTGCCGGTCGCGCTCGGGCCGCCACGTCCGGACGACGACGTCACGCGAACGCGCCGTCGCCCGCCAGTCGATTGCGCGCACGTCGTCGCCGATCATGTAGGCGCGCAGCGAGTCGAACTCGCTGCCCTGCCCGCGCTGGCGTATCAGGACGGCGCCGTCGAGCTGGCGCAGCCGCGACAGCTTCTCGGGCAGGAAGCGCCGCGACCCGAATGCGGGCAGCACCCGCAGCGTGCCCGGTACGGCCAGCCGGCGTTGCCGGGCGGCCACGCGCAGCGGCCCGAACGAGCGCATCGTCACCTGCGCAGTGCGCCGTTCGCCCCGGCGTGTGGGCTGCAGCGTCGTGCTGATGCGGCCACGGTCGCCCGGGCGGACGTCGACCGGCTGCAATCGCGGCGACGCTCCGGCTGAGGGCACCCAGGCGTCGCGGACGACGGCATGCAGCCGGCGACGACCGCTGTTGCCGATGCGCAACGCCGTCTCGCCCCGCTCGCCCAGACGCACCGGAGCGCTCGGCTCCCGCGCGAGGCGCAGGTCGGCGATCCGCGCCGCCAGCATCAGGTCGATCGCGACGAGCGTGGCGAGCACCGCCGCGAACACGAGCGCCGCGGCGGCCGACAGCGCGGCGAGGAGCAGCCCGAGTGCCGCCAGCGCGACCAGCCGGCCGGTGAGCGCCACGGCGAGGTCAGCGGGGCGCCGGCACCGAGGCCAGCACCGAGTCCAGGACCCCGTCGACCGTGACGCCTTCGAGTTCAGCCTCGGGACGTAGCGAGATGCGGTGCCGGAAGGTGGGGCGGGCCAGCGCCTGCACGTCGTCCGGCGTCACGAACTCGCGTCCGGACAGCCACGCCCACGCGCGCGACGTGGCGAGCAGCGCGGTCGCGCCACGCGGGGAGGCGCCGAGCGCGACCGCCGGCGCTGACCGCGTGGCCCGGGCCAGTTCGACGATGTAGCTCAGGATCGACGGGTCGATGTGGGTCGCCCGCACCGCCGCGGTGGCAGCGGCCAGATCGTCGGCCGACGCCACCGCCGACACGCCCGCCGCCGCCAGGTCGCGCGGATCGAATCCGGCCGCATGCGCCGCCAGTACGCGGACCTCCGTCTCGCGGTCGGGCAGGGGCATCGTCACCTTCACCAGGAACCGGTCCAGCTGCGCCTCGGGGAGCGGGTAGGTGCCCTCGTACTCGATCGGGTTCTGCGTGGCGATCACGCAGAAGGGGTCGGGCAGCGGCCGCGGATGGCCCTCGACCGACACCTGCCGTTCCTCCATGGCCTCGAGCAGCGCGGACTGCGTCTTGGGCGGCGTGCGGTTGATCTCGTCGCCCAGCAGCAGGTTGGTGAACACGGGCCCCTCGCGGAACTCGAAGCGTCCCGTCGCGGAGTCATAGATCAGCGAGCCGGTGATGTCGCCGGGCATCAGGTCAGCGGTGAACTGGATGCGGGTCGTCGTCAGATTCATCGCCGCGGCCAGGGTGCGCACGAGCAGCGTCTTGGCCACACCCGGGACACCCTCGATCAGGACGTGGCCGCGGCACAGCAGGCCGATCAGCACGCCGGTGACAGCCGCGTCCTGGCCCACGACGGCCTTGGCCACTTCGGCGCGCAGTCGGTGCAGCCCTTCTCGTGCCGCCGTGTGCGCTTCGGTCACGAGTGCGTTCCCTTCGCTCTGGCCGGAACCCCGGCCGCCGTTTCGAGTTCGTCGAGGGCGCCGGCCAACCGCAGCAGGTCGGCGTCGTTGATCGGTGGTGGCCCGCCGAGCAACTGCGCGACGTCGGCGGTCGCGCGTCCGGTCGCGGATGCCGTCCCGGCAGCGACCTCCGGTAGTGCCGCCGCGCGTTGCAGCCCGAACCGGGTGACGAGCCGGGCCGTCGTCGCTGCCCGCAGCGCGGCCGCGGCCCGATCGCGCGCGCCCGCGCGCTGGTAGAGCCGGCCGTGCCCTTCGACGACCTCCGCCGAACGCACGACGACCGGCAACGGCTCGCTGACGACCGGCCCGAACCGGCGGCCGCGCCACAGCACCATCAGGACGCCGAGTACGAGCAGCCACCAGAATGCGCGGCGGGCGCCGTCCGGGAACAGTTGCCAGACGCTCGATGCGGCCGCACCCGTGGCCTCGCTGCCTGGCAGCAGCCAGCTGATGTCGCGGGCCGAGCCGTTGTCGCTGATTGCATTGACATCTAGCGCGGCTACCCCGTCGTCGCCGATGTGGCCGTTGTCGAGCAGTTCGGCCGAGCCCAGCACCACCAGGTCGTCGTCGACCAGCACGGTGCCGTCATAGCAGGACTGAGCGCCGCCCGAGTACCGGGTGGTCGCCCCCGGCAGCCGGACCGGACCGGCCGCAGTCGCCCCGGGCCAGGTGCAATCGGGTTGGGTCAGGCCCGAGGCCGTGCCAACGTCGCGCGACGCCGCCGAGACCCGGGCCAGCGATTCCCCGACGGGCGCGACCAGGACGAGCCGGCGGGCCCCTGCGCGCAGGCGGGCGAGTTGCGATGCGCTGTAGATGTTGGGCTCGACGACAACAACCGTCGCGCCGGTTTGACGAACCGCCGTTGCGAGGTCAGTGGTTCGCGTGATCTGAACGCCGCGCTGGCCGAGCAACACGGCGAGAGCCTTGCTCCCCGACTTCGATGGCGAGGACGGGTCGAGCGAGCGCGCCGGGCCGCCGGTCAGACCGGTGACCGCCACCGCGCCCAGCACGAGCAGCACCGCGACTGCGACCCAGAATCGCCATCGGCGCCAGGCCGGTTTGACGGCGGCCTCGGTCCGCATCTCGAGACCGCTCACCATGGCTGCGCGTACCCCCCGACGGCCGCGGCGCCGGCCGGATGCGCCACGCGCGCCGACACGACCGCTTGCGCTGCCGCCCGGCCCGACTCGACGTCAGCCGGCGTCGCAGTGCGCCCGCCGAACCACACCTCGTCGAACGCCCGTGTAGCGGCACGCATCTGGTCGGCCGCGGCAGGCAACAACGGTCCGGCCTCACGCGCCGTCGCCGCCCCGGTGCGTCCCGGCGTAGGGGTGAGAATCCCGCGTTCCTCGATGGTCTGCACGGTCGCGCGCAGCCACTCGCGCAGTGCCTCGGCATGGCGACCCTGCGCGGCGAGGTCGGCCGCCTGCCGACGATGGTCGGCGGCGGCGACGGGGCGCAGCGGGTCGTCGTCGGATCGGGCCGCCCGGGCGATCCGCCGTGGGGGACCGGCGCGCACCACGGCGAAGATGACGACGGCAGCGATGACTATCACCAGGATCAGCAGGGCATCGCCGCCGGGCGAGCCGCTGAACAGCGAGGCGACGCGGCGGGCCACCCAGTCGAGGAAGCGGCTCACCAGGCCAGGGTCGTCGCGGTGGTACTCACCGCGGCGAAGTTCCTCGCGGGCCGCGCGCTGGGCGTCCGGACCGCCGACCGGATCGGCCGCGGCGGCCGTACGCAGCAACCCGCCCACGCCGCCGGCCACTGCGAGGCCCGGCATCAGAACACGGACTGCGGACTCGTCGAGGCCACAGCGCCTGCACCACCGGGCCGGAGTGGGGGTAGCTGCAAGACGATGTCGAGGCCTTCCTTGCGCATCCGCAGATCCACGTAGAGCAGGGCGTCTATGCCGGCGCGGATCGGGGCGGTGAAGGTGGCCGCAATCACCGACCCGATCGCCGTGAGGACAAGAAATGCCGTCGGCAGCCCGCCGCCGGTGGTACCCGAGAAGGCGTCGTTGTCGACGATCGCGCCGGCGATGCCAAAGGGGACTGCGATCAGGGCGCTGACGGCGGATGCGATGAGCGCCCCAAGCGCTCGAATGCCCCACACCCGCCAGAACGTACCGGCGACCAGCCGGCGCGACCGGCCGAGCGCCCCGCGGATTGTCGTGCGCTCCGTCATGAGGGCGGGTACCGAGACCGCCCAGATACCCCACAGCCAGACGCCGGGCGCAATGCACAGCAGCACCCCGCCGAACTCCGCGACGGTCGTGATGACGGCGATACCGAGCAGCGACCAGATTCGGCCCTTCGTGCGTGCCCATACCTGGGCGAGATCAAGACGTACGCCGATGACGTCCTGGGTGATCGCGATAGCGAGCATGCCGGTGAGTACACCGCCGAGCAGCGTGCTGGCCACGAGCGTCACGAACTGGACGCCCTCCGTGCCGAGCAGCGGCCCGATGTCGGTATTCGAAGTGGAATCGCCCGCGGCGGTGATCTTCTGGCTGCCGAGCTGGCTGAACGCGACGACCTCGATACACGGCGACGATCAGGGACTGCACGACCGCCACGGCGGCGGACAGGCCGAGCATCACGCGCGGGTTGCGGCGGATCATCGTGAAGCTGCCGTCGAGGATGTTGCTGACCGTCAGCGGGCGAAGCGGCACGCAGCCAGGCTTGGGCGCGGCGAGCGGGCCGTAGTAGCCGGGCGGATAGCCGTAGTCGGGTGGGACGTAGCGATCGGGCTGGACGTAGCGATCGGGCGGGACGTAGCGATCGGCGGATGGCGTATCCGGGCGGCGGCGGGCCGTGCTGCTCGCCCCGGCCGTAGGGCGGCTCAGTCACGTTGCCCTCCCTCGCCATGACTCGCCATGATCGGACCCGTTGCCATGATCGGACACGGCGTGTGGCAATCTTGGCACCCTGCGCCCCGCAGAGTGAGCCCAAGTGAGCCCAGACCATGAGCCCGGGTGCGACATGTCCGGCCCAGCGGGCCAACAGTCCGCTTTCCGCCCAGTACCGATGATGTCCGACGCGCGCCAGATGCCCTGTTCACTTCCTGCACGTCAAGAAGATGTCAGGATGGACCCGTGAAACCTCGCGTCCTCGTTGTTGATGACGATTCCGCCCTCGCCGAAATGCTCGGCATCGTGCTGCGCGCAGACGGGTTCGAGCCGGCCTTCGTCCCGGACGGCAGTCGTGCCGTTGCGGTGTTTCGCGATACGAAGCCCGACATCGTGCTCCTCGACCTGATGCTGCCCGGGCTGTCCGGCCTGGACGTGTGTCGCGCGATTCGCGCCGAGAGCGGAACCCCGATCATCATGCTCACGGCCAAGACCGACACGGTCGACGTCGTGCTCGGGCTGGAGTCCGGCGCCGACGACTACGTCGTCAAGCCGTTCAAGCCCAAGGAACTCGTCGCCCGGATGCGTGCCCGACTGCGTCATCACGACGACATCGCGAGCGAGTCGCTGACCATCGGCCCACCTGAATCTCCTGTGAGTATCGACGTTCCCGGGCACCAGGTCAGGCGCGATGGCGCCGCAATCGCGCTGACTCCGCTGGAATTCGACCTGCTCGTGGCGTTGGCTCGCAAACCCCGGCAGGTGTTCACTCGAGAGGTGCTGCTCGAGCAGGTGTGGGGCTATCGGCACGCCGCAGACACCCGGTTGGTGAACGTGCACGTCCAGCGTCTGCGCTCCAAGGTCGAGCGCGACCCGGAGAAGCCAGAGGTGGTCCTCACCGTGCGCGGCGTGGGGTACAAAGCCGGACCTCCATGACTCATCCTCACGACATTGCCCGCTTGGACGATCCGGCCGGTCTGGCCGATCCGACCGATCCGGCGGGTGCTCAGGTGATCCAACGGTCCGTGACCTCGCCCGCCGAGTCCGACACCGTTCTGTCGCCGATCCTCGCCGACTCCACGGGTGAACCGTTCGTGGTCACTCAGATCGGGCGGGCGACGGTCGACGTAGCGCCACGTCCGGTCTGGTGGCGGCGTCCCGCCGTGCAGTGGTTGAGCGGCACCGTGCGGGGGGCGGCGCGCACCTGGAGCCATTCGCTTCAGCTTCGCGTCGCGGTCACCACGCTCGTGGTCACCGGCGTCGTCGTTCTGATCATCGGAATCTTCCTGGTCGACCAGATCAGCGGCGGCGTGCTGCGCGCGAAGCGGACCGCGGCAATCGCCCAGGTCGAGAGCGGAAAGGCCGCCGCCGATCAGGCGCTCGCGCTTGCCAACTTCGCTGACGTCCCGAGCGTGGGGTTCGGCGTCAACAACGCGAAGGCCTCGCTGTCCGCGAGCGGCACCGACGCCGGCTTGTTCCGGATCGCGATCAAGTCCAACGTGACGAACCAGGCCCTGGCTCCTGTGTTCGACCTCGATCCGGTGCCGACAGCGCTGCGACGCGTCGTCCAGCGCAACAACCTCGCGATGCAGTACGCGCGAGTTCAGGCCTTCCCGAAAGGACCGCAGGTCGACGGCCTGATCGTCGGCGAACCGGTGCAGGCCCAGGGCGGCCTGTTCGAGATCTACTACCTGTTCCCGCTCGCGGCCGAGCAGGACACGATCGCCCTTGTTCAGCGGACCGTTCTGCTCGCCGGACTCGGCCTCGTGCTCTTCGTGGCCATGATCGCGGTGCATCGTGACGCGGCAGGTGGTGCGTCCGGTGCGTGTCGCGGCCCGGACGGCCGCGCGGCTGGCGGGCGGCGACCTGTCTCAGCGCATCAGGGTCAAGGGCACCGACGACATCGCCCAGCTCGGCCAGTCGTTCAACGACATGGCGGGCAGCCTGCAGCGCCAGATCCGGCGCCTGGAGGACATGTCGAGGTTGCAACGCCGGTTCACCAGCGACGTCTCGCACGAACTGCGCACACCACTCACCACGATCCGGATGGCCGCGGAGGTACTCCATACCCGCCGTGGCGGGTTCCCGCCGCAGATCGCCCGCTCCGCCGAGTTGCTGCAAACCGAACTCGACCGCTTCGAGGTTCTGCTCGCCGACCTGCTCGAGATCTCGCGGTATGACGCGGGTGTTGCCCGGCTCGACGCCGAGGTGATCGACCTGCGCGTGGTCGTGAACCGCGCAATCGACGCCGATCGGATGCTGGCCGCCCGCCACGGCTGCGAGGTCATCGCGAACATGCCCGACGAACCGCTTCAGGTCGAGATCGATCCACGCCGCATCGAGCGGATCTTGCGCAACCTGCTCGGCAACGCGCTCGACCACGGCGAGGGGCGCCCGGTCATCGTGACGATCGGCGCCGACGACGAGTCTGCCGCCGTCACCGTTCGCGACCACGGCATGGGCCTGCGCCCCGGCGAGGCCGGGCTGGTCTTCAATCGCTTCTGGCGAGGCGACCCGTCGCGCAGCCGGCTGACCGGCGGCACAGGTCTCGGTCTGGCGATCAGCCTCGAGGACGCCCGGCTGCACGGCGGCTGGCTGCAGGCGTGGGGCGAACGCGGCGTCGGCGCCCAGTTCCGGTTGACGGTGCCTCGCCGGGTCGGGCAGACCGTCTCGTCATCGCCGTTGCCGCTCGAACCCGAGCTCACCACGCCCGAGGACGCGGAGGATCTGCGATGACCCGGCGTTTGCGCTACGGCGCGTTGGCCGTCGGTGCCGCGTGTGCCTTCCTTGGCATCACAGCGTGTTCGGGCGTGCCGACCTCGTCATCGCCAGAGGTGATCGGCCCTGCGGCCGGCGGTCCGGCAGCCCAGCCACAGTCCGTTCCGTCGCCGAAGGAGAACGCCGATCCGCGCCGGATCGTCAGCGATTTCCTCAGCGCGAACGTTGGCGAGCCCAACGACCCGCGCGGTGCGCGTCTGTTCCTCACCCGCACCGAGCAGAGCAAGTGGTCCGACAGCAGCGTCACGATCCTCCAGCAGGCCCCGGAGGTGCGCCTGGCGAACAGCCCCGCCGGCGGGAAGGTGTCGGTGACCGGCAAGCAGGTCGGCCGGCTCGCGGCGGACGGAACCTACACGCCCGATCCGGCGGCAGCCGGTGGCGGTGGGCAACCGGTATCGCTCGAGTTCGGTCTGCAGCAGGTCCGCAGGCAGTGGCGGATCAACGAGTTGCCCGACGGGCTGGTAGTGAGCGCTGCGGACTTTGCCCACTTTTACCACGAAAGCAAGTTGTACTTCTACGACGTTTCCGAGCAGCGCCTGGTGCCCGATCCGCGCTACACCGCATTGTCGGGTTTTCAGGCGCTCGCATCATGGGAGCTCAGGCAGTTGATGCTTGGCCCGCGTGGTCAGCTGCAGGGTGCGGTTAAGACGGAGCTGCCCCAGCAGTCGCTGACCGCTCGCGCGTCGGTGACCGTCGCCCCCGGTCCGTTCGTCAGTGTCGAGATGCCCGGCAGTTCGCAATTGGACTCGGCGACCAAGATTCAGCTGGCCGCTCAGTTGACCGCGACACTCGGGCAGACCCAGACCGGCACGCTCATGAGCATCACTGACGGCGGCAAGCTCGTCGACATCCCGAAGTTGCCGGATCGCTTCAGCCGGGACGACGTATCGGCAGCCACCGGTCTGTTCGGGTCGGCCGACTCGCCTCTGTTCTACATCGACAGCCACGGCCGGCTCGTCGACCAGGTCCTCGACGACACGCCACCGCCAGGTTATGTCCCCAAGGTCGTGAGCGGCCCGCTCGGCACGGGGCGGTACCGCCTGACCTCGGTAGCTGTGGCTGCACGCAACTCCGCCAACTACGAGGTGGCAGCGACTACCGGCATCGGCGAGTCCCAGAAGTTGTGGGTCGGCACGCTCAACGGCGGCCTGCGCCGGGTGGATCTCAGGCCAGGCGCGTTCACTCGCCCGTCCTGGGCGCCGGGCCTGCGCGAGGCGTGGGTGGGTGTCGGCAGCCGCCTCTACCGCTTCGGCGACAGCGGCAAGCCGATCGCTGTAACGACAGCCCTGGCCAGTGGCCGGATCGAAGCCCTGCGATTCAGCCCGGAGGGCTCGCGCCTGGCCATGATCGTCAGCGGCCCGAACGGTCAGTCGCAGTTGTGGGTGGGTGCTGTCCTGCGATCTGGCCAGTCGGTCCGGATCGACAGCCCCGTGCCGATCACTCCGCCGAGTGACGTGCTCACCGACGTGGCCTGGAACGACGACACCACGCTCTACGTGATCGGACAGGACGTCGATTACCGACTCGGTGCTCTGGCAGGTCCAGTGCGACGGCTCGAACATGATCGCGCGTCTGTCGACCGGACTGCCGCAGTTGCCGGACAGCATCACGGCCAACGGCGGTGCGCCGCCGTACGTGTCCGCGGGCGGTGCCGTGTTCAAGCAGTCCGAGGCGGAGTGGGAGACCCCGAACGGGACCACCACTTACGGGACGAAGCCCGTCTACCTGGAGTGACGCCGTCTGCGGTCACGTCGCTGACGGACGCGAGTGTTCACGGTCGGCGCGAGTCCGTTGTCCACAGGCACGCACGGTATCCACAGCTTCGTCACGGCTGCTGCGGGTTCGCACCCGGACCGGCAGCCTGGTGATCATGCTGGATGCACTGACCGATCTGATCCTGCCGCGTCGCTGTGCCGGTTGCGACGAGCCCGGGCCGGCGCTCTGCCCGGCCTGCTGGCCGTCGACGCGGCCGTTTCTGGCCGGCAGGTCGATGCTGCGGATTGCCGCGTCGGGCACGTACGACGGCCCGCTGCGCCGGGCCTTGCTCGCCTATAAGGAGCGCGGTCGGCGCGACCTGACCGCATCGCTTGCTGCCCTGCTCGCGGCGACGGTGGCGGTCTTCGCCCGGCCCGGCTTGGTGCTGGTCCCGGTGCCGTCGATGGCGGCCGCCGCGCGGCGGCGAGGCGGTGATCACGTTCTGCGCCTGGCGCGGCACGCCGCCGTCCCGGTCGGGGTTGGCGTCGTTGCCGCACTCCGGCTAGCTCGGCCGGTGCAGGATTCCGCCGGGCTCGGCGGGCGGGCCAGGAGCGCCAACCTGGGCGGTGCCATGCGGGCGCGGGCCCCCGTGCCCGGCGTGGTCGCGCTGATCGTCGACGACATCGTCACCACCGGTGCCACCCTGGTCGAGGCATCACGTGCCCTGGTCGCTGCGGGCTGGCCTGTGGCGGGGGCGGCCGTGATCGCCGCGACGCCCCGCAACAGGCAGCGCACCCGCGGTACGCGCATGATCACCTGACGCTATTGCGCTGGATGTCACGGCGTGTCTTGCGCCTGGCACGTGGGCCAAGTCCGGGCTAGCGTGGTGACGACCTGACCGAGTTGGCGTTCCATCGCCCCCGCGCACGGTCACGCACGACGGCGTGCCGTGCGCAACGTCGGTGCGACGCCGTGATCAACGGTGGAGGCCCCATGGAGGTTGTGGTGCACGGGCGCAACGTCGAGGTCCCGGACCATTTCCGGCTTCACGTCACGGAGAAGCTCGGCAAGGTCGAGCGATATGACCAGAAGATCATCCGCGCAGACGTCGAACTGCATCACGAACGCAACCGGCGGCAAAACGGCAGCTGCCAGCACATCGAGATCACCTGCCGCACCCGCGGCCCGGTCGTGCGCAGTGAGGCTTGCGCCGAGGACTTCTACAAGGCGCTCGATGTTGCCTCCGACAAGCTCGAACGGCGATTCCGTCAGGCCGCCGATCGGCGTCGAGTGCATCACGGGCGGCGCACGCCCACCTCACTCGCCGCAGCAACTGCAGACGCATTGACCTCGGTCGAGACCACGGTGGATGTCATCGACGACGCGGGCGAGGACGAGGGCCCGGGCCACATCGTGCGCGAGAAGGATCACCCGGCCAAGCCGATGACCGTCGACCAGGCGCTGTTCGAGATGGAACTGGTCGGGCACGACTTCTACCTGTTCGCCGACGTCGACACAGGGCGCCCGAGCGTCGTGTATCGCCGCCATGCCTATGACTACGGCCTGATCAGGCTCTCCGGCTGACGTCGGGATCCACGGGATTCACCAAGGCGAATCTCGCCTCGTCACTGAATGTGCCGTCCGGATTGGCGAGCCGTGCCTCGAGCACGCCCTCTGCGTTGAAACCTGCGGCAAGAGCAGCCTTCTGTGACGCGATGTTGTCGGCCTTCGCCCCGAGTTCGAGCCGGGCGAAGCCGGCCTGGTGAAACGCCCAGGGAGCCAGCAACCGAAGCGCGCGTGCCGTGTAGCCGCGGCCCCGGAATCGCGGGCAGCACGCCGTAACTCAGCCGCCCCACCCGTGGCGGCCCGGATCGGTGCACCGAGATGGTGCCGGCCATCGCGCCGCTCGCCATCTCGACAATCGCCAGAGTCGGCATCCGGGCCGACCAGCCACCGCAGCGGCGCGTGAGCCGCAATCTGCTCGGACTCGGTGCGCTCCGGCGTTTCTGCCTGGAAGGCCCAGTGCATCGCTTCGTCATTGACGCGCTCGGCGTGCACGGCGTCGAGGTCGTCCGCGGCCACGGCACGCAACCCGACCGTTCCGTCGGTCAGGTCGCCGGCAGGCAGCGGGGGAAATGCCGCCGCAATCGGATGATCAGGATCGCCGGCCAGCCGGGCGAACAACGCGCCGTCCCGTGGGCCGCGCGGGGTCATCTCCTTGCTGCGCGAGATCGCCTCGAACTGGAAGCCGGCCGCGAGCGCGGTTTTCGCCGATGCCAGGTTGCCGACGGCGCAGCGGATCTCGAGCCGCTGCACCCCATGCGCGAACGCCCAGCCGGCGAGCGCCCTGGTTGTCTCCGCGGCGTACCCGTTGCCCTGTGTCGATACCCCGACCCAGTAGCCGATCTCACCGGACACCTCTCGTCGTCCCGGCAGGCGCAGCTCGGCGGCGCCGGCGAGCCGTCCGGTTGCCGTCTCGACCACAGCGCCGGCAATTGCGGTGCCGTCGCGCCGGCCGCGTACGCCGAAGCCGGTGACGAACTGCTCGGCGTCCTGCCGCGTATAAGGATCCGGAAGGGGCAGGTATTCGTGCATAGCAGGGGCCGTCATGATCGCCGCGACCTCGCCCGCGTCTGTTGCGCGCCATGGCCGAAACGTCAGGCGCTCGCTGGCGATGACGAGGTCATCGAGCTCGATGCCGTTCCAGGTGCCCACGCCGCCACCTTGCCAGAGAGCCTGCGAGCGTTCCTGACAGCGCCGGTTCACGGTTGGCCAGGGCCGGTTGAGTGGGCGCGCGGCACGAGACGCCGAGCCGGCCCGGGCGAGCGCGGGCGGGGCCGCCACGAAGCGAGGACGGGTCGGCGCGACGTACCTGCGGGCAGTCGCAATGGCCGTCACAGCCTGGTCATGATCAGGTCCTGCGGGTCGAACCGTCCCGAGCGCGCCTTGTGTCCGTAACCGATCCGTGTCTACTCGCCACTTACCCGTACCATGGCCGCCGTGGTTCTTGCGAAGATTCTGCGCGCTGGTGAAGGCAAGACGGTCCGACGTCTGGCGACGATTGCCGAGCACATCGAGACGCTGGAGGACGACTACGTCGACCTGACCGACGCCGAGTTGCGGGCGCAGACCGACGTCGTTCAAGGAGCGGTTCGTCGACGGCGAGACCCTCGACGACCTGCTGCCCGAGGCATTCGCCGTGGTGCGCGAGGCCGCCCGGCGCACGCTCGGCCAGTTCCACTACAAGGTGCAGTTGATGGGCGGCGCGGCGCTGCACATGGGCGACATCGCCGAGATGAAGACCGGTGAGGGCAAGACGCTCGTATCGACGCTGCCCGCGTATCTGAACGCGCTCTCCGGCGAGGCGTGCACATCGTCACCGTCAACGACTACCTGGCAGTCGCGCGACGCCGACTGGATGGGTCGCGTTCACCGATTCCTCGGTCTGTCGGTCGGCAAGATCCTCTCCGAACTGCCGCCGGAGAAGCGCCAGGCCGCCTACGGCGCCGACATCACCTACGGCACGAACAACGAGTTCGGCTTCGACTACCTGCGCGACAACATGGCCTGGTCGCTCGAAGATCTGGTGCAGCGCGGCCACAACTACGCCATCGTCGACGAGGTCGACTCGATCCTCATCGACGAGGCTCGTACGCCGCTGATCATCACCGGCCCGGCCGAGGAGAACCAGCGCTGGTACCTGGAGTTCGCCCGCCTGTCGCCCCGGATGAAGCGCGACGAGCACTACGAGGTCGAAGAAGGCAAGCGCACGGTCGCCGTGACCGAGGAGGGCGTCGCGTTCGTCGAGGACCAACTCGGCATCGAGAACCTCTACGAGGCCGCCAACACGCCACTGGTCGGGTACCTGAACAACTCACTCAAGGCCAAGGAGCTCTACAAGCGCGACCGCGACTACATCGTCACCAACGGCGAGGTACTGATCGTCGACGAGTTCACCGGCCGCGTACTGCACGGCCGCCGCTACAACGAGGGCATGCACCAGGCCATCGAGGCCAAGGAGGGCGTGGCAGATCCAGCAGGAGAACCAGACCCTCGCGACGATCACCCTGCAGAACTACTTCCGCCTCTACGACAAGCTCTCCGGCATGACCGGCACGGCCCAGACCGAGGCCGCCGAGTTGCACCAGATCTACAAGCTCGGCGTCGTGCCGATCCCGACGAACATGCCGATGGTCCGCGACGACGAGACCGACCTGATCTACAAGACTGAGGACGCCAAGTTCGCCTCGGTCGTCGACGACATCGCCGAGCGGCACGAGGCCGGCCAGCCGGTGCTGGTCGGTACGGCGAGCGTCGCGAAGTCCGAGCGGCTCGCCTCGTTGCTGCTGCGCCGAGGCATCCCGCACGAGGTGCTCAACGCGAAGAACCACGCGCGTGAGGCGGCGATCATCGCCAACGCCGGGCGCAAGGGTGCGGTCACCGTCGCCACCAACATGGCCGGTCGCGGCACCGACATCATGCTGGGCGGCAACCCGGAATTCGCCGCCGATCTCGCGCTTGCGCGATCGCGGCCTTACCCCGGACGAGACGCCGGAGGAGTACGAGGCCGCCTGGCAGGACGCCCTCGACAAGGCCAAGGCAGAGGTGCGCCAAGGAGCACGACGAGGTCGTCGAGCTCGGCGGCCTGTACGTGCTCGGCACCGAGCGGCACGAGTCGCGACGCATCGACAACCAGCTGCGCGGCCGGTCCGGCCGTCAGGGCGACCCGGGCGAGTCGCGCTTCTACCTGTCCCTCGGTGACGACCTGATGGTTCGCTTCAACGGCGAGCGGGTCGCCGCAGATGATGACCCTGCTGCGCCTGCCCGAGGACGTACCGATCGAGCAGCGCATGGTCTCCAAGGCGATCCAGTCGGCGCAGACCCAGATGGAGCAGCAGAACTTCGAGATCCGCAAGAACGTCCTCAAGTACGACGAGGTGCTCAACAAGCAGCGCACCGTCATCTACGCCGAGCGGCGCAAGGTGCTCAACGGCGCCGACCTGTCCGACCAGCTCCGCGACGATGGTCGCCGAGGTGGTTCGCGGCTACGTCGAGGGGGCGACCTCGTCGGGCTACGCCGAGGAATGGGACCTCGACACGCTGTGGATGGCGCTCAAGACGCTCTACCCGATCTCGCTGTCGATCGACGAGGCCATCGACCAGGCCGGCGGGCACAAGTCGGACCTGACCCGCGAGTTCCTCGTCGAGGAGCTGACCGCCGATGCGGAGGCCGCGTACGACGCTCGCGAGGAAGATCTCGGCAGCGAGGTCATGCGTGAGTTCGAACGTCGCGTGCTGCTGTCGGTCCTCGACCGCAAGTGGCGCGAGCACCTTTACGAGATGGACTACCTGCAGGAGGGCATCGGTCTGCGGGCCATGGCGCAGCGCGATCCGCTGGTCGAGTACCAGCGCGAGGGCTTCGACATGTTCAGCGCGATGATGGACGGCATCAAGGAGGAGTCCGTCGGCTTCCTGTTCAACCTCGAGGTTCAGGTCGAGGAACCAGCGGTGGCCGATGATGTCGTTCCGGTTGGCGCCAACGGTTCCGCGCCGCGGCTCGACGAGTCGCTGCTCGAGGCTGCCCAGCCTGCCGATGACGTAGTGCCCGACGACGAAAGCGCGGCCGACGGCGGTGACGGCCGGGCCGCGCCGCACATCTCGGCGAAGGGCCTGGACCGCGACACATCGGCGAAGCCGCTGGTCTACAGCGCGCCGACCCTCGGCTCGGATACGCCCGAGGTACGCGTGACCAACGGCGACGGCCCGACCGGCGCGAGTCGGTCCGCGAAACGCCAGCAGCAGTCCCGCGCCAATCCCAATCGCGGTAGCCGCGGGAACCGCGGCAGCAACGCGCGCAAGCGCAAGCGCTAGCAGTAGCAGTAGTTCGAGCCGATCCGACTCGCGCCGACCCGGCGCGCCCCGGGTCGGCGCGATGCCCCAACAGGGTCGGCCCGTTCGACCGGCGCTGCGGTGCGCCCGCGACGCGGCTAGTGCGGTCCAGGCGATTCCGCGTGCTTGGCAAGCCCTTCAACAGATTCGGGCGAGAGACACAGGTCGGAGCTTCCTGTCTCGACGCGGTCCGTTGAGGTTAGCTGCCCGGCGGGACGGATCGACCTGCATGGTCGGACCAGGCCCGCGCGTCGGCGAATCTCGGCAGCGCACGGGTTCTGGCGTTGCGCAGCTGGGCCGCGCCCGCCGGCTGCGGCGTTGTCCCCGCGGCTAGCCGATCTGGAGCCGCACGCAGCGCCAGCGGCCGTCCAGGCCCTCAAGACGCGCGGCGATGGCGCGAAAGCGAGTGCCTGTCTGCACGACGGCTGACAACTCGGCAACGCCGTCGGCCGGCTCGCACACCCGCATCGACCGCAACGTGGCTGGCCCGGCCCACCCTCGCCGGCCCGGGCGGTCCAGGTCGCTGACCAGTCCAGCGAAAACGCCGCTGCTCAGGTGCGCGGTCAATTGGTGCGGTGACCGGCGCCCGGCCATGACCTCCAGGGCAGCCACCAGCAGCCGACGACCGAACCCCGCGGGATCAGGCAGCTGGCCGCGTCCGGTCGGCTGAGCCGCGAAGTCGTCGTGCCTGTCGGTGAGTCTGCGCCGAGACGGAGCGAACGGCAGCGGACGATCGTGCGGGCCGACCAGCGTCAGGTGGCGCTGCGGGATCTCGTCGTCGAACGGTGGCTCCCGTCGCGGCGCCGGGCGAACCGTCACCCGGTGCCGGCCGGCATCGGTCGTTGTGGGTGTGTGGTCGAGTGCGGCGGTCATCGAGCATCTCCTTGAGGGGCGTGGTCAGGCGGTACTTGAAGTACTGCGCCGGGTTGGACCAGGGACGGGTCGGCGCCGATCACCCGTTCGTTCGTCGCGTACCAGCGCGGCCACGCGGCGGCGATTTCGGCCGATGAGGCATCCGGCCCTAAGCGCTGCGCGGCGATCAACCAGAGGCAGTCACCAGGCTTGACCAGCACCTCGCCGCTGCTGGCCGTGGGCGCGACGCCAGGCCTGGCGTGATGTGGCTGACCGGGGGACGCGCTCGCTGGTGCGTTCGTAGGTGGTGACGGCGTGGACACCGTCGGCCTTGGCTTCGACCGGCTGGGTGCCGATCGATCTGGCGCCGACGGGTTTGACGTCGACCGCTGGGCCTGGCACCGACCGGCTGGCTGGCGCCGACCGGCCTGGCGCCGACCGGCTTGGCGGCGGTACGCCTGGCACAGACCTGCCGGACGACGGCGTGGCCGAACTCGGCAGTGCCGGGGTCGGTACGTGCGCTCGGTGGCCGCGCGGGTCATCCGTCGGCCAACCCACCCGAATCCGCGGCTGTTGGCCCGCATCGGTGGGCCAGTTCGGCGCCGGATGCGACAGCCGCCCGCCGAGCGCGCTCGCGCCGACTGAAGCGTGGTTGCTGATGGTGCCGGCGTCAGCCGCGATCGGGGCGATCAGCACGCTTAACCCGGCGGCGCCGGCAACCGCACGCAGCATCGCTTCCGGGAGCATTTGCCGCGCGACGTAGCGGCCCCCGCGTCCGACCCGACCCGGGACGGCGGCCGCCAGGACGGCGATGCAGCCGAAGGCCAGCCATAGCGCGACGCACCACAGCACGGCGCAACCCAACGTGATCGCTGCGCGATCGGCGCCGACCCGCGCTACCCAGCGGTGCGGAGCAGCAAGGTCGCTCGCCAGGTCGGCCCAGTGCGGACGCAGACACACCAAGGCGGCCGCGTCGAGACCCGCGACGGCCAGCCAACCGATGCGTCCTACGACCTTCATCGCCATTACCTTTCATTTGCCTTCATTTGCTTTGATACGCTCTCGATAGTGATCGGTCAAGTCAAGTGATCTAATGGCCCGCGTCGAGCCGCGACGCGGGTAGGGATGGGGAGTCAATGCGCTGGGAAGGTCTGTTCGCCGACCTCGATGCACAGGCAGACGCACTCGAGACGGCCCAGCGGGCGGCCGAGATCGACGAACGTGCTCGCATCGAACTCGGCCGCATCCGGCTCGTCGATCGCTTGCGGCCCGCCCTCGGCGCAGTGCTGCGTCTGCGATGCCGCGGTGAGTTGACCGTTGCCGGCGTCGTCAGGCGCGTCGGCTCGGAATGGCTGCTCGTCGATGAGGGTGCTAACCGCGAGGCTCTGATCGTTACGGCCATGCTGGTCAGCGCGTCTGGTCTTGGCCGATCATCCGACGTGCCGGATCGCGAGAGCGTCGCCGAGTCGCGGCTTGGCCTACGTCACGCGTTGCGCGGTATCGCCCGCGACCGATCGGGGGTGGCCGTCCACTTGGTCGACGGCACGGCGGTCGCCGGCACGATCGATCGGATCGGCGCCGACTTTTTCGACCTCGCGGCGCATGCGCCGGGCGAGCTACGGCGACCCGCTGACGTCCGCGACGTACTCGTAATGCCGTTAGGTGCCGTCGTCGCAGTGCGACGCCAGGCGTGAGGCGTTGCTTCGCGTCTGCGGCTCACGCTAGGCGTTGGTCGCGCGGCGAGATGCACGCGGCCAGCGGTCGGCGTGTCCGCCGCTATGCCCGACCGGCGTCTTGCGCGCTCGCACACCGAGGTCGCGAATTGCCGTGGCTGAGGCCGCGCGTCAGACGATCGCGCGAGAACCTGGGACCTGCCGCAAATGAGTGCTGCGCGGAGTCGGTTCCGGGGCCGTGTCGGCGGCCACCAGTCGGTACGCCCGCTGAGTCGGCATCGGTCAGTCGGTACCCGGTGCTGTGTCGGCATCGGTCAGTCGGTACCCGGTGCTGTGTCGGCATCGGTCAGCGGGTGCTCGGAGACG
The DNA here is from genome assembly GCA_963709985.1 of uncultured Actinomycetota bacterium. Lineage (GTDB taxonomy): Bacteria > Actinomycetota > Actinomycetes > Mycobacteriales > Jatrophihabitantaceae > DASXRA01. Next base: position 489,747 of record CAVPYQ010000028.1, read on the forward strand.
AATTGCTTGGTCTGGTCGTACATGCGCGAGATGTAGCTTTCCAACTTCTCGCGCTCGACGCGCCATTGGCCGCGTCCGCCGATCTTGATGGCTTCAAGTTCGCCGGAGCGCACGAGCGCGTAGGTCTGCGACGCCGAGATGTTCAGAACGTCGGCAACATCGGCGAGGGTGAGGAAGCGATCGGTGGCCAATGCGTCGTTTCCCTTCGACTGCTCTGGATAGCGTGTGAACGCAGTCAGTATGGCTCGGACTGCCGCGCCAGGTCGGACCTTGTCCACAGCCACTGCTCGCCGGCATGAACCCGGCGCCGGGCCGGCAATTGGCTGCGCCCGTGCCTGGGCGAGCGAGGTTGGCGCAACCTGCGTTAGCTGGCGACGTCTGCACATCCGTTCCTGGACGACTCACAAGTGCGGCCTCTCGCAGAGGATCCGCACTTGAGTCAATGGCTGGCCACAACGACACGTGTCGCCGGGCCTGGCCGTAGTTAGGCACGCGTTGTCCACAGGGGCAGATCTCGCCTGCAATCACGCTACGGCGTTAAGTACGCTCTGCCCGTGACCAGAAGAATCCGACCGTACGCCGCCTTAGTGCTGTTTCGGCCATGATCTGCCGATGCGATCTGATGATCGACGACGACCGTCCGAACGTTTAGATGCGTCGTACCTGGCGGCCGGCGGCATCGCCGCGGCGATGTCCAAGCTGCGGCCAGGAAAATCCCCGATGTCATTCCAAGCTGAACAGGCCCATACGTGACAACGACATCTCCAACTCCTCGCCGGGTCAAGACGCCGAACTGGTTCGACTTGCGTCTGATCGCCGGGGTCCTGCTCGTTATCGGCTCGATGGTCGCCGGCGCCGTGACGATCGCGGCCGCCGATTCGAGCAAACGCGTGTGGGCTGTCACCCGCGACCTCGCTCCGGGAACGGTGCTCACGGCGGACGATCTGAAGCCGATCAAAGTACGTCTACCCAGCCGCGAGCTCTACTTTCCGACCGAAAGCACGAGCGCGCAGGACGACGTTGTCGGCAAGACGGTCGCCAGCCAACTCTTCGATGGGCAGCCGTTGCTACGCCCGGCCCTCAAGGCGACGGCTCCCGCCACGACGCTTACCGTGCCGCTGACCAGCGACCAGGCGCCACGCATCATTCGAGGCCAACGCATCGAGTTGTGGTTGTCGAGCAAGACCTGCCGGGCCAGCGTCGTGCTGCCGAGCGTGGCCGTTCAGGACGTGCAGACCGGAGGCGGCGGGGCGTTCGGTACGAGCAGTGCCGAGAACGTCGTCATCCGAGTACCGGCGGAGGACGCGGCCCGGGTGGTCACGGCGCTTGGACTCGACGGCACGGTGATCCGCGCCGGGCTGTTGAGCGGCAATCCGGATCCGGCGCAAGGCAACGAACTCGATGACCTCGAACATTGCGGCGCGAGCTCGTGAAACTGCCGGTTCTCACCGCGGCTGAGGGTGCGGCCTGGGAGGCCGGCCTGGTCGTCGCGCTCGAACGCGGCGACCACGGCGTGGCAGTCGTACGTCGCTGTGTCGATGTCGTCGACCTGCTAGCGGTCGCCGTGTCCGGGCAGGCCCGTGCTGCGCTGGTCGCCGCGGGCCTGCGACGTCTCGACGCAGACGCAGTCGATCGTCTCGTCGCGGCCGGGGTCGTGCCCGTCGGTGTTGTGCGCAGAGGCGATGTCGCAGCCGAGGATCGCCTGCGCGCGATCGGTGTGCATCATCTCGTCCCAGACGACGCCGAGCCGACGATCGTGGCCTCGGTGATCGCGGAGGCCGTGGCTGGCGCGAGCGGTGCCAGTCCTCGCCCGATGCGGACGTTCGGTGATCCTGCGGCCGCCACATCGCAGGTGATCCCGCCGACCGGGACGTCTTCGGCCACGCCGGAACGCCCGCGCCGCGGCTCGATCGTGGCTGTCTGGGGACCGACGGGTGCGCCCGGTCGAACGACTGTGGCGGTGACCCTCTCCGATGAGTTGGCGCGGCTCGGCTGCCCCAGCCTGCTCGTCGACGCTGATGTCTACGGCGGCGTGATTGCGGCCATCCTCGGCCTGCTCGACGAGTCGCCGGGTCTCGCCGCCGCGTGCCGGCAGGCGGCTTCGAGCCGGCTCGACGCCGCGACGCTCGCTGGACTGTGTTGGCAGATCGCCCCGACGCTGCGTGTCCTTACCGGCATCCCGCGTGCCGAACGGTGGCCGGAGTTGCGCACCTCCGCGGTCGAGTCCGTAGTCACCGCGGCGCGTGCGCTCGCCGACTTCACCGTTATCGATTGCGGTTTCTCGCTGGAGTCGGACGAGGAACTGTCCTACGACACACTTGCGCCGCGACGCAACGGGGCGACGCTTGCCGTGCTCGATGCAGCCGACGTCATCCTCGCAGTGGGCGCCGCGGACCCGATCGGGCTGCAGCGACTAGTGCGCGGGTTGGCCGAACTTCGTGATGCTGAGATCGGTGCGCCGATCTGGGTGATACTGAACAAGGTGCGCCGCGGCGTCGTACCCGGAGATCCCCGCGCGGAACTGAGTGCGGCGTTGGATCGATTCGCGGGTCGCCAGCCCGCGGCATTGCTCCCCTTCGACGCCGATTCGCTCGACGCCGCGCTGGCGGTCGGCAAGACGCTCGGCGAGGTGCGACCAACCAGTCCGCTGCGTCAGCACATGACCGAACTGGCGGCGGGGTTAGCAGGAATCCCACTTTCCCGGCATCGTCGCCGTCGGGCGTAGTTGGGCGAGTCACTCGCAGTGGGGGTGTGGCTACGTGGAGATGCATTCTTTGCCCACCCGCCACATCCCGGCGCCTGGCATGTCACGATGCATGATCTGTACGTGCCGTCGCGTGACACCTATGTCTTCCGTCGCGCGCCACAATGATGATTGAGTGCCCAGCGAGGAGCCTGACCTGATGACCGACCGTCTTTCGGCCTTGGACGTGTCGTTCCTCTACCTGGAGGGACGCACGACGCCGATGCACGTCGGTGGACTGACAATCTTTGAGCCGCCGGCCGAGGGATTCGACTACGAGCGACTCGTCGACCTCATTGAGCGGCGCATAGCGCTCGTGCCGCGCTACCGCCAGAAGGTTCGTATCGTGCCGGCCCACATCGCGAATCCGGTGTGGGTCGACGATCCGGACTTTGACATCACCTATCACGTGCGGCGCTCAGCCCTTCCGCGGCCGGGCTCAGACGAGCAGTTGCACGAGTTCTGCGCACGCATCCAGTCCCGTCCGTTGGATCGCAGTCGGCCGTTGTGGGAGATGTACTTGGTCGAAGGCCTTGAGAAGGGCCGATTCGCCATCATCACCAAGACCCACCACGCGATGGTCGACGGCATCAGCGCAGTGGATATCGGACACGTGATTCTTGACGTCTCGCCGACCCCGCGTGACATTCCCGACGATCTGTGGATGCCCGAGCCAGAGCCCACCGCGACGCAACTCGTCACTGAGGCTGTTGGTGAGATCGTGCGACGCCCGAGCGCTGCCTTCGATATGGCTCGCCTCGGGCTGCATGATGTGCGCTCGACGGTTCGGCGAGTCCTGGGTGCATTGGAGGGCATCGCGTCCACGGCACGGGCGACCGTCAAGCCGGCGCCGGCATCCCCCCTGAACTCGACGATCGGCGAGCAGCGGCGCTTCGCGGTGGCGCGTACGTCCCTCGACGACTACAAACTGGTGCGCAAAGAGCATGGCGGCACTGTCAACGACGTCGTGCTCGCGACCGTCGCCGGCGCGCTTCGCGGCTGGCTGCTGTTTCGCGGCGAGTCGGTTACGCCCGCGACGACGGTGCGGGCCATGGTGCCGGTCAGCGTCCGCGGCGAGGCCGAGGCCGGACAGTTGGGCAATCGAGTGTCTGCCGTCTTCGTCGACCTCCCGGTCGGCGAGCCGAGCGCCACGATGCGTCTGGCGCAGGTGAGCTATGCGATGAAGGGGCACAAGGAGTCCGGCCAGTCCGTCGGCGCGGACACTCTCGTCGCACTTTCCGGCTTCGCGCCCCCGACGCTGCACGCCATGGGCGCTCGGCTGGCCAACGGTCTGACCCGCCGGATGTTCAACCTCGTCGTGACGAACGTGCCCGGTCCGCAGATACCGCTCTACGCGGATGGCGCGAAGATGCTCGAGATCTTCCCGGTCGTGCCGCTGGCCAGCGGGCAGGCCGTGAGCATCGGCCTTACGTCATACGACGGCGGCGTGTACTTCGGGCTCAATGCCGATCGCGACGCGATGTCCGACGTCGATGTTCTGGCAAGTCTGATCGAGGAATGCCTCGCCGAACTGGTCGCCGCGAGTGTTGGCTCGGCTCGCCGCCGCGCTCCCGCCGAAGGCTGAGGCGGCGAAACCGTGGCAATGCCTGTCGTGAGGAGCGGGCCATGACCGAGCCCGCTGGCGATTTCGCCCTGAACGACGACGAGCCTTCGGAGGGCGATCCCGCGGGGAACCGCGACTTGGCGCCGGATCGAGGGTTCGGCCAGGATGGCGGCTCGGATGGATTCGTCGCGGGTGGCCGAACCGGCCTGGAAACTGAACCACGTAGGGGAAATGGGCCTGGCCCCGACCGTGGACTCGGCGTGGACCGCGGATCCGGCTCGGATCGGGGATCGATCGGCTCGGATCGGGGATTCGGTTCGGACGGCGGACTGAGCCCGGATCGTGGACTCGGCGTGGATCGCGGATCCGGCTCGGACGGTGGACTCCGCGCGCACCCGCAGCCGGGCGGGACGAGTCCGCGGCGAGCGGTCGTGCTGGGTAGCGGTGGTGTGCTGGGATTCGCCTGGATGGTCGGTGCGCTGGCTGCGTTCGAAGCCGAAGCGCAGACCGATGTTCGCTCGTCCGACCTGCTCGTGGGGACTTCGGCTGGTTCAGTCGGCGCGGCGTTGCTGTCCTGCGGGGTGTCGGTCGACCAGATTCGGCGTCATCACCAAGGCGTGCCGGCGCCGACGGATCCGCCCATCGCATTCGACTATGACCTGGATACCGGCGGGGCTTTGCCGTCGCGGCCGCAGCTTCGGCCGGGTTCGCCGCGGCTGCTCTTCGACGCCGTGCGCCATCCTCGGCAGTCGCGTGCGGTTGTCGCACTCGCCGGGGCGTTGCCTGCCGGGCGAGGGACGTTGGATCCCGTACGTCGCCTGATTGTCGGGCTTACAAACAGCACGGCACTCGGCGACAACTGGCCAGGCAGTCCTCATGCGTGGATCGTCGCGACGGACTACCGCACCGGCCGTCGCGTCGTCTTCGGCCGCGACGCCGAGGCCTCATTGCCCGATGCGGTCGTGGCGTCCTGTGCGATTCCGGCTTGGTACCCGCCCGTGGTAATCGAGGGGCGGTCGTATATCGACGGAGGCGCGGTCTCGAACGCATCCATCGATCTGGTGGCCGACGCGGACGTCGACGAGGTGTACGTCTTCGCCCCGATGGCGTCCGTGGAAAGGGATCGGCCGCTGTCGCCCGCCTCGCGCATCGAGCGCGCGGTGCGCCGCGCGATCACCCGAGGCATCATCGCCGATATCGAGTCCCTTCGGGCCCAGGACAAGCGAGTCATCTTTGTGACGCCGGGGCCGGAAGACCTCGCGGTAATCGGCGCCAATCTGATGAATCCACGCCGGCGAACTGAGGTGCTTGAAACCGCGATGCGGACAGCCGCAATACAACTGCGGGTGCAGCTCGCGGCGCGCACTCGTGGCAGTCGGCGAGCCAGCGGGCAGTCGGCCGGGTGAGGGTTTACCTACCGGCGACGACCTCAGTCCTGCGCCGTCTCATCGACGAGCAGACTGTCGGGCCGGCGCCGATCACTGCATTTGCGGTCACCCCGGGTCTGCGCGAATGGTATGTGGACGACGACCTCGACGAGTTGGAGTACGCCGCGATGCTTGACGCGTCGCGTGCCTCGTTGCGACTGCTCGCGGCCGATCCGTTAGCAGCTTCTCGTCGCGTCGTGATCGCGGCGGACGTGCCCGATCAACTTGTGACGGTCCGCGACGATCTCGACCGCGGCGTCGTGCGTCTCGGTGAACCGGTGAGGCTGAGGCAGGTCGTTTCGGCCCACGTTGACGACCCATCGGCCGAGCAGGCAGTCGTCGCCGCTGCAGCGGCGATCGACAGCGCCGATCTAGGCGATACCGAGGCTCAGGACATCGTCGATGACGCCGAGGCTTTCGACCTCGCCTGGTACGCGACGCAGGAGATCGCAGCGTTGCTTGAGCTGTTGTGACGGCCGGACCGGCGGTGTGGGTGGACGCGGTGCGAATCGTCGCAGATCGCCGCGTGGACGGCTCGATCAGACGCCCCGGCCTAGGATCGGGGAGACGTTGGCAGCGCTGCCGATCGACGGTCATGGAGGCCTCAGGTAATGGACGCGATCACCCACCCACCCCTTCCGGTCAATGAACTCGCGCGCAGCTACGCGCCGGGCAGTCCGGAGCGCGAGTCGATAAGCGCGAAGCTTGGCGAGCTCGCGGCCGGCGGCGTCGAACTCACCATGACTATCGACGGTGTGCAGCGGATGGCTGGTGGCGACCGCATCGATGTGGTGCAGCCGCACCGTCACGCCGCCATCCTTGGCGCCACCGCGCAAGCCAGCGCAGCAGACGTTCAGGCGGCAATCGATGCAGCGCTGGGTGCTGCTCCAGCCTGGCGTGACCTTCCGTTCGACGAGCGCGCTGCGGTCTTCTTGCGCGCCGCCGATCTGCTCGCTACAACCTGGCGCGACACGCTGAACGCCGCCACGATGTTGGGACAGTCCAAGACTGTTCAACAGGCGGAGATCGACTCGGCGTGCGAGCTGATCGACTTCCTGCGGTACAACGTGCATTTTGCGCGGCAGATCTTGGAAAACCAGCCATCGAGCTCGCCTCTGACCTGGAACCGGTCCGACTATCGCCCGCTCGAAGGTTTCGTGCTGGCTATCACTCCGTTCAACTTCACCGCTATCGCCGGCAACCTGCCGACGGCCCCGGCGTTGCTCGGCAACGTCGTCGTCTGGAAGCCCTCGCCGACACAGCAGTTCGCCGCGCACTGGACGATGCGGCTGCTCGAGGCGGCGGGGCTGCCTCCCGGCGTGATCAATCTCGTGACCGGCGACGGCGCGGCGGTGAGCGACGTTGCGCTGCCGCACCGAGCGTTGGCCGGGATTCACTTCACTGGCTCGACGGCAACTTTTCAGCGTCTGTGGCAGGGCGTCGGCAGCCCAGATCGGATCGTATGCGGCCTATCCGCGGCTCGTCGGTGAGACCGGTGGTAAGGACTTCGTGCTCGCGCATCCGTCTGCCGAGCCATCGGCGCTGGTTGTCGCGCTCGCTCGTGGCGCCTTCGAGTACCAGGGCCAGAAGTGCTCGGCCGCGTCGCGGGCGTATGTGCCGAAGTCCTTGTGGGACGGCGGCGTGCGCGACGAGTTGGCGTCGCTCGCCGAGTCGCTGACCTACGGCGACGTCACCGATTTCACCCAATTTGGCGGCGCGGTCATCGACCGGCGGGCGTTCGAGCGACTGAGCAGTGTGATCGACCGACTGCATGCCGAACCGTCTGCGAACATCATCGCGGGTGGCAAGGCTGACGACAGCGTGGGCTACTTCGTGCGCCCTACCGTTGTCGAATCGAGCGATCCCTCGCACGAGGTGTTTGTTCGCGAGTACTTCGGTCCGATCCTCGCTGTGCACGTTTATGACGACACGACAGACGCGACCGCGTCTTGGCGTTCGACGATCGAGCAACTTGAGTCGGCGTCGCCGTATGCACTGACCGGTGCCGTCTTCGCAACAGATCGATCGGCGATCGACGAGGCCTCGCGAATGTTGCGCTTCGCCGCCGGCAACTTCTACGTCAATGACAAGCCCACCGGCGCAGTAGTCGGTCAACAGCCATTCGGCGGCGGACGGGCGTCGGGCACTAACGACAAGGCCGGCTCGGTGTGGAACCTGCTGCGCTGGGTGTCGCCGCGTTCGATCAAGGAGAACTTCGTGCCGCCGACTGATCATCGATACCCGCATATGGGTTAGGGCAAGGCGACCTGGATAGGCAACGCGCCCGATCCCGGTGCCAGCCGTTGTAGATGCGGTTGATCAAGGATCAGGAGGCCACGCCCAGGGATCGGCAGTGGCCTGCCCCGTGGCAGACGCATCCCGACCAGATCACCGTCACCGGGACCGGGCTGCAGGAGCAGACCGCAACGACTTCGCCGCATCTCGCTCGCTACGCCTCGATAGGTGACCGCTAGCTCGTCAGCTGCGCCCGGCCACTATGGCGGTGACATTGCCGGTATCGGCTCGCAGAAGATCGGTGAGTGCGTCTCCGGCAGGTGTATCGAGGAATACCTCGCTGTCGTCGACCAATAGCAGCGTCGGTGTAGCCGGCCGGGGCACGCGTAGCCCCTCGACATCTGGCGTGATGACCACGAGGCCCAGCGCAATTGCCGCATCAAATAGTGGAGATCTTCGAGGAGCGGCAATCAACAGCTCGCGCTCACCGCCGGCGGCTTGCTCAAGGATGAGGCGCAGGGCGGTGGTACGGCCGGATCGTGGTGGCCCGGCGAGCGTCAGCCGTACCGCGTCAGTAACCAGATCAACTTCGACAGGTTCCGCTGCGTCGCCGCCGACGCCGAGAACTATCAGCGGCTGACTCGCGGGGCCGAGGTCGTCCCGGCTCACCGTGTTGGGCAGGGACCGCATCCGGAACGGACCGTTCGCCGGACCGCGTGGTCGCGCCGACGTCGCGATATCGGCCGCTGCTTGCCTCTGTTCTGCGGCGCTCGGGGACAGGCCGACGAAGGCGAACTGCACTTCGGTCGCATCGTCGGCCCGCAAAGCTCGTCCAGGTGGCATAGCCGTCTGGCACGGCCCGCGCAGGGATGCCGGCCAGTCCGTAGTCCGCACGATCGGCCAGGCAGAGCACGAATTTGCGCGCCACGCTGCCCGCCAGGCGAGCGGCGAGCGCGGAGCGATCGCCGGCTGAGTGCCACGGTGAAACCTACGGCAGCGGATTCGCGAATCAGCCTGAGCAGCGTATCGACGCTCTGCCCGCCGTCGTACTCGTCGGCAGCGGTCACGAATCCCTCCCAACCGTCTATGAGCAGAGTGACGAGCGGTGCCGTCACGGCTGGCGACCGAATCTCAGCGATTGAGCCGACCCCCAACTCGGCGAGTAGCGAATGTCGCCGCATTGCCTCGGCGGTCAGTCGCGCGAGCAATCTCTCTGCTGATGCGAAGTGGTCGCGATCGACGATGCCTCCGCAGTGCGGCAGTTCGGCGAGGGCACGCAACCCTCCGCCTGCGCAGTCGATCCCGTAGATGTGCAGGTCGTCCGGTGAGAGTCGAGCGGCGCCTGCCAGCGCCAGAGTGCGCAGGACGGTGGTCCGTCCGGATCGCGGGCCCGCCTACGAGCAGCATCGGGCCACCCGCAGCAAGATCGACGCAGAGGGGAGGCTGACGTTGCTCATCTGGAAGATCAACCAAACCGATAGGAACCGTCCCAGCAAGTGCGGGTGGCGCGACGGCGCTCAATGCCAGATGAACGGGAAGTGGCGGCAACCAAGGTCGCGCTGGCACCCGGATACCTGATCGCGCGGCAGCCTCTCGCACGGCGTCAACCAGCAGTTGGAGATCTGTCTTGCCGCCTTCGGTCAGGGTGACGCCGGCAGGTCGCCGACCCCATTCATCCAGCCCGGTCACCACAGCCTCGCCGCCAGCGATCGGTGCCAGCGCGCCGACCCGGGCGGTCTGTATTTCCGTCAGAGTAGAACCCGCGCGTACGAATGCCCGTCCAGGCATGTGCTTGTCGATTGACGCGGCCGCGTCGGATGCGATGACGTCGACGGACTCGGCTGAATCGGTGACGCGCAGGGCAATGCGAAGTGCGATATTCGCCTTGATCTCGGGCGAGATCGCGCCGCCCGGTCGTTGTGTCGCGAGGACGAGATGCACGCCGAGGGATCGCCCACGCTGTGCGATGCCGATCAGCCCTGTGATGAAGTCAGGTAGCTCTTCGGCGAGGGCGGCAAACTCGTCGACGACGAGGACCAAACGTCCGAGCGGCTCATTGGCCTGATGTGGCGAGCACCGGTACGTGTCGAGGTCCTTTACACCGGCGCGCGCGAACAACGACTCGCGTCGCCGAAGTTCTGCATTCAGCGACTGCAATGCACGCTGGGTGAGGTGGGAGTCGAGGTCCGTTACGAGGCCGACGGTGTGTGGCAATCGTGCGCAGTCGGCAAATGCTGCGCCGCCCTTGTAGTCAATCAACACGAAGGACATCGCGCTCGGGGGGTGAGCCGCTGCCAGGCTGGCAACTAGCGACTGCAGCAGTTCGGACTTACCGGCGCCGGTTGTGCCGGCGATGAGCGCGTGCGGCCCATCGCGGACGAGGTCGAGCGCGAACCTGCCTTCTGCGGACGCGCCCAACGTGGCGGCAGCGTCATTGCCTGCACGCCACCGCTCGAGGAGTACCTCGGGTGCCGGGTCGGCGAGCTCTAGCAATTCGAGTAGGCGGCACGAATCGGGGATCGCGGCTGTGGCGTCCGCGCCGGCATCCACAAGGGGGGCCAGCGCGCGTGCAACCTGGTCCGCCCAGCGTCCGCTGACCCGGTCGTTGATGACCTCATCAGCGCCGGGGCCGCTTCCCGATTTGATCGCCAGCCGAGTGCCAGTTTCTCCGCACACTTGCGCAACTGCTACGCACGCGGTCGGCAGCCGACGCTCCTCGTCGTCCAAACAAACTGCGGTGATCCCGGCCGCTGGGCCGGCGGCGAGTAGGCGGGCCAGACCCGGGATGTCCGCCAGCTCCCCGGAGCGGTCGACGACCAGTACTGTCCAGGCTCCCGGCCAGCCACCTGGATCTAGCTGCCGAGCGGCCAGGCGCTCGTCGACGAGACGTAGCAGCTGAGCCACCAGAGCAGACCGCTCGTCCGGCGTGCTGGCTACCTGGCCTCGTAGATGAGGTAGCCAGCGCGCCCAGGTCCAGGCCTGCGCAGCACCATCAGACAACAGCAGAACGAGGTCGAGATCGGCCGGCGAGTGCATTGCAGCCAGTTGTGCGACCGTCCATCGTGCTGTGCCGAGCGTGACACCGCGCGGTCCGGCAATGCCAAGCGGGCCGTGTCTCAAGTTCAAGCAAGCCGGGACCAGCGATGCAACGCCAGCCGACTCGACCGCGGACCCGCGTCGCGCCCGAAGTGCCGCAGGCCGATCAACGAGGCCGAGCCGAATGTCGAGCAGGTCGGGATCACCTCGGCGGCGTTCCCAAAGGCGGCAGTCCGGGATGGTCGCCGTCCTGGCGACCGCAGCCGCGTCAGGATGTGCGCGTCGGCGATGGGCGATTTCGGCGGCAAGGAGGTCACCCAGCTCAGTTCGCGCTTGTGCATCGCGACGTCGAAAGCCCGTCGCCTCGCGCCTGCGATCGCGGCGCCAGTGCAGTCGGTCTCCGGCCGCTGTGCCGAGGACAACGACCGGTGAGAGAAGCGTGAATGCGAGAAACCCGAGGTTGTGCGTGGCGACCGCAAGTCCAGTTCCGGCGATCGCGGGGAGCAATGCGGCCAGCCACTGCACCCGCTGAGGACCACTCGACGACGGACGAACGGGGAGTACGACCTCACGCTCGGCAAGGTTCGGCAACAACCTCGGAGGCCGATTGACCAGACGTGTGCCGTCGGGTCCCGGACGGACAGCGGCAGCTGGTTCGTCCGCGCCCACAACGCACAACAGGGATTCCCCGAGGCGAATCAGTTCGCCGGGTTGGACCGTTGCCCCATCGGGCTCAACGGGTACACCGTCGTGAAGGGTGCCGTTAGTCGAGCCCAGATCGCGCAATGAAATACCCGCGGACGTGACAGTGATGGCGCAGTGTTGGCGCGAGACGTCAGGATCGGTCAAAGTCAGGTCGCACCCGGGAGCGCGGCCGATCGTGACGACCCCGCGGGGCAATGGCGCGATAAGACCTGCGTCCGGTCCTCCGACGACGTGTATGCGCAGCACAGCCCCAGTGGCGAGATCGCGTTCTCCGGGTCCGTCCACATCGATCAAGTCGCCCGTACGTAACCCGGGGCCGCCCAGCAAAGCAGTCGACGGCAATCGCCGCGACCCGTGCCAGAGTTCGGGAATCCCGCGGGCTGCGCGCGGGAGCATCGCGGCAATTGCATCGGCGACCTCGCCAAGCGAGGTGCCCACGGGTCCGCTGAGCGCGACGTCGCGGCTGTAGCCGTCTGCGTCGCGTACCGAGAGCCGAATCTGCATGGCGCGAGTCTGCCGAGCATCGAGCGGAGGATGTGAAGCGAAATCCGATCTGTGGATAAGTCCGATCACTCTGCGGGTTATCCACAGATCGCAGCGAACGACAGCGAACCACGCCTTGGCCTGCGTAGCGTTTTGCCACGTCATGCACTTGAAACCGCCGGGTATCCACTCGGTGATCACGAAGGGATTGACGCAATGCCCCATGGCCTCAAGGTCACCCCGGACCAGCTACAGACTCTGAGCGGAAGCGTCTCGCGCACCTCCGCAGACGTGCGCGGCTCCCACCAGAATCTGAAAGGACAGCTCTCGCCCCTGTTCGGCGCGGATTGGTCCGGACAGGCGGCGGCGCAATTCACCACGCTCTACGACCAGTTCGATCAGCATGCGAAGGGCTTGTCGGACGCGCTCGATGGTATCGGGCAACTACTCGGTCGAGCCGGCGCTACGTACGCAGAAGTCGAACAGCAGATCGCGTCGTCCTTCCGCTGACTCCTCGGCAGGCGCCGGGGTGCACACCGGCGCTTTCGTATGCGTTCTTCCGATGCGATGTCAGGACGACGACTAGCCTCTTGAATCGGTGACCATCTCAGTGCCTGCAGATCCGGATCTGCTCGTCCAGGTCGAGCGCTCGCTCTCCGCCAGATTCCGAGTCGACCCCGTTAGGGCGACGGTTTCTTTCCTCGGGGTTGAGGCGATCGACATCCTCCGATTCGACGTCGCAGCAGGGGCAGCGGTGTACGCAAGCTTGGGCATGTCGCGCCAGCCGATGACCAAGTCATCCGCGGCCGTACGCACTGACCAAGGTCCACGGGCTGAGTTGGTGGTGCGGGCTCGTGCTCCTGCCGAAGGTCTGTGGCGGAGCCTGGCTTTGCTTGCGGCGGCGCCTGTTGTCGAAGGTGTCGTATATAGCGAGGGGATGACCGTCGACCTCGGCATGCCGATGGCCCAGGGCTCACGGTGCACCGGTGCATTGGTCGCGGCCTCGGAGATGCCTCCGCTCGTGAATGCCGCTGTGGAGGTGCACATGCTGACGCTCTTGCCTGCCACCTCAACAGAGCTGGCCTGGTGTCGGGTCCATGGAGCCGCCGCGCTGCGAGAGCGATGGACGTCGCAGCAGGTCGACCTGGACAATCTCGGCCGCGCTGCGGCACAGCTTGACGAGCACGACGCCGGACGCAACTGACAGACCAATTCCATCCGCGATGGCCTGCAGTGCGCCATGCAGTGGCTGGCAGGTCGGCAGTGTTACGGGTCCGTTGTTTTGCTACCCGCGGTCGCGGCTCTGTGGCGTGTATTTCTCGCGAGTGCCGTGCGTGCAGTAACTCGATCCGTGCGTCTGTGCCAGAACTGCGTGCCAGTGGTGAGCCACCTCGATGTGGCTGACCACCAAATCTCGAGCGGAACGAAGGAGGCGATGGCTACGCAATGCGGCAGGAAGATGATTGAGACGCCGGCGAACACCGCAAGATGGAACGACCACATCCCGAGAGCCACTGCAGTCTTGCTGCGATCGGTGCGCGCAAGGAGAACGAGCGGTGATGCCATCTCGGCAGCGATCATCGCGAACTGCATCGGCACGAGGATCTGCGGTTTGTCGATCAGCCAAGTCGACAGGGGAGTGTGCCGGCGCAGCACTGCCCGCTCGAGTGTCGCGCCCGTCGCCCAATTCAATCCGCCGAAGCGCACCTTCGCTGCGGCGGCCAGAAAGTAGGTGAGAACAACGGATACCTGTACGCAGCGCAGCGCCCAACCCGCCGCTGCCGAAAGCGATCGGTCTGATGCACGAGCGCGTCCGACGGTAGGCAGCACGGCCAACGCGATAAGAAACGCGAAGCGATCATGATCTACCTTGCCGTACGACATCGCGATGAGCATCCACGTGAAGTACAGTGCCCCAGCGAATGATCCGGCGATCCGCGGCGTCCTCCCGGTTGCTGCCACCAGCGACGCCACCACCACGGCCACTTCGATCGCGACGACAATTCCTGCGGTCGGCGTGGGTAGGTGCAGCAGGCGCGCGACCTGCAACGGGTGGTACAGCGTGTCGCCGAGCCTGGCGTGCGACCGCACCCAAGACCCAGTCGCCAATACATCGATCGGCACGTACAGATAGACCAGCACGCGAAGCACGGCGATCCGGCCTACTGGCATTGGTGCGAACCACCACTGCGTCATGACGACGACACCGAGGTCGAGCAAATCACTGAGATGGTCGGATTCGCCGACCGCCCGTGGTGTAACGGATGAACGAGCCAAACGAGCCGCAACGTGCGCGCGACGTCATGCAAGCGACCCGTGTAGAGCGGAGCTAGCTTCGCCAGTTCGGCCGGCCGCGCAACAAGATCGCCGAGCCTGCCTTCCAATTCGGCTCGTCGCGGTGCACCGGCCGTGTTCGTCACGTCTAGCACTTGACCGGACTTCGTGAGCACCTGGACCCGCAGTTCACGCACCTCACCGTTGGGATCGTCGCGGGTCGAGTACATGCGAAACGGCCCGGCAGGGAAGTCGTCGTCATTGCCGCTGACAGTGCCGGCGAGGACCAATCCTGCGCAGATCACCGTTGCCGCGATCCGTACTCGAATCCCTCGTCTGCTCAGGCCAGCCGTCCTCGCGTTGTCGTTTGTTGCTGGATCCACCACAGCATCGTGCGCCGGGGGCGCTGCAGCGTCGTGCTTCGGCGGCACGGCAGCGTGGTCCGCGGGCGTCACTGGTTCGCGACTGGCTTCGTTCTCATACGCGCTCACTGGTCGATCCGAGCATCTGCGACACCGTTACGAAGTGCATACCGCGTCGCCGAATCGAGTCGATCAGCATGGGCAGAGCCTGGACGACGACCTCGTTGTTCAGGGTCCCGCCATCGTGGGCCAGGATGATCGATCCAGGAACAGCCTGGCTCGCCAGTCTGGTCGCATTCGACGAGGCGCTGTCGTCCACGTTGAACTTCAGATCCCAGAGCACGATCGAATAGTGCAGGCGGGCGGCCACCATTGCGGTGGCGCCGGAGAAGCAGCCGAACGGCGGCCGAAAGGCGGTTGGTACTCGGCCCGTCAACTGACGGATGGTCCGCTCGGTTCGCTGGAGTTCTCGGGTCACGGATGCGGCATGGCCGAGCGACATGTTGGGATGGGACCACGAGTGATTGGCGATCTCGTGTCGCCGCGCTGCTCGGCTGATCAACATCGGCAGGCTGGCGGCGTGCCGGCCGACGACGAAGAACGTCGCGGACACATCGTTGGCGTCGAGGATGTCGAGTACACGGGCCGTGTATCGCTGCGATGGTCCGTCGTCGAATGTCAGTGCGACGGCGGGTTCGCCGGCTGGACCGCGATAGGCGACGGTCGTCGCCCGCATGTCGTGCGGCCGGTCGCAGCCGACGGCATGTCCGGACAGCGAGGCGTCTTCGTGCCGGACGTACTCGCCGGCACCGCCGATCCCGCTCGCGCCCAGAACTGCCCCACCGGTCACCAACCCGGTGCAGCGAAAGAAGGCACGACGGTCCACGAGCCAAGCATACGAAGTTTTTACCTAGGGCGTATCGCCAAAGGGCACCAATATTAGAGCCAGCCATTGTGCTTGAACGATCGATAGAGCCCGATACACACGATAAGTACGGCGCCAACGATCAGCGGGTAGCCGAAGCGCCAGTGCAGTTCAGGCATGTTGTCGAAGTTCATGCCGTATATCCCGGCAACCATCGTCGGCACCGCCGCGATCGCGACCCATGCAGAGATCTTGCGCATGTCCTCGTTCTGGCCGACCGAGACCTGCGCCAGGTTCGCGGCGAACAAGGTGTTGAGCAGATCGTCGAACGAGGCGACCTGCTCGACCACCTGGGAGAGGTGATCGTCGACGTCGCGGAAGTATTCGCGGATGTCCTCGGCGACCAGGCGCAGGGGCCGATCGGCCAATGAGCGCAGCGGCGCCGATAGCGGCGTCGCCGAGCGCCGCAAGGCCAGAACCTCGCGCTTGATGACGTACATCCGATTGCTGTCGGCGGCACGGTTGGCGCCGGCGAACACCGAGGTCTCGAGCTCGTCGATGTCCTCCTGTAGCGCCGACGTGACAGCCAGGTAGCCGTCGACGGTGCGGTCGAGGATCGCGTGGAGCACGACGGACGGGCCGAGCGCCAGTAGTTCGGTGTCGCTCTCGAGTCGCTTGCGCAGCGTGCGCAGGCTGCCGTGCTCACCGTGGCGGACGGTGATCACGTAGTTGGCGCCGAGGAAGACCATCACTTCGCCCGTGTCGACGACTTCAGCCGAACCGTGCGGTTGGCTGTCGTCGTAATGCACGGTCTTGACGACCGCGAAGAGCATGTCGTCGTACTGCTCCAACTTAGGTCGCTGGT
This sequence comes from uncultured Actinomycetota bacterium, assembly GCA_963709985.1. Lineage (GTDB taxonomy): Bacteria > Actinomycetota > Actinomycetes > Mycobacteriales > Jatrophihabitantaceae > DASXRA01. The sequence goes on from CAVPYQ010000028.1 coordinate 506,306, forward strand.
GGGCCTGCACGGCGTCCTCAACCGCCAGTCGGTGCAACGCGAAATGGCTCGCGATCCCCGCGAGCTGTCGCTCACTGGGCTCGTGCAAGCCGATCCACACAAAGCCGGAGCGGTGGCGAAGGACATCGTCGTGCGCCTCCTGCCAGCTTGGCTCGCCGGGCTCGCGGCGGCCGTCGCGGTACACGGCGCAATCGACGATTGCGGTACTTCGGTCGACCTCCGGGATCCAGGGCACGTGAGCTTTCCGGCCGGGCCGAAGTGCGCCGGGCCGGAACGAGCGAGGACGTGGGACGGTGGGCATCGCGCCACATTCTGCCCCGCCCGCCGCCAGTTAGCGGCAGGATCCCATCCCGAAGGGCCCAGACGAACGCGGGCAAGCTGGAAAGGGAGTGGGAACGTGCAGTTTGGTCGGTATTACGAAGAGTTCGAGGTCGGCGCGGTGTACAAGCACTGGCCGGGCAAGACAGTCACCGAGTACGACGACCATCTGTTCTGCCTGCTGACCATGAACCACCACCCGCTGCATATGGACGCGAACTACGCCGAGAAGACGACCGACTTCGGCAAGAACGTCGTTGTTGGCAACTACATCTACTCACTGCTGCTTGGCATGTCCGTACCAGATGTGAGTGGCAAGGCGATTGCGAATCTCGAGGTCGAGTCATTGCGCCATGTCGCGCCGACCTTCCACGGCGACACCATCTACGGCGAGACCACCGTGCTGGACAAGACTCCGTCGAAATCGAAGGCCGACCGGGGCGTCGTCTATGTCGAGACGATCGGCTACAACCAGGACGGCACCGTCGTATGCATCTTCCGGCGCAAGGTCATGGTCCCGACCCAGCAGTACATCGACGATCGGGGTGGCGAGCAGCCCGGCCGCCCGCAGCCGATTGCGCGGGGCTGAGCCGCGCCCCGTATCGAAGGGGTAAGCACCCGATCGGGCCCGGCCGGCTACGCCGCAGTCGGGCGGGCCTGGCATTGATCCGGCCTGAGCCGGGTTGAGCACCGAGCGGTTCTGAGCAGGCCCGGTCGGCGCACACGTCAATCGCTGAGCGTGGCGATGAGCTCGTCGACGACGGCGAGTGCCTGTCGCAGATCTGTGGCGCCGACCGCGTGGGCGACCTCGTTGGCCCATGCGTGCTGCGCCGATCCAAGAGCGGCGATCGCGGCGTACCCCGCTTCGGTGGGTGCAAGCAGCTTGGCCCGCTGATGGGCCGGGTTGCGCTGGTATTCGGCAAGGCCCCGCTCGGCAAGCAGGTCCGCTATCCGCTGCACGCTCTGCCGGGCCAGGCCCATCTCACGGGCAATGCCTGCCACGGACAGTGGCTGTTGCAATACAGCGCCGAGCACCTGCCACCAGGCAGCCGTCAGGCCGACCGGCCGCGCGATCGACTCGGCAGCCCCGAGGAACAGGCCATTGAGCCGAAAGGTCTTGACCACCAGTTCGGTCAGCGCATCACCGGCTGGGCTGCGGGCCGACGTTGCTTCCGCGTCCTTCCCGGCACCGTCGCGGCGCCCAGCCGACACGGTCATACGGCTCCCACTGCGTTGCGCTCGGCAGCGGCAGCGAGCACCGGGTAGGCCCCTGCGTCGCCGTCGCGATAGAGCCGCAGCCATGCGTCGAGCACCTCGTCGGTGAACAGTTCGAGTTGCTCGAAGATCGCGCCGGCGAACTCGACGGCGTGCACCGCTCCGGCGGTGATGAGCCCGCGATCGGTGACCACGGGGTCGTCGCGGTAAAGGGCACCGCCTTGGTAGGCGCTCATCGCGAGGTACTCGCGGGCATTGCTGGTGTGCGCCCGATCGTCGAGCAGTCCCTCGAGCGCAAGGCCGAACGTGGCCCCGCAGATCGCGGCGACGGGCACGCCGGCGTCGAGGAAAGCGCGAGCCTTGCTCGCCATCTCGCGATTGCCACCTTCGCCCCAGGTCGCGTCACCGGGCAGCACAAGCAGCGCACTGTCTACGGGCCGCAATTCGTCAATCGCGAGGTCGGGTACGACGCGGATGCCACCCATGGTGACGACCGGCGCGCTGGTCGCGGCCACGGTGCGCACCTGGTAGTGCCCCGGGTCGCGCTGCCACGACGAACCCGCGATGTGGGCCATCGCGTAGCCCGGCTCCCAGTCGGCCATCGTGTTGTAGATCGCGAGGTGCACGGTCTCGGTCATGTCGCCTCCTCAGTCGTCGTTATGACAGCAGTCTGTCATGACGACAGCAGACTGTCAATCGGGGAGAGTGCTCCACGAGGCCAGGGCCGCGAACAGGCCCGGGACGAGGTCGAATGACTCCAGTTCTGCTCTGTTCACCCACCGGGCCTCTGCGGCGTCGTCTGCGGCCTGCAGCGAGCCACTGGACACGACGCAGACGAAGTCGTCGATCTGGTAAATGACTCCGGCGGGCCCGGCGCGCTCGACGCGTCCGGCGTAGCGCTCGATCGAAACGACCAGGCCGGTCTCCTCGGCGACCTCGCGCACGCAGGCCGCCGACGGCGCCTCGCCGGGCCGGCAGCGCCCACCCGGAATCGACCAGAGCCCGGCGCCGGGCGGCGTGGCGCGTCGGATCAGCAGGAGCCGTCTGGCACTGTCGAGAACAATTCCGCCGGAACAGGGCTCACATTTAGGTCGCACAGAGTTATTCTCTAACTACCCCTTGAATCTCGGCGCGGCTCTGGCGATGTGGCTCGCTGCTGCGGTACGAAGTACACGAACCCGTGTTGAAGGAAGAGAGGCCGGTGTGGACACCAAGAAGATTTTCGGTGTGCTGCTTGGTGTGTTCGTCATCTTTTTCATCGTGACGCAACCGGCTCAGGCCGCCGATATCACGCACAACCTCTGGAACGGCACCGTCAACGTCGCACACGGCGTCGCGGACTTCGTCGACAAGCTCTGAGGCGCGGTGCGCCCCGAACCGAAGATCGACAAGTACCTCCTGCCCACTGAGCAACGGGTCTTCGCGGTGCGGCGGCACTGGATCGCACTCATGCCGATTACCGGGCCGTACTCGCTGTTCATCATTGGTGGCTTGTTCGCGATGTGGTTGTTCAACGACACCGAACTGCCCGAGGTCGCAGCGACCGCGTTCGTGATCTTCACGCTCATCTGGATGGGCTGGCTGATCGGCGACTGGTACGTCGAGCGGTTCGTGGTGACGAACCGCCGAGTCCTGCTCATCACCGGGTTGCTCAATCGCAAGGTCGCGATCATGCCGTTGATCAAGGTCACCGACCTGACCTTCGAGCAGACCGTGTGGGGGCGCATCCTGCACTACGGCACGTTCATCATCGAGTCGGCGGGTCAGGACCAGGCCCTGTCGCGAATCGACTACCTCGCCCATCCGCTGCAGCGCTACCGCGAGGTGTCGGCGCTGCTGTTCGGAACTTCCGTCGCCGAGAGCGATCCAGAGGACGTGGGCAACCAGAGCGGCCAGAGCAAGCGGAGCAAGCGGAGCAACCCGAGCGACCGCACCACCGAGAGCTACCAGAGCAACCCGAGCAGCCAGAACGACACCGCCGAGATCCCTGAGGTCCGGCCGCGCCGTCGGCACTGAGCACGAGTACGGGGCACGTCCGTACCCTTACCCGACGTGACGATTGATCTGCACACTCATTCGACCGCATCCGACGGCACGGACCGACCGGCCGACCTGGTCGCCAAGGGTGCGGCGGCCGGCCTCGACGTCATGGCAATTACCGACCACGACACGACCGGCGGTTGGGACGAAGCGACGGCGAACCTGCCCGAGGGGCTCACCTTGGTGCCGGGCGCGGAATTCTCGTGCATGCATCGCGACGGCGACGGGCCGCGCATCAGCCTGCATCTGCTGGGTTATCTGTTCGACGCCGACCACGACGGGTTGCGGGCCGAGCGCGCCCGACTTCGCGTCAGCCGGCTCGGCCGAGGCCGCGCGATCGTCGACAACCTGGCCGCGGACGGCGTGCCGATTACCTGGAATCGGGTTGTGGAGGTGGCGCGTGGCGGCGCGGTGGGCCGTCCGCACATCGCGCGGGTGCTGGTCGAGAACGGCGTGGTCAGCGATGTCAACGATGCCTTTCGCGAACTGCTGTCCTCCGGCTCGAAGTACTACGTGGCCAAGGACGACAGCGAGGTGTTCGACGCCATCCGACTGGTCCGCGAGGCGGGCGGTGTCACCGTGTTCGCCCATCCGCTCGCCCGGCGCCGGGGCGCGGTAGTGGACGACACGGTAATCCGCGCAATGGCGCAGGCCGGACTGCACGGAATCGAGGTCGACCATCCTGACCACAGCACCGATGACCGGACCCACCTCGCCGCCCTTGCGGCTGAACTGGGCTTGATCGCCACCGGATCCTCTGACTATCACGGCACGAACAAGACGATCTCGCTCGGCGTATGCACGACGGCACCCAGCGCTTACGACGCGCTGGTCAGCCAGGCGACGGCACTGGCACCGGTCACGAAGTGACCGATCGCGCACCCACTACCGTGCTTTGCATGGACACCGGACAGCAGCGCGTTCGCCGCGGCGTCCGCGCGATCCTTGTGGCGGCGAGCGCGCTGGGCGTACTCCTCGTCGCCGCACCGCACGCGTCGGCGGCCGATCCCGTCACCGACGCGGAGAACGCGCTTCGCAAGGCAAGCCTCTATGTCGACCCGAGCGCGACGGGCTTCAAGATCGACCGCGCCAAGGTCGAAGGTGAGATACCAACCGGCATGAAGATCGCCGTGCTCCCCACGAGCGCAGGCTCGCCATCTGCGCTGGCCGGCCAGATCGGAAAGTCGTTGGATCCCAACGCCTCCGGCCTCACCGTCGCTGTCCTGACCGCCGACCCCAGCAACTACGCATTTGGCGCGGCGTCGTCCGCATTCTGTGCGGGCTACGCCGGTCTGAGGGCGGACGCTGCCGAGGCAGCGAACAGGACGCAGCTCAAGGCGACCCACGATGTCACCGCACTGCTCCAGGATTTCGCGAACAGTGTGCAGGGCGGCCCGAAGGCCGGCACGAGCGCGTGCGGAAGCGGCGGCACGTCCGCGACGCCGGCGGAGAAGTCCGACAATGGCGGCAGTGTCTGGCCGTGGATCGCCGGGATCGGCGTCGTCGGGGCGGGCGGCATCGGCGGGCTGGTCTGGTACCGGCGCCGGCGCACGAAGCGCGAACTCGATCAGGCCCGCGCCAAGGTCATGCCGTATTACGACCGGCTGGCCAACGAGGTGAACACCCTCGACCCCAAGGACAACGCCACGGCCCGGCAGGCGGTGGCCGACGCGTCCGAACGCTTCTCCTCGGCCGGCTCGCAACTCGCTACCGCTGACTCGGTCGAGAAGTTCGCCCAGGCGCGGCGCACGACGCTCGAAGGGCTGTACGCCGCGGTGACCGCGCGCGAGGCACTGGGCCTCGACCCGGGACCGCCGCTCCCGCCGATGGACGGCTCGAGCGCCGACCAGCTCAGCGAGCCGCGCGAGGTCACCGTGCAGGGCACGTCCTATCAGGGCTACCCGTCCTACACGCCTGGAGCCCCGTACTACTACGGCGGCGGGTACGGCGTGCCGGGCGGCTGGTATGCGACGCCGTTCTGGGAGACGTTGCTGATCGGCAGCGTGCTCACCGGCGGACTCGGCGGCTGGGGCGGTGGTGGCTACGGCTACGGGTACGACAGTGGCTACCAGTCCGGGTACGACGCCGGACAGGACTCCGCAAACGACGCCGGCTCCGGCGGGGGCGACTGGAGCAGCGGTGGCGGCGGTGGCGATTGGGGCGGTGGTGGTGGCGGCGACTGGGGCGGCGGCGATTCAGGCGGAGGCGGCGACTCCGGTGGCAGCTGGTAGCAGGTGAGTGAGGCCGAGCAGCTCACCCTCGGCGAGATGCCGCGCCGGCTGTTCGCCTGCACGCCCTCGCGGTTGAGCGCCTTCGATTGCCCGCGGCGCTATCACCTGACCTATCTCGCCCGGCCGTCGTTGCCCCGTGGAGCGCCCTGGGCGCACAACACGCTGGGCGCCGTCGTGCATCTCGCGCTGCACCGCTGGTGGCAGCTGGCCAGACGCGACCGCACACCGGCCAACGGCGGGCTGCTCGTCGAACGGAACTGGCAGTCTGACGGGTTCCGCGACGAGGCTCAGTCAGCGTCCTGGCGCCGTACCGCACGGGCCTGGGTCGAGCACTATCTGGCCGAGACGGATGCAGACGACGAGCCGGTCGGCGTCGAGCGCACCGTCGCTGCCACGACGAAGCGGCTCGCAGTGTCCGGGCGAGTCGATCGCATAGACGACCGCGGCGGCGAACTGGTCATCGTCGACTACAAGACCGGGCGCAAGCAGCTCACCGAGGACGATGCCCGCGGCTCGCAGGCCCTTGCCCTCTACGCACTGGGCGCGCGCCGCACTCTGCGCCGCGAATGCCGGCGGGTCGAACTGCACCACCTGCCGACCGGGGACGTCGCGGCCTGGGAGCACACCGAGGAGTCGCTGCAGCGTCAGGTGGCACGCGCTGAGGCGAGCGCCGACGACATAGTCGCCGCCACCGACACGCTGGCCTCGGGTGCCCGTCCCGACGAAGTGTTCCCACCCGCCCCGACGCCGAGTTGCTCGTGGTGCGACTTTCGCCGGCACTGCCCCGAGGGACAGGCGGCATCGCCAAACCTGGACTCGTGGGCCGGTCTCGCGCAGGACGGCCGAGAAGCGAGCTGACGCTAACGGACGTCGACGACGCCGACCTGGTCCAAGGCTGTGGAGTTCGGCATGTCGTCCATCCGCGCGCTGTGGCACATCGGTGCGTCCGACGACATCCGGAACACGGGATAGACACCCTTGTGCGGCGGCGAGAAGGTGACCGACAGCGTCGTGTCGCCGAAGCCCGGCGTGGAGTCAAGCTGGTTGCCCGATCGCATGACTGCGGTTGCGGGCAAGGCGGCCGGATCGGCGATCTCGTCGGTACTGCCGGGGACGCCCACGATGAGCATCTGCGACGTCGTGCCCAAGGTGATGTCGGGCGCCTTGATGGTCGCGGTGACCGTATGGCCGGCGCGGCCGCTCGCGAGCATCCAGTGGTTGATCGAACTGGAGGCGGCCGGCTGGGACGCGGTCATCAGGCCGGCGACCGCGAGAACCCCGGTGGCGTACACAACGGTTGATCTACGCATGCCGCACCTCTCAGGTGACGTGGTACCCCTCAATAAGACGCCACGTACTGGGTTCGTGCAAGGTTCAACGGATTTGCGTGGCGCGCCGCATTGCCGCCTGATACTGCGGACCGTGGCGCCAATGGGCGGGCAGTCGGTCGACCGCAAGGCGCAGCGCATGTAGCCACGCCGCTGTCGTCAGGCCGGTACCGGGCAGCGGTGGCAGGCGGTACATGCGTCGGGCCCAGTCCGGCAGCAGCCCGATCGCCAGCGACGAGAGGGCGGTCCAGCCGATCCGGGCCGGAACAGCCCACCGCGCGCTGACCGGCAGCGGCGTCGCGATCACATAGCGGGCGGCCTCGCGCGCCTCGGGAGTCAGGCGAAGCGTGGGCCGCATCGCCTCGAAATACCCGGCCAGTTCGGCCTCGGTGCAGGGTATGAGATCGTCCGGGACGCCGGCCAGACCCGCGGCGCGGACCTGCTCGGTCAGGTAGCGGTCGGCGTCCTCGGCCGAGATCGGTACCCCGACGCTCCGAGCGGCTACCAGGAACGAGTCGACCTCGCAGGCGTGCACCCAGGCAAGCTGCTCGGGGTCGGTGATGCCCAGGCGGCGGTGGACGTCGCGCACTCGCGCGGCCGCCTGGTCGACCTCGGCCTTCGTGCCGAAACTGACCGTCGCGACGTAGCCGACTGTGCGACGCAGCCGGTCCCAAGGATCGTCCTGGAACGAGGATCGCGAGTAGAGCAGCAGCATCGCCTCGGGGTGCAGCGCCTGCAGCAGCAGGGCACGCAGTCCGCCGACCATCGTCAGAGGCTCGCCGTGCACCCGCCACGTCACGCTGCCGGGACCGAAATAGCCGAGGTCGCCGTCCATCAAGCGGGTCAACCCACCGAGCGCCAAAACGTCACGAACGCCTCGGCGGTGAATGCCGGATTCTCCACGGCGGGGGAGTGCGCCGCGTCGGGCACGTCGACGTGAGGCGCACCGAGACGCGTGGCCATCTGGGCCTGGACCGCCGGTGTCCAGGCATCGTCGTCGACCCCGCAGATGACCAGGATCGGCCGGCCGGTGGCCACCAGTTCGTCGACGCGATCGGGCTCGTTGATCAAAGCCTCGCCCATACCGAGCAGCATGGCGGGATCGCCGGCCAGGAAGCGGTGCCGCAGGAATTGGGCTATCTCGGCCGGGTGCGCCACGTAGCCGGGTTCGGCCGCCGACAATGCCTCCATGGCGTCGTAGACGGCCGTGATTCCGTGATCAGCAAGCACCGGACGCAGCAGGTCCATCCGCGCCCGGCGTCCACCGTCCAGGCCCGCCGGGCCGGAGTCCAGCAAGACCACCGAGGCGAACGCGGCCGGCTCGTCGATGAGCGCGCAGCGAGCGACCAGGCCGCCGAAAGAGTGCCCGACCAGGTGCACCGGGCCGCTGAGTTGTGCCGCCACAGCGCGCAGGTCGGCCGCGAGCGCCGTGACCGTGTACGCGCCGGCGTCTGCGTGGCCCGGCGACTCGTACTGCCCGCGCATGTCGATCGCGGTCGCGCAGTATCCGGCATCGGCCAGCGGGCCCAGGATCGCCCCGAAGTCCTCCTTCGAGCCGGTGAAGCCCAGGCACGAGCAGGACCGGCTCCCCGTCGTCAGGGCCGGTCTGCAGAGCAGCGATCGGCCCACCGACGATGTCGAACGTGACCCGGGTCGTCGCCCCGACCGCGGGCGGGGAGGTCACTGGTACACCGCGGTCGATGTCGGTGCAGCGACGAGGAATCCACGCCCCAGAGGGAAGATCTGGCTGCCCTTCGGCGGAGCGGGAACGGGGTACTGCGCCGAGGTCTTCCCGGTGTTGCCGTCGAGCGCTGCCACGCCCGATGACGTGGGTACGAGCACCACGGCGTTGCCAAGATCGGGCGTCACCGCCGAGGTATTCGGCGATGTCAGCGTGGGCAGCGCGTCGGCGGGGGCGGACCAGGTCTGGGTGCCCGAGGTGTCCAGCGCGTAGACGGTGCCACCGATCCATACGAGCTCGGCCTGCGACGCGGCGACCTGGCCGATGTTGGCGGTGGCGGTCGGCGTGGGCTGCAACGTGGTTCGGGCGGCCACCTTGCCCTTGGCGGCGTCATACGTGATGAGCTGCCCGGTGCCCGGATCGAGGGCGCCGATAAACGAATCCGCAGCGACGGGGATGGTGCTTGTCTTGTCCAGGCGCCACTTGATGGGCTTGGGGTCCTTCGACTCGTCGCCTGCGTTCGGATCGTGCAGCGCGAGGTGATCGCCGTCGGCGCATCGCTGGCTGATCAATGTGCCGGCGGAGCCGAGTACGGCGCTGCGGGTGTGGCACCCACTCGGCTGGATGTAGTCCCAGCGGTCCAGTCCGCCTGACGGGTCGATGGCGTGCACGGCCGAGTCGGTGACGATCAGCAGCGTGTACTGCGACACCTGGTAGGTCGGGTGGCCGTTGTCGGTAAGGGTGCGCTCCCATTGCCGGTCGCCGGTCGCGGAGTCCAGCGTGGTGACCTCGTCGCAGTTGCCGTCCTTCTCGTAGATCGCGATGGTGTTGCCGCCGCTCTGTACGGCTGTGCAAACCGTGCGGTCCGAGCGGGTGTAGGACCAGACCGGCTTGCCGGTCAGCGCCTCGCGTCCGGTGACGGTGTGCCGAGAGAACGTGATGACGGTTGACCCGGCGAACGGCGTACCGATCGCGGTCGCGTCTGTGCTCTGCCAGGCGAGGGCCGGGCGGGCGGTCACCGTGCCGAGCGAGACGGGCGGCGGCGGCTTGGCCGCCGTGCTCAGGTGGACGTGGGTGATTTCGCCGGTGTACCAGACCACGAGCGCCACGGCGATGGCAGCCGCGGCGACTGCTGCGATAACCGCGACATACCAGCGGCGTTGGCGCCGCATCGCCGTGACATGGCGCTCGAGAGCCTCGCGCGCCGGGTCAGGCGCTGGGCCCTGCTCGGCGATGTCCTCGTCGATCGTCACTTGGCAATCCTCGCCTATGCCCGACGTGCTAGTCGGCGGCGGGGCTTTCCGGACCGGACGAGCCAGACGATCCGCTGCGGGTACGGCGTCGGTGCCGTGCCGGACGCCTCGGGGCGGCTGCGCCTTCCGTGCCGGGCTGCTCGGGCTGCTCACCCTGCCCGGTCGGCTGAGCCGGGCCGCCTTGCTCGGGCGGCCCGCCCTGCTCGGCCGGATCGACCGGCTGGCCACCGCGGGTACGCCGTCGCGGCCGGTGTGGGCGTTCGGTGCGTTTGGCGGCGGCGGCGGCGGGCGGCCGTTCGGCGGGCGTCCGGCGGGACCGCCCGCGTTCGGGCTTCGCCGCGCGCCCGCCGAGGTCTTCGACTTGTTCTGCGGCCAGGCCGGCCCGCGTGCGTTCGGCACGGGGCAGCGTCGGCCCCGCGTCGGCCGGGATGTCGAGTTCGAGGAACAGGTGCTCGGAGGTCGAATACGTCTCCGGCGGCTCGTGGAACGGCAGGCCGAGCGTGTCGCAGATCAGCCGCCAGCGAGGGACCTCGTCCCAGTCGACGAGCGTGATCGCCGTTCCCGATGCGCCGGCCCGGGCCGTGCGGCCGATTCGGTGGATGTAGTTCTTGTCGTCCTCGGGTGCCTGGTAGTTGATGACGTGCGTGACGCCCTCGACGTCCAGGCCGCGGGCAGCCACGTCGGTGGCCACCAGCACGTCGACCTTTCCGGAGCGGAAGGCCCGAAGTGCCTGCTCCCGCGCGCCCTGTCCGAGGTCGCCGTGGACGGCCGCGGCCGCGAATCCCCGGTCGAGCAGGTCGTCGGCGACCTTCTGGGCGGTGCGCTTCGTGCGGGTGAAGATCATCGTCAGGCCACGCCCGCGTGCCTGCAACACGCGCGCCAGCAACTCGGTCTTGTCCATCGCATGGGCGCGGTAGGCGAACTGGTCGACGTGCTCGATCGCCGGCGCGTCGTCAGTGCGCTGCTCGGCGCGGATCTGAATGGGCTGGGTGAGGAACTTGCGGGCGAGCGCGACGATCGGGCCCGGCATCGTGGCCGAGAAGAGCATCGTCTGGCGCTGTGCGGGCAGCAGGGCGAGCAGCTTCTCGATGTCGGGCAGGAAGCCGAGATCGAGCATCTCGTCGGCCTCGTCGAGCACGAGGATTCGCACCGACCCCAGGCGCAGATGCCCCTGCTCGACCAGATCGAGCAGGCGTCCGGGCGTTCCGACCACCAGGTCGACGCCGCGTTTGAGCGCGCTCGTCTGCGGCTCGTAGGCCCGGCCGCCGTAGATGGTCAGCACGCGCACCCCGAGTTGCCGGCTGGCGGCGGTGAGGTCGCCCGCGACCTGCACTGCAAGCTCGCGGGTCGGTGCAACCACGAGCGCCTGCGGCGGAGCGCCCTTGGCACCTGGCAGGTCGAGCTGGTTGAGCAGCGGAACGCCGAAGCCGAGGGTCTTGCCGGTGCCGGTTCGGGCCTGGCCGATCAGGTCGTTGCCGGCCAGGGCGATCGGCAGCGTCAATTCCTGGATCGCGAAGGTGCGCGTGATGCCCACTGCCTCGAGGGCGGAGACGATCTCGGGCCGGATGGGGAAGTCGGAGAACGCCGGGCTCTCCGGGCGCACTGGCGCGCGTGCGGCGAGCGGCATAACCTCCTCGGTTGCCCCAGTGGTCGGTTCGTCCGGTGTGGTCGGCTCGCTTGGTGGTTCGGTCATGAACGTCCCTGTGTTGAGCAGTGTTGAACAGCAGTCGTGCGCCGACCTGCCCGAGAACGTCCGACCGAAGTGAGTCGGAGGGCCGGCGAGCCAGTGCGCTCGCGGCGGAAGCGGTCAACGCGGAGATACGGACCGTCCCGGTTGTCGTGACGGTCCGGTTGCCGAGTCTAGCCGTCATCGGGCGAGATACCCTGCCGCGGTGCCCGATCAAGCTGCCCTGGCCGACCTGCTCGGCGCTTTGGCCTACGGCGAGTTGACCGCGTTCGATCGTCTTGCCGAGGACGCCCGCATGGCACCCTCGCTGTCCGGTCGTGCTGCTTTGGCCGGAATGGCGGCCGTTGAGATAGGGCATTACCGGCGTATCGCTGAGCGCCTGGCATCACTCGGAGTGGCGCCGGAGGAGGCGATGGCCCCGTTCGTTGCGGCCCTGGACGGATTCCATGCCATGACGGTTCCGTCGAACTGGCTCGAGGGGCTCGTCAAGGCCTACGTCGGCGACGGCCTGGCCGCCGACTTCTACCGCGAGATCGCCGACTTCGTCGATCCGGCAACCCGCGAGTTGATCATCGAGGTGCTCGCCGACACGGGCAGCGCCGCGTTCGCGGTGCGCGAGGTCCGGGCCGCGATCGAAGCACAGCCGGCCCTGGCGGGGCGCCTTGCGCTGTGGGCGCGCCGGCTGGTCGGCGAGGCGATCAGCCAGACGCAGCACGTGCTCGCCGAGCACGACTCGCTCGCGGCACTGCTCATGGAGGGGACGTCGGATCTGACCGGCGTGGCCGCCTTGCTCAAGCGGATCACCGACAAACACGCCGAGCGGATGGCCACCCTCGGGCTGGCGAGCTGAACCCCTCAGCGGGTTTGCGTACTGCGGCGAGGCTCAGCCGGCGACGAAGCCGACCCTGCGCACGTCGGCCTGAGCGATCTCCACGTAGGCGATGAGGTTGGCGGGCACGATCACCTTGCGGCCCTTCTCGTCGCTGAGCGACAAGTTGCCGTCGACGCTCTTGAGCGCCGCGGCGACTGCTGCCTCGACCTCTTCTTGAGTCTGCGCGCTCTCCAGCACGATCTCGCGCGGCGTGTGGAGCACGCCGATCTTGACATCCACGCGGACCTCCTGGTGCGACGTCTGGCTCAATGCTGTGTCCACGCTAGCCGAGCCGCGACCCGTCCCGGCGCCCGGCCGCTGCGCCGACAGCGAACGCGAATGGGCGATCCGTCCGCGTTCACGCCTCGGGCTCTCCGGTCTCCTCCTGGCGCGGGAAGTTGGAGATCCCTCGCCAGAGCAGCGATTCGAGCAGATGGACGGCATCGGCATGCGGGACGGGACGATCGTTGTCGAGCCACCAGCGAGCAGCCACCTGCGCCGCGCCCGTCAGCGTCATTGCGAGCAACTCGGCCCGGGCGGGATCGAGGCCGGTGTCGCCGGCGACCGTGTCAGCGACCGCATGCATGATCTCGTTGGTGCTGCGCTCGACGCGATCACGCACGGCCGGATCGTTGCCGAGGTCGGTCTCGAAGATCAGCCGGAATGCACCAGGCGCGCTGCGTGCCGTGCCGTCGACGAAGTCGAAGTAGGCCGTCAGGACGCCGTGGACGCGCTCCTGGTTGTCGGCGGTGCCGGCCAGCGCCTGCTTGATCGCGCCGGTCAGGGCGGCGGCCTGCTCGTCGATCAAAGCCAGATACAGGTCGAGCTTGCCCGGGAAGTGCTGGTACAGCACGGGTTTCGAGACCCCGGCTCGCTCGGCAATGTCGTCCATCGCGGCCGCGTGATAGCCGTTGGCGATGAACACCTCTTGCGCTGCGGCAAGCAGTTGCCGCCGGCGAGCCGACCGCGGCAGTCTGCTGCCCCGGGTGGCATCGACCGTGTCCGGCATGCGGAAGTCCCCTCTGATTTGGGCGAGTTGCTAATGCTCGTGGTGGAAACCTGGTCGCGTGCGCACCGGCCGTGTCATCCGGTTGTCCAACGGCGAGGATCGACAGACCGGCACAACCTTGCGGAAACCCCGGACGACCGCTTCCGGTGAACGACTTCCCGCCCGAGACATTAGCTGGCGGGAACCGAAGGCGCTCGCGGCAGGCGCACGCGAGCCCCGTCGTCGAGCGCGCCGGCGAAGCGATCGGCGTCTCCGTCGACGCGTTCGAGCACGTCCGGAGCGGTGAAGCTGAGCGGCGGCCCGGACTCGACCTCACTCCAGTCCAGCGGCGTCGAAACCGTCGGGCTCGGACGCGCACGCAGGGAGTACGGCGCGACCGTGGTCTTCGCCGAGTTGTTCTGGCTCCAGTCGACGAACACCTTGCCGTGACGGAGGTTCTTGGCCATCTTCGAGACGACGAGTCGTGGATGCTCGGCCTCGAGCACCCGCGCGACGGCCTGCGCATAGGTCGACGTCGTGTCGCCGTCGCGTAACCGTGATGGGCGCGCTGACCTGCATGCCCTTCGACCCGGACGTCTTGGCGACCGGGGTCGAGTCCGCCCTCGGTCAGCAGTTCGCGAAGCAGCAGCGCAACCTCGCAACATTGGCGGATATCGGCCGGTGCGCCGGGATCGAGATCGAAGACGATCAGGTCGGTGCGCGGTTTGCGGCCTCGCGGCGGAATGTGCCACTGCGGAACGTGCAGCTCCAACGCTGCGAGATTGGCCAGCCAGACCAGGGTGGCGAGCTCCTCGACGACGACGAAGTCGATCGTCTCGCGATTCATCGTCGAGCCGGGTACGGGCAAGGTCACGGTGCGAACCCAGGTCGGCGTGCCGCGCGGCGCGTTCTTCTCGAAGAAGAACGCGCCGTCGACGCCGTTGGGATAGCGCTTGACCGTCAGCGGCCGCCCGGCCAGGTGCGGAAGCAGCACCGGCGCCATGCGGGTGTAGTAGTCGATGACCTCGCCTTTGGTGAAGCCGGTCTCCGGATAGAGCACCTTGTCGAGATTCGACAGGCGAAGGTGCCTGCCGTCGACCTCCACGATGATCCGTTCAGCCATTGCGGCCAACCTCTCGGGCGTCGCTTGTCAGGACGTATGCCGAGGAAGACGGGATGGCGCAGCGCGGCCATCGTCGGACCAGTGCGAATAGGACGACCTCGACGACAACCTCGGGCTCGACCCAGGAGGTGACGCGTCCGGGCGACGGGAGAGGCACCGTCCGCAGTGGACAGTCCGAGCGGCGCGACGAGCTGCCGCCTGGAGCTGCCTCGGCTCGCGCGAGGAGAGCCCGCTGCCGACCTTGCCGGCGAAGAGCAGCGCGTCGCCGTCGTAGTAGCCGAGGAGCAGCGAGCTCAGCGTGGCGCTGCCGTCCGCGCGTCGGCCTCCCAGCCGACGACGACGAACTCGTCGCGCCGGACGAACTTGACCTTCACCCAGTCCGCTGCGCGACGCCCGCGTGGTACCGGCCGGACAGGCGTTTGGCCACGACGCCCTCGAGGCCGTGCTCGCGGGCAGCCGCCTCGGTGGCGGCGCCGTCGTCGAACGAGGGGCTGACCGTCCACTGTGGATGGTCGGCCGCCAGTCGGTCCAGCGTGGCCCGCCGTTCGGCCAGCGGGCGGGCGGTCAGATCCACGCCGTAGAGGCGCAGCAGGTCGAACGCGATGAACGGACCGGGCGTGTCGTCGACCAGGCGGGCGGCCTGACTCGGTGCACGGACGTGCATGCGCGTCTGCAGCAACCCGAACGAGGGCCGGCCGTCGGCGAAGGCGACGATCTCGCCGTCGACCAGCGCGTCCTCGATGCCGTCGCCGAGGGCGGCGAGCTCTGGGTAGGCCGCCGTGGCGTCGCTGCCCGGCCTGCGTATCACCCGGACCGCACCAGCCGTCACCTCCACGAGAGCGCGAATACCGTCCCATTTGAACTCGTATGTCCAGTCGGGCCCGGTCGGCAGCGTCTCCGCGGATGTCGCGAGCATTGGCCGGAGTGGGACTGCCACCCACCAATCCTGCCCCTCAAACCGGTGGATCATGTGCAGATCCGCCCGCTGATGTGCCGCGGAGGGCCCGTCAGGCGGCATCATGGACGTCTGTCGAGGGAACGGGTGAGGCGATGCGTGCGATCTGGAAGGGCGCGGTGTCCTTTGGTCTGGTGAACATCGGCGTGCGGATGTTCGCGGCCACCGAGGAGCGCGACGTCAGCTTTCACCAGGTGCGCCGCAGCGACGGCTCGCGGGTGCGGTACAAGCGCATCGCCGAGGCAGACGGTGAGGAGGTGGCCTACTCCGACATCGCGAAGGGCTACCCGCTGCCGAGCGGCGAGACGGTGGTGCTGACCGACGACGATTTCGCCGACCTCCCGTTGCCGAGCGCGCACGTCGTCGACGTGCTCCAGTTCGTGCCGGTCGATCAGGTCGACCCGATCTACTTCGCCAAGAGCTACTACCTCGAGCCGGATCAGCAGGCGGTCAAGCCGTACGTGCTGCTGCGTGACGCCCTCGAGGGCAGCGGCATGGTCGGTCTGGTCAAGGTCGCGCTGCGCAATCGCGAGCAACTTGCCACCCTGCGCGTACGCGAGGGGGTGATCGTCCTCGAGACCATGGTCTGGCCCGACGAGGTGCGTGAGGCCAGCTTCGGGTTCCTCGACCAGGACGTGAATGTCCGCCCCCAGGAGCGGGCAATGGCCGAGTCGCTCGTGGAGAGCATGGCCGGCGACTTCGAGCCCGAGCAGTACACCGACGAGTACCGCGAAGCGCTCCAGCAGGTGATCGAGGCGAAGATCGAGGGCCGTGAGGTCATCGACACGACGCCGGAGAAGCCGGACACCGGGCAGGTCGTCGATCTGATGGCCGCACTTCGAGCCTCCGTGGACGCAGCCAAGCGCGGGCGGGGCGAGACGGCATCGTCATCGCGCAGCTCGACCGGCAAGGCCAGCGCGACCAAGCAGGCACCAGCCAAGCGGACTGCGGCGAAGAAGACCGCGGCTAAGGCGCCGGCCAAGAAGGCGGCAAAGACAGCCCGCCGGAAGTCCGCGTAGGAGCCGGGCAATGACCTCGTCACCCGCACGCCTGGCAAGTACCGAGTTGCCGCCGCTGGACTCGTCGATCCCGCCCTGGCCCGGCCGGAACGTGCGAGTCGGCGAGGCGGAGATCTTCGTCCGGACGACGCCGGCCGATCCGGATGCGCAGGGCGCCGAGCCCGCGTTGTTCGTGCACGGCCTCGGCGGTGCCTCGACGAACTGGACCGATTTCGCCGCGCAGCTCAGGCCCTGGCTCGACATCGAGGCTCTCGATCTGCCCGGATTCGGGCGCTCCGCCGCGGCGCCCGGGCGCGACTACTCGATCGGCGCGCACAAACGGGTTGTCGTGCGGTATCTGGAGCAGTCCGGGCGGGGGCCGGTGCACCTGTTCGGCAACTCGATGGGTGGCCTCATTTCGATCCTGGTCGCGGCCAGACGGCCAGACCTCGTCCGCACGTTGACCCTCATCTCGCCGGCGGTGCCGGATCTGCGCCCGCGCCGTCTCGGCACCGACCCGATCCTTGCCGTCTCCCTGTTGCCCGGCGCTGCGCCGTTGCTGAAGAGCCGGATCCGGCGGACCACTCCCGAGCAACGCGCACGGATGATCACCAACCTTTGCTTCGCGCACCCGGGCGAGATCCCGCCACACCGGCTGGCCGAGGCGGCGGAGGAGATCCGCGCCCGGGACGAGATGCACTGGGCCACCGATGCATTGATCCTCTCGCTACGCGGCATCGTCGCGTCCTATCTCGCCCGGCGATCGCACAGCGTGTGGACGCGGATGGGCGAGATCAAGGCGCCGACCCTTGTCGTGTGGGGTACCCGCGATCGCCTGGTCGCCCCCGCGCTCGCCCCGCGAGTGGCCGCCACCATTCCTGATGCCCGACTGCTGGTGCTCGACGAGATCGGTCACGTGGCGATGCTGGAAGACCCGGTCACCACCGCTCGTGCGGCGCTCGGCCTGCTGGAGGACGCCCGCACCAACGCGCTGCGACGCGACGCCACGCCGCAGACGCCGCCCGTCCGTTGACCCATCGGTGACACGCGGTATGGCACTCTGGGCGCGTGGCAGGTGACTCCCGGGGCGGCGGCGTGACGTTGCGTCCGCGCGACCGCTTCGGGAACGAGGACGACCTGTCCTCCACGCGGTGGACGTTCGAGGATCCACCTGACGACGAAGACGATATCGAGCGCTGGAACCTCGGCCGGGCAATTCGCACCTTCGTCGATCGCTACGGCTGGCGGGCCTATGCGCTGCCGATCCTGGTCGTGATCACCGTGGTTGCCCTCATGACGACCGCTCAGCCGTCGCACAAGGCGGCGCCGGCGAAGCCGATTCACCCCGCTGTCGCCAACGGCGGCAATGCGCCCGTCCGTGGGGCCGGTCCGCCGCAGGCGTCGGGAACCGCCCCGCTCAAGACCGACCAGGCCGGCGCCAACTCACAGAACGAGGCCCTGTCGTCCGACGCCCTACCCGCCGGCCCGCCGTACTCGCTTCGCGGTACCGGGACGTTCCGCGTGCTGCCGGGCAGCGGTCCGGTCGTCGGCAGCGGCACCGTGCATCGGTACACGGTGGACGTGGAGAACGGCGTCACCGGCGTCGACCTGAATGCATTCGCGCGTCTGGTCGATACCGTGCTCGACGACCGGCGCAGTTGGACCGGCAACCACAGTGGCGTGGCGTTGCAGCGCGTCGACAGCGGGCCGGCCGACTTCCACGTCACGCTCACCGCGTCGATGACCGTGCGGACGCTGTGCGGCTACGACCAGCAGATCGAGACGTCCTGCTACGCGCCTAACGACGGCTCACGGGTCGTGCTGAACGTCGCCCGGTGGGTGCGTGGCGACGTCGCCTACATCGCCGACCTGAACGCCTACCACGAGTACATGGTCAACCACGAGGTCGGGCACGCACTTGGCCATATGCACAGCCACGTCTGCCTCTCCGACGGCCTCGGGCCGGTGATGATGCAGCAGACGATCGGCCTGAAGTCGGTTGGCGGCAAGATCTGCGAGGCGAACCCGTGGCCCTACCCGCCCGGCGCCAAGGACGCTCCGGGCATCGAGTCGGCCGACACCCCGCAGAACAGCCCGCTGATCCCGAACTAGTTCCTCGGCAGGCCGTCCATCGTCGGGGCGTCAAGTTCGATCAGACCGCCGCGTACCGCAGCCGCCGCCGCCGCGGCACGTGACGAGCAGCCGAGTTTGTACAGCACATGCTCGACGTGCTTGGCGACCGTCTTACCGGAGACGACGAGAAGCGACGCTATCTGCGGGTTGCTGTACCCGCGGGCTATCAACGTGAGCACCTCGAGTTCGCGCGCGGTTATGCCGTGCGGCAGCGGCGGGTCGTCCTCGGTGATGACGAATCCGGACTCGATCACCCGGCTCTGGATCAGATGCCAGCCGCCGGCCGCATCGCGCCAGCGAAAACGTTGCGGCAACTCCCCGCGCTGTGCGGCCGCGACGATCGCTGCGGGCAACGGCCCACCGTCGTAGAGATGCAGTCCGGCCGGTCGGCCGGGCAACGGGACGACCGTCGCGTCGGGCAGTACCACCACGCCGCGCGCGCTCGCGGCCACATCCGCCATGAGCTGGCTGGGTAGGCGCATCGTGTCGATCAGGCCGCCGAACAGCGGCTGCACGCGCAGCAATTGATCGGCGATCGCGTCGCGGCCGGCGTCGGACGACGCCGACGGCGCTTCGAACACATGCAGGCTGCCGGTGTAGCGACCGTCGGCGCTGTGCAGCCACAGCGTCACGACGTCGTCCTTCCATACAGGTGGGTGTAGGTGGCCGTCATTCGCGCTCAGGTCGTCGGCTTTGAACTGGGCCAGCCAGTCGGCGAGCCAGACGAGTTCGCGCTCGCGGCAGTCAATGCTCGCGACCAGCTCGTGCCCGTGTGCCATTGGTGAGTAGACCGAGATGCATGCCGCCCGGTACGGCAGCAGGCCGGACAGCAGATCGAGCAGTTCATGAGCGACGTCGACGATCGGCGCGGGTCGCCCGTCGGACGCTCGCGTCCCGACGCTGCTCGGAGTTGGATCAGTCACGGACGGACCTGGCCCCTCACGAGGCGGGGACCCCACGGACCGGCTCCATGAGGCGCGGTGTCAGCAGTCGCCGACCGCGGCGCACCCCCGATTGCATGCCGCTGTTCGCGCGCCTCCAGCATATGCGTGACTTGACGTATTCAGTCATCACTATGCGAACACGTAACCTGGCTACTAGCGGGACGCCACCGCGGTACGAGTTAACCCCCCCCGAACTCCCGCGGTGGCCCCGTTCATCGCGCCGGGCGCGACTGGCGATACTGGACAGGGAATGCCGTGCGCCGTGCAGACGGTTGCTGTGGTGATTCGCTATCTGGAAGGACATTGCTGTGTCGTTGCCGCCGCTCATCGAGCCTGACGGTCCGACAGCCTCGCTGTCGGTTGACGAAGTTCGCCGTTACAGCCGCCACCTGATCATCCCGGACGTCGCGATGTCCGGTCAGAAACGGCTCAAGAACGCCAAGGTGCTCTGTGTCGGCGCAGGTGGCCTCGGGTCGCCGGCTCTGATGTACCTCGCCGCGGCCGGTGTCGGCACGCTGGGCATCGTCGAGTTCGACGTCGTCGACGAGTCGAACCTGCAGCGCCAGATCATCCACGGGCAAAGCGACGTGGGCCGGTCGAAGGCGGAGTCGGCGCGCGACTCGGTACTCGAGATCAACCCGCTCATCACGGTGAACCTGCACGAGATGCGGCTCGACTCATCCAATGTGATGGACCTGTTCGCGCAGTACGACCTGATCGTCGACGGCACGGACAACTTCGCCACGCGCTACCTCGTCAACGATGCCTGCGTGCTGCTGCACAAGCCCTACGTCTGGGGCTCGATCTATCGCTTCGACGGGCAGGCGTCGGTGTTCTGGGCCGACCACGGCCCGTGCTACCGGTGCCTGTACCCCGAGCCGCCACCGCCCGGCATGGTGCCCTCGTGCGCCGAGGGCGGCGTGCTCGGCGTGCTGTGCGCGTCGATCGGGTCGATCCAGGTCACCGAGGCGATCAAGGTGCTCACCGGCATCGGCGAACCGCTCGTCGGCTCGCTGATGGTGTACGACGCCCTGGAGATGGACTACCGCAAGATCTCCGTCCGCAAGGACCCCAACTGCGCGGTCTGCGGCGAGAACCCCACCGTCACCGAACTGATCGACTACGAGGAGTTCTGCGGTGTCGTGTCGGACGAGGCGGCCCAGGCCGCCGTCGGCTCGACGATCACCGCACCGGAGCTGAAGGAACTCATCGACGCCGACAAGCCGATATTCCTCGTCGATGTGCGCGAGCCGGCCGAATGGGAGATCGTGCGGATACCTGGCGCGACGCTCATTCCGAAGGACGAGATCCTGCGCGGCGACGCGCTCGCCTCGCTGCCGCAGGACAAGCAGATCGTCATGTACTGCAAGACCGGCGTTCGATCGGCCGAAACGCTCGCCGCGGTCAAGGGCGCCGGGTTCGCCGACGCCGTGCACGTGCAGGGCGGCGTGACAGCGTGGGTCAATCAGGTCGAACCCAGCCTGCCGTCGTACTGATCCTGCTCGGCGCTGGTTCCGCTCGTCGCCGGCTAGGCGTATGACTTGTCCATGACCGATCTAGTCGCAGTGTTCAACCGGGGCCTGGCGGAGTTCGGCTCACGGGTGCATCGGGTGGGTGCCGATCAATGGTCGTCGGGCACGCCGTGCTCGGAATGGGACGTGTCGGCGCGCTCGTCGACCATCTGATCGAGGAGCAAGTGTGGGTGCCGCCGCTGATGGCGGGCCACGACCTCACGACGGCGGGCGCCATCGTCGAAGAGACGAAGCGCACCCTCGACCCGGATCGGGTCGCGGCGTGGGACGCAGCCGCCTTGATGTCGCGTGACGCGTTCGGCGAGCTGGGCGCGCTCGACCGTGAGGTAATGCTGTCTCGCGGAGCCACGCCGGCGACCGACTACCTCAACGAGATGATCTTCGATCTCGTGGTGCACTCGTGGGATCTGGGTACCGCGATCGGGGTCACCGATCCGCTGCCCGAGGACCTCGTCCAACTCACGCTGGCCGGCGCGACGGCGTTCGGCGACCTGGCGTCGACCGGCTTGTTCAGGGCGCCCGTCCCGGTGTCGGACGGCGCCTCGGCCGAGGAGCAGCTGGTCGCGCTCACCGGCCGTCATCCTCGGTGAGTTCGGACGACTCGCTGCCGCTGCGGATCCTCGCCTGCGTCGAGTCGATCCCGGCCGGTCGCGTCATGACCTACGGCGATGTCGCCGAGTACGTCGGGTCGCGGGCACCGCGGATGGTCGGGCGGGTGCTGGCGAATGACGGCGGCACCGTGCCGTGGCACCGTGTGCTGCGCGCCGACGGCACGTGCGCGGATCATCTTCGCGACGAGCAACGCCAGCGGCTGATCGCTGAGGGCGTGCGCTTCGCCAACGGGCGAGTCGATCTGCGCGCGTACCGCTGGGACGGTCGTTGACCGCTGCGGGTCGTTCGGGTCCTGACGGATTTCGTCGGATGCTCGTGCTGGGATAGGGCAGTGAGTTCATACCGGCTGGTGCGGCCACGTCGTCGCGTCGCCGCACCGCCGGATCTCGACGCTGCGCAGCGGCGGGTCGTCGAGCACGACGGCGGTCCGCTGCTCGTACTCGCCGGTCCGGGCACGGGCAAGACCACCACGTTGGTCGAGGCGGCGGTGGCGCGAGTCGCCGCCGGCGTCCCGGTCGAGAACCTGCTGATGTTGACGTTCGGGCGGCGCGCCGCGGGCGAACTGCGCGACCGCGTTACCGCCCGGCTCGGTGGCACGGTGCGCGAACCGGTGGCGCGCACGTTTCACTCCTACGCATTCGGCGTGCTCCGCATGGCGGCGGTCGCCTCGGGGTTGCCGTCGCCGCGGTTGCTGTCCGGGTCCCGAGCAGGACCTCGTGCTGCGCGAGTTGATCAGCGGCGACCTCGAGCGCGGGCGGTCGCGCTGGCCGGCGCAGTTGCATCCCGCGATGGGCACGCGGGCGTTCGCCGGCGAGCTGCGCGACCTGCTGCTGCGCGCCGTCGAGCGTGGCCTGGACGGTCCGCAGTTGGCCGCGCTCGGCCGAGCTCGCAAGCGGCCCGAGTGGGTCGCGGCGGGCGCGTTCCTGCAGGAATACCTCGACGTCACCTCGCTGTCGCGGCCGGGCGCCTGGGATCCGGCCGAGCTGATCCGGGCGGCCACCGACGCGCTGCTGGCCGACCCCGCGCTGCTGGCCGGCGAGCTCAAGGTGCGCCGGCGCATCCTCGTCGACGAGTACCAGGACACCGACCCGGCGCAAACCGAGCTCCTCGCGCTGCTCTCCCAGGGTGCCGACGAGCTGATCGTCGTCGGCGATCCCGACCAGTCCATCTACGCGTTCCGGGGGGCCGACCCGTCGGCGATTCGCGACGCCCCGGAGCGCTTCGGCGGGCTGGTCGGCGAGGTGCCGGTCGTCGCGCTCACCACGTCACGTCGCGCCGGTGCGGCGCTGCTCGCGGCCAGCCGCCGGGTCGCGCTGCGGCTGCCGGGCCGCGGCGAGCAGCGTGCGCTGGAGGCGGCCCCGGGCATGCCGCCGGGCACCGTCGAGGTCCGGCTGCTGCGCTCCGGCGCCGAGGAGGCGGCCTACGTGGCGGGCACGCTGCGCCGCGCCCATCTCGACGACGACCTGCCGTGGTCGCGCATGGCGGTGCTCGTCCGGTCCACCACGCTGAGCCTGGCCGTGCTGCGCCGCGCGCTCATCACCGCGGGCGTGCCGGTGGCGGTCGCCGGCGAGGACGTCCCGCTCGCCGAGCAGCCCGCGGTGGCGCACCTGCTCACGGCGCTGCGCAGCGTGCTCCGCCCGGACGAGCTCACCGAGGACGTCGCCGAGCACCTGCTGCTCGGCCCGATCGGACGCGCCGACGCACTGCAACTGCGGCGGCTTCGCCGCGAGCTGCGCCGGCTCGCCCCGACCGACCCGAACGGGCCGCTCCTGGCGCCCGCCGTACAGGATCTTGCCGGGCGCGGCGGTCCTTCCCGACCGCGTCGCCCGGCCCGTCGATCGGGTCGCGCGCGTCCTGGCGGCCGGCGAGGCCGCGCGGGCGGACGGCGCCGACGCCGAGGACGTGCTGTGGGCGATCTGGGACGCCACGGGTCTAGCCGCGCGTTGGGACGCCGCGAGCCAAGCCGGCGGTCCGGCCGGCGCGGCGGCCGACCGCGACCTCGACTCGGTCATCGAGCTGTTCGAGGCGGCGGCCCGGTTCACCGACCGGCTGCCCGCGGCGTCGGCCACGGAGTTCTTCGAACACCTTGCCGCGCAGCAGATTCCGGGCGACACGCTGGCGCCCCGGGCGGCGCGGGCCGAGGCCGTGCAGATCCTGACCGCGCACGCCAGCAAGGGCCTCGAGTGGGACCTCGTCTGCGTGGCCCACGTCCAGGAGGGCACCTGGCCCGACGTGCGCCGGCGGGGTTCCCTGCTCGGTTCGGAGTTGCTGGTCGACATCGTCGCCGACCGCGACGCCGCCGGGGTCTCGACGCTCGCCCCGCAGATCGCCGAGGAACGGCGGCTGTTCTACGTCGCCACGACGCGGGCGCGGCGGCGGCTCGTCGTCACCGCCGTGTCCGGCGACGACGAGCAGCCCTCGCGCTTCCTCGACGAACTCGACCCCGTCGACGACGAGCGCCCGTTCGCCACGCCGCCTCGCGGCACCCATCTGCCCGATCTCGTCGCCGAACTCAGGGCGACGGTGTGCGACCCGGCTCGCCCGCGCGACGAACGCAGCGCCGCGGCGGCCGAGCTGGCCCGGCTCGCCGCGGCGGGCGTACCCGGGGCGCATCCCGACGACTGGTGGGGCCTGGCCGCACTCTCCGATCCGGGGCCGGTCGCCGACCCGGCCCGGCCGGTTCCGGTCAGCCCGTCGCGGATCGAGTCGTTCCTGCGCTGCGAACTGCGCGCCCTGCTCGCCGGGCTCGGCGCCCGCGAGAGCGACGAGATCGGGGCGTCGCTCGGCACGCTCATCCACGAGGTCGCGGCGATCGCACCGGACGGGCGCCGACCTGCCGACGTACGAGCGGCTGCTCGACGAGCGATGGCACGTGCTCGATTTCGGTGCGTCCTGGCTGGCTGCTCATGAGCGTGAGCGCGCGCAGACCATGCTCGCGAAGCTGGTCGACTGGCTGCGCCGGACCCGCGGCGAACTCAACCTGATGGCGACGGAGCAGGACTTCGACGTCGTGGTCGGCGACGCCCGGCTGCACGGCCGCGTCGATCGGCTCGAGCGCGACGCCGACGGGCGGGCGGTCGTGATCGACCTGAAGACCGGCAAGAGCAAGGCCGACGATCCGCCCGCGAATCCCCAGCTCGGCGCGTACCAGTTCGCCGTCGAGTCGGGCGGGTTCGGCGAGTCGGTCCGCTCCGGCGGCGCGCGGCTCGTTCAGCTCGGCACGGACGTCAAGAGCGTCGTCGAGCAAGGCCAGCCGCCGTTGGACGACGATCCGCGGCCTGGATCGCCGAGCGGGTCTTCTACGTGGCGGCGCGCCTGCGCGGCGGCGAATTCAGCGCCACCGTCAACTCCTACTGCGGCGGCTGCGACGTGCGGTCGAGTTGCCCGCTGCTGCCCGAGGGCCGGCAGGTGACGTTATGAATCGCGGCCACCGGTGCCGGTTTCCGCGGCCGAGCTGGCCCGGCTGCTCGGGCTTCACCACGCCCACCGACGAGCAGGCAGCGGTCATCGAGTCGCCACCGGCACCGGCCGTCGTCATCGCCGGCGCCGGCTCCGGCAAGACCGAGACGATGGCGGCCCGCGTCGTCTGGCTGGTGGCCAACCGGTTCGTGGCGCCGGACGCCGTGCTCGGCCTGACGTTCACCCGCAAGGCGGCGGCCGAACTCGGGCGTCGCATCCGGTGGCGTCTCGCGGGCTGGCGCCACGTCGTCGAGCGCGACCGGCTCGCCGACCCCGAGCACCTGGCCGAACTGCTCGCCGGCGAACCCACCGTGCTCACCTATTCCGCGTACGCCGCGCGCCTGGTCGGCGAGCATGCGATGCGCGTGGGCGCCGAGCCGAATTCGCGGCTGCTGTCGCAGGCGGTGTGCTGGCAGCTCGCGGACTCGGTCGTGCGCCGCTATCCGGGCGCACTGCCGCGTGGCGTCGGCGCGCTCGGCTCGGTCACGCAATACGTCCTGGCGCTCACCGGCCAGCTCGTCGACCACCTCGTCGAGCCGGATGCCGTCGAGCGCTACTGCCAGGCCGTCGCCGACGAGCTGGCCGCGATCTACGGCGGCGCCCCGCCACCGTCGAGCGATGCCGGGAGGCTGTGGACGTCCTTGCAGCACCGGCTGGCGTTGCTGCCGCTCGTGCGCGAGTACGCCGCTGCGAAGAGCGCCCTGCGAGCCGTCGACTTCGGCGACCAGATGTCGCTGGCGGCGCAGTTGGCCGAGGTGCCCGAGGTGGTTCGCGCCGAGCGGGAACGTTACGGCGCCGTGCTGCTCGACGAGTACCAGGACACCGGCCACTCGCAGGTGCGCTTGCTCAGTGGCCTGTTCGGCGCAGGACATCCGGTCACGGCGGTCGGCGATCCGTTCCAGTCGATCTATGGCTGGCGCGGGGCCAGCGCCGGCAACATCCGCCGATTCGCCGCGGAGTTCCCGCTCGCCGACTCCCGGCCCGCGCCGCGATTCCCGCTGACGACGAGTTGGCGCAACGACGAGGTCGTGCTGCGCGCCGCGAACGCGGTGGCGGCCCCGTTGCGGCGCGGCGATGCCACGGTCGAGCTGCGGCCGCGTCCGGACGCCGGGCATCGGGCAGATCCGCTGCAGCGTCGTCGAGACCGTCGAGCACGAGGCGCAGTGGCTTGCCGCGCGCATGCTCGCCGAGTGGCAGGCGCGGCCGGCCGGCGAGCGCACGGCGGCGGTGCTCGTGCGGCGTCGCTCGCAGATCAACGAGGTACGCGAGGCGCTGCTCGAGGTCGGGCTGCCGGTCGAGGTGATGGGCCTGGGCGGGTTGCTCACCACGCCGGAGGTCGTCGATGTCGTGGCGACGCTGCGGGTGCTGGCCGACCACCGGTCCGGCCCGGCACTCGCCCGGCTGCTGACCGGCGCGCGCTGGCGGATCGGCGCGCGTGACCTCAACGCGCTCGGCGCGCGGGCGAGCGAACTGGCCCGCGAGCGGCGCCCGGACGCAGCGGGGGAGCGGCCGGCGCTCGACCAGCCGATCGACCAGGGCAGCCTCGTCGAAGCGCTCGACGATCTCGGCCGGATCGAGCGGTACTCCGCCGAGGGCGCCCGGCGCATGAGCACGTTCGCCCAGGAGTTGCGGGGATTGCGCCGCCGCCTCTCCGCGCCGCTGCCCGAACTCGTGGCCGACGTCGAGCGGGCGATCGGCGTCGACATCGAGGTCGCGGCGCGCGCCGATCGGGCGGCGGTCGGGCGCGTGCATCTCGACCGCTTCCTCGACGAAGCCGCGCGGTTCGCCGCCGAGGCCGACGAGGCCACGCTGACGGCGTTCCTGGCCTTCCTCGATGCCGCCGAGGTCGAGGAGAACGGCCTCGACTCGGGCGAGGTCGCCGTCGAGAAGGAGCGGGTCCAGATCCTGACGATGCACGCGGCCAAGGGCCTGGAGTGGGACGTCGTCGCGGTGCCCGGACTGGTCGAGGGCGTGTTCCCGGCCGACCCCAAGGGCGTCGACTGGACCCGCGCCCGGCAACTGCTGCCTGCGCCGTTGCGCGGCGACGGCGCCGACCTGCCACAGCTCGGTCTCGACGGTGCCGCCGACCGCAAGCAGGTCGCGGCGGCATTGAAGGAGCATGCCCAGCAGGTCAAGCAGCGCCACGCCGACGAGGAGCGCCGCCTGGCCTACGTCGCGTTCACCCGCGCGAGGTCGGTGCTGCTGGCCAGCGGCTACGCCTGGGACACCGCCAAGTCCGCGCGCAATGTCTCGCCGTTCCTCGACGAATTGCACGGCTTCGCCGATGTCGACGAGTGGTTCGTCCCCGAGCCGAATGCGGAGAATCCACGACTCGGTGAGGCCGAGTCGGCGACCTGGCCACTCGATCCGCTCGGCGCGCGCCGCCCGGACGTCGAGGCCGGCGCCGCCCTGGTGCGCGCCGCCCTGCGGCGACCGGCAGCCGCGGCTGCGACGGCTCGGCCGGCCGACCAGGTGCCCCTACCGGGACTGCTCGACGATTCGGCCGGGCGCATCGCGGCGTGGCGGCACGACGTCGACGTGCTTCTCGCCGAGCGCGCCCGCCTCGCCGGTGCCGACACGATCGAGGTGGCCCTGCCTCGGCAGCTGTCGGTGTCGCAACTGGTCGGCCTGCAGCGCAATCCCGACGAGTTGGCCCGGCGGCTGCGCCGTCCGTTACCCAGCCGGCCGGCGCCGCTGGCCCGGCGTGGCACGGCCTTTCACGCCTGGCTGGAACGCCGCTGGTCGGCCCAGACGTTGCTCGACGTCGACGACCTGCCGGGTGCCGCCGACGAGACCGCCGACGACGCCGACGTCGCTGCACTGCGGGCCGCGTTCGAGGCGAGCGAGTGGGCCGATCGCACCCCCGTCGAGATCGAGGTGCCGTTCGAGATGGCCGTCGAGACCACCGTCGTGCGCGGCCGGATGGACGCCGTCTTCGCCGAGCCGGACGGCTTCACCATCGTCGACTGGAAGACCGGCGCGACACCGCGAGGCGCCGACGCCGACGCCGCGGCGGTGCAGCTTGCCGCGTATCGCCTCGCGTGGGCCGCGCTGTCCGGGGCGCCACTGGACGCGATCGGCGCGGCGTTTCACTACGTGCGCAGCGGCGAAACCGTCGCGCCGGTCGACCTGCTCGACGCCGACGGGCTGCGCCGCCTGATCGCCGGCGCGGAGTCCAGCCCGTGATCGTCGCTGGTGAATCGGGCGCCACCAGGCCAGCACGACGTACGCGTCGATGGGTCGAGACCTACTCGAACTGTCACAAGAGCCCTCGGTAGCGTCATGCCCATGCCGACCGTCAGGGAGTTCATCGACGACCATCGCGGCGAGTTGCTCGCCGATCTCGACCAGTGGCTGCGCATCCCGGGGATCAGCGCGCAGCCCGAGCACCACGCGGACGTCCAGCGCAGCGCCGAATGGTTCGCCGAGGCCGCCCGGCGCACCGGCCTGCAGACCGTCGAGATCTGGCCGACGAAGGGCCTGCCCGCGGTGTACGCCGAGTGGCGCAGCGACGATCCGCAGGCGCCCACGGTGCTCGTCTACGGCCACCACGACGTGCAGCCGGTCGACCCGATCGAGTCGTGGCGCACCGACCCCTTCGACCCGACCATCGACGGCGACCTGCTCCGGGCGCGCGGGGCGTCCGACGACAAGGGCCAGTTGCTGTTCCACCTGCTGGGCCTGCGCGCCCACCTGGCGGCGACCGGCCGGACGAGCCCGCCGTCAACCTCAAGTTCCTCATCGAGGGCGAGGAGGAGTCGGGCTCACCCAACTTCGAGGACCTGCTCGCCGAACGCCGCGATCGCCTGGACTGCGACGTTGTCGTCATCACCGACACGGGCATGCTCGGCCTCGACGTCCCGAGCACGGTCACCGGCATGCGCGGCCTGATCGTGTGCACCGTCGACTTCCACGGCCCCGACCTCGACCTGCACTCGGGATCCTTCGGCGGCGCCGTGCCCAACCCGGCCACGGCGATCGCTCGGCTGGCCGGCGCCCTGCACGACGAGCGCGGCCGCGTTCAGATTCCCGGCTTCTACGACGACGTCCTCGAACTCACCGACGACGAGCGTGACCTGTTCGCCAAGGTGCCCTTCGACGAAGCCGAATTCCTCAGCGTGGCCAAGTCGCGGGCACTCGGCGGCGAGGCACGGCTACAGCACGCTGGAGCGCATCGGCGCGCGCCCGACCGCGGAGGTCAACGGCATCTGGGGCGGCTACATGGGAGCCGGCAGCAAGACGATCGTGCCCACCGATGCCCACGTGAAGCTCTCCTTCCGGCTGGTCGCGAACCAGGATCCGGACAAGATCCTCGCGGCGGTCGATCAGTTCGTCACCGACCACACGCCCGCGGGCATCGACATGCAGATCGAGTGGGAAGGCGACGGCGTCGCGCCGTGCCTCGTGCCGCTGGGCACGCCGGCCTACCAGGCGCTGACCGACGCGATCAGCCAGGCATTCGACGGCGCCCAGGTCCTGCCGACCCGCGAGGGCGGCAGCGGTCCCGAGGCTGCCCTGCAGCAGTCACTCGCCGCGCCGCTGGTGTTTCTCGGGGTGGGTCTGCCCGACGACCAGATCCACGCACCGAACGAGAAGGTCAACCTGTCGATGCTGTTCAAGGGCGCCGAGGCCACGGCGCTGCTGTGGGACAACATCGCTCGACTCGGCCGCGACGGGATCGGTAAGGAGACGGCCTGATGAATCCGATGCGGGGCGTGGTGGCCGTCGCCGCCGCGGTGCTCGTGTTGACCGGTTGCTCGCAGACCGTGTCCGGGAAGGGCAGCCCGGGCGGCCCGGGCAGCCCCGGCGCCGGCCAGCCGTCCGGACCGTCGAGCCCGGGCCAGTCGGGCGCTCCCGCGCCCGAGTCGCCGACTTCGTCCTCGCCCGCACCGCCGGCCGCGGCCCACCTGGCCTGCCCGCACGTCGTCGACCCGGTCGCCGGTCTCGCCTATGACTGCGTCGTCGGCGCGATGACACGCGGATCGAACGCGATGTGGCCGGTGAAGTTCGAGAAGGCCGTCGATGTCCAGTGGACGATGGACGAGGGGTCAGGCTCGGTCGCTGGGCAGAGCCCGGCGGCCGTCGCGAACGGGCTGAGTACGACGATGGCCCGAGCGGACTACGGGCCGAGCCCGGGCGTGCGCAAGGAAGCCGACCGCGACACCACGATCGACGGCAAGAAGGCACATCTCGTCCTGACGGTGATGACCATCAATCCCGCCTACCGAAAGCAGCGCCACCTCCGGGTAACTCAGGAGCGGTTGTGGATGGTGGCCGTCCAGAGCGGTCCGAACAGGGTCTCGGCGTGGTACGTCTCGGTCCCGAGCGTGCAGAAGGCCTTGTGGCCCCGAGTCCCCACTTTGATCAAGGCAATCAAGGTCGTCTGAACTGTCTCGACGCCGGGCCGTAGGGTGGTCGGGTGCCTCGTGTCGCAACCCTCGCATCGCATGCGAAGAAGCTGCCCAGTCCGACGTTCGACCTGACGCACGTGACGCTGCCCAACGGGCTGCGTGTCGTGCTCGCGCCGGACCGCTCGGCGCCCGTCGTCGGCATCGCGGTGCTCTACGACGTGGGCTTTCGCTCCGAGCCCGAAGGGCGCACCGGATTCGCCCATCTCTTCGAGCATCTGATGTTCCAGGGCTCGGCGAACCTGGAGAAACTCGCCCACTTCCGGTACGTGCAGTCCTCCGGCGGGACGTTCAACGGAAGCACCCACCCGGACTACACGAACTACTTCGAGGCGATGCCCTCGAACGCTCTCGAGCGCGGGCTGTTCCTCGAGGCCGACCGGATGCTTTCCCCGCGCATCAACGAGGAGAACCTCGCCAACCAGATCGCCGTCGTGAAGGAGGAAATCCGCGTCAACGTGCTCAACCGACCGTACGGGGGCTTCCCCTGGCTCGAACTTCCGCCGGTCCTGTTCGACACGTTCCCCAATGCGCACAACGGTTACGGCGATTTCGTCGACCTGGAGAGCGCTACCGTCGACGACGCCGCGGACTTCTTCAACCGCTACTACCCGCCTTCCAATGCGGTTCTCGCGGTGGCCGGCGACATCGACATCGAGCAGACGGTTGCCTTGATCGAGAAGCATTTCGGGGCGATCAAGAAGCGTTCGGCCGCGAAACGTCCCGACTTCGGCGAGCCGTTGCTGACAGCCGAACGGCGCGCATCCGCGAAGGACGCGCATGCGCCGATTCCCGCGCTGGCGATGGGTTATCGCGTGCCCGATCCCGTGGGTGACCTCGACGCTCACCTGGCCAACGTGCTGCTCACCGAACTCCTTTCCGACGGCGACGCGTCCAGGCTGCAGCGCCGCCTGGTTCAGCGCGATCACCTCGTCACCGACGTGTCGGCCTACCTCGGCGAGTTCGGCGACCCGTTCGACGAGCGCGACCCCACGGCGTTGACGATCACCGCGCACTACCCCGACGCCGGCTCGCTCGAGGGAATCGTGGGCGCCGTCGACGAGGAACTCGACCGCATCGCCACGGACGGCATCGATCCCGGTGAACTCGACCGGGTGCGCGCCCGCCTCACCAGCGTCCTCGTGCGCGACATGGACGCCGTGATCTCGCGAACCCTCAACTTCGCCAAGTTCGAGCTGATCTTCGGACGAGCCGGCCTGATCGCCGAACTGCCCGCTCGCCTCGCTGCCGTCAGCGATGCCGAAGTCCAGACGGCCGCGGCTGCATTGCAACCCGATCGAAGAGCCGTCGTCGAACTCATCGCGGGCGGAGCGCACTCGGATCGACCCGTCCCGTCGACCTCGACCGCGCCCCCGCCGGGCCAAGAAGCTCACCACCGTCGAGCGCACGCTCGACTCGGGGCTGCACGTGCTCGTCGTGCGCAAGCCCGGCATCCCACTCGTCGAGGTACGCCTGCGGGTGCCGTTCCTGTCGGCGCGGCCGACCCATCCGGCCCGGGCCTCGCTGCTGTCCGACGCCGCACTCACCGGCACCGCCGAGTACGACCGCGCGGGTCTTGCCGCCGCGGTGCAGGCGCTCGGCGGCGACCTCGGCGTCAACGTCGATGCCGATCGCCTGCTGTTCGCCGGCAACGTGCTCGCCACCAACCTGCGCGGCCTGCTCGGCGTCCTGGCCGGCGTGCTCACCGGGGCGACGTACCCGACCGCCGAGGTGGTGGCCGAGCGTGAGCGACTTGTCGAGCGGCTGACCATCGCGCGCTCGCGGGCCGGCGTCGTCGCGGGCGAGGCATTGGCCAAGCGGATGTGGGGCGATCACCCCTACGCCCGCGACCTGCCCGAGGCCGATGACGTCGCGAAGACCACCGCGGCACAGCTGCGCCGGATGCACGGCGACATGGTCAGGCCCGACGGCGCCGTGCTCGTCGTGGTGGGCGATGTCTCGCCGGCCCGGACGTTGGATCAGGTGGCGGCGGCGCTCGGCGAATGGACCGGCACGCCGGCCACGTCCCGGATGCCCGCGCTGCCGGATCTGGCGGTAGGCCCGCTGTTGCTCGTCGACCGCCCGGGGTCCGTGCAGTCGTCGATGCGGCTGGGTACCTCCGCGCTGCGTCGCGACGACGAGAGGTATCCGGCGCTGCAACTGGCGAATCTGATCTTCGGCGGCTACTTCTCCTCGAGATGGACCGAGAACATCCGCGAGGACAAGGGCTACACCTACGGACCGCACAGCGGGGTCGACCACAACTCGCTCGGCTCGTCGCTGCAGTTGCAGGTCGACGTCGCGACCGAAGTCACCGCGCCGGCGCTGCTGGAAACCCTTTACGAGATGGGCAGAATCGCCTTGCTGCCGCCGACGCCGGAGGAGGTCGAGTCGGTTCGGCAGTACGCGATCGGCACGCTGGCGTTGTCGACGGCGACGCAGGCCGGGCTCGCCTCGACCATCGCGGCACTCGCCGGCGTGGGCCTCGGCCCGGACTGGCTGGCCGAGCATCCTCGCCGGCTGGCCAAGGTAACCCTGGACGACGTCGCCGCGGCCGCCGCCGAGTTCTTCGCGCCGTCGAGATTCGCGACCGTCGTGGTCGGCGACGCCGGTGCGGTCAACGGGCCCCTGTCGGCACTGACCGCAGTGGACGGATGAGCGATCCGCTGGGGCCGCCTCGTCTGGCGCGTGCGTCGTATGACCGGGCGGCGTTGCACCGCTCCGACTCGGAGTGGCTCGCCGAGGCGTGGAAGCGCGCCCGGGTGATCGTCGTCAGCCCGCGCGCGACCACTCCGGTCGAGCGTGGTGACGGCGTCGTTCGCCTCGCCCTCCGCGAACCGTCCACTGTGGACAGTGCGCAGGGCCGCCGACTGCTCGGCCTGGTCGACGACGTCCCGTACTTCGCGGTCACCGTCGACGAATCGGACGACGACTGGGCGAACCTGCGCGAGGTCGGCCAGCGCGCGGACGACTTGCAGGCCGGCCTGCTGACCAGTGCGGTCGCCTTGGAGCAATGGCACGGCCGGCACCAGCATTGCCCTCGGTGCGGCGCGCCGACCGTCGAGACCGCCGCGGGCTGGACGCGCACCTGCGGCAACGACGGCAGCGAGCACTTCCCGCGCACCGACCCGGCGGTGATCATGCTCGTGCACGACGGGGCCGATCTCTGCCTGCTCGGACGCGGCCCGGACTGGGGCCAGCGGCGTTTCTCGACCCTGGCCGGATTCGTCGAGCCGGGCGAGTCGCTGGAGGCCGCCGTGGCCCGCGAGGTCTTCGAGGAGGTCGGCGTCTCGATCACCGATGTGCGGTACGTGGCGAGCCAGCCGTGGCCGTTCCCTTCGTCGTTGATGCTCGGCTTCACCGCATTGCTCGACGGCGACCCGACCCTGCATCTCGATCCGAAGGAGATCGCCGAGGCCTACTGGTTCACCCGCGACGAGGTGCGCCAGGCTGCGCTCTGGTCAGACGGCCGCGAGCCCGTCGACAACGACGCGCGCCTCGGGGGCGTGTCACCGCAACTGTCGATCTCGCGCTATCTCATCGACGGCTGGCTCGCGGGCCGCTGGTAGTGCGCCGGGCATCGGCTGGTCATGCCCGCAGCGGACGGTTCATGGCCGGATGCCGCGGATCGTCAAGTCGGACGACGATGTCCGCTGTGCCCATCGGGTCGACGTCGCGGTCGTAGTCGTCGAATGCCGGCAGCGTCCACGCCCATTCGTCGGGCATCCGTCGGGCGCGGGCGCCGGCACTGAGCGCGAGGTGGATCGTCCGGTCGAAGGGCAGCCCATGGCCGAGGAGCAGTTCGCCACTGACGACGAGGATCGTGTTCTCGCGTGCGCGCGCCGGCGCGGCGCACGGGTGGCCCGGTTGGTCTCGGGGTCGCGCAGCGAGGGCAGGTAGTCACCGGACCCGCCGGGGCCGAGCGGATCGAGTACCTCCCGGCGAAGCGCCGCGGCGTCGAGCCATTCCCGTTCGAATGACAGGACGTCGGTACGGCCGTGCTCGAATCGCAGCGACGCATCGCGCCAGAACGTGTCGGCGCGGATTCGGGCGACATCGCGCCCCATCGTCCGCAGTGGGGCTACGAGCGCATCAGCGAGCGCGTGCGGGTCGGCGCAGCACGGCCCGTCGAGCGCGGCGCGAAGCGCAATCCCCGGTCCGATCGCGGCGGCGAGGTCGGCGGCCAGGATCTCGGGCAGCCGATCCGGATCGACCGGTGTGTACCCGCCTGTCACCTCGACGACGTTAGCGGTGGGTGGGCAACCGCCTGCCTACCCGCCCCGCGGAACCGTCGGTGCTCGCTGGCACGATCAGGGGGTGACCGATGGCGACGCGGAGGCCGTACTGGAAGGCCTCGATCCCGAGCAACGCGAAGCGGCATCGGCGGTGCGCGGCCCGGTCTGCATTCTGGCCGGTGCGGGCACCGGCAAGACGCGAGCCATCACGCACCGAATTGCGTATGCGGTGCGCACCGAGGCGATTCCGGCCGGCCAACTGCTCGCCGTCACGTTCACCGCTCGCGCCGCGAGCGAACTGCGCACCCGGCTGCGGCGGCTCGG
The DNA here is from genome assembly GCA_963709985.1 of uncultured Actinomycetota bacterium. Classification (GTDB taxonomy): domain Bacteria; phylum Actinomycetota; class Actinomycetes; order Mycobacteriales; family Jatrophihabitantaceae; genus DASXRA01. Next base: position 541,641 of record CAVPYQ010000028.1, read on the forward strand.
CGCGCCTGCCGTCCAGGCGCGAACATTCCACGCAGCGGCACTGCGCCAGCTGAAGTACTTCGCCCCCCGCGTGCTCGGCGGCGCGATGCCGGAGGTCGTCGACAACCCGATCCGGCTCGTCAGCAATGCCGCCGCGCACGCCCGGCTGCGCACCGACCGCGCCGAGCTGCGCGATCTGGCCGCCGAGATCGACTGGGCGAAGGCGGTACTCGCCACACCCGATGACTACCCGCAGCGCGCCGCCGCCGCGGATCGGCAGCCGCCGTTGACCGCCGCCACCGTTGCCGAGGTTTACGCCGGTTACGAGCAGGCCAAGCGCCGCGCCGGCCAGATGGATTTCGCCGACCTGCTACTCGTCATGGCCGGGGCGATCGAGCAGTACGGCGACGTCGCCGAGGAATTGCGCTCGCGCTATCGGCACTTCGTCGTCGACGAGTACCAGGACGTCTCGCCCTTGCAGCAACGCCTGCTCGACGCGTGGCTCGGCGGCCGCGACGACCTGTGCGTGGTGGGCGATGCCAACCAGACGATCTACTCCTTCGCCGGTGCCACGCCACGGCACCTGCTCGACTTCCGGATCCGGTACCCGGCAGCGGTCGAGGTGCGCCTGCATCGCGATTACCGTTCGACCCCGCAGGTCGTCGAACTGGCCAACAAGCTGGTCCTTGCCGGTACGACCAACGGCTCGGCTGTGCGCCTGATCGGGCAGCGCCCGGCTGGGCCCGCCCCGACCTTCGCCGAGTACGACGACGAGCCGGCCGAGGCGGCGGCTGTCGCCGCCCGATGCCAGGCATTGCTCGCAGCCGGCACCCCGGCCGCCGAGATCGCCGTGCTGTTCCGCGTCAACGCGCAGTCCGAGGTGTATGAGAAGGCGCTGTCCGACGCCGGCGTGGCCTACGTGCTGCGCGGCGGCGAGCGATTCTTCGACCGTCCCGAGATCCGTGAGGCGCGCCTGCTCCTTCGGGGTGCTGCCCGGGCCGATACCGATGAGCAGCCGCTCGTCGATGCCGTGCGCGGCGTGCTGGCCAGCGTCGGCTGGCACCCCGACAGCCCGCCGAGCGGTGGAGCCACCCGCGAACGCTGGGAATCCCTTGCCGCGCTGGTCAGCCTCGCCGACGACCTGATCGCGACCGACCCGCAGGCGCGCCTGCCGCAACTCGTCGCCGAACTCGACCAGCGAGCGGCCGCCCAGCACGCACCGACCGTGCAAGGGGTCACGCTCGCGTCGCTGCACAGCGCCAAGGGGCTCGAGTGGGATGCCGTCTTCCTCGTGGGCCTGACCGATACGACCATCCCGATCCAGCACGCCACCACGGCCGAGCAACTTGCCGAGGAACGCCGCCTGCTCTACGTCGGCATCACCCGCGCCCGCGAACGCCTTGCCCTGTCCTGGGCGCTCGCCCGCAGCCCGGGCCAGCGACGCGGCCGGCGGCCCAGCCGTTTCCTCGACGGCCTGCGTCCCACGTCGGGCGCGGTTGCCGCCCGCCCGAAGAAGAAGTCCGTCGCCCCCGAGGCCGCCGACGCCGAGTTGTTCGGGCGGCTGCGCACCTGGCGAAAGCGGCAGGCCGAGGCGCAGAGCGTCCCCGCATACGTCGTCTTCTCCGATGCGACGCTCGTCGCCATCGCCGACGCGCGCCCGGACAGCCGCTCGGCGCTCGCCCGGCTGTCCGGCGTCGGCCCGACCAAGCTCGATCGCTATGCGGTGCCGGTGCTCGCGGTTCTCGGCGGCGCCGATCCGGATTCGGTCGCGCCGGTCGAGATCACGAGCTGACCCGCTGGCGCCGAGTAAGCCACTCGGTCCAGGTGAGCTCACCGCGACGGCCGTCCGGGCAGGTTTGCGGGCCGGCCGCGCGAACCGCGAAGCCGGGCAGGTGCATGCCCACGATCCGGCGACGGAGGCCGCGCGCCTGCAGGTACTGCCGCCCGAGTTCGGCCACCGTCATCGTCTGCGGGCCGCCGAAGTCGGGGCGCTCGCCGCCCGGCCCCTCGGCAACGCACTCCGCGACGTAGGCGGCGAACTCGCCTGAATCGCCCGGCTGCATCGCCAGATTCGCGGGCAGCATCCAGACCGGACGCCTGGCTCGGGTGTCGAGCATGCGGGCGAGCAACCAGTAGAAGCCCGTCGCCGCCATGATCGACCACGGCACGGCGCCCTGCCGGACGAGGTCCTCGGCCTGCGCCTTGCGTCGGGTGTACGGCACTCGCGCTTGCTGAACGCCGACGATCGAGATGTGGCAGAAGTGGTCCACGCCTGCCGCTGCGGCCGCGTCGAGTAGCCGGCTCGTGCCGTCGACGTCGACGTCTGCGGGGCTGTGCAGGTAGTCGCCGAACCGAAGGCGCCCACGTTGCGCTGCTGGCGAGTGCGTTGCGGCGTGCACGACGGTGCCGACCCCGCGCACCGCGTCGGCAACTCCGGCGCCGGTGGCGAGATCCCCCTTGATCCATTCGACGTCGGGCCGGGTACCGGGCGAGCGCGCAAGTACGCGAACGCTGTCGCCGCGCGCCACCAGCAACTCGACGATGTCGGCGCCGAGGTGACCGGTACCGCCGGTTACGAGAACATCCATCTGGGCCTCCACTCGTGATCATCGAAGCGATGCCCGCTGGGTTGCACTGTGATTGCCCACCGGCTAATCGCTTGCCTGTCACGAACGCAGACGGCACAGTCGTCCCGCGCGTGACATCAACGCCTGACAATCCGGCTGCGCCCGGCCCAAAGCGTGACGCGGCGGCTAGGTAATTCTCCCTAGTCGACCAAGGCAGAAATAGGGAAGTAATTCGATTGCGGGCCTGTCGTACGCTCCGATAGCCTTCGATCACACCAAAAACGCAAGGCGTGCCAAGTAGCGCGCCAAGATGACCAGAGGAAGCGAGGTGGCCCAGATGAGCATTAACACAACGACGATGACGGCCGCTTCGCGTCCCCGAAGCGAGTCGGCGTTCACGCTGCTCGGCGCTGGAACCTACCTTCACGGCATGGCGATGTGGCGCCACGTCAAGCCGCCGTTCGCAGGGAACCAGTCTGCCGATCTTCCGTCGAACCCGATCTTCACCCGTGACCGCGGCGTCGTCGCTGCCAAGCAGGGCAGCCCGCCTCGAGGAGTTCAACGCTGATCATGCGATCAGCGCAGGCACTCTTCGAGGCCGCGGCTCCCAGACCGGGAACCGCGGCCTCATTGTTTGTCCGCACTGTCCACCCACAACAGATGCCACAGCTAGAAAAAGGGAGGTGACCCGACGTGTTGACCAGCTGCGCTCCAGGACTTGTCGCGCTGGAGGGCCAATCCGGGAACGAAACAAGTCCCACGCTCGACCCGATCTCGCCGTTGTGCCCCGACAATCTGCCGTGCCGGGTGCAAGACGCCGATCTCTGGTTCGCCGAATCGCCCGGCGATCTCGAGGTCGCGAAGAGCTTCTGCCTTGACTGCCCAGCGCGTCTTGCGTGCTTGACCGGCGCCATCGAGCGCCGCGAGCCGTGGGGCGTCTGGGGCGGCGAGATCTTCGAGCGTGGCCAGATCGTCGCCCGCAAGCGTCCACGCGGGCGCCCGCGCAAGACCGACCGTGAGGTAGCCGCATGAGCAACTCCTCGCACTACACAGCAACGTTCGCAGCCACACTGCCAGGGAGCACCAAAATGATGAGCATGCATGAAGCGCTCGCTCGCGAGCGAATAGACGAGTCGCGCCGCAACGCCAGCATGGACCGCATCGCCAACCAGATGGTGTCGGCCCGTCGCTGGCGCCGGCTGGAGCGGATCGCCCGCTCCGCACACCAGCGACACGAGCGCTCGGCGGCCCAGGCCGCGGTCGCGGTGAGCTGGGACTGACACGCCAATGACATCGCGGCCGCTGGACTTAGTTCCAGCGGCCGCGATCTTATATACGGGTGCAGCAAATCTGCAGGATGTGCGGGCGGGTAGCCGACCCGGAAAGTGACGGCGACCCGCCGATCGCCTGGTGTGCCGACATCGTCGAAAGCCGCGACGGCCCGCGCACGAAGTGGATCTGCGATGTCTGCACTCGTCGCTACGTCCGGTCCATCGAGGCCAAGCTCGACCACGAATGGTGGTAAAGCGAGCGGATCGGGCCGAAGGCTCGATCCGCTCGTGTCTCGCTCACCCGGCTGCGGGCCGCTGGGCTCGCCAGGTGGCCGCCCAACGCGTCGGCTGACTGATCGCGCTGCGGCGCCGGTCAGTCCCAGAGGGTGATTGACCGCCGGAAGATGCCCCCGAGGTCGTCTGCGGTTACCGCGCACGGGGCGGTGGCGAGCAGACGCTGCTGCTTGAGTGACCCCTCGACCAGAGACTCGACGTCCTGATCGGTGAACCCGACCGCGCCAATTCCGGCCGGCATGCCGATATCGCGCATGAGGGCGACAAGCAGATCGGGCAGGGCATCCGGTCCGGCACCTCGCTCGACGGCCGGGTCGAGCAGTTGCGCGGCGCGCAGGTGACGATCGGGCGCGGCGTCGAACAAGAAGCGGAACGCCTCGGGCGCGGTGAGCGCGACGGCCATCCCGTGCGGCACCATCGCCTCGTCGTCGGGGTACCCGTCCGGCCGGAAGGACCGCACCTGGCCCGCGATGGGGTAGGCGTTGGCATGGGGAATGTGTACGCCCGCGTTGCCGAAGCCCATACCGGCAAAGGTCGCCGCCATCGACATCGACAGGCGCGCGTCGCGGTCATCGCCATTGCGCACGGCTTGCCGGAAGCTCGCCGCGAGCAGGCCGAGGGCGCGCTCGGCCCACATGTCCGAGATCGGGTTGGAGCCGCAGTAGGGAACCCGGGCGTCGGGCTGCTTGCGATCGAAGGCGGTGTAGGGCCGCGCCGTGTAGCTCTCCAGCGCGTGGCAGAGGATGTCCATGCCGGCCGATGCGGTGACCCCGGCCGGCTGGCTGAACGTGAGTTCCGGATCGACGACGGCCAACGTGGGGCGCAGCCGCGGGTGGCTGATGCCCGTCTTCACCCGCTGCGCGAGGACGTCCAGCACGCAGATGGTCGTGCTCTCGGCGCCGGTGCCCGTCGTTGTCGGGACGGCCACGAGCGGCAGCAGTTGCTTGCTCGGCGGCTGCCCGCCGCCCACCGGCTTGTTCACGTAGTCCATCAACTCACCCGGATTGGTGAGCAGCAGGTTGACGGCCTTTGGCGGTGTCAATGCTCGACCCGCCACCGACGGCGACCAGGGCATCCCACGGTGCGCCCGACCGCGCCCATTCGATCGCCGCCTGCATGCTGGCGTCGGTCGGCTCGACGTGGACGGCGTCGAACACTGTCGCGTCGAGGCCGAATGCCTTCATTTGCTCGGCGATCCGTGCCGGAGCGCCGGTGGCGGCAACGCCCGGATCGGTGATGACCAGAACCCGGCGCGCGCCGAGCGAGGCCAGGTCGTAGCCGATCTCGGCAGCGGCGCCGGCGCCGAATTTCAAGGCGGGCGCTCCGTAGGTGAAGACGGTCTCGGTCATCTGTCGGCTTCACATCCCTTGCGATAACAGGCGGACGGCAACGTTGCTGGCGCCGGACTGGCTCAGGCCGCCGGCTCGACGAAGCCCGGCTGCCAGCGCTCGGCAAGTGCACGGTACGGCGCGGTCGCGCCGAGTTGGCAGAGGACGGCCACCGAACCGATCGTCACGCGGTGGATGAGCAGGTAGGACGGCGGCAGGTTGAGCAATCGTCCGACCCGCGCCTCTTCGTTGCGTGGATCGCCAAGCCGCGCCGCCTGCCCGCGCATCCACTCGCGAGTGAACGTGAATCGCTCGACACTGAGCGGCTCGATGATCGGGCACAGGTAGTCCATGACCTGGTCCGGGTCGACCTCCAGGCCCGGCCGGATGAAGCCGTGCCGGTACATCTCGGCCATCAGCGCATCGGAGTCGCGGTTCAGCGCGAAGCGGGTCATCCGGCCCAGCGGCTCGGGCGAGCCACCCGGCAGCCGGGCGACCGCGCCGAAGTCGACGACCCCGAGTCGGCCGTCTTCGCAGAGCCGGAAGTTGCCGGGATGCGGATCGGCGTGCAGGAGGCTGGCTCGCTGCGGAGCGGAGTAGTGCAGCAGCGCGAGCAGGTAGCCCGCACGGTCGCGCTGCTCGGTCTCGCCGTGGGCGATGATCCGGGAAAGGGGGATGCCGTCGATCCATTCGGTGACGATCACCTTCGGCGCGCTCGCGACGACGTGCGGGATCGCGATCTCGGGATCGCCGTCGTAGGCACTCGCGAATGTGCGCTGCGCGTCGGCTTCGAGGGTGTAGTCGAGTTCTTCGAGCACGCGCTCGCGTAGCTCGGTCAGCAGCGGCTTGATCTCCAGGCCGGGGGACAGGCGGGCGAAGAGGCGGGCGAAGCGCGAGAGCTGGGTGAAGTCGGCCAGCAGGGCAGGCCCGGCGCCGGGGTATTGAATCTTGACGGCCACGGTTCTGCCGTCGCTCCAAACGGCCTTGTGCACCTGGCCAATGCTCGCCGCAGCGGCCGGCACGTCGTTGAACTCCTGGAAGCGCCCCGGCCAGGAGCGGCCGAACTGTTCGGCGAGCACTCGATGCATGACGTCTGCGGGCATCGGCGGTGCCGCCTCCTGCAGGCGGGTCAGCGCCGCGCGATACGGGGCGGCGGACTCCTCCGGCAGGGCAGCCTCGAACACCGACAGCGCCTGGCCGAGCTTCATCGCGCCGCCCTTGAGTTCGCCGAGAACGGTGAACAACTGCTCGGCGGTGCGCTGCTGCAATTCGGCGGTGACCGCCTCAGCCGATTTCCCGGCTATGCGCTTGCCGAGGCCCATGGTGGCGCGCCCGGCGACGCCAAGGGGCAAGGACGCCAGACGAGCGGTCCGGGAGACCCGGCGTTGCGGGATATCGGTCATGGCTGCGGCTCGGCGTCGCAGCTTGACCGATCGCCGGGATCCTCCGTCACATTGGTCATTGTGCCCAACCCACGTTCTGCGCGCTGAGCGCACCACAGTCGCACTCAGGATGCGGCGCCCAGCTGCGCCGCCGGATGCGCCAATCGGGCAGCTGGACCTCGAGCGTTCCCTCGATGGTCGGGGGATCTTCGCCGCCCAGAAACGCCAGCGCCTGCAATGCCGCGATGCCGCCGATCAGGGTGGCGAGGCTGACGTCGGAGGGCTGGCCGTGCCGCGGCGGAACGGCCAACTGAACGGCGAGCGCCGACCACGCGTAGTCGCGATCGAGACGGTGCAGATCGGCGCAGCGCAGGCAACTCGCGACCCCGGGCAGCGCGAGCGGGCCGACGACACCGCGGTCTGCTCCGGCCCACGCGACCAGATGGGGAACTCCGCGTGCGTGCAACGCATCGCGGACTTCGGTATCAACCGGGCAGTCGACGGCGAGTACCACGAGATTCGGCAGCACCCCCATGGACAAAGGGCTCGTATCGCAATCCGGTGCCGCTCGGAGCATGGCTGCCGCGGCCGCTGTCGTGAAACGCTCTCCCTCGTCCTTGGGGGTCACGCCGCCAGGGGCGACATGGTGCAGGCGAACGTCGCCGCCGCCGGAAACTGCGACGTGCCCGACACCTGCCGCGGCGAGCAGCGCGCCGATGATCGCCGCGACCCGGCTGGTGCCGTTGATGGCAATCGTGGCCGCCCGCCGGCTGGCGAGAAGGTCGTCGGCCCGCTCGCCGTGGCGCACCCGCAACGCGGCCAGGTCGGCGGCTAGTCGTGGCACCTGGACGGCCCGGTCGCGCGGTGGCCGTCGAACGAGGAAGCCGGCTGCGTTGAGCATCTCGAGCGTGTCGTGGAGCAATGCGCCCCGCGGCGCGTCGTCATCCACAGCCTGCCCGGTGAGCAGCCGGGCCGCGGGTTGATCGACACCGTCGATGACGATGCGGCGCTCGCCGAGTTCGATTTGGATCTGTTGTCGCGAGCGCCAGAGCATGCGCGCAGCCGGGTTGAGAGTGGGCTGTGGATAGGGCCCGTCTTGTGGATCATGCTTGTGGATCATGGCGTTGACCGAGCCTTGCCCGACGTGTACGGATTCATCGGCATACAGTCTCAGAATCACTGGTATGACGGTCTTTGTTGTCCACAAGGGATGAATACGGCGCTCATGGTGCCGAGTGCACAGCACTGAGTAGTCGAATCCGTGCAGACAGTGAAGCCGATCTGTCGATGCACACCTGTGGATAACCTTGTGCACGACGTGCGAATAACCGCCGGTCAACCTGTGGATAGTGGATCGCGCGAACGTTGCGCGAAGGGCCGGAGCAATCTGGTTGCGGCGCGAGCGGAGCCAGCGTCGCAATCTGCGGCTACGGTGTCGACGTGACCCAGGTTGATGCCCAGCGACTGCGCGATGAGATCGAAGTTCGGCGAAGTGCGCGGCGACGTCGGACGGTGTCGGCCTACCGCGAGGGCGACCGGATCGTCGTGCTGATCCCAGCGCGATTCAGCCGGCTCGAGGAGCGGCGCTGGGTCGACGAGATGGTCCAGCGCGTCACCGCCCGCGAGCAGCGCGATCGCGACCGGGGCCCGCGGCGCAGCGACGCGGCACTCGCCCGGCGTTGTCGGATCCTGTCCGCGCAGTATCTCGACGGGCGCGCCACGCCGGTCAGCGTTCGCTGGGTCGACACGATGCGGACGCGGTGGGCGTCGTGCACTCCGGCGGACGGGACGATCCGGGTGTCGAGCCGATTGCGCGACATGCCGTCATGGGTGCTCGACTACGTGCTCGTGCACGAACTGGCGCATCTGCGCATAGTCGGGCACGGGCGCGACTTCTGGGCACTGGTCGGGCGCTACCCGCGTACCGAGCGGGCCCGCGGGTACCTCGACGGCGTGAGCGCCGCCGCGCAGTTGCCGATGGTCGACGACCTTGCCGACGACCTGTCCGCGGACTACTCCGGCGAAGCGTCCTGATCGCCCGAGCCTGAGCCTGAGCCGCCGAGTTCGGGGATCGTGTTGTCGCCGAACTTCTCGGCAAAGCCGAGCGGATCGTCGAGATCGTCCGCGTCGGGCAGCAGGTCGGGATGTGCCCATACGCCGTCGCGGCCGCTGACGCCGTGGCGTTCGGATACCGCCCACCACAGCGCTGCCGCCTCGCGCAGCCGGCGCGGCCGAAGTTCGAGCCCGACCAGCGTCGAGAACGTCTGCTCGGCCGGACCACCCGCAGCGCGCCTGCGCCGGGATGCCTCGCGTAGTGCTGCCGCGCCGGGCATGCGGTCATCGGCGGCTGCCGTCACGACCGAGTCGACCCATCCCTCGATAAGGGCGAGCAGCGTCTCGAGGCGGCGCAGCGCCGTCTGCTGTTCGGGTGTCTCCTGCGGCTCGAACATGCCGCCGGCCAAAGCGTTTTGCAGGCTTTCGGGATTGGTGGGGTCGATCTCGCTCATCGCCCGTTCGAGGGCGGACGTGTCGACGGTGATGCCTCGCGCGTAGGACTCAACGGTGTCCAGCAGGCGCTGGCGCAGCCAGGGCACGTGGCCGAACAGCCGCTGGTGGGCGGCCTCGCGAAGCGCGAGGTAGAGGCGCACCTCGTCATCCGGGCGTTCGAGGCCCTCGCCGAATGCCGCGACATTCTCCGGCAGCAGTGCCGCGACGCCGGCTGGTCCGAGGGGCAGGCCGACATCCGTGCCCGACACGACTTCCTGGGCGAGACCGGCCAGACCCTGACCGACCTGTGCGCCGAACATCAGCCCGCCGAACTGGCTCATCACGCCGGCAAGCGGGCCGGCCTGGGCGCGGGCCTCCTCGGGAAGCGACTCCGACATCGCGGCAACCACGCGTGCGGCGAGCGGGTCGCACAGCGCAGACCAGACGGGCAGTGTCTTCTCGATCCACTCGACTCGGTTCCACGCCTCGATCGTGCTGATACCGGACGGCAGATCGGTGACGCCGTCGAGCCAGAGGTCGGCCAGCTTCACCGCCTCAGTGACCGCCGAGCGCTCGCTGCTGGTTATCGCGCGGTGCTGCCCGGCCACAGCGGATATCGCGACCTGGCGCGCGAGGTCCCAGTTGACCGGGCCGCCCGACCAGGAGATGAGTTTCTGCAGTTCGGCGAACAGCGGGATCTTGCCCGCAAGATCATCAGGGTCGTTGGGCCCGCCCGGTCCGCGCGGCTCCGGGTCGCCCTGGCCGAATCCGAAAGGCAGGTTGCTACTCATATAGCTCACGGTAGTGCTGACGAATGAGCTGTGCCGTGGGTGCCGTACTGGGCAAGGGCGGCGTTGCGCCCAGAGCGAACGGCATTTGCCGCGTAGCGTCGCGCGACATGGCTCACTACGCCTGGGCATTGTGGCTGGCCGTCCCCGTAGCGGCGACGATCGTCGGCGCGCTGTGGACGTGGTGGCGGGGCCGGGCCGCCAAGCCGCAGAGTCCGGCCGACGCGATTGCCGCGCACCGCGCCTACCTGGATGCGCTCACGCTGCGTCCGGCGGGCGCGCAGTCCGAGCCGGGGAACCCCACGGCCAGATAGCGGGTTGGCGGCCCGCGCGTACTCGACAGTCCGTCCACATGAGCAATGCACAGGAGTCGCTATGAGTGTGGTCGCGTGCCGATTGCCTTTAGCCCACGTTCTAGAGTGACCCGGTGACTCGCCGCGTTCGCACACTGCTCGTCGCGGGGGTGCTGTTCATCGCGTTGCTGTTCGTGGCGATTCTCATGCCCGTGCCCTACGTCGTGCTGAGCCCCGGGCCGACGCTCAACACTCTCGGTACCGACGACCAGGACCGGGTGATCATCGTTCTCAAGGGACGCGACGCCCGGCAGACGACTGGCCACCTGAACCTGACGACGGTCGATATCACGACGAACCGGGTAACCGCGTTCCAGGCGCTGACGGGCTGGCTGCAGCACGATCGGGTGGTCGTGCCACGCAGTTCGATCTACCCGCCCGGGCAATCCCAGCAGCAGATCAATCAGGAAGACACCGAGCAGTTCGCGAGTTCGCAGGACAACGCGACTGCCGCGGCCTTTTGCGAACTGGGTTATCCGCGTGGCTTCGGCGTGCTGAGCGTCGACGCTAACGCCGGCGCGAAGGACAAGCTCAAGGCGTTCGACCGGCTGGTGTCGATCGACGGAACGCCCGTCGACACATCCGACAAGCTGACGGCCGTACTCGCAAAGCACAAGGCGGGCGACAAGGTCACCGTGGCGTTCAAGCGCTCGGACAAGCCGATGACGGCCACGATCACCTTGAGCGCGCCGGACAAGGGCAAGACGGGCGCCCGTATCGGAATCGGGGTCGGCGACGAGTGCTTCGCGCCGTTCGAGGTCGACCTCGGCCTCGGTGATCAGATCGGCGGCCCGTCCGCGGGCCTGATGTTCGCGCTCGGGATCATGGACAAGGTCGGCCCGACCGACCTGACCAAGGGCGCCTACATCGCCGGAACGGGCGAGATCCAGACCGACGGCAAGGTGCTGCCGATCGGCGGCATTGCGCTGAAGATGATTGCCGCCCGCCGCGCCGGCGCAACGGTGTTCCTCGCGCCCCAGGACAACTGCGCCGATGTGCGTGGCGCGACGCCAAAAGGACTCAATGTCATCAAGGTCGGGTCGCTGCACCAGGCCGTGCAGGATCTGCTCGACGTACAGGCCGGCAAGCCCGTCGCCCACTGCTGAAGCCAAATGAGCGCGCTATGACCATCTCGGCGCGTACGCCGGTCACGGAGGGCACCCAGCGCGGCGGAACCGCCCGCCCGCTCGGTACGTTGTCGTTCGAGTGGATCGGTGCGTCACCAGCACCTTTACCGCTTGAGGATTCCCGCCCGGCAACGCAGCCGCGAGCGGGCTGACGATCGAGGAGCTGCCCGTGGCCATGCGGCCGCCGCTTCCGTCCCTGACCCTGTCAAGGCGGGCCAAGATCAGCCTCGGTGTGGCCGGCACGCTCATCGTGGTGCTGATCGTGCTCGGGTCCCTGGTCGGCGTTTATGTCAACTGGCTCTGGTTCGGCGAAGTCGGCTACCGAGGGGTCTACCGGGGAATCATCACGACCAAGCTCGTGCTGTTCCTCATCTTCGGTCTGCTGATGGCGCTGATCCTTGGCGGCAACATCGTCGTGGCCTACATGTTGCGGCCGCCGTTTCGGCCGTTGTCGGCCGAGCAGCAGAACCTCGAGCGCTACCGGGTCGTCCTCGAGCAGCGCAAGAAGCTCGTGCTCGGCGCCATCATGGGCTTGGCGGGACTGAGCGCCGGTCTGTCGTCGATGTCGGACTGGCGCACCTGGATGTTGTGGCGCTACGGCGGCCACTTCGGCATCAAGGATCCGCAGTTCCACCGTGACGTGTCGTTCTTCGCCTGGGACTACCCGGCGTACCGGCTGATGCTCAGCTTCGGGTTCACGGCGATCCTGTTCTCGATCCTGCTCTCGGTAGCCGTGCACTACCTTTTCGGTGCCATCAGGATTCAGACGCCTGGACCGAAGATCACCTTGTCCGCACGGCGTCATCTCACCGTCTTGATCTTCATCTTCATCGTGCTCAAGGCGCTCGCATACTGGCTCGACCGGTACGGGATCGTGTTCTCCAACCGCGGCAAGGTCACCGGCGCGTCCTACACAGACGTGAATGCCTCGCTGCCGGCGAAGACGATCCTGTTCTGGATGGCCGTCATCATTGCGGTCGCCGTACTCGCGAGCATGTGGCTCAAGAGCGCGCAGTTGCCGGCGATCGGCTTCGCGGTGCTGCTCGTGCTGAGCATCATCATCAACGGCATCTACCCGGCGGTCGTCCAACAGTTCTCGGTAAAGCCGAACGCCAGCGACAAGGAAGCCAAGTACATCAAGCGAAATATCGTGGCTACCCGGGAGGGATACGGCATCGTCTCGGCCAGTGATGGCGGCCCGGTGGACTACAAGCAATACAACGTGAACGAGTCGCCCAGCACCACGGCGTTGAATCCTGACAGCGCCACCGTGTCCGACATTCGCATCCTCGACCCGAACGTGGTCTCGCAGACGTTTACCCAGCAGCAGCAGATCAAGAACCAGTACGGCTTCGCGACAAAGCTCGACGTCGATCGCTACACGGTCAACGGGGTCAGGCGCGATTACATCGTCGGTGTACGAGAACTCGACGCATCGAACCTGTCGGGCAACCAGACGAACTGGATCAACAAGCACACCGTCTACACGCACGGCTACGGCTTCGTCGCGGCACAGGCGGACTCCGACGTCACGGCGACCGGCCAGTACACCGAGGGCGACATCCCGCCGTCCGGTCCGCTCGGGCTGAATTCGCCGACGGCCAAGCCGCAGGTCTATTACGGCGAGTTGCTCAATGACTATTCGATCGTCGGCGCAAAGGGAAAGCGCGAGTACGACGGCAGCGACCAGACGACCTCCTACACCGGTAAGGGTGGCGTGTCGCTCGGTAGCTTCGCCAGTCGGATGGCGTTCGCCCTCAAGTACAAGCAGACCAACTTCCTGCTCAACGACGCCGTGAGCGCCAAGGGCGCCAAGATCATCTTCAATCGCGATCCGCGCGAACGCGTTCTGAAGGTCGCGCCGTTCCTCAAGGTTGACGGCGATCCGTATCCAATGGTCGTCAACGGCCGTGTCGTATGGATGGTCGATGCCTATACGACGATGTCCAACTTCCCGTACTCCGAACAGAAGTCGCTGTCCGACCTGACGCAGGACACGCTGTCGCAGCAGCGCAAGACGGCAACCCAGCCGAACAGCAAGATCAACTATATTCGCAATTCCGTGAAAGCGACGGTCGACGCGTACGACGGCACGATCAACCTTTACCAATGGGACGATCAGGATCCGGTGCTCAAGGCCTGGATGAAAGCATTCCCCGGGCTGGTAAAGCCGAAGTCGGCGATGCCCGCTGACGTGCTCTCCCATGTGCGTTACCCGGAGGACCTGTTCGAGGTGCAGCGCGGGCTGCTCGAGCAGTACCACGTCGACGATCCGGTTACCTTCTACAACGTCCGCGACAAGTGGACGGTCCCGACCGACCCGTACGCCGCAGGCGTCAACCAGCCGCCGTTCTACGTGATGGCCAACCCGCTATCCGGCGGCGGTAACGCGGCGCAGTTCCAGTTGACGTCGCCGATGAAGGTCAACAACCGGCAGAACCTCGCGGCCTACATATCGGTCGACAGTGATCCCGGCCCGAACTACGGGAAGATGACTGTGCTCAAACTGCCCACCACGTCCGTCGTGCAGGGACCTGAGCAGATATCGAACATCTTCAGCACCACCGCTGTGATCTCCAAGGACATCTCGCTGCTCAGTACGGGCGGATCGAACGTGATCCACGGCAACCTGCTCACGTTGCCGATCGGCAATTCGTTCCTGTACATCGAGCCGCTCTACGTGTCGAGTCAGAACGCCACCGGATACCCCATCCTGCAACGCGTTCTTACCGTGTACGGCGGCAAGATCGGCTACGCGGCGGATCTGGCCGGCGCGCTGTTCAACCTGAGTCACGGGCCGACGGGAGTCTCGCTGAACAACAACGGGCAGACGACGACACCTACGACGCCCCCGACCACGCCGTCGAGTCCCGCCCCCGGTACCTCGACGAGTCCGCCGACAAGTGCGGGGGCGCCGAACGCACAGGCTGTGCTGCGGCAACTCAACCAGGCCTTCGTCGCGTTGCAGGACGCGTACAAGACCACGGATCTGGGGAAGATCGGGACGGCGCAGGCGGAGGTGCAGCGCCTGACGGCGGAGTACATCGGCCTGCTGGACAGCTCGTCCGCGAGCGCCACGCCCCGCAGCACGCCCTCGCCGACTGCGACGCGTTAGGTGTGCAGTCGGCTGCTCCGCCGGGTCGTGTCGGCCCGGCGGGGACCCGATTTGGAGGTCCCGCTGCCCGGTCGGTAGGCTAGCGGTACCCAACGCGGGGTGGAGCAGCTCGGTAGCTCGCTGGGCTCATAACCCAGAGGTCGCAGGTTCAAATCAAATCCTGCCCCCGCTACAACGAAAGGCCCTTGAATCCGGGAGATTCAGGGGCCTTTGCATTTCCGGAGCGGGCGACCGTTGACCAGATTCCGTGACCAGCGACTCGCTCAGCGGACGTCGGCGGCCGAGACGCGGCAGGACGGCTGGGACGCGCTGCGACGGCGCGTATCACCGGGGATGCCATCGCTGGGTCCGTTACCCAGTCTTCTCGGTGGGCTGGAATCCGGTGCCTGGATCAAGCCGCTACAGGGCGAAGTAGATCGGTGCCGTCGGTCGGCTCTGCGGCTCGTTGATGCCGCCGAAGGCGAAGACCACCTTCGGTGGTCAAAAGACACGCGACTTGAGCGGATATGCAGCAGTTACGAGCCGGAAGATGTATTCGGCGACGTTTGCGCCGGCGTTGAGGGCCCCGTGCGTTGTCGTCCCGCAACCTGCCGAAGCGATCGCCGGGATACGGGGACAATCGCCTGGTGGCGGACTCACCGAGGTTCCGCGTGCTCGGCCCACTCGAGGCGGTCGGGCCCGGCGGCGCCCGGGCAGTGCACGGCGAGCGGCAGCGAACGCTGCTCGCCGCGCTGTTGGCCGCCCGCGGCGAGACTGTCGCTGCCGACTCCATCGTCGAGCTGCTGTGGGGAGATGCAGTACCGGACAATCCATCGGCGGCGCTTCACAGCCAGGTCTCCCGGCTGCGACGCTCGCTCGCCGATGTGCTCTCTGACGGCTGCGACCTGGTCACTCGAACTCCCGGGTACGCGCTGACAGTGGGCACTGATGACGTGGACGCCACCTGGTTCGAGAACGGGGTGCTCGCAGCGCGCTCCGCGCGCACTGAAGACGCGGTGCGGTTGTACGACGACGCCCTCAGCCTGTGGCGGGGTGCGGCGTACGGCGAGTTCGCCGACGTGTTGCCGGCCTATTTGGAGGGCATCCGACTCGATGAGCTGCGGCTGACGGCGGTCGAGGAGCGAGCGCGCGTGCTGGTTGATCTGGGGCGGTCTGCGTCGGTGGTGCCGGCGTTGGAGGCGTTCGTCGTCGCCAACCCGCTGCGCGAGACGGCCCGGGTGATCCTGATGCGCGCGCTGTACGCGACGGGCTTGCACACAAAGGCCTTGAGTCTCTACCAGGACTACCGCGAGCGGCTCGCAGAGGAGCTCGGGCTCGAGCCGTCGGTGGCGCTGCAGCGGTTGCAGGCCGAGATCCTTAACCACTCTCTCGAGCGTTGCCGCATCACCTCCGCGGCCGACTCCCGCCGCGATGGCCCAGCAGGCCGCGGCCGGCCTGGACGCGCTGCAGGTCCGCTATTTGCGGCATGCTGGGCAGCGGATCGCCTACGCGACCGTGGGTGCAGGACCCCCGCTGGTCGTGGCCCCGGCCTGGGTCACCAGCCTCGATGTCATCGCCTCAGGCCGCGACCTGCGTTCGTCGCTGCTCGCGCACCTGGCTGAATGCACCACCTGACGCTGTTCGACCGGCTCGGCTGTGGCCTGTCGCGGTCCGAAGAGGTGGACTTCTTGCTTTGTGCGTCCGTGGCCGAACTCGAGACCGTGCTTGAGCACACCGGTCCGGCGGCGCTGTTGGCGATGTCCCAGTCCGGCCCGACGGCGGTCGCGCTCGCCGCGCGCCGACCCGACCTGGTGACTCGCCTCGTGCTGTTCGGCACGTTCGCAACGCCTTCGAGGTCTTCCGCAGCGAGGAGCTCAACCAGTCGATCGTCGGGCTGGCACGCAGCCACTGGGGGATCGGGGCAAACATGCTCGCCAATCTCTACCGGCCGGGTGCCTCGCCGGACGCCGTGCGGCATCTGGCCCGGGTGCTGCGCGAGTCCGCCGATGCCAACGTAGCCGCCGGGTACTTGGAGGAGATGTACCGCAGCGACGTCACCAGTCTGCTCGCTGAGGTGGCCGCGCCCGCGCTGGTGATGCATTACCGCGGTGACCGGGTCATCCCGTACCGGGCGGCCGACAGCTCGCCAGCGGCATCCCTGATGCCCGGCTGGTTCCGCTCGAAAGGCACTTCCACCTCCCCGACGCGAGCGCCTTTCGCAGGAGAA
>CAVPYQ010000029.1:0-273846 GCA_963709985.1 uncultured Actinomycetota bacterium
CCGGAAATGCACGAAGCCCCCGGGTTTCCGGGGGCTTGGTGGTTGGTGGCGGGTGTTGGGTTCGAACCAACGTAGGCTGAGCCGACGGTTTTACAGACCGCTCCCTTTGGCCACTCGGGCAACCCGCCGTATTCGAAATGTTGTCACCGCATTGCGACGGCAACGGCACGCCAGCCTACCGGACGCGAGACGCCGGTTCGGCCGGCCCCACCCGCCTCCGCTACGGTCGAGGGCGCAGCCCAATCAGGAGGATTCACGTGGCCGATTCATCATTCGACGTTGTGAGCAAGATCGACCGGCAAGAGGCGGACAACGCGCTGAACCAGGCCGCCAAGGAGCTTGCCCAGCGTTTCGACTTCCGCGGCACCAATGCGTCGCATCGAGTGGTCCGGCGAACTCGGCATCACGATCAAGGCCGACACCGAGGAGCGCGCGAAGGCGGCGCTCGATGTCTACAAGGACAAGCTGGTCAAGCGATCGATCTCGCTCAAAGCGCTCGACGCCGGCGACCCGAAGGCATCGGGCAAGCAGTTCGTCATCACGGGCGCGCTGCAGCAGGGCATCGAGTCCGACCAGGCCAAGAAGATCGCCAAGCTCGTCCGCGACGAGGGACCCAAGGGCGTGCAGGCACAGATCCAGGGCGATCAACTGCGCGTCACCAGCAAGAAGCGTGATGATCTACAGGCAGTGATTGCCCTGCTCAAAGGCGCAGACCTCGGCGTCGCCCTCCAGTTCGTCAACTACCGCTAAGACAGCAGGGAGCCACCTCGGTGAAAGGCATCATCCTGGCCGGCGGGTCCGGCACGCGACTGCACCCGCTCACCCGCGCGGTCAGCAAGCAACTGCTGCCGGTCTACGACAAGCCGATGATCTACTACCCGATGTCGACGCTGATGCTGGCCGGCATCCGCGACATCCTGATCATCACCACGCCGCACGATCAGGAGCAGTTCATCCGGCTGCTCGGTGACGGATGGCGACCTCGGCCTCAATCTCAGCTACGCCGTGCAGCCCGAGCCGAACGGACTGGCCGAGGCGTTCCTCATCGGCCGGGAGCACGTCGGCGACGACACCGCCGCGCTCGTGCTGGGCGACAACATCTTCTACGGCTACGGCCTGGGCGCTCAGCTGACCGCAGACGGCGTCGCTCACCTCGGGCTGCGTGCTGTTCGGCTATCAGGTGCGCGACCCGGAGCGCTACGGCGTCGCCGAGGCGGACGCCGACGGCACCCTGCTCTCCATCGAGGAGAAGCCCGGCCGGCCCAAGTCGAACCTCGCCGTCACCGGGCTGTACTTCTACGACAACGACGTCGTCGAGATCGCGAAGACACCTCGAGCCGTCGCTGCGCGGCGAACTGGAGATCACCGACCTGAACAACGTCTACGTCAAGAACGGCGCCGCGCGACTGGTTGACCTCGGCCGCGGCACCGCATGGCTGGACACCGGCACGCACGACTCGCTGCTGGAAGCCGGGCCAGTTCGTCCAGGTGCTCGAACATCGCCAGGGCGTGCGAATCGCCTGCCTCGAAGAGATCGCGCTACGCCAGGGGTTCATCGACGCCGCGCAGGCCTTCCGGCTGGGCGAGGCGTCTGGCGAAGTCCGGCTACGGCGAGTACGTCATGGACGTCGCCCGCTCGTTCGACGCCGGCACCTGAGACGGACAGGCCGCCCGGGCGGCTCAGCTACGACCGGGCGGCCAGATCCGGGCTTATGACCAGTACCGGGGATCGCCCTGGGCCATGGCCTCGAGCCGGGCGATGCGCTTGTCCATCGGCGGATGCGTCGCGAACAGGCTCGCCATGCCCTGGCCGCGGAACGGGTTGGCGATCATCAGGTGGCTCGTCGTGACGAGCGACGGCGCCTGCGGCAGCGGCGCTGCCTGCGTACCGGCCTGCAACTTGCGCAGTGCGCTCGCCAGAGCCAGCGGGTCGTTCGACAGCTTGGCCCCGGACTGGTCGGCCTGATACTCGCGCGAGCGGCTGATGGCCATCTGGATCAGCCCGGCCGCGAGCGGCCCGACGATGAGCATCGCCAACTCGGCGAACGGATTGCGGTCACGGTCGCCGCCCCCGCCGAAGAAGAAGGCGAACTGGGCGAGGTAGGTGATGGCCGCGGCCAGCGTGCCGGCCACCGACGAGATGAGGATGTCGCGGTTGTAGACGTGACTGAGTTCGTGGCCGAGAACGGCGCGCAGTTCGCGACGGTCGAGGATCTGCATGATCCCTTCGGTGCAGCAGACTGCGGCATGGCGCGGATTGCGCCCGGTCGCGAACGCGTTCGGCTGTACCGCCGGAGAGATGTAGAGCCGCGGCATCGGCTGGTGCGCCGAGGTCGCCAGTTCGCGCACGATCGAGTACATGGCCGGCTGCTCGGCCTCGCTGACCGGGCGGGCCGCCATGCGAGCGAAGCGCGATGCGGTCGGAGAAGAAGTAGGTGAAGCCGTTCATCGCGACGGCGAGAGCGAGCCCGATGACCAATCCGCGCGGTCCGAAGATTGCCTGGCCACCGATGATGAGCAGTGCTGACAGTGCTCCGAGGAGCACCGCTGTCTTGAGTCCATTAGTTGCGCTGTGCACGTTCGATCCAACGAACGAATGTGCGCCTAGCGTTCCCGCGGTGGGCGGCGCACAGGTCGTCCCAAACAAGAGGTGTCGACGGACGCCAAGTCACGCCACCTGGCCAGTAGCAGCCGGTGATCAGCCAGCCACAACCTGTTCAATCGGCGTCTCGCCGGCCCTCGTCGGCAACCCGTCCGCGCGCCAGGCCGCGTAGCCGCCGACGATGTCCGTGGCCGCGATGCCCAGCGAGACCAGCGCGTCGGCGGCTAGCGAGGAGGTATAGCCCTCCGAGCACACGACGATCCAGCGCCGCCCCTCCACGGCGACCGGCAGTCGGGAGTCCGATCGAGGATGCAGGCGCCACTCGAGATGGTTCCGCTCGATGATCAGCGCACCGGGAATCTCACCCTCCGCGCGGCGCTGCCAGGACGGTCGAATGTCGACGAGTCGGGCACCGGCGTCGATGTCAGCGGCAGCCTGCCGCGGGCTCAACCGGGACAGGCGCGAGCGGGCGTCGGCGAGCAACTCCTCGACCGATGCGAACCGAGCGCTCATGATCGCCCGCCGGGCCTGATCGCAGGCTCCGGGTCGTCGGTGATCAAGGTCGCCAGCTTCGCCAACTCGCCACGATCCACGTCGTAGAACGTCATCGACGTCAACGGGGCCGAGTAGGCGTGCACGCTCACCGCGGGCGAAGTGGACAAGTTGCGCACGTCGTGCACGTAACGGTGGTCAAATCCGATGCTGCGGCCGGCGGCGTGGCTGCGTTCGCGCAACTGGCCGGCGTCACGTCCCGTTCGGACGTACACGGCTTCGGCGAGCTGACCGGAGATCACCGTGAACGAGCCGGCCGAGCCGCCATGATCGTGTAGTTGCGTGCCTTGCTCGGGCAACCAGCTGATGAGCCAGACATCGACTCGCTGATCGCGATAGATGCGCCGGTGCCACCGGCTCTGGTCGTCGAACTCGACGAACGGATACCGACCGGCGCGGACCTCGTCGGCGATGAAGCGGGTGAACTCGACGAGTTCGACGACGGTGAGCGGGTCCGCGCCGGTGCGCCGCGAGCGTGGCGGATCAGATGTCAGTACGGGGAAGTGCGTTCATGCGGGCAAACTCCAGGATGGGCCGGGCGAACAGACCTTTGATCAGCGGCTCTAGCGCGGGCCGTCGATGAGCCCGCCGCGCTGACGTGACCGGACGCAATGCGTCGATCCAGCGATCTACCCGACCTGACATCCTTCGTCGAAGTCGTCGGCCCGCCTACCTGTCCAGAACACGTCCAACAGCCCGCCTGGCGCGGGGCGTCCATGCTCGGTCAGAACCACGGGATGAAGTATGCCCGATAATCGGTTTCCTGGCTATGCCTATAGGTCCTATAGAGAACCGTCAGGCGGTCCAGCGGAATGACGACATCAGAGCCTCGATCCGCCGCCGGACTTCCCAGCCGCCGTCACCATCGAGGTTGAACTCAGCAAGCAGGGCAAGCCTGCCGTCCGGAGACGGAGCAAGGTAGCGCACAGATCGCTCGTCCGCCTCAGGTTCGATCACCTCGGCGGCGACGCACCCGCGGACGGGAGGCACCGCGGGTGGCGCGTCGTCGTCGAGCAGACCGACCGTGAGAACGGCACTTGCTGAAGAAATATCGCTGGTACCAATGACTGCCGTGCTGAGCACAGCCAGCAAGGGTGCGCCGCCGACCTCCTCGGGGATACCCGCCTCGTCCGGGGTAACGACGAGCCAGTCACGGCAATCCATTTCGAACGCAGGCAAAACCACGTCGCCCTGCATCATGTCAACTCCTCCGCAAAGTGCCCGCCCCGTGAGCGGATGGCACACCCACCTTCGCCAGCGACCCTCTCTTACCCAATCGCCGTCGTCCTCTCACGGTCGGTGCGCTAATTCGATGATCAATCTGTAACGATCCAGACAGTCGCCCTGTCCAGCGCATTCCAGACGACCATCCGATACGACGACGTTGTCGTGTTGACCTTCACGCCACCGCAGCCCGGCCGACTCGTCCGTACCGCCGTGCTAGCGAGGAACGGCGGTCGGCAAGGTCCATCGGCGGACCGATCGCAAACGTTAACGGCCTCTGAACGACACCCGGAAGGTGTCCTAGCGGGCAACAAGCGGACTGACCTGACGTGACCACAGTTGAAATCCGGCATCCCGTCGACTACCGGACGACGCGGGCACCTGACACCAGCCGCGCAACCTCGTCGACAACCCGCCTCGGGTCGAAATGATCGGCTGCCGCGAAGCTGAGCACGACCGTCGCACCACCGCCGCAGATCAAGTAGACGACCTGCACGCTCGAGATCTGCCCGGGCGCGGACGCGGCCGACGGGCGCACCAGCGAGACGATGGGTACGCCGTCGATCTCGCCGAGCGCGACCGCGTCACCACGGTCGTCGAGCGTGCGGTAGAGGTCGGTACCGGACACCCGCAGCGGCGCGCACACGAAGACGCCGCCGGTGATCGCGACATCCATACCGTCGACAGCCGGACACATCGAGCAGGCAGTCGGCGCCGTCGGCGACCAGTCGGGCCACGAGATCACGAACGCACTGCTGGGCAGCAGGCGTGTTCGACACGATGCCCTCGAGCACGACGTGCAGCAGCTGGTCGACCCTTGCGGGTAGTTCGGGCGCCTGAAGATCAAGGCAGATCCAACCGTCTGGCAGGTCGAAGGCGAGACCGACCGCCTCGGGACCGGGATCGAAGGCGATTGCAGTCATTGCGCGCCCAGCTCGTGCAGAACCCGCGGCAGATTGCCCAATGGCACAAAGGATTTCCGGGCAGCGTCGGACGCCCCGGACGGCACGACCTCGCCGATCGGCGCCCACGTGACCCGGAACGCGCTCCATCCGAGCGCCTGCGCCCAGCCGTGCCGGTGGTTGGTCCACGCGTCGTCGGCGTAGGACGCGGGATAGCCGAGCAGGTCCTGCTTGCTGGTGTCGGTCATCGTCGCGCCGGTTCGTGCCCACGACGGAGGCGCGAGCCGGCGGCCGTTCTCGGCGAGCTCGCGAAGTGCCTCAGCCGGCTCGCTGTAGAGCGCGGCGTGATACTCGCGCCCGAGCTGTTTGCCGAACGCCCTGGCCCCGCTGCCGACTCGGTTGGCGACGCCGGCCAGGCCCTTGGCCGCTCTCGCCTCCTTCGCGGCGGCGGCCGCACCTTTCGCCGGACCGGCGACCGGGATCGAGCCGAGCGCGTCGAAAGCGAAGGTGCGCCACCCGACGTGCTCACCGTTGAATAGCTCGCGGCCGGTGTCGGCTGCGAGCTTCACGGCGGTGGCTGCGGTCGAGATCGCGAAGAAGACGACGGCTAGTTCCGGGCACAGCGCGAGCGAGACCAGCGCCAGAATGGCGGACAGGCCGCCGAGTTCGTTCATCATCTGCGAGACGCTGTCGACGGCGGCGTGAACGCCGTGCGGATTGTGCAACTTGTCGCGGGTGTCGATGTTCTTCAATCCGCGGATGCACCGATTGGCTGCATCGACCCAGTCGTTGTACGTGCTCTGGAACTGGCGTGCGGCGGCGAGGCATTCCTGCTCGGCGCAGTCGGTGACGTGCGGCGCGTGATGACCGGACGCGTCGGCCGATCGGTAGGAGCTCACGGCAGCCTGGACGCGCGCGAGGGCGGTGTCGTACCTCGCCTGCGCGTCGTCGAGCGCTCCCGCGTAGCTGATCAACTGGCGCGCGTACCCGTCGTAGCGTTCGGGCACCTTGTTGATGTGCGACTTGGCCGGCTCGCGGATCGCCGCATGAAAGGCCTCGGCCGCATCACCCGTCCAACTCGAATGATCGTCGGCAATCGCTCGCAACCGCGCCATCGCATCGCGGACCGCCTGCGCCGTTCGCGACAGAGATCGCGCCCGGGCGCGCAATTGCTCGGACGTGCCCGGCGGACGCTCGACCTCAGTGCATGCGCACGCGGCGGCGTACCCGATGGCGGGGAGATCGAGACGGGGATGGAGCCGGATCATCGCGGACTGCCGGGGGTGGCGGCGCAGACGATGGCGTGATCGGTCTGCCGATAGGCGTCGGCGGCATTCTGGGCGGCCTGGCCGGCGTTCGTCAGGTAGCCGGTGATGACTTTGCGCTTCTTCGACCAGTCGTGCTGAACGTCCTTGAGCGCCATGGCCAGACAGGGGTCAGTGACGCCGTCGCCGAGTGCTTCGGCATCGGCGTTCAGTTGGTCGGCGAGCGTGACGAGATCGTGGCCGAGGTGGCGCAACTCTGCGGCGTCCACCCGAATCGTTCCTTTCATTGCGATCACGCTAGGCAGTTCTGCGCCGGGGCGTTGGAAGTTATCCACAATCGAGACCGCCGCACGTCGTGAGGCATGCCACGAGCAGATCCGGGCACATCGTCCGTACCATGAACAGACGTGGCCTGAGGTTGCGCCAACAGCGACGCCGTCGCTGAGCTGGAGGCGCAGGATGGCCAGTCAAGGCCACACCGTGCTAACCAGTCAAGGAGGCCATAGCGAGGCTATGGACGACGACGCGGATTACCGGCGCCGGCTCTCGCCGCCCGGATCCATCCGCACTGGATGGCGCGATGCGCGTGTCGGCATCTCTAGGCCGACGCCGATATGCGAGCTCCCCAGAGCTCTGAAACGCCATGGAGGCGGACACTCCGATGTCCAAGAACGTCAAGCAGCTAGATCGTGTCGTCATCCGGATAGCGGGCGATTCCGGCGATGGCATGCAGCTGACCGGCGATCGGTTCACGCAGGAGACGGCCACATTCGGCAACGACCTGTCGACGCTGCCGAACTTTCCGGCTGAGATTCGAGCGCCAGCGGGCACACTGCCCGGCGTCTCGTCCTTTCAGCTGCACTTCGCTGATCATGACATTCTGACGCCGGGCGACCGTCCCGACGTACTGGTGGCGATGAACCCGGCGGCACTGAAGGCGAATCTGGCCGATCTGCCGGCGGGCGGAACGATCATCGTCGACACCCATGACTTCACCGACCGCGCGCTGGCCCGGGTCGGCTGGAAGGCCAACCCGATCGACGACGGCACCCTTGATCGGTTCATCGTGCACAGCGTCGACCTGACCCAGCTCACCCTTGATGCGCTTGCCGATACCGAGCTGTCGCGCAAGGACGCGGGGCGCAGCAAGAACATGTTCGCGCTCGGGCTGCTGTCGTGGATGTACTCGCGTCCGGTCGAGGGCACGCTGGCGTTCCTGCGGCAGAAGTTCGCGAACAAGCCAACGATCGCCGAGGCCAACGTCACCGCGTTCAAGGCGGGTTGGAACTACGGCGAGACGACCGAGGCGTTCGCGGTCACCTACGAGGTCAAGCCCGCACCGATGGCGACGGGTACCTACCGCAACATCAGCGGCAACGCTGCCCTCGCCTACGGATTGATCGCCGCCGCGCAGCGGGCCGAACTGCCGTTGTTCCTGGGCGCCTACCCGATCACGCCCGCATCGGACATCCTGCACGAGCTGTCCAAGCACAAGCGCTTCGGTGTGCGGACGTTCCAGGCCGAGGACGAGATCGCGGGCATCGGCGCGGCCATCGGGGCATCGTTCGGTGGATCGCTCGCGGTTACGACGTCTTCGGGCCCCGGCATCGCGCTCAAGGGCGAGGCGATCGGGCTCGCGGTGTCGCTGGAGATCCCGCTGGTCATCTGCGACATCCAGCGCGGCGGGCCGTCCACCGGCCTGCCGACCAAGACCGAGCAATCCGACCTGCTGCAGGCAATGTACGGACGCAACGGCGAGGCGCCGGTTCCGATCGTCGCTCCGCAGTCGCCGGGTGATTGCTTCGACGCGATCATCGAGGCGGTGCGCATCGCTTTGACCTATCGCACACCGGTGTTCTTCCTCTCCGACGGCTACCTGGCCAATGGCTCCGAGCCGTGGCAGGTGCCCATCGTCGAGGAACTGCCCGACCTGCGCGTCGAGTTCGCCACTGCGCCCAACGGGCCGGACGGTGCGTTCCTGCCGTACCTGCGTGATCCCGAGACGCTCGCCCGGCCTTGGGCGGTACCCGGCACACCCGGTCTGGAACACCGCGTCGGCGGAATCGAGAAGGCCGACAAGACCGGCAACATCAGCTACGACCCCGACAACCACGACTTCATGGTGCGCACCCGGCAGGCAAAGGTCGACGGCGTCGCCCGCACGATCCCGGCGCTCGAGGTCGACGACCCGGACGGTGACGCCCGCGTGCTCGCGCTGGGCTGGGGATCCACCTACGGCCCGATCGGCGCGGCCGTTCGGCAGGTCCGCCGCGCGGGATACCCAGTCGCACAAGCACATCTGCGCCACCTCAACCCGTTCCCGTCCAACCTCGGTGATGTGCTGGCCCGCTACGACAAGGTCGTCATCCCCGAGATGAACTTGGGACAATTAGCTCAACTGGTCCGGGCCAAGTTCCTCGTCGACGCGATCAGCTATACGCAGGTGCGAGGCATGCCGTTCCGGGCCGCCGAGCTTTCCGACATGCTGCAAGGAGTGATCAGCAGTGTCTGATCTCAGTCTGAAACCGAAGGACTTCAAGACCGACCAAGAGGTCCGCTGGTGCCCGGGCTGCGGCGACTACGCCATTCTCGCCGCCGTGCAGGGCTTCATGCCCGAGCTTGGCATCCCGCGTGAGCACATCGTGTTCGTCTCCGGGATCGGTTGCTCATCGCGGTTCCCGTACTACATGAACACCTACGGCATGCACTCGATCCACGGCCGTGCGCCGGCGATCGCGACGGGCCTTTCGGCGTCGCGGCCGGATCTGTCCGTCTGGGTCGTCACCGGCGACGGCGATGCGCTCTCGATCGGCGGCAACCACCTGATCCATGCCCTGCGCCGCAACGTCAATCTCAAGATCTTGCTGTTCAACAACCGGATCTACGGGCTGACCAAGGGCCAGTACTCCCCCACGTCCGAGCTCGGCAAGATCACCAAGTCGACGCCGTTCGGATCGCTGGACACTCCGTTCAACCCGGTGTCGCTGGCGCTCGGGGCCGAGGCGACGTTCGTCGCGCGCACGCTCGACTCCGACCGCAAGCACCTCACCTCGGTGCTGCGCGCCGCTGCCGATCACGAGGGCACCGCGCTCGTCGAGATCTACCAGAACTGCAACATCTTCAACGACGGCGCATTCGACGCGGTGAAGGACGCCGATACCCGCGACGACTGGGCCATTCGCATGGAGCACGGCCAGCCGCTGCGCTTCGGCGCGGACGGATCGAAGGCCGTCGTACGCTCCGGCGCCGGTGCGCTGGCCATCGACGAGGGCGTTGCCGAGGACGACCCACGAGTCGTAGTGCACGACGCGCATGCTGCCGATCCGGCCTACGCGTTCGCGCTGTCCCGGCTCGCCTCGGTCGACAGCCGGTACGCCCCGATGGGTGTGTTCCGATCAGTACAGCGCCCCACGTACGACGCGATGATGGCCGGACAACTCGAGCAGGCGAAGACGCAGGCGCCGGGCGACGCGCCCGCACTGCAGAAACTGCTCTACGGCAGCGACACCTGGAACGTCGCCTGACGCGAATCGCGCTGCAGGCGACGGCCACCGAGTCGGAAGTGGCCCGCGATCCGGACTGAACCAGTCGGGCACGATGCCGACATGACGTACACGCTCACCCGTGACGACGGGCTGACGATCAGTGACGATCCGGCGCTCCTGGACATCGATCGGATCTGCGCGTGGCTGGCCGCGTCCTACTGGGCCAACGAACGCGATCGGGCCACCATCGAGCGGTCGATCGAGCACTCGCGTCCGTACGGGGTCTATGCGCCGGACGGCGCCCAGATCGCACTCGCCCGCGTCACGACCGACCTTGCCTCATTCGCGTGGATCGGTGACGTGGTGGTGGACGATGCCTGGCGCGGCAAGGGAATCGGCACCTGGCTGATGCGTGCCGTGGTCGATCACTTGTCCGCGCAGGGAGTGCCGCGGCTGGTCCTGACCACGCGCGACGCGCACGGCGTGTACGAGCGAATCGGTTTCGAACCATTGCGCGTACCGGCCACCTGGATGGAGATCGACGTCCGGCGAAACCGGCCGAGCCCCGGCGACGTGCGAGGTCTTGCCCGATAGCGCACGACGTCTTGTCGGACAGCGCATGACGTAACGCATCGAACTGTGCATGCCGCCGGGACGAGCCCGACGGAATCCGGCGCAGAGGCTTAGGCTGAGATTCGTGATCAAGTCGGATCAAGGGCAAGTTTCTCGTCGAATGGTCGTTGCGTCGATTCGCTTGATCGGTAACCATCGACCGTCCACAGGCAGACAGTGGCAGACAGGTGTCTCCCAACTGACAGGATGCTGACGATGACGTCCGAGCGCACGACCGTGTCGCCACGTGCCTTTGCGTACGCACTGGGTGCTGCCGGTCTGGTCGCCGTCGTACTCGGCACATTCCTCCCGTGGTTGCGATCGGGCGAGGTGCAACGCAACAGCTATGCCTCGTTCGGCCTGCTCGGGCGACTGGTGGGTTTCCATGGGCCGACCGAAGTTGCCATTCGGGTGTGGCCCCTGCTCGGCCTGTGCTGTGCGGCGATCGTCTTGACCGTCGTCGTGACCTGGCACCGCACCGCGGCAACGCTCGCGCTCGTCACTGCCGGGTGGTCGGCCGCGGTGGGTTGCGCGGTGCTGATTCGCCATGACGAGAGCGGAGTCAGCGTCGTCACCCTCGGGCCGCTCGTCACCGTCGCCGGAGATGCCGCCGTCGTCCTCGCAGCCGTGATCACTTTGATCTCCTACAACCGACCGCCCAGCGCGCAGAGGAGTCGATCATGACGCAGCCCCCGGAATCGCCAAGCGATCCCAGAGAGGGCGCGGCTTCAGATGAGCCGCGCGCGCCATGGGCCGCTCCCGAGCAGCCACCAGCAGCGCCAGAGCAAACCTCCGCGGCACCAGTGGAGTCGCCGGCCGAACCGGAGCAAACGTCCGTCGCACCGGAGCAGCCGCCGGCCGTAGAAGGGCCGTCGCCGGCCGTACCGGCCGTGCCGGCTGGCGACTGGACGCAGACCGCACCCCAGCAGTGGACGCCGCCACCCGGACAGACCGCACCCCAGCAGTGGACGCCGCCACCCGGACAGGCCGCACCCCCGCAGTGGCCATCGCCACCGACCCAACCAGCCCAACCGGCCCAGGGGCCGTGGGAGCAGCCGACGGGACAGTGGGCGCCGCAACCGGGCGGGTGGTCGCAGCCGTCGCCGCCACCGCAGAACCCCTGGGCGCAACCGGCACCGGGACAAGGCAACTGGAATCAGCCACCTCAGGCGGGACAGCCCGGCTGGGAACAGCTCGGGCCGCCGCTGCCACCGACCAAGACACGGCGACGCGGCCGCGCGCCGCTCGTGGCTACCGTCGCCGCGGTGGCGCTGATCGGTGGCGCAACGGCCACCTACCTGGCCGTGTCCGACACCCAGTCCGGATACAAGGGCGCGGCGTCCGCGCAGGAAGCCGTCTCATCGCTCGTCTCCGACCTCAACAAGTCCGACATCCTCGGCATCCTCGACCACCTGGCCCCAGGGGAACGTTCGAGCCTGCTCGATCCGGTCAAGGAGTCGATCAGCCAGGCCAAGCGACTGCACGTCCTCAAGGCCACCGCGGACGCGGGACATCTGGCCGGCTTGGACGTCACCGCCAAGAACATCACCTACGACAAGACCGACGAGACCATCAACGATCACGTGAAGATCGTGAAGCTCACCGGGGGCACGGTCACGGTCAATGCCGACTTGAGCAAGGTTCCGTTCACCGACGAATACGTCAACGTCGTCTTTCCGAACGGCCTGCCGAGCAACTCCAAGTCGAACCAGTCGATTGACATCGCCGACATCGCTCGCGAGAACGGTGAGCCGGTTCGTATCGCGGCCGAGAAGGTCAAGAACAAGTGGTATCCCAGCGTCTTCTACACAATCGCCGACGCGGCCGCTCGTGATGCCGATGCGGGAACGCCCGGACCCGGTGACTACGTCGCGCCGAACGGGGCGGCGTCACCCGAAGACGCAGTGAAACAGGCGATCGAAGCGATCTCGAAGAACGACCCCAAGCGCCTGATCGAACTGGCCTCACCGGACGAGCTTGCTGTCGTTCATGACTACGGCGGGCTGATCCTGAAGAACAGGTCCGACCTGTCGGATGCCCAGTTCACGATCAAAGATCTCCAGCTGAACAAGAAGAACATCAGCGACGGGGTACGGGTGTCGCTCAAGAGCATCACCGTCGATGTGCCTGACCACGAGGCGAAGGTCGTCGTGAACGGCAATTGCCTGGAGGTCACCGCTGACGGCGACTTCCAGAAGTTCTGCGCCGACGAGATCGCCAAGCAGCTCAATAATGGCCCGCTGCGCGACAAGCCGCTCACCGCCGAACAAACGGCCGCATTGACCCGTCTCGCCCAGGGCATTCCCAATATCGGTATCGACGTCTCGTCGTCGGGTGGCCAGTGGTACCTGAACCCCGTGCGTTCCTACCTCGATCTGACCAACTCGCTGGTCGAGCCGCTGCACAACAACGACCTGATCGTGCTGCTCAAGCTGCTCGCCGACTACTGACATCCTGGACAGGCGGGGCGTTGCTCGTGACGGCCCGCCACTGGTTGCGAAGTGGCCATGGGGCAGGGCCCCGCCTGCTGCGACCATGGCCGGGTGGACTCTGCGGCCGAGCAGCGGCGCGGTCTCGGATTCGGGATCACTGCGTACCTGCTCTGGGGCCTGTTCCCGCTCTACTGGCCATTGCTGGAACCGGCCAGCGCACTGGAGATCCTCGCGCACCGGATCCTGTGGTCGCTGGGCTTCGTGGCAATCCTGCTCTGGCGCACCCACGGGTGGGCGGCGGTTCGCGCGATCGTCGTGGACCGGCGCAAACGGACGCTGCTCGGCTGCGCAGCCGTCGTCATAACGGCCAACTGGGGCACCTACATCTGGGGCGTTAACAGCGGGCACGTCGTCGAGACGAGCCTTGGCTACTTCATCAATCCACTGTTCACCATCCTGCTCGGCGTTGTCCTCCTGCACGAACGGCTGCGCCGCGCGCAGTGGGTTGCCGTCGGCATCGCGTCGCTGGCAATCGTCGTGCTTACCGCCAACTACGGGCGGCTGCCGTGGATCGCGCTCGTGCTCGCGACGTCCTTCGGGCTCTACGGCTACTTCAAGAAACGTGCGTCCGTGGGCGCACTCGAGTCGGTCGCGGTCGAGACGGGCTTTCTCGCCCTGCCCGCCCTGGCCGTCCTCGTCGTGATCGAGCTACAGGGCACATTGGCGTTTGCCCATGTCAGCGCGGGAAATTCGGCACTGCTCGCGTTGACCGGCGTGGTCACCGCGGTCCCGCTGCTCTTCTTCGCCGCGGCCGCGCGCCGTCTGCCGCTCACGGTGATCGGCCTCTTGCAGTACCTCGCGCCGGTGCTGCAGTTCGCCGTGGGCGTCGGTATCGATCACGAGGCCATGACGCCGGCGCGGTGGGCCGGGTTCGGGCTGGTGTGGATCGCGCTCGTCGTGCTGACTGTCGACGGGGTGCGCACGCAGCGACGGGCGTCGGCGCTGTTTCGCGCCGCCGAGGCCGCCGCGGCCTGAGCCGCCTGCGCTCAGATCGTCGTCAACTGCGCGACGAACCGGTAACGGTCACCGCGGTACCAACTGCGTACCCACTCGACCGGCGTGCCGTCGGCCTGGAAGCTGTGCCGGCCCAGCACCAACATCGGCGCGCCGGTGTCGGTGCCGAGCAGGGCGGCCTCCCGGGGCGCTGCCGCCGCGGTCTCGATGGATTCCTCAGCGGTGACCGGCGAAACGCCATACACATCAGCCAGAACTCGATACAGCGACGACGCTCGCCGCACGTGCTTGATCAGTCCGGGAAATGCGGAGACGCTCAGGTGTGACGTCTCGACCGCCATCGGGATGTCGTCGGCCAGCCGCAAGCGCTCGAAGCGGTAGACGAACGACCCGGCGGGAAGGCCCAGCCGGCCGGCCGTCTCGCCCGTTGCCCGGATCCGCTCCGCCGCCAGCAGCCGCGCCGAGGCGACGAAGCCGTTGGCCGCCGCCTGCTCGGTGAAGCTCGTCATCTGCAGCGGCCAGGTCATCTTCGGCTCGGCGACGAAGGTGCCGGAGCCTTGCCGGCGGATGAGCCGGCCTTCACCGACGAGTTCGCCGAGGGCCTGGCGCACGGTGGTGCGCGACGTGCTCAGTTCGACGGTGAGTTCGCGCTCGGTGGGCACGGGCGCGCCAGGTTCGAGTGCCTCGATCAGATCGAGCAGATGCCGCTTGACGGTGTAGTACTTAGGCTCGCGTGGTTCCATCGAGCTCGCTGCGGCGGTCACGGATGCTCCCTCCGACGTGCTCCTTGCCGCACCGCGGCATTGCCTGGATGCAAAATGTCTACACCATTGACACTGCCGGGCCAAACCTGAACGATGCAAATTTGTCTAGTCCATTTGAGGAGCGGAGCGCGGCGTTGTCCGATATCCGACGGCTCGCACTCGGCTGCCTGCTGGCCGGTTTCCCCGGGCCGGTGCCGCCGTTGTGGCTCGCTCAGGCTCTGGCCGACGGCCTCGGCGGCGTCGTTCTGTTCGGCTCGAATATCGGCGACGGCTCGCAAGTCGGGGCACTGACGCGGGCGCTTCGGGATGCAGCCGGGCGCGATGTCGTTGTGGCGCTGGACGAGGAGGGCGGTGACGTGACCCGACTCGACGCGCGGGTGGGCAGTTCGGCTCCGGGCGCCGCCGCGCTCGGTGCGCTCGACGACCCGGCAACCACTGAAGCGGTGTACGCGGCAATCGGGGGGCGGTTGGCGAGTGCTGGGGTCACGGTCGACCTCGCCCCGGTTGCGGACGTCAACCTCGATCCACGAAATCCGGTGATCGGCGTCCGTTCGTTCAGCGCCGATCCGGCACGTGGCCGCCCGCCATGTCGCCGCGGCCGTCCGGGGCGTGCAGGCGGCGGGCGTCGCCGCGTGCCCGAAGCACTTCCCCGGCCATGGCGCCACCACGGCCGACTCGCACCACGAACTGCCGACCGTCACGAGGGATCGCGACGAACTCGAGGCCGACGAACTCGCGCCGTTTCGCGCCGGGATCGCCGCGGGGGCCCGGGCGATCATGACCGGACATCTGCTCGTCCCGGCGTTGGATGCCGAGTCACCGGCGACGGTGAGCCGGCCGATCACGACGGGACTGCTGCGCGAACATCTCGGTTTCACCGGCACAATCGTCACCGACGCGCTGGAAATGCGCGCCATTGCCGACACTATCGGCATCGCGGAGGGCTTCGTGCGGTCGCTCATCGCGGGTGCGGATGCCATCGAGACCGGTGCGCAGGATGCCGAGGCGCTCATCGAGCCGATCCTGGCGGCGGTCGATTGCGCCGTCGACGAAGGACGCCTGCCGATCGAGCGACTGGCAGATGCCGCCTCGCGGACCGCGGCGCTGGCGACGCCCGCAGTTGCCTGCACAGGAATGGCAATGCCCGATGTTGCCGCCCGGTGCGTCGAGGTTCGCGGGGAGTTGCCCGTCCTGCGCAACCCGTTCGTCATCGAATGCCAGACACCGAACGGCGTGGCGACCGGGGAGTTGCCGTGGTCGGTTGCCAAGGCGATCGCTGCTCGCGCCGCGAACACTGACATTGCGTTCGCGGATGGGCCGATGACATGCCGATGTCATCGAATCGCGCGCGCGGGGGCGTTCCCTCGTCGTCGTGGTGCGCGATCCCCGTCGCCATCCCTGGCAGCAGTCGTTGCTCGACGCCGCGGCCCGCCATCACGACTCGGTGATCGTCGACGTCGGCTGGCCGGCCGAGGACTTGCCGCCCGGCGTTCCTCTCGTCCGGACAAGGGGAATCGCGCCGGGCCTGCTCGCTGCGGCCGCTGAGCTACTGGTGCCGACGCCATGACCAACGGCGCAGCGCCCCGTCCACACCTGGATCAACTGCCCGCCGACCAGGTCGTCTCCTTGCTGCTCGACGCCGAGCAGCGCGTGGTGCCGATCGTTCGGGCGGCCACGCCGGACATCGTGCGCGGCGCCGAACTGATCGCCGACCGGATGCACGGCGGCGGCCGCCTGGTCTTCGTCGGAGCCGGAACGTCCGGGCGGATAGCGCTCACCGAGGCGGCCGAACTGCCCGGCACATTCGGGCTGCCCGATGGGCGCGTGGTCACGCGGATCGCCGGCGGCGCAGCGGGAACCGACTGGGACGAGGACGACACCGAGCAGGCGACGCGGCATCTGGCCGAACTCGCGCTGGTGCCCGGCGATGTGCTCGTCGCGGTGGCGGCCAGTGGCAGCACGCCGTACACGCTGGCTATCGCCGACGCCGGCGCGAACCCTCGACGTGGACGTGGTGGCCGTCGTGAACACGAACGGTTCGCCACTGGCGCGACTCGCCACCGTCGCGATCGAGGTCGTGGTGGGCGCCGAAGTGCTGCGCGGATCGACCAGGCTGTCGGCCGGGACCGCACAGAAGATCGCGCTCAATGCCTTGACGACAACGGCGATGAACCTGCTCGGCCGGGTGCACGGCGACGTGATGGTCGATGTCGTGCCCGCCAACGCCAAACTGCGGGGCCGGGCCACAGGCATCGTCACCGAAATCGCCGGCTGCTCGACGGATGATGCGCATGCGGCACTCGTCGCGTGTGAGTGGAATGCCCGGGCCGCGATTCTGCATCTGGTAGGCGGACTTCCGCCTGATATCGCACGGCAGCAGGCGGCCGCGCATCGCACGCTGCGGGCTGCTCTCGACTCAGTCCGGTAACGACGCGCGCATTGCGCGAACTTTCTATTGACACCGGAAATTGTCTATGCCAATCTCCCGATTGGTCTAAACCAATCATGAGGAGGCTCGCGTGAAGCGCAGAATCGTGGCGGCAACAGTTCTGGCCGCAGCTATGGCGGTGACTGCATCGGCGTGCAGCTCCAGCTCTCCTTCGGGATCGAAAGGGCCGAGCTCCGGCGGCGCCCCGGCGGGTGCCGGACTCCTCAGCACGAGCGGCGCGGGCAAGACGATCAGCGTCTGGCTGCAAAGCGATGCCCAGAAGGGCTGGCCGGCCGTTGTCGATCAGGCCAACCAGCGCTTCGAGCAGGCCACCGGGGCGAAGGTGAACGTCCAGTGGCAGCAATGGTCGAACTACACGACCAAGCTCGACTCGACATTCGCCGGCAACTCGGGAATCCCCGATGTGGTCGAGCTTGGCAATACGCAGACGGCGTCCTACATCGCCGGCGGCGCGTTCGCCGATCTCACTTCGGCCAAGGGTCAGTTCGAGAACTCGAGCACGTGGCTCCAGGGCCTCGCCGATTCGGGGACCTCACCGGACGGCAAGCTGCAGGCGATCCCCTACTACGCAGGCAGTCGCGTGGTGATCTACCGCAAGGACCTGTTCGAGAAGGCCGGCGTGATGGCGGCGCCCACCACCCTCGACGAGCTTTATGCCGACCTGGACAAGGTGAAGGCGGCGCACACGAGCGACCCGAACTTCTCGGCCTTCTACATGCCGGGCAAGAACTGGTACGCCGCGATGTCGTTCGTCTATGGCGCCGGCGGCACGATCGCCTCGCAGCAGGGCGGCAAGTGGCAGGGCGGACTGGAGAGTCCGCAGGCGCAGCAGGGGCTGACCCAATGGCAGAAGTTCGCGACGCAGTACTCGGTCGGCGGCGCCACCAAGGACGAGTCCGACCAGGACACGATCATGGCGCAAGGCCATGTCGCCGCGATTCTCGGCAATGGCTGGGAACTCGGCTCGGTGATCGACAAGAAGACGGGCAACCCGGCCCTTGCGCCCAAGCTCGGTACGTTCCCGCTACCGGGTACCGCCGCGGGCAAGTACACGCCGTCCTTCCTCGGCGGGTCCGACCTGGCCGTACCGGAGAAGTCGTCCAACGTCGGTCTCGGCGCGGAGTGGATCAAGATCTTCACCGACACGCAGAGCCAGACGGCGCTGGCCAAGTTCGCCATCCCGAATACGACATCGCTGCTGACCGTGTACGAAGGCCAGGCGCAGGCGAACCAGTCGACGGGTGAGGCCGCCAAGAGCACCTGGTTCGTTCCGAACACCCCGAACTGGGCAACGGTCGAGAGCAACAACATCCTGCAGAACGCGCTCGAATCGATCGCCACGCAGAAGAGTTCGCCGGCGGACGCGGCGAAATCGGCTGACGCGAAGATCGCGACGACACTGAACGCGAGCGGCTGACGTGAACACCGGATCGCTTTAGAGACGCGATGCGCGTCAAGATCGGACCGGCTCGGCCGGCGGCCAACCCTTCGGGCCGCCGGCCGGGCATTCGTGCGAATGGCTTGGCCTACCTGCTGATCGTGCCGTGTTGCCTGGTGCTGCTCGCCGTTGCCGGCTGGCCGCTGTACAAGATCGTGACCCTGGCGCTGCAGAAGCAGGAGTCGGGCAAGTTCGCCCTGTTCCACAACAAGGGCACGACGCCGTACGTCGGCCTGCGGAACTTCACGAACATCCTTTCCGACTCGACGTTCTGGACCGTACTGCTGCGTACGGTTGTGTTCACCGCGGCGAACGTGGCGCTGAGCCTGCTTCTCGGCATGGGCATCGCCGTGTTGCTGAGCCGGATCTCTCGATGGGCGCGGATCATTCTCGTCGCGGTGTTGCTGTTCGCCTGGGCGGTGCCGTCCACCGTGTCGACGCAGGTCTTCTACTGGCTGTTCAGTAACCAGTACGGCGTCGTCAACTACCTGCTCGATCTGCTGCCGGGCGTGCACATGCGCGGGCACGACTGGTTCGCCGATCCGCATCAGGGCCTGGCCGTTGTCACCGCCGTGGTGGTGTGGGGCGCCATCCCGTTGCTGGCGATCTCGCTGCACGCCGGAATCACCCAGGTGCCGCGGGAAACGCTCGAGGCGGCACGCGTCGACGGAGCGAGCCCGTGGCAGGCGTTCCGCAGCGTGACCTTCCCGTTCTTGCGGCCATTGCTGGTCATTCTCACGACGCTGTCGGTGATCTGGGACTTCGGCGTGTTCAACCAGATCTGGTTCATGCGCAACGGCCACCCAGAGCCGGGGTATCAGACGTTGGGCATCTACATGTACTCCGAAGGTGTAGGCAGCAGTCATTACAACGTCGGCGCCGCGATCGGCGTCCTGATGATGCTGTGCCTGCTGGTCGTGATGATCTTCTATATCCGGCAACTGTTCCGGATCGGTGACGCGCGATGACCACGACGGTGAGCCGGCCGGCGACGGAGGCCGCAACGCAAGTACGGCGGCCTGGCGTGATCGGCCGGCGCCGCCCAAGACGTCGCTATGCCACCTGGGCCTGGAACGCGCTGGCGATGCTGCTGTCGGTCATCATCGGGTTCCCGATCTACTGGATGATCGTCACCTCGTTCAAGCGAAGTTCGGACATCACGACGCTCACCCCGAAGTTCTGGCCGACGCACCCGAGCCTGCGCGGGTTCAGCGAGGTGCTGCACGACCCGATCTTCATAGACGACATGCGCAACAGCGCGATCATCACGCTGTCGGCGGTGGTCGTGAGCCTCGTCATCGGATTCTTCGGCGCTTTGGCGATTGCCCGATTCCGGTTCCTCGGCCGCAAGGTGTTCATCTTCGCCGTGCTGATCGTGCAGATGATTCCCTTGCTGGCATTGACGATTCCGATGTCGTTGCTGCTCGACGACGTCCACCTGAAGAACTCCCTGCTCGGCGTCGTCATTGCGTACCTGATGTTCTCCATGCCCTACACCGTGTGGACGCTGCGCACCTTCATCGCGAACGTGCCGCCCGAGCTGGACGAGGCGGCGCTCGTCGACGGATGCAGTCGCTGGCAGACGTTCTACAAGATCATCCTGCCGCTGGTGGGTCCGGGCCTCATTGCCACCGGCGTCTACGCGTGGATCCTGGCGTGGAACGAGTTCGTGCTGGCCAACACGCTGCTGCTCACGAATGACAAGCAGTCGCTGATGATCTACCTGCTGATCTTCCAGAGCAGCCCCGTGCACGGCGCGGACTGGAGCGGGCTGATGGCCGCCGCCACACTGACCGCGCTGCCGGTCGTGGTGCTGTTCATCATCTTCCAGAGCCGCATCTCGGCCGGCCTCACCGCGGGCGCCGTCAAGGGCTGAGTTGCGGACCGCCTTTACGGGCCGGGCGACACGACGTCGTGGTCGAAGGCGAACACCACGGCGGCGGCCCGATCGCGCAGGTCGAGCTTGGCGAAGATGTGGTTGACGTGCGTCTTGACGGTGCCCTCGCCGACGAACAGGCGCGACGCGATCTCGGCGTTCGTCAGCCCGCGCCCGATCAGGGCCAGCACCTCGCGTTCGCGCGCCGTCAGCACGTCCGGCCCGCGGCCGGCCCGGCTCGGCGCCATCGACAGGCGGTGCCGCGGCGCGCTCCGGTAGACGCGCAGCACCCGGCCGGTGACCGCCGGATCGAGCCACGCCCCGCCGTCGGCCACCACGCGCACCGCCCGTTGCAGATCCTCGGCGGGTAGGTCCTTGAGCACGAATCCGGACGCCCCGGCGCGCAGCGCCCCGGCCAGCACCTCGTCGTCGTCGAATGTCGTCAGCACCAGCACCGGGGGGCTGTCGGGTTGGCGGCGCAGGCGGCGAGTCGCCTCGACGCCGTCGACCACCGGCATGCGCACGTCCATCAGCACGACGTCCGGGTGCAGCGACTCGACGACCGCGCCGACGTCGCTGCCGTCCGCGCATTCGCCGACGACGTCGAAGCCGAAGGTCGGGCGCAGGATGCCACGCAGGCCGGTGCGGACCAGTTCCTGGTCGTCGACCAGCAGCACGCGGATCATGCGCGCTCGCCCAACGGGAGGTCGGCGCGCACCAGCCAGCCCCGCCCGCCCGGCCCCGCCTCGCACGTACCACCCAGCGAGCGCGCGCGCTCCTGCATGCTCAGCAGGCCGAGCCCGCTACCCCGGCCCGGCGATCCGGCGCTGTCCACGGTGAGCCCGACGTGCGCCCGCTCCACCGCGAGGCGGACGCCGACCGGCGAGCCGGGTGCGTGCTTGATCGCGTTGGTGAGCGCCTCTTGCAGGATCCGGTACGTCGCCAGTCCGGTCGTGGCGGGCAGCGTGCCGGCGTCGCCGTCCACGGTGAGCGTGACGTCCGCGCCGGCCGACCGGAACCGCTCGATCAGCCCCGGCAGATCCGCGGCGCCCGGCAATGGCGCGGCGCGGCCGTCACCCCCGTCCTCGCGCAGCAGGCCGACCGCGCGGCGCACCTCGGCCAGGCTCTCCCGGCCGAGCCGCTCGGCCTCGGCAAGCGCCCGGGCCGCATCCCCCGGGTCGCTCTCCACCGCCAGGCGGGCGCTCGCGACGTGCAGTTGGGAGATGATCAGCGTGTGCGCGATGACGTCGTGCAATTCGCGCGCGATCCGGTTGCGCTCCTCGGCGCGCGCCCGGTCGGCGAGCCCGGCCTGGGCGGCGCGCAGCCGGGCGACCAGGTCCAGTTCGTGCCGGATCAGCAGGCAGCCCAGCACCGTGAATGTCGTCCCGGCCATCCAGGCGATCCAGCCAGGATCCGCCTCGACCCAGAGGGCTTGACTCGCGAACAGCGCGATGGCGCCGGCCCAGTACGCCAGGCCGACCCGCCAGCCACACACCAGCACGCACCATCCGGACAGCAGGCAGATCGCGAACCATCCGCAGTTGCTCGACGCGCCGTTGCAGAGCACCGCGACGCCCGCCCCGGCCACGACCGCGTACACCAGCAGCAGCGGCCAGCCCGCCTCGAGCGCGAGCGCGCTCGCACCGATCGCGACCACGACGGCGAGCACGATCAGCGGCACGCTGGGCTGGGTGCGCTGGACCACGCCGATCGCGACGAAGGCCGCGAGGACGCCGAGCGCCACCCACCTGCCCCGCCGGGGCAGGATCTCGGCGGGACGCGAAACACGCGCGGGGCCGGCCATCCAGCGGATGGTACGGCCGGGCCACCGCGCGTGTCCGAGCATTTGCGAGCCGGCCACGGTCACAGTCACAGGACGGTGCGGCGCGCCGCCACGACGGTGGCCACCACCGCGAGCACGGAAACCACGATCAGTGAACCGTTGGCCGATCCCAGTCCCAGCCACGGCTCGCGCACCGAGTTCGTAACGAGCGTCAGCGGCAGCACGTCGGCCACGTCGCGCAGGGCGGCACC
Organism: uncultured Actinomycetota bacterium; assembly: GCA_963709985.1. GTDB lineage: Bacteria > Actinomycetota > Actinomycetes > Mycobacteriales > Jatrophihabitantaceae > DASXRA01. The sequence continues at coordinate 22,650 of CAVPYQ010000029.1, forward strand.
CATCACGTTCGGCGGTGGACCGCCCGCGCCGAGCAGGAACGACGGGAAGAACAGCAGCAGCCCGACCGCCTGAGCCGCCCGGGCCGAAGGCAGCACCGACCCGAGCAGCACACCACCACTCACGAACAGCAGCGCGCCGACGGCAAGTCCGGCCGCCACCCGCCACGGCACATCCACGGACGGCACTCCGTACACGGGCGCCGCCACCGCCAGCAATAGCGCGCAAGCGACCGCCGTCGTCACCAGTCCCACAACGAGTTGGGCGATCGCGAACGACCAGCGGGGAAAGCCGGACGCCATGAACCGGCGCAGCACGCCGCGCTCGCGGTAGGACGCGAGGTGCACCGGCAGCATGATCAGGCCGGTCGCGGCGATCACCACCGTCAGGTAGGACGCCACGTACCAGTGCGTAGGCCGCATGCCGGAGAACGCCGGATCCGGATCAGTCCCGAACGAGCCGCCGATGATGAGCATCGTGACGATCGGGAACACGAAGACGAACGTGAGGACCAGCGGGTCGCGGATCATCAGCTTCAGCTCGACGCGAACCAGGCGTCCAATTGTGCTGCTCATGAGAGAACCTCCGCTCGCTCGTCACCCAGCAGTCCGAGCAGGGCGGCTTCCAGGTCTGGTACTTCGACGGTCAGGTCGTCAGGCACTGATCCCCGCCGGACCAACTCGGCGCCGACGTGCGCGATGATGCGCCGGTTGCCGTGAACGCTGACCCGCTCACCGTCGCGCTCGACCTCGCGCACGCCGTCCAGGCTCCGCAAACCGTCGAGGATGGGCGCCGCACTCGCCGGCCAGCCGAAGCGGACGGTTGCCCACTTGGCGTGCCGGTCGACCAGATCGGCGGGCGGCCCCTCGTCCAGCACGCGTCCGGACCGCATCACCACCACCCGATCGCAGAGCACCTCGGCCTCGTCGAGTTCGTGGGTGACGAGCAGGACCGTGGTGCCCTCGTCGCGCAGCTGGCCGACCGCCGCCCACACATCGCGGCGCGCCGCCGGGTCGAGGCCCTGCGTCAGCTCGTCGAGGAACACCAGCCGCGGCCGGTTGAGCAGAGCCAGCACCAGGAACAGCCGCTGCCGCTCGCCGCCGCTGAGTGACCCGAACGCCGAGCCGCGCCGCTCGGCCAGCCCGAACTGCTCGATCAGCTCACCGGTGTTGCGCGCCCGCGCCGTCGCGAACAGGTCGACCGCCTCCCCCACTCGCAGCCGGTCGGGCAGCGCCGAGTCCTGTAGCTGGCTGCCGATCAGCGGCCGCAATTGGTCGGCCTGCCGGATCGGGTCGTAGCCGAGAACCCGCAAGGTGCCGCTGTCGGGCCGGCGAAGTCCCTGGATGCACTCGACGGTCGTCGTCTTCCCGGCGCCGTTCGCGCCGAGCAGGCCGACCACTTCGCCCTCGTCGACGTCGAGGTTCAGCCCGTCAACCACGACTCGTCCGCCGTAGGTCTTGCGTAGGTCGCGGATCGTCACCACGTCTGAATTGCTCATACCCAGATGGTGTTCCGATGCCGCCTCCGGCACATCGACCCGTGGGTAGAGTCGCGCCTCTGCCCGCGGGCAGAACGCGGGCAGAACGCGGGCAGAACGCGGGCAGAACCGCCGCCCGGGCAGCCGCGCGCTACCGTCGCACTTGTGTCGTCCACCCGGCTGCTCGTCCTCGGCTGCGTCCGGCTGTTCCAGCCCGTCCACGGCTACGAGGTGCGCCGCGAGCTGATCAGCTGGAACGCCGACCAGTGGGCCAACATCAACTACGGCTCGATCTATCACGCCCTCAACCAGCTGACCAAGGAGGGCTTCCTCGAGGTCGCCGGCACCGAGCAGACCGACGGGAAGCCCGCCCGGACGACCTATCAGGTGACCCGGTTCGGCGAGGAGGAGTACTTTCGCCTGCTGCGGCAGATGGCCTGGGAGACGGCTTATCCGATCGACCCGTTCGCGGTGATCCTGACGTTCCTGCCCGACCTTCCGCAGGACGAGGCCGTGCGGATATTGCGACACCGCGCGCAGTTGGGCCGGGCGATGGTCGAGAACCTGCGCGCTATGGCGTCGAACTACGAAGTCTCCGACGTCCCGGCGGATGGTCGGCCCTGGACGGTTCCCGAGCAGTTCGAGCTACACGCCGCCGAGGTGGACGCCTTCGTGGCCTGGGCCGAGCGACTCATCGACCGCTACGAGCGCGGCGAAATCCCCGACTTGAAACGGCCTTAGCCCGACGACAACGTCGACGCGAGGACCGCCCGGTGGGTGGGCCGAGCCTCGGTGTAGCGCGCGATGCCGGCGTCGCTCAGGTGGACGTAGATGCCGCGCCGATCCTCGACGCAGATCGCCCGGGTGACCAGGCCGTGGTTCTCCAGCCGGCCGATGAGCCGCGACAGCGCGCTCTGGCTCAGGTGCACGGCGTCGGCAAGCTCTTGCACCCGCATGCCGGGGCAGTCGTCGGGACCCTCACTCAGCCGCTCGAGCACCTCGAACTCGCTGGCGCTCAGGCCGTGGTTCTCGCCGAGCTCGCGGTCGAGTGCGGACCATACATCGGCATATCGCGCGAGGACCTCGCGCCACTCGTCGACTACCGCCCGATCGGCGGACTTCCGCGCCACGACGGCACCTTACCACATGCGTACGCATCATGTGTCCATGCATTATTTGATTGCGCATTAGATGCACATGCATGTAGCTTTCCTGCCATGACTTCAGCGGCTTCCACTTCAACGGATTCCGGCACACGTTGGGACGCGCGCTCATGGGGCGTCCTCATCGTGCTGTGCTCCGCGCTGTTCCTCGACGCGCTCGACGTGTCGATGGTCGGCGTCGCACTGCCGTCCATCCGCGACAGCCTTCATCTATCCCCCTCATCACTGCAGTGGATCGTCAGCGGCTACGTCCTCGGCTACGGCGGGCTGCTTCTGCTCGGCGGGCGCGCGGCCGACCTGCTCGGGCGGCGCCGGGTCTTCCTGATCGCACTCGGCGTGTTCGCCGCGGCATCGCTGCTCGGCGGCCTCGTCTCCGATCCCTCGCTGCTCATTGCGGCCCGCTTCATCAAGGGCGCGAGCGCCGCATTCACCGCTCCGGCCGGTCTGTCGATCATCACGACGACATTCGCGGAGGGACCGGTGCGCAACCGGGCCCTGGCGTTCTACACCGCCTGCGGCGCAAGCGGATTCTCGATGGGACTCGTGCTGTCCGGCCTGCTCACCGAGGTCGGCTGGCGCTGGACGTTCCTGCTGCCCGCACCCGTCGCCGTCGCCGCCCTGATCGCCGGTTCGCGGGTCGTGCCGCGCGACGTGCGCGGTGCGCGTGACGGCCAGCGCTACGACGTGGGCGGAGCGATCACCGCCACCGGGTCGATGCTCCTGCTCGTGTACGCCGTCGTCGAGGCGCCGCAGGCCGGTTGGGGTTCGGCGCAGACGCTGCTCTCGTTCGTCGGCGCCGCCGCGCTGCTCGCCACGTTCGTGCTGATCGAGTCGCGGATCGCGCACCCGTTGGTGCGGCTGGGCATCCTGCGCTCGCCCACGCTGATCCGGGCGAACCTCGGCGCGGTCATCCTGTTCGGCTCCTACGTCGGATTCCAGTTCCTGGTCACCCAGTACCTGCAGACCTTGCTGGGCTGGTCGGCACTGGAGACCGGCCTCGGCTTCCTGCCCGCAGGCGTGCTGGTGGCCCTCGGCGCGACGCGGCTCGGGCCGTTCGTCGACCGGTACGGCACGCCGCGGCTGATCGCGATCGGCTTCGCGTCGCTGACCGCCGGCTACGCCCTGTTCCTGCGCGCCGGGGAGTCGTCCCAGTACGCGGCCGTGGTGTTGCCGACGATCGTGCTGCTCGGGCTCGGCTTCGCACTGGCCTTCCCCTCGCTCAACATCCAGGGGACGACGGGCGTGGCCGATCACGAGCAGGGGCTGGCCTCCGGCCTGCTCAACACGTCCTTCCAGATCGGCGGGGCGGTCATCCTGGCGGTGGTCACCGCGCTCATGACCTCGCACGGCGGCAACCATGCGCACACCGCGCACGAACTGCTGGCCAGCTACCGTCCCGGCCTGATCGTCGCGACGGCCGTCGCCGGGGCCGGCTTCCTGATCGCGGTGTACGAGCTCGTCGGACGCCGGCGCTCGCCTGGGTTGGCGCCGGCCTCCGTCGAGCCGGAGTTCGAAAGCGCCTGACCCATTGCGGATTCGGCCCCGCTCACATCGTTCGACCCCGCTCGCCGTCGCGAGCGGGGCCGAACTGCGTCGGCGGGCTAGCCGGCAGCGGTGTGCACGAGCGGGGCCACGTCCTCGGCGACGATCTTGATGAAACCCTCGAGGTCCGGCTCGTCGACCGTCGGCTGCAGGACCACGGTGTCGGCTCCGGCATCGGCCCAGCGGCGTACGGCGGCGGCGATCGCCTCGGCGTCGCCCGCGATGCCGACCTCCTGAGCCGGATCCAGGGACCACCTCCGCAACTCGGCATCGACGCGCTGTGGTGCCGCCGCGCCGGTGGCCGCGATGACGTACACGACGATCGGCTGCCGGCCCGGCCGCTTCGCCGTGGTGCGCGCCCCGTCGATGACCGCGCGCATCTCGCGGACCCGGTCCGGTGTCGTGCCGCCGGTGAGGATCGTGCCGTCGGCGAGCTCGCCGCTGAGGGCAAGCGAGCGGGGGCCCACCGCCCCGGTGAGCACCCGCGGCGGCTCGGCCGGTGGCCAGTCGAGCGCGACCCCATCGAGGTGTACGTACCGGCCCTCGACCGTCACGGTCTGCCCCTGCAGCAGCGCGCGCAGCGCGGTGACGTACTCACGCAGCAACGTCATCGGCGACTCGGCCCGCGCGCCGACCTGGGCCATCCAGTCCTGGACGCCATGGCCCACGCCCACCTCGAACCGGCCGGGGAACAGCCGGGTCATCGTGGCGAGTTCCATCGCCGCCAGCGCCACGTTGCGCAGCGGCACGGGCAATAACCCGACGCCGACGCGCAGGCGCTGTGTCCAGGCCAGGGCGGCCGACGCCGAGGCGATGCCGCTTTCGAGGAAGCAGTCCTCCCACAGCCACAGTTCGTCGAGCCCGACCTCGTCGGCCGCCTGCGCAACGTCGCGCAGCCGTTCCGGTGGTAATTGCGGCAGGAAGACGACGCCGAGCTTCGTATCGGTCACGGTGGCATCCTGTCCTACCGCACCGACAAGTGCCGACCCGCGGGCTCAGCCAGCATCCGGGGCCGCCGCGACGAGCGGCAGCGTGACGCGAAAGCGCGTGTCGCCGGGTTCGGACACGACCTGCAGGTCGCCGTGATGCTTGTTGACGACGATGCGCCAGGAGATGTCGAGGCCCAGACCCGTGCCCTCGCCGACCGGCTTGGTCGTGAAGAACGGCTCGAAGATCCGGGTGCGGATCTCCTCCGGCACGCCCGGCCCGGTGTCGCCGACCTCGACGAGCAGATCGTCGTTCTCTCGGGCGGTGCGCAGGGTCAGCGTCCCGTGGCCGTCCATTGCGGCGACGGCGTTGTCGATCAGGTTCGTCCATACCTGATTGAGCTCGGCGGCATAAGCGGAGATCGAGGGCAGCGAGCGGTCGTAGTCCTTGACGACGGTGATGCCCTCGCCGATCTTGCGGCTGAGCATGAGCAGCGTGCTGTCGAGCAACTCGTGGACGTCGACGACCTGGTACGGGGCGCGATCCATCTGCGAGTACTGCTTGGCCGCCGCCACGAGGGTCGAGACGCGGGTGGTCGAGTCCTCGATCTCGTTCATCAGCAACTCGGTCTCGACGGTGTAGTTCAGCCACCGCACCGCGCCCTCGAACGTGCTCGCGTCGACGGTGCTGACGACCTGCTCCAGCCAGTCGATGTCGAGCCCCGCCTGCACGAACGTCGGCGCAAGGTCCCAGCCGCCGCTGACGCCGTGCGCGTCGAGCCAGTCGGCCATGGTGTCCTCGCGGTCGGACGCCGCGACCGGGCTGAGATCCGGCGCCTTCGCGACGTGCTCGACGGCGTCCTCCTGCAGCCGGACCAGCGTCTCGAGCGTGGCCCGGTCGTACGGACCGGCCGCGATGAGCGCCAGCTTGTGCCGCATACCGGCGACCCGTTCGCGCAATGACGACGTGGCCCGTACCGCGGCGGCCGCTGGATTGTTCAGCTCATGGGTGAGCCCGGCCGACAGGGAGCCCAGTGCGAGCAGTCGTTCCCGCTGGCTGATCGCCTGCTGGCTGGACCGGATGCCGTAGAACACCCCTTCCAGCATGTGCACTGCCATCGGGAACCACTCGTGCATCATCTGCGCGAACACCTGCGCATCGAGCACGAAGAACCGCGACGCCTTGGTCACGCGCATCGAGTTGTTGTAGACCGGCGAGGTCCGATCGCCGAGGAAGGCGTTCCACGCTCCGGAGTACGCGCCCCGTTGCGAGGACCGGTTGGTCTCGACGTCATCCGCGCCGACCTGGCGCGACAGCGCGACCTCACCGTCGAGCAGCACGTAGAAGCAGGTGGCGGGCTCTCCTTCGCGATAGGCATAGCCGGGTTCGATGTACTGGACGCGGCCCTCGCGGCACAGCCAGTCCAACTGCTCGTCGTTGAGTTTCTCGAACAGGAACAGCGTGCGGAGTTCGTCGACGCTGCAGGGCAGGCCTTCGGGCGGTTGTTCGGTCACGCCTTCGGTCATGCCTTCGCTCATGCCTTCGGTCATGCCTTCGCTCATGCCTTCTCCAAGTACCGGTGGACCAGCATGACGGCCATTGCGCCCTCACCGACGGCGGACGCAACCCGCTTGGCCGACTCGGCTCGGGCGTCGCCGGCCACGAACACGCCGGGGATGCTGGTTTCGAGGTGATACGGAGCGCGGTCGAGCGTCCAGCCCGCCGGCCGCTGACCGCTCGCCGCGAGATCCGGCCCGGCCAGCACGAACCCTTGCCGGTCGCGCACCACGACACCGTCGAGCCAGTCGGTGCGCGGCGCCGCGCCGATGAAGACGAACAGCCACTGCGCCTCGATCGTCTCGGTCGTGCCGGTCACGTTGTCGCGCAGGGTCAGGCTCTCGAGGTGGTCGCCGCCCTTGCCGTCGACGACCTCGGTGCACGTGCGGACCTTGATGTTCGGGACGGCCGCGAGTTGTTGCACGAGGTAGTACGACATCGACCGCTCCAGCGACGGTGCGCGCACGATGATCGTCACCGAACGGGCGCCCCGGGCGAGGTAGACCGCGGCCTGCCCGGCGGAGTTCGCGCCGCCGACGATGTAGACGTCCTGCTCGGCGCAACTCGCCGCCTCGGTGAGCGCCGATCCGTAGAAGACGCCGCGCCCGATCAGGGCGTCGAGGCCGGGTGCGGCCAACTGCCGGTAGGACACGCCGGTGGCGAGGATGACGGTGTGCGCGTCGAATGCGTCGCCGTCGGCGAAGCGAACGGTGCGCGCGGATCCGTTCACGTCCAGGCCCACGACATCGCGCGTGGTGATCAGTTCGGCGCCGAACTTCGCGGCCTGCCGGCGCGCGCGGTCGGTCAACTGCGCGCCCGAGACGCCGTCCGGGAAGCCGAGGTAGTTCTCGATCCGCGAACTCTGGCCGGCCTGACCGCCCGTCGCCGTGCGCTCGACGAGCACGGTGCGCAGACCTTCGGACGCGCCGTACACGGCGGCGCCGAGTCCGGCCGGGCCGCCGCCGATGACGGCGAGGTCGTAGAACCGCTTCGAGGGCGTGGTGGCCAGCCCCACCTGCGCGCCGATTTCGGCATCGGTTGGCTCGACCAACGTTGTGCCGTCCGCGGTGATGACGACCGGCAGTCGCATGTCGTCGACGCTCGCGGCGGTGAGCAGCCGCCGGCCCTCGGCCTCGTCGGACAGGTACCACCGATAGGGAACCTGGTTGCGGGCGAGGAACTCGCGTACCTCGAACGAGCGGGTCGACCAGCGGTGGCCGATGACCTTGGTCTCCGGCACCGGGCGGCGATCTGATGCCAGCCACGCCTCGAGCAGGGAGTCGACGACCGGGTACAGCTTCTCCTCGGGCGGATCCCACGGCTTGAGCAGGTAGTGGTCGAGGTCGACGAGGTTGATCGCGTCGATCGCGGCGTCGGTGTCGGCGTATGCGGTGAGCAGCACGCGCCGTGCGCCCGGGTAGAGGTCGATCGCCTGCTCGAGGAACTCGATGCCGCTCATCTGCGGCATGCGGTAGTCGGCGAGGATCACCGCGACCTCGTCGCCGCGCAGGGCCATTTCGCGCAGTGCGTCAAGGGCCTGCGGGCCGGATTCGGCCCGCACGATGCGATGCGACTCGCCGTAGCGGCGGCGCAGGTCGCGGGCTACCGCTCGCGATACCCCGGGATCGTCGTCGACGGTCAGGATGGCCGTTCGCACGGCATCGGCCGGCCTTACCAAGACGTGCTCGCTTGCCACTGCACGGGCTAAATCCTACGGCGCCGGCCGACGCTGCTCCCCCTCTTCTGCGTGGATGGTCGACGGGCTGGCGGACTTCGGTCGAGACGGTTACGCAGCGTTGCGGGGATGGGCGGGCTCGGCGGGCATCGAGGATTGAGCTTGACAACTACCTTGCTCAAGTTTGAATATGCTAGCTATTCAAACTTGAGGGAGTTCATCGTGATCGAGACACACCAACTGCGCAAGACGTATCGCCGGGCGCGCAACGGCGACGAGATCGAGGCGGTGCGTGGCATTGATCTCGCCGTCGAATCCGGCGAGATCTACGGGCTGCTCGGGCCGAACGGTGCGGGCAAGACCACGACCATGCGCATGCTCGCCACGCTGATCCCGCCGACCGCCGGGCGGGCCAAGGTCGCCGGCGTCGATCTGGCCGAAGAGCCACGCGAGGTACGCCGGCGCATCGGCTATGTCGCTCAGGGTGGCAGCACCGACCGCGAGATGACCGCCCGCCGCGAGTTGTTCCAGCAGGGGCGATTCCACGGGCTGGACCGGACAGCTGCGAGCGCCCGCGCGGACGAGACGATCGCCGCACTGCGGCTCGGCGAGATCGCCGACCGGGCCATCAAGACGTACTCCGGCGGACAGGAACGACGACTCGACATCGCCATCGGCTTGATCCATTCACCGCGGCTGCTCTTCCTGGACGAGCCGACGACCGGGCTCGATCCGCAAAGCCGCGCCTACCTCTGGGACGAGGTGCGACAACTGCGCGACGCCGGCACCACCATCTTCGTCACGACGCACTATCTCGACGAGGCTGATGCCCTCTGCGATCGCGTGGCGATCGTCGACAACGGGCTCGTCGTCGCCGAGGGAACGCCGAGCGAGCTCAAGCGCGAGATCTCCGGCGAATCCGTGGTCATCGGCACCGAGTCGTCGACGGCGGCGATGACGGCGCGCGATGCCTTGACCGAACTCCCGGGCCTACGCGATCTGACGGTCGGCGACACCGAGGTGCGTGCCTACGTCGACGACGCCGCCGGGGCCCTGCCCGCCGCGCTACGGCTGCTCGACTCGTCGGGCCACAGCGTCACGACGGCCAGCGTCAGCCGTCCATCGCTCGACGACGTCTTCCTGCGCAAGACCGGACGCAGCCTGCGGGAAAGGGCGGCCTGATCATGCAGATGCTTCGCGACACCTGGCTGGTGTTCCTGCGCGCGATGGGCCAGTCGCTGCGCAATCCGATCTGGACGGTGGTCGGCCTGGCCCAGCCGGTGTTCTTCCTGTTCCTGTTCGGCCCGCTGCTCAAGCGGATCGCGCACGTGTCCGGCTTCGGCGACACGAACGCCTACGTCGTGCTGGTGCCTGGCCTGCTCGTGCAACTCGGCCTCTACGGCGCGGCGATGGTCGGCTTCGGCATCATCGAGGAACTGCGCTCCGGCGTGATCGAGCGGATGCGGGTGACGCCGATCAGCCGGGCGGCGCTGCTGCTCGGACGAAGCCTGCGTGACGTCGTCACAATTGTCGGCCAGTCGATGATCATGATCCTGCTCGCGACAACGCTCGGGCTCTCGGTCAGCCTCGGCGGTGCGCTGGTGACGATCGTGCTGATCGCGCTGCTCGGCTTCGCGTTCTCGGCCGCGTCGTACGCAATCGGCCTGACGCTGCAGAGCGAGGACGCCCTGGCACCGCTGATGAACTTCGTGGTTCTGCCGGTCATGCTGTTGTCGGGCCTGCTGCTGCCGATGACTCTGGCGCCGCCCTGGCTGCGCGACGTCGCTCGCCTCGACCCGCTGCGTTACACAGTGGACGCCGCCCGATCGCTGTTCCACGGCAGCCTGGCAACCACGGAGGTTCTGGAGGGCTTCCTCGTCACCGGAGGGCTCGCCGCGGCGTGTGCGCTGGTCGGTGTTCGGACCTTCCAGCGCAGCCAGGCATGATCTGGGCATGAGTTCGAAAGACATCGCCGCCCGACTGGCCGCACTGCGTGCCTCCTCGGCCGACCTGCTGACCGGCTTGGAGGCGTCGCGATGGGCCGATGCCGACATGCGTGCCCCGTCCGCTCTGCCGGGCTGGACGCGGGGACATCTACTCACCCACCTCGGGCGCAACGCCGACGGGATCGCCGCGACGCTCGCCGGCGCATTGCGGGGCGAGATCGTGGCGCGCTATCCGGACGGCCCGGCCGGGCGAGCAGCCGACATCGAGGCCGGCTCTGGCCGCAGCGCCGCCGAGTTGATGGCTGACGTCCGCGAATCCGCCGCGCGCCTCGATCGCGTCTTCGGTGCCGTCGCCGACGCCGACGGCTGGGAACTGCCAAGCGACAACAACCGCCCGGCCTACGCCTGGATCAGCAACCGGTGGCGCGAGGTCGAGATCCATCGCGTCGATCTGCTCGGCACCTACCGGCCCGCCGACTGGCCCGCGGGCTTCGTCGGTTACCTGCTGCGCAAGCTGATCGCCCCGGCGGAGTTGGGGCCGCGGCTCGCCAAGCCCGTTCGCATCGAGGTCGCGCGCGACGGTTCGACGACGGCCGACCTCGGCGGCGCGGAGTGGACCGTCGCCGACTCGGCCGGCAGCGAGGGCGAGGCGGTTCTTGTCTCCGGGCCGGACTGGGCGGTGCTCGCCTGGCTGATCGGACGCCCGGCGCTCGCTGCCGACGCCTTGAACGCGACGCCCGAACTCGCGCCGTGGTCCTAACGGGCGTGTTCAGCGCTGCACCAGGCGGAACACCCTGATCTCGCGGCCACTGCGCTCGACGTAGGTGTCATAGGCCGGCCACACGGCGATGACGGTCGCCCAGAGGCGATCGCGCTCGTCGCCTTCGGCGAGCGTCGCGTCGACGTCGATCCGGCGGCTGCCGACCTTGATGCAGGCCGCCGGGTTGGCGATCAGGTTCGACGACCAGGCCGGGTGATGCGGCAGCCCCCAGTTCGACGCGGTGACTATCCAGTCCTCGCCGGCGCGGGCGTAAAGCAGGGGTGTCGTACGCGCCTGGCCGGTCTTGCGCCCCGTCGTGGTCAGCAACAACTGGGGCACCGCGTTGTGCCCGGCGAGGTTGAACCGCCCGCCGGTCTTGTCCGTGATCCACCGATCGATCGGCACGATGCGCGGGCCGAGAGCGGCAAACCACCGCCGATGCCCGAGTCGCCGCAGGAGCGCGTTGTACGGCCCATTCATGGCCGTAGTCTGCACTGCCGTAGCGCTGATTCCCATCCGTGGAGGCTGACCAGATGAGCGAGCATCGTAGCGAGCGCCAGCGAGTGAGGAGCGCAGCGAATTCAGCGATGAGCGCTTGCGCGAAGAGCGAGGTGGCGGGTTGAGCGAGATCCGCACCGCCTACCTGGACGCCGCGGCGTCGGCTCTCAGCCTGCTGCGCGATCCGGCAGTCGCGGCCGCCTGGGACGAGCCCAGTGCGCTGCGCGGGTTCCACGTCAGCGGGCTGGCCGGCCACCTCGCCAACCAGATGTTCACCGTCCCCATCGTGCTGTCGGCCGAGCGAGCTGATGCCGCGCCCATCTCGTTGCTCGACCACTACGCGCGGGCGGCGTGGCTCGGAGCCGACGTCGACGCGCCGGCGAACGTCTCGATCCGGCGAGCCGGCGAGGACCTCGCGGCATCCGGTCAGGATGCGCTGACGGCCGACGTCGCGGCGACAGTGGCCGACCTCGCCCGGATGCTGCCGGACGAGCCGCCCGACCGGATCGTCTACCTGCCCTGGGCGTCGTGGTCGCTGCACCTCGACGACTTCCTGATCACCCGGATGATGGAGATCGCCGTGCATTCGGACGACCTCGCCGCGAGCATTTCGGTCGAGGCGCCGCAATTGCCCGATGCGGTGCTGACACCGGTGCTCGCCCTGCTGTCACGCCTTGCGGTGCGCCGTCACGGTCAGGCGGCGGTACTGCGCGCATTCAGCCGCGCCGAACGGGCTCCCGCCGGCATCGCGGCGATCTGACAGGGTGGGGCGGCAAATCCGACAGCGGCAATCTGACAGCGGCGATCTGATTCACCGGCCGAGCAGGGCGCGCACCTCGTCGTCGGTCACTTGGCTGAAGTCGTCGTAGTGCGTGCCGACCGAACGAAATGGCCGCGGGACGTGCACCACGACGACGTCGTCCGCGTCCTCTTCCAGTCGAGCGATGGACTGCCACGAAGCCACCGGCGCGGCGACGATGACCTCCCGCGCCCGGGTTCGCGCAGCTCGGACGGCGGCGTGCATCGTCGCTCCCGTCGCGATCCCGTCGTCAATGAGGATCGCCGTGCGACCGGCGAGTTCAAGTGGCGGACGATCTCCGCGGTAGGCGTCCTCGCGACGGCGAAGCTCGTCCAGCTCGCGCTCGGTGATCGCATCGATCTGAGCCAGGTCGACCTCGGGCACGCTGGCCAGCACGTCGTCGTTGAGCACGCGCACGCCGCCGGTGGCCACCGCGCCCAGGGCCAGCTCCGGATAGCTCGGCACTCCGAGCTTGCGCACCGCGAATATGTCGAGTGGAACGCCGAGAATTGACGCCACTTCGGCTGCGACCGGCACGCCGCCGCGCGGCAGACCGAGGGCGATCGTGTGGCTAGCGCCGTAGTACTCCAGCAGCGCGGCGCCGAGATCACGCCCGGCCGCATGGCGATCTGGAAAGCGAGCCGTAGTCGTGCCTCCCGTCTCTACGCGATGCTCAGCCCGTTCGGTCGATCACCCGGTCGGTCAGCGCCTCGAACCCGGCCCGGGCCGGAACGTCGGGCAGGTCTACCAGGATTGCGCGGGCGGCGTCGGCGTAACTGTGCAGGGTGCGCCGCGCGTCGTCCATCGCCGACGAGGCGCGCAGCAGGGTGAGCGCCTCGGCGTGCTCGTCGTCGTCGACCAGCGGGTGCGACACCAGTTCGCGCAGCCGATCCGTCGCCGGATCCGTCGAGCGCAGGGCATAAAGCACCGGCAGCGTCGGGACCCCCTCGCGAAGGTCGGTGCCCGGCGTCTTGCCGGACTCGGTCGAGTCGGAGGCGATGTCCAGGATGTCGTCCGACAACTGGAACGCAACGCCGAACTGCTCGGCGAAGCGCCGCAACGTGTCCACAGTGGACGGATCGACGCCGGCGAACCCGGCGCCGAACTCGGCGGACGTGGCGATCAGGGAGCCCGTCTTCTCGGCGAGCACCCCGAGGTAGTGCGCGATCGGGTCGTCGCCCTCGGCGGGGCCAACCGTCTCGCGGATCTGCCCGCTGACGAGTCGCTCGAACGTGCGGGCCTGCAGGCGCACCGCCGCCGGCCCGAGATCGGCCAGCAGATCGGAGGCGCGGGCGAACAGGAAGTCGCCGGTGAGGATGGCGAGGGTGTTGTTCCAGCGGGCGTTGGCCGACTCGGCGCCGCGGCGCACGCTGGCCTCGTCCATGACGTCGTCGTGGTAGAGCGTTGCGAGATGGGTGAGTTCGACGACCACCGCCGCCGGGACGACCTGCGGCGCGGAGGCATCACCGAAGTGGGCCGCCAGCACGGTCATCAGCGGACGGAACCGCTTGCCGCCGGCATCGACGAGGTAGCGGGCCGCCTCGGCGATGAACGGGTCGTCGGAGCGGACCGACGACGCGCAGCATCGACTCGACGGCATCCAGTCGTGACCGCACGGACGCCTCGAGGTGGGCGTCGGCGAACTCGACACCGATCGTCGTATGCGTCACCCGCGAAGTTTCGCAGCGTGTGACGCGAGGTCCAGGACGGGCTGCGGGAACACGCCGAGCACGATCGTCACCAGCGTGCCCAGCGTGAGCGCGATGGCGGTGGCCGGCGACGGGATGGCGATCGTGGGCGCGTTCTCCGGAGGCTCGGCGAAGTACATCAACACGACGATGCGCAGGTAGTAGAACGCCGCCACCGCCGATGCGACCAGCGCGATCACGACCAGCGGCGCCGCGTCGTGATAGGCCGCCCGGAACACCGCGAACTTCCCGATGAAGCCCGCGGTCAGCGGGATGCCGGCCATCGACATGAGCAAGATCGTCATCACCGTGGCGACGAGCGGGCTCTTGCGCGCGAGGCCGGACCACTGCGACAGATGCGTCGCCTCGCCGTCGGCATCGCGCACCAGGGTGACCAGGCCGAACGCGGCCATCGTCGAGAAGCCGTAGGTGAGCAGGTAGAACAGCGTGCTCGAAATGCCGTCCCTCGACAGGGCGATGATCCCGACCAGGATGAACCCCGCGTGGGCGATGGACGAGTAGGCCAGGATGCGCTTCACGTCGGTCTGGGTCAGCCCGAAGATCGCGCCGACCGCCATGGACGCGATCGCCACGGCCCACATCATCGGGCGCCAGTCCCACTGGCCGATGACGAGAACCCGACGTAGAGCACGCGCAGGATCGCGCCGAACGCGGCGATCTTGGTGCACGACGCCATGAACGCCGTGACCGCGCGTCGGCGAGCCTTGGTACACGTCGGGCGTCCAACTGTGGAACGGCGCGATGCCGGCCTTGAACAGCAGGCCGACGACCAGCATCGCGAGGCCCAGATAGAGCAGCACGTCGGACTTGCCCGAGGTCTGTGCCGCCGTCAGGATCGCGGGCAGGTCGACGGAGTTCGCGTAGCCGTAGAGCAATGCCAGGCCGTACAGGAAGAACGCGGACGCGAACGCGCCGAGCAGGAAGTACTTGACCGCGGCTTCCTGCGAGAGCAGCCGGCGGCGACGGGCCAGGCCGGCCATCAGGTAGAGCGGCAGCGACAGCACCTCGAGCGCGACGAACATGAGCAGCAGGTTGTTGGCGATCGGGAAGATCAGCATGCCGCCGACCGCGAACAGCGCGAGCGGGAAGACCTCGGTCTGCACGCGGTCGCTCTGCGCGAGTTGCCGGTCGCGCGGGGAACCGACGATGACCGCGGCCTCGCGCCACGATCGGGCTGCCCTCGACGGAACGCTCGGCGATCAGCAGCACCGACATGACGGCCAGGATCAGGATCGAGCCCTGGATGAACAGGCCCGCGCCGTCGATCGCCAGCGCGCCGCCGACGGTGGTGAGCGAGGTCGAGTGCAGCGCGAACACGGCGGCCAGCGCGCCGAGCAGGCCCGCGATCGTCAGGCCGACCTGCACGCCGAACCGCTCGGCGCGCGGCACGAACGCCTCGACGAGCACGCCGACACACGCGACGCCGAGCACGATCAGGATCGGCCACAGCGCGTGGTAGGCGATCGACGGCGCATGCAGCGGTGTCGTGTCGCCCGGGGCGGCGGCCAGCAGGATGGTCATTTCGCTCCTCCGACCGCGGTGCCGGACGCGGGGGCCGGGTCGGTCTGGTGGACGTTCAGCAGCGTGAACCTGACCGCCGGGTTGATGATGTCGATCACCGGCTTCGGGTAGACGCCGAGGAAGAGGATCATCGCGATCAGCGGGCCGACCGCGAATGCCTCGCGCACGTTGAGGTCGCGGAACTTCCGTGACCTTGTCGATGACCGCGCCCTGCATGGTGCGCTGGTAGAGCCACAGCACGTAGAGCGCGGCGAGGATGATGCCGGCGGTGGCGAGCATCGCCAGCCCCTTGTGCCGCGTGAACGTGCCGACCAGCACGAGGAACTCGCTGACGAACGTGCTCATGCCGGGCAGCGCCAGCGCCGAGAGCCCGGCCAGCAGGAACAGCACCGGCCAGCATGGGGGTCACCTTCGCGGTGCCGCCGTAGTCGGCGACGTTGCGGCTCTTGCCGCGGGCGATCAGCAGGCCGACGACGAGGAACAGCACGCCGGTGGAGAACCCGTGGTTGACCATGTAGAGCACGGCGCCCGTGCCGCCCTGCGTGGTGAACGCGAAGATGCCGAGGCCGATGAAGCCGAAGTGCGCCACCGAGGTGTACGCGACCAGGCGCTTCATGTCGCGCTGCCCGATCGCGAGGAACGCCGCGTAGAGGATGCCGATCACCGACAGGATCAGGATCGTCGGCGCGAAGTACCTCGACGCGTCCGGGAACAGCGGCAGGCAGTAGCGCAGGAAGCCGAACGTGCCGACCTTGTCGAGCACGCCGACGAGCAGCGCCGCCCCGCCGGCCGGAGCCTCGGCACCCGCGTCGGGCAGCCAGGTGTGGAACGGCACGAGCGGGGCCTTGATGGCGAACGCGATGAAGAAGCCGAGGAACAGCCACTTCTGCGTCGCGTTGTCGGGGATCGAGCCGATGAGATCGCTGAACGAGAACGTGCCCTTGCCCGCGGTGACGTACAGGCCGATCACCGCGGCCAGCATCAGCAGGCCGCCGACCAGCGAGTACAGGAAGAACTTCATCGCGGCGTACTGCCGGCGCGGGCCGCCGAAGCTGCCGATGATGAAGTACATCGGCACCAGCATCGCCTCGAAGAACACGTAGAACAGGAAGACGTCGGTGGCGGTGAACACGCCGACCATGAAGAACTCGAGCAGCAGCAGCAAGCCGAAGTAGGCCCGCACGCTGCGCTTCGGGGTACCGATCTCCTCGGCCTCGCGCCGGCCGTCGAAGGAGTTCCACGACGCGAGGATGACGGCCGGCACCAGCACCGCCGACATCACGACAAGCACCAGCGCGATGCCGTCGACGCCGAAGGCGAGGTGCACGCCGAGCGACCTTGATCCAGACCCAGCTGCCCTGCGAACTGGAACCGCGGGCGCCCTTCGGTGTCGAATTGCACGCCGAGGACGATCGTGTAGACGAGGGTCGCCAGGGAGAACGAACAGCGTGACCTGCTTGGCCAGCTTGGCGTCGTGCTTCGGCAGCGCGAAGACGACCAGCGAGCCGACCAGCGGCACGAGCACCAGCCCGACGAGCGCGAAGTTGTGCATCAGCCGAACCTCACCGCGAGCAGGACCGCGATGACGGCGACCGCGCCGCCCATCATCGACAGCGCGTAGCTGCGCACGAATCCGGTCTGCATCCGGCGCAATCGGCCGGAGCCGCCGCCGAATCCGGCGGCGACGCCGTTGACCGCACCGTCGACTCCCTTGTTGTCGAAGAAGACCAGGGCCCGCGTCGAGCCACAGGCCGGGCCGTTCGAGAACCGCCTCGTTGAACGCCTCGGCTGTAGAGCTTGCTGGCGCGCGGCAGTCGTGATCGGGCGAGACGCCGACCGGCTGGGTCGATCGGGATCGGCCGCCGGCCGAAGGCGACCCACGCGCCGGCGGCGCCGAGCGCGACGACGAGCAGGGTGAGGATGCGTGAGCACGACGGGAGACACGGTGTGCACGCCCTCCTCGACCGCTCGGGCCGACCGACGGCGTCAGCCAGTGCTGGACGCCGGCGCCGAAGATCAGCAGGTAGCCGCCGACGAGCGCCAGGGCGGCAAGCGCGATCATCGGCCAGGTCATGATCCGCGGCGATTCGTGCGGATGCACGTCGTCCTCCCAGCGCCGCTCGCCGTGGAAGGTCATCACCAGCGCGCGCGTCATGTAGAACGCGGTCAGGCCGGCGCCGAGCAGCGCCACGATGCCCAGGATCCAGCCCGATGTGCCGCCCTTGTCCAAGGCGGACTCGATGATCTTGTCCTTGGTCCAGAAGCCGGTGGCCAGCGGGAAGCCGATGATCGCGAGGTAGCCGCACACGAACACGCCGTAGGTGATCGGCATGACCCTGCGCCAGGCCGCCGAAGCGGCGCATGTCTGATGCGGTCGTTCATGGCGTGCATGACCGAGCCGGCGGAGAGGAACAGCGCGGCCTTGAAGAAGCCGTGGCCGAGCAGGTGGATGATGCCGATCGCGTAGACACCCGGCCCGAGGCCGACGGCCAGGAACATGTAGCCGATCTGGCTGACCGTCGAATACGCGAGCACGCGCTTGAGGTCGTCCTGCGCGCAGCCGCAGATGCACCCGTAGAGCAGGGTGATCGCGCCGACGATGACCACGACCGTTCGGGCCGCCTGCGAGTGGTCGTAGATCGGCGCCGACCGGGCGATCAGGTACACGCCGGCGGTGACCATGGTTGCGGCGTGGATGAGGGCCGACACCGGCGTCGGGCCCTCCATGGCGTCCGGGCAGCCAGCCCTGCAGCGGGAACTGGCCGGACTTGCCGCACGCGCCGAGCAGCAGCAGCAGCCCCAGAGCGGTCGCGACGCCCTGGCTGGCACCGTTCATGCTGGCGAACACGCCGGTGAACGACGTCGTGCCGAAGTAGGCGAACATGATCATGATCGCGATGCGACAGTCCGACGTCGCCGACCCGGTTGAAGATGAACGCCTTCTTCGCCGCCGTGGCGGCGCTGTTGGCGGTCGGAGTAGTAGCCGATCAGCAGGTACGACGCGAGGCCGACGCCTTCCCAGCCGACGTAGAGCGACAGGTAGTTGTTGCCGAGCACCAGCAGCAGCATCGCCGCGATGAACAGGTTGAACAGCCCGAAGAACCGGCGCCGGCCCGGTCGCTGCGCCATGTAGCCGATCGGAGTAGATGTGGATCAGACGCGCCGACGCCGGTGATCAGCAAGACGAACACCAGTCGAGAGCGGGTCGAGCAGGAAGCCGACGTCGACCTGGAAGCCGCCGACCGGGATCCAGTTGAAGTAGGTCGAGGCTGACCTCGCGGCTGCGTCTCGGCCTTCACCGAGAAGAACAGAGCATCACGCCGTAGACGAACAGCACGACCGGGACGAGCGGCGCCGAGCAGGTGACCCCACTTGTCGGCGCGCTTGCCGCCGAGCAGCAGGACGGCGGCCGAGAGCGGCCGGGACGCGACCAGCAGCCAGGCGGCCGACTGGATCCCATGGGCGGTCGTCATGAGGCGACCACGCTTGTCCGGTCGCTGGGGTACTGAGTCATGAGGCGCCACGCTCGTCGCGGTAGCTGGCGGCCAGGTGGGCGAGCTGCAAGGCCGAGGGGTGCCGATGCGCAGCGGGCGTCCGGCACGATCACTGCGCGCTCCTAGTACTTCAGGAGGTTGGCGTCATCGACCGAGGCCGACCGCCGGGTCCGGAAGATGGACATGATGATCGCGAGGCCGACCACGACCTCGGCGGCGGCGACGACCATGACGAAGAACGCGATCACCTGGCCGTCGAGCGTGCCGTTGATGCGGGAGAACGTGATCAGCGTGAGGTTCACCGCGTTGAGCATCAGCTCGATGCACATGAACACCACGATGGCGTTGCGCCGGACCAGCACGCCGATCGCGCCGATCGTGAACAGCGCCGCGGAGAGCACGAGGTAGTAGGTCGGCGTCATGCGCCCGGCCTCCGATCGGGTGCGCTTCTGGCCGCTCAGCATCAAATAGCCGCCTCGGCGGCCAAGACCGGATCGGGTCACGGGACGTCCTCCCCGGCGCCAGCGCAGGCACCGGGCTGCGCGGCATCGCCGACAGCGGGCGTCGAGGCCATCACCGACTCGGACGAGATGGAGCCGTCAGGCAGCAGCGCCGGGGTGCCGATCGCGTTGCCGGAGGAGAGCACGCCCGGGCCGGGCAGCGGCTGCGGGCGCCCGGAGCGGATCCGCGCGCGGGCCAGTCGCCTTCTGCGTCGGCTTGGGCTCGTCGCGCTCGACGTGCGCGAGCACCATCGCGCCAACCGCCGCCACGATGAGCAGCGCCGAGGTGAGCTCGAAGGCGAACAGGTACTTGGTGAAGATCAACTCAGCGAGCGAGTTGACGTTCGCTGCCGCCCGCGTTCGGGCCGTCGAGGTTGGTCGGCTTGATGCCCGTGAACGCGCGGCCGATCGTCAGCGCGACGAGCAGAGCGAATGCCGATGCCGGCCAGCGCTGCCGCCGAGCGCTGCCCGCGCAGCGTCTCGACAAGGGAGTCGGACGAGTCGCGCCCGACCAGCATCAGCACGAACAGGAACAAGATCATGATCGCGCCGGTGTAGACGATGATCTGCACCAGGCCGATGAACGGGCCCTGCTCGACGATGTACATCGCGCCGAGGCTCATCATCGTGGCCGCGAGCGACAGCGCCGAATGGACCGCGTTGCGCATCAGCACCATGCCGATGCCGCCGGCCAGCGAGAGCGGGCCGAGGATCCAGAACGCGATCGCCTCGCCGAGCGGCACCTGCCCGTTCATCAGCGGCCCCGCGGCGACGACGGCGATGTGCTGCGACCGTGCTCATCGGGTCATCCCGAGTGTGGCGACCGCGACTGTGGTGAGCCCGACGCGATGAGCGCTCGCGCGAAGAGCCAGCGCCCGCGGGCCGAAGGCCTTCGCGTGGCCCGGCGGATCCGCCCGAACGCAGTGAGTGGCGGAGACGGCGGGACACATTGGGCGCGTTAAGCATGGTGCCTGCCCACCTCGATGGCGTGGCCGGTGATCGGCTTGCCGGCGACGTTCGCGGCACTCTGCGGCTCGCCCTTGCATCAACGGCTCCTGCGTCTTGGCGACGTAGTAGTCCTTCTCGTCGTCACCGAGCCGCATCGGGTGCGGCGGCGCCTCCATGCCGGGCAGCAGCGGGGCCATCAACTGCTCCTTGGTGTAGATCAGCTCCTGCCGGTTGTCGAGCGCGAGCTCGTACTCGTTGCTCATCGTCAGCGACCGGGTCGGACAGGCCTCGATGCACAGCCCGCAGAAGATACAGCGCAGGTAGTTGATCTGGTACACCGCGCCGTAGCGCTCGCCCGGCGAGTAGCGCTCGGTCTCGGTGTTGTCGGCGCCCTCGACGTAGATCGCGTCGGCCGGGCAGGCCCACGCGCACAACTCGCAGCCGACGCACTTCTCCAGCCCGTCCGGATGCCGGTTGAGCACGTGCCGGCCGTGATAGCGCGGCGCGGTCGGGTAGATGTCGAACGGGTACTGCTGGGTGTAGACCTTCTTGAACATCGTCGAGAACGTCAGCCCGAAGCCCTTGGCGAAGCCGAGCACGCTGCCGGTCGGGTCAGCGGTCGGCTCGGGCGTGGCGCCTTGACGCGGACGGGCCCCCTGCCCCGCGCGGGCCGGCGGTCCCGCCTGACCGCGGCGGGCCGGCTGGCTCGGCTTGCCGGCCGGCTGACCGGCCTTGGCACCGGGTCGCACAGGCTTGTCAGCCATGGTCGTCATCACCCCTCTGGTCATCGCCGGAGTCGGTCAACGCCGCGCGTACTGCGGGCGGCCGTGGCCCGCGCCAGGCGAGCCTCCCGGGGCACCCGCAGATCCATCGGCGGTATCGGGAACGCGGTGCCGAGCCGGGCCTCTGCCTCGTCGTCAGCCACCAGATCCGGCGCCGCCGGGCTGAGCCTGCTCCTGGGCGCTGAACACGGCGAGCAAGATCAGCAGCACCGGGAATGAGCACCAGCGCCGCCGACTTCCAGGCCGGCCAGCCGCGGTCGTTGAGCACGTGCATCGTCGCGACGGCGAGGATCCAGCCCAGGTTGATCGGCAGGAGCAGCTTCCAGCCCAACTGCATGAACTGGTCGTAGCGCAGCCGGGGCAGCGTGCCGCGCAGCCACACGAACACGAAGATGATCAGCAACGACCTTGATGACGAACCAGAGCACCGGCCACCAGCCGGAGTTGGCGCCGGACCAGATGGACACCAGCCCGAACGGTGCATGCCAGCCGCCGAGGAAAAGCGTCGTCGCGAGCGCCGAGACCGTGACCATGTTGATGTACTCGGCGAGGAAGAACATCGCGAACTTGAACGACGAGTACTCGGTGTGGAATCCGCCGACGAGTTCGGACTCGGCCTCGGGAAGGTCGAACGGCGCCCGGTTGGTCTCGCCGACCACCGCCACCGCGTAGATCGACGAACGACACGATCAGCGGGAAGACGTTCCACAGGTGATCCTGCGACGCGACGATGCCCGAGGTCGACATCGTCCCGGAGAACAGGAAGACCGCGACGAGCGAGAGCCCCATCGCGACCTCGTAGGAGATCATCTGCGCCGCCGAGCGCAGGCCGCCGAGCAAGCGGGTAGGTCGACCCGGACGCCCAGCCCGACAGCACGATGCCGTACACGCCCAGCGACGAGCAGGCGAACACGACGAGCACGCCTACCGGCAGGTCGGTCAACTGCAGCGGCGGTGCGGTGCCCGAACATCGACACCTCGGGGCCGAACGGGATCACCGAGAACGCGAGAAAGGCCGGTACCGCCGAGAGAATCGGCGCCAGGAAGTAGACCGGCTTGTCGGCCAGGAGCGGGATGATCTCTTCCTTGAAGGCCAGCTTGACGCCGTCGGCGAGCGACTGCAGCGTGCCCCACGGGCCGGTGCGGTTCGGGCCGATGCGGTTCTGCATGCGGCCGACGACCTTGCGCTCGAACACGATCGAGAACAGCGTCATGACGACCAGGAAGGCGAAGACGGCGACGACCTTGATCAGGACGATCCAGACCGGCTCGCCGCCGAAGCCGGGAACGTCCGGCGCCGTCGCTGCTGCCAGAGCGCTCACGAGTCACCTCCGACGACCGACGACCGGCGGCGTACCGATCTTGGTGATCTTGACGAGATCGCCGCCCACCGCGCCGAGCTTCGCCCGTAGCGCGCAGCCGCGAGCGTTGGTGGGCAGCCAGACGACGCGGTCGGGCAGGTCAGCGATCAGGGCGGGCACGACCACCGAGCCGTGCTCGTTCGCGACGCTGATCTGCTCGCCCTCGACGATGCCGATCTCGGCGGCAGTGGCCGCCGATATCAGCGCCCGGGCGGGCTTGGCCGTGCCGGCCAGGTTGTCGTCGCCGTCAGACATCCGCCCGGCGTCGAGCAGTTCGTGCCAGGTGGCGAGAACGGCCTGACCGCTTTCCGGAGCGGGCGCAGTGGCCGGCGCGACCGCAGGCGGCGCCACGCGTGCGGTGCCCACGCCGAGGCCGACCAGTTCGCCGCGGGCCGCCGCGACATCAGGCAGGCGCAGATCGATGTCGAGTTCCTCGGCCAGGGCGTGCAGCACCCGGCCGTCGGTGATCGCGCCGGTGCCGTGCAGCGTGAGGTCGAACGGTCGCCGCCGGCCTTCCCAGGTGACGTAGCGGCCGGCCTTCTCGGCGGGCGGAGCCACCGGCAAGACGACGTCGGCGTGCTCGGTGACGGCGCTGTGCCGCACCTCCAGGCTGACGATGAACCCGGCCCGTTCGAAAGCCTCGGCGACCAGCGCGGGATGGCCGAGGTCGCCCGGATCGACGCCGCCCACGACCAGCGCGGCGAGCGCGCCGTCGGTGACCGCGTGCAGGATCGCGGCGGTGTCGCGGCCCGGCGTCGTGGGCAGGCTGACCTCCCAGGCCCGCTCGACCTCGGCCCGCGCGCTCGCGTCGCCACGGGACGCCCACCGGGCAGCAGGGTCGGCAGCGCGCCGGCATCGACGGCGCCGACCTCCCCGGCCCGCCGGGGCACCCAGGCGAGCTTCGCGCCCGTGTCGGCCGCCAGCGCGACGGCGGCGCTCAGCGCTCCCGGCGAGGACGCCAGCCGCTCACCGACCAGGATCACCGCGCCGTCGCGCCCGCAGGGCGTCGAGCACGTCGGCGTCGAGGGCGCGCAGCGCGGCGGCCTCGGCACCCGGCACGGTCGCGAGCAGCGTCGCGCCGAGCTTGGCCACACCACCCGAGGCGACCGCAGCTACCGACCAGACCTTCATCCGGCCGCGCCGCGTCGCCTTGCTGCATGCGGAGGAAGACGATCGGCGACTCCTCCTCGGGCTCGAAGCCGACGAGCAACACCGTCGGTGCCTTCTCCAGCGATCGCATACGAGACGTGGGCCGGAGTGGAGCCTGCGACGTGCGAGCCGAGGAACGCCAACTCCTCGTCGCTGCCGGGCCGAGCGCGGTAGTCGATGTCGTTGGTGGCCAGCGCGACGCGGGCGAACTTCGCGTACGCGTAGGCGTCCTCCTCGGTGAGCCGTCCGCCGGGCAGCACGCCCACGCCGCCGCGGTCGACCGCCTCGCGAAGCCCGGTGGCGGCCCGCTCCAGCGCGTCCGGCCAGCTCGTCTCGACCAGGTCGCCGTGCTCGTCGCGCACCATCGGCGCGGTCAGCCGGTCGGCCTGGGTCGCGTAGTGGAATGCCCAGCGACCCTTGTCGCAGTTCCACTCCTCGTTGACCTCTGGATCGCTGCCGGCCAGTCGGCGGGTGATGCGGCTGCGACGCCAGTCGCTGCGCTGGTCGCATCCGGACGAGCAGTGCTCGCAGATCGAAGGCGTGCTCTGCAGGTCGAACGGGCGCGCCCGGAACCGGTACGACGCACCGGTGAGCGCGCCGACCGGGCAGATCTGCACGGTGTTGCCGGAGAAGTAGGACTGGAACGGCACGTCGGCCGAGGTGCCGATCTGCTGCTGGGCGCCGCGTTCGAGCAGGTCGATGAACGGGTCGCCGGCGATCTGCTCGGAGAAGCGGGTGCAGCGCTGGCACAGCACGCAGCGCTCGCGGTCGAGCAGCACGTTCGTCGAGATCGCGATCGGCTTGGGGAAGGTCCGCTTGACGTCGTGGAACCGGGAGTCGGCGCGGCCGTTGCTCATCGCCTGGTTCTGCAGCGGGCACTCGCCGCCCTTGTCGCAGATGGGGCAGTCGAGCGGGTGGTTGATCAGCAGCAACTCCATGACGCCCTGCTGCGCTTTGTCAGCTTGCGGCGACGTCAGTTGAGTCTTGACGACCATGCCGGGCATGACCGTCGTGGTGCAGGACGCCGCGGGCTTGGGCATGCCCGCGGCCGTTGCCCATGTCGGTGACCTCGACCAGGCACTGCCGGCACGCACCGGCCGGGTCGAGCAGCGGGTGATCGCAGAAGCGCGGGATCTGGATGCCGAGCTGTTCGGCCGCCCGGATCAGCAGGGTGCCCTTCGGCACGGAGATCTCGAACCCGTCGATCGTGACGGTGATCAGATCCTCCTTGGCAGGAGCACTGGTCATGATGCGGTCGCTCCTGTCAGCGCGGGAGTGCGGATCAGTGCCTCGTACTCGTCGCGGAAATACTGGATCGACGACATCACCGGGCTGGCAGCGCCGTCGCCGAGCGCGCAGAACGCGCGTCCGAGGATGTTGTCGGACAGGTCGACCAGCGTGTCGATGTCCTCCGCGGTGCCCTCGCCGTTGAGCAGTCCGCTCGTAGATTCCGACGTACCAGTACGTGCCCTCACGGCACGGCGTGCACTTGCCGCACGACTCGTGCTCGTAGAAGCGGCACCACCGCGCGACGGCACGCACCACGCTGTCGTCCTCGTCGAAGACCATCACCGCCGAGGTGCCGTTGATCGAACCGACCTTGACCACCGCGTCGAAGTCGAGCGGGACGTCGAGATGCTCGCGGGTGAGTATCGGCGTGGACGCACCGCCCGGCGTCCAGAACTTCAGTTCCTTGCCCCGGCTCATGCCACCGGCCAATTCGATCAGCTCACGCAGCGTGGTGCCCATCGGCGCCTCGTACTGGCCGGGGTTCTTGATCCGCCCGGACAACTGGTAGACGTTCGGACCCGGCGAGCCCTCCGGGCCCATCTGCCGGAACCAGTCCGCTCCGCCCAGCACGATGTAGGGGACGCTGGCCAGCGTGCCCACGTTGTTGACCACGGTCGGCGCGTCGTAGAGGCCGTTCGTGGCCGGGAAAGGCGGCTTGAGCCGGGGCTGGCCGCGCTTGCCCTCGAGCGAATCGAGCAGCGCGGTCTCTTCGCCGCAGATGTAGGCGCCCGCGCCGTTGTGCACGGTGATGTCGACGGCGAAGCCGCTGCCCAGGACGTCCTCGCCGAGGTAGCCACGTTCGTAGGCCTCGCGCACGGCGCGGGTGACCCGGCGGATCGCGTGCACGGCCTCGCCGCGGATGTAGATGAACGCATGACGCGCGCGCACCGCGTAGCAGGCGATGATGATGCCCTCGATCAGCGCGTGCGGATCGTTCATCATCAGCGGCAGGTCACGGCAGGTGCCCGGCTCGCCCTCGTCGGCGTTGACCACTACGTAGTGGGGTTTGGCGCCGTCCTGCGGGATGAACTGCCACTTCATTCCGCCCGGGAAGCCGGCGCCGCCACGCCCGCGCAGGGTGGCGTCCTTGACGACGGTGATCACCTCGTCGGGCGCCATGGTCAGCGCCTTGCGCAGGCCCGTGTAGCCGTCCAGTGCCTCGTAGTTGTCGATCTTCCAGGGCTGGTTCGTGCCGAATCGTTTGGTGAGGACGGGGGTCAGCGGCACGTCACTCCTCCTCATCGCCAAGCGACAGTTGCTGCGGAGTGGCCTCATCGCCGGGCGTCGGTTTGCTGGTCGCAGATGTCTTGAGCGGCGCGTCGTGCGAGCTGGTCGGCTGCCGCGAGGAGCGACCGGCCGCCTTCTCGGACTGGGCGCGGCCGGTGTCGGCTGGCCGTTCGGCGCGGGCGGCGTCAGCGCGGCCGGTGTCGGCGCGTGCCGGTGTCGGCGCGGTCGTCGCGCGAAATGGCGAACGACGGCGCGGATTCGCGGCGTTCGACCGCGAGCCGCACACCGACCTCGGTCGGTACTGCCGGTCGCCTCGGCTTCGAGAGCCTCCGGCCGCTCGTCGAAGAATCCGGCGATCTGGCGCTCGATCTGCTTGAACGTGCACAGCGGCGCGCCACGGGTGGGCAGCGGCCGCTCGCCGGCCTGCAACTGCGTGACCAACTCGCCCGCCGAGTCGACGGTCTGGTTGTCGAAGAACTCGTAGTTGACGGTGACGACGGGTGCGTAGTCGCAGGCGGCCAGGCACTCGGCGTGCTCGAGGGTGATCTTGCCGTCGGCGGTGGTCTCGTTCATGCCGACGCCGAGCGTCTCGGACAGCGCCGCGTAGATCTCGTCGCCGCCGAGCATCGCGCACAGCGTGTTCGTGCAGACGCTGACGAGGTATTCGCCGGTCGGCTTGCGCTTGTACATCGTGTAGAACGTGACGACCGCGGCCACTTGCGCCTTGGTCAGGCCGAGGAAGTCGGCGCAGAACGCGATGCCGTCCGGGCTCACGTAGCCCTGCTCGGACTGGACGAGGTGCAGCATCGGCAGCAGCGCCGAGCGTGATTGGCCGGCTGGGTAGCGGCTGACCAGTTCGGCCGCGGCCGCCCGCACGTCCTCGCCGAACACCGTTGGGTCGCCGGGCCGATCGAGCGTCAGCACCGACGTACGGAAGTTCTGCGAGCCGGTCACCGTGCCTCCCTCCCCGCCGTTGACAACGCCTGTGACGACAACTTCACCGGTCGCACCCGCCCATTACTGGATCGATCGAAGCCACCGACGCGATGACGTCGGCGATCAGGCCGCCGATCGACAACGTCGCGGTGGACTGCAGGTTGATGAACGACGGCTCGCGCAGATGCACGCGGTACGGCCGGGTGCCGCCGTCGCTGATCACATGCGCGCCGAGTTCGCCGCGCGGGCTCTCGACCTTCGGGTACACCTGCCCGGGCGGCACCCGGAACCCCTCGGTGACCAGCTTGAAGTGGTGGATCAACGACTCCATCGACGTGGCCATGATCTTCTGCACGTGCTCGAGGGAGTTGCCCATGCCGTCCGGGCCGAGCGACAGCTTGGCCGGCCAGGCGATCTTCGGGTCGTCGATCATCGTCGGACCGGGCTCGAGACGGTCGAGCACCTGCTCGACGATGCGTCAGCGACTCGTGCATCTCGGCCACCCGCACGACGAATCGCGACCAGCAGTCGCCGCGATCGTCGGTCGGCACGTCGAAGTCGAACGTCTCATAACCCAGGTACGGCTCGGTCTTGCGCAGGTCCCAGGGCAGGCCGGCCGCGCGCAGCATCGGCCCGGTGACGCCGAGCGCGAGGCAGCCCTCGACGCCGATCCAGCCGACGTCCTTGAGCCGGTTGACCCAGATCGGCTGGCCGCGCAGCAGCATCTCGACGCCGTGCAGTTCCTTCTTGGTCTCGCGGATCCATTCGCGGATCTTCGAACTCGGCGTCCGTCGGGCAGGTCCTGGGCGACGCCGCCCGGACGGACGAACGCGTGGTTCATCCGCAGCCCGGTGATCAACTCGAGGACGTCGAGGCAGCGCTCGCGCGCCCGGAAGCCGTTGGTCATCGCGGTCAGCGCGCCGAGTTCCATGCCGCCGGTGGCCAGCCACACCCAGTGCGAGGAGATCCGGTTGATCTCCATGAGCAGCACGCGCATCAACTGCGCGCGCGCGCGGCGCCTCGACGCCGAGCAGGCGTCTCGACGCCCAGGCAGTACACCGTCTCGTTGAAGATCGGCGAGAGGTAGTCGGCCCGGGTCAGGAACGTGACGCCTTGCGTCCAGGTGCGGAACTCGGTGTTCTTCTCGATGCCGGTGTGCAGGTAGCCGACGACCACCCGCGCGTCGGTGACCGTCTCGCCCTCGAGTTCGAGCACGAGCCGCAGCACGCCGTGCGTGGACGGATGCTGCGGGCCCATGTTGAGGACGATGCGTTCTTCGCTGATCGGGTCGCCGCCGCCGAGCACGGCGTCCCAGTCGCCGCCGGCGAGGTTGTAGACGCGGCCCTCGGTGGTCTCCCGCGACGGGGAGTAGACGTCGCTCATTCCTTGCCTGCTCTTCGCGCAAGCGCTCATCGCTTGGATTCGCTTTCGGCTCGCTGTGGCGACCAGCTCGCTGGCGCTCGCTGCGATGCTCACTCATCGGTAGACCCGCCGCTCGTCCGGGCGGCGGGATGGTGGCGCCCTTGTACTGCACGGGGATTCCGCCGAGCGGGTAGTCCTTGCGCTGCGGGAAGCCGTCCCAGTCGTCGGGCATCAGGATGCGCGTCAGCGCCGGGTGGCCGTCGAAGATGATGCCGAACATGTCGTAGGTCTCGCGCTCTTGCCAGTCCGCGTCGGGATAAACCGGCGTGACCGACGGCAGGTGCGGGTTCTCGACGCTGACCGCGGCCTCCAGGCGGACCCGGCGCCGGTAGGTCATCGAGGTCAGGTGGTAGACGGCGTGCAGGCGGTGCTCGGTGCCGAGGTAGTCGACGCCGGACACGCTGGACAGCAACTCGAAGCGCAGCGCCGGATCGTCACGCAGCACCTGCGCGAGATCGCGGACGTGCTCGGGCGCCACGTAGAGCGTCAACTCGTCCCGGTCGACGACGACCTTGCCGACCGCCTGCGTCGAAACTCGGGTACGCCGCGATGCAGCGCGTCGACGACCGTGTCGAAGTAGCCGCCGTAGGGACGCTGGGCCGCGGGGGGATCCCAGGGCTCACGCACCAGACCGCCGAAGCCTGTGGTGTCACCACTGCCCTCGACGCCGAACATTCCGTGCCGCGGAGCGGGCAGATCGCTTGGGGCGTCGCTGAAAACGGTCGCCTTCTCGACCTCGCCGGCCGGCTGATCAGTCGGGTTGTCGGGCCCGGTCATCTCAGAACCCCGCTCTTCGCGCAAGCGCTCATCGCTGGACTCGCTCCTGCTCGCTGTTCGCGGTCGGCTCGCTGGCGCTCGCTGCGATGCTCACTCATCGGGCGAACCTCTGGCTGGACGGGACGAGCTCGACCTGCTGGTCGGCCAGCCGCTCCGCCCGCTTCGGCCCGAGCGGCTCGTTCATGATCTTGTGGTGCAGCTTGAGCACCGCGTCGATGAGCATCTCCGGACGCGGTGGGCAGCCGGGCAGGTACATGTCGACGGGCACCACGTGGTCGACGCCCTGCACGATCGCGTAGTTGTTGAACATCCCGCCCGAGCTTGCGCAGACGCCCATGGCGAGCACCCATTTCGGGTCGGGCATCTGGTCATAGATCTGGCGCAGCACCGGCGCCATCTTCTGGCTGACGCGGCCGGCGACGATCATCAGGTCGGCCTGCCGCGGCGACGGGCGGAACACCTCCATGCCGAAGCGCGCCGAGTCGAATCGCGGCGCGCCGAACGTCATCATCTCGATGGCGCAACAGGCCAGGCCGAAAGTGGCCGGCCACAGCGACGACTTGCGGGTCCAGTTGACCAGCTTTTCGACGCTGGCCAGCAGCACACCGTCTGGCAATTTCTCCTCGAGGCCCATCAGACCTCCTTCTTCATGTGATGCGGTTTTGGCCGCCCGGTCGCAAACAACCGGCCGGACAACCAAAAGTGGGGCGGATGAAACACGGGTCAGTCCCAGTCCAGGCCGCCGCGCCGCCATACGTAGGCGTATGCGACGAACACTGTGACGATGAACAGCACCATCTCGACGAGCCCGAACAGGCCGAGCGCGCGGTTGGCCACGGCCCAGGGGTACAGGAAGATGATCTCGACGTCGAAGATGATGAAGAGCATCGCGGTCAGGAAGTACTTGATCGGAAAGCGATGCGGCCCGGCCGGCTGCGGCGTCGGCTCGATACCGCACTCGTAGAAGTCGAGCTTGGCGCGGTTGAAGCGCTTCGGCCCGACGAACGGGGCGATGGTGACGGAGAAGGTGGCGAACGCCAAGGCCAAGGCGAACAGCAACACGATCGGCAGGTACGGGCGCGAGCATGGGACCTGCTTCCTTCTCTCTCCTCGAGTCTTGCGGCGTTGCCAGGCTAGACGCCGCGCGGGCCTAGCGAACGGCCGGGGTTAGGCGGGTTAGGACGTTGATGAGCCGGTCGGATGCGTCGCCGCCGGCGGGGTCATGGAGGTTGGCGAGCAGCTTGAGCACGAAGCGCATCAGCGCCGGATGCGGCAGGCCGTGGCGGGTGCATGCGCGCATCACCGCCGGGCGGCCGATCAGCTTCACGAACCCGCCCCCGAGGCGGTAGTAGGCGCCCCATTCGTCGGCCATCCGCGCCGGGTACTGCCGCAGCGCGCTGCTCCCGCTGCGGACCGGCCGGCTTGGACAGCGCCGCGACGACAGCTTCCGCGGCGAACTTGCCCGACTCCATGGCGTAGGGGATGCCCTCGCCGTTGAAGGGATTCACCGATCCGCCGGAGTCGCCCACGAGCATGAGCCCGCGGGTGTAATGCGGTGTGCGGTTGAAGCCCATCGGCAGCCCGGCCCCGCGGGTCGGCCCCACCGCGTAGGGCTCGCGCAGGTGCCATTCCTCCGGCGTGCTGTCGAGCCAGCGGGTGAGCAGCTGGCGGTAGTCGGTCTTCTGGAATCCGGCCGACGAGTTGAGCACGCCGAGGCCGACGTTGACCGTGCCGTCGCCCATGCCGAAGATCCACCCGTACCCGGGCAGGAGGTTCGCGCCGTCCGCCCCGGGCGGCCCGTCCCAGATCTCGAGCCACGACTCGAGGTAGTCGTCGTGCGTGCGCGGGCTGTCGTAGTAGCGCCGAACGGCCACGCCCATCGGGCGCTTGTCGTTGCGGTGCAGGCCGAGATGCTGGCCGAGCTTGCCCGAGACGCCGTCGCAGGCGAGCACGACCGGGGCACGGTAGAAGACCGGGCGCTTGTCCGGACCGGCCTTCGCGGCCACCCCGGTGACCCGGCCGGCGCGGTCGAACACCGGCTCGGTGACGGAGGTCTGCTCGTGCAGGACCGCGCCCGCCTCGACGGCCCGATTCGCGAGCAGCGAGTCGAGGTCGGCCCGCGGCCGGACCAGGCCGTAGGGCGGAAACGTGGTGAGGTCGGGCCAGTCGAGGTAGAGGCGCAGGCCGCCCGCCGATGACCCGCAGGCCCTTGTTGTGCAGCCAGCCGGCGTCCTCGCTGACGTCGATGCCCATGTCGATCAGCGCCCGGGTGCCGCGCGGGGTCAGGCCGTCGCCGCAGACCTTCTCCCGCGGGAAGTTCGACTTCTCCAGCATCAGGACGTCGAGTCCGGCGCTGGCCAGCCAGTAGGCGGCGCTGCTGCCGCCGGGCCCCGCGCCGACCACGATCGCGTCGGCGTCGTAGCGCTGCGAATCGACGTCGTTACGTTGCGAATCGGCGAGTTCCGCGGGGCGGTCAGCAGGCGCGACTGCCGTCATCTGCGCGCACTCCCGTCTCCCAGCGGATACCTTGTGAACGTCTTCACGAACTGTTCTTTTTGAGTGTAGGCGCTGTGCAAGCGGGTTCTGCGCGGGGCGGTACCCGTCGCTCTGCGCTAGCGTCGTCGCCGTGTCGTCCGACGACTTCGTGGCCGATCCCAAGGCGCTCGACATGCAGCCGCACCCCGAAGGTGGCTGGTTTCGCGAGACGTGGCGTCATCCGTCCACGGTGTCGACCGAACGCGGCGAGCGCTCGCTGGTCACCTGCGTCTCTTTCCTATTACTCCCCGGCGATCGCTCGGCCTGGCACCGCGTCCGCTCGGCGGAACTCTGGCTCTGGCAGGGCGGCGGCTCGGTGCTGTTGACGGTCGGCGGCTTCGACGATTCGCCGGTGGCCGACTTCTCCTGCGAGCTCGGACCCGGCGGGCAGTACCTGGTACGCGCCGACGAGTGGCAGACGGCCGCGCCCGTCGATGACCGGGCGACGCTCGTGGCGTGCGTCGTCTCGCCCGGGTTCGACTACGCCGACTTCTCGCTGGCCCGCTAGATCTGACTTTCGTGCGCAGGGTCTCCATCGTCGGGAACTCCGGCTCGGGCAAGTCCACCCTGGCTCGTGCGCTCGCCGGACGACTGGGGGTGCCGCACGTCGAACTCGACGCCATGCACCACCTGCCGGGGTGGACGCCGATCGATCCGGACGAGTTCGCCACGCAGGTGGCCGGCGTCGCCGCCGGCGACTGCTGGGTGATCGACGGCAACTACAGCGCGGTGCGCCCGCTCGTCTGGGCGCGCGCCGACACCGTCGTATGGCTCGACCCGCCGCGCTGGGTGGCGATGCGCCGGGTGGTGTGGCGATCGCTTTCCCGCGGCGTCACCCGCCGGGAACTCTGGAACGGCAACCGTGAGTCGCTGCGCAACCTGCTCTCGCGAGATCCCGAGCGCAACATCGTCTTGTGGGCCTGGCGCAAGTACGCGAGCAACCGCACTCTTTTCCGCGCAGCCGGCGAGGACCCGGCGTTCGCGCACCTCACATTCGTGCGGATCGGTGGCGCCGACGACGCCCGACGCCTGCTCGCCTCGATCGAGCCGGATGCACCGCGCTGACTGACCGGGACCGGAGCCTGCCCGGCTCTTCTGTTTGATCACCGGAATGCGCCGTCAAGCCCGGCCAAGCGTCATCAACACAGGAATCCAGTAGCTATCCAACAACGATCAACACTGCGCCGCAGACTGTCCGGAATGCCAGGCTATGCCGACCGAATCGGACGCATTTTCCACGGGCTGGCATGCTCGGCGGGATGGAAGCCCCTGCGCTGCGCGACGGCAGCGTGTCCGACCTGGACGCCGTCACGCTGTACAAGATCCTCAAACTGCGTGTCGACGTGTTCGTCGTGGAACAGGTCTGCGTCTACCCCGAACTCGACGGCCGTGATATCGAACCCGGCACCCGGCAACTGTGGATCGAGTCGGCCGGCGACGTGCTGGCCACCCTGCGCCTGCTCGACGACGGAGATGCGATGCGAATCGGCCGGGTGGCAACGGCGGCCACCGCACGCTCGGGCGGTTACGCCGGGCAGCTGATGACGCGTGCGCTGGAACTGGCCGACGGACGCGACGTGGTGCTCGACGCGCAGTCATACCTGCGCGGTTGGTACGAGCGATTCGGCTTCACCGTGTGCGGCGACGAGTACGTCGAGGACGGCATCGCGCACGTTCCGATGCGACGCCCCGCCGCCCAGCTCGCATGATCGCCGGCTGAATCTCAGGGTCGGATCCGGGACCGACCCTGATGTGCCTGGCCACCGGCCTGCGCGAGTGTGGCGCCATGGCAAGTTGCGCAGGCCAGCCGCGTTCGACAGCAGACGGCGAGCAGCCGCGTTCGACGGCGCCCGCGGAGCAGCCGCGTTCGACGGCGCCCGCGGAGCAGCCGCGCTGGCCGGCATATGCGGTCGCTACGTGGATGGTGGCGTTTGCGAGCGTGCACGCCATCTGGGCATTGGGTGGACGCATCGGCCTGCCGGACGGCTTCCGGGTACCCGACCGGCCGCTGCCGATGGCAATCGACCTGCTGGCCATCGTGCTGTGTATCGCGGGTAGCGGCATCGCCCTCGCGTCGGTACAGCCATGGGGTTCGCAAATCCCCCGCCGCACGCTGTCGGCAAGCTTGGGTGCGGCCGCGGCATTGGCGTTCGTGCACTCGGCGCCGACCATCGCCGACGACTCGCTCGCCGCATTGGGCCTGCTCGATCTGAACCTGCACTCCGAATCCGATCGGCTGACTCAGTTCGTCATTGAGCCGTTCTGGATGACGGGCGCGGTGCTGTGCGCACTCGCGGCGATCGCCGCCCAGACCGGTGCGGCCGCACAAGACCATGCGACCACCCAGGTCGGCTCGCGCAGCCATGGCGGTTCGCCGAGCGAGGGCCGCGCGGCCAACCCTCCGGGCCGCCCGCCGGCAAGGCGGACGGCACGGACGGCAGGGACGGCGGGCACCGCACGGACGGCGCGAACGGCGAGGACGGCAGCCGTCAGAGGTCAACGCGCCAGATGCCGCGCCCATGGGTACCCACCACGACCGCCTGCTGACCCAGCTGACTTGGAACCGGGCGCACGTTGTTGACCACCACGTTTGGCAGGGCACCCAGGCGCGACCAGTGCGTCTGCGAGCCGCGGTCGGCGACGAACAGCCCGACGTCGGTGCCGAGCACGAGCTTGCTGCCGACGATGGCGAGCCCGTCACCGGGCGCGTCGGGCAGGTTGCCGCTGATGTTGCTCCACGTCGATCCGCCGTCGGTGGACTCGAACACGACTCCGAGCCCGCCGCCCGGGATCCAGCGCCGCGAGTAGCCGTTGTAGATCGCGTAGACGTGCGCCGGGTTCTTCGGGTCGACGGTGAGGCCGGCGACGTAGCGGTTGGGCAGCACGGGGGAACTGATCCGGTGCCAGGTCCCGCCGTAGTTCGTGTCGATGCCGCTCTGGAAACTCGGCGACGGGTTGCCACCGCTGTCGACCCAGGCCGCATAGGTCGTCACGCCACTGACGGCAAGGGCCGTGCCGACGTTCGGGCCGCCGGCCGCATCGGTGCCGAAGCTGTGCACCGGCACCCAGTCACAGGTTGCCGCGCAGGTGGTGTTCCAGCCCTTGACCGAGTCCCACACCTTGTTGCCGGCGGCAACCCAGTGGTTGGTGTCGTGGACGTCGGCCTGGAACGGCGCGATGAAGCGGGCCGACGGGTCGCAGTCAGCGCCGGTGTAGTAGCCGCACTCCGGGCTGATCGTCGTGAAGGTGTGCCCGCCGTCGCTCGTGCGGTACATGGCCAGATCGGTGTACTCGCCGACAGCGCGTGCAGCGTTGGCGGGATCAACGAGGACGGTGCCGCCGTCGCCGCCGGCCGGCTCGATGTTCTTGGCATTACCCGGGTAGAGCGCGGACGTGCCGTTGTCCTGCAGGCCGCCCCAGTAGGCGGTGCCATGGCCGGACTTGCCGGCAGCGGCGTCGTAATACTGCAGCGTGCGCAGGGTGTCATTGAGGTCGGTCCAGTTGCCGTAGCCGGTGGTGGACATCGGCCGGCGATACACACCGCCGTCATTGCCGATCACGACCTGGCCGTCGGCGCTCAGCGCGAGCGCGTGCTGATCGGGGTGCGTGGCGGGCGGGCAGGACGCACCACAAGCCAGGCCGTAGTTCCAGTACTGGCTCGCGGTGTCGAAGGTCGCGCCTCCGTCGTTGGTCTCGAAGACCTCCTCGAGGCTGACGTAGACGTGCAGCGGGTTCTTCGGGTCGACGGCGAGCGCCTGGTTGTACCAGGACTGGACGCCGACGTGGTACCCGTCGAGATTCTGCAACGCCGAGCCGGATGCGCCGAGCGACGCGGAGTCGGCGATCTTCGCGTACGGCCCGGCGGGGTTGCCCGACGCCGAGACGTAGACGCCCTGCAGGTTCGTGTCGCCGCCCGCCAGCAACTTGCTGACCGACTGCACGATCGCGTACAGGCGCGACCCGTCCGCGGCGTAGGCAAGCGTGGTGCGGCCGATGTCGGTCGCGTCGATGTCGCCGGTCGGCGTGATCTTGCTGAACGATCCGGCGCCGCCGCCGGTCGTGGACAGGTAGAAGCCGTTGTACGACGTGCCGTTTCGCCAACCGAGCACGGCGAGCACGCTCTGCCCGTGCGTACCGGGCTTCACGGCGACGTCGGTGATGAACGACGTGTTGTACGGCGAGCCCGTCGGGTTCGGGTCGGGCTTGAGCACCAACGTCCAACTGCCGGCCGCGGTGCGCGACGAGTGCCGGTACAGGCCCTGGTTGGTGGCTGCATAGACGTGCCCGGCACCGTCGTCGACCAGCCGGAAGGACGTGCGGTCGATGAGTTGGTTGCCACCGACCCGGGTGAAGGTGCGCCCGCCGTCGGTCGACCGGTAGACGCCGGTGCCGAGGTAGGAGTCGCTGCTGGTGTTGGCCTCGCCGGTGCCGACCCACAACGCGTGGTCGCTCGTGACCAGCAGGGCCCCGATCGACAGGGTGTCCTGGCCGTCCCAGATCGAGTGCCAGGTGCTCCCGGCGTTGCCCGATTCCCAGACGCCGCCGTCGGCGGTGCCGGCGTAGTAGGTGTTGCCGTCGACGGCGAGCGCGGTGGTACGTCCGGATACGTCGCGGAAGCCCGCGCCGAGATTCGACCAGACCGGATCGGTGTACCCGGCGGGCTCGGCATCGAGTGGCTGGCCGGTGACCTCGCTCAAGTGCGCCGACGCGCTCGGCAGATCGGCGGCCTGCTGCCGCGCAGCGAGCAAGGCCGCCGCGGACACCGAATCGCCGGGCGCGCTGCGCTCGCCCGCGTACTGCTCGGCCTGGTCGGCAACCTCGAGCGCGTCACCTTCGCCCTCGCCGCGTTCCTGCGGTTGCATCCCGCCTTGGGTCGGCGGATCGGGCGTGCTGCTGCGCCTCGACCTTGGCCACGCCGCGCAGCGGATTCGTGCCACTTGGATCAGCGGAAGCGGACGCCAGGCCGGCCACAGCCGTGACAGCGACGGCGGTCAGGACGAGGGCGACCGGTCGGAACCGGGGCGAGCGAAGGTGCGTAAGCGACATCGAATGCCAATCAGTAGAAGGTGGGCCAGCCACACAGACGATGCGGAGTCTCGCATTAGCTACTGACACCGTCCAGAGGCCACATCTGACTCTTAGCGAAGCCAGTCGGCGGCGGCAGAGGTGCGCGCCGAGCCGCCCGTTCTGTCGTAAGTCAGCCGCTTGGCCGGGTCTGTTGACTTTGCCGTTTGACCCGAAGATGCTCAGCGCTCATGAAGGGCCGACTCCGCCAAACGGTCATCGCTCTCACTGCCACCGCCGCCGCGGCGCTCGCGAGCGTCGTTGGCGTCGCGCCGCCGGCGCACGCCGCCCCGCGTACGTTCGCCCCGAACGACTACTGCCAGGGCCAGTGCAACGACATTCTGCCGCCCGGCGAGAACGGCAACGCGACGCTCACGCAGATCCTGGCGTTCAAGGCGCTCGGCATTAAGCCCGCGCACACCGATGACCAGCTCGGCAAGTACGCGAGCCTCGTCGACAACTACACGGGCCTCTCGAACGGCACGCTCGGCAGCTACTTCGATGACGCGTCGTTCGGCGTCCCGGCGGGACAGGTGGCGAGCACGATCCGCCCCGGTGGACGCAGCGACGTCACCATCGTGCGCGACAAGGCGACCGGAGTTCCGCACATCACCGGCACGACCCGCGTCGGCACCGAGTACGGCGCGGGCTACGCGGCCGGGCAGGATCGCCTTTGGCTGATGGACGTGTTCCGCCACGTCGGGCGCGGCGAGCTGACGAGCTTCGCCGGCGGCGCCGAGGCGAACCGCGTGCTCGAGCAGGAGTTCTACCTGAACGGCGCGTACACGGAGGCGGATCTGCAGGCGCAGGTCGACCGGCTCGCGGCCAGCGGACCGCGCGGCCAGCAGGCCGTCGACGACATCACGTCGTTCCTCGCCGGGCTCAACCAGTACATCGCTGATGCGAAGCACGGGCTGTACTTCCCCGGCGAGTACGACCTCACCGGCAACGCGAACATCCTTACCGGCGAGGGCATTGCGCCGTTCAAGCCCACCGACCTGATCGCGATCGGCACCGTGATCGGCTCGCTGTTCGGCGCGGGCGGCGGTTCGCAGGTGCAGTCCGCGCTCGTCAAGCTGGCGGCTGACGCCAAGTTCGGCACCGTCAAGGGCGACCAGGTGTGGCAGGCGTTTCGCGAGGAGAACGACCCGGAGGCCGACCTCACCCTCCACAGTGGACAGTCGTTCCCGTACGCGGGGAGCCCGGCCCATCCGGACGGCGTCGCCCTGCCCGATCCGGGCTCGGTCACCCGGCAGCAGGTCGTCTTCGACCCGACCGGTTCAGCAGCAACAACCGCGCAGGCGCGCACGTCGACCAGCAACGTCAAGCTCGATCCGGCGCTGAACGCGGCAAAGGGCATCTTCAACAACGGAGTGCTGCCGCGTGATCTTTTCGCCCAGCGCCACGGCATGTCCAACGCGCTGGTCGTGTCCGGCCAGTACACCGACGACGGCCATCCCATCGCGGTATTCGGTCCGCAGACCGGCTACTTCGCCCCGCAGTTGCTCATGCTCGAGGAGCTGCAGGGCCCGGGCATCAGCGCGCGCGGCGCCGCGTTCGCCGGCCTCAACTTCTACGTTCAGCTCGGCCGCGGCCAGGACTACTCGTGGAGCGCGACGTCGGCCGGACAGGACATCATCGACACCTTCGCGGTGCCGCTGTGCAACATGGACGGCTCGCCCGCCACGAAGGATTCGACGGCCTACGTCTTCCACGGCACATGCATGCCGATGGAACAGATCGAGCGCGACGACTCGTGGAGCCCGACCCTCGCCGACAGCACGCCCGCCGGCTCGTACAAGCTGATCGCCTTCCGCACCAAGTACGGAATCGTGCAGTACCGGGCCACGGTCGGCGGCAGAACCTGTCGCGTACACGACGCTGCGCTCGACCTACATGCACGAGGTCGACACCGTCATCGGCTTCCAGATGTTCAACGATCCCGCGGTGATGACCGGACCAGCGGGCTTCCAGCAGGCGGCGTCGAACATCACCTACACGTTCAACTGGTTCTACGTGGACGCCAACCACATCGCGTACTACAACTCGGGCCTCAACCCGATGCGTGCCCCGAACGTCGACCCGAATCTGCCCATCGTCGCCAGCCCGGCGTTCGAGTGGCAGGGCTGGGACGCCGACACGAACACGGCAACGAACACCCCGTTCGCGGCGCATCCGAACTCGATCGACCAGGACTACTACGAGTCGTGGAACAACAAGATCGCGAAGGACTACACGGTCGCGGGCTTCGGCGACGGCTCGGTCTACCGCAGCAACCTGCTCGACTCGCGGATCAAGGCGCTGATCGCCGGCGGCCACAAGATCACCCGGGCGTCGTTGACGCAGGCGATGGAGGACGCCGCCGTCACCGACCTGCGCGGCGAGGCCGTCCTGCCCGAACTGCTCGCGGTGATCAACAGCGAGCCGGTCAACGATCCGAATCTCGCGGCCACCGTCACCGGCTTGCAGGCGTGGCTCGCCGCCGGCACCAAGCGCCGCGAGACCGCGGCCGGCAGTCAGACGTATGCGAACGCGCCGGCCGTCCAGACGATGGATGCGTGGTGGCCGCTGCTCGTCAAGGCGGAGTTCAACCCGGACCTGGGCGACGGCCTGTACCAGGCGATGACCGGCGCCCTGCAGGTCGACGAGTCACCATCGACGGGCGGTGAAGGCGCCACCCACAAGGGATCGTCGTTCCAGTCCGGGTGGTGGTCCTACGTCGACAAGGATCTGCGCGCGGTACTCGGCCGGCCGGTCGCCGGGCCGCTCGATCGCGTGTACTGCGGCGGGGGCGACCTGGCCCAGTGCCGTCAGGTGCTGCTGACCACGCTGGCGGCCGCCGCCGCTACTCCAGCCACGACCGTCTACCCGGGCGACGCGACATGTGCGGCCGGCAACCAGTGGTGCGCCGACTCGATCGTGCAGTCGCCGCTCGGCGGTATCACCGATGCCAACACGAACTGGCAGAACCGGCCCGACATTCCAGCAGGTTGTGCAGTACCCGGCGCACCGCACCTGAGCACGACGCCCGAGTCGGCCGTCAGGTACTTCTGAACAATGTCAGCGGGGTTCAGGCCGGGTGGGGCCGGACGCGCCGCCCGGCCAGGCCCTTCTCGACCTCGCGCTCGACCTGGGCACGGGCCCGTTCGCGGGCCTTCTCGAAGTAACCCTTGGGATCGGCGAGCATCCGCTCGGCGCGATCATCATCGTCGTTGACCACATTGGCCTTGGCCACGCGACGCACCTCCTGACAGCGCTTCGCCGGACATCACTGACCACGATACTGCGTCACGAGCCGTACGCGAGCGCATCAGCGAGCAACCCGGCCAGCAGGCGCAGCAGCGGCACGTCGCCCTCACTGAGATCGCCGGACAGCAGCGAGTCGACCGTGAGCATCCCGTAAGCCTCGTCGCCCGCGACCACGGGCACCGCCAGAAATGTCTGGTATTCGTGCGGATGGGCGGGGTCCCAGCCGGGCGGTGGCGAGGCACGCACGTCCTCGCAGAACAGGTGCGTGTTGGTGGCGAGCAGTTCGAACGCAATGTCGCCGCGCGGCGTGCGCTCGAAGAACGTCGTGCGTGGCGGGCCGGCCCGTCCCTCGTGCAGCACCGGGCGCAGGGCCCGCGGCGAGCCGTCGTCGAGCCGGAACCAGCACGCCCGCACCCGGTCCGGTCCGATCAGCAAGGCCGCCGAGTACAGCACCATCGGGATCGTCTGCTCGCGCAGTTCCTCGCGTTCGCGCCGCCCGTCGGCCACTGCGATGCGCCCGAGTTGACGCACGATCGGGTCGAGCGCGTCGTTCATCGCCACCCGCATGTCGATGGCGACGATCTCGGTGGCCTGACGTTCGCGCTCGCGCCGGCGCTGCTCGTAGGCCTGCGTCAGCACAGCGAGCACGACCGCGAACAGGTTGGCGACGATCCAGGCGACGCGCGCCCCGTCGTGGCTCGTCCCGACCAGGATGGATGCGAGCGCCGCGAGGACGAGCGCGGCAGCGGTGACAGCGGTCGTCACATAGCTGCGTGCGTCGCGACTGATCATGCCGGCGACGCTATCGGCAATTGCCGCGAGGCCGACAATCGGTGCCCGGCCGCGAGGTCAGCCAGGAGCGAAACCCGCCGGATCATGTCGTCGGCATACCGAGTTTCTGCAGGGCGTCGAGTTGAGTCGTGGTGCCCACGGCGATCAGGATCATGTCCGGATCCAAGCGCGTTTCCGGGGTCGGGTTGGCCAGGAACGGTCCGGCCGAGTTGGCGCGCACGGCGAGTACCAGAACGCCGGTGGTCTCGCCGAGCGCCGCCTCCTGCAGGGTCTGCCCGGCCAGCGCCGAGCTGGGAGTGATCTCGACCTGCTCCATCCGGTAGTCGAGCGACTCGTCGTGCATGACGACATCGAGGAATTCGGCCACGTGCGGTTGCAGTGCAAAGGCCGCCATCCGGCGTCCGCCGATCAGTTGCGGATTGACCGCGCGGTCGGCGCCGGCGCGCATCAGCTTGGACTTCGAGGCCTCGTTGCGGGCCCGGGCGATGATGATCAGGTCAGGACGCAGCGCGCGGCTCGACAGGGTGACGTAGACGTTGTCGGCGTCGGTGTCGACCGCGGCGATGAGGGCATGCGCGTGGGCAATCCCTGCGGCGGCGAGCACTTCGTCATCGGTGACGTCACCGAGCACCGAGGCGTACTCGACGTCCTGCAATCGAACCGGATCGTCGTCGACGACGACGATCTCGCATCCCGTCGCGTTCAGGTAGGCGGCACTCGAACGGCCGACTCGACCCCAACCGCAGATGATGATGTGGTCTCTCATGTGATCGATCCTGCGATCCATGCGTCGCCTCTCCATCTGTACGCGCAGGTGCCCCTCGATCAAGCCCTCTAGCACGACGCCGAGAGTGTAGAGCGCGGTGCCGACGCCGAGCAGGATCAGCAAGATCGTGTACACCTGGCCGGACGCGCTCAGCGGGCGAACCTCGCGGAAGCCGACCGTCGTCACGGTCGTCACCGTCTGGTACAGCGCATCGAGGAAGCTGAACCCGAGGACTGATGTAGCCGATCGTGCCGGCGACCAGGACGGTGGCAAGCGCCAGGAGCGCCCGCCGGATCCGCCGCACCGTTCCCACCTACGGATTGTGGGCCGATCTTGCGACTCTGCCCAGCCAGGCGCGCGGGGCCAACGATTTTGGCCGCCCGGCATCACAAAGATGCCTGGGCGGCCAAAACGTTCACGCGACCCTAGGGCAGCGACATGTGCTCGATCGAAAGGTACGTCTGGGCAACGCGCGACACCGGGTCGGCCGCGAAATGGCGCTGCATGGCCCGGTTCGCCAGCGCGTTGTCGAGAGCGGCAATGATCATGGACTGGTCGAGCGCCAGAATGCGGTGTCCAATCGCGCCCGTCGTGGGGTTGACGGCGTCGAAGAAGCCGTTCGCGCCGTAGACGCCCGGGTAGTGCGAGCGCAGCGCCTCGATGTTCGCGTACGCCTGCTGCGGCGCGACGTCCAGTGCGATGAACGACGCGTGCGGGGTCACGGTGTCCTCGCTCGCGCAGGCGTAGCACTGCGACAGGGCACGGTTCGGGTTGTCGGCGGTGGCTCCCACGCCGTGGTACGGGAACGGCAGCCCCTCGACGCCGAATCCTCCATACCCACCCGTATCGTCGGCCGTGCTCGACGGCGACATGCCCCAGACCGGCGCGTGCAACTGCTCGGTCGAGTACTTGATCTGGACCTGTGCGGTGCGCACGTCGGCCAGGCCGAAACTGTGCGGTCCCCACGACGTTTCCGGCACGACCTCGTTGGCCATCAGACCCTCGAACATGCCGCCGGCGAACGTCGGGATGAACGACAGATCCGAGCCCGGGTACACGTAATGGCCTTCCCAAACCGGGAACTTCTGCCCTGACTGGGGATCGGTCTGGGTCTGCCACGAGCCCGCCATCGGCCACTGCCCCTGCCACGAGAAGTCCGGGTCAGTGGTCGCGCAATCGGCGAACGGGGCGGGCGGCGGCAGCTCGCGCCAGCTACGCCACCACACGTTGCCCGGCATCTGGTGCATGCCCATCCCGATGTACGCCGAGATCCGCGGATCGCTGTAGAGCGCGCCGTTGTGGTAGTAGTGCGTCCAGTTGTCGCCCTGGTCCGGCGGGCAGGCCCG
This sequence comes from uncultured Actinomycetota bacterium, assembly GCA_963709985.1. Lineage (GTDB taxonomy): Bacteria > Actinomycetota > Actinomycetes > Mycobacteriales > Jatrophihabitantaceae > DASXRA01. The sequence continues at coordinate 65,860 of CAVPYQ010000029.1, forward strand.
GCGTAGTAGCCGCCGAACATCTGCCCGGTCGGCTGGTTGCCGGTCACGGCCGGGTTCACGTTGCAGTGCGTCTCGGGCCGGCTGTCGTAGAACTGGCCGAAGTCCATCGGTGCGACCAGGCTGTCGACCAGACCGCGAAGTTCGGGCAGCGCCTGGCGGACGACGATCAGCCCGCTGGCGTACCAGCCGTTGTCCACATTGGACACGAAGTAGCAGTTGTCGAAAGTCGGGGTGGTCTCGGTCGTGCAGTCGATGTCGCCGGGGTTTCTGAGCACGTGGCCGGTGGTCGTGTCGTACCACTGGAACAGGAAACCGTGATCGCGCTTGATGTGGCGCACCTCGGTCAGCGTCGCGCTGATCCGATCGCGCGCCTGCGACCGGCTGATCAGGCCAAGGTCATTGGCGGCAACAACCGCCCATAGGTACACGCCCACGTTGGACGCCGAGGTGTACCGGCCAAAGCTCGTCGGGGTGGCCGACCCGCCGGCGAAGGTGACATTGTCCAGCGGCAGATGGGTATTCGGGTCGACGTCGACGCTGTAGAACTTCCAGGTGTCACGGGCGATGTCGCGCAGCTTCGACTGCTGCGCGGCGGTGAGCCCGTGGTACGCGGCCACCGAGTCCGGGTTCGCAGGCTGCGCTGCCGGCTTGCAGCGGGTACATCACCATGGCGACGGCAGCCGCCATGACGCACAGCCGCCGCAGCGTTCTTGGTCTTTTCATCGATGGCTCCTACCTCTCGGCATCGTGAACCAGCACGCGTGAATCCTCCGGATGAGGATCACCGGGTGCTCGGGTGAGATTCCTCGGCGTCGGCGGCGAAGGGGTTGGCCACCGCATCGAGCAACTGGACGGTGTAGCTGTCCTGGGGATGCTGCAGGACCTGCTTGGTCGGCCCGCGCTCGACGATTTTCCCCTTGTTGAGTACGAGGATCTCGTCGGTGACGACGCGCGCGCTGAGCAGGTCGTGGGTGATGTAGAGCAGGCTCAGGCCGCGTTCCTCGCGCAGCCGGGCCAGCAGCTTGAGCACGCCGGCCCGCAGCGACACGTCGAGCATCGACACCGGTTCGTCGGCCACGACCAGGTCGGGATCGCAGGCAAGCGCGCGGGCGATGACGACCCGCTGGCGCTGGCCGCCGGAGAGTTGGTGCGGCAGCTTGGCGGCGAACTGGCCGGCCGGCGTCGAGCCCGACGGTTTCGAGCAGTTCGTGGACCCGCCGGCTGGCCTGCGCGCGCGGACAGGCCCAGGAAGTTCTGACAGGGACGCATAACCGTGTACTCGACGGTGTGCAGCGGGTTGAGCGCGCCGTAGGGATCCTGGAACACCATCTGCACGCCGGCTGTGGAACTGGCGCAGGCGACGCGACCGGAGGCGCTCGACGGCCAGGTCGCCGAACCGGATCGTGCCGCGGCTGGGCCGCTCGGAACCGGTGATCAACTTCGCGAGCGTGCTCTTCCCGCTGCCGCTGGCGCCGACCAGGCCGACCGCGGCACCTGGCTCGATCGCGAAGGAGACGTCGTCGACCGCGGTCACCGTTCGCCGGCCGTGCCCGCGCACGCGGTAGGTCTTCGTTACCGCGTTCACCGACAGCGGCGCGACGTGGCTGGCTTTCGCCACGGAGCGTTCGAGATCAGTGGACATCGGCGGTCACCCTCGCCGTACGCGCGCGTACGTGGCAGGCGGCCCGTCCCGCGCCGAGCGCGGTCAGCCGCGGGTTCTGCTCGCGGCAGACGTCCTCGGCCAGCGGGCACCGCGGCGTGAACGAGCAGCCGACCGGCGACAAGCGACAGATCCGGTGGCGTGCCGGGGATGCCGCCGAGTTGCACCTCGTCGGCCCGCGGGTCGGCATAGCAACTCAGCAGCGCCTCGGCGTAGGGATGGTGCGGCCCGCGCAGCAGCTTGCGGGACGGCTGATCCTCGACGATGCGCGCCGGCGTACATGACCATGCACCCGATCGGTGGCATCGAGCACGACGCCGAGGTCGTGGCTGATCAGGATGGCCGTGAATCCCTTGTCCCGCTGCAGATCCTTGATCGTCTGCATGACCGCGCGCTGCACGATCACGTCCAGTGCCGTAGTCGGCTCGTCGAACACGATCAGCCGCGGCTCGAGCGACAAGCGCGAGCGCGATCGATACGCGCTGGCGCATGCCGCCGGACAACTCGTGCGGGAACCGGCTCAGCACCGCATCGTTCCAGTCGCACGCTGTGCGAGCAACTCCGCGCCCCGGCGCCGGATCGCCGCCCGCGACAGATCCTCGCCGGGACGGGCATGGGCTCGCAGGATGTCGCCGAAGTGGCGCTCGACCGTCCGCACCGGGTTGAGCGCGTTCATGCCGCTCTGCAGCACGAGCGCGAATCCGTTGCGGCGCTGCTCGCGTAGTTGCTCGCCGTCGAGGCGGCTGATGTCCACGCCGTCGAAGTGGATCTCGCCGCCATCGAGATGCGCCGGCGGGCGCAGCATCCGCGTCAGCGCGTAGCCGAGCGTGGACTTGCCGCAGCCCGATTCGCCGACCAGACCGACGAATTCGCCTTGCTCGATCGAAAGGTCGACGTCGCGGACCGCCCAGATCCGCTGCCCGCGCGCGGGTTCGTACACGACGTTGACGCCGCGTGCGTCGAGGAAGGCCATCACTTCTCCCGCAGCCGTGGATTGGACAGCGCGTCGACTCCGAAGTTGATGAGCGTGAACGACGTGGCCAGCAGCGCGATGGCCAGCCCCGGAGCGAAGATCAGCAGCCACTGGCCGGTGAGCAGTGCGTTCTGCTCCTGCGCGTAGTAGCAGGATCGTGCCCCAGCTGACGGTGTTCGGATCGCCCAGGCCGAGGAACTCCAGGCTGGCCTCGGCCATGACGGCGGCGGTGCGCCGCGGCGAAGAAGCTGCGCGGCCACCAGCGAGGTCATGTTCGGCAGGATCTCGCGGAAGACGACGCGGAAGAGCCGCTCGCCGGAGAACACCGCCGAGGTCACGAATTCGCGAGTGCGCAGGGTCGACGTCTGGCTGCGGATGACCCGGGCACCCGTCGCCCAACTGGTGAGCGCGACGACGAGCACGATCGTCCACACCGAACGGCTCTGGATATAGGCGGCCAGAATGATCATCAACGGCAGCGCCGGGAATCACGAGCGCGAGGTTGGTGACGAAGCTGATCACCTCGTCGATCAAGCCCGGCCGGTAGCCGGCGATCAGGCCGAGCGTCACCGCGACCAGCGTGGCCAGCACGCCGGCGCCCAGCCCGACGAGCAGCGACACGCGCGCGCCGTACACCATCTGCGAGAACACGTCCTGGCCGTTGCCGGTCGTGCCGAACCAGTTGCTGCCACTCGGGATTCAGGTACGGCGTGAAGCTCGAATCCGTTCGGCGAATGCGGCGCGATCAGCGGTGCGAACGCCGCGACGAGGGCAATGAAGGCGAGGATGATCAGCCCGATCCGTGCCTTGCTGTTGCTCCACAACGTGCGTACGGCCCGGCCGAGGAACCGCAACGGCCCGGGGACGATCCGGCTCGGACCGCAGACGGGATCAGGGCGGCGTCGCCGGGTGCCTCCGGTGGCGGGACGGCGGTGATGAGCGTCATGCGCGGCGCACCCTCGGGTCGAGACGGACGTAGAGCAGATCGACGACGAAGATCGCGACCAGCATGCTGACCGTCATGACGAGGAACAGCGCCTGCATCAAGCGGGAAGTCGTGGTTGGTCACCGCGATGTAGAGCAGGTTGCCCAGTCCGGGATAGCTGAAAACACCCTCGACGAGAATCGAGCCGCCGACCACCGCGCCGAGCGACAGCCCGAATGCGGTCACGTTGGGCAGCAAGGCGTTGCGCGCTGCGTAGAGCAGCGCAACGGTGCGGCTGCGCAGGCCGTTCGCCTCGGCGAAGGTGACGTAGTCCTCGCCCAGGGTGTTGATCATGTTGTTGCGCATGCCGAACACCCAGCCGGACAGCGTGGTGATCGCCAGGGTCAGCGCCGGCAGGACGCTGTGCCGGAACGCGTCACCCAGAAACGCCGGGCTCAGGTTCGGAGTGGCGCCCTCGGCGTAGCCGCCCTTGATCGGGAACCACCCGTACTTGAAGGCGAGAAAGTACAGCAGCAGCAGGCCGAGCCAGAACGGCGGGAACGCGGCGAAGAACGTCGCGCCGAGGGTCACCGACGTGTCGACGGCCGTGCCCCGCCGCCAGCCGGCGAAGACGCCGAGCAGCGTCCCGATGATGAACGCGCAGACCGTCGTGACGCCGACCAGGACGAGCGTCCAGGGCAGCGCCTTGCCGATCGTGTGCGCGACCGTCTCGCTGGGGAACGAGTACGACGTGCCGAAGTTGAACCGCACGATGATTCTTCAGGTAGTCCCAGTACTGCGTGAAGATGTTCGCGTGCGGTAGGCCGAGTTGGATCTCGACGGCGCGCCGCTGCGGCGTTGGTGATCGGGATGCCCGCCGAGGCCAGCTTGCCGAGTGCCGCGTCGACCGGCGAGCCGGGCATGAGCCGGGGCAGGATGAAGTTGAGCGTGATCGCCGCCCAGAGCGTGATGACGAACAGCGCCGATCTTGCGAAGCAGGTACCTCACCGCACGTTCCTTTCGCGGATCCTCCTGCGTACGCGGCCGCAAAGCCCGCGTACGCAGGAAGATCACGCCGTCAGGCCTTCGTCAGATGCGTGACCACGGTCAGCAAGGAGTTGTCGTAGTTCGTCGGCAGCGTGTACGGGTTGTCGGCCGACGGCCAGCCGGTGAAGTTCTTGGTCGAGAACAGGCCCCAGCTGCCGCCGTAGTACATCAGCACCGACCGGCACCTGTTGGTACATGACCTGTCTCGAGCGTGTACGTCGCCTGCGTCTGCGCCGACGCGTCGGTGGCGGCGGCCAGTGTCGCCCAGAGCCTGGTCGACGGTCGGGTCCTTGAACCGCTCGAAGTTGTTCGCCGTCGGCGTGTTCACCGGCGTGGCGAAGCTGCTGTTGAGCGTGTTGTTGAAGTCGGTGTACGGGTCGCCGGTGCCGCCGAAGCCGCCGATGGCCGCGTCGAACGTGCCGCCCTGGATGGCCGTCGAGTACTGCGCGTACTGCGGCAGATCAAGGGTGACCTTGATGCCGGCCTTACCCAACTGGTTGGTGACCTCCTTGGCGGCGGCCACCCAGTCGCTGAAGTTGCCGGGCATGACGATGCTCATCGTGGCCTGCTTGCCGTCCTTGCCGATGAGCTTGCCGCCCTTGGACGTGTAGCCGGCCTGCGCGAACGCCGCCTGCGCCGCGGCGGTGTCCTGCTTGACGACGCCCTCGTCCGGCAGGCTCGGGTCGAGCCACTTCTTCAGGTTGGGCAGGATCATTCCGGACTGGCTGGCCGGTCGCCATGTAGCCGTTCACCGCCTTGGTGGCGATGGTCGGTGCGGTCCAGCGACAGCGAGATGCCCTTGCGGAAGTTGACGTCGCTGAACGGTGCCTTCGTCAGGTTGAGGAACAGGGTGATCGACGCCGCCGGGCGGGAACCAGTAGGCGTTGTGCTTGGAGTTACGGGAGACGTAGGTCTTCTGGACGTCGGGCAGGAAGGTGTAGGACCAGTCGAACTTGCCGCTCGTCACGTCGAGCTGGTTGGTGCTCTGGTTGCTCGCCTGCGCCGGGAACACCACCTCGGTCGGCGCGATCTTGGCCGCCTGCCAGTAGGTCGGGTTCTTCTTCAGCGAGTACTGCGTCGGCGCGAACTTGTCGAGCGTGAACGGGCCGGTGCCGACCGGCTTCGGGTTGGTGAACTTCGTCGGGTCGGCACGGACGACCACAGGTGCTCGGGCACGATCGGCGTCTTGGCCACGATGCCCGCGAAGGGCACGTTCGGCGCCTTGAAGTTGACGGTCACGTCGTTGCCCGACGCGGCCACGCTGGCGACCTGTGCCCACACACCGTTCGTGTCCAGGGCCGGGTACTTCTTGAGCAGGTTGAAGGTGAACACGACGTCGGCCGGCGTGAGCGGCTTGCCGTCGCTCCACTTCACGCCCTGCCGGATGGTGAACACGAGCGTCTTCGGATCGGTGAACTTGTAGCCGGTCGCGAGGAACGGCGTGAAGCTGCCGTCGATCGGGCTGCGGAACTCGAGCGGCTCGTAGATGCAGGAATGTGCCGTGCAGTGCGGTGGAAGCCGTCTGGAACGGGTTGAAGTTCTCGATCAGGCTCGGGTTGCCGGCGTCGCCCTGGATGGTGAGCGTGCCGCCGCCCTTCGTGCCGCCACCGCCGTTGCTCGAGCCCGAGCCACAGGCGGCGAGGCCGGTGGCCGCCAGCGCAGCGACCGCGGCGCAGCAGGAGCACTGACCGCGTTGACCTTGATCGGGTTGGACGATTCATCGTGTGTTCTCCTCATCCGTGCCGGACGGGGGTTGACCGGCAGTAGGGGCCTTTCGCAAGCGGATCCGGGCAACGCCCGGCATGGGTAATCCGAACTCGAAATGCGCCGTGCCCTTCGACGTGATGCCGGGCCACGGCTCGTCGTAGAGCTCGTCGCGTTCGCGCAGTCGCGCCCACAACTCGGCATCCGGCCACTCGACGTCGTCGGGGCACAGGGCGACGACGTTCGAGTGCTGCTCGTCGATGCGGGCCAGGCTGACCTCGTACGACGCGGCGTCCAGCCCGTTCAGGGTGAGCTGGATGTGCCGGTCCAGGCGGGGATCGCCGCCGACCAGGTCGGAGTTGACGGTGCCGTTCCAGACGAGGACGTCCACCGTGCCGTCGTCGTGGCGGGTGGCCCAGGCCTGGACGAGCACGCCCGCACCGTCGCCGTCGAGCGAGCTGGCCAGCACGTCGATCGCCCTGGTGGGCCGCCAGATGCACCGCCCAGTACCGCGGCTTTGCGCAGATTGCCCACGCTGAGCAGGCCGAAGCCGTCGTGGAACAGCCGGGGCGGGCGGCCGAGTTCCTCGAAGTGGTCGCTGATCACCCAGTACGCAAGGGCATCCAGGCGTCCCTGCACGTCGGCGTAGCCGCTCAGCGCGAACGGTGCGCCGATCACGCCGTCGTGGATCGGGCCGAAGTGCGTCGGGCTGACGCCCCATTCGGTCCACCAGATCGGCGCGCCGTCGAAGCCGTGCCGGGCCAGCGACGCGCCGGGCGTCGAGCGGGAGGTTGCCGTACGTGTGCGTGGTCGCGAAGTCGAGCGGGACGCCCTCGCCGGCCGCGTACGCAGCGAGGCGCTTCGATCCATTCGCCCGCCGCGGTGGACGGCCCGCCGACGCGCAGGCGCGGATCGACGCTCTTGACCGCGCGGGCCGATTCGGCATACAGCCGCAGGTATTCCTCGCGCGTCCCGGTCCAGAACACCTCGAGGTTGGCCTCGTTCCATACCTCGAACGCCCACTGCGAAACCTCATCGATGCCGTACCGCTCGACGAGATGGGCCGCGAGCGCGGCGACGAGCGCGCGCCACTCGGACCAGTCGGCCGGCGGCGAGATGATGCCCCGATAGGTGAACACGGTCTGCTCGGGATCGCGGGCCATAGCCGCAGGCATGAACGACAACTCGACGACCGGCCGGAGCCCGATCGCGAGCAACTGGTCGTAGATCTCGTCGACGGCGTCGAACTGAAAGCGCAGGGTGCCGTCGTCCTCGCGGTGCACCACCTGGTTGTCGTCGTGCAGGATCGCGTGCGCGCGAACGATCTCGACGCCCAGGTCGTCGTGCGCCCGCCGAAGGGCGTCGGCGAATTCGGCGCCGATGTCGTGCCCGTGCTCGACGGCCGTCAACCGCAGTTGGGACAGCCGTTCCGACCCGACCATGCGCCACACCCGGTCGAGCCGGCCGGTGACCGAACCGGCGTCGACGTGAACCTCGACCGGCCCGGGAGCGCGCTGCGATGTCCGCGCCGAGGCGACGTCGGACCAGGCCCAGGCGGGAAAGTCGCTGCCCACCACCGCAGCGACGCGGTACCGGTAGTCGACACCGTCGCGCACGCCGGTGTCGGCGAAATCGCATACCGGCACGGCCGGCACGTCGCTGCCGCCGTGATCGAGGATCCGCGGCGGGCCGTCGGACTCGTCGGTGCGTTCGATCAGGTAGCCGGCCGCGCCGGGCACGGGATCCCAACTCAACCGGATATGCCCGACCGCGGAAACCGCGCGCAGACCCGTCGGCGCAGGCAGCGCCGTGCTCGGATCGGCGTCCGAGGTGTCGGTCAGGCGGCGGTAGATCCGCCGCTCGAAGTCTTCGCGTACAGCTTCACTCGTCACACTTTGCTCCGTAATTGCTGGCCATTCGTGCGGCTGCCACAGCCGCAACTGCGCCGCACGATCACTTCGGTGGGCAGGATCAGCGACCGCCTCGGCGCGTTCGGTTCGGCGAGCCGATCGAGCAGCGTCCGGACGGCCTGCTCGCCCAGGTCGCGCATCGGCTGGCGGACAGTCGTCAGCGCGGGCCGGACGTGGCGGGCCGCGGCGATGTCGTCGAAGCCGGTCAGCGCGATGTCGGCCGGCGCCCGCAGGCGCAACGACCGCAGTGCCGACATCGCGCCGATCGCCATCTCGTCGTTTCCGAAGACGACTGCGCGCGGGCGCCGGCGGCCCGCGCCGAGCATGCTGTGCATCGCGCGCTCACCGCCCGCCTCGGTGAATCCCCCGTCGCCATCGGGGGAATCGGGAACGGGCAGCCCGGCAGCGGCCAGGGCGTCGCTGAATCCGAGGAAGCGCTCGATCGAGTCCGGCGACTGCGCCGGGCCGCCCACGTAGGCGAGATCGCGATAGCCGTGCCCGTCGATCAGGTGCGCGGTGATCTCCCGGGCCCCGCCGCGGTTGTCGGCGCCGACGAAGTCCAGCCGGCGCGGGGCCGAGCGCGCGGCCAGCACGACGACCGGCACGCTGCGCGAGATGCTCGCGAGGTCGCGGTCGGGCAGGCTGCGCGCCATCACGACGAGGCCGTCGACCTTTCCCGCGACGGACAGGGCGAGATCGTGGCCGGGCGCATTGCGCGTCGCGGCGATCAGCACGGCGTCACCAACCGACGTCGCCGCCCGCTCGGCGCCGCGGATCACCTGATCGACATACAGCGGCGACTCGTTCTCGGCTTCGCCCGCCTGGTCGAGGTCCGGGAAGAGGAGGCCGACGATGCCGGCGCGCCGGACCGCGAGGCCCCGCGCCGGACCGCTCGGCACCCAGCGCAGTTCGCGAGCAGCAGCGAGGACGCGCTCGCGGGTGGCAGCCGAGAACCCGGTGCCGTCGCGCATGACGCGCGAGACGGTTGCCGTCGACACCCCGCTTCGGCGGGCAACTTCGTAAATCGTCGACCGATCGGGCACGCAGAGCCCCCGAGACTCTAGTTGGTTAAGCGGTTGCTCTGATTAAGCGGTTACGTCAACTAACCACTCGATTTCGGACGCGTCAATCCTCTACGGGCGATCGGTATGAAAAATGATTCGACGTAGATAACCCGGCAGGACGGTCCAGAGCCCCAGACCGGCCGGTAACGGCCCGGCCGGCCGCCCCCGGCCGCGATCCGACAGCAGACCGACAGCTTCGGGCCAGGCCAGGCGAAGGAACCGACCGGAGATTGGTGAGTAGCCGGCGGCCACAAGGGTCGTCCGACAAGAAGGAAGTCAGCCGCCAATGACGATGTATGAGTACGAACCGCCCCAGCATCAGTACGAACCGCCCCGTCGGCGCTTCGGCAAACCGCAGGCTCTCGGCCTGCTCGCCGCCGGTGCGATCGCCGGAGGCATCCTGGCCGCCACCCTTACAGCGTCAGCCCAATCCGGCTCCGGTTCGGGCACGGCGACCACGACGAGCCCGAGCGCGTCGACCTCCGCCGGAGCACCGGCCGCGCCCAATGGCGCACCGAACGGCCGGCAGCACGGTCACGGTGGATCGGCGCCGGTCCGCGGCGACGAGAAGGCCCTGAGCGCCGCCGACGCGGCGAAGGTCAAGGCCGCAGCGCTCAAGGCAGTGCCTGGGGGCACCGTCTACCGGGTCGAGACGGACGCGGGCGACGGTACGTATGAGGCCCACATGACCAAGGCCGACGGAACCGAGGTCACGGTCAAGTTCGACAAGTCGTTCGCCGTCACCAAGGTGGAGGACGGCATGGGCAGCGGCGATCCGGCACCGGCCGGTCAGCCGGGCACCACTCACTAAGCAGGTCATGGGCGACTCAGGCGGATGACGGTGGCGCGCGGGACTGGGGTGCCGCGCGCCACCGCCATGCCTGCTGCCCGGCCGTTCACACAGCTGGCACTGCGCGAGTACCTGGCTCGCGGACAGCAGATCCTTAGACGCTATCGGCATGAGTGCGACCGCCGGTTCCGCCCATCGCCCGACCGACGTCGTCGAGCGGCCACGCTTGACCCGCCCGGACGGTAGCCCGGTGCGTGTCCTCGTCGTCGACGACGAGACGACGCTGTGCGAGCTGATGTCGATGTCGCTTCGCTACGAAGGCTGGGATGTGCGCAAGGCCGCCGACGGCCTGAGCGCCACGCGCCTGGCTCGCTCGTTCCGTCCGGACGTCGTCGTCCTCGACGTGATGCTTCCCGACATCGACGGCCTGGAGGTACTGCGGCGGCTGCGCGCGGACTCCCCTGACGTGCCGGTCCTGTTCCTCACGGCCCGCGACGCCGTCGAGGATCGGATCGCCGGCATCACCGCCGGAGGCGACGACTACGTGACCAAACCGTTCAGCCTCGAGGAGGTCGTAGCGCGCCTGCGCGGGCTCGTGCGGCGCAGCGGGCTCACCGCCGCCGGGGCATCGGCATCGCTGCTCACGGTCGGCGATCTCGCCCTGGACGACGACAGCCACGAGGTCCGTCGCGGCGGAGAGTTGATCAACGTGACGGCGACGGAATTCGAGTTGCTGCGCTACCTGATGCGCAACCCGAAGCGAGTGCTGTCCAAGGCGCAGATCCTCGACCGGGTATGGAATTACGACTTCGGTGGCCGGGCGAACGTCGTCGAACTGTTCATCTCCTCGCTGCGCAAGAAGATCGATGCGGGACGTCCGCCGATGATCCACACCGTTCGCGGCGCCGGGTACGTGCTGAAACCCGCGGACTGATGAGCCGTCTCCTGCGCGGACGTCGCGGCCCAGCGCCGAAGTGGTCGCTGCGGACGCGGTTGTTGAGCGCGCAGGTCGGGCTGCTCGCACTCGTCTGCCTGATCGTCGGCATCACGACCACCGTGGCGATCAAGCAGTTCCTCGTGCATCGCCTCGACGATCAGGTCGCGGCGGCGGGAGGGCGTTCGTCCGACGCCGGCGGCGGCTCCCACGGTGGGCCACCTGGTGGCTCGCACGGCGGCCCACCCGGCGGCTCGCCACAGAGCGGCGGCGACTCCGGCGTCCAGTTCCTGCTCAGCCCGGGCCAGGCGACGGGGACGCTCGGCGCACGCATCGTCAGCGGCACGGTGACCGCGGCCGGCGTGCTCACCGACGCCACGCCGCAACCGGTCGTGAACACGCTCGCCGCCGGCGACGCGGCCGGGCTGCTGCGCCTTCCCGTCGACGGCGCCGCGCACACGCTGCGGGTCGGCTCGCTCGGCGAGTACCGCCTGGTCGCCCGGCCGGCCGCCGACGGCGACATCCTCGTCACCGGCCTCCCGCTCAAGGATCTGAACGCGACGGTCTTCCGGCTGATCGCCGTCGAACTGGCGATCGCCGCGGCCGGATTGCTGGCCGCCACCGTTGCCGGACTGTTCATCGTCCGGCGTTCGCTGCGGCCGCTCGCCCGGGTGGCCGCTACCGCTACCCGGGTCACCGCGCTGCCGCTGGACCGCGGCGAGGTCGCCCACTTCGAACGGGTGCCGCCCGCCGACAGCGATCCGCGCACCGAGGTCGGCCAGGTAGCCACCGCGCTCAACCACCTGCTCGGCCACGTCGGCGCGGCCCTGACCGCCCGGCAGGCCAGCGAGACGCGGGTCCGCCAATTCGTCGCGGACGCCAGCCACGAACTGCGCACGCCGCTCGCCGCCATCCGCGGCTATGCGGAATTCACCCGGCGCGAGGCCGACACGTTCTCGCCGGACATCGCCTACGCCTGGCAGCGCGTCGAGGCCGAGTCGAAGCGGATGACCGGACTGGTCGAGGACCTGCTGCTGCTCGCCCGGCTCGACTCCGGCCGGACCCTCGACTCGGCCGAGGTGGACCTCACCGGCCTGGTCATCGACGCCGTCAGCGACGCCGCGGCGTCCGATTCCGATCACCAGTGGCGCCTGGACCTGCCCGAGCAGGCCGTGCTGGTCAGTGGCGACGCGGCGCGACTGCATCAGGTCCTGGCCAACCTGCTGTCCAATGCGCGCACGCACACCCCGCCGACTACGACGGTCACCGCGACCGTGCGGGCCGAGTCCGGGCACGCCGTGCTGACGGTCCACGACAACGGTCCGGGCATCCCGGTCGACCTGCAGGGGCGGATGTTCGAGCGGTTCGCGCGGGGCGACAGTTCGCGCTCGCGCCACGACGGCAGCACCGGTCTGGGGCTGGCCATCGTCGCCGCCATCGTTGCCGCCCACGGCGGCACAGTCTGCGTGACCAGCCGTCCCGGGGACACCGCGTTCGTGGTCCGCCTGCCGCTTCGCGTCCCGGCCGCACGTCCCGCTGAGCTGTTCCGTTGAGTGGTGCGTTACGGGCTGAGTGGTGCGTTATAACTCCCCACTCAGCGGATAACGCGCCACTCAACGGATAGGGGACGCGGGGGCGCGACGCCGGGCGGAAATCCCGTTCGTAGACTCGCCGGGTGTTACGCGCGGCATTGGTCCTGGTTCTCACATCCGCTCTGGTTGCCGGTTGTACGAGTAGCGGCGGCGGGCCTTCGGGCGACCAGACGGTGGTCACCACGACGACCGTGTCGGCCAAGCGGCCGTCGAACGCGCCGACCGGCCCCGTCGACGCCGGCCCGACCACCACGACGGACGCGGCCTGCCCGCTGCTCGACACGCCGTCGGCGGCGGAGGATGTGGGCGTGCGAATGGGCCGGGTCGTCGTGCTGGAAAGCGGTGGCCAGCCGGTCGGGTGCCGCTTCTACGCCGACCAGGACCCGGCCTTCAAGACCTCAGAGCATCTACCCGGGCCGAATCAGCCGGTGCTGCAGATCGTTTCGGCCCGCTACGGCGATTCGACGGCCGCCCACAACGCAATGGTCCGACTGGCCGAGGCCGGCACGAATGCCCACCAGGACAACCTCGGCGGAGGCGTCGAGGCGATCTCGTTCCAGATCCGGTTCGATCCCGCGGACGGCAGCCAGGACTGGGCCTACACCTTCCGAAAGGGAGTCACCGTCGTCGTCGTGAAGACAGCGCAGCGCGACACATCGTTCGACGCGCGGGCGGTAGCCACGGCGATCGTCGACAGGTTCTGACCCGTCGACGACCGCCCCTTGCTGCTGTGGCTAGTGCGGCCTACTTCGGCGGCGCCAGAGTCTTGTCCGGGTCGTAGAGGACCACGGTGCCGGCAATGTGGTCGTGGATCGCCTTCCGCTCTCTACCGGTCACCATCATGATGAACGAGATCAGGCCGACGATCCAGAAGCCTTCGACAATGCCCCCGACGATCTCGCGCAACGCCATCCGGCCGAAGCCGGGGACCTGGCGGCTCTCGGGATGCCATGCGCGCATGCCCAGCACCTGCAACGCGGGAGTCTGGCCGCGACCCCAGACGATCAATCCCCAGATGAGGTAGCCGATGCCGAGCGTGACGATGATCAGCGGGATCGCCAGGAAGTACGCACCGATGCGGCGGCCGACACTCGCGAGCGGGATGCCCTGCGGAAGAAGCAGCCCGCTCTCCGGGTCCAGGTACATCCCGGGGGGCGCGCTGCCCGGTGCGCCCTGCCCGTAGCCGTAGCCGGCCGGCACGGGCGGCGCCGAGGGGAACGACTGCTGGGGCGGGTAGCCCTGGCCCTGCTGGGGCGGGTAGCCCTGCTGCGGCGGGTAGTTCTGACCGCCTGGGCCCGGCGGCGGGTAGCCCTGGCCCGGCGGGGGCGGGTAGCCCTGACCGCCCGGCCCAGGCGGGGGCGGGTAGCCCTGGCCGGGCGGCGGCGGAGGATAGCCCTGATTGCCCTGGCCGGGTGGCGGTGGTGGTGGCGGCGGGAAACCCTGCGGCGGCGGATAGCCCTGCCCGGGCGGGGGTGGATTGCCTTGACTGGGCGGCGGCGGGAAACCCTGTGACGGCGGCGGGTACGCCTGCTCTGATTGCGGAGGGTAGGCCTGGTCCGGCGCGGGGAACCCGGGCGACGGGTCATCCGGCTTTGGCGCCTCACTATTCGGGTCAGGGGGTTGCGTCATCGCGTCCTCATCTCCATCCCGCGCACGCTGAAGGCCAGCGTGGGCGTGGGTAGCGTAGCGGCAGACGATGACGCGCGGCGGGACATAACGCCCTCGGCGAACCGCTGTCGGCCCCCTTCGAACCTGCCGCTACCGTCCCTCACCAGCCCCTCACCAATGCCCGAGTCGCGCTGACGGTGCGCCAGGTATGCCCGTTTGGCCACCTCGCCGCCGTCGCGGTCAGATCTGGGCCTGCGCGACCGCGACTGACCGGCGAGTCAGGTCATCACAGACTCCTAGGACGACGCGACGACGCACCGCCCGCGACGGCGGGTGACGTCGGATCACGACCGCCGGCGCGGCCGGTCGGCGCGGATCTCCCGGAAATCCGAGACAGAACCGCGCTCCGGCGGCCACTCGCGCGTGGCCATGAGAGCGCGCTCGGCGGCGGCGGCGAACGGCTGTCGGACGGCCGGAGGCCGGTGTCGGCCGACTGGATCAAATCCAGTGCTGTTTACGTCTAGCGCATGATGTGCGACTCGTCGTAGCATCACGGTGCGCCCCGACCACCTGGCATCCCTCCCGCTTGGTGGCCGGGGTCGTCCAATGTCTGGGGGACGTGCGCCGGCGGGCCGATCACTTCGGCGCCAGGGACAAACGCCGGACAGCGTCGGACGGTGTCGGCCCGGCGCATCGCGGCGGTAGCGTCCACGCGGTGCCGGTAACGAACTGGGCCCGCAACATTGCCTTCAGCGCCCACGAATTTCATCAGCCAACATCCGTGGCGCAGTTGCAGGAAGTCGTGGCCGCCGGCCGTCGAGTGCGGGCGCTCGGCACGGGCCACTCCTTCAATCGCCTCGCCGACACGACGGGCGATCTCGTGTCGGTCGCGCGGTTGCCGCGGGTCGTGGAGATCGACTCGGTACGCGCGCAGGTGACGGTCAGCGCGGGCTTGCGGTACGGCGAGTTCACGCCGCAGGTGCACGAGGCCGGGTTCGCCCTGCGCAATCTCGGGTCGCTGCCGCACATCTCGGTGGCCGGCGCGTGCGCGACCGGTACGCACGGCTCGGGCAACACGCTCGGCAACCTCGCGACGCACGTCATCGAGATCGAGATGGTCACGGCATCCGGCGATGTGATGGTGCTGAGCCGGGACGCCGATCCGCAACGGTTTCCCGGTGCGGTGATCGCGCTGGGCTGCCTCGGGATCGTCACTCGCTTGACCCTGCAACTCGTGCCGTCCTATGACGTCGCCCAGTCCGCGTACGACGACCTGCCGACCGACGAGCTGCTCGAGCACATCGACGAGATCTTCGCCGGCGGCTACAGCGTCAGCGTGTTCACCGACCTGTCCGTCAACCGGATCTGGCGCAAGCGCCTCGCGACCGAACCGGCTGCCGAGCCGGACTGGTTCGGCGCGCATTTGGCCGACGTCCCGCAACATCCCGTTCCGGGGATGCCGGTCGAGAACAGCACCGAGCAACTGGGCGTGCCCGGCCCCTGGTACGCGCGGCTGCCGCATTTCCGCCCCGAATTCACGCCGAGCAACGGCGACGAACTGCAGACCGAATACCTGCTCGACCGCCGTGACGCGGCCGATGCATTCGCCGCGGTGCGCGGCCTGCGCGAGCAGATCGCGCCCGTCCTGCAGATCTGCGAGATCCGCACGGTGGCCGCGGACGACCTCTGGCTGAGTCCGAGCTATCGGCGCGACAGCGTGGCGCTCCACTTCACCTGGGTGGCTGACGGCGCGGCGGTGGCGCCGGTCATCGCCGCGATCGAGCAGCGACTCGCGCCGTTCGCGCCGCGCCCGCACTGGGGCAAGGTCTTCGGTCTGGCGCCCGATGCCGTGCGCGCGCAGTACGAGCGACTGGCCGACTTCGGCGACCTGATGCGCGAGTACGACCCGGACGGCAAGTTCGGCAACGAGATGGTCGAGCGCTATCTGATCTTGTCGTGACCGGCCCGGAAGAACGCGACCGCGTCGTCGACTGACGTGATCTCATCGATCGTTCGCGCCGCGCCGAACGCCGCGTTCCAGAACTCGTCGCGGGCGGGTGGGCCGTCGTGGGGGCCGACGTAGAGATACGGCTCGGCCACGTGGTCGTCGCCGGGCGAGCCACCGTAGTTCACCGGCCCGATCGTGACGCCGATGTCGAAATGTTCCGGCCACAGGATCGGCTCCTGCGGCGCTGCGCCGATGTCCGCGGCCAACCGGCGCAGCGCGGCATCGGCCAACTCGTACCAATTGGCGAGCAGGCGCGCGCTGTCGGCGTCGACAGGCAGTGGCTGTTCGGGCTCGAGGGCCGTCGCCGGCGGGTAAACGCTTGCCGGCATCCCGGGCGTGACACCGACGAATGCCGCGGCCGCGGCGACGGTGGTCAGCGGAGTGGCCTGGACGCCCGCGTCGTCGGTGACGACGAGTTGCGTACCGACGATGCTCAGCCGCCGATTGCCAGGCAAGGCGTGCGTCGTCTGAATGCCGCCGGGCACCACGCACAGCGATATCTCGCCGGTGTCGGCGTACTGGGCCGCTGCCAGCACATGTTCGGCGACGCGATGCCAGCTCTGGCGCGTTGCGGCAAGTAGATCGGTGGGCCGGGAAATCGTCATGTCCTTTCGTCACTGGACAACGCGAAGTGTTTCATGCAAGCACGAATCGGGGCTCGGATGGTCGACAGCAAATAGCCGGTAGATGCTGAGCGTTCTGCTCAACATCTACCGGCTAACGAGCTATGCCTGCGCCCGGACGTGATGATCGGCTACTCGCCGAACCAAGCGGATTCCCGCTGTGTTTGTCGGGGCGAGGTGGGTCAGAGGCGAACGGCTCCGGCACAGCTGCGGACACCGCGGGTGGCGTGCGCGCGAACCACGTCGACACCGGCGCGGTTGGCGGTGGTCGGGCGAACCGTGAACGAACCGCTCGGGGCGACGGTGCGTCGGTTGCCCAGGAAGACGTTTGCATTGTTGTCGGTCACGTGAACCCGCCAGACCTGACCGACGATGTTGGGGTCGACCTCGAACTCGATGTCGATGCGGGCGTTGTCGTGCTTTGCCTTCAGCTTCCAGGTGCCTCCGCCGACGCAACGGCCGCTCGCGGTGACTGCGGGGTTGCCGCCTTTGGCCTGCGCGGGAATGGCGTTGATGGCCGGGGCCAGGACTGCCGCTGCGAGGACGAGCATTGCGCCTGAGCGCCGGATGGTGGTTGCGTTCGTCATGATGAGCTCCTTGTGATCCGCTTGGTTTGGATAGCTGAAGCTTCATCGACGGCGAGTTCTACCAGCCAGTGGCTCATCGTTGTAGTACCTCGGTACTACCCAAGATGGGGGGTCTGCGGGCGGGTGCTCGTCAGGCCCGGTCAAGCCCGGGCGAGCCAGTCGAGCGCGATCGCCTTGAAACGCTGTGGTTGTTCGAACGGCAGGTAGTGACCCGCCGCGCTCAACGCTATGAAACTTCCCTGCGGATAAAGGGAAAGTGCCGCGAACTGATCAAGGAAGCCGGCGATCCGGTCCTGCCGGCCCGCCAGCACGGTGACCTCACCGTCGAAACGTCGCGGCGAGCGTTCGTCGGACAGTTGGTATCCCGTCGACCGCAGGCGAGTGAGGTAGTCGTCGTCGCCCGATCCGCCGAGCGCCATCGCCACGGCGACCGAACTGGCGACCGATCTGGTCTGGTTTCCGATTGCGCGGGCGAAATGATCGTGGAGTCCGGCCGGCACGTCGTCGAGCCAATCCCGTTGCGGCGTAGACGAAAGCACCTGGTCGAGGTTGCGGTCCTCGGGCCGGATCTTCACCCCGGCGCATACGAGGAGCAGTGCGCTCACCTGCGCCGGCGTGCGCCGCGCGAGCCCAGCGGCGAGGTAGCCGCCGTACGAGCAACCGGCGAGCAGGTACGGCGTGGCACCCACGACGGAGTCGACGGTGTCGCGGACGGCGTCGAGCACCGCGTCGGAATTCGCAGCGACCGGCGAGGACTTCCCGGTGCCGGGCAGGTCGAGGTAGATCCGCCGCCACCCCGTCGTCGCGGAGAACACCGGCTCGAACGCCGCCGCCATCACCGCACTGTCCAGACCGAACCACGGCAGCAACACGATCGGCCGTCCTGCACCATGAATGGTCACTGCAAGCACCATCAGGCGAGTCCACCACCTCGCGGCGCCGGGGCGCAGCACTGTTCGCAGTGGGCGAATCGGGGCGGTAGGCAATGCAGTGCAACATCCATCCGGACATGCACGAAGGAGCGTGGCGTGAAGATCTTCATCTCGTCTGACCTGGAGGGCACGGCCGGCGTCGTCGACTGGTCGCAGTGCCTATCCGGTCAGGCCGGCCAGAACGATTATGACTACTACCGCGGACTGTTGCAGGCTGAGGTGAACGCGGCGATCGAGGGTGCGGCCGACGCCGGCGCGACTCAGTTCCTGGTCAACGACTCGCATTCGTCGATGCGCAACCTGCGCCCGGACGCGCTGGCCGGGGGCGCTCGTTACCTGTCCGGACGGCACAAGCCGCTCTACATGATGCAAGGCCTGGACGAGTCGTTCGACGCGATCTTCTTCGTGTCCTACCACGGCTCGATGTCGAGCCAGGCGCCCTTGTCGCACACCTACAGCCCGCGAGCGATCGCCGAGGTGTCGCTGAACGGCACGGTCGTCGGTGAATCCGGCATCAATGCCCTGGTAGCGCAGGCATTCGGCGTCCCGATCGTGCTGATCACCGGCGACGACGTCACGGCGGAGGAAGCGCAGAACGTCATTCCGGGCATCCACGTGGCGGTCGTCAAGACGGCGATCACTCGCTTCGCCGCCGACAGCATGCATCCGCACGCCGCGTGCGAATTGATCCGAGAGGCAGCGCGAACGGCCGTGACCGGGTTGGGCGCCGCCGCACCACCCGCGATCACGCTGCCGGCCACCCTGGACGTGACTTACCGAAATGCCGATATCGCCGAGGCGTCCACGTGGGTCGGCGGAGTCGTCCGGACCGGCGCGACCACCGTGGCCATCACCGACGACGATCCGCTGAAGGTGTTTCGACGGTTCATCACGACCATCCTGCTGACCCGCGACATCGCCGAGTAAGGGCGCGGCCCGGACGTCACTCGTCGCGGTTCGGGCCCTTGCGCGCGGTGGTGCGCCCGCGGCGCTGGTAGCCCGAGCTGACCATGCGCAGGAACGCAAGCATCAACGCGGCGGCGGGTATGGCGATGAGCAGCCGGCCGAGTGCCATTCCGATCGGCATCTCGTGAGCGAAGATTGCCTGCCAGAGCGCCGGCGCGCTGATCGCCAAGGCGAGAAAGAGAACCGGCATCCGGAACATGGCTCAATCGCCTCTGCTGCGCGGTGATCCGTCGGGCGCTCGCAGCCGGTCGAACAGCAGCGCGGCCCAGACACCGGCAGAAGCAGGCCGGCCGTCGAGCAGGGCGACCGGTATGTCGAGGTCCCAGACTGTCGCCGGACTCGCCGTGCGTGCCGCCGAGTGCAAAGCCAGCGCGTCAATTGGGCCGAGCCCTTCGAGATCGGCGCGTGAGTCCTCAGCCTTGCGCGTGGCGTCGACAACCGCCCATACCGCATCCGGTTGGAGGGCGGCGATCACCTGGGCGGCCCAACTCGGCCGGTCGTCGGCGAACGCGTCCGAACCGTCGGTGCTGACGACGACCAGGCTCGGGATGTCGGCCGATCGCATTTCGGCTGCCCGCTGGGCCGCCGTTTGCGGGCCGTAGATGGCCTGCTTGCTCGTGACTGCGTGCCCGGCGATCCACACCGCGCGGACCGGAATGTGCAGCTGCCGGGCCAGATCACGCGCGATCACGCGAGCGACGTCAAGTGGTCCAGCCAGGATCAGAATTTCACCGGCCCGCGACGGTGGCGGCGGTGCAGCCGGCAACTGGTCGATCACCTGCTCGATCGCCCGGTACAGGCTGGTCTCTCCGGCCTCGGGCGTCATGGGTACGGGCACGCCGACCTCGCGCAGTTCGGCGAGCATGCCGAGCCGGGTGTGGGCCGCGACGGCACGCGCGGACTGCTTGGGGCGCGCCGGAACACTCGGGCGGTGCGCAACATACGGCGGCGTACGGTCCTCGTCACGCACGGGCGGTGCGGGCAGTTCGGGCGCCGGCAACACAACCGGCGGCTCAGCGGGCGACGCGGGTAACCCCGTGAGGGCCGCCAGCACCTGGGCAAAGTCCGGATCGGCAATGCTCGCAGCGGGCGGGCCGTCGGAGGAATCCGCGCGGTCGAGCAGATCGCTCAGCGCGAAGCCGTCGTCGGCGGGCACAACCGGCAGATCTTCCACGGCCACCTGGTAGGTGATGCCGACGAGTTCGCGGCTGAAGAAGCCGAACATCCCGCCGCGGCGAACCGGCTTCTGCGATATGACGCAGGCCGCCGCGCCGTACTCCTCGCGAATCCGCTCGAGCAGCACGTCTGGATCGGGTCCCTCAACGTACAGCGTCTCGGACATCGCTGATCACCCCCACAGCTTCTATTCGGGCGGACGTCCCAGCGATCTCTGCGTAGGACAGGACCGGCAGGTCAGGCACGGCAACTCGGATCAGTCGGTGCAACGGCATTCGCAATGGCGCCGGGCAGACGAGCACCGGCCGCGATCCCTGGTCGGTGAGCGTCTGGTAGTGGCGCTGCATGTCGGTCACCAGCGCTTCGGCGAGTTCCGGGCTGATGAGCAACTGCATGCCGCCGTCGGTGGGGCGGCTCGATTCGAGCAGCGTCTGCTGGATGCGCGGGTCGATCGTCAATGCGTCGAGGCGGCCGTCGACCAGGTACTGCGCGGTGATCGCCGGGCCGAGAGCGATGCGCGCGGCCTCGACCAGTCGATCGGGGTCGGTTCCGCCCTTGGCGGTAACGGAGAGCGCCTCGTAGACGCGGACGAGATCGCGGATGGGCGCGCCCTCGTCGAGCAGGGCGTGCAGCACGCGCTGGATCTCGCCCAGGCTGAGCAGCGCCGGCGTGAGGTCCTCGACGACGACGGGATGCGTGCGCTTGACCGCCTGGGTCAGTGCGGCCACCTCCTCGCGGCCGAGCAGGCGGCTCGCGTGGTTGCGCACGATCTCGGACAGATGCGTGATGATCACCGAGGAGCGGTCGACAACGGTGGCGCCGAGCAGTTCGGCCTGGCCGCGCAGTTCCGCGCCGATCCACTTGCCCTCGAGGCCGAAGACCGGTTCGCGTCCGGCCTTACCGGGCAGGCCGTCGAGCCCGTCACCGATCGCGAGCACGCAGCCCGACGGCGCCTGGCCGCGTGCGACCTCAACGCCGTTCACCCTTACCGCATAGGTAGAAAGTGGCAGGTCGAGGTTGTCGCGCGTACGCACCGGGGGCATCACGACGCCCAGGTCGAGAGCGAGCTTGCGCCGCAGGGCGCGTACCCGTTCGAGCAGGTCGCCGCTCGGTCCGTCGACGAGGTTGACGAGGTCGGCGGCCAGAGCGAGTTCGAGCGGGTCGACCGCCATGTCGGCGAGGATCGCGTCGGCGGTGTCGACGACGACTACCGGAGCATCGGCTGCCGCCTCGGCCTCGGCGTCCTCGGGCGTGACCTTGGGCAGCCGCGATACTCCGAGGAACAGCAGGCCACCCATCACGAGGAACGGCAGCTTCGGGATGCCGGGCACGATGCACAGCCCGAGGATGCCGCCGCCGGCGATCTGCAGTGCGTGGCGGTGCCCGCTGAGCTGCTGGGCGACGGTGGTTCCGAGGTCGTCCTGGCTGCTGGCGCGAGTCACGATCAGGCCGGTGGCCACCGAGAGCAGCAGCGCCGGGATCTGCGAGACCAGCCCGTCGCCGACGCTGAGCAGGCTGTAGGTCGACAGCGCCTCGGAGAAGTTGAGGTGGTGGCCGACGATGCCGATACCCAGACCGCCGACCAGGTTGATGATCGTGATGATGATCGCCGCGATGGCGTCGCCCTTGACGAACTTGGAGGCGCCGTCCATCGAGCCGTAGAAGTCGGCTTCCGCGGTGACTTCGGCGCGACGCTTGCGGGCCTCCTTCTCGTTGATCTGCCCGGAGTTGAGGTCGGCGTCGATTGCCATCTGCTTGCCGGGCATGGCGTCGAGGGTGAACCGGGCGCCCACCTCGGCGACGCGGCCGGCGCCGTTGGTGATCACGATGAACTGGATGACCAGCAAGATCGCGAAGATCACCAGGCCGATCACGATCGAACCGCCGACCACGAAGTGGCCGAACGCGTGGATGACCTCGCCCGCGTAGCCCTTGTTCAGCACGAGTCGCGTCGCGGAGATGTTCAACGCCAGCCGGAAGAGCGTCGCCACAAGGAGCAGCGAGGGGAAGCTGGAGAACTCGAGGGGACGCTTGACGTACATGCTGACCAGCACGATCACCAGTGCGCCGGTGATGTTCATGGCGATCAGCAGGTCAAGCACCATCGCCGGGACAGGGACCACCATCATCAGGACGATCAGCACCACACCGATAGGTATGGCGAACTGGCTCAACCTGCGCGTGTTCAAGCGGTGCTCCCGGGGACGAGGAGGTACGTGTCGGGCAGCCCGTCCTGGGAAAAGCACGCCGTCCTGGCATCGTTCTAGTCGGCACCGTTCGCCCCGACTTGAGCGGTCGTCCGGGATGGGTGACTAACGACGCACGAGAGTGCGCACTTTGTGCATGCCCGCAGCCGATCCGCGGGATTTGAGCATCATGACGAACGCGAGCACGCGGGCGACTGCTTCGAACATATCGCCGGGAATCTCCCGGCCGACGTCCACGGCCTGGAACAAAGTGCGCGCCAGGGGCACGTCCTCGACCATCGGTATCCGGTTCTGCTCGGCGATTTGCCTGATCCGGGCGGCCATGTGGTCGCCGCCCTTGGCCACGACCCGCGGTGCCCCGCGCACTGCCTGGTACCGCAATGCCACCGCGATGTGCGTCGGGTTGACGATTACGACGTCGGCCTGGGGCACGTCGGCAAGCATCCGGTTACGGCTGATCGCCAGCGCGCGAGACCGGATGGCCGCCCGAAGTTGCGGATTGCCGTCGGTGCTCTTCATTTCCTCTTTGAGTTCCTGCTTGGTCATCTTGAGCGACTTGTTGTTGCGCCGCCGCACCACCGCGTAGTCGCCGAAGGCCATCGTGAGGCCCGCGATGGCACACCAGCGGATCAGCCGCAGTACGGCGTCCACGGCCATTGAAACCAGCGTCGAAACCGGCAGCGCGCCTGCGTCGATCAGCGTCGGAAGCAGCGAGCGCACCGAGGCATAGGCGACAAGGGCGAGTGCCGCCGACTTGAGAAGTGCCTTGATCAGCGACCAGGCGCCCTGCGGGCCGAACATGCGCTTGAGCCCGCTGAGCGGGTTGATCCGCGAGAACTTCGGCATGAGCAGTTTCGGGGCGACGGAGATCCCGCCCTGCAACGCGACCGATCCGATGCCGAACCCCAGGATCAACAAGGCCATCGGCGCCAGAGCCATCGTGCCGTGGACGAATGCACCACGGGCGATGACCATCGCGTGCCCGATGTCCGGCGAATTGATGATCGGGCCGACCTGCAGCAACGTGGTCGATGCCGTGCTCATCAACGACCGCATGACCTGCGGGATGATGAAGCTCGCTGCGAGCAGGCCGAGCCACGAGCCGATCTCGGGCGAATTGCCGATCTGCCCTTCCCGGCGGGCCTTCTTGCGCTTTCGCGGCGTGGCCTTTTCGGTACGTTCCTCAGCCGGCTTGCTGGCCATTAACCCGTCACCCCCGCGACGAGCCGGACGCTCTGCTCGGCCAGGCGGGTGATCGTGTCGGGCAGCAGGACGAAGCCGAAACCGACCAGGCCGAGCGTCAGCAAGATCTTCAACGGGAAGCTCAGCGCGAACACGTTCATCTGCGGGGCGATGCGGTTGAGCAGACCCATGCCGATGTCGGCGATGAACAGCACGACGATCAGCGGCCCGGCGATCTGCAGGGCGGCGACGAACATGTTCGACATCGCCGGAACGAGCGACTCGTCCAACCGGGCGAAGGAGATTGCGCCGTCGAGCGGAATGGTGTCGAACGAGCGCATGAACCCGGCGATGATCAGCAGGTGGGCCTGCGAGGCGAAGATGAGCACCGTCGTCATCAGCCCGTAGAAGCGGCCGAATACCGAGGTGTTCGTCTCCGACATCGGATCGAGCGCGAAGGCCAGGGAGAAACCGCCGAACAGGTCGATCAGGGAGCCGGCCGCCTCGACCGCCGTGAAGATCAGCCGGGTGCCGAAGCCGAGCGCAGCCCCGACGACGACGTTGATCGCGATCGCACCGACCAGGGGGCCGATGTCAGTCGCGGGAACGTGGCGGGCCGCAAGCGGGGTGACCGCGAGGGCAAGGGCAACCGCGATCATCGGCTTGACCGACCTCGGCAACCCCGCCGTCGCGAACGGCGGCGCGATCACCAGCCAGGCCAGCACCCGGGTGGACGCGAGCATCAGAGCGACCAGCGTCGCGGTACTGAAGGTCAGGTTCACGGCCGCCGCCTAGCGGAGCAGACTCGGTAGCTGATCGAAGAGTTGCTGGGTGAACGTCACCATCGAGTGCAGCATCCAGCGCCCGCTGATCAACAGCACGATGCCGATCGCGATCACCTTCGGCACGAACGAGAGGGTGAACTCCTGGATCTGCGTCGCGGACTGGAACATCGAGACGAGAAAGCCCACCGCGAGTGCCGTGATCAGCACGGGCGCGGACATCTCGAAGGTGATCCGCATGACCTGCAGAGCCAGGTGGACGATCGCCGAGTCAGTCACAGAGTCCTCCCCCGCTATCCCGTGCGATAGCTCGACACCAGGGAGTTGATGACCAACCCCCAGCCGTCGACCAGGACGAAGAGGAGGAGCTTGAAGGGAAGCGAGACCGTCACGGGCGGCAGCATCATCATGCCGAGCGACATCAGCGACGACGAGACGACCATGTCGATGATCAGGAACGGGATGTAGATGATGAAGCCGATGATCATCGCCGCGCGCAGTTCCGACAGGACGAACGCGGGAACGAGCGTGCTCAACCCGACGTCGGACGCGTGCGCGGGGTTGGGCAGGTGCCCCGCCCGCAGCATCAGCGCGATCTCTTCGGAGCGGGTGTGCTGGATCATGAACTCGCGCAGCGGCGCGATGCCGTCGTGGAAGGCCACCGACTGGGTCTTCTTGCCCGACAGGTACGGCTGGATGCCCAGCTTGTTGACCTTCGTCAGCACCGGCCCCATCACGAACATGCTTACGAACAAGGACAATCCGGCGAGTACCTGATTCGGCGGTACCGCGGTCAGGCCCAGTGCATTACGGGTGATCGACAGCACCACGAAGATCTTGGTGAAGCTCGTCATCAGCAGCAGGAGCGACGGCGCCACCGAGATGACCGTGATCAGCAACAGCACCGAGATCGAGGTATTCGGCTTGCCGCCGACATTCACGGTGACGGTGCCGGAGTCTCCGGCGGGCTTGGTCGGTGTCGCCGGCCCACGAGGGCCCACCGGCGCGCGCGGAGCCGTGCGAGTGGGAGTCGAAGCAGTGGACGTCGCCGTAGCACCCGGTTGGACCGGAGCACCCGGCGCCGCCGACGAGTGGGCCGCGAACGCGAGCCCGCCGAAGCCCAGCAGAATGGCAATGAACGCCAGGATGATCAATCGCCGGGAGAACGCATTCACCGCCGGACCGTTCGCTCGCGCAGGGCGTTGAATGCCTGCTTCCAGGTCGGTCACCCGAACCGTCGACGACAGCACGACTGTGCAGATCAATCAGTCGGGCCCATCCGTCTTCGGTGCGAACGGCAGCAACCTCTTCGACCTGATGAACACGATCTCGACGGACATGACGTCCAATCCCGCGGCCCTCAGTTCCGATCTGGACAAGCTCGACGCCGCGATGAATACGATCAGCAATCAGCAAGCGCTGTCCGGCTCGACGTACGCGAGGATCCAGAGCCTCCAGGCGTCATCGGGCACTGTCTCCACCCAGTTGAAGTCGCAGCTTTCGGATCTGCAAGACATTGACGTCGCAGATCTGGCGATCCAGGTGTCCACAGCGAACGTCGCCTATCAGGCGGCCTTACAAACAACCGCCAAAATCCGTCAGACCTCACTATTGGACTTCCTCAGATGACAAATACCATCGTTGACACTCAGCGCGACGCATCATCAATCGAATTCGTCGCCCCGATTCTCGGTTTCGAGCACGAGACCCATTTCCGGCTGACCTCCCTCGAGGAGAACGGCCTGCTGTGGGCTCTCGAATCGACCCAGACGCCTGACCTCGTCTTCGTCGTGGCCGCGCCCGAGCCGTTCTTCCCGGACTACTCGCCCGAGGTAGACGAGGCCGTGATCGCACCTTTGGATGCGGACCCAACGGCCTTGCTGCTACTGGTGATTCTCACGGTTTCCGGACCGCTCGACACCGCCACGGCGAACCTGCTTGCACCGCTCGTGCTCTCTCCGCACAGCCGCCGCGGCATGCAGATCGTGCTGGCCGACGACACGCTGCCGCTGGATGCGCCGCTACGTTCGCGAATTGATCAGTAGCCTTACCCCCGTGCTGATACTGACCCGGCGGGTAGGCGAGAGCATCGTCATCGGCGACGACGTCGTGGTCACCGTCGTCGAAGTGCGCGGCGATTCCGTGCGCGTCGGAATCGAGGCGCCCCGATCGATCGACGTCCATCGCGAGGAGATCTATCGCGAACTGCGACGGGCGAACGAACAGGCCGCCTCGCCGGCCGCGACCGCGGTCGAGGCGCTCAAGGGCATGGTCGCCGGCCGCGACCAGGCCGATCCCACCTCCTGATCCAGTGTTCTGATCCAGCTTTCCGATCGTGCAACTGTCGGCGTCACAGCGACGCCGAGAGTTGCACGATCGGCTGTGCCTCCGTTTAGGTCCGACCCACGCCCGGGTATGAGAAGCGCCAAGGCCGGAACACAGGAGGTACCAAATGGCTACCTGGGTATGGATCTTGATCGTCGTTGTCGCGGTGCTCATTGTCGCGGTCGTGTTGACCGTCGCGATACGCCAGCGCCGAACGACCATGCTGCGTCAGCGATTCGGCGCAGAGTACGACCGCACGATGGAGGCCAGGGAAGATCGGCGCGACGCCGAACTCGAATTGCGGGACCGCGAAAAGGAGCGGGCCGCGCTCGACATCAGGCCGTTGCCCGAGCCTGAACGCGTGCGCTTCGCCATTGAATGGCGCGACGTCCAGGAACGATTCGTCGATCAGCCCGCGAACGCCGTTGCCGCGGCGGACGATCTTGTCTATCGCGTCATGGGCGCGCGTGGCTACCCGATGTACGACTTCGAGGCCCAGGCCAACCTGGTCTCGGTAGATCACCCAAGCGTCGTCGAGAACTACCGGGCCGCACACGGCATCTTCGGACGGGCGCAGGCCCGGCAGGCGACCACCGAGGACATGCGCGCCGCGCTGCTGCACTACCGCGCGCTGTTCGACGACCTGCTGCAGGCGCCGGGCGACACAGTGGACGGCGACGCCGACTACCCGCAGAAACCGCTGGAGAGGGGAACCCGATGACCGACTCGTACAACAGCCCGGGCGGGCTCACCACGGAACAGATCGCAGCAGGCACGCCGCCGACACCGCCGACACCGGCGAACTCCACGCGGGCACCCAGTCTCAGGCCGGCTCGACGCGCCGGACCGGACGGGGCGTGATTCGCTGGCACCGCAACGGCCGAAAACGGCGTCGACGGCGCAGGAACCCGCGACGGCGCTGAGGAAGGGCGCGCCCACCTGCTCGAGGACGACGAATTGCAGATCGTCATCGTGCGATGGAAGGAGATCCAGGCGCAGTTCGTCGACGATCCACGCTCGGCGGTTCAGGACGCGGATGCGCTCGTCGCCGACCTGATGCAACGCCTCGCCCGCATGTTCGCCGAGGAGCGCGGCCAACTCGAATCACGTTGGTCGAGCGGAGAGTCCGTCTCCACCGAGGACCTACGGCAAGGCCTTCGCCGCTACCGTTCCTTCTTCGAGCGACTGCTCGCGGCATAACGTCTCGGCGCCTTCCGCCGAGTCCGCATGCTCGCCGCCGGACACGGCCGGTGGCGAGCATGCGGCTGTCTGCGTCGCTCGGCCCGGGCTCGTCCGCTGCGCCGGGCGCTTCGCCGCAGGCCGCGTTCGGTCAGTGCGGTCCAAGGACCGTTGTCGGTCAGGTCTTTGGTCCATGGTGGCGACACGCTCGGTTTAGCAACCTAAGGGAGGTACGCCAGGCCGGTTCTTTCCGCACGATCTGGTCTTACCGGCCTCGACCAGGATCTGCCCAATCTTGTGAGGTGTCGCGATGGACTCGTATGCACGGGTCAATGACGTCAGAGCGAGGCTCTACCTCTTCGCCGTGGGCACGTCGGTGCGCCTGTCCGACGTACTCGATGACAGCTTGGTCGCGGCGATCGCCGTCGAGGACGCCTGCTGGACGATCGCGCAGCAGGACTGGGTCTCGCGCCGCCCGCATCGCTGGCAGCGGCGCAAGCTCGCCGCCTGGCAGTCAGAACGCGACGATCTCTACGACCAGCGTGAGCAGATCCGATCGTTCGCGCGATCCTGCGGCCTGCGCGCGGTCTGATCGGCATCCGCACATGTCCAGCCACGGCGCGACCGTGCAGCCGAGCGAACCCGCCGCCACGCTCGAGGGGCCATCGCCCCGGATCGCGTTCACCGCGACCGCCCGCCTGGTGATCGCTGCCGCCTGCGCACGTGACCGGCAGCAGGCGATACTCGTCGCCTGGCCCGCCGGCGCCGCCTATCTACCCCACGACTGCTACGTGCCCACCGAGTTCGACGTCGTGGTCGGCTTCGTCGAGGGCTGCCCGATCTACGTAGACGTTCGCCGCCTCGCCCTTTTCGCGAAACGGCGTCTGGTGCTGGACGCCGACCTGCACTCCTCGACCCGGCCGCATCCACCCCTTCGTGCGCAGATCCTCGACGGCCCGGACGCGGCACCGACCGCCGCGCACCGGCGCACGTCCGAATGCCTCACAGTCGACGATCCGGTCCACCCCCCCGTGCCGGCCGGACCGGATCGCCGAGTCCAGGGATGGCCCGCGTCAGTGGCGAACCCCAGTGATGGCAAAGCGTTCGACGTCCTGCAGGTGCCCACCCGTCCTGGCGATGATCGTCAGCACGTGATCGGTCGCGTCGCTGAAGGAAACCGGCGCTGACCACGGCTCGTTGTGCCCGCCGGCCGGCGTACCGGAGGACGTGCCGAGCGTGTGCTGCGTGCCCAGTTGCCGAACCGTCACAACGATGTTCTCGTCAACGCCGCTGATCTTCCCGCCCACCGTGACCGGAGAGGTCACCGTCGTGCCGTAGCCCGGGGTGTCCAGCGTGAACGACGTGTCGTCCGTGCCGACTACCTCCCAGGGGGCGTCTGACTCGCTGCCGAAGCGCACGCAGGTGCAGCACGGCCGCGGTGTGCAGTTCGTTCTCGGGATCGCGATAGCCGACCGCCACGTGCGCGCCGGCGGAGTCCGTCCGGATGCCCGTCACCATATTGACCGGCGCGAACCCAGGTATCCCTGGGTGAACGCAAGCGCCGTCTGGCCCGCGTCGGCGTGCCAAGGTTGGTGACCACCTGATCGGTGAGCTCGCTATCCACGCCTGCGCGTCCGCGCGATTGGCGAACGGGTAAGCGGCAGATAGCCGAGCTCGAACGGCGCGGAGGCCGACGCCGACGGCGAAGATGCGAGACGGACGCGTGCCGGAGCGGTGACTGGCCGGCGATCGTGGCCGGCGGCGGGATGCACAACGTGCGTGACATGGGTTTCGGCTCGCCCGAGAACTGAACACCATTCCACACCACGGCAAGGACCAGAAGCGCGACGAGAATGGTACCAGCCAACGATGCCGGTTGCCGGCGCCTCGGTGGAATACCGACGTCTGGGCGTCCGCCCACGATTGTCATTGCGGCACCTGCGCTTCCCCGCCCGCGTGCCCGACCCCGACGGCGCGCAACGCGGGCGGATACCGCCATGCTGAACCCGCCGGCCGGCGATGCCAGAGTCCGAATGCCTCGCCTTCACGGCCACAGGTCCCGCGATCGCGTCGAGGTCGGCGTCTCGCGCAGAGCACGCCACTCCGCCCGGCGACAACGGAACCTGGGACGTATGGCCGGTTCGAAGCAGCGGGCCGCGGTGCGATCGTCAAGATATGAGGGGCCATCCGGCGCGATGGGCGGCCGCCGCACTTGCTGGTGCGCTCGTCATCGCGGTGTGGGCCGTGATCCGCACCGGCGACTCGCCGGAGCACGCGGCCGCCTTTACAACAGAGAACTACCTGCCGGGTCGGGCCGCTGACGTCTACCTACCGTCGACCCAAGCGAGGCCGACCGAGCCGACCGAGCCGACCGAGCCGACCGCAAAGGCGACTCAGACGACCCAGACGACCCAGACGACGGCGGCGCGCGTGCCGGTCGTCGTGCTGATCCCCGGCGGGGCATGGCTCTCCGCCGACCGCACCGGGCTCGGGCCGCTTGCCAAGAGGCTGGCCGAGCACGGCATCGTCGCGGTCAATGCGACGTACCGGGCCGCGAACTCCGGTGTGCGCTTCCCCGAACCCGTCGCGGACATCGTGTGTGCGATCGACTTCGCGGCCGACCGGGCACGACGGGCCGGAATCTCAGCTGTCTCACTTGGGCCGGTCATCGTGCTGGGCCACTCCTCCGGCGCGCACCTCGCGGCACTCGCCGCACTTGGCGGTGCGCATTTCCGCCAGGATTGCCCGTACCCACCGACACGGGTCGACGGCCTGATCGGGCTGTCCGGCGCGTACAACGTCCTGCTGCTCCAAGACCTGGCCTACCCGCTGTTCGGCGTGCGGGCAGCAGACGATCCGGCCGTATGGCGCAGCGGCAATCCGATGACCTGGGTTGAATCACGTACCGAAGCGCCGGCCCTGTCGGTGCTGCTTGCCCATGGCGCGAGCCGACGAGATTCTGCCGCGCTCGTTCACCGTCACGTTCGGGCAGGCACTCGAGGACGCCGGCCATCCGGTGCAGGTGACGATCGTTCCTGGCGCGACGCACGCGACGATCTATACGCCAGATGTCATTGCCGGCACCGTCATCGCCTGGACGAACGGCTCTGAGCCGGACGTAACGCCCGGCTCCGGCGGATCAAACGTGATTGGGCCTGCGTGCGGGCGTCGCGCAACTGCTGCCGACTGGCCCGTTCGACGAGTACCGGGACGAAGTCGCGGACCGGGCTCTCGTCGAAGCTGCCGTACTTGCCGTAGACCGCACGCTCGATATCTGGTGCGGGCACCTCGGGAAACTGCTGGGCAAGCCTCGCCGCGACCTGGCGGATCGCGTCTTCCTCGGCAACTGCGCGTACTTGGCGTCGTGTCATGCGCTCGATCCCCCTGCTCCGAGTGCGCTGGCTGGCGATGACAGCGGTTGCAAGTGGAACTATCGCACGCCGGTGAAGGAGCCTGTCAACACTTTCGCGCGGCGCGATGTGCGTTTGCCGCAAGGGAACTTTGATCATGATCCTGGACTGCCGCAATCGCTACGAGTCGGCGACCGATCGCGCGTCGCGCAGAGCTGATCAGCGCGCACGCGCGCAGCCGTCGGCGCCGCCGGGGCGTGCCAGACTCCGGCGGCGCCGATCTGGGCTACGCGATGGTGCCGGTCAGCTGCGGATTACGGGCTTGCCGAGCGGCAGATCCGGGCCGCCCGTCATTGCCGAGCCGATGCTGAAGTAGATGTAGACGCCGAGCGCGGCGAACACGAGCGCGATCACGCCGCCGACCTGCAGCCATCCCTTCGACGCGTTGTCCGTACCGATCAGCACGGCGATCAGGGCCAGTTCGACAAGGGCGTTGACTGCGGTGAACGCAAGTGGCAGCCGCAGCGTCGCCAGCGTGAGCATGCCGATGATCACGATCCACGTTATGAGGAACAAGCCCTGCGTGTGGACCGCGGCGCTGACGGTGATCGCGAACCAGTTGTGCAGCAGGCCGAGCACCAGGACGGCGTAGCTGAGCCAGAATGCGGCGAAGATGCCGAAGATGCTCGCGACAGCGCTCTGCCCGACGGCAATGGCCCAGATCGTCGCGAGTGTCAGGCCGAGGCCGGTGGCCGCGGAGATGATCGCCAGCGGCGCACCTGCCGCGCTCGGCGGCACATAGCCGATGAGGGTCAGCCCCAGAGCGACCGATCCGGCTACGAAGACCGGAATGCCGAGCGCACCGGGATTGCCTGCCAGGAAGGCATTCGGCGGGGCGGCCGGCGCGGCGGCGGCGGTGGCGCTGGCGCTCTCGAGGCCCAGGTCCCCGGGTGTGACGCTTGCAGTAGTCATGATGTCTCCCTCGCGGATCGACGGGTGGGTACTGGTACGGATACCGATTGCGGTGATGCCTGCCTGGCAACTCGGTCAGTCGGTCGGTCAGCCAATGCCAGGCGGGCGCCGAGCGGAGTAGATGCGGTGAGCGCCTCAGGTCGACAGATGCGTCAGCAACGCACCCACCGCAACGACCGCGCAGCAGGCGTAGGCCCAGTGGGCATTCACCTGCCACCACCTGATGCGCCTACGGCACCTGACAGGCAACACATCCAGGTCAGACATAGGAACCACGCGCAGTGACAACCACATCGCTGCGGCGATCACGACTGCGATCGCCAGCAGTGCGAGCGCCGGTGACATCGGCGCCACCTCCTCGAGGACGTGGTACTGCGTTCATCCAGGTTCACCCAGAGCCGAACGTATGGACGAGGACGAACGCGTTCAGCGCGACGACGACGCCGGTGGCGGCGCTGCCGATTGCCGTAGTCAGCGCGCGATTGACGAAACTGCCCATGACGGATCGGCGGGCAGTGAAGACGAGTAGCGGAATGAGCGCGAACGGCAGGCCGAAGGTGAGCGTGACCTGGCTGAGCACCAGCGCCTGGGTGGTGTCGCTGACCAGACCGAGAATGAGCAGCGCCGGAACGGCCGAGACCATCCGGCGCAGCCACACGCTGCTGTTGCGGTGCAGGAAGTCCTGCATGATCGCCTGGCCGCTGTACAACCCGGCGCAGGCTGACGCGAGGCCGGACGCGAGCAGCGCCACGGCAAAGACCAGAGCGGCGATGCTGCCACTGGTCTGCGCGAACGCCGAGTGGACGGCAGCAAGCGAATCGCCAGATCCTGCGGGAAGCTGTGTCGCCACCAGCAGCATGAACGAATTGACCACACCAGCCAGGCTCATCGCGATGATGACGTCGCGGCGCAGGAACTTCAGCATCGCCCGGGTGCGCAGCGCCACTGCCCCGCCCTTGAGCCCGCTCACGAGCGACGAGTGCAAGAAGATCGCGTGCGGCATCACTGTCGCGCCGACGATCCCGCAGGCGAGCAGCGCGCTCTCCCCGCCGGCGAAATGCGGCACCAGCCCGGAGGCCGCGCCGCCGACGTCGAAGGAACTGCGGATCATCAGGTAGCCGAATGCCAGCGTCACCACGAACAGGAGCGCGATGACCACGACGGGAAACGCGTCCTGGCCACGTAACCGCATCCGCAGAATGACCATCGTGGCGGCGGCGATGATCAGGCCGCCGGACAACGGCGATATGCCGAACAGCAGGTTGAGCGCCACTGCCCCACCGACGAATTCGGCCAGGTCGGTCATGATGACGACGCCCTCGGCCACCAGCCAAAGCCCGATCCGCACCGGCGTCGATGTGTGCTCCCGGCATACAGATGCCAGGCTCCCACCAGTTGCCGCGCCGAGCTTGGCCGAAAGGTACTGGACAAGCGTCGCCATCATGCTCGCCGACACGACAGCCCACAGGAGCAGGTAGCCGTAGTTCGCGCCGGCGGTGATATTGGTGGCGACATTGCCCGGATCGATGAACGCGACCGCTGCGACGAATGCCGGGCCAATCAGGCGGAGCAGGCGCAGCCGCCCACCCGGCACCATCCCGCCACTCAGCCTCCGTTGCTCGACCGCAGTCGGTTCGGCCGGTAGCTGAGTGGCCAGCGAGAGGTTCATGTCGCGTCAGGGCACGAGGATCGCGCGCCCGCGGACCTTCCCGTGATCGAGATCGTCGAGCGCCTTCTGGTAGTCGGTCAGCCCGTATCTGCTGGTGTGCAAGGTGACCTGACCGCGTGCGGCCAGCACCATCAGCTCGGCCAGGTCGTTGTAGGAGCCGACCAGGTTGCCGATGAAGTTGATCTCGGTCGAGATGATGTCGATCGTCGGCACGTTGATCGACGCCGCCGTAGCCGATGACGTAGTAGTTGCCGTTGCGGCGAAGGCAGGCCACGCCGACCTCGACGGCGCCGCCCTCACCGACGAAGTCGATGACGGCCTCGGCACCGTTGCCGTCGGTCAGATCCTGGACGGCCTCGACGGTGTCGTCGTTCGAGACAATCGGTGTGGTCGGCGCCCAGATCCTTCGCCAGCGCAAGGGCGTCGGCGTTGCGGTCGATAACGATCATCTCGACCGGCGAGAGCGCGCGCAGCACCTGCACGCCGATGTGCCCGAGTCCGCCGGCGCCGATCATCACGGCCTTGTCGCCCGGGCGGAGCTCGCCGAGCCGCCTTGGCGACGGCGTGGTAGGCAGTAAGCCCGGCATCGGCAAGAGCGGCGACGCCGGCTGGTTCGAGCGACGGCGTCCAGCTTGATCGCCGAACGGGCGGATCGTCTTGAGGTATTCGGCATACCCGCCGTCAGTGTCGATTCCGGGGAACGCCGAGTTCGTCGCAGTGCACGTCGTCGCCGAACCGGCACGCGCGGCACAGCCCGCAGGTGACCAGCGGGTGCAGGATGACCGGATCGCCGACCGCCACGTTCGTGACCGCGCTACCTACTGCCGAGACCCAGCCCGCGTTCTCGTGGCCGAGCGTGTACGGCAGGGACACCCCGGTCTTCTCGGCCCACTGGCCCTCGATGATGTGCAGGTCGGTACGGCATACGCCCGCGCCACCGATCCGCACGATGATGTCGAGCGGGGCGGTGATTTCCGGATCGGGAACGTCGACCAGTTCGGGCGCGACCTCGTACTTCGTTAGCTGCACGGCCCTCATCGCGGATCCTCCTCGGTGAACTGGTCGTGGTCGCTGCGCGGACGCGCGACTCGGGATAGCGCGTGGTCAGCAGGCCGCGGCAGAAATGGGCGTTCCCTCGATGCTCACCCGCACCGTCCGGGCGAACCGCAGCCGCAGCGCGGCACCTGGTCAGGCGACCGGCGTGCCGTCGAATCGTCAACGAATACCGGGGAATCGGGATCGAGCGGCAGGTCGATGTCGGCGCGGCGGCGCGAACAGGCCGGACCGCTCGGTGCCACGGGCAGGTCCGCGATGGCCGCGCATCGGTAGCGACTCGATCGTCCAGCCGTCGGTCGAGCAGGCGACGGCACGCCCGCTCCATCGCCGCCAGGTGCGCCTTGCGCTGGAAGTTGCGGCGCAGCTCGGTCGAACTCCGAACCGGCGCTCGTCCGGGAACGACCCGACGAAGCCGGCCCCGGCCGGCCACCCCGGAGTTGATCTCGCTCCGAGGCGAAGTGCTCCTCCAGCACGATTCGACGCGGTGTCGATGCCCGGCACCGACGCGCGCCGCGTCGTAGGCGTCGGCCACCATCAGGTAGGCGAAGTTCGGTGCGCAGAAGTACGTCGGCAACCGCAGCCGCACCTGCGCATGACCGTCGTCGACCGTCGTCTCGGTGACGAAGCCGAGATCGACGATCGACTCGTCGAGCTCAGGGTCGCGGACCGTGCCCAGCGCGGCGGTCACCGCGCCGAGCAGATCCGAACCCGTTAGCTGAGCCGTCACGATGTTGCGCCGACGGCCACCTCGGCGTCAGGCTCGGCCGGCACCTTGATCGCAAGATCGGCCGGTACCTCGATGTCGTACAGCGCCGCCGCGTTCAGCCCGAGGATCTTGCGCTTCACGTCGTTGGTCAGCTCCGGGTACTCGGTTCATGTCGGCCGGGATCTTGAAGTCGACGAACTTCTCGATGAGCCACTTCGGGTGCCAGATCGCGTAGTCGCTCGCGAACAGGATCTTGTCCTCGCCGATCCAGTACAGCAATTCGCCGACGATCTGCGCGAAATAAGCGCGGGCGGGTGTGGATGAACGGCATCGCGACGGCCAGCCCGCCGTAGACGTTCGGCTCCTGCGTGCCGATCCAGCAGAAGTCCTCGAGGCGAGGCAGCCCGACGTGCTCGACGATGAAGTTCAGGTCGGTGAATTCGGTGGCCGCGACGTCGACGTCGTGCACGTCGAATGCGTCGCGCTCCAGCGGCCGGATCGTCGGGCCCTTGTGGACGTGAATGTTCTTGATGCCGAGTTCCTGGCACTTGGCCAGGTACTTGAATGCCTCAGGCTCGGAGAGCTTCCAGCCGTGCGAGTCACCGCGCCACTCGGCCGTGTAGAGCTTCACGCCCTTGAGGTTCCAACGCTTGGCCGACTCTTCGAGAATCCGCAGGCCGCGGTCGCCGTCGCGCGGGTCCCACGCGCCGTTGACGATGAACTTGTCCGGGATACTTCTCCGAGATTGCGCCGTCCTGGTCGGTCGTGTTGAAGCCGTTCGTGTAGAAGTCGCGTCAGGAACGTCGGCTGGAAGATGGCCTTGTCGACATAGCCGATCTCGAACAGGTCATGAATTATGTCCTGCTCGGTGTACTTCTCGAATTTGTCCTTCGGCCAGACCCACTCTTCCGGGCTCAGATTCTTGTGATAATCGTAGAAACAATCGATGAACATCTTGCCGTGGATATTCGCCTGGTTGGCCGGGCTGCCGTCCCAGAAGTGCGTGTGGCCGTCTACCACGAAGTAGCTCTCGCCGTCTTTGGTGTACATGCGCACTCTCCTCCGATTGGTTGTCGGCCCCTGACTAGCGGGCCGACACGGTCGAGATACGTCAACTGTGGGTCAACTGCGGGTCAACTGCGGGTCCTGAACACGCTCTAAATCGCACGCCGCACCCGACAGGTGCGGCGGTCCCGGCCTGTTCCGTGGCTCGACAGTAGGACCCGCCCGAATCGCGAGTTGTCTCAAAACGAGACCGCCGAACGCCTCCGAGCGGCCGTTTCATGCCAGAGTTGGCATCAGTCGGGATCAGTCGGCTCAGTCCGCAC
This sequence comes from uncultured Actinomycetota bacterium, assembly GCA_963709985.1. Classification (GTDB taxonomy): domain Bacteria; phylum Actinomycetota; class Actinomycetes; order Mycobacteriales; family Jatrophihabitantaceae; genus DASXRA01. Next base: position 103,115 of record CAVPYQ010000029.1, read on the forward strand.
CGTCACCAAGGAGGTTGGCGTGACCGCATCCGAACGGGCGCAGCCGGAGACTTACAGCCCTTGGACGATCGTCAATGTGGTGTTCCCCACCTGGTCGACGTGGGCCTGCATCCCATCCTGGGCGATGGCGGACATCCCGGCGAACCGGCCGCAGGCCTACTGCGCGCGCTGGGCATCACGCCGACGATCGAGGGAGACGCCCGGGTGGCCGAGGAGACCCGCCGGCGTCTGGCGGAACTGCGGGTCGACGGTGATGGAGGATCCGTGATCGCCGAGATCATCCCCGCCGCCCCGTCTCATGTTGAGACCGTTTCGGCAGGTGTTCAGGGCTCTAATCGTCCTACGTCGGCGTGTACGCGCACGCCTAACCCAAGCCCGCCTCCGTCCGCCGATCGAAGCCGAGCGAGTTAGGGGAGAAGCCAGGAGTCGGCAGCAGCCACTGACCGCGAAGGAGTGCCGATGAGCCGTCAGAGTGTGGCGAAAGCCCACCAGAAGATCCAGGAGTTGTCCTGGGAACCGGTCGTACCACGAGCCCGTAGCGCACTACGGAACGGACTACACGTTCCAGAAGGCGAAGAAGAAGGACCCGCTCAAGCAGGTCCTGCGCTCCTACTTCCCGATGCAGGAGGAGAAGGACCACCGCGTGTACGGCGCGGAGGACGGCGCCATCCGCGGCAACATGTTCCGGCAGGTGCAGGAGCGCTGGCTGGAATGGCAGAAGCTGTTCCTGTCGATCATTCCGTTGCCGGAGATCTCCGCGGCCCGCGCTATGCCGCTGCTGTTCCGGACCGTCCCGAACCCGGAACTGCACAACGGCCAGGCAATCCAGATGATCGACGAGGTCAGGCACTCGACGATCCAGCAGAACCTCAAGCGCATCTACATGAACAACTACATCGACCCAGCCGGCTTCAATTCGAGCCTGCGCAATTTCCAGAACGACTACTGCGGAACGATCGGCCGGCAGTTCGCCGAGGGCTTCATCACCGGTGACGCGATCACCGCCGCGAGCATCTACCTCACGATCGTGGCCGAGACGGCGTTCACGAACACGCTGTTCGTGGCCATGCCGGCCGAAGCGGCCGCCAACGGCGACTACTTGCTGCCGACGGTGTTCCACTCGGTGCAGTCCGACGAATCGCGCCACATCAGCAACGGCTACGCGACGCTGCTCATGGCGCTGTCGGACGAGAGCAACCACCAACTGCTCGAGCGCGACCTGCGCTACGCGTGGTGGAACAACCACCGGGTGGTCGACGCGGCCATCGGCACGTTCATCGAGTACGGCACGAAGGACCGCCGCAAGGACCGCGAGAGCTACGCCGAGATGTGGCGTCGCTGGATCTATGACGACTACTACCGCAGCTACCTCGTACCGCTCGAGAAGTACGGCCTGGTCATCCCGCACGATCTCATCGAGGAAGCCTGGAACCAGATCTGGAACAAGGGCTACGTGCACGAGGTCGCGCAGTTCTTCGCCACCGGGTGGCTCGCCAACTACTGGCGCATCGACCCGATGACCGACAAGGACTTCGAGTGGTTCGAGTACAAGTACCCGGGTTGGTACGACAGGTACGGCAAGTGGTGGGAGAACTACAACCGCCTGTCCGTGCCGAACGGCCACAACCCGATCGCGCTCGAGAACGTCGACTACGTCTACCCGCACCGTTGCTGGACCTGCATGGTTCCGTGCCTGGTCCGCGAGGACATGGTCATCGACAAGGTCGACGGGCAATGGCGTACGTACTGCCACGAGATGTGCCGGTGGACCGACGCCGAGGCGTTCCGGCCGACCTACCAGGGTCGGCAACACGCCGAACATGGGCAAGCTCATCGGGTCTCGGGAGTGGGAGACGCTCTACCACGGCTGGAACTGGGCGGACGTCGTCTCCGACATGGGCTACGTCCGCGACGACGGCAAGACGCTTGTCGCGCAGCCGCATCTCGATCTCGACCCGAGCAAGATGTGGACGCTGGACCACCTGCGCCGTTGCCCGCCGCTGCAGAGCCCGAACGTCCTGCTCAACGAGATGACTGACGCCGAGCGGGCCGCGTTCGTCGCCGACTACAACCGCCAGGGCCCGGCCGGCCGGCCGGCTCCCGCGGCGCCTCGTGACGTCGCTGCCGTAGGGACCAACCGGCAGGGCGAGGAGGGCTCCACCGAATTGGGGCCCTCCTCGCTTCCGGTAGCCGATCGACAAGGACACCTGAGGAATCTTGAGATCGAGCAGCAGCGAGCGAGGAGCGGGCGAATTGCATGGGGCGAAGAGAGCAAACTCTGGTGCGCTTCGAGCCAGTGGGCATCGAGATCGAGGTCGACGAGGACCAGACAATCCTGCGCGCCGCCTCGGAGCAAGGAATCATGCTCATGCACGGCTGCAAGGAAGGTCAGTGCGCCTCGTGCAAATCCTTCATCCTCGACGGCGACGATGTCGATCACGACCGGTACTCGACGTTCGCCCTTCCTGATTACGAGAAGGAGGAAGGTTTCACGCTGCTCTGCCGGGCACATGCCTATGAAGACCTGACCATCGAACTGCTCAACTACGACGAGGAGATGATCCATTCCGGGCTGCCGATCGAGGAGGCAGTCGTCGAGGTCGTGTCGAATGAGAACGTCACGCACGACATGCGTCACCTCGTTGTCCGGCTCGATCGAACCCACTTCGATCAAGTTCTTCCCCGGGCAGTACGTGGACTTCGCCGTGCCGGGCATCAGAAGAAACCCGCTCGTTCTCGATGGCGAACACCTCCAGCCTGGAGAGTGGTCAGTTGGAGTTCGTCATCAAGGTCTATCCGGACGGGCTGTTCTCCGAATTTCTCGACACGGAGGTCAAGGTCGGCGATCGGCTCGACATCACCGGGCCGTTCGGCGTGTTCACGTTGCGGGATGCGCCCGGCTCGGACCTGGTGTTCGTCGGCGGCGGGGCGGGCATGGCGCCGATCCTGGCGCTGCTGCGCACGATGGCCGATCGCGGGATCGACCGGAAGGCGACGTTCTACTACGGCGCACGCCGCAAGCGGGATCTCTGTTTCGAGGAGGAACTGCGGGAGCTGGAGAAGGTCTTGCCCGCATTCCGTTACGTGCCAGCCCTTTCCGAGCCGGACGAGAACGACGACTGGGACGGCGAGGTTGGCCTGATAACCGATGTGTTGCGTCGCGGAGAGGGCGATCTCGCGCGCACCGACGCATACGTGTGCGGCCCTCCCCCGATGGTGGAGGCGGCGCTCGAGTTGTTGCCCGCGCTGGGTGTGGCGGACAAGCGCGATCTTCTACGACAAGTTCACGACGACCGGGGAGACGGACGCATGATCGTTCGCCGACCGGCCCACCGACACAGCCGGCGACCATGAACCGCTGGTAGAGGAGGAAACAGATGACAACTGCGCAGGAACGTAGCGTGCCGAAGGTCGTCTTCACCGACGCCGAGGCGGGCGCCAAGGAGTTCCCGGACTCGACCTTGCGCCACTACAACTATTTCACTCCAGCGAAGCGCAAGCAGTCGCACTACGAGGACATGACGGTCGAGGTGCAGCCCGATCCGCGGCACTACCTCGCCCAGGGCTGGCTCTACGGATTCGCCGACGGCGTGGGCGGTTACCCGCTCGAGTGGACGGCGCTCAAGGCCTGGGGATCGGACCGGCCGATACCCCAGCGCGGACCGGGCTCGGGCGGCCAGGGCTACCCGTGGCCCGCGCTCGGCTGGCACGAGTTCCGCGACCCCAACGAGGAGTGGGAACTCACGCTGTACCGCTACAACGCGAACGTGGTCCGCCAGCTCAACCAGAACATCGAGGCGGCCCGCCAGGCCAAGGCGTTCGACCAGTGGAACGACAACTGGGTCGACTTCGTGGCGCGGCACGTCGGCGCGTGGATGCACGTCGACCACGGCCTCGGCTTGTACCTGTACGCGAACGCCAATCGCCGTGCGCCGACGAACATGCACAACAACGCGATCTCGGTCAACAGCATGCACCGGATCCGGTCCGCTCAGGACCTGGCGCTCTACAACCTGACCCTCTCCGAGGAGATCGACCGGTTCGACGGCACCGCGCACCTCGCTACCTGGAACTCGGACCCGGCCTGGCAGGGCGTCCACGAGGTGGCCGAGCAGCTCACCGGCATCTGGGACTGGTGCGAGGCGATCTTCGCCGCGAACGTCGTATTCGAGCCGCTGGTGGGTGAACTGTTCCGCAGCGGCCTCGTGCAGCAGGCGTCGGCGCCCAACGGTGACTTCGTCACGCCCACCGTGGTCGGCGCCGAGGAGTACGACTACGCCGAGCGCGACCTGCGCTACACGAAGGCGATGTTCGCCCTGCTGGTCGACGACAAGGAGTTCGCCGCCCACAACAAGGAGATTCTGCAGTCCTGGCTGACGAACTGGGTGCCCAAGTGCATCGCGGCGTCGCGCACGCTGCAGCCGCTGTGGTCGCAGTCCGACGCCAAGCCGTGGCGCTTCGAGGATGGACTCGACCGCGCCAAGAAGCGCTTCGCCGGCATCCTGTCCGAACTGAATCTGGAGACACCGAAGGAGCTGAGCCAGTGAGCGCCACCTTCAAGACAGCGGAGAGCCCGTTCAAGGTCAACAACACGGCCTCGAACATGTGCGGCTTCACCCTCATGAACAACCAGGTCGGCGCGATCGTCGCCGAGGTGATGGGGACGAAGGAGAACGTCACGATCACCCCGCTGCCGTCGATGATCCGGGTCGACGCCAAGAACCGCATGGACGTCGTCTACTCCGAGATCGACGAGGCGGCCGGCGAGGAGGACGGCTGGTTCAACGCCGCCGAGTTCGAGGAGAGCATGTCGACCCACTACGGCCGGATGATCCACGAGGACGACCGGACGATCATGTTCGCGAACCCGGAGGATGCGGCCGAATTCCTCGACTTCGACCTCGTCGCCCGCTCCTGACGCGGATAGCCTCCCGAGCAGGCCGCCTAACCGCGGCCTGCTCGGGTCACTGATCTACCCCTTGAGCCCGGAACCGGGCGACCGACCTCTGGAGGAGCAATATGTCCAAGGAACTTCGCTTCGGCCCCACAGCCCGAGACCTGCTGCAGTCCGGCGTCGATCAACTCGCCGAGGCGGTCAAGTCCACCCTGGGCCCCAAGGGGCGCAACGTGATCCTCGAGAAGATCACCGGCTCGCCGGTGGTCACCAATGACGGAGTCACGATCGCGCGCGAGATCCACCTGAAGAACCAGTTCGAGAACATGGGCGCGCAGCTTGTGAAAGAGGCTGCGATCAAGACCAATGACATCGTCGGCGACGGCACCACGACCGCAACCGTGATCGCGCAGGGCATCGTCCGCGAGGGAATGGCGGCGATCTCGACCGGCGGCAACCCGGTCCTGATCAAGCGCGGGATCGATCTGGCCGTCGGCCGGCTCATCGAGCACCTGCGCTCGGTCGCGCACCCGATCGCGAGCGAAGCGGACTATGCGCGAGTCGCGGCAATCTCGGCGAACGACGACGACATGGTCGGCGCGGTGATCGCCAAGGCGCTGCACACGGTGGGCGACGGCGGCATCGTGACGGTCGAGGAGGCCGCCGAGCCGGGCATGAACGTCCACTTCGTCGAAGGCTTCGAGTTCGACAACGGCTACATGTCGCCGTACATGGTGACGAATCCGGCCAGCCTGGAGGCCGTCGTCGACAACCCCTACATCCTGCTGTGCGCGGAGAAGATCACCCATGTGCAGCAGCTGATGCCGCTGCTCGACAAGATCATGAAGGCCCCCCGGCCGCTGATCATCATCGCGGAGAACCTGGAGGGCACCGCGCTGAGCATGCTCGTCCACAACCACGTGAACGGCATCTTCCAGTGCGTCGCGGTGCGCGCGCCCGGCTTCGGCGACCGCCGGCTGCACAAGCTGGAGGACATCGCCGCGCTGACCGGCGGTGCCGTGCTACAGCAAGCACGCCGGGTTCAGCCTGGAGACGATGACGGTCGCGCAACTCGGCCGCGCCGAGCAGGTCCGCGTTACCGCCGACCGCACGACCATCATCGGCGGCGCCACCGCCGACAACGTCGAGTTCCGCGTCACCCAACTGCGGGCCGAACTGGACCGCGCCACCTTCGGCATCGACGAGGACGTCCTCACCGAGCGCATCGGCTCACTGTCGGGCAAGGTCGCGGTGATCAACGTCGGCGCGCCGACCAATGCCGAGCTCAAGGAACTGCAGCACCGGGTCGAGGACGCGCTGTCGGCCACCCGCGCAGCGATGGCGGAGGGGGTCGTCGCGGGTGGCGGCGCGGCGCTGATGCACGCGACGCCGGTGCTCGACGAGCTCGAGGTCAAGGACGACTACGCGATCGGTGTCGACATCGTCCGGCGCACGCTCAATCAGCCGGCCTACCTGATCGCGTCCAACGCCGGATACGACGCGGGGGACGTGGTCGCGCAGACCGCCGAGCTCGGCGTCGACGAAGGCTTCGACGCGCTCGAAGGTCGTTACGGCAACATGATCGAGCTGGGCATCATGGATCCGCTGCGGGTCGTCCGCTCGGCGCTGCAGAACGGCGCCTCGGTGGCCGGGCTGCTGCTGACGACCAACACCCTCGTCGCCGAGGAGCAGACGCCCTGGGGCGGCAGCGCTGCGCTGATGACCGAGTTCGGCCCGCTGGACGAAGGTCTGCACCAGCCCTCACCCGACGCAAGCACCCCGCAGTCCCTCGGGCTCGGCCCGTCGGTGGGCTGAGAAAGGCGGTAACCCTGCACTCTGTGGCGCCTGAGTGGGCAAAATGTCTGCGGAGCCCGTGTCTCAATTTGAGAATCCGATCAGATGGCCTCGCCCTTACTGTTTTTAGAAGGGCGTAGCTGCCAGCTGACGATAGTGACGGGGGCCCGCCTTGCGCCACGAAAGCAGCATTGCAGTCGCGGGGGCGGACGCGGTTGCCCGCGCCCGCGAGAGCTTCCTGAGCCAGAGCACCGGGCGCCGAGCTCGACGTCCGGCGGGTCATCCTCGCGTCGTGGCAGCGCAGCCAGGAGAACCACGTCGACGTCGACCACATCGACGTCCCATACCTGTACGACTGGGACAACACGACGCCCCTGCTGCGCAGCGCGCGGCCGATCCTCGACACGCTGCACGAGCAACTGCAGGACGAGCCGGTCAGCATCATCCTCACCGACCACACCGGACTGGTGCTCGACCGGCGGACCACGAGCCGCGACCTGACCCGCCGACTGGACGCCGTCTCGCTGTCCCCCGGGTACAGCTACGCCGAGGAGTTCGCCGGCACGAACGGCATCGGCACCGCGATCAGCAGTGGACAGCAGGCCCTGGTCGACGGCCGCGAGCACTACACGCATCCACTTGGTGAATTCGCCTGTGCGGGTGCGCCGATCCACCACCCCACCCGGCGCACCGTCATCGGCATCCTCGACCTGACGTCGTGGGCGCACGCGCCCGGCGCGATGCTCATGGCGCTCGCGTCGGCCACCGCGCGCCAGATCGAGGACGAACTGCTCGCATTGACCGACGTCCGCGAGTTCGCCCTGTTCCAGGAGTACATGAAGGCCTGCCAGCAGTCGGGTGGCCCGGTGCTCGCCGTGAACGCCGACGTCGTGATGATGAACGAGCACGTTCGGATGATCTTCGACGCGAGCGAGCAGCAGGCGTTGCTCGGCTTCGCCGGCGACATGCCACCTACCGACGAGCGGACCCTGTCCCGCAGCGTCGAGTTGCCCACCGGCCGGACGGCCCACCTGAAGTACGCCTCGGTCGGCAGCGAAGCCGGCCGGGCGGGCACCGTCGTACGCGTGCGGCTCGTGCAGAACGCACATCGCCCCTCGGGCGGAGCCACCCTCTCGCGCGGGGCCCGCTCGTCGCCGGCGATGCCCGGGCTCGTCGGGTCCAGCGCCATGTGGTCGCGCTGCGTGTCGCAGGTCAACTCGTCCTATGAGAACGGCGAGTGGCTGGCGCTGGCCGGCGAACCCGGCACCGGCAAGGAGACGCTGCTGCGCGGCGTACACCTGCTGCACAATCCGACGCGGGGCTTCCGCACCGTCGAGCCGCCGCAGCGTGGTGGCGTCGAGGCCTGGCTGGGCGCGCTCACCGACACGCTGTCCGCGCCGGGCACGATGGTCGTGCTCGCCCATGCCGACCAGTTGGACGACGAGACTGCGGGCCTCGCCGCCGACAAGCTGCGCGAACTCAAGGCCGCGGACGCGTCGGGGCTGCGCGCCCGGGTCGCGATAACCATGACCTCGCCCGACCAGGCGCCGAACGCGCTGGTGAGCTCCTTCGCGCGCACCATCGAGGTGCCGCCGCTGCGCCATCACATCGAAGACCTGACCGACCTCGTGCCCTACCTGATCAGCCAGCTCCTCGGCGACGACCGGCTGACCGCGTCGCCGCAGACCATGGCCCAGCTACGCCGCCTGAACTGGCCCGGCAACGTCAGCCAGTTGCGCAGACTGCTCGGCGAGATCGTCAAGCTGCGCCACTCCGGCACCATCGAGGTCGACGACCTGCCGCCCGAGGCGCGCACATCCGGCCACCGCGTGTTGACCCCGATCGAGGCCCTGGAACGAGACGCCATCGTGCAGGCGCTGCTCGACAACGACCAGCGTCCGGCGAGCGCAGCCAGCGCGCTCGGCATGTCGCGCGCCACGATCTATCGCAAGTTCCGCCAGTACGGCATCTCGCTGCCGATCGCCCACTGATCGTCCGCCGCGCCGCGCCGAGCCGAGCCGGCCGCTGCGCGGCGCGGTCCACAGAGTGCGCCCCGCCTGCCGGCCCTCATCAAGATGATCACCTGCAGGTTTTGCACCGTCAGCGGTGTGCAATCCACTGGTGATCATCAGTGGGCCGCCCGCTAGCTGGCGCCTCTCGGCATGGCGGATCCTGCTGCGCGCGGGGCAATCCGCTGCGATCGGGTGATGATGTAGCAGTGCCTCGAACTCGAGCGGGACGCCGGCTGATCCCGGCGGCAATTGTCATGTCCGCGGTGGGATTGCTCGCCTCAGCGTGCACGTCGTCGCACCCCCAGGCGGCGCCCAGCACACGTGCGCCCAGCACCGGCACGGCCAGCACCGCCACCGCAAGCACCGCCAACAGCGCCGCGAGCTCGGGCAGCCCAAGAGCCAAGCCGGTGGCCGTGGCAGCGCTATTGCCCGGCGAGCGCTGGATCAATCTCGCGATGCCGGGCGGCTCGTACCAGCCGCAGGCGCCCGCGGGCGGCACCGATGACTACCGCTGCATCCTGCTCGATCCGCACATCACCGCCGACTCATTCCTGTCCGGAGTCGTGCTGCAGCCGGGTAACCCCAAGCTGGTGCACCACGCGATCCTCTACCGGGTCGACCCGGATCAGGTCAGCGCGGCGCAGGCGAAAGACGCCAGTGATCCGCGACTTGGCTGGTCCTGTTTCGGTGACCCGGGACTGCCCAGCAACGGTGACGATCTCGGCGGACTCCAGTCGGCGCCCTGGGTGGCGGCCTGGGCGACGAGTGGTGGCGAGCAGCGATTCGCCGCCGGCACCGGCCAGGATCTGCGGGCCGGCAGCCGGATCATCCTGCAGATGCACTACAACTTGCTCAACGGTGGTGGCATCGACAGCACGTCGGTGAGACTGCGCGTCGCCAAGGCCGGTTCGCACCTGCAACCGCTGCAGACGATGCTGCTTCCGGCGCCGGTCGAGTTGCCGTGCCCGCGGGCCAGACCGGCCCGCTGTGCAACCGTGACGCGTCCGTCGCCGACGTCATCCGACGATTCGGCAACGACTCCGGGCGAACCGTGGCGGGCCTGCAATTGCTCTGCGGCGGTTCGCTGTTGCATCCGCGGGCCGCCCCGACCCAGACCTGCGCACGACCGGCCACCCAGACGATGCAGATCAGATCGGTCGCCGGGCACATGCATCTGCTCGGCCGGTCAATCCGGGTCGACCTGGAACGGGCGGACGGAACCCGGCAGAACCTGATCAACATCAAGGTCTGGAACTTCGACGATCAGCACGCCACCGTCCTCGCCGAGCCGGTGACCGTGCACGCGGGCGACCGGCTCAGGGTCACCTGCACGCACGATGCGACCTTGCGCCAGAAGCTGCCCGAACTGGCGAAGCTGCCGCCCCGCTACGTCGTGTGGGGCGAGGGATCCTCGGACGAGATGTGCCTCGGGATCGTCAGCTACACCGTGAGCTGAGCCTCGACCTCGATCTCGACGCGCCAGCGCGGATCGAGCAGGCCGGCCACCACGACCATGGTCGCCACCGGGCGGATTGTCCCGAACAACTCGCCGTGCGCCTTGCCGACCGGATCGGCGTCGGCGGCGGACGTCAGATACATCCGGGTCCGGACGACGTCGCCGACGTGCGCGCCGGCCTCGGCCATCGCGTCGGTCGCGATCTCGAGGCACCGCCGCGCCTGCACGTACGCATCGTCGGGGCACGAGCCGTCGGGCCAGACCGGACCGGTGCCCGCGACGAGGACGCGGTCACCAACCCGCAATGCCCGGCTGAATCCGATTACCGGCTCGAACGGCGACCCGGAACTGACCCGCAATCTCTCCGCCATGCACGCAGTCTGGACCACGGCGAGTCGCGGTACGACTGCTTATCGGTCGGGCGAAGCGCTGCTGGCAAGCTGATCGCGTCGACGCCGCATCGCGCGCCGACCGCACGTTCGGCACGTCAGACGAAATGGAGGCCGGTGCTCGATGAACCTCAATCCGGGCCAGGCATCGTGAGCGGCCGCGTGCTGCCGTTCGGCACGTTCGCGCCCGCTCTCGCCGAGGACGCCGTGATCCTGCCCGGCAGCTTCGTCATCGGGCAGGTCACGCTCGGTGCGCAGGCCAGCGTCTGGTACGGCACGGTCGTCCGCGCCGACTCTGGCGAGGTGTCCGTGGGACGCGACAGCAATCTGCAGGACGGTGTCGTCGTCCACGCCGATCCGGGTTACCCGACCCGGATCGGTGCGCGTGTCACGGTCGGGCACCGGGCCGTCGTGCACGGGGCCACCGTCGAGGACGAGTGCATCGTCGGGATGGGCGCGGTGCTCCTCAACGGCTCGCGGATCGGGCCGGGCTCGATCGTGGCCGCCGGCAGCGTCGTCCGACAGGGCGAGCAGTTGCCGGCCGGCTCGCTGGTGGCCGGCTCGCCCGCGGTCGTCAAGCGCGCAGTGTCAGACGGCGAGCGCGAACTCATCGCGCACTCGTGGCGTCACTACGTCGAACTGGCACGCGCCCATGCCACGATGCACGCCGATCGGTGAGGCTCAGAGATTGACCTGGTCGTGGCGGGCGAACAGGTCGGCCCATTCGTCGTCGGTGAGGGTGCGCCCGGTCCGGCGGATATCGGCAAGCTCTTCGAAGTACTTCTCCCGCGCGATGCCAGGTGCGAACAGGATGAGCATCGACGCGGCGACATCCTGCGAGTTCTTGAATCCATGAATTCCACCCGGCGGTACATAGAGAAACCCGCCTTCAGGCACGTCGATCCAGGTGTCCCCGTTGTAGAACGTGACCATCCCGGAGATCACGTAGAACGATTCTGAGAAGCCGCGGTGGAAGTGGGCGCCCGCCCCGCCGGATGCCATGGGCATGTCCCACCGGAACAGGCCGAACTCGCCCCGCGTCACCGATCCGGGCGCGACGAACGTCGTCGACACCGACGTCTCGGGATTCATCTGCAACGACTCGATGCCGCTGCGTACGACGGCACTCGTCTCACCGGCCGAACCGACATAGGTCACGACGTTCCTCCGAGGTGATCGTGGACTGTGCCGCCGACCGTATGCCACAGCCGAAGGGCCGAACAGCCGCAGCACCCGCACCGTCCAATCGACGGCCGGCCGGTGCCTCACCCGACGGCGACGTCGTCCGACTCCAGACCGCGCAGGTATCGGGCAAAGCCGAGCGGTGCGCGGGCTGTCCGGCGAATGCTCGTCCGGACCGGGATGTTCGCCTTGCGGGCGATGCGCAGATGCCCCGCGGCGGCCGCGCGATCGGCCAACTCGACGTCCTCGCCACTGGCCAGGGAGGGCCAACCACCCAGTGCCATATAGACGTCTGCGCGGATGCCGAGGTTCGCGCCGTGCACGTGCGGGTGTCCGTCGCGCAGGCGGTGGCCGTCGAACCAGGCCCGCTCCGTTCGCGCTGCCAGTCCCGATTCGGGCTCGACCGTGCCGAGGACGAGGTGCGCGCCGCGCTCGGCCTCGTCCACCTGAACCGCCAGCCAGTCCCGCGGGACGGCCGAGTCGGCATCGGTGCTGGCCAGCCACAGTTCACCGGGCGCCACGCCGGCGTTGGTGAGCAACCATCGCGATCCGGCCGCACGGGCGGCACCGACCTGACCCACACTGCACGCCAGCGTCTCAATACCCCGATGCCGCCGAGTGATTCTCGCCGTCGCGTCGACGCAACCGTCGAGGACGACGACGATGCGCACGTCCACCTGACGCATCGCCACCTGGCGTAGTTGGCTGCGCGCCACCGCAAGCGCATCGAGGCAGGCCCCAACGGTCGCCTGCTCGTTGGCCGCTGGAACGACGACACCGACCGCACGGATCACCGGGCCGTCCGCCCGCCGAGGATTCCCTCGGCGCTGGCTACCGATTCGCCGGTGGTCGACCAGATGTCGAGCAGGAAGTCGGCTTCTCGATGGCGCACGATCGGACGCAGGTCACCTTCGTCGAGCGCATCGTGCACCTGCCGGGCCGAATGCGGGTGGTCGGCGGCGGGATGGTTCCAGTGGCAGGCAACCAGCACGCCGTCCGCGCTCAGCGAGTTGCGCACGCGCCGCACGAGGAAGGCCAGGTCCGTGCAGTAGTAGGCGACCTCGCTCAGCACGATCAGGTCGAACTTGCCGTCGGGCCAGTCGTCCGGGATGCGCCGGTGCTCCACGACGGCCGCCGGCGCGTGGGCCCGGGCCTGCTGTACGGCGACGCGAGCGCCGTCCCAGGCGATCACCTCGTCGCATCGCGTGACGAGGTGGGCAGTCAGGCGGCCGGTCGCGCAACCCGGCTCGAAGGCCCGCCCGAAACGTTCACGCGGCAGGCTGGCGAGGAGAATTGTGCGCTTGCGCCGCTCGTAGAACCGTTCGCCCAGGCCCCACGGGTCGTCAGCCGTGTCATAAAGCGCGTCGAAATAAGCAGATTCGGCGGCCGCCGGTGTCGAGTCGACGATGAACGTTTCGAATTCGCGGGTGAAATGGGCGAGGACCCCTGGCCCCAGGATCGCCTCGTCGCCCGGGGCCGCGGACAGCGACGAGTGCTGGCTGCGGTGGCAGTCGAGCGCTCTGCGCTTTGCCTGGGCGGCCACCTGACTGAGATCGACGCGCCGCATCGCCGGCCACGGCAGGTCGGACGCGATGTTGCCGTCGCCGTCGACGCTGGACGGGCGCGCCCAGTGCCACGCCCAGATCGGATACTGCCAATGCTGAACGCCGCGCAGACCCGCAGATCGCCTCGCGCACCACGGCGGCGCACACCTCATGGTCGGGGTGCCCATCACCGTGCCACGGCGACACGACATGACTGCACCCGGTGACCCGCTCGGCCACTGACGCGAGCAGCCGATCGCGATGCGTGGTCAATGCGCCGTCCGGCAGGCCGAGGAATTCCACAGTTGCCGACGGCGCAAGGACGCCGATCGCCGCGGTCACCTCGCCGCGCCGAAGCCGCGCGAGAGTCTGCGGTGAATGCGTCGGCGAGCGCGGATGGGACGCCTCGCCATCGGTCGCTACGAGTACGTGGACCATCGCCCCTCGGGTCGCCGCCTCGGAGATCACCCCGCCCGCACCGAGGGATTCGTCGTCGGGATGGGCGGCGACGACGAGCACCGACGCCTCGGCGCCCGGCCGCAGCAGGCGCGGCAGTCGGTCAAGTCCGCTCCGGGCCCAGAGCTCCTCCGGCGTGCCCTGCGCGCGATGATCGAAGTCGATCCTCACGATCGCGAGGTCTCGACGACGGCATTGCCGAGCGCGGCGAGGTCACGCTCGGCGTGGTGCTGGCGCACGTACAGCTGCAGATCCGCGACGCGACGCGCGTGCTCCTCGTCGAACGCCAGCGGGCCGGGACCGAGCGCGTGGCCGACTTGGGTAAGCGTTTGCTCGACGGCGCCGGCGACCACCGCCCGGACCCGAAGGGCGAGCAGCGCGCCCGCGGCGCCGGCCGCGTCGCCCGCGTCGACACATCGCGCTGCGTCACCCAGAACCGCCCGCGCCGCGTACAACGCCGCGTCGACCACGCCCACGTGCAGCGCGGCGAGGTCACCGCCACGCTTCGCCGCCGCCGTCGTCAACTTGCTGGCCAGTGCGCGGGCGCCGCCGTACCAGCAGGCGGCAACGCCCATTCCTCCCCAGGCGAATCCGGGCCGGGACAGGTACCACCCCGGCGCGCCGACGGCTCGCGCCGGCGTGCCCGTGAAGTGCACCGGCCCGCTCGGCACGTTGCGCAGGCCGCGCGCGACCCATCCGGCCGGTGGCTCGACCTCGACCGAGGCGTGGTGCAGGTCGACGGCGAACAGTTGACGCTCGTCGCCGGCAAACGCGGTGACCAGCGCATGGTCGAGTTCTCCGGCGAGCGAGCACCACGGCTTCGTGCCGTGCAGGAGTGTTTCGCCGCTGATCGTCGTCGGCATCCAGGCGCACGCCCGGGGCCTCGGCGGCGAACACTCCCCACGTGCCCTCGGCGGTCGTCGTCGCCCGCCTCGGCGAGGATGGCCAGCGCATCGCTGTGCGCCTCGAGGATGCGTCCCACCGTCAGGTCCTGGGCGGCGACGTCGGCCAGCAGGCGCCACCGGACGGCGGTATGTCCCTGTCCGGGCTGCGGCAGTTCGGCGCCGTACTTGCGGGCCACGTCGAGTCCGGCAGTTACGTCTTCACCGGCGGCCCGGGCGGTAGCGAGCAAGCCGTCCGTCCAGGACGGCAAGGCGACCTCGTCCATCGTCAACTCCCGCCGTACCGGGCCGGCATCGCGCCGGTATGTTCGGGTACGCCGGTATGTACCTGCTTCGCCATCGCATCCCCCGTCCGTCGCTGGATGCATAACCGCGGCGATCGCTTTTCAAACCACCGAGCGGACGAATCCGCTGGCCGCGCGGGAGATCGCTAGTCGATGTCGGGGTGATCGACGAGGTCGAGGCTGCGCCGCCACAGTTCGGCGCGGGCCTGCGCGTCGTAGGCCTGGTCGTTCGCGCGCGCCTCTGCGGGTCCGGTCGAAGAACTCCCCGGTCGTCCCGGCCAGATCGGGATCGGCGACGAGCCGGTAGGTGGCCGCGACGCCGTCGTCGATGCTGTCGATGTGGTGGCCGATCTCCTCGAGGACCATCTTGGTCGGCATGTACGTCGACGGATGCAGGCTGTTGACGGTGACCTCAGCTGAGGGCACGCGCGCGGCAAGTTCGAACCCGGACATGATCTGCGCGAGTTTGCTCTGCCCGTATGCGCGCATCCCGTTGTAGCCGCGCTCGATCATCAGATCGTCGAAGTCGATCGGGTGCTGGCCGATCGAGGCGACGTTGACGATGCGAGCGGGCGCCGATCGACGTAGCAGAGGCAGCAGATCGAGGGTGAGCAGGAAGCCCGCGAGGTAGTTCACCGCGAAGCGCAGTTCGTAGCCGTCGACGCTGGTGCTGCGCTCGCGGCCCTCCGGCAGCCCGCCGCCGATGCCGGCATTACTGACGAACACGTCGAGCCGATCGGTGGCCGCGGCCACGTCCGAAGCCAGGCGGCGTACCTGTGCGAGATCGGCCAGGTCGGCCAGAAACACCTTTGGCGGCGGCACATCGTGGGATGCGCTGATCTCCTTCGCGGTGTCTTCCAGGCGCGCGGAGTCCCGCCCGTGCAGCAGGAGGATGGATCCGTCAGCGGCGAGGCGGTGCGCGAGCGCGCGGCCGAGGCCGTCCGTTGCTCCGGTGATCAAGACTGTTCGGTTATCGGTCACCAGACCTTCTTACCCACCAACTCGCTCGCCGGCCAAACCGCGGCCGCCGGTCAGACGCGCGACCTGCGGCGGCCGAGGCGCGATCCGCCGAACACCAACGTTCCCAGGAAAAGGACGGCGGCGATGACGGTCAACCAGATCAGGCCATGCACAACGGCGCCGATGAGCCCGAGCACCATCCAGACGATGACGAGTAAGAGCACAAATGCGAGCACCGGACATCACCCTCTTCGTAGAGCGGAGTGACCGCTGGCCGGTCGGGAACGGTGTGCCCCGATCGTCCGATCGGCAAACGGCGCGTGAGTATCTGCGCGGCAGCGACGAGGAGTCTCGATCCGCGCGAAGCGGCCGACCAAGAAGACGCCCGACGAAATCGTCCGGCAGGAAGGCACCGACCCAGCGGGCAGCCTCGTGACCGGCGGCTGAGCGCAAAGGTCCGATCCCCTGCGGACTCGGGACCTCGGACTCTGGATGCGCCGCACCGCTCCGGTGACTCTGGACGGAACCTGTGACTTGGGAGAGGCATGTCGGAGCCGATCTTGGTCGTGATGACCCGCGCATTCGGGCCATACACGGCGCGCCCGCGCGGACGGCGGGGCGATGCCGCGTGAGCATGCCCCGAATCGGCCGGCCGCAGGTGCGCATGCCCGCGAACCTGGCCCTGCTGATGCACTACCAACGGGCGTGGCTGCGCGGTGACGTCCTGGCCGGACTCACCGTCGCCGCCTACCTGGTGCCACAGGTCATGGCTTACGCCGTCGTGGCCGGACTGCCCGCGATAACCGGCTTGTGGGCGATGTTGCCGTGCATGCTCATCTATGCGGTGGTGGGCTCGTCACGGCAACTGTCGGTCGGGCCGGAGTCGACGACGGCGCTGCTGACCGCGTCGATCGTCGCGCCCATCGCCGGGGCCAATCCGTCGCGGTACGCCGGAATCGCAGCCGAACTGGCCCTCGTGTTCGGTGTGTTCTGCCTGCTGGCCTGGGCGCTCCGGCTCGGCTTCGTCGCCGACCTGCTGTCCCGGCCCGTGCTCGTGGGCTACCTCGCCGGAGTCGCGGTCATCATGGCGGTCGGCCAGCTCGGCAAGGTCACCGGCCAGCACATCAGCGGCGACAACGTGTGGTCCGAGATCTCCTCGCTCGTCCGCAACGCGTCGAACATCAAACCGGCGTCGGTGTGCGTGGCAATCGCGACGATCCTGCTGCTACTCGTGATCCAGCGCCGCTGGACCGGAGCGCCGGGCGCCCTGATCGCCGTCGCGTCGATGACGGTGCTGGTCACGGTCACGCATCTGGACCAACACGGGGTGGCCGTCGTCGGCTCAGCTCAGTGGCGGCTTGCCGCACGTGGATCTGCCGCCCCTGTCGGACCTGCAACAACTCTTCGTGCCCGCGCTCGGCATTCTCGTCGTCGGTTATGCGGACAGCATCGCAACGGCGCGATCGTTCGCCAAACGCGGCGATTCCGAGGTCAACGCAAACCAGGAACTGATGGCACTCGGCGCGTGCAACATCGGTGCCGCGTTCACCAACGGCTTTCCGGTCAGCAGCAGCGCGAGCCGAACGGCACTCGGCGACGCGGCCGGTAGCCGCTCTCAGGCGTACTCGCTCGCGGCATTCCTCGCCGTGTTGACGACAATCGTGTTTCTCCGGCCGGCGCTTGCCCATTTCCCAATCGCATCGCTCGGCGGCCTGGTCGTCTATGCCGCGTCGCGACTCGTTGACGTCGCCGAGTTCCGGCGACTGGCGAGATTCCGCCGCCGCGAATTCCTGCTTGCGATCGCGACGACGATCGGCGTGCTGACGTTCAACCTGCTCTACGGGGTGATCCTGGCCGTCAGCCTGTCCGTCGTCGAATTGCTGTCGCGGGTTGCCCGGCCGCACGACGCCGTACTCGGCCGGGTGCCGGGACTAGCCGGAATGCACGACGTGGACGACTATCCGTCCGCCGAGGAGGTTCAGGGGCTGCTGGTTTACCGCTACGACTCCCCGCTGTTCTTCGCGAATGCCGAAGATTTCCGCCGACGCGTGCTCGAAGCTGTCGATCAGCACGACGACCTCGCGCTGGTTGGTGCTGAACGTCGAGGCCATGGTCGAGGTCGACATCACCGGCCTGGACGGCCTGGAGGCGGTGCGTTCGACGCTGGCCGACAGAGGCATCGTCGTGGCACTTGCCCGGGTGAAGCAGGACCTTCTCGATGATCTCGAGGCATACGGCCTGGTCGACTCGATCGGCGCGCACCGGCTGTACCCGACCCTGCCGACCGCCGTGGCCGGCTACGAGGCCTGGTGTGCCTCCGCCCCCGACCAGGACCCGCTGCCGGCCTGAGACGGGCCGCACTGACTGCGGCGCAGCTCGCGGCACATCTCTACCGTGGGGGCATGCCCGCGCTTCCGCCGCTGCCCGGTCACCGCCCACCGTTGCTGCTCGAACTCGACCTGACCGAGCCGCCCGCCACACCGGACGCGGACGATCCGCTGTCGCGGTGGCGCGCCCGCGGCCGTCACCAACTGCGTCCAACCTTGCGCGCGCTGCACGAGGCCGCGGCCGATCGACGGGTCGCGGGGCTGATCGCCAAGGTGGGCGGGACGCTGCCGTGGGCCACCGTGCAGGAGCTGCGCCTGGGCGTGCAGGCGTTCACGGCGAGCGGCAAGCCGGCCATCGCCTGGGCGGAGAGCTTCGGCGAGGAGTCCGGCGACATGGCCGCGTACGTGCTGGCGAGCGCCTTCGACGAGATCTGGCTGCAACCCGGCGGGGGGCTCGGCCTGCTCGGGGTGGGCGTCGAGGCGACGTTCGTGCGCGGCGCGCTCGACCGCCTGGGCATCGAACCGCAGATCGAGCAGCGTTACGAGTTCAAGAACGCGGCCGACCAGTTCATGCGGACCGAGTTCAGCGAGGCTCACCGCACCGCGCTCGACCGGCTGGCCGAGTCGAGTCTTCACCGAAGCGGTCACCGCGATAGCCGACGGGCGTGGCATCGACGTCGCGCGGGTGCGCGAACTCGCCGATACCGGACCGCGCACCGCCGCCCAGGCACGCGACGCCGGGCTCGTCGACCGGCTCGGCTATCGCGACGAGGCGTACGCCGCGGCACAGGCCCGGGCCGGCGACGAGGCGCAATTGCTGTTCGCCGATCGGTGGCATCCGCGCCGCCGCCCGAAGTTGCCCGCCCGCCGCAAGGGCCACGTGGCCCTCGTCGAGGCGCACGGCACGATCATGTCCGGGCGCAGCCGGCGCGGTCCGATGGGACGCCAGGTCGGCAGCGACTCGGTCGGGGCGGCCCTGCGCGCCGCGACCGACGACGAGCACGTCCGGGCGGTCGTGCTGCGCGTCGACTCCCCGGGTGGCTCGGCCGTGGCGTCCGAGACGATCTGGCGCGAGGTCACCCGCGTACGCGACGCGGGCAAGCCGGTCGTCGTGTCGATGGCCTCATTGGCGGCGTCGGGTGGCTACTACATCGCCTGCCCCGCCGACGTGATCGTCGCTCTGCCCTCGACGCTCACCGGATCCATCGGCGTGTTCGGCGGCAAGATGGTCGTGCGCGACCTGCTCGACCGGATCGGAGTGACCACCGGGACGGTGTCGCACGGCGCCCGGTCGCTGATGTACTCGGCCCGGCGCGGTTTCACCGACGACGAGCGCGAGCGACTCGCCGCCACGATCGACGCCCTCTACGGCGACTTCGTGGCCAAGGTGGCCGAAGGCCGGGGCCGTCCGGTCGCCGAGATCGAATCGATCGCCCGGGGCCGGGTCTGGACCGGCCGGGACGCGCTGGAGATCGGCCTGATCGACGAGGTCGGCGGCCTGCGCGACGCCTTACGCATCGCCCGTTCACGCGGCGGCCTACCCGCCGACGCCCCGGTGCGCCATCCCATCCATATCAGCCCGCTGGCCCGGCTCGGGCGGGCGAAGAACACCGAAGACCCGCGTGCGGCAATGGGCGCGACCCTGCCCGGGCTGGGCGGGTTGTCCGGGCTGTCCGACCTCGCTGACCTGTCGAGCCTGGCCGGCCTGTCAAAGCTCGCCGCGGCGCTCGGACTGCCCCCCGGATCCGCCCTGCGCATGCCGCCGATCACGGCTCCACTGAACGCGATCGTGCAACTCTCGGCGTCCCCACGACGCCGAGAGTTGCACGATCGGTGAAGGGCAGCGGGGACGGGACCATCGTCTGGTCCACTCGGGTCATTGCGGCCTGGCGATAGCGACTTGCGCGGCGGCACGCTGATGTCGTGGATGCGCCTCAGGCGCCACGGCGCGTTTGGCTGACGCTGTACGCGGGATTCATCGCCACGTCGGCGTATTTCGGCGCGATCGGGATGTGCAGCGGATTGCTGCGCGTCGAGCCGGCCCTCGCGGCCCGATTGCCGTTTCAGAGCCCGGTGTTCGGCGGCCTGGCGCTCACCTGCGTAGTGGCCGTCCCGGCGACAGTCGTCGCCGTCCTGGCCTGGCGCGGGCACCCGAGATGCCGGGACGCGGCTACGCTCGCCGGCCTGCTGCTCGTCGGCTGGATCGCCGTCGAACTGGCCGTCGTCCGCGAACTGAGCGTCCTGCAAGGCGTGTACGCACTCGCCGGCCTCGGCCTGATCGGGGCGGGCAGCCGTCGCCTGTTGACCGAAGTTGCCGACACGTTCGCCGCCCTGCCACTGCTCGCCACCGCACCGCTGTACCGCCGGCGGCACCTTCGCTGGGGCGCGACCGCCGCGGAGGTGGCCGCGCCGATGCCCGGCGATGCGCTCGTGCCGGTCTCGCATTTCACGGCCACCCGGGCGATCACGATCAACGCCGCAGTCGACGAGGTGTGGCCGTGGCTGGTGCAGGTGGGCTACCGGCGGGCCGGCTTCTACAGCTACGACCTGCTCGACAACCTGGGCCGGCCGAGCGCAACGGAGATCCTGCCGCAGTGGCAGCACGTTGGCCGCGGCGACATCGCGGCGCCGATGGCCTACCCGCCGACCCCGCAGACGTCGTTCGTCGTCGCCGAGGCCGAACCGCCCAGCCTCATCGTGTGGGCGAAGGACGACTCGACCTGGGCGTGGACCCTGCAACCGCATGCCGACGGCTCGACCAGGCTGGTCACCCGGATCAAGCAGCGTTACCGCGCAAGACCGTCGGCACTGCTGACGGTGATCCTGGCCGAGTTCGGCGACTTCGCGATGATGCGCAAGATGCTGCTGGGCATCAAGCGCCGGGCCGAACAGCATCCGGCGACCTCGACCATGGCGGCCCAGCGATGAGCCGGCCCATCGGACGAGCGGCCGGAGTCAGCGCGCTGGCCGGATACGCCGCTCTGCAGTGGCTCGGCCGGTCGTACGGCGCCACGAGCGAGGAGCGCCGGTGCGCGTTGCCGGGCGACGACCTCACCCACCGCCCGATGGCGCAGACGACGCACGCGATCACGATCGACGCCGCGCCCGAGCAGATCTGGCCCTGGCTGGTGCAGATGGGCTGGCAGCGCGGCGGGTGGTACACGGCCGAGTGGGTCGACCGGATGCTGTTTCCCGACAACGGGCCGAGTGCCGACCACATCGTGCCCGAACTCCAGCGCCTCGAGGTCGGCGACCCGATTGCGGACGGGCCGCCCGAGGCCAGGTGCGAGTTCGTCGTCGCCGACCTCGCACCCAACCGCCACCTCGTACTGCATTCCCGGCAGCACCTGCCACCCACCTGGGAGCGACGATTCGGTGCGTGGATCGACTGGACCTGGGCCTTCGTCATCGACGACCTCGGCGACGGCCGCAGCCGATTCATCTTCCGCAGCCGGTTTCGCGTCGGCCCCTGGTGGGTCGCGGCCATCTACCTGCTGAGCGTCGTCCCGGCCGATTTCGTCATGTCACGGCAGATGCTTCGTGGCGTCCGCGCGAGGGCGCAACGATTGGCTAAGACTGGACCGAACCGTTCGCCGACAGCGCGTCACGCATCACCTCTACGCGTGCTTGCCAGGCCCGCCAGGCCGGTTCGCTGTCGCGGGTCAAGGTTGTCGAGGTGACCGCCAGATCGGCCGCCCGGTCGAGCAGCATCGCCGCTGAGTACAGGTAGCCCGGCATCACTCTCGGCCCGGCCAGATCGGCGCGAATGCCCTCTGGCGTCAGGTCGATCGCGTCCAGGATGTCGACCGCTCGTTGCATCGCGGACGCCACGAGCCGGCTCATGCTTGCGGCCAGCCAGTTGTTGAGGATGATCCGGTGTCGCTCGCCGAGCAGATCGGCGAGCGGCGCCACGTGCACGAGCGCGCCGGCCGATTGCCAACTGGCCGTCATCGCGTCGTTGAGCCACAGTCCGGTCTGCTCGTCGGCCTGTGCCCGGCGGCGGATGTCCTCCTTGAGAGTGATCAACTCCGACGGCTCACCGCCGCCTTCCAGGAACAGCACGCCAGACGTCTCGATGGCTGACGTGTCATTGATGTCCTCGCACCCGGTGTACGGCACGAGCCGATCGGGCCGGCGAACCGCAGCCCTCGTCCAGTGGTCGGCGAGGTCCTTGAGCGTTTGCGATGCGCGCAGGATCGCCTCAGCGTGGCGCAATGGGGCGAGCGCGTAGTACTTCTCGTGTTCGCGGTGGAAATGAGCCAGGTTCACCAGGGCGTCCATCGGCGGGATAGGTCTGGAATCGGTGCGCGTCATGGCGTGACCTCCCCATTCACAACTTCAGCCTCTGCCACCGCCGGGAGTCGCGGCAGGGCCGTAAGTCCCGGACCGTCCCGCGTCCAAACCCGCGATCCCGCCGGGCCCTCGCCGCTCCGGATCGCAATCGCGACGCGTCGCGGTCCGGCGGGCTCGGGACCTTACGCCCTACCGCTTCGCCCTCCGAAGTCGAACGTTTCAGTAAGCACGCCAATCACCGTGAACGGGGGCACCACGGTCAAGGAAAGAAAGCAGACACCTGTGACCAAGACCCCGACGATGCCCTACGCCATGACCGTGCTCGTGGCCGTGCTGGCCACCACCGTCTTGAGCGCTTGCGGGAGCAAGTCGCCCGCCGGCGCACCGGCGTCCTCATCGCCGCCGGCAAGCGCCGCAACCACACCGACATCAGCACCCCCGGCGTCGCAGTCACTGAGCTCGTCGACGTCGCGGTCGACGCCATCCAAGTCGTCGACGTACGACCCAGGCGGCCGGACTGTGACCGTGACTCCGGCTACCGGCCTCAAGGACCAGCAGATCATCCATGTTTCCGCCGAGGGGTTCAGCCCGAACCAGGTGCTGCAGGTGATCGAGTGTGGCGACAACGGCGATGCGACCAGTCCGTCGGACTGCAGCCTGACGACCATGCTGCCCGCGACGTCGAATGCGAAAGGCCAGGTGCGCATCGATCTGCAGGTACTACGCGGGCCATTCAGCACCAACAACATCGTGTGCGGCTCGCACCAGGACTGCATCGTGACGGTGAGCCAGCCGAAGCTGCCACCGGACGAGGAAGCCCACGCCCGCATCGAGTTCGCCGACGGGTAGCAGCCCGCGCTAACGGGACGTGGCTCTGATCGCGAGCTGGCTGACCTGCGGGAGGGAAACACCGAGCCTCTGGATGCGAAGGCTGCTGGCGTCGACGGCGGCGAGCCGGCTGTTGGCGTCGCAGACGAAGAGCCACCGGCTGTCCGGCGACCAGACGAAACTGTCGAAGTCCTGGTATTCGGACACGGTGAGCGGCAACCGGTGATCCGCGCCGGAGTTGAGGTCGACCACGTGGATGGCCAGCTTGGCACTATCCCGGACACCGCCGACCAGCAGCGCGGCCTTCGACCCGTCCGCCGAAATCGTGCCGAGTTGCGGTCCGACGAACTGCGTCGCCGTACCCAGAGTTCTGCGCGCGCCGGTGGAGCGGTCGATGACCACGGTCGCGCACCGGGCGCGATCGTCGCACTCGATGGCCAGCCAGCGACTCGGCCCGATGGCGATCGGCTGGCCTGAGGTGACCCGGTGCAGCCCGTCCGGCCGGGCATCGTAAACACCGCCGACACCCTGGACGGCCATGTAGCCGTCACCGTCAGACGCCAGCACGCCGAAGGGCGCAGGAACGTGGATCGACACCCGGGTCGGCTTGCCGTCGAGGGTCGTCAGCCGAATGTTCTGCTCGCCGGGGGGCTGCGTCCAAACGTGATTGAGGTCAGGGCCGGCAACGATGGCACCGCCGTTGTCCAGCGCCTGCGCCACCGCCTCGGCCGGTCGCCCGTCCGGCACGACGTAGCCCGGTACGAGATCCAGCGGCCAGATGATTGCCCGGTCCGCCCCGACGACGAACGACACGCCACTACCGGTGCCGAGGCTGGGGACCGCCGTGCGCGTGATTCGCCCGGCCGCGAACTGGATACGCACGACGCTGCTCGGACCGCGCCCGAACAGTTCCCACGGCGCACTGATGCCCAGCAGGGGACGCCTGAGATTGGTCACTGCGACAGGGGCGGCGGGCGGGCTCGTCGAGGCCCGATCCGTGTCAGGCCGCCGCCGGGATCGGGCAACGGACGGCAGATCCGTCGGCGATACAGATGGTGATACCAATGGCGCCGCCGGCGCGGCGGCCGGCGATCGGTGACCTCGGTTCGTGATGGCCAGGACCACCACGAGCACGACGACCAACCCCAGCACGTAGGGCGTCCAGCGCGGCCAGCGATATCTCGGCGGCCGGGCGCTGATCACCTCGTCCGGGCCGCGCAGTTCGTCGAGATCGAGCCACTCGACCTTGCCCGAACCCGAATCGTCATCGCGTGCCACGTAGCCCATGATCCATGGTCGCCGGCCGGGCGGCCCGACGATCGCACGCAGGCCGGCGGCTCAGACCGGGCTGATCAGGCCGTAGTGACCGTCATATCGGCGATAGAGCACACAACCCCGTCCGGGTCCCGCGTCCCGATCGGATTCCTGGCGGAAGAACAAGAAGGGCAGGCCGGACAGGTCGAGCCGACGGATGGCGTCGGCGACGGTCAGGCGCGCTGCGGGTTGCGGGCTCACCTCGAAGGCGACGCGCGCGGCGGCGATCTGGTCGGGCTGCGGGTCGATCTGGGCCAGGCGCAGCCGGCCGTGGTCCGTCTCGTAGAGGACGCTGTCCTGACCGGTGCCTCGCTCGGTGAACAGGTGGAACCGGTAGTCGAGCATCTCCATGTCGAACGCGGCTTCGTCCACTGTGGACAGTGGGATCGCGAGTGACTTGTGCCGGACGATCTCGCGCTCACCCTGCGGGCGCGGGAAGTAATCCGCCCGCTGGGACGGCGCGCTGGCGTGCCGCCACTCACCCGGGCGGGCGAATCCGCCGCGCCGCGCCTCCCAGTGCTCGGCGTGCGCGGTCAACTGCCGGCGGAGGCGCTCGTACAGGGCGTCGATCGCCTCATGGAGGCTGGTGGCCGCGACCTGGGCGCGGACGAGCTGGCGGCCGACGCCGATGTTCGCCTGGGCGAGGAATGCGCGGGACACGGCGCGGTCGGCGTGTTCGGTGACGTTGACGCGTGCATGCACGATGGCGTGATCGGTGTAGCGCGCCAGGCCGCGAATCCTCGTCCGGATGTACTCGACGGTGCGCGAATCAACGACGCCTGAAACGATGACCTGAAGATCGACATCTTGGTTGACCGTCATCATTCATCCCCTCTTTTCTCAAGCCTTCCGGGTCGAAACACCCGGCGGCCAGGGCCCAAGGTCACTGCTTTGCGCGCACCCGGGATCAGCCGTCGAGGGTCGCGGATCGCCAGGCGTCCGACGACCGCCCGGATACCAATGGCCTTACCGGACGGGACGTTCGACCCTCCCGCCCGCGGCGAGGACTGCGGTGCCCTTGACGTATGACCACGATCCTCATCATCAGCGTCGGCGCATCGTCGCTGCATGCCGTGGCTCGAGATCCGGCGGTACGACTGCGGGTCGACGTGACGCAGGTCGGCCAGCCAGACACCCGCTACGTGGTGGACGATCAGCCGATCGTGGCCCGCCCGGAAACAGGTGACCTGGCCGGCGCGCTCAGTCTGGTGGCCGCCCTGGCCGGGTCGCGCGGAATCGCCGTCGCCGCCGTGGCGCATCGGGTCGGGCACGAAGCTGCGATCCATCTCGTCCCGGAGGTCATCGACGACGCGCTGATAGCGATCGTCGGCGAGCGGCCCGACCTCTCGGCCGTGCCGGCAGCGCGCGCGCTCTGGCCCGACATCGCGCAGATCGCGTGTTACGACGACGACGAGGCCGTCGCGTACCGGCGCGTACTGAACCTGCTTCGCCGACCCCCCCGGCGCTCCTTGACAGTGCCCGCCCGCGACGACGACAACCGTGTGGATCAGATGCTGGCCGACCCCAAGGGCTACTTCGCCCGCGCCCGGGGACGGGCACGCGTCGAGGTGCAGCAAGACGTCAGGGCCGTGATGCGTCCGCGCCGTCACTGAACGACTCGGGCGGCTCGCCACGTCGTACGCACGCGGACGGTAGTCGCAACCCTCGCCCGGGGTGACAAGTTTGCGCGTCGCGGGCTGATGGGTACGCAATCTCCAGGGCGGGGTGAACCGGTACTGGAGGTTTCAGCAATGGCAGTCGGCGAGCCACATCCCGACCGGGTTGCGCCCGAGATCCTCAACAGCACGAGCAGTGATACCGCAGACGCGACGCAGCCCATCGGCGGGCCGGCCGGACCGCAGCCGCGAACTGCCGAGTCGATGCCGCAGGTGGGCAGCCTGCTCGGCGGGCGGTACGAACTGGGCGAGGTGATCGGCCGGGGCGGCATGGCGATGGTGCACCGGGCCCGCGACCGTCAGCATCGGCCGCGACGTTGCGGTCAAGATCTTCCGGCCGGGCACGGATATCGACGATGCCGATGACCGCCAGCGGCGCGAGGTCGACCTGCTGTCCGCGCTCGATCACCCAGGCCTGGTGACGGTGCTCGATGCCCAAGTCGGCCAAGTCGGCCAGGTCGACGGCGCGAGAATGCCGGGCAGCACGGCCTATCTGGTCACCGAACTCGTCGACGGGCCGACGCTCTCCCAGCTGATCAAGAACGCGACGCTGACCGAGCAACAGGTGGCGCGCGTGGGCGCCGCGCTGGGCAATGCGTTGGCCTACATCCACGAACGCGGCATCGTGCACCGCGACATCAAGCCGGCGAACATCCTCATGGCGGGTACCGCCGAGGCCGACATTGCGCCGAAGCTGGCCGACTTCGGCATCGCCGTCACCGTCGGCAGCACCCGGCTCACCATGGACGGCCTCACCTTGGGAACGGCCAACTACCTCAGCCCGGAACAGGTTTGCGGCGAGGCCGTCACGCCGGCCAGTGACGTCTACTCACTCGGGCTGGTGCTGATGGAAGCAGTGACCGGTGCCCTGGCCTTTCCGGGCAACGGCCTCGAGGCTGCGCTGGCCCGGCTCAACCGGGCGCCCGACGTCTCGCAGATCGAGAACCGCGGACTGCGCGCGGTGCTCAAGGCGATGACAGCGCGCGATCCCCGCTTACGCCCCTCTGCCTGGCACGCCGCGCACACGCTCGAAGCACTGGCATATGCGCCACAGCCGTTCGACGCCGCGAGCATGGAAGAGGCGCCCTCGCTCACGAGCGAGATCCTGCAACTCGGCCAGTTCGCCACCGGGGCGACCGGACGACCGGTCGGCGTCATCGAGGCCGCCGCCGGCGCAACGCGTCGACTGATCACGGCGGCCGCCGGCGCGCTACGCGCCTCCCGGCGGCGGGTCATCGTCAGTGCCGCGGCCGTGCTCGTCGTCGCAACGTGCGTTGCGTTCGTCTCGGCGGTCGCCTTCGGCTCCACCGGCGCCAAGCAGCCGACCTCGGTGAATCCCCAGCCGCAGCAGGCCATTCCACCCGCCGGGCCGGGTTCGCGGGCGGAGGTTCCCCAGGGCGACGCGCCACCGGCCACGGCGCAGCGGCGACAGGTTCCCGCGCCGGCGCCGTCCGCGCGGATCATCGCGGTGACTACGTCCATCGGCAAGAAGTCCGGCGAGGACGGCGGCGGTTCCGGCGCGGACTCCGGTGACGGCAAGGGTCGCAACCGACACGGCTCGAGCAACGGAAAGGGTCACCACTAAAGCCCGCTCGGCCGCCGCGAGATGGGAAGACGAGATGGGAAGAGGGGCCCCTTAGGGCCCCCTCTCCTCCATTGCGGGTCGGACTACGGGGCTGGTTGCACCGTCAACACCGCCGACGGCAGCGACTGACCCATGATGTTCGTCGCGACAACCCTGACGTACCAGATTGCCCGGCTGATTGCCTCACGGTGGCGACGGCGCTGTTGGTCGTCACCACGCTCGTCGTCATCGGGTCGCGCTGAGCTCAGGCCCAAGGCACGCCACGAGCTGCTCAGCTGCTGGCACAAGGATCGGGCGGGCACCGACGTGCCCGCCCTTTCCTATCCGCCCGTGGTCACATCATTTGGCGCGCCGCGGGTCAGTTCGGCGTCGCCGGTCCTGCAGTGGCCGCCGGCGACGTGATCGTGCCCTTCGTTGCCACGATGCTGTAGAAGTACGCGACGCTCTTCTTCACGGACGAGTCGACGTACTGCGTCAACGTGCCGTTCGTGAGCGTGAACCGCACAACTCCAGTTGTCATGGCCGCGTTCGTCGCCCGGGTGATCACATAGCCGGTGTTGGTGGTTCCAATGACTCGGGTCCACCTCAAGGTGACGGTAGCGGTTCCCTTCGTGCTTGCCGTCGCACTGAGGGCTGCCGGTGCCGTGAGCGGCGTGACCCCTGAGGCCGGCGCACTGGTAACGGAACTGGCTGTCCCGTTGAGCGCGGTGACCCGGTAGTAGTACGTCGTTCCGTCAACGAGACCGGTGTCGATGAACGGGACTCCGACCGCCGCGTTCGCAGCAACCACGATTGGGCTGGTGAAGGTGCTCGAGGTGGAGCGCTCCACCTTGTTGCCCGTCACTGGCACTGCCGCCGTGCTCGGGTTGACCCACGTCACCCTGAGCTGGTTCGGCTGGTTCGGGGCCACCTGCGTCACGGTGACGTTCGTCGGCATGGCCGGCGGTGTCGACCCCGCTGTGGAGGTGGAGGACGCCGTCATGCTGGGCATCTCGCCGCCGTACCCCACGGCGTTCTGCGCCACGACGCGGTACTGGTAGGCATCCGTCACAACCGAGGTTGGATCGTTCAGCGTCACCGAAGATCCCTTGGTGTTGGGTTGGTTGAGCGGCACTACCTTGCTCGCTACCGATGCCCAAGTGGTCCCGTTGCTCGTTCGCTCCAGGACATACCCCGTCTCGGCGATGGAGTTGTCCGTGAAGCTGACCGAGAAGCGCGCCGGTGTGGTGCTCCGGTCGATCGTGACGCTCAGCGTGTCAGCCTTCGCCGGCGGCAGCACGAGCGACACGGGCCGCATCATGTCCATCTCTTCGTGGGACAGGATGTGGCAGTGGTACACGTACTCCCAGCCGAAGTTGACCAGCTTGTTGACGATCGGGTTGGTCGGGTTCCCGTTCGGATCGACGCTGTTGAAGCCGCCGGCCACATCGGCCGTTCCGTCGGGCATCATCGGGTTCAGCTCTCGGATGCTGTTCGGAATCTCGAACGGCAGCTTCGGCACGATCGGCCGCAGGGCAACGATGGTGTCTTCTAGCGGGCTGACCCTGACGGTGTCCTTCCAGCCCAACTCACTCGCCTCCGGCGCGAGGATGATGTTGTCCCACGTCACCCGGTTGAGCAGCTGAACGTCGTAGAGGTGGAAGTGGATCGGGTGGGTGTCCACCCCGTTGTGAGTTATCTTCCAGATCTGCGTTCCGTCATCTGCCACCGAGATCGGCGTCACCTTGGTGTCGTCCTTCGGCAGGTTGGTGCCGTCGATGAGTTCCGTCTGCGGGTTGACGTACGGATACAGGGTGATGGTCTGCGCGCCCGGGGTTGCCGGAACGGCTTCCACCCCGAGATTCGCCGTCATCCTCCCGAACTCGTCGAACGACGCAGCGTTCATCTCGTCGTGCAATGCCTTCGGCTGGAGTGGTATCGACAGCTTCTTCCCGCTCAGCGTGTCGAACGTGAACGGGTCGCCGCCCTGCTGGTTGATCCGCGCGAACCCGTCGCACTTGATCGTCGAGGTCGGCGACGTGCAGTTGCCGCCCGCGGCGAACGTGGTGCCGTACGCCGAGTTGTAGGCGGCCTGGCCGACGATGACCGGGTGCTGGCCGGACTCGAAGACGCCCGAGCCGTCAGCGTGGTGGCGGAACTTGGCGGTCAACGCGGTCACGTCGAACGCCGGTGCCGGCGTGTTGGCATTGACCTTGACCTGCATGATGGTGCGGGTGTTCGGCCCGTAGCCGGGCAGCGTGCTCGGCGCGCACGCCGGGCTCAGGTCCGGATCACCGGTGTAGTAGTCGTAGCAACCGATCCTGGCCGGGAATGCTGCCGGTGCGTCGTTGTAGAGAATCAGCGTCTTGCCCGCGTACTTCGAGAAGTCGACGATTGTGTCGGCTCTCTCCGCCGGCGCGACCAACATGGCGTGCTTGTCGACGTTGCCGAAGTCGAACCGCGTCGGGTCGGTGATCCAGGTGATGGGCTGGTTCTTGACCACTGTCGGGGCCGGGAGGAACCCGCCCTCGGTGCCGATCTGCACCCAGTCCGGCCCAGCCGGGCTCACCGCGGTGTCCGGCGTCGGGAAGACGTTCGGGTCGGTCTGCGCGGCCGCAACCTCGCTGGCCTTCAGCGCAACCTCACTGTCCGTTCCGGTGGTCGGGTCGGCCAGGTACCACTGCAGGTTCCAGAAGCGGTCGTTGGCCGCGTTCAGGATCCGGAAGCGGTATGCCTTCGGGTCCACCGTGTGGTCGGGTACGCAGTCCCGTTCACCAAAGGCGTGTCGTTGAACTGCTCCATGCCCGCCGAGATGTTCGGCGTGCCGGGGATCTGCTTCGGCTCGCAGAACGGATCGGACTGGTACTGCCAGGTGGACGGGACGTCCAGTTGGCAGTTCGGGTCGAAGTACGGGTTGTCGATCGGCCCGTGCGTCGGCGTCGCCGGCGGCCAGAACCACGGCCCGTACATCCAGCGACCGAATGAGCTCATGCCGCTCGGGTCGCCGGGGTTCTGGGCGGGCATGTACACGTGGTGGTACCACAGGTCGCCCGTGCCACCCCATCTGCTGCTGTCCCAGGTCGGGTCCTGTTGCGCGAGTTGAGTCGCGTCGGGAACGAACGTCCGGTCCTGGATGATCAGTGGCGTGCCCTCGCCCATGCCGGCGTAAGGAGCGCCGGTACCGAACAGAGCCTGCTCGGCCTTGTCGGTGATGACGTACCCGGCTGCCTCGCCCGCGTACACGTTCAGGCGGGTGATGCCCCAGGAGTGGTCGTGGTAGAACATCAGCCGCGCCGACTGCTGGTTGGTGTAGTAGAACGTCTCGCATCCGTCCGTGGCCGCGTTGCAGTCAGGCACACCGGCCGGACGGCTCGCGCCGACCATGTCCGGAACCTGCTGACACGCTGACGCCCTGTGGCCACGGGGTGTTCTCGGTAGCCGGGGTGATCCACTGGTGCGGCGTTCCGTCGCTGATCCACGGAGTAACGCCACCGTGCAGGTGCAGCGTGGCCCGGTTGTCCTTGAAGCAGTTCGCACCCTTCGGGTACTCGGTGCACGCCGGGTTGCGCACGCCGTCCATGACCGTGCCCTGGTCGGCAGGATCGGTCATGGCCATTGGACCCATGCCTGAACCCATCATCGACGAGTCGGTGGGCAGGAACAGGTCGCCCTCCGTGCCGGTAGGCAGCAGGTTGTAGAAGACGATCCGAACCGCGCGGTCCTTGTTCGCCACGATGACCGGACCGAGGTAGTGCGGGTCGTCAACGGCGTACGCCTGGCTGCCGTCGGGCATCAGCGTCGGAGTGGTGCCGCCGGCCTTGAGATCGGTCTGCAAGGCGACCTGCTTGCCGGGCATGACACTCGTCGAGAGCTGGACGTACTCGCGCAGCAGCGTCGCAGGCAGGCTGGAACTCATCTGCTCGCGGTGCTGCACGACGCCGATCACGTAGTAGTCGGCGTTCGGGAACGTCGTCGTGTCCGGCTGCGCGACCGGCAGGTACTGGCCGAGGTTGTTCTTGTTGGCCTCAGTCAGCCCGGGCAGCGTGTCCTGGAACTTCTTGATGCCCGTGCCGGAGGTGTAGCCGGTTCCACCGCTGGCCAGGGTCAGCGAACTGATCGCCCCGGTGTCGATTGTCGCGGTCGCGGTCGCACCCGTGCCGGCTCCGGTCACGTCGGTGATCGCCACCGTGGCGGCCGTGTAGCCCGCGCCGATGGTGTCGACGGTGATCGACTTGATGCTCAACGTGGCGGAAACCGTTGCGACGCCGCCGTTGTGGGTGATCGGGTCGAACTGCGTGCCGTCACGGATGACCATGTTGGGTGCAGACGCATAGCCGGTTCCCGGCTCGTCCACAACAACATCCGTGATGACGCCCGCGTTGCCCGGAGCAGGCGGAATACCGCCATCCAGGACGGCGTGAGCCTTGGCCTGTATGCCGTTCGGGTCATCCGGAAGGTCGACGTCGACGGTCGGGAAGGTGTAGCCGTCACCGCCGGCGCTGAGGGTAACTGCGTCGACGCCGCCGTATGCAGTGGCCGCGGCACCGGTGCCTGCACCGGCATCCGTGATCGACACAGCGGGTTTGGTGTAGCCCGCGCCCGCACTACCGACGGCGATCGCCGTTACGGCGCCGGAGCTGGTGATGACGGGTGTGGCCGCCGCTCCGGTACCGGGGCCGCCGATGGTCACTGTCGTGCCGGCGAGGGTGTAACCGTTGCCCGGATTGGTGACGTTCAGTGCTGTGACGGCGCCGTTCGCACCTACCTGAGCCGTCGCGGCAGCGCCCGTGCCATCTCCGATGATGGATACCGTGGCCGCCCCCGCGATGAGCGGGCTGTTCGCCCAGTTCGGATAGGGTCCGAAATAGTGCGGCACTTTCGTCTGATCGGTGGGTCCCGCTGGAATGGCGCCGGCCGTTCGCACGGCGACCTGCCCAATCATTGCGATGACCATCGCAACGACCGCCAGGAGCGCCATAGGCATGCGTCTCATCGAATTCCCCCCTTAGAATTCAACGGAGACTCTTGGGTTGGATCTCCTTAACGGATTCTTAGCCGACGGACGACCCAGAAGTAAGGGACCTCAGTCCCCTTGCGCCTCGGGGATTGGCGTGGCCTTTCGAACGGAACTCCGCAAAGTGAGCGGAAATTGACGGCCAGCCACAAGATCAATCTGAGCGCGGCGACAGCACGCGAGTCACGCCAAGTCCCTGACGTGCCAGGCTGTTTGCGTCGCACCAGGCTCTGACACCGGTGCGCAGGCGGCACGACGCACTCGATCAAGTAGGCAGCAGTGCGACTCGCATGGCGTCTGCGAAATGCGCCATCGAGGCTCGCCGTGCCGTGGGCAGCACAGACTTAGCGGGCCATTAATAGGTAGCCGGAAGAAACATTCGTCTCGGTATATTGCGACGCTGGCGACCTTCGACACCGATTGGTACCAGTCGGATGGTTCAAAATCAATCGTGAATTATCAAGAATGTGCACGAAGGTAAGGCGCCCCTAAGCATCCTGCCTCTTGCACGTGGCGGGCGCAAGACGCAAATATCGAGGACAGCATTCGCGCCGCCGGATCGCGCGGGCGCGGTCCGGGCCGACGCAATCCGGCGGAGCGGACTATTGCGGACCGGCTAATTGCGGTGCGTCGCGAACTTCGTAATAAAGCACGGCGAAAGTCAGGATGTCATCGATGTGCGGCAGCAGGTCGGGCAGGTACTGGTTGACCGCGCCCCGCACGGCGGCGACGAAGTCGTGGTACTGGCCGGTGTGCCCGCGCACGAACGGTTCGAGGGTGCGGATCAGTTCGTAGTTGCTGGCAATGTCCAGCGCAGCAAGGGCTTCGTCGAGTGGCGCCGCCGATCCGACCGGCTCCAGGACGCGGCTGACGTAGGTCACCCGGTGCAGCACTCGCCAGGCGGCCGGCCGCTTTCCGCCTTGTTTTGCTTGACGAAGTGCCGCAGCCGCTGGGTCGTCGCTCTGGGCCAGCCAGATCGGGTCGATGACTTGGTTGAAGAATGCGTCGTAATTGCTGGTGCGCGGGGACAGGTAGAACGTCAACCACCGGTACGCGTCGACCTTGCCCGGCGCTTTGACGTGCTTGCCGGTGCCGTCGACGGTGGTGATGTCGGGCTCGCCGCCCGCCACGACGTCCACCTCGAATGCGCGCTGCGAGTCCAGCGTCTTGGTGATCGACAGGTCCAGATGCCCGCCGAACATTGCCGAAAGCTCGAACGTGACCGCTGCTCCGAAGATCGAAACGTCCGCCGTCACCGTGCCGCCGGCCAGTCCCTGGAAGTGGTAGGAGCCGCCGACGCTTTCGCTGTATGTGTCGAGGGCCGACGTGGACTCGGCGTACTGGCCACCGTCGGCCGTCCACACATAGTTGTTGACGAGATCTCGTTTGATCGGCGCCGTCATGTCCGGCAGTTGCCCGCCGGAGAGCTGGTTCGGGTCGACGCTGTGCTGTGCGTACAGCGTCGACAACTCCTGCTCCTGCCGCTCGATGTCGGCCTTGAGTCCGTACGCCTCGATCGGCTTGAAGTAGCTGACGTCCGAACTCGGCGCACCGGCGTTCGGGTAGTCGACGTCGTTGAATCCGCCGACCTTGCCGTCGAGCACACCCTGCTTCGTGTAGTGCGGGTCGATCGGGAACGTGATGATGTTGTAGTCCTTGGGGATATCCGGGTTCGGCATCATCTGATAGGCGACGAGTGCGCCCGTGTGCGCCAGCCGCAGGGCGAAGACATCTGCCGTCTCCGACTGCACGAGCGCGAATCCGGTGTTGTTCGGCACGAACCGCCGACCGACCTGGTGGTACTCGGGCGTGGCCTCCTTGTCGCCGGTGAGCTGCAGCGTGCTCACCTTGGTGCGCGTCGTGCCCTGGCTCGTGGTCGTGTCGTTCAGCCACGACAGCGACGTCTCGAAATTCGCCTTACCGGTAAAGGAAACTCCGGTCTCGACGGCCGAGCTGAGCTCGACCTCACCGACGCCGAGGCCGAGCGGCGCCTCGATCTCCATCAGGCCGACGAACGTCTGGATGTCCGCGCCCTCGCCGCCACTCAGCTCGAACGTGGCGTTGAATCCGGAGTCCCTCGTCGACGCATAGGTGTACGTGGTGGTCGTCGCTTCGGTGAGGCTGACCGATGCCGTCCCGGTGTAGCTGTCCTGCACGGTGAGGTTCTCACTCGGCACCGGCGGCGCGCCCTCGAGGTAGCCGATCAGTTGCGGGTCGAACTGCGCCTGGCCGACCCATTGCGTCGTGAGGCTGCCGACCTTGAACCCGGTGACGAGATGCCAGGCCCCGGCGGCGTCGACGTACGCGTACGCGCGCTTGAGCACGCCGGTCGTGGTGCCGGCCGAATCGCGTTGCAGTTCGGCGTACTCGGCCGCGACGGGCGAACTGTCGATCTTGCCGTTGAATCTGGTGCGCTGACCGAGCACGGCGTTGCGCGCCAGTGGGGTGTCCTCACCGATCGGTGCGGTCGAGAGAACCCAGCCGCCACCGGTGACGATCAGGTCGTTGCCGCGCAGGCCATTGTCGTCAAGCATTGTCCCGGCCTCGAACGGGTAGTACGCGACCAGATCGGCCGCCTCACCGGTCAGCCGGCCGAACAGGTTGTCCTGGATCTGTTCGGCCGTCCGGGTGACGCGCCAGATCCGAAGCTCTTCAAGTTGGCCGGCAAAGAACTGCGACGGCGTCGAATTACCCAATGCGCCAACGGTGAACTGCTGATCGGCCGCAGGCAGCGCGGCGGGGTCGGGCGTGGTCGTCGCCACCGGGACGCCGTCGACGTACAGGATCAGGGTCGAGCCGCGGCCGTCCGGCGTGTGCACCCACGACACCTCGCCGTGCAGCATGGCGTCACTGCTGCCCTTGCTGTCCGACGCGATGTTTCCCTGCCCGTCCTGCAGTCGCCACCACGACACCAGACCGACTTCCTTGCCGGTGATGGCCGCGCCGATGACGGCGGTGTCGCGAGCCGCACTCCACAGGCGCACCTCGGACAGCGCACCGCGCAGGCCCAGGGTCGCCGACCCGGGCCCGAACGCGCGCCCGATCAGGGTGCTGCCCTGGCTGGACCCTACGTCCGGCCCGTTGTAGCGCTGGACGGCCCCGACCTGAACTCCATCGGCGTAGAACACGATGTCGTCCCACGACGAGACGACCGCGCTGCCGCCCTTCTGGCCCGCGTTGGTCGTGTCGACGTCGACGTTGTGCCGGCGGGTTACCGCGATGCGCCGGAACGAACCGGCGCGCAACACGCCTGGATCGGACGTGAACTGGTGCCGGCCGTGGTTCTTGTCCTCGAAGGCGAACACCAGGCTGCCGTCACGGGAAACCCATAGCGCATAAGGCACATCGTCGTCGGTGCCGTCGTCGAACACCCCTCGCGTGAGGATGCCGTGCGGCGCGCTCAGGTCGTCCACCCGCACGCCGACCTCGATGGTGAGGTCGCGGCTCAGGCTGAGCGAGTTGGAGTCGCCCGCGTCGAGATACCCACCGGCGGCGCACTGGAGGCCGTAGAACTGCTCGAATGTCGCTCCGACATGCGTCCACGCCCCGGACGGGATCCACGGCACCGACTCGGCCCGCTGGTCGCCGACCGTGGCGATGATCGAGTACATCGGATGCGGACCCGGACTGGCGGTCGAGGCAACGGTGGGCCGCCCGTCATGACGCGCCGGCGTGCCGTCGCGCATGACGTTGCCGTCGTAGCTCCAGACGCCCACCAGCGAGGGCTCGGTGCCCGAGAGCGGCGTGTCCTTCGACGCGGCGAGGTCGGCGGCGGTGCGACCGGCACTCCACAGGCGTACCTCGTCGATGTCGCCGGCGAACGGGCGGTCGTTGTTGTGCGAGCCGCCGATCGTCCAGGCCGCGGACACCGGCACCGCGCCGACCGTATCGGGCGTCGACGCCACCAGGACGGCGTTGCGGTACAGGTGCCAGGCGGTGCCGTCGTACACACCGGCCAGGTGCACCCAGGTATTCAGATCACCCGACGGGATCGCGAAAGTGGCCGTGGCCTCGCTGCCCACGCCGGACCATCGGCCGATCTGGTAGGCACCGCTGGAGATGCGCAGATACACCTCGGCCGCCGGCGTGCTCGGGCCGAGCGCCACGATGTCGCGCAGGCCGTCAGTGGCGGACGGCCGAACCCACGCCTCGACGGTGATCTCGCCGGTGATTCCCAATGCGGGCACGGCGGGCAGCACGACGAGATGCCCGGCCACGCCGTCGAAGTGGCGAGCCGTCCGCTGCTGGCGCAGGGCCAGCCCGTACGACGACGCGCTGCTGCGATGAAGCAACAGGCGGCTGTCCCCCGAGCCCGACGGGTTGACCCACGTCTCCATCGACACGTCGCCACTGACGTCGAAGCCGGCCAGCCGGCCGAGCGGCGGCGGCGAGGGCGCCTGCGCCGGGGTGCCCACCGCCCGCGTGGCGGCCGCGCTCACGTCGTGGTCGACGAGCACGCCGCCGTCCATGTAGAGGTAGGCCGCGAGGCCCGCCTCGGCGCCGGTGAGCCGCTTGCTCATCCCGTCGGTGATCTCCTGCGCGCCGAGCGGCCGGCTCCAGATCCGCACGTCGTCGATGTCGCCGGTGAAGAAGCGGTCGTCGCCGTCCGACGTGGTGCCAACGGCCCAGCCGGCGGCCACCTCGACCGCCCCGACCGCGTCGACGGACGAGGCGAGCAGCAACCCGTTGCGGTAGAGGTGCCAGGCCGTGCCGTCGTACACGCCGGCCAGGTGCACCCAGGTGCCGACGTCGCCCGCGGGGACGGCGCTGGCGGCGAAGTGGTCGGTGCCGTCCCAGGAGCCGATCTGGTACTGGCCGTTGGCGATACGCAGGAACACCTCGCCGTCGGGCTGCATGGTGAACCCGTGCACGACGATGTTGCCGTAGCCCTGCGTGGATCCCGGGCGTACCCACGCCTCGATGCTCACTGCTCCGGTGATGTCGAGTTCGTCATGCGCGGCGAGCGTCACCCCGGACTTGCCGTCCAGGCGAATCGCGGTGTTGGCGAGCACTCCCGCGCGAGTCGTCTTGCCGTTGAAGTCGATGGTCGTCCCGGGCGGCGCGGCGAACCACTGGCACGACGCCGTGGACCCGAGCAGTTCGGCGGTGCCGAGCTGCATCGCCCCGGTCGCGCTGCGCACGTCGACAGCGACCAGCGCCGAGCCGCGGCTGAGATCGGTACCGGCCCGGGTCGACGACGCGGACGCGTAGTCATAGGCGATGCGGTTCAGCGGGGCTCCGTCGGCCACGCTGATCTCCTTCGGCTGCACCGGTAGCGACAGGGCGCCACGTGCGACCGATGCCGTTGTGGTCAGCACGGTCGCGCCGAGGGTGACCAGCGCGCCCGCCGGCACGGGCACCTGCAGCGGCGAGTTCAGGGTGAGCGTGTCGGCCTTGCCCGACGCTGCCTTGACGGTTGCGAGGAACGTCGGCTGGGCCGTGCCGTTCAGGATCACGTCCAGCGACGTGGTGTCGCGCGGCAGGTCCGTCCAGGTCTCGGTAACTCCGGCGTCGCCGGGCAGGGTCACGACGAGCGTGCACGTCGTGTCGTCGGCCCCGGCGCTGACCGTGATCGACACCTCGTCCATCTCGGCCGCCGCCGAGCGCGCCACGAACGTCACCTCGCCCGCGTCGGCCGGAACGTGCAGCATCGCGCGGCCGGTGAACGTGTCGAAGTACGCGAGCAGGAACTGCCCGGCGTCATCGCGGAAGTAGAGCGTGACCCGGCCGAGCGCGCTGTCGACCAGCACGGGTACGCCGCTGGCGGGTGCGAAGCCGAGCACGGCACCCGACGTGGTCAGCCCGGACGCGTCGACGTCGAGCAGGGGCATCGGCAGCACGGTGTCGCCGTTGAGCAGTTGTTCGAGTTCGACGAGGGCGGCCTGCGCCGCGGCCAGGCGCTCCCGCTCGTCGGCAACCTTGGGCGCAAGCGTTGCGACCGTCGCGGAGACGGCGGACTGGTACTGGGCGAGCGTGGCCTGGGCGGCCGACTGGGACGCCTCGCTGATCGCGATCAGCTGGGTGAGCAGCAGCCGCTCGACCTGCCCGAAGGACTGGCGCAGCGCGGCGAGATGCGCGCTGATCGCCTGGTAGCTCGCGATCGTCGCGGCGATGTCGGCGTACTGCGCCGGCACCGTGCCCGGATCCTGGCCCGCCAGCACCGCGGTGATCGCGTCACTCGCCTGGCTCGCGGCACTCAGCGCGGCGCCGTCGTCGGCCAGTTCCTGGGTCAGCTCGGCGACGTCGGCCCGGGCGCTGAAGACCTTGGCCAGCGCGTCAGCGCCGGTGCCCGGTCCGCCACCGGGCACGTCGAGTTCGGTGAGCGCGAGTTCGCCGGGCGCCTGCGCCAGCGTGCCGTCGACGGCCACGCCGAAGTCGACGGCAACCACCGTGGACGAAGCGGTCGCGGTCGCCGTCGAGGTGACCGCCGCCAGCATCACGCGAGCCGCCTGCTTGAGCGGAGCGGGCGCCGAGCCGGCATACCCGCTGACGGCCTTCTCCTGCTGGTAATACAGCGTCGTCGCGAGTCCACCCGACACGGAGCGGCCGTCCAGGCGCAGCGCTGACCGCGACAGTCCGGCCGCGGTGGCCACCGGGGCGGTCGAGGTCACCCACGCCGGACCGTCGAGCAGTCCCTTGGCGTAGGTGGCGGCGTCCCAGGTCGCGGTGCCGCGTCCCTCGTCGAGGCGCCAGTAACCGACGAGGCCCGCCTCCAGTCCGGTGAGCGTTGCGTGCCGGCCCGTCTCGACGTCCGGCGCGGAAAGCGCTACCCCCCACACCCGGAGGTCGTCGATCTGGCCGCCGTACCCGTGAGACGGTGCGCCGATCGCCGCGATCGGCGTGGGGCTCGGCACCGCGTTGCCAAAGTCCGACGAGGCGAACCGAACTGTGCCATTGACATATACCTGCAAAAGTCCAGCAGCGTAGGTCACGGCCAGGTGGTTCCACGTGGACGGCGTGAGCAGCTCCGGCGTCGTGACGCCGTGGAACGCCGTGCCGTCGCCGAAGCCGATGCGCAGGCTGCGGGCGTCGCGCACCCAGATCGACGGTCCGGCGGTCTTGTCATCACCGGCGCACGTGACGAGAGCCCGCTCGCCGGCGGCAACCACGTCCGGCGCCAGCCAGGCCTCGACGGTGAACTCGGTGCCGGTGGCGCCAGCGCCGTCGAGGGTGACCACTCCCGATCCGTCCGCGGGAAATGCCAGGGCAGTACGCGACGCGCCGCCGTCCGGCAACCGCGCGACCAGCAGCTTGCCGCAGACGGCGGTCGGGTCGTCCACCGCAGGACGCGGGCACGTCCCGGGCGTCAGGGCGTACACGTCGGGATGGTCGGTGCACGTCAGCGGCTGGGCGCCCCGGGTGTCGAACAGGCCGTCGCTCGTCCGCTCGATGCTGTAACACCAGACGACATCGCCGCCCGCGTCGTGCGTGAACAACTGCCAGCGGAACACCTCGGCGACCTGGGTCGGCACCAGCACGACGGCGAAGCGACCCTCGGTGATCGACGGGACGAAGCGCAGGTGCTGCGTCGGCTCGACGAACGGCACCTTGTTCAGGTCGGCCGCACCGAGGCTGTCGGTCCGCCCGGCGGCCCGGGTCCGGCTGCGACTGCGCTGGTAGCGCACCTCGCGCTTGGGTTGCAGTTGTGTACCGACCAGGACGAAACGATCGACGAGCAGGGCGCCCGCCACGAGGGGTACCCGACGGCCATGTGCATCGAGGACCGGCTGCCCAGAAGCATCCGCCGCGTACGCCATGTTGGCCCGGTCGGTGATGAGGTCGGCCGCTTGCCGCCGCACGTCGTCCGTGGCGTGCGGATCGAGCAGCGCCAGTTCGGCCGCCGTCACCGCCGCCGCGTCAGGCTCGGTGATCGCCTGCCGGAACAGGTAGACGTAGCGGCCGTCGGACACGACCTGGAACGGTGCCGCGGCCGAGAACCGCGCAGTGGTCGACAGGAACGGGTCGAGTTCGTCGGCCCGGACGGCCTGACCCGCCGGGACCGCCTCCGTCGTGCCGGTGCGGACCATCGGCAACTGCGCCTGATCGGCCACGCCGAAGCCGACACTCGCGATCTCGTTCGCGAACGTCAGCAACTGCGGGTTGGGCGACCAGTGGTCGGCGTCGTTCACGCTCGTCGATCCACCGGGCCCGAAGTCCAGCACGGTGTAGTGGATCCGGCGGTGCCCGTCCATGGCGAACGCCACGACCGCTCCGTTGTGCCGCACCATCGTCGGGAACCGGTACACCTCGTCGGCATACGTTCGGACAAAGGTGTCGGGCTGCGTGGACGTGCTCATGTGCCCCCCAGAGGCTGATCTTGGTGAATACGCAGAGCAATCGGACATAATCCGATCGTGCTCTGATATTTACAGACCTAGCACGGCAGATCTTGCTCTCTGCCAAGACCGGTGCGCAACTGGCGAAATGCCCATGAGTTCGCTGTGCCGCAACAGTGCTGCAGCGGCGCCTGCCGTCCGTCGCCCGTCGCGCCCGTCGCGCCCGTCGCGCCCGTCGTCAGGAAGTGGCGCGCTGGCTCGCGTCGGCCGGCCTGATCGCCTCGACGACGACCGGGCCGGCGAGGCTGTGCAGGACGACGCAGTAACGCTCGGTGAGTTCGACGACCTTGGCGAGCTGGTCGTCGCTCGCCTCGGTGTCGACGACGAGGCGCAGCCGGATCTCGCGGAAGCCCACCGGCGCCTCGCGGCTGACTCCGAGCGTGCCGCGGAAGTCCAGGTCACCCTCGACCTCGACGCGGCCGGACTCGACGCGCACGCCGAGGGCGGTCGACACCGCACTCAACGTGACCCCCGCGCACGCTGCCAGGGCCTGCAGCAGCAGATCACCCGAGCAGGCAAGGGTTCCGTCGCCGCCGGTCGCGGGATGCAGGCCCGCACGCACGAGCGCCTGGCCGGTGTCGACCGAGCAACTCACGTCGTCGCCGAGGGTGCTCGATGCAGTCAGCGTCACCAGCGCCGCGTCGGCGTCTTGCCGGTAGGCCTCCTTGAGGGGCTGCTGCAGCTGCCGAAGATCAGCACCGTCCATTGCGCTCCCCTAGGTGACGAGGTCCGCGGACCACTGTCGTCGACCGCGAGTACCGCCGAGTCTGCCCGCCTGACCGGACGCTGCGCCAGAACCGGCCGCAGCTACGTGCCCATGGCGGCGGCGACGGCGGTTTTGATCTCGGCCGAGAGCGACTCGGCGTAGAAGTCGGTGACGTGCTGGCCGTCCCACCTGACCACGGACGACCCGATGAAAGCCGGGCAATATCCCGCGATGTTGCAGAACCACAGGTGGGTATCGCGATAGACGGTGCGCGTCGCCGCGGCCGCGCCCCTCTCCACCTGATCGAAAGTGATCCACCGATCGCTGACGCGGGCGACGCAGTCTGCGGGCGTTGATCCGGCCGCGTCGCAGGTGCTCAGGTCACCGGCCTTCGGCGGTGGCGACAGCGTCAGCACATGCCGCCGCGGGCCGGGATGCAGGCGGGTGATCATCTTCTGCAACCCGGCTCGATACTCCGCATTCGCCTGCGCGCCGGAGGAATCGTCGCCGAGACGTTCGAGGGTGTCGTCGGCGCTGGCCAGGATCACCAACTGCGGGTGCAGGCGGTTCGCCTCCTGCTCGACCCACTTGTGCCGCTGGTCGCAATCCGTGTAGTGGCGGCGGCTCTTGTCGTAGACGTGGACGTCGGCGGCCGGGCAGGCCTCGAGCATCAGCCCGTAGACCGTCCAATTGTCGGCGGGCAACGCGGCCTTGATGCCCGGAAACCAGCTCAGCGCCATCGAGTCGCCGATCACCACGGCGACGTGGGCGTTGCCGGGCTTGGCTCCGAACGTGCACTGGGAAAGGTTCGCCTCCGTCACTCCGTCGCATGCCCCCCACGAACCGCGCGCGGTACCGAGGTGATCCAGCGACGGGCTGAAATCGGGAAAGTCCTTTGCCGACAAGGACGAACTGATCGCGGACGCCAGCGCCGTGCGGGGTTGCGCGACATCCGGACCCGAGTGCGCGATTACCGGCGGCGCCGGCTGCGGCCGTGAACGACGGTTGCTTGCGTTGCGGAACGAGAGCCGACAGCACAAGGACAACGGCGAGGCAGGCAAGTGCGGTGACCCCGGGACGCACGACGCCGATGGGCCAGCCGGTCCGCGGGCGCCGTCTGACCGGACGGGTGAAGGAGAGCCGGCGAACCGGCGACTCGACGAAGTGGTAGCTGGCCACGGAGAGTCCGAGCATCGCGAAGATCGCGATCGAGTACTTCAACAGCGCGGAATCCGGGACGAGTGCGGCCGCGACGAGGATGACCGGCCAGTGCCACAGGTAGAGCGAGTACGAGATCCGCCCGACGTACCCGCTCACCGGATTGGTCAACGCGATGCCCCACCGCCCGACCGGACCGTTGAGTCCGGCAACGATCAGGAGCACTGACGCCAGCACCGGCAGCGCGGCCCACGGCGCCGGGAACCCGGGCGAGGACCGGACGACGAACGCGCTGACGACAATGCCGGCGAGCCCGAGCAGCGACATCGGCCCGCGAGCG
Source organism: uncultured Actinomycetota bacterium (assembly GCA_963709985.1). Lineage (GTDB taxonomy): Bacteria > Actinomycetota > Actinomycetes > Mycobacteriales > Jatrophihabitantaceae > DASXRA01. Next base: position 146,544 of record CAVPYQ010000029.1, read on the forward strand.
CGTCCGAACACCGTGGCCAGTCCGGGGAAGCTCGCCGCCGCAACCGCTACGAGCGCGCCCGCGCCGAGTTCCCAGGCCCGACCGGGCGAGGAGAAGTACGCCGGAGTCGGGTTGTGGCTGGTCTGCTGCACGGCGTACGCGAACGACGCCACGCTGCCGGCCGCGATCACCGCGAGTAGGGCCAGCTTCGCAGTGCGGTTCGACAGCCACCGGCCGGCGACGGTCAGGACGATCAGAATGGCGACCGGCCAGACCAGGTAGAACTGCTCCTCGACCGCGAGCGACCAGAAGTGCTGCACCAGTGACGGCGCGCGGTTGTCGGCGAAGTAGTCGGTGCCCGTCTTCGCGAAATGGATGTTCGCCGCGAAGCCGAGCGCCCATCGCGCGTCGTTGACGTTCTGCGAGATGCGCAGGCCGCGAAACACCAGGTGGGCGGTGAGGACCACTGCCGCGAGCACGGTCAGCGCCGCGGGCAGGATGCGCCGCGCCCGGCGAGCGTAGAAGCCACGGAAGGACAGCCGGCCCCGCCGCTCGGTCTCGTCGAGGAGCAGGCCGGTGATCAGGAAACCGGAGACCACGAAGAACACGTCCACGCCGATGAACCCGCCGGCGGGCCAACCGGCGAGGTGGTCGAGCACCACGAGGACGACGGCGACGGCGCGAAGCCCCTCGATGTCCTTGCGGAAGCCTTGGCGTTGCTGCCGTTCCGGCTGTTCGGGGCGCTTGGGCCGTTCCGGCTGTTCGGGCTGTTCGGGCTGTTCGGGTCGCTCGTGTTGCTCGGGGCCCACGGGCCGCTCGGACCGACCCACGGCGGTCCGCTCCAGACTCTGTCGCATCAAATCCGACCCTACCCAGATCTTCTGGTCATTCAATCCGGCGGTGGGGCGACGGCGCCTTGCTGGCACCTCCGGCACCGGATTGGGCCGGTCGATCATTCCCGACAAGTCCACCAGTCGCGCGAGGACTTTCTCCTCTGTCACCGGCGCAATTGCAGCGACATCGTTGATGTATGAGCGCATCCGGCGTCCAGTTTCGCTACGCCGCGCCACGGCGTGTACTCGCTCCCATTTCGATCATCATGCTCCTGCTCGCGGCCGCGGCTGTCGCCCTGTTCGGATCGCCGGCGATGTCCGCCGGCGCCGATCCGGCGGCGGCGGTCTGTACCCAGCAACTGCCCGGCGCCACCGACGGTCACCTGACTCTGGACCGCACGTCGGTCAAGCCCGGCGAGAGCACGCTTGCGGTGCTGTCCGCGTTTCACCAATGGCCGCAGCGTCTCATCGGCGGCGGCTCGGGCGAGACGTTCCTGAGCTGCGCGGCATGGCTGCCGCTGGGCAAGGCCGAGGTGATGGTCCACGACTCGGCCGGACTGTTCCAGATCAGCGTGCCGGCAGGCACCAAGCCCGGCACCTACTCCGTCGGCGTCGTGTTCTACCAAGGCTCGACAAAGCCGAGTCTCACCGAAGGTGGCCGCAAGGTGCGCCTCAGCGTTCCGCTCACGGTGACGAACCACCCGGCAACGTCAGGGAATTCTCCGGTGTGCCAGTTACACCACGCCGCCGCTTCGGCGGGACGCGTGCAGGCACCGTCGTCCACACACGCCGAGTCGACGCTTCCCGTCGCGGTGACCGGCATCGCGCAGTCACGAATCGGGACACTCAACGAGTACCACCAGGTCGCCTACGTAGCCTGCTTCGCCGGACGCACCGCGGCGACCAGTGCCACGTCCAGCTTCAACGTGGTGATACCTCCGGCGACGCAGCCCGGCAGCTACGACCTGCAGGTGACCGGCGTCCTGGACGGCAACGTCGTGACCTGGAAGCGCAGCGTCGCCGTTGCGGGCGTGTCGCAGCCGACCCCGACGCGTACGCCGACACCGACGCCGACACCTGCGCCCACTCGGACCTCGACGCCGATCGCGAGCGCGAGTTCTCCCAGCCGCAGCAGAACGGCGGCGCCCACCTCGACCGGAGCGACCGCGGCGACCGCCGCGACCTCGAGCCCGCCGACGTCGGCGCAGCCTTCAACGTCGGCGGCGGCCGATGTCCGGCACGCCACCTCGTCGTCGACCTGGGCTTGGCTGATCGGGGCAGCGGTGCTTGCACTGGCCGCGACGACGGCCGTCTTCCTGCGGGTCAGAACTCGAGGCCCGCGCTCCTGATCCGGTGCCGCCTGGCGGCTGCTGGGCCGGTCACGCCTCGCGCATCGTCTCGGCGAGCGCTGCCGCTCGATCGCTGGCGTAGATGTCTTCGAGAAAGATCGGCTCGCCGTCGGGACCGGCGAGCGGCACCCGCCAGTTGGGGTACTGGTCGACCGTGCCGGGTTGGTTCTGCGTGCGCCTCTCACCGACCGCATCGGTGAGGGCGAGGCTGCGCAGCCGGGACGGAGTGGCGGTCAGCACGCGGTGCAACGCCGTGATGGTCGCGGCCACGTCGTCGGCCGGGTCGCCGGCGAGAAGTCCGCGTGCCCGCAGCAGGTCGAGCCACGCCGCCTGCTCGGCGCGATCGGTGGCCAGTTCGTCCGGCAGAGACCGGGTGAGCAGGCCGAGTTCGTGGCGCAGGCGCACGTGGTCACCGGCCAGATATCCCGCAGTGGGCGGCAGATCATGCGTGGTAACCGAGGCGAGGCAGTACTCACGCCAGCGTTCGGGAGGTAACGGTGCGCCGCCGCCGTCCCAGTCGAATTCGAACCACAGGATCGACGTCCCGAGAATTCCGCGCTCGCGCAGGTAGTCGCGCACCCACGGTTCGACCGTGCCGAGATCCTCACCGATGACGACGGCACCGGCTCGCTGCGCCTCCAGAGCCAGAACGCCGATCAGCGCGTCGTGGTCGTAGCGGACGTAGGTGCCCTTGGTCGGGGCGGACCCTTCCGGAATCCACCACAACCGGAACAGGCCCATGACGTGGTCGACGCGCAGGCCGCCCGAATGCCTCAACGCACTGCGGATCAGGTCGCGAAACGGCGCGTAGGCCAACTCGGCGAGCCGATCCGGACGCCACGGCGGCTGGTTCCAGTTCTGCCCGGTCTGGGCGTACGGATCGGGCGGTGCGCCGACGGTGATGTGCCGCGCCATCTCGTCCTGCCAGGCCCACGAGTCGGCGCCCGTCGGACTCACCCCCACAGCCAGGTCGTGCACGATGCCCAGCGGCATGCCGGCTCGACGGGCCGTGCCCTGCGATTCGGCGAGCTGCTCGTCCAGAATCCACTGCAACCAACGGTAGAAGTCGACGCTCCTGGCGTTGTCTGCCGCGAACGCGCTCACCGCTGCGCCGCGTGGGTGCCGCAACGGTTCGGGCCAGGCGTGCCAGTCCGGGCCGTGCGCCTCACTCAGCGCGCACCACGTCGCGAAGTCGTCGAGTGCTGTGCCCTCGCGGCGGCAGAACGCGCGATAGGCGATCTCGCGGCCGGGCTCGAGGTCCTGCGCGTGGACGATCGACAGCGCCGCCCGCTTCGCCCTCCAGGCCCGGTCGCGGTCGATGACGTCGACGTTTCCTCGTGCGGATGCGGCCAGCCGGTCGATCTGCTCGCGGGCCGTCTCGTCGAGGTAGGCGTATTCCGGGATGCGCTCGACCCGCAGATACAGCGGATTCGCGAAGCGTCGCGTGGTCGGCAGGTAGGGCGAGGGCTCCATCGGCGGTACCGGCTCGGCCGCATGCAGCGGGTTGATCAGCACGAACGCGGCGTCGTGCTCGGCGGCCGCCCACCCGGCGAGTTCGCCCAGATCGGTCAGGTCGCCGACGCCCCACGACCGGTGCGATCGCACGCTGTACAACTGCGCGGCCAGGCCCCATACCTTGCGGGCGCCGAGTCGCGCCGGCACGCCCAGCCAGGCGGGCGCGACGATGAGTTCGCCCTCGGCCTGCTGGGCGCCGCTGCTGGCGAACAGACTGTGGTATCCGGCCGGCAGGTCGTCGGGAATCTGGAAGCTGGCCTCGCCGACCAGTCGTCCGTCGATCTCACGAGGCGGCTGCCAGTCGTCGACCTGGGTCAGCTTCGAATGGAACGAGCCGTCCTCGCGCACGATCCATACCTCGACGCTCGCCCCGTGATCGACGTGCACCTCGACAGTGCGCTTTGTGCCTTCGCGCGCCACCACATACGGCGGGAGCAGGCGGCACCACGCGTCGGTCCGGCGGCCGTCGAGCGCCGCGGCCCGGGACTGCTCGCTGGACGTGTCGGCCCCGAGCGCCTCCAATACGGATGTCAGGGTGTCGGCGCTGACCCGGACGTGATGCCCCTGCCAGTCCCAGTACTCGGTCGCGACGCCGAACGCGGCCGCGAGTTCGACCAGGACGCCGTCGACATCAGACATGTGCCTATCAAAGCGCACGTCGGCCGGTTGCCCCGCTGGAGCGCCGAATCCGGCAACGCCACGCCGGGCGGGCCGCCGATGATCACCAGAGGATTGCGCACCGCCGACGGTGCAAAACCCGCAGGTGATCACCACGCCATACAGCGGCAGGCCACGCTGTTCGGGCGCCCGCGTTGCTCAATTCCATTGCGCTGCGAAAATCGAAGCAGTACCGTTCTTGCTGTCGAAATCGAAGCAAGGAGGTGGATTGCTCATGACGGACCGGCCACGACTTGCACCGCTCGAACCGCCATACTCGCCGGACATCGAGGCGACGCTCATCAAGTGGATGCCGCCCAACAGTCCCTGGGAGCCACTGCGCCTGTTCCGCACGCTCGTCCGGCACGAGGATCTGTTCGGTCGCATGCGGCCACTGGGCGCCGGAATCCTTGGCAGCAAGGCGAAAGTCGCGCCCCGGGTACGCGAGGTGGTCATCCACCGAACCTGCGCGCTGACTGGCGCCGAGTACGAATGGGGCGTTCACGCCGTGGCATTCGGCAAGGCCGTCGGACTCACCGACGAGCAACTCCGCTCAACCGTTCACGGAACGTGGCAGGACTCCTGTTGGGACGCCGAGCACGGCGCCGCGTTCCGTCTTGCTGATCAACTACATGCCACAAGCACAGTTTCCGACGAGCTGTGGTGCACGCTGCGCGAGCACTTCGACGATGAGCAGATCCTCGAACTGCTCGTCACCGCCGGGTGGTATCACGTGATCAGCTTCGTGTGCAACGGCGCCGCCGTGCAGCGGGAGAGCTGGGCCGCGCGGTTCCCGGCGCGATCCGCGGACTGAGCCCGAGAAGACCGCGACGGTGGCAGAGCGCGATGATGCGTCGATGACGAGCGCCACGCCTCCGGATGGGCTCAGGCTTACCTTCGAGGACGATTTCGAGGGACCGGGCCTGGACACCCACGTATGGGTGCCGCACTACCTGCCCGCGTGGAGTTCCCGGGCTGACACGCGGGCGACGTACGACATCCGCGACTCCTGCCTGCACCTGTCGATCCCGCCCGGGCAGGGACTCTGGTTGGGCGGCGAACACACGCCACCGCTGCGGGTGTCGGGAATCCAATCGGGCAACTTCTCCGGGCCGGTCGGCAGCACTGTCGGCCAGCAGCCGTGGTGCGACGGCGCCACCGTTCGCGAAGCGCAGGAGACGTTCTGGGGCTGGACGCCTCGGTACGGCTATCTCGAGATGCGCGCGATGGGCGTCGTCACGCCACGATCAATGGTCGCGTGGTGGATGGTCGGGCTCGAAGACGTCCCCGATCGATGCGCCGAGATCTGCGTGACCGAGATGTTCGGCGATGCCGTCGAGGCGGGCACCTCGACGGCCGTCGGGATGGGCCTGCACGCATTTCGCGATCCCGAGGTCAGCGAGGACTTTGCGGCGGTACGGCTGCCCATCGACATCGCGCAGTTCCATACCTACGCAGTGGACTGGAAACCTGAGTCCGTCGACTTCCTTGTCGATGGCGCCCTCGTCCGTACCTGCCAACAGCCGCCGGCATACCCGATGCAGATGATGCTCGCCGTCTTCGACTTTCCGGATCGGTCTACCGGCAACGACTCCGGAGCGGTGCCCGAGTTGATCGTCGACTACCTGCGCGGGTACGAGCGTTGAGATCAGATCAGCTGAGGTATGACGTCAGCGGCAAGGCGCTCCATCTGCTCGGTGTCGTCGAACAGCGGATTGAGCAGGATCATTTCGGCGCCGGCATCGGCAACTTCACGTAGTCCGCTCACCACGTCGTCCGGGGTGCCCGCCACCGCGACGCGTTCGATGCCGCTCAATCCGAAGTAGCCGTACAGGTCGTCAAGTGCTTGCGCGATGCGCCGCCTGGCCCGGTCGGCGTCGTCATCGACCGCGAGGTAGACGCGCTTGGCAATCCGGAACGAAGCGGGATCGCGGCCGAATTCGTCGAGCGCATTGCGAACGGTCTGCGCGTGCTCGACGAACTGGGCGGTGGTCGACGATCCCGCGCCGATGAAGCCACTGGCCAGTCGGACCGCGCGGCGAAGTGCATTCGGGTGACCGCCACCGAACCAGATCGGTGGATGCGGCTTCTGGAACGGCTTCGGCTCCATCGCCGCGCCGGACAGTTGCCAGAACCGTCCGTCGAAGTCCACCCGCGACTCCGTCCACAGCGCCTGCATCAGCCGCAAGCCCTCGGTGAACCGTGCGACGAAGCTGTCGGGGTCGACGCCGAATGCCGAGAACATGCGGAAGCGCCCGCCGGTTCCGAGGCCGACCTCGAGCCGGCCCTGGCTGAGTTGGTCCAGCGTGCTGATGCTCTTGGCCAGATGCACCGGGCTGTACAACGGGCTGACCAGGACGGCACATCCCAGCCGGATCCGGTCGGTGCACGCGGCGGCGTAGGTCAGCGTCTCGATCGGGCCGAGATGCGGCATCGAGCCGATGACCTGCTCCCCGGCCCACGCGCTGTCGAACCCGAGTTGCTCGGCACGCGCCAGGTAGTCGCGAAATGCCGACGGATCGAAGGTGCCGTCGGGGACGAGCTGCGGTATCGATATCGCGTAGCGCAAGCCGGGCACTCCTCACCCAAAGAGTTCTCCTGAGACGGTACTGGCCACGCCGAGCGCCGTTGCGAGCCGCTCCACAAACCAGTTGGCGCCCTGATCATGTGCAGATCAGGCTGTCCCAGTAGCTGTCCCAGTAGCTCGATATGCACATGATCACCGCACGGCGACGACAACAAACCGGCAGCGGCACGGTTCCGCCCGGCGATATGCCGAGTCGACGGGTCAGCGGGCTGCGCCGAATGTTGATCACCTGCGGAGCCCACCATCGACAGTGACATGCAAACTGCAGGTGATCACCAACCAGAGCGACTGGCCGGTGATCCACCCGCTGGGGACCGACCGGCCGCACAGGGTGATGTGGGGCCGATCATGCGCGGCAACCACCACACGCGGACTCCGCGCCTATGCGACGACAAGAAGTCTGGATTCCAGCACCACACGCGTAGGGTTCGCGGCACGGAGGTGACCGATGCAGGCAATAGGCGAACCGTATCCAGCAGCATTCACCTTCAACGCGCCCGAACGGGTAGCGAACTGGCGTCCGCTCGTGCACTGGCTGCTGGCGATACCGCACCTGTTGGTGGTCGGCGTGCTGCGCTACGCGGCGCAGGTCCTGGCCTTGGTGTGCTGGTTCATCATCCTGTTCACCGGCCGACTGCCGCGCGAACTGGCCAACTTCCAGGTGATGTACCTGCGCTACTACGTCCGGACCGGTACGTACGTGGCATTCCTGCTCGAGGAGTATCCACCGTTCACGTTCGCGATGACGCCGCAAGATCCGGGCGACGACCCGCGCGTACAGGTAGAGGTCATCCCGCAACTCGAGCAGCGCAACCGGGTCACGGTCGGCTTCCGGTTCATCCTGGTGATCCCGCAACTGATCGTGCTTGCATTGCTGGCAATCGCCGCGTGGTTCGTGCTGGTGATCGCCTTCTTCGCGGTGCTGTTCACCGGCCGATGGCCCGAAGGACTGCGGCATTTCACGCTGGGCGTCATGCGGTGGTGGCTACGCGTCGAGGCGTACCTGCTGCTGCTCACCGACGTGTACCCGCCGTTCGCTCTTGACTGAGGATCGCGTTCAGTCGCAGACGTCGACCCATTCGGCTCCGACCAGTTCGGCCATACGCAGCGGGGCGATGCGCATGGCGCTGTGCGTCGAACCGGCCGCCGGCACGACCTCGTCGTACGCCTTGAGCTTGACGTCGAAGTAGACGGGTAACGGCGTGGCCAGCCCGAACGGGCACACGCCGCCTACCGGATGGCCGGTCAGCGCGGATCGCCTCGTCGGCCGGCAGCATCCGCGCCTTGCCGCCGAGTTCTGCCTTGATCTTCCGGTTGCTCAGCCGCGAGTCACCGCAGGCGACCAGCAGAAGATTGCGGTCACCGACTCGAAGCGACAGGGTCTTGGCGATCTGTGCGGGCGCGATCTGCCACTCGGCGGACAGCGTCATCGTCGAACTGCTCGTGCCCAGTTCGACGATGGTCACCTCGGGAGCGCGTTCAGCCAGAAAGGCGCGAACCGATTCGAGGCTCATCCCGTCTCCCGTTCGGGTTCGTCGGCGCCGGATCGGCAACGGTGTTGCGCAGCACGCCGACGCCCTCGATCTCGACCTCGATCGTGTCTCCACGACTGACCGCCTGCGTTCGCCCGGGTGTTCCGGTGAAGACGACGTCGCCCGGCAACAACGTCACGTATCTGCTGCAGTAGCTGAGCAGTTCGTCCGGTGAGAACACGAGTTCGTTCGTGTTCGACGACTGCCGCACCTCGCCGTTCACCCGGGTTTCGAGCTTGAGGTTGTTGTAGTCAAGGCCGGTCACGACCGCTGGGCCGATCGGCCCGAAGCCGTCTGATCCCTTGGCGCGAAACCATTGCAGGTCCTCGAGCAGCCATTCGCGATCGACGAGATCGTTGCCGGCGGTGACGCCGAATACGTGATCGGCCGCCTCGTCGACGGCGACATCCTTGGCCTTCTTGCCGATGATCAGGACGAGTTCGCCCTCGAAATGGACGTTCGTCGCGTCGGCCGGGAGCACGATGTCCTGCCCGTCCGGGATGAGGCTGGTCGGGAACTTCGCGAACACACCCGGATAGTCGGAGGGAACCGGCCGCCCGGCGGCATTGACGATAACGCCCTCCGAGTGCTCGACGTGCATTCGATGACTCGCGTAGTTCAAGCCGACGGCAATGACCTTGGACGGCTCGCACGGCACCAGAAATCTCGCCTGCGAAAGGGGAATCTCTCGCCCCGACAACGTGGCGCCGTTGAACGGATCGCCCACCAGTTCTCGGATCGCATCGCCGACCCAGACGCCGTACGACACGGCGCCCGCATGCTCGTAGCGAACGTACTTCGCAATCTTCCTCGATGTCATCAGATTCCTGCCGGGTTCGCCGCGGGCCGTTCCCGCTGAAACGAATCTGGCAGGCAGGCGAGGTAAGCACAATTGAAACCTATTGAAGCACTGCTTTAGCATCCGTTGATGCTGAATCTCGCTCGACTGCGCGTCCTGCACGAGGTGGCCCGGATGGGTTCGCTGACCGCGGCCGCGGCCGGGCTCAACTACACGACGTCTGCGGTGTCGCAGCAGATCACCTTGCTGGAGCGCGAAACCGGCACCCGGCTGCTCGACCGGCACCCCCGCGGCGTGCGGCTCACCGAGGCCGGCCGGGTGTTGGTCGAGCACACCGGCGCCGTGCTCGCCGAACTTCGCGCCGCAGAGGACGAACTGGCCGCCGTCCAACACGGCCAGGGTGGCCGCCTGCGGTTCGCCTCGTTTCCTACGGCCAACGCCGCGCTGATGCCCCGTGCGGTGGCGGCATTTCCGCCCCACGCATCCCGACGTCGAACTCGTGCTGTCCGAGCGGGATCGAGACGACGGACTGGCCGAGGTCGCCGAGCACGAACTCGACCTGGCACTGGTGTACGAGTTCGCGCTGGTGCCAGTGGTTGTTCCGGCCACGGTCGAGGTGCGCCCGCTGTTGACCGATCCGGTGAACATCATGCTTTCGGAGAAGCACCGACTGGCGAGGCGGCGGCGCCTTCGCCTGGTCGACCTCGCGGAGGAAACCTGGATTCAGGGTGTGCGCCACGGGTCGACCCTCGACGTGCTGCCCCGAGCGTGCCGTGCGGCGGGATTCGAACCGGACATCCTGTTCCGCACCGACGATCAGATCACCGTGCGCGGCCTGGTCGCTGCGGGGCTGGGCATTGCGATGGTGCCGTGGCTCGTCGTCTCGACTGTGCCGCCCGGACTCGTCGTGCGTCCCCTTGACGAACCGGCGCTGACGCGCACGGTCATGACAGCGTCGCCGTCAGCGCGTCCGCTCGCTGCGACCACCGCGATGATCGGGGCGCTCGAAGCCGCGGCCGCCGAGCTCGGCGCGAAACCCCCGAGCGCCGCCTGAGCACGCAGTCACCAAGCGCGGCGAGTGCCGTCGCGTTGCGTCGCGATGCCATCGCCGGTATCGACGAGGTGGGCACGGGGCAAGGATGAGTGCATATAGCCCGGCTGGTCCTCAATGCGATAGACGACGGTAGCGGCCTCCGGAATCTCGCTGTAGAGGATTCGTCCGCTGTCGACGTCCATGTATTGCGGGCCTCGACACGGCCCGTCGTGGCAGACGACGCGAATGATTGCTCTGGAGGTCACTTGATCGATACTGCCGGGCAGGCAGCGGAGATCCATCGAGGCGAAGGTCCCGACGCAGAGGGCATTTGGTGCGCGATATGCCTACATCAATCGTCCCGTCGAAACAACGATGTTGTCCCGATCGTCCACAGTGGACAGTCGAACCTGACCCGGGAGTCAATGCCGTTCGCTGGCTCCGTGCTGCGCCGGCTCGTGCGCTGATCCGTTCGCGGCGCCGTCCGGCACGAGGCTGAAAGCGCCCTCCTCCTCCTGGGCGTTGTGCAGCCGGAGCACGGCGTAGAGCCCGTAGAGCAACCGGCGTAGCTCGACGACGTCCTCGGGCGCGACGGTGTCGTCGTCCAGGTCGGCAAGCAGTCGCTGCAGGCGGCCGACCTGGTGCTCGATCTCCGCGTGCGTTCGGCTGAGCGCCGCCGTCGCGTCCGTGCCGCCGAGAGCCCGGGCCATGAGAGGTACCAGCAGGGCCTCGTCGTCGCGTTCGTGCGGGAGCAATCCCTCGGCCAGCCACTTGTGCAGGGCGTACACCGGGGTGAGGTCGCAGTCGCGGGTCGACAATCCGTCGGCCACCGAACGGATCTGCTCGATCCTCGGCAGGACGGCATCGTGCTCGGCCCGCAACTTGAGGGCGGTGGCGACATCGGCCGGCGGCATGACGATGGTGTGGACCGCCACCGGCAGCACGGCCCGCAGCGCGATCCCGATGGCCAGCACGTCGATGACCTCTTGCAGGAGTGCGCCGGCAGCCGGCGGCAGGAACCCCAACGCGGCAAAGACCATCGCGACGAGCGACATCCCCATACCCACCAGTACGGACTGCAGCGCAATGCGCTTGGAGCGGCGCGCGATGAGGATGGCATCGGCCAGGGCATCGATCCGGTCGACCGTCAGCACGACATCGGCAACCTCGGACGACGCAGTCGCCCCTCGAGCAGCGAGCGCCACGCCCGCCCCGGCCGCGGCGAGCGCCGGGGCGTCGTTGACGCCGTCGCCGACCATGATCGTGCAGTCGTCGGCGGACTCGCGCTCGATGGCGGCGAGTTTGTCAGCGGGGTCGCAGTCGGCCAGCACCGTGTCGACGCCGACCACGCGCCCGACCATGTCCGCGATGTCGGCGCGATCGCCGGTGGCCAGGACAACACGGCGGATTCCGGCATTGCGCAGAGCGCGCACCATCCGGGGTGCGTCGGGGCGGATCGCGTCCTCGAGGAGGAACGCGCCCGCGGGCTTGCCGTCGACGGATGCGAACACCGTCAGGGCGCCGTCCAGCGAGGCCCGCCGGCGAACCTGCCGTACCCACGCGGGTGGCTCCCCGTCGACCACCCAGGACGCCTTGCCGAGCCGCACCCGGTGTTCGCCGACCATGCCCTCGAGGCCGTAGCCGTGTTCTTCCCGAACAGCGCTGGGCATTTCCAGGACCAGGCCGCGACGCGTGCATGCGGTGACGAGCGCGCTGGCCAGAACATGCGGCGAGACCTGGTCGAGCGACGCGGCGAGTCGCAGCAACTCATCTCCGGTCGGCCCATCGTCTGCGGTAACGACATCGGCCAGCCCGGGACGTCCCTGCGTGAGCGTGCCGGTCTTGTCGAACAGCATCACGCGCCCGGCCGCAAGACGTTCGAGCGCGGCGCCACCCTTCACCACGACGCCGACGTTCGCCGCGCGCGAGAGCCCGGACATGATCGCGATCGGCGCCGCGAGCAGCAACGGGCACGGCGTCGCCACGACGAGCACGGCAACCGCGCGAACGGGATCGGCGCTGAGCGCCCAGGCCGCACCGGCGAGAAGCAGCGTCAACGGCACGAACAGGAACGCGACCCGGTCGGCCGCCCGGACGAACGGCGCGGACGACGCCTGCGCCTGCTCGACGAGGCGCACCACGCCGGCATAGGTGGATTGCGCCGCCGCGGCGGTGACGATCATGTCGATCGGCGCCCCGGCGTTGACGACGCCGCTGCGCACATCGTCCCCGGCGATCCGTTCGAGCGGCAGCGATTCGCCAGTCAGCGCGGATTCGTCAAGCACGGCCGAGCAAATCAGCCGCCCGTCGGCCGGGACGATCTCGCCCGGCCGCACGAGCAACTGGTCGCCCACAACCACGTCGTCGACCGGGACCTCCACGATCGCATCGCCGGTGCGGCGCCAGGCTGTCCGCGGCGAGCGCTCGGCCAGCAGGCTCAGCTCGCGCCGGGCGCGACGGGCCGCCAGCTCCTCCAGCAGTCGCCCACTGCCGAGCATCACGGTGATTACCGCACCGGCGAACGGCTCATTGACCGCGAACGCACCGGCCAGGGCCAGCACGGCGATGATGTCGACGCCGGGCTGACGGCGCCGAATCCCGTCAATCGTCCACCACACCGAGACGACAAGGCCCAGCGCCGTACCGGCAAACCACGACACGTTCGCCGCCGTGTCGGCGGACAGCAGCCACGCCACGCCACCTGCGGCAAGTAGCAGGCAGGACGAGACGAACAGCAGCAGTTCCTTGCCGCCACGCAACGCGGTCACAGTGCCATTTTCCTGGATCGGGCGGCTCAGTCGCAGAGCCGAAGGGCCCGCTGAATCATGCTCTTACAGTCTATGGCCCTAAATGCCGATAGGTTCCCGCCGACGGCGGTGCCAGTCGATAAGCGTGGATGGCCGCTCAGTACTCGTCGTGGCGATGGACCCAGAACTGCGGCCCGTCGTGGCCGGCCTCGTCGCGACCCTTGGGCACCAGGTCGAGGAACTGGTAGGCACCGTTGACCATGTCGATGCCCCGCGCGTACGCCGAGTACGTGTGAAATACCTGGCCGCCACCGTCCCGGTAGAAGACGCTGATCCCCTCGCGGTCCTGCATGTACGTGTCTTGCGTCGCGTAGTTGTAGACGGCCGTGCTGCTGGCCATCGCCTCGTCGGTGAACGACACGCCCAAGTCGTAGTTGAAGTCGCTCGCCGACGATGACAACCAGTCGAAGCTCCAGCCCATCCGCGACCGGTACTTCGCAATCTTGCTGTACGGCGCCCGGGAGATCGCGGCGAACGACACGTCCCGATGGTTCAGATGCACCGGTATGCCGTCGAAGTTGTCGGCCCAGAAAGAGCAGCTTGGACACCCGTCGTCCCACTCCGGCAAGAACATGAAGTGGTAGACGATGAGTTGCGATCGCCCGTCGAACAGGTCGGCGAGCGTACGTGGCCCGTCGGCACCCTCGAATGTGTATTCCTTGGTAACCGCCGTCCAGGGCAGGTCACGACGCTGCCGGCTCAGTTCGTCGCGCAGGCGCGTGAACTCTTTTTCCTTGCTCAGCAAGGCCTTGCGGGCGGCCAGCCACGCTTCGGCGTCCACGACCTGATGTTCGTCCACGACCTGACCTCTTCTGTATCCGTGACGCGCGGGAACGTTCAAGTAGTCTGTTGAATATCGTATCCGCGGAAGGGCGAAATGGTCAACAAGTCAGTTGAAGATCCCGAGGTGCTCGACCGGGCCTATGCGGCGCTGGCCGATTCCACCCGACGTGCCCTGCTCGTCCGGCTTCGTAACGGCGACGCGCGGATCACCGACCTGGCCGAGGCCGCGCCAATGACGTTCGCCGGCATCTCGCGACATATCGGAGTCCTCGAGGCGGCCGGGCTGATCCGGCGAGACGTGCGCGGCCGCGAGCACTGGCTGTCCGTCCGCCCCGAAGGATTGCGCGCTGCGGAAAGCTGGATTCACGAGCAGTCCACGTTCTGGTCCGAGCGGGCCGATGCGCTCGCTGCGCACCTGTCTCGGCGGAAAGGCAAGAAGTGAGCGATCCGGATCCGACCACCGCCGTCGTCGAACGCGTCCTGCCCGCCGAGCCGCCGGTCGTCTACGAGGCATGGACCGATCCCGAGGCTCTCGCCGAATTCATCGTTCCGGCGCCGGGCGTCGCCGGAACGATCGAGTGCGACGCACGTGTCGGCGGGCGGCTGCGCATCGACATGATCGGCCCGGACGGCGTTGTGCACATCGTCGGCGAGTACCTCGAACTCGACCCGCCGAACCGGCTGCGCTTCACCTGGGACACCAGTTTCGGCGGCGGATTCAGCAGTGTCGTCACGGTGACCCTGCGACCCCACGGCGAGGCCGAGACGCTGATGACGATCGAGCACGCCCAACTGCCACCGGAGTGGACCGCCGATCACCAGCAGGGCTGGACGTCGATCGCGCAGCAACTCGGCGGCCAACTGTCGGCCACCGGCTGAGCCGGCCGGTTCACTGCGCCCGCGTGGTCAGATCAGCGCGGGACCTCCGTCATCGGACATTCAGGCTTTTGGACCTGCCGATCATTCCTCGCCGCTAGGACCATGAGGTCGTCGCCCTTTGCGGCCCGGCCTTGGAGGCTCCCCTGACTACCATTCCGCACGACCTGTCCGATCTGTATCTCGCTCCGGTTGTCCTCGCACTCGAAGCGCGGATCGAGCAACTCGGCCTACTGGATCGCGAGAAGCTCGCCCTGCACGTCGCCCTGGTCAGCGATCAGGCCGACTGGACGCGCGACCTACGCGAGTCGGCGTTGCTCAAAGCAGTGCGGCATCTGATCGACTGCCACAACTGGGAATTGTCCTGGGATCCCCGGGGAATCCGGCTGACCCACGGCATTCACGGTCTGGTGCTGGGCGTTCCGGCGACGTTCGTCGAGTTCCTGTCCGCATCCAAGTAGCGCCCGCTGCGGCATCAACCCGTAGCTACTGCGTGTGCCTCGACCTGCTCGAGGATCTTGGTCTGCGGCGTGCCGATGAGTGCGGGCGAATTCTCGGCGGACGACCAGACTTTCGCCTGTAGGAACTCGCGAAATGCCTCGGCCTCGGCGGCGGTGCTGAAGTCCAGGTCGATGACGACGTAGGCCGGATCGTCGACCGGACGGCGGACGAGATGCCGACGTACGCCAGATCTCTCGCGGACCTCGGCAAAGCGGTCGAACGCGGCCTTCCAGGTGTCGAAGTCCGTGATTGAGTGCTCGATCTGCAGTGTTGGCATGGTGCCCTCCTGGGTGCGGGATTGTGCTTACGTCCGGCCACGTTATGGAGCGCGCAACTGGCTGCCTATCCCAGATGTACGGGGTATTTCGGCCGCGGACTTGGCGCGCTCACCCGCCATTGCCGCGGCGTACCCTCCGCACGTGGCCAGGTCCGGTGGGCACGCGCGGTCGCGGGAGCGCGTGCTACGCATCTGCGAGTCCGCCGTCGATGCGCGCAACCTGCGACTCGACGCTCTTGCCGAGATCCGCCGGGTGGTGGCCTTCGACGCGTACGCATGGCTGCTGACCGATCCCGAGACGTGGGTCGGTTCATCGCCACTGGCCGATGTCCCTTGCCTGCCGGAGTTGCCGACGCTGATCCGGCTCAAGTACCTGACCGAGGTCAACCGGTGGACCCGGCTCGACTTACCTGTGGCGCTGCTCCGCGAAGCAACGGGCGACGACCCGGCCCGCAGCCTGCTGTGGCGGGATCTGCTTGTGCGGTACGGCATTGGTGACGTCGCGTCGTCGGTCTACACGGATCGGTACGGATGCTGGGGATTCCTCGACCTGTGGCGGGCCGCCACCGCGGATCGGTTCAGCGCGGACGATGCCGCCTACCTGGCCGACATCGCCGAACCGTTGACCGCTGCGCTTCGCCGAGCGCAGGCGAACAGTTTCGTCGCGCGCGCTGCGCGGCGGCAAACCGCGCGCGGCCCGGTCGTCTTGCTGCTCTCGTGCGATCTCGAAGTGCGCGCGCAGACTCCGCAGACCCAGGAGTACCTGAGGGTGCTTGTCCCGCCAGATGCGGACCAATCGCCGGTTCCGGCAAGCGCCTACAACGTCGCCGCGCAATTGCTGGCCAACGAGGCCGGCGTCGACATGAACCCTCCTTCAGCGCGCGTGCATCTCTCCGACGGCGTGTGGCTGACCCTGCGCGCGGCGAGGATCGGCGATGCAACTGCGGCACCGCAACTACGCGATATCGCTGTCAGCATTGAGGAATGTTCGCCGGCGGAACGAGCGGGGCTCTTCGCGCGCGCATTCGGGTTGAGCGCACGCGAGGCTGAACTGCTCGGCCATCTGGCAACGGGGAGCGACACCAAGGATCTGTCGACGCGGATGTCGCTGTCGCCGCACACCGTCCAGGACCACCTCAAGTCGATCTTCGCGAAGACATCGGTGAACAACCGCCGCACGCTGCTGTCCCGAGCCCTCGGCACCTGAGGCAGGCGACGGCTGAGGGCGACGACATCCCCGCGCCAGCCTGAATATGTGCAGATCGATGCGCCGCAGCGACCCGATCTGCACAGTGTCGGTGAGCCGAGCCCTCGACACCTGAACCGGCCCCGCTTGACTACAGTCCGCCGGGTGGACGTGCAGTCGCTTGCCTATCGCACCGATCTTGCCTTGCTGCGCCTCGGCGGCAGCGAAGTGGACGACCGCGGCGATCACCTCGTAATCCGCACCCCGCACAACCCGACGTATTGGTGGGGCAACTTCTTGCTTCTGGCACGTGTGCCCGCGCCGCAGGAATCCCAGGCGTGGCTGGACAAGTTCGCCGCAGCCTTCCCCGATGCCGGGCACCTCGCACTCGGTTTCGACGGCACGGACGGCAGCGTCGATGACCTTGCGTGGTTCGCGGCGCAAGGCCTGCTGGTCGAGGCAGCCACCGTCATGACGGCGACGGCCGTACATCAACCCGCGCACCGTAACGGCGTCGCCGTGTACCGCGCGCTCGACACGGACGACGACTGGGCGCAGAGCGTCGAGTTGCAGATGCGCTGTCATGAAACCGGTGAGGAGACGACCGCGCACCGCACCTTCGTTTCGGCGAAGGTGCAGACCAACCGTCGTCTCGTCGAGGCCGGCCACGGCGGCTGGTTCGGCGCGTTCCTCGAAGGACGGCTCGTTGCGCAAATGGGGTTGTTCGCGGCCGGCCCCGGTCTTGCGCGATTCCAGGCCGTCGAGACCGATCCCGACCACCGGCGGCAAGGGCTGGCCGGATCACTCGTCCACTACGTCAGCCGGTTCGGATTCGACGCCCTCGGCGCGCACACGCTGGTCATGGTTGCCGACCCCACCTACTTCGCGATCGATCTCTACCGCGCGGTCGGGTTCGTGCCGTCCGAATCGCAGCTTCAGGCGGAACGGCCGCCTGTCTAGTTCTGCAACTGCGCCGCCGAGACCGTGCGCTGCCACGGACGCAGCGCCTCCAGTTGCGCGGCAAGCGCGAGCAGTAGCGCCTCGCCGCCGGGCCGGGCGACGAGTTGTACCGACCGGGGCATGCTGTCGCTGCCGATGCCGGCCGGCACGGCGATCGCCGGCCAGCCGGCGAGGTTCCAGGGCGCGGCGAACGGTGCGTAACGCGCGTTGGCCAGCACGTTGGCCAGCCAGCCCCGCTCGGACCACGCGATCGACCGGATCGGCGACTGCGCCAGCGCCGGGGTGATCAGCACGTCGTGGTCGGCGAAGAAGCCCTCTGCCTTGCGCTGCCACAACTCGCGGCCCTTCGGCTTGGGCAGCCGGGCGCGTTGGGCGAGGCGGCCGCCCGCGGCATGACGCCGGATTCGCGGCTCGAGTTTGCTGCGGTCGGCCAGCAACTGCGCGTCCATCTCGGTACCGGCGAGCCAGCGGACGATGGCCGACGTCCCGATGCGCTGGCCGTAGGGCGGATTGGCCGGCCGCACCGTGTGTCCGGCATTGCCCAATGCCGCCGCGGTGTCCCGCGCAGCCGCCCCCCAGCTCGTGTCGACCGGGAAGCCGGCGAGTGGATTCCTGGTAGATACGGCGATGCGCAACCGGCCCGGGTCACCCAGATCGGCCAGTTCGGCTCGTCCGGCCATCACCGAAAGCACGAGCGCGCAGTCGGCGACGGTCGTGGCCAGGACGCCGTTCTCGGCCATGTCGAACCACGAGCCGTTTCCCAATCCCGCCGGCACAACGCCGAGGCCGGGCTTGATACCGACCAGGCCGCAACACGCGGCCGGGATGCGGATCGATCCCATGCCGTCGTTACCGTGTGCCACCGCCACCATGCCGGCCGCGACGGCAGCCGCCGAACCACCGGACGAGCCGCCCGGCGTGCGGTCCAGGTCCCACGGGTTTCGGGTGATGCCGAAACTCGAATCGGTGGCGCCGTACACGCACAACTCCGGCACGCGGGTCAGGCCGACGACGACAGCGCCCGCATCGCGCAGCCGTCGCACGATCTCGTGGTCGGACGTCTGCGGTGTGGGGTCGCTGCCGGCGCTGCCTACGCGCATGGGCTCGCCGCTGACCGGCACGTTGTCCTTGATCGCGATGGGCACACCGGCCAGCGGCAGCGACGGGCGATCCGCGCTCTGGTCGACGGCGTCCGCCTCGTCCAGTGCAGCCTGCGTACGGACAACCTGGAACGCATTGATGCGTTTGTCATGCTCCGCGATCCGCTCGAGGGCAGCCTCAGTAGCACCCCGCGCGGTCAATTGCCCTGCTCGTACGGCGTTTGCGATGTCGACCACGGTCTCCGGCATGGCCCGGACCGTACCTGCCACGAAGCCGTCACGGTGCAGGTGCGACGCGATCGGCCAACTGCGAAGCCGCATTAAGGGCAGACGCAATCAGGTCGTCGCCTTGCTGGCCGAGCACAATGCCGGTGATGTCGGTGCTGCGGCCGTTGACGACGCGCTGGGTGCGGAACATGAAGCACCCGCCCGCGGCGTCGTCCGAGCCGGTCTTGATGCCGACGAAGCCGCGGCGCCCGAGCAACGTGTCGGTGTTGCGGACCGAACCCGCGACGGGCAACTCGTAGCCGGGCGTAGCAACGATCGACGCGAACGTGGCGTCGCGCATAGCCGCCTGCGCAAGGAGAATCTGGTCAGCGGCTGTCGAGCGCGTGGATTCGTCGAGGCCGCTCGGGTCCGTGTAGGTGGTGTCTTTCATGCGCATCGCCCGAGCCGTGCGGTTCATCTCGTTGACGAAGGACTCGACCGATCCCGGCTACGTGCCGCGCGAGCATCGCCGCGACGTTGTTGGCCGACGGCAGTAGCAGCGCGGCCAGGGCCTGGCGTTCGGTCAGCACCTCCCCGGCTTCGACCGGCACGACCGACTCGTCATTGCGTTGCCGGGCAACGGTGTTCTCGGCGTCGGCCTCGGTGACCGTGAACCGGAAGCCGTCCGCGTCGGGCGCAAGCGGGGCGCTGCGCAGCACCAGGTACGCCGTCATCACCTTGGCGACGCTGGCAATGGGCACAGGTCGCTGACCGGGGCTGGACTCGACACGGCCCGATCCGACAACGAGAGCTGCCTGTCCCAGCGTGGGCCAGTCGCTGTCCGCAACGTAGTCGTGCGGGGTATTGCCGCGCGTTACCCGAAGCACGACGTAGGCACAGACCGCGATCACGGCCAGCACGGCCACCACGCGCCGCCGCCGGATGCGCCGCCGCTGCCTGCCGTAGTGCAACGTGGGCGACGGGAAGGACGCCGGCACAGGCCGCGTGACCACTGACATGCGCAGCACGTTCGCAGTGCGCGGCTATCGTCAACGTTCGTCGGCGTCCTTATGTCGCGCTTATAACGGTCACGGGAGGCTTTATCAGTGCGTGTGCTGCTAGCGGATGACGAGCGCCTGCTCGCCGACACGGTCGCTGACGGGCTGCGCAAGCTCGCGATGGCCGTGGACGTCTGTTACAACGGCGAGGACGCCGTCGAGCGCCTGAGCGTGAACCGTTACGACGTCGCGGTGCTCGACCGCGACATGCCGCGGCGCACGGGCGATGACGTATGCCGCTGGATGATCAGCTCACGCCTGGGCACCCGCGTGCTCATACTCACGGCCGCAGCCGGCATCCGCGATCGCGTCGACGGGCTCGGCCTCGGCGCCGACGACTATCTGACCAAGCCATTCGCATTTGCCGAACTGGCCGCGCGCATCCAGGCGCTGGCCCGACGCCCGCCCGCTGCGTTCGCACCGGTGCTCGACGCGCACGGGGTCGTGCTCGACATCCCGCGACACCGGGCATTCCGCGACGGCCGGCTGCTCGATCTCACGCCGAAGGAGTTCGCGGTGCTCTCGGTGCTCATGCACGCGGCCGATCAGGTCGTGAGCGCCGAGCAGTTGCTGGAACAGGCCTGGGACGAGCACGCCGACCCGTTCACCAACGCGGTACGGGTTGCCGTCATGACGTTGCGCCGCAAGCTCGGTGATCCGCCGATCGTGCACACCGTCCCCCGCGTGGGGTACCGCTTCGGCGCGGACGGCTGATGCGCTGGAACACCCGCCGCCGCTTCGTCATCGCGCAACTGATCAGCTGGCCGCTCGGCCTGATCTATCTCGACTGGTGCCTCTACAACGGCATGAACATCGTGCACGTGTACCGCGGTGGCACCGGGAATTGCGACAACAGCTGGCGAAGCTCGCTCAACAGCTGCCGGGCATTCAGCCCGATGCTGGCGTGGATCGAGATCGTGGCGTTCACCGTCGCACTGATCGGGATCGCCGTGCTGCTGGCTCGCTGGGTGTTCAGCCCGCTGCGCGCGATGACCGACATCGTCGCGCACCTCGGGCCGGCCAGCCTCGGCGCGCGCATGAACCCGGCGGGCCCGCGCGACGAGACCAGGCAGCTGGCCGAGGCGATCGACGCGATGCTCGACCGGGTCGCCGAAGGCTACGACGCGCAGCGCCGTTTCGCCGCGAACGCATCGCACGAACTGCGTACCCCGCTCGCCACGCAGCGTGCGCTCATCGAGGTAAGCCTGCGGTCAGCGCTCACCCCCGAGCAGCTCGAACTGCTCTCCCGCCAACTGCTCGCAACCAACGAGCGGAATGAGGCGCTGATCGAGGGCCTGCTCGTCCTCGCCGAGACCGAACGCGGGTTGCTCACCTCTGCGCCGCAGCGCCTGGACGTCATCCTGGCCGAGACGATCGAAACGTGGCGCCCGGCTGCGGCCGAACGCGGCGTCCGCATCGAGGGCGACCTCGCCCCGCAGAACGTCGTCGGCGAGCTGCCATTGCTCGAACGACTCGCGACGAACCTCGTCCAGAACGCCGTCAAGTACAACGTGGACGACGGTTGGGTCCAGGTCCGGGTCAGCTCACCGGCCATCCTGCTCGTGGCCAACAGCGGACCGCTTATCGCGCCCGGGCAGGTCAACACGCTGTTCGAACCGTTCCGCCGGGCAAGCGGCGATCGCCTCGATCACGGCGGCGGCGTCGGCCTCGGCCTGACCATCGCCCGCTCGATCGTCGCGGCCCATCACGGCTCGATTGCCGCCACGGCGAACCCGGACGGCGGCCTGGCCATCGAGGTCCGCCTGCCGCCTGCTGCCTGAGCGGTGTCCGGGCCGCGGCGATCATGCCGTGATTGCCGTGTTTGACGCTGATGTGATGACACGACCATTATGGGAAGGCCGGGGGGCACGCCTACCTCGGGAGTTTCCATGGCTGAACAGGTCAGGCCGGCACGGTCACGGCGGCGTCTCACGGCGGTCGCCACGGTTCTCGCGGTGCTGGCGGGAGGCGCGGCGGCGAGCGGGGCGGCGGCGAGCGGCGCAGCGGCGAGCGGCGCGACCACCTCGACCGCCGGAGCCGCCCCAGCAGCCCTAGACGGCCCAGCCGCGGGCTCGGGCTGGACGCTCAGCACCACCGACACCGGCACCGGTTACTCGCCGACCTTCCTCGGCAATGGCTACTTCGCCGGACGCATCCCGGCCGCCGGCACGGGCTACTCGACGACGCCGATCGAGGCCGCGTCGCAGCTGGCCGGCCTGTACGCGCACGCACCCGGCCAGGTCGACCAGCGGGCGAACATCCCCACCTGGTCGACGCTCGCGTTCTCCGACGGTTCCGGGACGTACGGCCAATTGCCCGGGTCGTCGACCTGCGAGTTCAACCAGGCCTGCCAGGCCGAGGACGCGCAACTCGCGGGCGGCGTCAGCGCGGCACATGACCACGCGGGTTTCACCGGATCGGGTTTCGTCGCCGACTACAACAACGCCGGCGGCTCGGCCACGCTGCACCTGACCGGGGTACCGAGCGCGGGTGCTTACACGGTGGCCGTCCGAGCCGCGAACTTCCCGCCGGGCTCGGCGGACGGCGGGGCCTGCCTGCCGCGCACCCTGAGCCTGCACGTCAACGGCGCCGCCGCCGCGACAATCACCTTTGCGGCAACGGCAAGTTGGGACGACTGGGCCGTGGCCACCGCGACCGTGAACCTCCCCGCCGGCGACGACACGGTCGCGTTGACGCAGGACGCCGGCGACTGCGGGCACGTCAACGTCGACTACCTGTCCTTCAGCGCGCCCGGCCAGCCACTGCCCAACCGACCGACGGGCAGGGCACGGTGAGCAATTACCGGCAGACCCTGGACCTCTACAAGGGACTGCTGACCACGCAGGCCACCTGGACCTCGCCCGCCGGTCACGCCACCGACCTCAGCTACCAGGTGATGGTCGACCAGGCATTGCAGCGCGTGGCCGCGGTCCGGCTCACGTTCACGCCGCACTGGTCGGGCACCGCGGACGTCACCGGGTTGTTCGACGGGACGAGCGCACGCCTGACCACCCAATCCGGAAAGGGTTATCGCAGCGGCGAGGCCTACGAGACGGTGACCACGGTGGGCACCGGCATAACGGCCGCCCTGGCGTCGCGGCTCGACGTTCCGCGGGGCGCGCAGACCTCTGAGGTCGACGCCGACGTGCCGCAGTCGGTCGGCGAGCAGGCTCGGCTGAACGTCAATGCCGGTAAGGCGTACACCGTCACGAAGTACGTCGGCGTGGCCAGCTCGCAGGATTCGGCTGATCCGCTCGCCGCCGCGCGCGACGCCGCTGCTACGGCGCGCAGCGCGGGTACCAGGGCCTGCTCGGCGGGCACGAGGCGGCCTGGGCCGGCCTGTGGCGGTCCGACATCCAGATCGCCGGCGACCCGGCACTGCAACTCGAAGTCCGCGCGAGCATGTTCTACCTGCTCGAGAGCGCCCGCGCCGGGGTGAACTGGAGCGCCTCGCCGGCCGGACTGTCCAGCGACGGCTACAGCGGCCACATCTTCTGGGACGCCGAGACGTGGATGTACCCGAGCCTGCTGGCCACCCACCCCGATATCGCCGTCGGCATGGACGCCTACCGGCAGGAGCGCCTCGCGGCCGCCCAGGCGAACGCGGCGCAGACCGGCTTCGCGGGCGCGCGATTCCCCTGGGAGAGCGCGCTGCACGGCGACGAGCAGACGCCGCCCTGCTGCGACGAGGGTGCCGTCGAGCAGCACATCACCGCCGACGTCGCGCTCGCGCAGTGGCAGTACTACCTCGCCACGGGCGACCGCGGCTGGCTGGCCGACAAGGCGTGGCCGGTGCTGAAGGGTGCCGCCGACTTCTGGGCCAGCCGGGCAGTGCCCGATCCGGCCGGTGGACTCGACATCAACGACGTGATGGGCCCGGACGAGCACCACGATCACGTCAACAACAGCGTGTACACCAACGTGGGCGCGGCGACCACGATGCGGATCGCCACGCAGGCGGCCCAGCTGATCGGGCAGCCGGCCGACCCGCGCTGGACCACCGTGGCCAACGGCCTGCGCGTCCTGTTCGACGCAACTCGCAATGTCCACCCGGAGTTCGAGGGGTATTCCGGCGACCTTGTGAAGCAGGCCGATGTCGTAATGCTGCAGTACCCGTGGGAGTACGCGATGCCTGCGAGCGTCGCGCAGAACGATCTGGACTACTACGTGCCGCGCACCGATCCAGACGGCCCGTCGATGACCGACTCCATCCATTCCATCGACACCGCCGCGCTCGGCACGCCGGGATGCGCCGACTACTACTTCCTGCAGCGCGCCGTCGACCCGTTCATGCGCGGGCCGTTCGACCAGTTCTCCGAGGCGCGTTCGGGTGGCGCGTTCACGTTCACGACCGGTGCCGGCGGCTTCCTGCAGGCCTTCCTTTACGGCTTCAGCGGGATGCGCTGGCGGGCGGACGGGCTCCGGTTCGATCCCACGCTGCCGCCTCAGTTGCACGGGGTGACGCTGCGTCAATTGTCCTGGCAGGGCAGGCATTTCGACGTCGCGATCGGGCCGAAGTCGACGCAGATCACGCTGACCAGCGGCGCGACGACGCCGGTCGACATCGGCGGCCACTCGTACTCGTTGCGACAGGGTGCGCCGCTGACCGTGCCGACGCGGCGGCCCGACCTGCAGCCCACCACCGACCTCGCCCGCTGTGCGTCGGTGACCGCGGACGGAACCGACCCGAGCTACCCCGCGACCGGCGCCGTCGACGGCAGCCCGATCACGTCCTGGCAGGCGAAGTCGGTACAGGCGTCGCTCGTGGCCGATCTCGGTGCGGTGCGCACGCTCGCGCACGCCACGCTGAGCTGGGACACCAGCCGGGCCACCGACTACACGCTCAGCGTCTCGACCGACGGCTCGACGTGGCGCCAGGTTGCGGCCGTCGCCGGTGCCAGTGGAGCCGGGCCGGATCAGGTCACCTTCCCGGCAACGTCGGCCCGATATCTGCGTCTGTCGATAACCGCAACGTCGACGGGGAAGCCCGCCGCCCTGACGGAACTCTCCGCGACGGCGTGACGCGCCCTCCCGCGCGGCCGAGGTCGGTCGCGCGGGAGGATTCCCATATGACGCAACGCAGACTGCCTCGCTGGTCGGAACTGGCCCCGCTGCTGCGGCCGCGTCCTATGAAGGGCAACCGGACGGCTCGGCAGTTGTCGGCAGCAGCCAGCGTGGACGACGTGCGCCTCATCGCGCGCCGCCGTACGCCCCGGGCGGTGTTCGACTACACCGACGGCGCCGCCGGCGGACGAGATCAGCCTGCGGCGTTCGCGCGAGGCGTTCGCCGGGTCGAGTTCATGCCGCGCGTGCTGCGCGACGTGTCGCGCGTCGACACCTCGACGACGATGCTCGGCGGCCCGGTCGGCGCTGCCTTTCGCCTTCGCGCCAACTGGGTTCACCCGGCTGATGCACCACGAGGGCGAGCCCGCCGTGGCGCGCGTCGCGCAGCGCGCCGGCATCCCGTACGCGCTGTCGACGATGGGGACGACGTCCGTGGAGGACCTCGCCGCCGCGGCGCCGGACGGGCGGCGGTGGTTCCAGCTCTACCTGTGGCGCGACCGCGAGGCCAGCCGGCGACTTCGTCGCCCGGGCGCGTGCGTCCGGCTACGAGGCGCTGGTGCTGACCGTCGACTCCGCGGTCGCCGGGGCGCGGCTGCGCGATGTCCGCAACGGCTTCACGATCCCGCCGGCGCTGAAGTTGCGCACGGTTGCCGGCGCGGCGGTGCACCCGGCCTGGTGGCTCAACCTGCTGACCACCGAGCCGCTGCAGTTCGCCTCGCTGAGCTCGTGGGGCGGCACGATCGCCGAGCTGGCCGACCAGGTGTTCGACCCAGCGGCCACCCTGCAGGACGTCCGGTGGCTGCGCGATGCGTGGCCAGGAAGCCTTGTGGTCAAAGGGATTCAGACGGTGGACGACGCGCGCCTCGTCGTCGACGCCGGCGCGGACGCCGTCGTCGTGTCCAACCACGGCGGGCGCCAACTCGACCGCGCCGCCACCCCGCTCGAACAGCTGCCGGCCGTCGTCGCGGCGGTCGGCGACCGGGCCGAGGTGTACATGGACGGCGGCGATCATGAACGGCGCCGACGTCGTCGCGGCCGTCGCGCTCGGCGCCCGGGGCTGCCTGATCGGCCGCGCGTACCTCTACGGCCTGATGGCCGGCGGCGAGCGCGGCGTCCAGCGCGTGCGTCGACATCCTACCCAGGAGATCGTGCGCACCATGCAGCTGCTCGGCGCCACGTCGGTGGCCGACCTGACCACCGAAACGGTCCGCCTCCGCCCGCAGTAAGCCCGCGGGTGGGCAGTTGGCTCACCAGTGGGCAGTCATAGTGCCCACCGCGGCGAAAGTGCCCACCCGCGAGACGGCGGTTCGGCCACTAGGCTGCGCTGGCATGGGCCCAGGCTTGGACGTCGTCGAGTTCACCCCGTCCCGCGAGCAGCTCGCGTACACCTTCGGCGGGGTGGCGCCGATCCGCCGGATCACGCCCGGCACCGCGCTGCGACTGTGGTCCGAGGACGCGTTCGGCGGCGCGCTGCGCAGCACCAGCGACAAGTCGAGCGAGAAGGTCGACCTGCGTTTCGTGAACGCCCAGACCGGGCCGTTCTACGTCGAGGGCGCCGAGCCGGGCGACGCGCTGGCGTTGCACTTCGTCAGCATCGAGCCGGCGCGCGACTGGGGCGCGTCGGCCACGATCCCGTTCTTCGGCGGGCTGACCAGCACCGACCGCACGGCGACGCTGCAGGATCCGCTGCCCGACACGACCTGGATCTACCAGCTCGACCGCGCGCGGCGCACGCTCGCGGTTCGAGGCGCGGCACAGCGAGTTCCGCGTCGAACTCCCGCTCGCGCCGATGCTCGGAACGGTCGGGCGTGGCCCCGGCCGGCAACGAGGTCCGCAGCTCGCTCGTGCCGGACCGGTTCGGCGGCAACATGGACAGCCCGCAGATGCGCGCCGGCACCACCTGCTTCCTCGGCGTCAACGTCGAGGGCGCGCTGTTCTCGATCGGCGACGGCCACTACCGCCAGGGCGAGGGCGAGTCCTGCGGCACCGCGGTCGAGGGCGCCATGACCACGACGCTGATCGTCGAGCTGGTCAAGGGCGCCGCGCCCGGCCTGGCCGCGCCTCGAGGACGACGAGTGACTGATGACGGTCGGCTCCAGCCGACCGCTCGAGGACGCATGGCGGGTCGTCGCAGGTCGAGATGGTCAGCTGGTTCGGCGAGCTGTACGGGCTGGACGCAGATGGACGCCTACCAGCTGCTGTCGCAGATCTCCGAGGTGCCGGTCGCGAACGTCGTCGACGCCAACTACAGCGTCATGGCCAAGGCGGCGCAAGTCACTGCTGCCCGCCGCCGACGCGTTCGGCGGGATGCACCGCGACCTGCGCGCCCGTGCCGCCGCCCTGACTCGAAGAGGATTCCTGCATGGATCTGCAACTGTCCGGCCTGCGTGCGCTCGTCACCGGCGGCACCCGCGGCATCGGCCGCGCGACGGTCGAGACGTTCCTCGACGAGGGTGCCTCGGTCGCGTTCTGCGCGCGCACCGCCGCGGACGTGGAGGCGACGAGAAGGCCTTCGGCGTGAACGGCGCCACGGTGATCGGCACCGCGCTCGACATGGCCGATGGCGACGCCGCTGGCCGCCTGGGTGCGCGACTCGGGCTGAACGGCTCGGCGGCATCGACATCGTCGTCTCCAACGTCAGCGCGCTCGCGATCGCGGACAGCCGAGGAGAACTGGACCGCTTCGTTCGAGGTCGACCTGATGGGCGCGGTGCGCCTCGTCAACGCCGCGATGCCGCTATCTCGAAGCGAGCAGCGCCGCCGTCGATCGTGGCGGTGTCCAGCGTCTCCGGACGCGAGGTCGACTTCGCGGCCGGGCCGTACGGCACGGTCAAGGCGGCGCTCATCCACTACATCCAGGGCCTGGCGTATCAGCTGGCCGGCAAGGGCATCCGCGCCAACACCGTCTCGCCGGGCAACACCTTCTTCGAGGGCGGCGTGTGGGAGAACATCAAGAGCGGCAACCCCGACCTCTTCGCGACCGCGATGGGGCTCAACCCGACCGGGCGCATGGGCACGCCGGAGGAGATGGCCCGCGCGATCGTGTTCGTCGTCGAGCCCGGCGTCGAGCCTCACCAGCGGTACCAACCTCGTCGTCGACGGAGCGCTGACGCGAGGCGTGCAGTACTGACGCACCGGTCAGCCGCGCCGCCCGAAGGTGTGCGCGCCCGGGTTCGGGCCGGTCACCACCGGTAACCCGGCCGCCTGCCAGGCCTTCGTGCCGCCCCTGATCGTGTACGCAGTGCGCCCGATGAGGGCGAGCAGGTTTGCCGCCCGCCCGCCTCGACCGCCCATCGAGCAGGCGGTGATCACCGGGCCGGGCGGCAGTGTCCGTTCGGCTTCCGGCAACGTGGCGATCGGGACGTTCAGCGCGCCCGCGATGTGCCCGTGCGCGTACTCCTCGGGCGTTCGCACGTCGATGACAAGGTCGCCGAGCCGCCACATCTCCCGCGCGGTGGCAACGTCGATGAACTCGGCGGACACGTCCCGAGCTTAAGGAGTCGCGGTGCCCGAGGCGTTGCCGCCCGGGAGGTTGTTGACAGCCGGCTTGATGCCGAGAGTGTGCTCGGCGGGACCGGGCGGTGCCGCTCAGGCGGGGATGCGCTCGCAGGCGATCGTCGTGGGTCGCGTCGTCCGCACACCGCCGCCCTCGCGCTTGGCTTCATACATCGCCGAATCCGCCCGACGCAGCAGGTCGTCGGCGGTGAGCAGGCTGTCGCGGTCCGCAGGCAGGGACGTGGCCGTGGCGGTGAGGACGCCGACGCTCGCCCCGACGTTCAGCAGGGTCGAGCCGACCTCGATCGGCTCGCCGACCGCATCGCGGATCCGGTGCCCGAGGGCTTCGGAGTGTTCGACGGTCATGCCCGGGCAGAGCACGACGAACTCGTCGCCGCCCACGCGTGCCACCGTGTCGGACGAGCGCACGAGCGTGGTCAGCCGCCGGGCCACCACACGTAGCACCTCGTCGCCCGCGGGATGACCCCAGGTGTCGTTGATCTTCTTGAAGCCGTCGAGGTCGATGAAGACGATCACCAGCAGCTCGTCCGGGGTGGATCCGAGACGGACCGTAGCCGAGAGCCGGTCCATCAGCAGGGTGCGGTTCGCCGCACCGGTGAGCTGATCGTGGTGCGCCTGGTAGGTCAGGGCGGCCTCGGCCGCATCGCGCTCACGGACCGCGCGGTAGAACCGGACGACGACCGTGACCGAGACGGCGACGCTTGCGACCAGGCCGGAGACGAGCGTCGAGACACCGTTGCTGGGAATCGCGCTCACCACGGCGACCGTGCACAGCGACGTCCCGAGCAGGGCCACGCGCCAGCGATTCATGACGTGCGTGCCGTTCATCGGTACCCGGATGGTGAGGTCGCCGCGACCCGGATGCACTGCCGCCGCACCGAGCAGTGAATTGACCACGAGCAGCGGGCCATCGATGTGCGCGCCCACGGACGGAAAGATCGTCGTGAGGAAGTCCAGGGGCAGGGTCAGGCCCAGGCAGGAGATGAGCAGCAGGCTGGCCACACTGCGATACCCCGGCGCTATCACCAGCGTGCAGGCGAGGGCGAAGATCGCCACGTCGCCCAGCGGGTAGATGGCGCCGACGACGGTCGTTGGCAACCGAGCCGCCCTCGCTGATCGTCGGAGCCACGAGCAGGTGCCACGCCGCCACGGAGGCCGCAGCCGCGACCACGATGACGTCGAGCCGGATCTCGCGGAGCATCGCCGCAGGCAGACCGCGTGCGCGGATCATGCTGGTCACCGCGAGGATGATCAGCGGGTACGACGCCAGCCAGAACACATCCGGCGCCCCGAATCCGGCGGACAGGCCGAGCACCGACCGCATCCGATCGAGGACATCACCGACCAGCCAGCACGAAGCCGCCGCGGAGAACAGCACCCACGGAACTCGCCCGGCCCGGGCCAGCCGCGAGGTGCCCCACCACAGGGCCGCGACGATGAGACTGAGCCCCGCGAGGTAAGTCGGCCCGGCCGCCGTGCCTTCGGGATCGAGCGCGGTCGGGACGGCGAGCATCGCGCATGCTGCCAACACCAACCACCATCCGGCCACGTCCTTCTTTTCGACACCCGCTTGGCCAACTTGAGCGCCGGCTCTCGCTCCGAAATGGCACATTTCGGAGCCGATCACCCCACGACAACCCCGGAAATCTGTGCGGCCCGGTCAAAGATTTCAGTCGCCCGCGATCCTGCCGAAAGAGAAGGGCATGAACGTGCTGCGCCGGGTGCGCGTCGACGGCGGGACTTTGCGCAGCCGTCTGCTCGTGCTCGTCGTGATTCCGCTGCTCGGCGTTGCGGCATTTGCGACCGCGGAGGTCAACGGCCGGCTCAACACCGCCGACCAGGCGCACCGGGCCGCGACGCTCGTTCGGGCGGCGGGCCGGTTGGACCAGACGCGCGGCGCATTGCTCCACGAACTGATCCCGGACCTCGCGCGATCGGCCGTCCGCGACCCCACGCTCGCGACGCTCCTGGGCATCAACGCCGCCGGGATGGGCTCGTTGCTCCCGTCGGCGGCACGGTAAAGAGCCTGCGACAGGCCACCGACCGCAGCGTCAGCGCGATCGCGGCGGATCCCGCCGTCGGCTCGTCGGCCACCGAGATCGGCAACGACGTCGCCCGGCTGCGCGCCGAGGTCGACACCAATGGCCAGCTCGACAACGCGTTCGCCGACTCCCAGGCCATCGTGAAGAAGCTCAACGAACTCGAGCACCGCCAACTCGCCGACGCCGTGTTGATCGGCGTGACCGGCGATTCCCGGCGCGCCATCGAAGACCTCAGCAGCGTCGCGGAGGTCGTGCAGTTCGCCGAACTCGAAGTGCCGTCGCTCGCGACCACCAAGTTCACGAATTCGTCCGGCCTGACCAACCCGGCGCAGTCGTGGGTCCAGACCTGGGGCGGCTACGAGGCGGCGCTGACCGAGGTCCTCGACCACGGTTCGGCGCCGATCGCCGCGGCTGTCCGCAGCGCGACGTCGAGCCCCGCGGCCAAGGCGATGGCGGCGGCGACGCTGAGCGTCAGCGACGCCCACGCAACCGTCAACGTCGCGACGCTGGCCGCGCTGTACTACTCCGGACAGGTGCGCAACGACGCGCTCGTGACCGTTCTCGACCTGGCCATCGCCCGCGCGAAGTCCGCGGCCGCGGCCCAGTCTCATCAGGCAGTCACCGGGCTGTGGCGGACGCTCGCCCTCATGGCCCTGCTGCTCCTCGTTTGCGCGATCGCCGGGTGGCTGGTCTGGCGGTCGCTCTCGCGTCCACTCGAGCGGCTGGCCCGCGCGGCTCGACAGGTCAGCGAGGGCGTCCTCGAAGACGTGCCGGTAGGCGGACCACATGAGGTGCGTACCGCCGCGCGTGGCCTCTCCGCGGCAGTGGACAGCCTGCGCAACATCGAGGCGCAGGCGGCCGCCGTTGCCGAGGGCGACATCGACAGCGTCGTGGTGCGCCAACCGCTGCCCGGGCCGCTCGGCGCCGTCGTGCAGGCGTCGATCGAGACGATCATCAGCGCCATCCACGACCGCGACGTCGCGCAGACCGACCTGGCCTACCGCGCCACCCATGACGCGCTGACCGACCTGCCCAACCGGGCGCAGGCCCTCGCCATGATCGAGCAGGCCCTGCACCGCGCCCAGCGCACCGGCGCGACGACCGGGCTCATGTACGTCGATCTCGATCAGTTCAAGGCGGTCAACGACGGATTCGGCCACGACGCCGGCGATGTCGTGCTGCAGGCCTCGGCGCAACGCATGCTCGAGGTCGTCCGTACCGGCGACACTGTGGCCCGACTCGGCGGCGACGAGTTCGCGATCCTGCTCGAGGACGTGACCAACGAGGCCGACTTCGTCCGGCTCGCCGAGCGGCTGATCCAGAGGCTCAGCGAGCCGGTCGTCATCGACCATCTGCTCGTCCCGGTCGGGGCGAGTATCGGGGTGGCCGTCTGCCGCGACGCGTACGTCGATCCCGGGCGCCTGCTCGGTGAGGCCGATGCCGCCGTCTACCGGGGCAAGCAGGCCGGCCGCGGCCGCGTCGAGATCTTCGACGACGACCTGCGTGTGTCGCTCGCCCAGCGAACCGCGCTCGAGGCCGCGATCCTCGAGGGTCTGGAGCAGGGGCAGTTCGTGCTGTACTACCAGCCGGTCGTCGAGTTGCAGACCGGCCGACCGAAGGGCTTCGAGGCACTGATCCGCTGGTTCCGCCCGGGCCACGGCCTGGTCCAGCCGGACGACTTCATCCCGATCGCCGAGAACTCGGCGCTGATCAACAAGATCGGCGTCTGGACGTTGCACGAGGCGACGACGCAACTCGTGCGCTGGGACGAGGAGTCCGGGCAGACCGGCCTCACCGTCGCCGTCAACATCTCCGGGCGGCACCTGGCGAGCAGCCAGTTGCTCGGCGACGTCGAGAAGGCACTGGCCGAGTCGGGTCTCGCACCGCAGCGCCTGGTCATCGAGATCACCGAGACCGTGCTCGTGGACGACCCGATCGCCACGGCGAACATGATCGATCTGCGGGCTCTCGGCGTGCAGATCTCCATCGACGACTTCGGCACGGGGTACACGTCGATCGGGCAACTGCCCCGCCTGCCGATCGACACACTCAAGATCGACCGCAGTTTCATCAACTCGACCGATCCCGCCCACGAGCACCTCGTTCGGCTGATCGTGGCGGCGGCGCACGCGTTCGACCTGGACGTGGTGGCCGAGGGAGTCGAGGAGTTCCACAACCTGGAGACGCTCGGCAACTGCCTCGTCGACAGCGCGCAGGGCTTCTTCTTCGGCCGCCCGCTTCCCGCCGACAAAGCAGCAGCACTCACCCAGTTGCTCGCCCTGCCGACGAGCGACTCGTCGTCGAGTCCTCGAACGGCCGGGCGAGCGCCTGACCGCGTGATCGCCCCCGATCAGGTGCAGATCCGGTTGCTCAAGCGACCTGATCTGCACATGATCGACGCAGCGCCGCCGCCTCACCTCGCGACCGACACGGTCCCCGATCGAACCGTGAACGACGCACTGACCGGCACGAGGGAATCCGCACCGGCGGCGTCGATCGCCTGATCGCCCTCGGTTCGCGCCGCAACCCGGACGCCGCCGAACGAACCGCTCGCGTCGGCCCGGACGGTCTGGGTCGCTGACCCGCCGCCGATCTGAACGGTGACGACCTCGTTCGGCGCGAAGCCGGAACCGGCGACGACGACGTCCGCGCCGGCCGCGGTCAGGTTCAGGCTCGGCCGGTAGACCTTGGCGCTCGGCTCGCCCGTCGTCACGTCGAACGGCGTGGAGACCGGCGAGCCTGGAAACCGCGCCGGTCACCGTGACCTGGGCGGCGCCGATCGCGGCGATGTCCGGCACGGTCATCGAGGCGCCATCGAGGATGCCTTGCCCATTGGCATGAATCGTCTGCGTGGCAAGGGTGTTCGCCGCCGGAACGGAACGTGATGGTGAGCAGCTCGCGCGGTGCGAATCCGTTGCCGGCCAGCGAGAGCAGCGAGCCGTGCGGCCCCGAAGACGGCGACAGCGTGACCTGCGGTTTGTAGGCCGGCACCGACGCCGGCGCGACGTCAACCGTGGCGGCCGCCGGGGTGCCGGATGCGGCCCCGGACGCGACGACCGCGTAGCGGCCCGGTCCGGCCGACTGCGGCAAGGTGAGCGTCGCCGCGATCGTCCCGTTCGGCGAAGCGGTTACCGTGCTCGCGGCCGACGGCGCACCGTCGACCTTGACGTTTACCCTTTCGCCGGCGGCAAATCCGGTACCGGTGA
This sequence comes from uncultured Actinomycetota bacterium, assembly GCA_963709985.1. Lineage (GTDB taxonomy): Bacteria > Actinomycetota > Actinomycetes > Mycobacteriales > Jatrophihabitantaceae > DASXRA01. Next base: position 180,410 of record CAVPYQ010000029.1, read on the forward strand.
GCGTCATCGCCTTACCCGGCGCGGCGTTCGGGGCGACGGTGATCGCGGGGCTCGGCGCGGCCTGCACGGTGACCTTGAACGTCGTCTCCGCGCTCGACTGCGTGTCCCACGAGGTCACGTGCACGGTGAAGGTGCCGGCCGCGGCGTAGGTGTGGCTCGCCGTGATCGCGCCCGATGCGCTGACCGTCGCGTCCTGCGGGACGCCGCCGTCACCCCACTGCACGCGGGCGTGGTAGCCGGCCGATCCGGGCACGCCGCCCGAGACGGTGCCGAGGTCGGCCGCGAGTGGCGTTCCGGCGGTGGCCGTCTGGTCGGCCGGCGTGGTCAGCGAGAGCGGCGCCGTCGGCGTGCCGTCGTCGGCGATCGCGAACACGTGCAGGTCACCGTCCTGCCCCAGCGTCACCGACGCGATGTGCTTGCCGGCGGGAATGGCATACGGCGCCGTGGCAAACAGGAACGGCTGGTCGCTGTCGCGGCTGGTTCCGCTGAGCCGGTAGGCGCATTTCGCGACGACGATGTTGCCGAACGACGGGGTGCCGTTCGGGTCGCCGCCGAGCGTCCAGTCGCTGAACTGCACCGGGGTCGTTGCGGTCGTGCCGTCGGTGAACGTCACGGTGGCGGTCGAGTCCTGATCGCCCTCCGTCCCGGTGCCGATGAACGAGATGCTCGTTGCGTCAGTGGGCAGATCGAGCGCGATGGTCTGCCCGTTGCCCGTCGCGTCGTCGGGCTGCCCGGCCGCGACCGCCGGCAGGGTGAAGTGCAGCGCGGTGCCCGGCAACGTCATGCGACTGCCCCTGGACGATGCCCGCACCGGACAGGGCAGCACGCGAATACCCGAAGCCCACGCCGTCGCAGTCCGCGGCGAGCGCACCGTCGTCGCCGATGCACGTCTTGTCGAACGCCGCGGTCAGCCCGGTGCTCGAAACGAAGGCGACATCGACGCCGACCGTGGCGAGACCCTGGCTGACGCCGTCACTGACGACCACGCCGGCCTGGTAGAAACCCGGCTGCGCATACGTGTGGGCGCCGCTGATGCGGTAGACGCCGCGCGAGGAGAGCGTCACCGTTCCGGCGGAAGTCGGCGTGCCGTCGCCCCAGTCGACGGTTGCCTGGTACGCGCCGGGCGACGCGGGCGAGCCGCCGGTCACCGTGGCGAGCGTGCCGCTGAACGGCGCGGCCGTCGTGGCCGACGCCGTTGCCGCCGCGGTGACGGTGAGATCGCCGCCGCCGACCACGACGTTTCCGCCCTGGAGCAGCTCGATCTCGGCCAGGTTGGCCTGCGCCGCGCCGGCCGTCCTCGTCACGACGAGGCGGAACTGCGCGAAGCGGCCGGGCTCGTCGATCGCGAACGGGCGGGTCTGGTTGCGCCAGGCGAACGTCTCGTTCTTGCGGGAATCCAGGGTGGCCCACTTCAGGCCGTCGTTGGAGCCCTGCAACTTCCAATCGGTCGGATCACCGTTGGCGGCGCCGGAGGTCAGCGTGTAGTACGTCGGGCGCTGCTGCACTTTCCCGTTGTATTTCCAGGTGATTGTCGGTGATGCCGTTGGCGAACGTGACCTGAGTCGTCGACGAGGTGTCGAACAACTTGGACGCGTCCTGGCCGTCCGGTCCGGTGGCGGTGCCGAGTCCCGGGCCGGTCGTGTCGGTGAGCGGTTTGGCCGGATCGGCGCCGCTCGTCAGCGACGGCGGGGCATCCTTCGCCGACGTGCCCCACGACGACGGATTCGGGCCCATCGTGAAGTCGAGCGTGCCGCCGTGCTTGAGCACCGACGAGTCGATCCACACCGCGCTCTGCTTCTGCCCGTTGACCGACAGGCCCTGCACGTAGACGTTCTTCGTGCTGTTCGCCGGCGCGTTGACGACGATGTCGCCGCCGGCCCGGTGCACGGTCATCTTGGTGAACTGCGGCGAGCCGATCGCCCAGTTGGGCGAGCCGTTCAGCAGCGGGTACATGCCGAGCGAGCTCAGCACGTACCAGGACGACATCTCGCCGTTGTCCTCGTCGCCCGGGTAGCCCTGGCCGATCTCGCTGCCCACGTAGACGCGTTGCAGCAGTTCGCGCACGATCTTCTGCGTCTTCGCGGGCGCCTGCGCGTCGTCGTACATGTAGGGGATGTGGTGGCTCGGCTGGTTGCTCATGCCCAACTGCCCCATCCGGACGGCCTGCGCCTCGCGCATCTCGTGGATGACGCCGCCGTAGGTGCCGGGCTTGTCGGCGTTCTCCGGGCGTCGCGAAGAACTGATCGAGCTTGTCCTGCAACGCCTTTCGGCCGCCGTAGAGGTTGGCCAGACCCTGGCCGTCCTGCTGCGCGGTGAACGCGAAGTTCCACCCGTCGGTCTCGGTGTACGCGCCGCCCCACACGGTGGGGTCCTGCACGGCGAAGTTGCCCGCCGCGTCGCGTCCCTCGAAGAACTTCGTCGACGGGTCGAACAGGTTGACGTAGTTCTGGGCGCGCTGCAGGAAGTACGCGGACTCCTCGCGGAACCGGCTGCGCTGGGCCGACGAGAAGCGGTTGTCCTTGGCCAGCGTCGCGCCGAGGTTCGCGATGCCGTAGTCGTTGATGTAGCCCTCGAGCGCCCACGACACCGATTCGGCCGTGCTGGTCGGCGTGTAGCCGAGGAACAGCCCGGTCTCGATGCCCTTGCGGCCGACCGCGCTCAGGCCGGATGCATCGGTGGCGTCGCGGATTGCCGCGTTGTACGCGCTCAGCACGTCGGGCAGTTGCACGCCGTTCAGGTAGGTCTCGGCCATCGCCACGTCGGCGCTCGTGCCGGTCATCAGGTCGGCGTAGCCGGGTGACGACCAGCGCGCGATCCAGCCGCCGTCGCGGTACTGCTGCACGAAACCGTCGGCAATGCGCGCCGCGACATCGGGGTACAGCAGCGAGTACGCCGGCCATACCGTGCGGTATGTGTCCCAGAATCCGTTGTTGACGTAGATCTGGCCGTCGACGATCTTCGCGCCGGTGTGCGTGGCGGTCGACGTGCCAACCGGGTCGGACACCGGGCTGGCGTACTGCCAGTGCGGTGCGGCCGCCGTGCCGGTGTTCTCCGACTGCGAGTTCGGATAGAGGTTCATCCGGTACAGGTTCGAGTACAGCGTCGTCTTCTGCGTGTCGCTCGCGCCCTGCACGGCGATCCGCCCGAGCCGGTCGTTCCACGCGGCGCGCGCGGCATTGCGGACGTCGTCGAAGGATCGCCCGGATACCTCGAGATCGAGGTTGTGCGTGGCCTGGTCGACGGACAGGAACGACGTCGCGATCCGCAGCAGTCACCTGGGAATTCGACGACGTGTCGAACGTGGCGGCCGTCGCCGTGGTCGCCGTCGGCGCACGGTCGAACGTCGCCGACACGAACATCCGGCTGCGCCCGGCCGAAAGGCCGCTGCCGTTGTCGACCCAGCCGGTCATCGTGTTGCCCGGCCCGATGGTGAACGTGCCGTTGTCGAAGACGAGGCTGCCGGTGGCCTGGCCGGACGGGAACGTGAAGCGCATGATCCCGGCGTGGTCGGTCGGCGCCATCTCGGCGACCAGCCCGCCCTGCAGCATCACCCGGTAGTAGTCCGGCTGCGCGACCTCGGTGTCGTGGCTGAACGGCCAGCGCGCGCGTGCTCGGCGCGCCGGTCAGCGAACCACCTGCCGGCACCGGCATCACCGACATCTGGTTGCGGTCACCCATCCACGGGCTCGGCTCGTGCGAGATGCCAAGTCCTTGCAGCATCGGCATATTCGCCGAGTTGTTCATCTCCTGGTACATGTACTCCCACGAGTTCGACCGGGCGTCGGTCACCGGGGTGAAGAAGTTGAACCCGTTGGGCAGCGCCGTGGTCGGGAGGTTGTTGCCGCGCGAGAACGACCCGGACGCGTTGGTGCCCCGGCGGGTGTCGACGTAGTTCGTCAGGCTCGACGCGTCGATCGGGGTCGGCGCGCCCTGGACGTTGAGGTCGTCGATCCAGCCCTGGAAGCGGGTGGCCGCCGTCGCGCCGGGATCGTCGTAGGCGAGCAGCACGCGGTCGATCGTCTTGCCCGCGGCGACCGCCCCGATGTCGGACTGGACGTAGTTCCACTGGTCGGCGTAGAGCACCTTCGAGGCGCCCTGACCGGACGCCGTCAGCGCGTAGCCGTGCTGATCGGTCGGCGCCAGCGCGCTCAGGTAGCTGCCGTCGGTGAAATGCAGGTCGACCGCGGCATAAGTCGACGGGTATTGCGAGTCGCGGCCGGTGAATTCCGGGAAGATCTTGTAGGACAGGCGGGTCTTCGGGCCCACCGGGACGTTGACGTCGTAGAGCTTGTTGGTCTCGAACGAGCGCCCGTCGGCTCGCGCACCACCCGAATAGCGCAGCGACGCGATGCCGGTGAATCCGGCCGCCGGCTTCATGTTGAACCCGCTGATCGGACCGGTGCCGACGGCGGTGACCATCGGCGTGGCGGGCGGCTGGGTGTTCGAGCCGTCGCGAGATGTCCCAGTCGGCCAGCTGCGTCAGGCCGTCACCGGAGTTCGCGGTGATGTTGAGGCGGTAGAAGCCGTACGCCGTCGAATTCGTCAGCGTGTACTTGTTGGTCACGAAGCGGCCGCTGAATGTCTGGCCGGTACGGCTGTCGAGGTCGGTCCACGCCGAGCCGTCGTTGCTGCCCTGCAGGGTGAAGTCCTTCGGGTCGCGGCCGGGCGAGTCGTTCGCGGAGGTCAGCGCGTACACGGTGACGATCGCCGGGGCGGCCAACTGGTAGGTGACCCAGCCGGACGAGACGAAGGCGAGCCACTTCGTCGACGGGTTGCCGTCGGCGAGGTTGGCGGCCACCTCGTTGGGCGGGTTCTCGGCGCTGGCCGTCACGGCGGTGACCTGCGAGAGCAGGCTGCCCGGCAGGCCACTCGGGGCGGTGCCGCTCAGATTGCCTTGAATGGGATTGCCGTTGCCGTCGAGTTCAACCGTCGTCGTCGCCGGCTGCGGATCGGCCGCCTCGAACGACGACGCGAAGTCGCCGGGTGCCGGCGCCGGAGCGGCAACCGCCGGACTGGCCGTGACGACCGACCCGATGAGGACCAGCGCCCCGAGGCCGGCGACGAGGCGACGCCTGCGGTCGTGCTCGCGTCGCGCGGACCGAGAAGCCTGCCGGGCATTGATGACTTGCTGCAGGGAGACACGCATGTCGAAGCAACCCTTCCGCGTCACGGCTGTCCCGATGTCCCCCACCTGCACCGCGGCCGAAGCAGACCCTCGTCTGTTCGCGCTAGATCCCAGCAGAGGAACGAACCCCTGTCAACGTTGTCATGCGACGCCTTTCGGGCGGGGGCAATTCCGGCCGGGACGGCTGACTCCCGGCGCGGCCGCTGTCGGGCCGAGTGGACGCCGTCAGGCAGAGTGGACGTCGTCATGACCACTACCCCGATCGACCTCGCCGCCGGCCTCCCGATGATGGCGCCGGACGGCGCTGCCGCGGACCCGGACGATCTCTACGCCGCGTTCTCGGAGTGGGTCATCGGCCAGGGCATCGAGTTGTACCCGGCCCAGGACGAGGCCGTGCTCGAACTCGTCACCGGCAACAACGTCATCCTGGCCACGCCGACCGGGTCCGGGAAGTCACTCGTCGCGGTCGCGGCGCACTACTTCGCGCTCGCGGCCGGCGTCCGCTCGGTCTACACGGCGCCGATCAAGGCCCTGGTGAGCGAGAAGTTCTTCGCCCTGTGCGCGGTGTTCGGGTCGGCGAACGTCGGCATGATGACCGGCGACGCCGCCGTGAACGCGGACGCCCCGATCCTGTGCTGCACCGCCGAGGTGCTCGCCAACATCGCCCTGCGCACCGGCGCGGACAGCGACCTCGGGGTCGTCATCATCGACGAGTTCCACTTCTACGCCGACCCGGACCGGGGCTGGGCGTGGCAGGTGCCGCTGCTCGAACTCAACCAGGCGCAGTTCCTGCTCATGTCGGCGACGCTCGGCGATGTCACCGATCTCGCCGCGGACCTGTCCCGGCGCACCGGCCGCTCGACCGCGACGGTGACCGCCGACATCCGGCCGGTGCCCCTGCACCACTACTACGCGGTCACTCCCCTGCACGAGACGATCAGCGACCTGCTCGCCGGCGGCCAGGCGCCCGATCTACGTCGTGCACTTCACGCAGGCGGCCGCGCTCGAACAGGCGCAGTCGCTGACCAGCATCAACATCGCCACAAGGGCAGAGCGCGACATGATCGCCGAGGCCATAGGCGATTTCCGGTTCAACGCCGGCTTCGGCAAGGTGCTGTCACGGCTGGTGCGCCATGGCGTCGGCGTCCACCACGCCGGGATGCTGCCGAAGTACCGCCGCCTCGTCGAGCAACTGGCCCAGGCCGCGCTGCTGAAAGTCATCTGCGGCACCGACACGCTCGGCGTCGGCATCAACGTCCCGATCCGCACGGTGGTTTTCGCCGCGTTGAGCAAGTACGACGGGCAGCGGACGCGGCAGTTGCAGGTGCGCGAGTTCCACCAGATCGCGGGCCGCGCCGGGCGGGCCGGGTTCGACACGGCCGGCACCGTCGTCGTCCAGGCGCCCGAGCACGAGGTCGAGAACGCGCGCCTGCTGGCCAAGGCCGGCGACGACGTGAAGAAGCGGCGCCGCATCGTCCGCAAGAAGCCGCCGGAGGGCTTCGTCTCCTGGTCGAAGAACACCCATGACCGCCTGATCAGCTCGCAACCCGAGGCACTGAGCCAGCAGTTTCGGGTGACGCCCGCGATGGTGCTGAACGTGATCGCCCGGCCCGGCGACGCGTTCGCCGCGATGCGCGCGCTCATCCTCGACAACCACAGCCCCGCGTCGGAGCACCGTAACCAGGTGCGCGACGCGATCCGGGCCTACCGGGCGTTGCTGGCCGCCGGAGTGATCGAGCGCCTCGACGTCCCGGACGAGGCCGGCCGCACCGTCCGGCTCACCGCGGACCTGCCGGTGAACTTCGCGCTGAACCAGCCACTGTCGACGTTCGCGCTCGCCGCACTCGACCTGCTCGACCCCGAGGCGGAGACGTACGCGCTCGACGTCGTGTCGGTGTTCGAGTCGACGCTGGAGAACCCGCGGCAGGTGCTGTCCGCGCAGCAGCACGCCGCTCGGGGCGAGGCCGTCGCGGCGATGAAGGCGGACGGGATCGAGTACGACGAGCGCATGGAGTTGCTCGCCGAGGTCACCTGGCCCAAGCCGCTCGACGAGTTGCTCACCGCGGCGTTCGCGATCTACCGGCAGAGCCACCCCTGGCTGGACGAGGATCAACTCTCGCCGAAGTCGGTGGTGCGCGACATGTGGGAACGCGCCATGACGTTCACCGAATACATCGCGTTCTACGGGCTTTCCCGCAGCGAAGGGGCATTGCTGCGCTACCTGTCCGACGCCTACCGGGCGCTGCGTTCGGGCGTTCCGGACGCTGCCCGCACCGAGCCCGTCACCGACTTGATCGAGTGGCTCGGGGCGCTCGTCCGCCAGACCGACTCCAGCCTGCTCGACGAGTGGGAGAAGCTCACGGCCGGTGCCGGCGTCGAAACCGCACCGGTCGCGCCGCCTCCGCCGGAAACCCTGACCGCCAACGTCCGAGCGTTCACCGTCCTGGTCCGCAACGCGCTGTTCCGGCGGGTGGAGCTGGCCGCGCTGCGTCGCTACGACGACCTCGGCGAACTCGACGCGGCCGCGGGCTGGGACGCCGACCGCTGGCGCGACGCCATCGAAACCTACTTCAGCGAGTACGACCGGATGGGTACCGGCGGCGACGCCCGCAATCCGGCGCTGCTGCACATCGACGCCGGCGACGAGAAGTGGCTGGTCCGGCAGGTGTTCGACGATCCGGACGACGACCACGACTGGGGCATCCGCGCCGAGGTCGACCTGGCCGCCAGCGACGAGGCGGGCGAGCCGGTCGTCACGGTCACCGACGTCGGCCCGCTGTAGCTGATTCGGTTTTGGCCGTGCAGGCATCATTTGATGCTGGGCGGCCAAAACCGCTACCCCTCGGGCTCGCGATGTAGAGAACCGGCGCCGTGCTCCGTCCTCGCCACCTACACCCGGGCGGCGCGCTGACGCTGCCGGGCCAGCAGAACAAGGGCAACGATCAGCGGCCACAGGGCCTGTGCGCCCGCGACAGCACGTTCACTCAGACCGAGAAAGTCCTTGCTGTGCAGCTCAAACGCGAACCAACCGAGCAGAGCGAACAGCACGACGGTGGCAACCCGCGCGATCGACCGCGCGGGAACCTCCGACGGTGCAGGCCATATCGCCAGCGCGACAAAGGCGATCGTGGCGGCGGGTGCGTGCCCGGCGGACGGCTGGGGAAACGCGGCGACGAGCACGGTCGCCAAGCCGCCCACCGCAAGCAGCGCCCGTCCCGCGGTTCGGGCATCGGTCAGGCCGGCAGCGGTCACCAGGTGGCAGACGCCCAGCGCGGCCAGGGCCGTGGTCATGATCCATCGATCGGCGGCCCCCTGCGCGGCCAGGGCGCTGATCGTGCCGCGACGGACGCTGTATCCGGCGGGCTGGCGCGACGCGGCCCAGGTCCAGCCGCCGATCAGGACGACCGGGGCGAGACCAGCAGAGAACACCACCCATCGACGCACGGGCTCAACTGTCCAGCACCGCCGTCAAAATTTCAGAGCGTGTGCGCGACCGGATGACGCGGCTGATAGAGCATGATCTCGCCGGCACCCGGAACGGCGAGCGACGTGGTGATTCCCCAACCGTGGTCGCGAATGCCGCCGGTGAACTGCACGCCCTTCGCCGTCAGCTCGGCAACCGTCGCCTCGATGTCGTCGCACATGAACGACACCTCGTGGCGCTGCGGTGTCGACTGACCGTCCTGCCCCATGCTCGTGGGATGCACGGCGACCTCGCCGGGCGGCGTCTTGAAGATCAGCCAGCCGTCGCGCGCCTCGACGTGCGGCCAGCCCAGTACGTCGCGGAAGAATGCGCGCGCGGCCTCGGGGTCATCGGCGTAGAGAAGCAGATGAATCGCCGTAATCATGGGCGAAGCTTACGGCGCCGCCGAGTCCCTCAGGCGTGGGCCAGGTTGGCAACTTCGAACGTGACTTCCTCCGGCGGCGCGGCAAATCCGCCCTCGATGCCCTGCTCCAGGTGCGGCAGGAGGATCGAGTCGCGGAACGCTTCCCAGCTGGCCTGGGAGTCGTGGACGGCCACGATGGTCCAGCCCTCCGCGGACGGGCCGGCGGCGTGGAACACCTGCCCGGCCGGCAGGCTGCCATCGGCCGGATGTACCGCTGCGATCGACGCTTCGTACTGCTCCTTGGTGCCACCCTTGAACTGGTGGACAACGGCGTACGCCATGGATCTTCCCCCCTCGAATACGGATGGATCTCGGCCTCTACGAGCTGATCTCGGAGGGCCCGGGCTGACCGTACGCCGGAGTATGCACGCCGTCGACGGACAAAGTACGCGGGCAACTCTCGGTCGAGATCGTCGTGCTACCGCAGGGAGAGTCCACCCGGAAACCGTCACCGGCGCCCACAACGCGGGACCGGCTCAGCCAGCTATTCGCGGGACTATGACGCGGATTCGTCGAGCAGCGCGCGGGACACATCGGAGATGTCGACCATCCCGACCAAGCCGCTGTCGTCGACGACCGGCAGATGCCGGAAACCGCCGGTCATCATGACCTGGGCAGCATCCCGAATGCTGTTCGTGCCCAGGCAGACCGTCGGCCGGCTCGTCATCAGGTCCCGGATCCGGACGTCGTTCACGTCCTTGCCGTCGGCGACGATCCGGACGATGTCGGCCTCGGTGATGATGCCCACCGGCTGCCTGGTGGGTTCGCCGTCGATGACGACAAGAGCCGTCGCTCCGGCGTGTTTCATCAGATAGGCGGCTGCACGCCACGTGGGCGTCCTGTTCCACCGAGGTCAGCGCCGGCCGCATGACATCGGAGACGACTGCTGGAGAGCGCTTCTGCGGCGAGGATTGCGTCATGATCCACTCCGTTTCCGAGGATCGAGTCACGGAACGAGCAACCGTACGCCATTCGACGGTATCGGCCGGCTTGCTCGCTCGGGAGATCGAACGCACGGCGCAAGCAGCCAGCCTCTGACCCGAAAGGCTAATGTCTCGGGTCTCGGTTGCAGATCTCGATAGGTGCTGGAGACTTCACGCATGAGTGCCAGGCTCGACGCAATGTCGGAACGTTTCAGGGCAGAGATCGATCTCGTCGAGGCCCACAGCGCGCGCAACTACGCGCCGCTGCCCGTCGTGATCGCCGAGGGCGAGGGGGCGTGGGTCCAGGACGTCGACGGGCGCCGCTACCTCGACCTGCTCGCCGCGTACGGCGCGCTCAACTTCGGCCACCGCCACCCGCAGCTCACCGCCGTCGCGCACGCAGCAACTCGACCGTCTCACGCTGACCAGCCGGGCCTTCCACAACGACCAGCTCGGCACGTTCTGCGCGGAGCTCGCCGAGCTCGCCGGCATGGACCTCGTGCTGCCGATGAACACCGGCGCCGAGGCTGTCGAGACCGCGATCAAGACGGCGCGCAAGTGGGGTTACCAGGTCAAGGGCATCCCGCACGACCAGGCGAAGATCGTGATCGCGGGCGGCAACTTCCACGGCCGCACGATCACGATCGTCAGCTTCTCCGACGACTCGTGGCCACGCGCCGACTTCGGCCCGTTCACGCCTGGGTTCGTCCGCGTCCCGTTCGGCGACGCCGAGGCCCTGCGGGCGGCGATCGACGACGACACCGCGGCCGTCCTGATCGAGCCGATCCAGGGCGAGGCGCGGCGTGATCATCCCGCCCGACGGATACCTGCGGGCCGTGCGCGACGCCTGCACCGAGGCGAACGTGCTGATGATCGCCGACGAGATCCAGTCCGGGCTCGGCCGCACCGGCTACACGTTCGCCTGCGACCACGAGGGCGTGCGCCCGGACATCTACGTCCTGGGCAAGGCGCTCGGCGGCGGGATCGTGCCGATGTCGGCGGTCGTGTCCGACGCGACGTCCTCGGCGTGTTCCGGCCCGGCGAGCACGGCAGCACCTTCGGCGGCAACCCGCTCGCCTGCGCGATCGGCATCGAGGTCGTCCGCATGATCGCCACCGGCGAGTACCAGCAGCGCGCGGCAATGCTGGGCGAGCGGTTCGCTCGAGATGCTGCAGGACCTGCCGTCCGACGCCGTCGACTGCGGTCCGCAGCCGCGGGCTGTGGGCCGGCATCGACCTCGCGCAGCCGCGACCGGCCGCGACGTCTGCGAAGGCCTGCTGCGTCGGGGCGTGTTGGCCAAGGAGGCGCACGAGCAGGACGATCCGGCTCGCCCCGCCGCTGGTCATCGAGGCCGACCGACCTGGAATGGGCGATGGCGCAGCTCGCCGAGGAACTGCGCGACGCGTAGCCCGGCGTCAACAGGCAGGACCGGCGCTCAGCACGTCGAGCAGGCTCGGCGAATCGGGTAGCACCTCGAGGTCGTATCTGACGCGGAACGCGGGCTTGCGGATCTCGATGACGCGGCGGAGGTCGATCGGCGTGCCGATCAGGACGACGTCGGCGTCCGCCGAGTCGATGATCGCTCATCTCGGCGAGTTGGCCGTCCGAGTAGCCCATGGCCGGCAGCACCGGTCCCACGTCGTACTTGCGGAAGGTCTCGGCGATCGTGCCGACCGCCCACGGCCGCGGATCGACGATCTCGGCGCGCTCCGTAGGCGCGAGCCGCGACGACGCCGGCGCCGAACTTCATCTCGCCGTGCGTGAGGGTCGGACCGTCCTCGACGACCAGCACGCGTTTGCCCGCGATCGGCATCGGCGTCGTCGACGGTCACCCGGCTCGTTCGCCTTGACGACGGTCGCCTCCGGGTTGACCTGGCCGATCGTGTCCGTCAGCGCCGTCACCTGCTCCGGCCGACGCCGAGTCGATCTTGTTGATCACGATCACGTCGGCCATGCGCAGGTTGGCCTCGCCCGGGTAGTAGGTCGTCTCGTGGCCGGCCCGGAGCGGGTCGGCCACGACGATGTGCACGTCGGGCGGTAGAAGGGCAGGTCGTTGTTGCCGCCGTCCCACAGCAGGACGTCGCACTCGGCCTGGGCCTGCTCGAGGATGTCGCCGTAGTCGACGCCGGCGTAGATGATCGTGCCGGATGTGATGTGCGTGCTCGTACTCCTCGCGCTCCTCGATCGTGGTGTTGTACCGGTCGAGGTCCTCGATCGTCGCGTAGCGCTGCACGCGCTGCGCCGCCAGGTCGCCATACGGCATCGGGTGCCGCACCGCCACGACGCGCTTGCCCGCGTCCTTCAGCGTCTCGGCGACCGCCGCGTGGTCTGGCTCTTGCCCGAACCGGTGCGCACTGCGCAGACGGCGACGACCGGTACGGTCGACCTCAGCATCGTCGTCGTCGCGGCCCGAGCAGGACGAAGTTCGCGCCGGCGGCCAGCACCTGGCTGGCCTTGTGCATCACGTACGCGTGGCTGCACGTCGGAGTAGCTGAAGACCACGTCGTCGACCTCGTGCGTCCTTGATCAGCAGCGTCGAGCTCGTCTCTCGTCATGGATCGCGATCCCGTCCGGATAGCGGTCGCCGGCGAGGCTCGCCGGGTAGGTGCGGTCGTCGATGAACGGGATCTGGGTGGCGGTGAAGGCGACGACCTCGATGCCCGGGGTCGCCCCGGTAAGCGACGTTGAAGTTGTGGAAGTCGCGCCCGGCGGCTCCCATGACGAGGACACGACGCGGCATCCCGGTCTCCTTTCGGAGGTTGATGCGCGGAAGCCCCCGGCTCCCTGGGCGCGATCTCCACGTGCTTGCGGCCGGGCGCCCGGTCGCCGAACGGCAGAGCAAGATCGGCTCACGATAGCTTCGTCGGTCCCGCAGCCACGGGACGACACTCCAGCCGCAATGACACGAGGCTTGCGCATCCTCGCGAGCCACATCGCCCCGATTGGTTGGTGTTCGTCCCTTTCAACGGCCTCGGTCGCTCGGCCCGGCCGCCCGGGCTCGATGATCACCTGCGGGTTCTGCACCGCCAGCGGTGGGCAATCCGCAGGTGATCAACATTGGGCCACACCCGCCGATCCATCGACTCGGCACATCACAGGCCAGACGCCTTGCTGGATGTGGCCGCGCGGCGATCGTGCGCGATCGAGCCGCCAGATCGGCACACGAAGGTCGGCCGCCTGCCAGTTGATCACCTGCGGATGGCGCACCGCGACGCTACAGAACCCGCGGTGATCATCGTTCGGCGCCATCCAGGTGCTGCACGAACTGGCGGATCGTCGCGGCGACGAGCCCGGGCGCGGTCATGGTCGCGAAGTGCATCTGGCCGTCCCAGATCGCCCGCTCGACGTTCGGCAGGACGGCCGCAAGCGCGTCCATGGTGGCCGGCAGCGGATCCCACGAGTCGGCGCCCTGCATGAGCAGCGTTGGCACTCGGATGCCGGACCACCGCGCAATGTCCTCGCTGTCAGCGGCCATCGCCTGCAAGTCGTGCAACGAGCCGACGGCGGACCGGGCCGCCTCGACCGAATCCGAGGCATCCGAGTCATCGCCATCCGAGTCATCCGCGGCCGCTAGCGCCGCAAGCAGCGGCGCCGGGACCCTGGCCACCTGCTGCGCGAACACGAGGGCCGCGCCGGCGAGATCGCCGCCCGCCACCAGCCTCTCGTACTGCTGCAGGGCGGGCACCAGACCGGGCCCCGCGGCGAACAGCGGTGGTTCGTACAGGCACAGCGCCCGGATGCCGCGCGGGTCGGCCAGTGCGGTGTGCAAACCGAGCGTGGCGCCGGATGACGCGCCGACCAGAACGGCGTCGCGGCCAGACTCCGTCCGGGCGCGCGCCAGTACCGCCCGCACGTCCTCGACCTCGGCCGGGAACGAGTTCGCCCCGTCCGGGACGTCGCTCGGACCGAAACCACGTCGGGCAACGAGCCAGACTTCGTAGTCGCCGGCGAGGTCGTCGGCAACCGCTTGCCAGGAGTGCAGGCCGCCGCCGGATCCGTGCAGCAGCACCATCGATTCGCCGGAGCCCATCCGGCGCACAGCGAGCCGCGTCCCATCTGCTGACTTGACCGTCATTTCCACGCCGCCAAGCTTGTCATCACGCCCAATCCGCCGGTCGGCCGGTTCGTCCGAAAGGCCCAATCGTCAGTGGATTGCCCGCTTCAGTGGAAAGACGGGAAGCCCGACCCGGCAGGCCCAGGTAATGCGCGGGCAGGGAACGCACGGGCCTGGGATACTCCGGCCGCAGGTGGTCACAAATGATCATCACTGAAACGATTCGGCGAACAGCAACCAGCACTGGTGGATGCCCCCGGCGACACATAACCTCTATCAAACGCGGGCAGGCTCCGTCTAAACAGCTGATGGCGCCTGGGCCTTCACGTGAGGAATGTGAGCTACATGAGCGTTGATTCACTTGCGGGTCAGGTCACCGAAACCGACGACCAGAATCTGCAAGCGGTAGCGAGCGCCCTCTCGTCGCTGATCAACGGTGACTTCGGGGTCCGCCTCGACATGCGCGGTGGGTTGATCGGCACCCTGGCCGAACGGATCAATCAACTGGCGACGCTGAACGAGCGGCGCACCCGCGAACTCGTTCGGGTCAGCAAGGTGATCGGTCGCGAGGGCCGGATGACCGAGCGGCTCGACGAGGTCGCCGCGGAAGGCGACTGGTACACGGCATCAGCCGCCGTCAACAGCTTGATCGACGACCTGGTGCGCCCGACCACCGAGGTCGCGCGCGTCATCGCCGCGGTGGCCGAGGGCGATCTGAGCCAGCACATGGCCCTCGACATCGCCGGGCAGCCGGTCAAGGGCGAGTTCCTGCGCATCGGCACGACCGTGAACACGATGGTCGATCAGCTCTCGTCCTTCGCCGACGAGGTCACCCGCGTCGCCCGCGAGGTCGGCACCGAGGGCAAGCTCGGCGGGCAGGCCCGCGTGCGCGGAGCGTCGCGGCGTGTGGCGTGACCTCACCGAGTCGGTGAACTCGATGGCGGGCAACCTGACCAGCCAGGTCCGCAACATCGCCCAGGTGACGACGGCGGTGGCCCAGGGCGACCTGTCGCAGAAGATCACCGTCGACGCCCGCGGCGAGATCCTCGAACTCAAGAGCACCGTCAACACGATGGTCGACCAGCTCTCGTCCTTCGCCGACGAGGTCACCCGCGTCGCCCGCGAGGTCGGCACCGAAGGCCGCCTCGGCGGGCAGGCGCAGGTGCGCGACGTCTCCGGGACGTGGCGCGACCTCACCGACTCGGTGAACTCGATGGCGGGCAACCTGACCAGCCAGGTCCGCAACATCGCCCAGGTGGCAACCGCCGTCGCGAAGGGCGACCTGTCGCAGAAGATCACCGTCGACACGAAGGGCGAGGTCGCAGCACTCGCCCAGACGCTGAACACGATGGTCGACCAGCTCTCGTCCTTCGCCGACGAGGTGACGCGCGTGGCCCGCGAGGTCGGCACCGAGGGCAAGCTCGGCGGCCAGGCCGACGTGCCGGGCGTCGCCGGCACCTGGAAGGACCTCACCGACTCGGTGAACTCGATGGCCGGCAACCTGACCAGCCAGGTCCGCAACATCGCGCTGGTCACCACGGCGGTGGCCAAGGGCGACCTGACCCAGAAGATCACCGTCGACGCCAAGGGCGAGGTGGCCGCCCTCGCCGAGACGATCAACTCGCTGACCGACACGTTGAAGCTGTTCGCCGAGCAGGTCACGACGGTGGCTCGCGAGGTCGGCACCGAGGGCAAGCTGGGCGGCCAGGCCGAGGTCCCGGGCGTCGCGGGTACCTGGAAGGACCTCACCGAGAACGTCAACGGCATGGCCGCGAACCTCACCGCGCAGGTGCGCGACATCGCCCAGGTCACGACCGCGGTCGCCCAGGGCGACCTGTCGCAGAAGGTGTCGGTGGACGTCAAGGGCGAGACGCTCGAACTGAAGTCCACGATCAACACGATGGTCGACCAGCTGTCGTCCTTCGCCGACGAGGTCACCCGCGTCGCCCGCGAGGTCGGCACCGAAGGCAAGCTCGGCGGGCAGGCCGAGGTGCGCGGCGTGAGCGGCACGTGGAAGGACCTGACCGACAACGTCAACTTCATGGCGGGCAACCTGACCAGCCAGGTCCGCAACATCGCCCAGGTCGCGACCGCCGTCGCGAAGGGCGACCTGTCGCAGAAGATCACCGTCGACGCCCAGGGCGAGATCCTCGAACTCAAGAGCACCGTCAACACGATGGTCGACCAGCTCTCCTCCTTCGCCGACGAGGTCACCCGCGTCGCCCGCGAGGTCGGCACCGAAGGCAAGCTCGGCGGCCAGGCGCAGGTGCGCGGCGTGCTGGGCACCTGGCGCGACCTCACCGACAACGTCAACTACATGGCGGCCAACCTCACCAGCCAGGTCCGCAACATCGCCCAGGTGACCACCGCCGTCGCGAAGGGCGACCTGTCGCAGAAGATCACCGTCGACACGAAGGGCGAGGTCGCCGCGCTGGCGCAGACCATCAACACGATGGTCGACCAGTTGTCGTCGTTCGCCGACGAGGTGACGCGTGTTGCCCGCGAGGTGGGCACCGAGGGCCGGCTGGGCGGGCAGGCGCAGGTCAAGGGCGTGTCCGGCACCTGGCGCGACCTCACCGACAACGTCAACTACATGGCGGCCAACCTGACCGGGCAGGTCCGCAACATCGCCTCTGTCGCGACCGCCGTGGCCCGGGGCGATCTCGGCCAGAAGATCACGGTCGACGCGCAGGGCGAGATCCTCGAACTCAAGAGCACCGTCAACACGATGGTCGACCAGCTCTCGTCCTTCGCCGACGAGGTCACCCGCGTCGCCCGAGAGGTCGGCACCGAGGGCAAGCTCGCCGGCCAGGCGCAGGTCAAGGGCGTGTCCGGTACCTGGCGCGACCTCACCGACTCGGTGAACTTCATGGCGTCCAACCTGACCAGCCAGGTCCGCAACATCGCGCTCGTCACGACGGCCGTGGCCAAGGGCGATCTCTCGCAGAAGATCACCGTCGACGCCCAGGGCGAGATCCTCGACCTGAAGAGCACGGTCAACACGATGGTCGACCAGTTGTCCGCGTTCGCGGCCGAGGTCACCCGCGTCGCCCGCGAGGTCGGCACCGAAGGCAAGCTCGGCGGCCAGGCCGAGGTCGCCGGCGTCAGCGGCACGTGGCGCCACCTCACCGAGAACGTCAACCAGCTCGCCGGCAACCTGACGACGCAGGTGCGCGCGATCGCCGAGGTGTCCACCGCGGTGACGCGCGGTGACCTGACCCGGTCGATCACGGTCGAGGCGCAGGGCGAGGTCGCCGAGCTCAAGGGCAACATCAACCAGATGATCGCCAACCTGCGCGGCACCACCGAGATCAACGCCCAGCAGGACTGGCTCAACAGCAACCTCGCGCGCATCGGCGGCCAACTGCAGGGTCAGCGCGACCTGCGCGAGGTCACCCAGATGATCATGAGCGAGGTCACGCCGGTTGTGAACGGCGTACTCGGCGCGTTCTACGTCGCCGAGCAGGGCGACGGCGAGATGGTGCTGCACCGAGTCGCAAGTTACGGCGGCAGCGAGGACGCGCAGACGACGTTCCGGTTCGGCGAGAGCCTGGTCGGGCAATGCGCCGCCGACAAACGGACGCTGCGGGTGTCGAAGGTGCCGAGTGGGTACCTGAGCGTGCAGAGCGCGCTCGGCAGTGCTCCACCGGCCGAATTGCTCGTGCTGCCCGTGCTCTTCGAGGAGCAACTGCTCGGCGTCATCGAACTCGCGTCGTTCCATCCCTTCGAGGACGTGCACGCCCGGTTCCTGGAGCAACTCGTCGAGACCATCGGCGTCGTGCTCAACACGATCATCGCGAACGTCCGTACCGAGGAACTGCTCGCGCAGTCGCAGCGTCTGGCCCAGGAACTGCAGGTGCAATCGGTCGAACTGCAGCGGACGAACGCCGAACTCGAGGACAAGGCAACGCTGCTCGGCGAGCAGAACCGCAGCATCGAGATCCAGAACCGCGAGATCGAAATGGCCCGGCTCGGCCTGGAGGAGAAGGCTGAGCAACTGGCGCAGTCGTCGCAGTACAAGTCCGAGTTCCTGGCCAACATGAGCCACGAACTGCGCACGCCCCTGAACAGCCTGCTGATCCTGGCGAAACTGCTCGCGGACAACCCGCACCACAACCTGTCCGACAAGCAGATCGAGTTCGCTCGCACCATTCACAGCGCGGGCAGCGACCTGCTCGACCTGATCAACGACATCCTCGACCTGTCCAAGATCGAGGCCGGCCGTATGGACATCCACCCCGAGCCGGTCGGCCTCACCGAGGTCGAGCACTACGTCATCAGCACGTTCCGGCCGCTGGCCGAGCAGCAGGGGCTCAATCTCGTCATCGACTTCGAACCGGATCTGCCGGCCGCTGTCGAGACCGACATGCAGCGACTGCACCAGGTGCTCAAGAACCTGCTGTCCAACGCGTTCAAGTTCACCCAGGTCGGCGGCGTGACCCTGGAGATCCGCCGCCCGCAGGAGCACGAACTGGCCGCCCTGCCCGAGCCCTACGACAGCACGGACATCGTGACGTTCAGCGTCACCGACACCGGCATCGGCGTTCCGTCGGACAAACTGAAGTTGATCTTCGAGGCGTTCCAGCAGGCCGACGGCACGACCAGCCGCAAGTACGGGGGAACCGGTCTGGGCCTGTCCATCTCCCGCGAGATCGCGCGGCTGCTCGGTGCGTCCATCGCGGTGCACAGTGTTGTCGGTTCGGGCAGCACGTTCTCGCTGTCCATGCCGGTGGTCTACGCCGGTATCCACGCCAGCGCAGGCGAGGGGCCGAAGTTCGACCGAGTCTCGATCGCGGCCGGCCGGGTCCCGATGCTCACCGACAAGACGACGACCGAGGGGCCACTCATCGGCGAGGACCCGCTCGAGGGCGCAACCGTCCTGATCGTCGACGACGACGTGCGAAACGTCTTCGCCCTGACGAGCGCACTCGAACTGCACGGCATGTCCGTGCTGTACTCCGACAACGGCCGGGACGGCATCCGCCTGCTGCACGAGCGCCAGGACATCGATCTGGTCCTGATGGACGTGATGATGCCCGACATGGACGGCAACCAGACCACCGCCCAGATCCGCGGAATGCGAGGGCGCGAAGATCTTCCGGTGATCTTCTTGACCGCCAAGGCGATGCCCGGCGACCGCGACAAGTCTCTTGCGGCCGGCGCGTCGGACTACATAACCAAACCGGTCGACCTCGGCCGGCTGCTCACCGTGATGCGCAGCTGGCTGGTCGAGCGTCCGGACGCCGAGGGCAGTTGATTGCCCGCGGAATCCCTGCCCCTGGCCAAGATCCTGCTGGTCGATGACCGCGCCGACAACCTGCTGGCGCTCGAGGCGATCCTGCAGGGTCTCGGTCAGGAGCTCGTGCAGGCACAGTCCGGCGAAGAGGCGTTGAAGTGGCTTCTTACCGACACGTTCGCGGTCGTGCTGCTCGACGTGCAGATGCCGGGCATGGACGGCTTCGAGACCGCCGAGCGCATCAAGCGGCGGGAGAAGACACGCGACACCCCGATCGTGTTCATGACCGCCGGGACCAGTGGGGCCCACCAGACGATGCGCGGCTATGCCACCGGCGCCGTCGACTACCTGTCCAAACCCTTTGACCCTTGGGTCTTGCGCGCGAAGGTGTCGTTCTTCGTCGACCTCTACCTTCGTGATCTCGAGACCGCCCGCAAGATGGCCGCGCTCAGCCTGCGGGCCGAGGCGATCGAGTCCGGCAAGTACCGGACGTTGGTGGACCAGGTGCGCCAGGCGCTCGACGCCGGCGACACAGCGCTGGCCAAGCGCGGCCTGCGCGAACTCGACGGCCTGCTCGGTGAGTTCAGTTGACCACCGCGGCGCGGCCCAACCGGGCATCGACCACGATCGACCTGCCGGCCGACCTGCGCTCGCCCGCGCTGGCTCGCCGGCACGTGGCCGGCATCTTGCACGGCCGCCAGCACGAAGCGTTGCTCGACGACGCGCTGCTGCTCGTATCGGAGTTGGTCACCAACGCCGTGGTGCACGCGGGCACATCAGTGCATCTCAGCATCGACACCACCGACGACGACAGCATCCGCATCGAGGTCACCGATCGCAGTCCGGGCACCACGCCGATGCTGCGCTCGGCGGCATCTCCGGACACCTCCGCGGGCGGTCGCGGGCTCGTGCTGCTGAACGCGTTGGCCACGTCATGGGGCACGTCGCACCTCGCGTCGGAGAAGTCGGTGTGGTTCACCCTCGGCGCAGCGCCGGCGCGCGATGCGCGCGTGGTCAGCTCCGACGTCGCCCCTGACGACGCGGGCTGGCCGGTGCTCGGTCCGCATGCGCCCGAGGCGAAGCTGCTGAGCTGGCTGCTGATGCTCGACAGTGCGCCGGCCGTCCTGCAACTCGATCCCCCGCTGCTGCTGTCGGAGTTGCTGCACCGACTGTGCGACGCCCTCGATGTGCAGTCCGCGGCACTGGTCGAAGGCCGTCCCGGACGCCCCGACGAGTACGAGGTTCTGGCGCAACGCGGATTGCCGGTGGCCCCGGCCGACGTGGTGGCCGGGCTCGCCTTCGCCGCGGCGGGCGACGAGCAGGGCATCTCGCCCGCCGACCTGCGCTTCTTCTCCGTCGAGGTGGCCCGGGAGAAGCTGGCCGTGCTGATCCTCGTCCGCGACCAGCCGCTGACCGAACTCGACACCGTCGCCATTCAGATCACGTGCGGGCGGTTGGCCACCGTCCTGATCGAGCAGCGTCTTGCCGAGGCCGCGAATCGCGCGCGCGGAAGCGCAGCCCTGCTGGCCGAGGCGAGCGAGCTGTACGCGGGCACGCTCGACGCCGATCTCGCGCTGAGCCTGACGACGCAGCTGGTCATCCCTCGATTCGGAGCCTGGGCGGCCGTGTGGTCGATGACCGACCACGGTCCGGTCCTCGCAGCCGTCAGCCACGAGGCCGAGGAAGGCGCGCAACTGATCCGTGAGGCGCTCGCGACGGCCGAGGGCACCCGGCTCGCCATGGGCATGGCCGAGGTACTGACCGAGCAGCGCTCGACCCTGATCCAGACCGCCGACCTGCCGCCCCGACTGCGCGCCGGCAGCGCCGGAGAGTTGATCGCCGTCGCCTTGACGGCGCGCCGCCGGATGCTGGGCGTGCTGCTCGTCGCCGCGGCCGCGGGGCCTGGACGGGCGGTCGTGCACGACGCCGAAACGGCAGCGCTACTCACCGACGTGGCGACCAGGGCAGCTGTCGGCATCGACGTCGGGATGCTGTTCAAGGAGCAGCGCGAAGTCGTGCGGGCGCTGCAGGCGAGCCTGCTTCCGCCGGCGTTGCCGGTCACCGCCGACCTGGAATTCGGCGCGCGATACCTCGCCGCCGGCGATATGAACACCGTCGGCGGCGACTTCTACGACGCCTTCGCCCTCGACAACGGTGACTGGGTCGTACTGGTGGGCGACGTCTGCGGCCGAGGTCCCGAGGCGGCGGCGATCACCGGCCTCGCCCGCAGCGTGCTGCGCGTATGCCTGCGCGACGGGCGGCCGGCCACGGATGCATACGTCCGGCTCAATCGCGAGATCCTCGACATGGGGCAGCGCGGCCGCTTCTGCACGAGCGTCCTGGCCGTGGTGCGCTCCGGGCCCACGCACACGTCGGTCCGGCTCACGATTGCCGGGCACCCGCAGCCGGTCCTGGCCAGGGCCGACGGGCACGCCAGCTTCGTCGGAACGCTCGGAACGCTCATCGGCGTGATGCCGGAACTGTCGCTGCACGAGACCGAGGTGCTGCTCGGCCCGGGCGATGCCCTGGTGCTCTACACCGACGGCGTGACCGAACGCCGCAAGGGCACCGAGATGCTCGAGGACGCCGGACTGCTCGACGTCGTGATGAGTGCGATCGGCCAGCGCGCGGACCAGATAGCCGCCGCGGTCGAGAAGAAGGTCAGCGATTTCAGCCCGGAGACCGCGCGCGACGACCTTGCCCTGGTGGTCGTTCGACGACCGACGGACCAGCCGACCGACCGGCTGGCGGACCTGCCTACGCCCTGAGCTCAGACCGTCCGCTCGCTGAACGGTCCGCCCTGCTCGATCTCGACCGGCCGCAGTGCCTCGCGCTTGCGCCAGGCGCGGTTGCCGGCGCCGAGTTCGCTCATCAGGTCCGGCTGCGGCACCGTCAGAACGGGGCAGCGCGCGTGGGCGAGGCAGTGCCGCTTCACCGAGCCGCGCCGCAGTCGAGCGATGCGTCCACGTCGCCCGGCCCCCACGACCAGCAGGTCGCCGGGCTGCGAGGCCTCCTCGACAAGGATCGAGCCCGCGAAGCCGCGCGCGATGATCGAGCGCATAGCCACGCCGGGCGGCGGACCGCCGAACGCGTCCGCGAAAGCGTTGAGCAGCGTGTCCTCCGCCTGCTGACGCCACTGTTCGAGAAGGGGTGCACAGGGCGAGCGACGGTAGGTGAGTTCACCGCCCGCCGGGCTCCACGCCAGCACGGCGACGAGTTGCGCGCCGGATCGCTGGGCCTGCCCGACCGCAGCGTGCAGGGCGGCCAGGTTGCCCAGGCTGCCGCTGATTCCGACAACAACTCTCTCGACGCGCGTTCCGCTCACCGGTGCTCCTGTTCCCAATTACCGACGTATCTGGATATGACTACCCAGCAGGGCAGCCGGACAAGCGTTGCCACGAACACATCACGCCGCGCCCAAATCGTGGCTGCAGGCCGACGGCGCGTGCCTTCATAGATAGTTCGGCTGACCGCAGAGGCAGTTAAGCGGGCCGGGTACTTGTGACCCGCAAAACACGAAACCCGGCGCGATTCGGCGCCTGCGCGCCCGTCGGATGCCGACGTCGGCGCGACCGGTAAGCACTTTCGGTAGGGACTTGTCGCGATTGCACTGGCCAAACGATTGCCGTCGTCAGCGTAAGTCTTTTCGGCGGCGTCCGCCCGGCAGTTAGGTGATGACGGCCGGCGGTAGCAGGTCGAGGCGGCCTAGGTTTGCCGACCGTCCCAGGACCAGTGCGGCACGGCCACGCCGCTCGGCACTTCGGCGCCCACGGGCGAGTAGACCAGCACGTCGGCTACTGCCCATTGCATGTAGCTGCGCAGCGCGGCGCGGAATTCGGGATCGTCGGGCAGTTCGGCGTCGTCGGCCGCCTGCATGAAGCATTCGACGAAGCGGCGGCCCAGATCTCGCATGTCGCCAGTGCCCGAGTGCATGTACAGCAACGCCGACTGGGTGCCGCACGACTGCGAGTACACCGGCGGCCCGCCCATGACCTCGGCCCAGTAGGCCGCGAGCCGTTCGACGTGCTGGGGATGCTGGCCCGGATGCGAGAACGGATGGTTCAACTCCGGGTCCTGCAGGCAACGCGCGTGATGGGCCGTAGCCAGCGCGAGAAACGCGGGCTCTCCCCCGGCGAACTCGAACAACGTGGGGCGCACGATGCGAGGGTCGCACATCGGATTCGGGCGGCGCCACGGTGTTCAGGCAGCGATGTGCTTCGCGGCGATGCCGGCCGCCACCGCTTGCTCCACCGGTGAAAGCTGATCGTGCGATCGGTACGGATCGATGTCGCTGGTGCCGGGCAACGGCGGCTGGGCCATGAACTTCGGCCGCGTGCCGCGATGTGGTTGCGCGGCGTGCACGATGAACGGGTGGCACAGCCACACGTCACCCGGTTCGCCGGTGGCCGCTATCTCGGGCAGCTGCGCCGTGGCGTCGAGACGCCCGGCGAACTCGAAGAAGTCCGCTCCATCTGGGCCTGCCTCGGCCAGCAGCGCGGCCGCGTCGCGATGACTGCCGAGACGAACGCGGGTGGGCGCGTCGTCCGGGCCGACCTCGCTGAACAGAAACAGCATGAGCAGCACCCGCCCCCTCGAGGCCAGGTCGACCCGGGGCCGGCCGTCCTTGTCGTATCCGCTCGCCTCGATGTGCCAGCCCGCATCGCCGGGATCATCGACGGACGGGAACCGGATCGGAAACGTGCCGAGGTTGCGGCGTGCCGCCCAGCGACCGGGACCGGCGAGCTGATCGAAGGCGGCGCACAGCCGCGGCGTCGCTGCCGCGGCGGCAAACGGCGGATCGTCCCGGTAGTCGATCCGGATCACCGGGCGCGTCCAGGTTGACGGGTCGTCCTCGTCGCACCCGGTCGACTCCCACAGCAGGGAACGGCATTCGTCGGCAACACTGCGCGGAAACGCCGCGGGCAGCTTGATCGCGCCGTCGCGGACGAACTGAGCGACCTGCGCCTCGTCGAAAGTCACGTTTCGACAGTAGAAGCACTGTCATCCGGATTGACCACTCGCGTAACCATGGTGCTAGTGTCACTAGCACCATGAAATGGAGCATCGATCCGACCAGCTCGCAGGGGTTGCACGAGCAGATCGCGGCCAACGTCCGCCGAGGTGTCGCCGACGGCACACTCGCAGACGGCGACCGGCTGCCTCCGGCTCGCGAGCTGGCCACCGTTCTCCAGGTCAATGCGAACACCGTGCTCGCCGCGTACCGGCGGCTGCGCAGTGAGAATCTGCTCGAGTTCCGCCGGGGCCGGGGCGTACGCGTCCGCGCGTCCGGCAGCGGGCTGGCGTCAGTGACCGAGTGCGCGCACCAGCTCATCGAACTCGGCCGCCAGCACGGCTACACCAGCCGCGATCTCGCGAAGCTGCTCACCACTTTGGAGGAGGACCACTCCTGATGCGCCAGGCGTACACCAGCACTGTCGTCGGGCCGGTCCCGCTCGGACTCGGCATCGTCTGCGCGGGCGCGGCCGGGATCATCGCGGCCACGGCGCGCGCCCCGGTGTGGCTCACCGCCGTACTGGTGATCGTCGTACTGCTCGCCGCCGCCGACCAGTCGACGGCCCGGCTCAGCGTCGGCGGCGGCAACCTCGTCCTCGGCCACGGCCCGTGGAACCGGCGCGTTCGCACCCTGCCCGCGGACGAGGTCATAGCGGCCGACAGCACAAACCTGCGCTGGCCACAGGTGTTCGGCATCGGCGTTCGGTTTCATCGCAAGACGACCAGGCTGACCGTCCGGCCCGGGCCGACCCTCCAGCTTCAGTTACGCACCGGCGAGCACATCCGGATCAGCACCGCCGACCCGGAGGCCGCACGCACCTTGTTGACCGCGACAGAACAGGAAGCCCCATGAGCAAGAACTCGTCCCGCCCGTGGTTCGGACCCAAGCGCGTCGGCTACGGCCTGCGCCCGCAGACCTGGCAGGGCTGGGCCGTCATCACGGCCCTCGCGGCTGCCGTGATCATCATCGCGATGGTTGCCAGACACTGAGCAGCGATGCCTCGCCGGGCGTAGGTGCGCGTTCTGTTCAAGCATCCGGCCACGCGCCTTCTCTAGCGTCTGCGGGGACAGTCCGCCCCGGCGAGCAGGAGGCCCTGACGGGATGACCGACTTCGCTCCCTTACGCAATGGGCTGACCGGCGAGGTGATCGAGCCGGGTGCGCCTGGCTACGAGGCCGTCCGCCGGCCGGCCATGCCGCAGTTCTGGCCCATCCGACCGCAGGCCGTGGTGCGCTGCGCGTCGGCGGACGACGTCGCGTCGACCCTCGCGTTTGCCCGCCGGTCCGGCCTGCACGTGGCGCCGCGCGGCGGCGGTCACTGCTTCGCCGGCCGCTCGTCGACCGACGGCATCGTGCTCGATCTTCGCGCGCTGCGGTCGGTCTCGGTATCGACGACCGGCGTGGCGACGATCGGCGCCGGGGCGTGTCTCGCAGAGGTGTACGACGCACTGCACGAGCACGGGCTGACCCTTCCGGCCGGCTGCGGGCCGACCGTCGGCATCGCCGGCCTCACGCTCGGCGGCGGCCTGGGAATTCTGGGGCGCCGGTACGGCCTGACCTCTGATCGCCTGCTCGCGGCGCAGGTGGTGCTCGCCGACGGGCGGATCGTCCGCTGCGACAAGGACTGCTCGCCGGATCTGTTCTGGGCGCTTCGCGGCGCGGGAGGTGGCCAGTTCGGTGTGGTGACGTCGCTGGTCTTCGCCACGGTTCCGGCACCGGAGGCGACGCGGTTCGTCCTGACCTGGCCCGCGGACGATGCCGCGGCCGTGGTCGCCGCCTGGCAGGAATGGGCGCCGGACGCGCCTGACGAGATGAGCGCCAACCTCAAGATTTCCGTTGCCGCCGACGGTCGGTTGTCGGCAATCCTCTTCGGCGCGATGCTCGGCACGACCGGAGGTCACCACTGCGCTGCTTGACGATTTGATCAAACTCGTGGGCGCACGGCCGGCGTCCTCCATCCAGGCCGGCTTGCCCTACCGCGACCTCAAGCGTTCGTTCGACCCGCTCGATCCGGCGACTCAGCCGGATCCGGCCGAGCCATCGCGCCTAGCCGGAGGGGACACAGCCGGCCGGCCGGCCGGCGACCCGGTCGATGCGGCCGACCCGGTCGATGCGGTCGACCCGGTCGAAGCCGCGGACCCGGTCGAAGCGGCCGACCCGGTCGAAGCGGCCGAGCCGGTGTTGAGCAAGTCGGAGTTCTTCCGCCGGTCGCTGCCGCCAAACGTGATCACCCAGTTGTTGGAAGCGTTGGTTCGCGACGTCCCGCCGGGCCGGCATCGGGAACTCAACTTCACTCCCATGGGCGGCGCCTACAACCGGGTGGCCGCAGACGCGACCGCGTTTGTCCATCGCGCGGAGCGGTTCCTCCTGGAGCATGCGGCCACGCACTCGGTGACCGGATCGGACATGGCGGCGCGGTGGGTGCGAGCGTCGTGGGACATCGCGCACCCCCTTGGATCAGGACGCGTCTACCCGAACTTTCCCGATCGGGACCTGGCCGACTGGGCCGAGGCGTACCACGGCGGCAACTACAACCGCCTGGTGCGCGTGAAACAGGCCTACGACCCGGAACGCCTGCTCAGCTTCGACCAGGCCATCTGATCCCGTCAGCCCGTCGAGCGCCGGTTACTCGGGGTCGTTCGCGGGCCGTTCGCATTGTCGGCCGTAAAATGCCTGACAAGTAAGGGAATTCTGGCTGGACAGCCCGAAACATGATCCACTAGAGTCGTACACATGTTCGATCGATCGGTTGACGCGCCGCCGCCGTTGAGCGCGGCCGAGATCGCCGATGACCCCGACCAGGCCGCGGCCTGGCTCGCCGTCGAGACGCCGGGTCCGGAGTCGGTGGGCGGGGTGTCGATGCTCGAACACGGGGCGTTGTCCCACGGCGGTCGGGTGGATGCGCTGGTCGCGATCGAACGTCAACTGGCCTGGCTGACTGCCCGCCAGACACGTCTGCTGGCCGCCATGGCGGCCACCGACCACTCCGATGATCGGTGGGTACGCGAAGAGGTCGGATGCGCGTTGCGCCTGTCTGCAATCACCGCGCAGCGCCGCTTGACCGTCGCCGAGACTCTGGCCGGGTCGTTGCCCGCCACCCTGCGGCGCACTCGAGTCCGGTGCCATCTCCTACCTGCACGCGATGAGCCTCGCCGAAGCCAGCTACCCCCTCGACGCGCACACCGCAGCCGCAGTCGAGGCCCGGGTGCTGCCCCGCGCCGGTGAGCAGACACTGGCCGAGTTCAAAGCCAGCCTGACCCGCGCCGTGCACGCCCTCGACCCCCGCCGCATCGACGAACAACACCGGCAGGCGATGGCAGAACGCCGCGTCTGTGTCACCCCGCGCGATGACGGCATGGCCGAACTCTGGGCGTTACTGCCCGCTCAGGGTGCGGCGGCGGTGATGGCCGCGGTCAACGCGCTGGCCCAGGTCAGCTCCGCCGACGATGAGCGCAGCGTCGATCAACGCCGCGCCGACGCCCTCGTCGACCTCGGCGTGGCCGCCCTGCACGACCCGCACCTGCCCACCACGCACGGGATGCGCCCCACCATCAACGTCACCGTCGCCGCTGTCCACCCTGCTCGACCTCGACCAGCAACCCGCCGAGCTCGCCGGCCACGGGCCCATCTCCGCATCCGTCGCCCGACGCATCGCCGCCGACGAAACCAGCACCTGGCGCCGCCTGATCACCGACCCGGTTGACGACACACTGCTCGACTACGGCACCACCACCTACCGCCCACCTGCCGACCTCGCGGCATTCGTCATCACCCGCGACCAAACCTGCACCTTCCCCCACTGCCGACACCCCGCCCACCGCTGCGACCTCGACCACCAAACCCCCGCCGCCCAAGGCGGACCGACAAACCGCGAAAACATCACGGCGCTCTGCCGCCGACACCACCGCGCCAAACACCACGCCGGCTGGACAGTCAGCCGAAACGACAACACCAACACATCGCACTGGACCAGCCCGGCTGAACGCCATTACCAATCACGACCACCCCACTTACCCCACGACAGCATGAGCGACCCCGACCCACCGCCGTTCTGACCGACCGGCAAGCAACGAACCGAATCAGGTAGCACTAGCCCACGCAGCCGAGGCAATCCCGAGGACGGAACGACATACCGCCGGCTGGCCAACCGCGACCGCAGCGCAGCCACCCGCGCTCCGGGCCTCCGCGCCCCCGGGCTCAGCTGCGCGCGCTCGCGAGCAGGCCGAGCACGTGCTCCACGAGCGTTATCAGCGTGGCCTTGGTCGAGGCTCGGTCGCGAGCGTCGCAGGTGACGATCGGTACCTCGCTGCGCAGCGCGAGAGCCTCACGCACCTGCTCGATGTCGTGCGACCGCGCGCCGTCGAACAGGTTGTACCCGACGACGAAAGGCAGGCCGCGATTCTCGAAGTAGTCGATCGCGGCGAAGCTGTCGGCCAGCCGCCGGGTGTCGATGAGGACGACGGCGCCGATCGCGCCGCGGATCAGGTCGTCCCACATGAACCAGAACCGTTGCTGGCCGGGCGTCCCGAACAGGTAGAGGATCAGGTCGTCGTCGAGGGAGACCCGTCCGAAATCCATCGCGACGGTTGTCGTCTGCTTGTCGGGCACCGCGGCGAGATCGTCGACCTGCGCACCGGCCGCGGTCAGCACCGCCTCGGTGGTCAGCGGCACGATCTCGGACACCGAGCCGATGAAGGTCGTCTTGCCGACTCCGAAGCCGCCCGCGACGACGATCTTGACCGAGGTCGTCGCCCGGCGGCTGTCCAGCTTGGCGGTCGAGCCGCCGGCGCGGGATGAGCCGGTGCTAGATGAGCTAGAGCTTGCGTAGTCCACCCAGGACCCTTTCTAGAAGGTCGCCATCGGGCGCCTCGTCGGAGCGTTCATGTACCAGGACGAGCCCGTCGTCGACGAGATCACCGATCAGCACCCGGGCAACGCCGAGCGGCAACTTGAGGTGAGCGGCGACTTCAGCTACTGACTGGCTACGCCGGCACAGATCGCAGATGGCCGTCGCCTCCGGCGTTGCGGTGGCCTCGAGGTGCTCGCCGGCGAAACTGGTGACGACGAGCGCCTCGAGCGGATAGGCGTTCTGCGGCCGGGTGCGGCCGCCGGTCAGGGCATAGGGACGCACGATCGGCTCGGGTGTCGATCCGGGAGCGCTCATGCCGCGGACATGCGGTCAGCGGGTAACGCCGGACAACTCGTCGCGCAGCGCAGGCGTCAGCGCGCTGGCAACCCGGGAGATCAGTAACGACATCTCATAGCCCACCTGGCCGAGATCACTTGTCGCACTCGCCAGCGCCGCCAGGCATGATCCTTCGCTGACCGACATGACGCACAGGTAGCCCTGCTCCATCTCGACAAGCGTCTGGCGAACCTCACCGGCCCCGAAACAGCGCGCGGCCCCCTGGGTGAGGCTGCTCAGTCCGGCCGAGATGGCGGCGAGTTGATCGGCCCGCTCGGCGGGGAAGCCGGCCGAACTGGCAAGCGGAAGCCCGTCGGCGGAGACCAGGATTGCGTGCGCGATGTCGGGCACCCGTTGGCTGAGATTGTCGATCAGCCAGCCGAGGTCGACGGTCTCCGCGGAGTGATGGCTCACGTTCAGGCCTCCTGATCGTCGGGGCTGGTCGGACCACGGTCATCGGGAGGATCGGCCGCGGCGCGCGCTCGTTGGACGCCGTCCTGGAAGCTCGACAGCGTGCGCGCCGGGTTCGGCTCGGTCTGCACCGCCGGACCAGGCTCCGCCAGTCACTGCCGGGGCCGACACCGAGCCGGGCACGAGGTTGCGCCCGGGCAGGCGCACCGGCAGGCCGGCTTCGGTGACTTCGTCGGGCTGCGCCTGCGGGCCGGCCAACGCCGCGGCCGCGCGCCAGCCTTCATCGCCGGGTGATTCCCAGGTCGGCTCCAGTGCCAGGACGGCCTTCGCCCCGTTCTCCAGCGCGTTGCCGTCCGGAATCCGGCGGGTGAACCACTCCGACTGCAGCGTGAAGAAGATCGGCGACTCGGCCATGTCGGGCGTCCAGACGGTGTCCGACTCGGGACTGGTCGCGCCGTTCGCCATCGCATGCTCGAACTCGGGCAGCATCACCGTAAGTTCCGCCGGGACGCGCACCAGCGCGATCACGCCACCGGCCGGAGCCGCGTGCAACTGCACCTGGATGCGGTGCCGCTGAGCAAGTCGCGCCACGACGAACAGGCCCATCAGCGGCGACATCGCGACGTCCAATGTGGAGGCAGTGGCGAGTCGCTCGTTGGCGGCCGCCAACTCATCGGCGCTCATCCCGATGCCCTGGTCCTCGAGCTCGATCAGCACCTCGCCGGTGGCGGCCACACTGGTCGAGCGCAGCCACACCTTGGTATTCGGCGACGAGAACGTCGTCGCGTTCTCGATCAGTTCGGCCAGCAGGTGCACGACGTCATTGGCCGCCGTGCCGGCCAGCCAGCAGCCGGGCTCGGGATCGACGGCGACGCGCGAGTACTGCTCGACCTCGGCGGTAGCTGCTCGCAGTACGTCGACCATCGCCACCCGGTCGTTGCGCCGGCGCCCGCCGTCCGCCCCGGCGAGCACCAGCAGGCTCTCGTCATTGCGACGCATGCGCGTGGCCAGATGGTCCAGACGGAACAGATTCGCCAACTGGTCGGCGTCCTGCTCGGTGGCCTCGAGTTCGTCGATGAGCCGGAGTTGACGTTCGACCAGGCTCTGGCTGCGCCGCGACAGGTTGATGAACATCTTGCTGACGTTGCCGCGCATCAGCGCCTGCTCGCCCGCGAGGTGCAAGGCCTCGCTGTGCACGGCGTCGAACGCGCGGGCGACCTCACCGATCTCGTCGTAGCGCTCGGCCAAGATCGGCTTGACCTCGGTCGCGTTGCCCGTCGCGTCGCCGTCTTGCAGTTGACGCACGGAATCGGGCAACTCCTCGTAGGCCACACTCAGCGCCCCGGACCGCAACTTCTGCAGCGGCCGCAGAATCGATCGGGCGACCAGCAGCGTCGCGAGCAGCGCGAAACCGAGGATCAGGTAGATGATCCCGGCGCTGGCGAGCGCGCCCTGGCGCGCCGATGCGCTCAGCGAGTGAATGCGGTCAGCCAGTGCCGACACCTGGTCGGTCTGGACGCGGCCGATGCGCGAGATCTGGTCCGACGACGCCGCGAGCCACTGCGCCGGGCTCACGACGAGCCCCTTCGCGGACTGCGTACGCAGCACCTGGTTCGTGATGTCGTTGACCGCATTGATCGTCGCGCCGGACACGACGGAGCGGTACTGGTCTTGGCCGGCGGGCGTCGTGTCGGCGAGGAAGGTGGCGATTCCGTCCTGCTGGCGGGCGTTCGCGGCGACGAAGTCGGTCAGGCCGCCGCCGTGAAAGGCGCCGGCCTGTAGCGCGCCGTACAGGGTCGCGCGTTGGCGGGAGGCCGCCTCCTTGGCGCCGGCCAACGCGTCCAGGCCGATCGCCCGGCGTGCGACTTCGCCGTTGTGGCTCTGCGCCGACAGTTCGCCACTGACCGCGATCAGTCCCTGAATCATGGCCGTGTAGCTCGCCGAGACAGTCGCGGCGGCGGCCGCACCCAATTCGATCCCCCGGCGCGTCGCGGATAGCCCATCCAGGCTCGCAATCACGTTCTGGATCTTTCGCAACAGCGTCCGGTCCCGAGAGGTGTCGACGACGACCACCCGATTGCGCACTGCCGTCACGGCATCGTCGACGCGGCGGCGGGCGTCGGTCAGCGAGGCCAGGCTCGCCGGCGTGCGGGCAGCGAGCAGGCCGGCGGTGAGATCACGCTCGTTCTGCAGCGCATCCACGAGGTCGTTGATCTCCGGCAAGGCGCCGGCCAGGCTGCCCAATCGCGAGTACGAGGCACTGGCCCCCAGGGCCGACCGCATGCTGACGCCGCCGAGTAGCAATGCGGCGACAGTCGGAATGATCACCACGGCGATCAACTTCGGACGAATGCCCCATCGCCGAAAGTCGGCCGAACGCGGCCACGATTTCGTACTATTTCCACGAACATCATCGCGGTCGCTGGTGAATCCAGGTGCGGTGGATTCAGACATTGGTGACGTACGGGTAATTGTCGGCGCTGGCCAATTGGCGTCAGTTGATTGCGATCTGTCACCGAGTGAGAACTGTGAATCCACCTTTTGGCCCCCCGAAAACGGGACCGTGGCGCCGCCGACCGGCATGGGGCGATGCTCTGGAGCCCGCAGTTACCGGGACAACATAGTTGCCAGGGCAGATATCCGCTACGGGTAACACGCCGACGCACATCGTCACAGAATGTAGTCGGCTCAACCTCTTGCACTTGTGTGTCCGAGTCCGCTCGAATGGTCGACACTGCTCGGCCGGGCAGCAGATAATGAGCAAACTGCGGGGGCTTTGCCAATGGTGATCGCCATATCGCCGGAAATGGCGGGAATGGGTTCGAGTGCAATGTCATTCGATCCCACCCTGGTCGCCTTGTCGTTCGTGATCTCGGTATTCGGCTCGCTGACCGGGCTGCAGAGCGCCCGCCATGCGCGGCGCCGCACCGGACTCGCGGCGTTCGGCTGGCTGGCCGCGGCCGCCCTGTCGATCGGCGGCGGTGCGATCTGGTCGATGCACTTCATCGGCATGGTCGCCTATCAGAGCGACGTGCACTTCGCCTTCGACACGAGTCGCACCTTGGCCTCACTCGTCGTCGCGGTTGCCGCCTCGGGGATCGGGCTCTACGTGGCCGGGCAAGGCCAGCCGACGCTCAATCGCTACCTCGGCGCCGGAACGATCACCGGCCTTGGCGTTGCGGGCATGCATTACCTCGGCATGTCGGCGATGCGGATGAACGCCACGCTCACGTACCGAATCGGGCTCGTCCTGCTGTCGCTGGTGATCGCCGTTGCTGCCGCCTCGGTCGCGTTGTTCTTCGCGTTCACGCTGACCAAGATCTGGGCGATCCTGGCGGCATCGGTTGCCATGGGCATCGGCGTCTGCGGCATGCACTACACCGGCATGGCCGCAGCCGTGATCACACCGAAGATGGCAACCGACGTCTCGCCCGGCGGTGTCGATCCGCTCTCGCTTGCCCTTCCGGTATTCGGCATCTCATCGGTGCTGCTGTTCATTCTCCTGTTCGTCGGCCTCTTCGAGGACGCCGGCACCACGAGCCGCGTGCCGGTGGCGCGAACCGGCTGAGCGGCCGCGGTCGGCGATCAGCCGCCGGCCATCGCTCCCACGACGAGCAACGGCTCCGTTCCCTGCGCGACCGCGTCGGGCAGCGGCGCGTCCGGCGGATCATGCGATAGGTCCTGCTCGCAGGCGAAGAACCGCACGAACGCGCGGCGCTGGCCAGTGCCCGGGTCGCGCAGAGTGCCGCGCAGCGCCGGATACTGCCGTTCGAGCGCGTCAAGCACGGCGCGCTGGGTGGCCGCAGACTCCACCTGTATCTCGCGATCGCAGTGCGCGAGTTGGCGCAGGTGCGCGGGCAGCACGATGCGGATCATGACAGCGTCTGGACTTCGACGGACAGCACCGCCGGCAGGTCGCGAACGATGGGCGCCCACGTGTCACCGGAGTCGGGCGACGCGTACACCTGGCCGCCGGTCGTGCCGAAGTAGACGCCGCACTCAGGCATCGAGTCGACGGCCATCGCATCGCGCAACACGTTGACGTAGCAGTTCTCCTGCGGCAGCCCGTTGGTCAGCGCCTCCCAGGTCGTCCCGCCGGTGCGGCTGCGGTAGACGCGCAGCTTGCCCTCGGGCGGGAAGTGGTGCGAGTCGCTGGTGATCGGGACGACGTACACCGTCTCCGGCTCGTGGGCGTGCACGCTGATCGGGAAGCCGAAGTCGGTCGGCAGGTCGCCGCTGACCTCGTCCCAGCTGTCGCCGGCGTCGTCACTGCGCATGACGTCCCAGTGCTTCTGCATGAACAGCGTCTGCGGCCGGGACGGATGCATCGCCAGGTTGTGGACGCAGTGCCCGACCTCGGCGGCGGGCGACGGGATGCCGTCCGAGAGCAGGCCCTTGTTGACCGGCTGCCACGAGGCGCCCCCGTCGTCGGTCCGAAATACCCCGGCCGCGGAGATGGCCACGATTATCCGTTCGGAATTCTCCGGGTCGAGGATGATCGTGTGCAGGCACATCCCGCCCGCGCCGGGTTGCCAGTGCGCGCCCGAGCCGTGCTCGCGCAGGCCCCGAATCTCCTGCCAGGTCGTGCCGCCGTCCGTCGAACGGAACAGGGCTGCGTCCTCGACGCCGGCGTACACGGTGTCGCGATCGACCGGTGACGGCTCCAGATGCCAGACCCGCGCGAACTCCCACGGGTGCGGCGTGCCGTCGTACCACTGATGTGTTCCCGGCACGCCCGCGTAGCTGAACTCGTTGCCGACCGGTTCCCACGTCTTGCCACCGTCGTCGGAGCGCTGGATCAACTGGCCGAACCAACTCGTCGACTGGGACGCGTACAACCGGCCGGGGTCTACCGGCGAGCCGGCCACGTGGTACACCTCCCAGCCCGGGAAATGCGGCCCGTCCACTTCCCAGTTCTGGCGTTGCTCGTCCGAAGTGAGGATGAATGCACCCTTGCGGGTGCCGACCAGAACCCGTACGTCGCTCATCGGCGCGCTCCCAACAGTCGGCTGACTTTGCAGCTAGGACGATTGCGCGGCCCGAAACTCATCGCGGACCAGGGAGATGACCGGGCCGTCGCGAAATCCACCATGTCCATAACCAACCAGACCACACCGACAATCTGATGTCACGGCCGAGCGGTCTATGAGTGGGGTGGCGACTCAGTGGGTGGCGACTCAGTGGGTGGCGACTCAGTGGGTGGCGACGATGATTGCCCCAATCGCGCAGGCGAGGCCGACGACGAGGAACACCCATTTGGCGACGGCCTGGCCGGGCAGTTCCATCACGATGGCCTTGTCCGGACGGTCTGGACGGTAGGACACCTGCACAGTCGCGCCGACCTCGGGGCGGCGGGTGCCGCTGAGGCTTGCCGTGACTCGATGCAGCGTCGCGAGATTGTCGCGGTACTCGACGACCGGGGCGTAGGTGATCGACCGCGTCCCGGCGCCGCTGCCTCGCATCGAGCGCTTGGTCTCGATCGCGACGACGGTGCCCGAAACCACGGTGCCACGCCGGGCTTGCCACGCCTGACTGAACAGTCCGATCGCCCCGATCAGGCCGACCGCGCCCATGAAGCCCAGGGCCCACACCACCGCCATGGCTGGCAGCATTGCCCATCAGCACGCGGCGACCAAATCAGGCCCGGTACGCGCGGAGCACGTTGGTCATATAGGCGTCTTCGGATGCGTAGACGTGTGCCGACTTGACGATCATGGTCAGCGTGCCGACGGGGGTAGACAGACCGTCAGCGACATCGCGTTGCAGCGCGGCGAGTTCGACCAGGTTCGCGTAGCCCTTCGCCCCGAAATCGATGCTGTGCGCGTACACGGTCAGTTCGAGCCGGCCGTCGACTCGGAAGAAGTCCAGCAGGCTCACGCAGGGGATGTAACCGGTGTCGGTGAGCGGTTGGAACGTGGTGATCGTGGCCGAGCGCGACAGCGGATCTGCGCGCAGCCTCTCGGTGACCCACTCGATCTGGTCTCTGCCACTTCGCGCGTAGTCGTAGAGCCGGGTCGCGTAGCTGTCTGCGTCGTCGAGTGCTGCTACCCGCGCCTGATCGGCGAAGTTCGCGCGCATCCACGCGAGCCGTTCGGGATCGCCGTAGCGATCGATGAGTGGATCGGCCGGATCCGGTTCGGCGACCTCGACGGTCACCATGAGCAACTCGCGAATCGCCAACCCGTCGTAGCGACTGTCGGTTCCCGCGCTCATGATTTCAGCTGCGACGCGCAGCCACGCTTCACCGATCGTGGCTGCCGTCACCGACCACGAACGGTTGCCGCGGCGCGGGCGGATTCCGGTGTCGCTCATGACCGCAGGGTAGCCAGCCGCGTCGTCCGAGCGGGCTCACATCAGGCTTTGGCCCACCTCGAATTGGCCGCCCAGCGTTATCCCGTCGGGGCCGATGTTGCACTGGCGAAGTTGCTGGTCGTGCGCGCTGCCGCGGGTCTTGAGCACGGTGATCGCGCGCTTGAGTTCGGATTCTCCGCGCAGGAACTGCAGCAATATCACGTTGTCGGACAGGTGCGAGATGCCGTACTCGGAAAGGCGAGTCACCCCGAACAGATCGGGGACCTCCTGGGTCATGGTCACGCTGATGTTTGCGCGAGCACACCGTTGCAGCAACGAGTAGACGTACTCGCGAAATCGGAGTTCGTCCCCGCACGCCGCCCGGAGGTCGCCGAGGCTGTCGATCGCGACCCTGTCTCGCACCAGTGCGTTCGAGCGTGTCGAAGAAGTCGTACACCCATTCGTCGAGATACAGGTCGACCGGCGTGCGATACATGAGTTCGACACCGGGATCTTTGAGCGACCAGGAAAACCCGTGCAGGATCCGCTCGAGTTGGACCGGATTCTCTTGGAACGTTGCGATGAGGCCGGTCTCCCCGCGTTGCGCGCCGGCGAAGACGAAGTGCAGTGCCAGCAGCGTCTTTCCGACTCCCGAGGGCCCGGCGACCAGCGTCGATGCGCCGCGCCAGTAGCCGTCGGCGAGCATCGCGTCGAGCGCGGGCACTCCCGAGGTCATGCGCTCCGGAGCCTCGCCGTAACTGGCCTGGTCGACCGGATCGGCCAGCCGTGGATATATGTCAATACCCTTGCTGGACAGGCGATACGTGTGCTTGCCGGTCAGGAATCCACTGCCCCGCAACTTGAGAACCTGCAGTACCCGGCTCTCGCGCTCGGCGCTGCGGTCGGTGCTCAACGACAAGATGGCGTCGGCGACGGCGAACTCGGGCGCATCCGTGGCGAGGGTGGCGTCGTACTCCCCGACCCAGAACGAACTGATCGGCAGGGCCGACAACCGGCCGGCCAGTTCGTGCAGGAAGCGGCGCAAGGATTCCGCATCAGGCGCGTAGTCCTTCAGCGCCTTGAAACTGTCGATCACCATCAAGCCAGGACGTCGCTGTTTGATCAGCTCAACGACGCGGGACAGCACACCGGGCAGGCCGTCGTCGTTCAACTGCTGGCCAAGGTCTTCGTACATGACGCTGGTGCCCAGCGCGGATGTGTCGAAATAGTCGAGAGACTCGCCGAAGCGCAGCATCTTCTCGAGTGGCTCGGAGACCGTGGACAGGTAGAGGGCCGGGCGGTCGGCCGTGGCGTTATGGAAGAGATATTGCTGGGCGAGAATCGTCTTGCCGGTTCCCGGCCGCCCGACGACCAAGGTGATGCCGTTACGCGGCAGGCCACCGCCGAGCACGGCGTCGAGACGATCGGAGCCGCTTGCGAGTCGGTCGGTCACCGAATCGACTCCGGTGCCGCGCGCCGGCGCAGGTATGCGCTGGTCCCGAGCAG
The DNA here is from genome assembly GCA_963709985.1 of uncultured Actinomycetota bacterium. Lineage (GTDB taxonomy): Bacteria > Actinomycetota > Actinomycetes > Mycobacteriales > Jatrophihabitantaceae > DASXRA01. The sequence goes on from CAVPYQ010000029.1 coordinate 218,040, forward strand.
GTCACGCACCGTCGAGACGAATTGCAGCGGATCCAGCGGCTTCTGCAAGAACGCGTCGACGCCGGCCTCCAATGCCTGATCGCGCGAGTCGAGCGGCGAGACGGCGAGAACGGGAAGCGACGATCGATCCCGCACACTGCTGCACAACGCCAAGCCAGCGCCACCGGAGATCATCAGGTCGACGATGAGCACGTCGGGCGGATCGTCATCGAGCATTTGCCTAGCGTGCATCACGTCCAGCACGACGCGCACTCGATAGCCCTCCGTCCGCAGGAAGAAGTCGGCGAACTCGGCGGCGAAGGGATCACGCTCGGCGAGCAGGATCGAGATCCGTGAGTCCGCGACCTCCTGGGTATGCCCCGGCTCGTCGCCCGGCTCGCAGCGCGATCGCGTGCGCGTTCGGCCAGGAGTCGATGGGCGTCGGCCGACTGCAGACCCATCTCGATTTGTTCCTGGACGAACCGCAGTTGCTCGACGTCATCACGGCTGTAGATCCGCTGACCGCCATCGCTTCGGGTAGGAATGATCAGCTTGTAACGGTCCTCCCACGCGCGCAGGGTCTGCGCGGAAATGCCAAGCATCTTGGCCACCGCGCCGATGCTGTAGACCCCTGCCGTGTTGTCGCTAGCCATCACCAGTACGCAGCTATCCCGCCGTTTGGCCCGGAACTCTAACCGACACATCTTCTTACGTTGTCGCTAACTTCCACAACCCTTGCGCGATCCCTAAACGGGTTCTACCTTTTGGCTGTTGGCGCCCATCAGCGCCAACCATATTGGCGAGCAATAGGACCCAAAGATCGTTGGTGCGGGGTGAATGTGATGGCGAGTGAGTTTCCGGGCGTCTTGACGCCACGGCCTCATCAGATAGTCAGGTCGGCCGACAGTCGAGCCCCGCACGCTGCACGCGACGCCCACTCCGCACGCGGGGCCGAGGCCCGTAGTGACGAGCCGTTCGACCGCGACGAGCTCACCGTCGAGTCGATCGTGCATCTGCTGACGCTGGTACGGGCCGATCTCGCCGCCGAACTCGATCGGGACGCCTCGCCCGAACAGCTACTCGAGCAGCTCCTGCAGGTAGCCACCCGGCTGATGCCCGGCGCCGAGGATGCCGGCATAGCACTGGTCTCCGACGGGGAGTTGAAAACGATCGTCGCAGCGGGCGACGCCGCCGTCGCCGTCGGCGACATCGAGCGGGCATTGGGACACGGCCCGTCCCATCACGTCATCACCGAGGGACGCACCCTTCGCGTCGACGACCTGCCGACCGACCCGACCTGGAAGGAGTTCGGGCTTCGGGCGGCCGAGGTAGGGGTCCGCTCAGTGCTTGCCTGCCCGTTGCCGATGCCTCGCAAGAAGCCGGGCGTGCTGAGCCTTTATGCCAGCGAGCCGAATGCATTCGACGCGGCGGGCGAGCTGGTGGTCCCGGTATTCGCCGCCCGCGCGGCTATTGCCGCCGCATATGCCGATAAGCTCACCAACTTGCACCGCGCAATTGAGAGCAGACAGGTGATCGGCCAGGCGGTCGGAATCCTCATGGAACGCCACCGGCTATCACCCAAGCAGGCATTCGACAGCATGGTGACGGTATCGCAGGAATCGCATATGAAGTTGCGTGAACTCGCGTTGCGGATTACTGAATCCGGCGAGGAGCCAATTGCCGCGGCTGACCACAAGACCTGATCTGGGCCGGGCGGTTATCCGCCACGTGGTCTGATCCGCGATCGGCCGGTGCGTCCGCCATGAGCAAGGCCCGATCAAGTTCGGTCAGCGCAAGTATCCGGGCCGACTGGCCGCCCACACCGGTCAGGGTGAGCGCGCCCCCGGCGGCGAGAAAGTCGTTGTGCGCCCGCACAAGAATCTTCAGGCCAGTGCAGTCCAGAAACCCCACACCGGACAGGTCAGCGCGCACGAACCGATCACCGCGTGCGAGATGCCCGTGCAGAACCTCAGCGAGGACGGCCGAGCCGGCCAGATCCAGGTCGCCGCGCATCTGCAGCGTGGCGCCGGTTGAGTCGTCCAGCACGGCCATGACGTGCAGGTCTCGTGGCGTGCCGTCGCTGACCACAGTTGCGTGCCTTGACCGGGTACCCGTCACCACCTTGGACATGCGGGGCCCCCGTATGAGAATGGCGCGTGCCCGGTCCAACTCGACGGACGGTCGAAAGCACGCGTTTTTTCGAGAATTCCAGAAGGCTGTGCTTCAACCACCTCGACTATAACGCCAAGTGCGCAGAGAATCGCGGGTATCCAACTAAAGAAAAGAACTCGTGTGCGACCTGCAAATAGTCGTCTACAGCGCCCATTACGCGCACCCGGAGAATCGTGCAGACAGCCAAATACCGAAATACCGCGTCCGGTTGGCGCATCACTTTCCGGGAACGTCCGTCCCCCAATCTGGCACCTGCGCTGACTGTGGTGACTCACCACCGCAACGCGCAGCCAAAGGGAACGCTTGCGGAGCTACCCGCCGATCGCGACCATGCGCGTAGCGTCTGCAGCGTGTCTTCGAGTCACGGCGGCGACGGCCGACAAGACCGCTGGCCTCCCGACAACACCGACGAGCGGGGGCTGCCCCAGCAGCCTCCTGCGGATCTGACCGACAAGGCCGAGATGCTGGCCCGGCTGGCCCGGCTGGTCGCCGCGGGCGACCGCCGCCACAGCCTGCCCGAACGCCTTGCCGATGCCTGCCGCCGCTTGCTGCGCGTCGACGGCACGGCGATCACCCTGCACAACACGACCCTGCAGCGCATCACGCTGTGGACCACGGACCCGGCCGCCGCCCGACTCGAAGATCTCCAGGAAGTAACCGGCGAGGGGCCAAGCCACGAGGCATTCACAACGGGGGAACCAGTCATCACTCGACTCGACGAGAACGAGCGACGATGGGCGGAGTTCACCGACGCCGCGCGGCGCTCGATCGGCGTGCTCACCATCCACGCGCTGCCGATCCGTTCACAGGTCGAAGTCATCGGCGTGCTCAGCCTGCACCAGTTCGATCCCGTCGCCACGGTCCCGCCGCTCGACGGCGCGCAGTTCCTCGCCGATGCGATCGGTGCTGCGCTGATCGCTGACGCGCCGGCGCCCGACTACATAGAAGACGCCGGACCGTGGTCAAACCGTGCCGAGATCCATCAGGCGACCGGCATGGTCATCGCCCAGCTGCGCGTCCCGGCAAGTGACGCACTCGCCATCTTGCGGGCGCACGCATTTGCCCATGACGCCACCCTGCAGGACATTGCCGCGCAGGTCATCGCCGGGCGCCTCGACTTCGGGAGTGACTCCAGTGAATCCCTTTGATACTGCGGCCAATCCAAGCGCCGCATTCACCACGGCCGTGGCGAGCCTGGTCAGCAGCGACGACGCCATCGGCGTCATCACCCGTTTGCTGCTCGACGCCACCCAGGCCGTCGCCGCCGACGGTGCCGGTCTGGTCATCGCCAGTCCGCGTGGCGATCTGGAACTACTCACCGCCATCTCCCATCGCGCCGAAGAGCTCGAACTGTTCCAACTCCAGGCCGACGCCGGACCATGTGTGGACGCCGTCCGCCTCGGCGAATCCGTCGTGTCGCCTACTTATGCAGCCACCTCGGAACGGTGGCCGGCCCTCGCCGTCGCGATTCGCTCGGCCGGGTTCGCCGCACTGCACGCGACACCGATGCGGTGGCAGGGCCAGACCTTCGGCGCGCTCAACCTGTTCTGGAACACCGATCGCGACACCGCCGACCTCGGGCCACTCATCCAGGGTTACAGCGACATCGCCACGATCGCGATCGTGCACGCCGGGCACATCACCACCACGCAACTCGGCGAGCGCACCGGGGCGGCACTGTCCAGCCGGCACGTCATCGAGCAGGCCAAAGGCGTCATCGCCTACCGCGAGCGCCTTTCCATGTCGGACGCCTATGACCGGCTGCTGAACCTTGCCGCCGCAGATGGCGTCAATCTGTCCGTGATGGCCATGAGCATCGTCGAACAGGCCCGCCGGGGATCCGCCGGGGGTTGAGCTACGCCCCGGCGGCTTTCGAAAACGCAGACTCGGCACACGCCAGGGACTCGCGACCTCAAGATCAGGCACCCCCTGCCGATGCGACTTGTAGCGCCCGAACGACTCCATGCCCGCAGGCCGGCGCTGAGAGAGGAACGCCGTGACTGCCGCGATGCCACCCGTCCGCCGACATGTCGTTTTCGTCGACGACGAACCGGCCTTGCTCGACGGTCTGCGCCGCCTGCTGCGGGCCGGACGCACCGAGCGGCGAATGACCTTCCTGACCAGCGCCGAGGCCGCTCTGGAGCTGCTCGCCACCGAACCGGTCGACGTGATCGTTACGGACATGATGATGCCCGGAATGGACGGTGCGTCCCTGCTCGGCGAGGTTCAGGACCGCTGGCCACAGACCGTTCGCATCGTGCTGTCGGGTTATTCGAGCCAGTCTGCGTCGCTGCGCAGTTCGTCGGTCGCGCACCAGTACCTGAGCAAACCGTGCGACGCAGACACCTTGACGTCGGCATTGCGTATCGCGTGCAACCTGGCCGATCGCCTGTCCCGGCCGGAGTTGCGCCGGCTGCTCGGCGGCATCGAGACCCTCCCGAGTGCGCCGCACGCATTCCTGGCGATCAACGCCGCACTCGCCGAGCCTGACGCCTGCGCGGCATCGGTTGCCGGGGTCATCGAGCAGGACGCCGGAGCGTCGGCGAAAATGCTGCAACTGGTCAATTCGGCGTTCTTCGGGCTGGCTCGACGCGTCACGACAGTGCGCGATGCGATCACGTTCCTCGGCCTCACGCCGGTCCGCGGCATCGTGCTCGCGAGCGAAATGGCGAAGGGTCTCGGCGCGACGACGCCCGATCTGGCCGCCGCTATCGAGGAGATCAACGACCACAGCCTCGCCGTCGCTGCCGTGGCCCGCGAACTGGTGCCCCCGGACCGCAGACTCGACGCGTTCGCCGCCGGCATGCTGCACGACGTCGGCCGGCTGGCCCTGGCCGCATCGGCGCCCGCGCTGTTCCGGCGCGTCCACGATCTGCAGATCGCGCAAGGCGAACCGGTGATCGTGGCTGAGCGCGAGATCCTCGAGGCAACGCACGCCGATCTCGGCGCCTATCTGCTTCAACTGTGGGGCCTGCCGCTGGCCCTCATCGAGCCGGTGGCGCGGCACCACGACCCCGATGCCGCCGACGACCCGGACCCCATCGTCGCCGCCGTGGCCACCGCGGAGGCAACCGTCAGCTGCCGTCGGGACGACGACGACGCTAGCGCCCTCGTGCCCGCCGGGGTGAACCCAGATGCCTGATGACCTTCCCCGCGTGCTGTTCGTCGACGACGAGGAGAACGTCCTGCACGGGTTGGCCCGGCTGGTGCGTGGCTTCGTGCAGCCAGAACTGGTCACCTCGCCACTGACCGCGGCCGGCCTGCTCGAACAGAGCGCGCATGACGGCGCGGGTCCTTATGCGGCAATCGTCTCGGACATGCGGATGCCGGAGATGGACGGCGCGGCGCTGCTCAAGCACGCCCGGACGGTAAGCCCCGAGACAACCCGGCTGCTGCTCACCGGCTTCGCCGATATGCAAAGCGCAATGTCCGCGGTCAACGAGGGAAACATCTTCCGGTTCCTGACGAAGCCTTGCTCGGCTGACGATCTGCGAGCTGCCCTCTACCGCGGCGCTGGAACAGCATCAGCTGGTCGTCGATCGGCGCGAGTTGCTCGACAAGACGCTTCGCGGCGCGGTCGAGGCGCTCGTCGAGACGCTGGCAATGGCCGAGCCCGTTGCCTTCGCGCGGGCAAGCAGGTTGCGTCGCCTGAGCGCCGCGATGACGGCCGAACTGCAACTGCCCGACTCTTGGCAGGTCGAGGTCGCGGCACAACTCGGCGAGATCGGCATGGTGACCCTGCCCGAACAAGCGCTGGACGCGTTGTCACGGGGTGCATGCGCCGATCAGGCGATCGCCGACATGCTCGACCAGCTACCGCTGCTGGCCGATGACGTGCTGCGCCGGATCCCGCGCCTGGATGGGGTGCGCGAGATCGTTCGCGAGCAGCAGTCCGTGAACGGCCCGTTCGGGTCGCGGCCGCAGCAGAGCCTGCCCGGCCAGATCCTGCAGGCCGTCCGCGAATACGACACTGCTCTTGCCCGCGGCCTGGCCCGGCCGGACGCGCTCGAACTGCTGGGCCAACGCCCACACCACGACATGTGCATCCTGGACGCCCTGCATGCCATCGCCTCGGTACCGGAGGAGACGTCGACTTGCGAGGTCGACGTGGCGAGCTTGTACGTCGGAGCGGTCATGGCGGCCGACCTGCGCAGCAGCCAGGGTCTCCTGCTGGCGACCCGCGGCGAGCCACTCAGCGAGCAGATGCTGGTCCGCGTACGCAACTACGCGGCTCTGTCCGGGCTGGCCGAGCCGCCCGTCATCTTCGCGTCACCGAATCCGGCGGTTTAGCCGCGCGGCGCCGGTCCGTCCACTGTGGACTGTGCGGACGAACTGGCGGCTTGGTGGGTCGGGTCAGGTTGGCTGCCCGGCCTTCGTGGCCTCTGCCACCTCGACCAGCCGCCCCGTCGTCACGTCGTAGATGTAGCCGTAGATCGGGATCGCGCCCGGCACCAGCGGATGCGTGCGAATCCTCGTAACGTCCTCGGTCACACTGCGGGCGTTGTCGTTGATCGTGAGCCAGTCGATGTAGTTGCCCTCCGCGGAACCGGGTCCGGCGCCCACGTCGACGAAGCCGTCCGCGCCCAGTTGGGCAGTCTCCAGGCTGCTGGCCAGCAGGCCGCGCATCACCTCGTCGGTGAAGAACTCCATGCCGCAGTTCGTGTGGTGGATGACGAACCATTCGGAAGTACCGAGCAACTTGTAGGAGATGACGAGCGAGCGGATTGCGTCGTCGCTTGCCCGGCACCGGCATTTCGGATGACGTGCGCGTCGCCCTCACTAAGCCCCGCATACTTGGCCGGATCGAGTCGAGCATCCATGCACGTGAGGATCGCGAAGTGTCGTGCCGGCGGGAGGGCGAGTTCGGCCTTGGCCCCGAATGTTGCGGCGTACTGCTCGTTGGCCTGTAGTACCTCGTCGAGGATGGTCACGTGCGTGTCTCCTTCGCTGGGCGCTTCCGTCCCCCCATCATCCGGTAAACTCTATTGAACCCATAGACATACTGCTACCTATTGAAGGTGACTCCGAACCGGCGCCGTAGCAGCGGGGTGGCATTCGAGACCCGCTGTCCACAGTGGACAGCGCTGTCGCCGCGACGGAAGTCGGCGGCTCCGCCGGGTCAGGCGTTGGCGGCTACCTGCAACACGGCCGCCGGCTCGCGCCGCGGCGTGCGTGGCAGGTCGGTCAACGGGGCACTCGGATAGCCGATGCGCAGCATCATCTGCGGGTAACCGACCCACCCCATCAAGCCCTGCACCCGGGTACGGAAGGCCGCGAAATCGACGGCCTGGCTCAGCGGGCAGGTTGCCAGGCCGAGCAGTTCGGCCCGGATCATCAGACGCATCATGACCTCGCCGGAGCGCAGATGGTCGGTTGCGGTGTCGGCATCGGTGAAGATGACCCCGATCAGTGGCTGCTCGTCGACATCGCGCTCGATCAGTTGGCGTCCGCTGACGCCGATCTCGAAGTCGCGCAGCGGAACGTCCGTGTGGCGAGGCTGGTCGGCGGGGACGTGCGGAATCGACTCGAGCGGTACCCCGTCGGCCACGGCATGCACCTCCGGATCACGCAGCCACGTCTGCATCTCGGCGACGTAGGCCGCATCATCGCGTTCGACGCGGTCGGCCCAGCTCACGGCCACGGCGAGATCGATGCGCTGGTCCTCACGGATCGGGAAGTCAACCCGCACGCCGGATTCCCCGCTGGCCTCGCGCAGCACCTCGATCGTGTCGGCGGCCACCTCCCGGGACGCGAACGGGCGGCGGTCACTGCGCCGTCGCAGCGCCGCTTCGACCTGAGCGGTGATCTGCCCGTCCGGCTCGCCGCGCCCGACCGGTTCGAGCCGGGCAAGTGCGTCCGGCTCGGCCGGGTCGGTGAGCAACGTGGTGCGGATCGACCAGCCATCGGCCTGCAATGCCAGTTCGGTCAAGTGCAAGGCGGCGCCGCAACTGATCAACATCGAATGGCCGTCCGGATCCGCTACGGCCAACTGCCGGGACCGATCGGCCAGCAGCACCAGCCCGTCCCCGTCGAGTCGCCACCGCCACGGCTGGGTGTTGTGGATCGACGGCGCACGGACGGCCACCGCTAGAGCGCGTTCCGCCGCCGAACGGTCGAAGCGGGTGCCCGCTGGACCCGTGGACTTGGGACGGGATTCGTAGCCGGATTCGTTCCGCTCGCCATCACTACCCCTTCGACGCTGGTCTACCGACGCGCGCAGACATCACATCGCACGATACTGAGCCCACCCTCGTCCCCAGCGTCGGTGCCCCCGCAGATCCTCGTGCGGCTGGTCGTGACCTCATGGGTCCAACGACTCTGTTGGCGACAGCAGCCGATCGCTATGGGGCGGGCGACTCGGGTCCAGGGACCACAGACTTCGCGGGTCGTTGTGCCCGTGTGCTCAGGCCAGAAGTTCATGAATGCTGACTGCGGTGCGCGTTCGCGGCGCTGGGTTGAGATGTCATTCGCCTCCTTCGGCCGCGAACGCGCACTGCTTTTGCCGTCAGCCTGATTGGACGCGGTTCGCCGCACATTCCCGGTCCCAACTTCGGCGGCAACTCGGCCTGGTTTGTAATGACCTACGGGCCGGCTGACATGGGACTTTCAGCCGTATTGGCGCAGGGTCGCGAAAACCTAGGTTCCCTGTTGACATCTCAACAACCAGTTTTCCGAAGGAGTCAACAATGAACCGCAAGACACTCGATCGTCTGCTCGCTGCCGGTGGCGTGGTCATCGCCGGGGTACTGCTCATCGCCGGCGTGCTGCTGAGCTGGGCGCACTCGTACGTGCACAACGAGGTCCACAGCCAACTCGCCGCGCAGAAGATCTACTTCCCGCCCAAGGGCAGCGAGGGACTGGCCAGCAAGGAGATCGGCCCGTACCTCAACCGCTACGCCGGGCAGCAGCTCGTCACCGGGGCACAGGCCAAGGCCTACGCCGACCACTTCATCGCCGTGCACCTCGAAGGGATCTCCGGCGGGCAGACCTACGCGCAGCTGTCGGCCAAGTCGCTGGCGAACCCGGACGACCAGAAGCTCGCCGGCCAGGTCCAGACGGTATTCCGCGGCGAGACGCTGCGCGGCCTGCTGCTCAACGCCTATGCCTTCGACACGATGGGCAACCTGGCCCTGATCGGCTCGATCGTCGCCTTCATCGGTGCCGCGGTCATGGCGGTGCTCGGCGCGCTCGGCTTCGTCCACTCGCCCGCGTCGGACCACGTCGCCGGACGCTCCCGCTCAGGAACTGATCAACGCCTGATCCACGAACCACGCAAAGTCCGAGGGGCCGCGCAGTCAGCGGCCCCTCGGCTTTGTGTTCGGCCCGGACCGGCGTCCTCGAGATACAGCGGCCGCCGGGATCAGGTGAGATCTGCGACGAGTCTGGTCAAGGCCTCATCCGCACTCATGGCGGAACTGATGTAGCTGCTGTGTCCGCCCGCCGACACCGTCCATGCTGCGGCGCCTCGACGGTAGGGGTCGACCGGATCGGCCGGCGCGATGTTGACGTCCATGTCGGGATCACGTCGGTCCACTGCCTGGCGGGCCAATGCGGCAACGTCCCCGTCGGAAAGACTCATGCGATCGAGTACACCACCGTCGTCAGCCGTCGTGGCGGCCGATTGGCTCGTCACGCGGGCGCGCCCTTGCGGTGACGGCATTTCTGCCATGTCGGGACCGCGAGGAAAGTCCTGACCTTCGGCCCGGTCGAGTGGAGCCCTAGCTCCCTGGCGGACGCCTCCGCGTACCCGCATTGTCAACGTGTCCCCATTTCCTGCGGAGGAGGGGCCGTCATGAAACATGACCATTGGTTGATCCGGGTCCTGGCGATCATGGGACTGCTTGCCGCATTGGCGATCGGCGGCGGTCCAGTCGGCTTTGTGCTGCTGGTTATGGCCAGTCCGCTGATTTTCATCATGCTCTTCTCGGCACGGGCCGTCGTCCTCGGCAACGCCGGGACATCCCGGGCCGAGCACGAGCACCTCGACCCCGAGCACGCCGGCGCAGTCAAGCCGGACAAGAGCCAGTAGGCCCGCCGAACTGTTATTGATCGCGGCTACTTGGCCTTGGTGCTGCCACGCTGCCGGCTCTGACGGCTCTGCCCGCTGGCCGGCAGCAGTTCGTTGTGCAGCAAGGTCGTCAGCCACTCGGCGTATTGGCTGTCGGTCCACCCGCAGCCGTCGGTCGCGGCGAGGTAGAGCTCCACGCCGGTGAGGATCCAGGCGCGGTCGAGTGCCTGACGGGCGCTCAGATCAGGTCGCAATGCATGAGCTTTCGTCAGCGACGCAAGCAGCGATTTGAGGCCCTGGCGGCGATGGTCGTTGCCCTGGTCGCGGAGTTCGACGATGGCCGGGTCACTGGCCGCCCCCTGCGCAGCAGCGATGACGGCCTTGCTCGACGAGAACAGGGCCGAACTCCACTGGGCGAAGGCGGCGAGCTTACGGCGCGGGTCGTCCTCGGCCTCGATCCGCGCCCACCACTCGTCGGCATCCGCGTCCACCTCGAATTGCGTCAGCAGCGCGCGCACGATGGCTCCCTTGGAGCCATAGGTGGCATACACCGTCGGCGCCGACACCCCAGCTCGCTCCGCAATGCTGGAAACCGTGGTGCCGGCGAATCCGCGCTCGGTAAACAGATCACGGGCGGCAGTGGCGATGCGGCTGCGCGTATCGGCCGCACGCTGATCGCGCAGTGGCGACCGGTAGCGCACCGCAGCGCCACGGGGCTCATCCCGTCCGCCGCTGGCGGGCGCTCGTGACGACATGGCTATAGTCGTACTCTAGCCAATATAGCGGGCTATCGAACGGGTGAATCGTGACGAGTGCGGTGCAGACGATGGGCGATGAAAGAGACCGAATACGCGGCCAGCGCACGGGTTCGCTGATCGGAGGGGTATTCGGCCTGATCTACGTACTGGTCAACGCGGGGCCATTGCCGATGGCGGCCGGCCTGACTCTGCGCATCGTCGGCGGAGCCGCGTTCGCCGCCGTGCTCGTGGCGTTGTACCGAGGCGGACAACGCGACGTTCGCGAAAGCGGAACGGACGTGACCGATTCGTCGTCAGGCAACGAAGGATTCGGCCGCGCGTACTGGCTGGTGGTCGCAGCCGAGATCGTCGCGCTCGCCGCCGGCCTGGCGGTGCTCAACGGCCCACTCGACGCACCACAAGCCGCCGTCGGATGGGTTTCCTTCGTCGTCGGCGTGCATTTCTTCGCGCTCGCCGTGGTGTTCGACCTGCCGCTCTTCCACCGAATCGGCGCCGCGATCACCGCGTGTGGCGTCGCCGGCCTGGCCCTGAGCGCAGCCGGTTCCTCCGACGCGCCGATCGCTGTCGTCAGCGGCATCTTGCCCGGCGCGATTCTGCTGGCCTTCGCCTGGCGCGGCGCGCGCACGGCACGGTATCCGGCACCATCAGCCGGCTAGCCATTTGACGCAAATGCATCAGGTCCGGCGATCCGTCATGGCAACTCCGCGATGCCGAGCCCGTCGTCGTCCACTGGTTTCGCCTTGTGCCGTCGGATCAATCCTGACGCGAGCGACGCCAGCCCGTACCGGCTGCTCAGTGCGACATGTTCATCACTGACGAACTCCCGGTGTTGAGCACGTTCAGCCAGGAAACGTCCGTGCCGGTAAGGCCAATCGCCGTGACGGCCGTCAGCGTGACGAGCGCGATCCCCATCACGTGTGGTGACGTCGCCGGCCGCACAGTGAGCCGGCCAGCAGAACGAATGAGGACGACAGCAACGATCAGCGACATGATCTCCATCGCACAGGCCACGATGTCGGGCAGGCCGATCGCCTCCGGGGTGCCTGCTCCCGGGCCGAACGGCAGGCCGGCAGTGCGGGAGTACAGCCAGATCAGCAGCGGGCCGATCGAGATCGCCACCGCGGCGAGTAGCACCGTCTGTTGCCGGAAGCGCGTGAACAGCAAGCCGGCGACGCCGACCTCCGCCGCGGTGAGGAGCACGAAGAACACTCCAGCAGCCGTCCATTCGGCCAGATGCTCAGGCACGACAGCGGCATGGATGGTGGCGGCCGCAACCAGCGTCGCGGCCAGAACGATGCGCATGTCCTTCAATCGGCTGCTCGTCTCGCGCCACGGCGCCCGCGACGGCCGGTCGCCGGCTGGCCGTACCGACCTTCAGTCGGCCTCCCCGCATGGCAACAAGCCACGAGACGAGAACGAGGTTGGTGAGCAGGAGCCACCGGCTGACGTAGAGCACTCCTCGGACGTGCACGGCGAGTGTGTCGTGCTGTTGCTGGGCCAGGCAGTTCGTGTTGCAGAGGCTGCCCATTGCGTTCATCGTTCGCAACTGGATGGATTGCAGGTGGTAGTCATAGGCCGAACTGGCCACCATCTCGGCGATACCGACAATCGTCCCGGCCGCGACGATCAGGAGCACAGTTGCGACGACGGTGCTCGGCTTGCGCAGCGTCGGTCCGAACCAGCGCAGCGCCAACGTCATTGCCCCGAGCACGGCCACGACGAAGAACGGCACGACGACGATTGAGCCACGCCACCAATCCGTGAATGGTGACTGGGTGCGTTCGATGGCGCCGACGGCACCGCGCAGTGACGTCAGCCAGAATCCGTCGGCAAAGGCCAGCACGATGGCCAGTGACAAGACCGTCGCCCACGGAACGGTCAGCCGATTCCGTTGGAGAACCGGCGGGCGCTCGGTGATTGCAGAAATGGACATGACGACCTCGATGCTGTTGTGATCTGGACTCGGCGCCTGCGCTAGCTGTAAAGGCAGGCGCCGAGCCCGGCGGGATCGAAGGATGCTGCTACGGCGTGATTTCCCAGCCGAACATCATGGCGTGGTCCTCGTGGGCGAGGTTGTGGCAGTGGCCGACGTAAGGCCCGACGAAGTCTCGGAATCCGCGGTAGACGATCACCGATTCACCGGGGTCCAGCGCGACAAGGTCCTCGCGGGAAACGTCGTCGGGATGGCCCGTATCCCCGCCCTTGGTCACGTCCTTGCCGTTGCGCATGACGACTCGGTGTTCCTCCATATGCAGATGCAGTGGATGCACCCACCCGCCGCCGCCGTTCTTGATCTCCCAGAGGTTGAAGCTGCCCTTCTTCTGCTGGGCGAGCGGCGTCTTGCCGGCCGGGTTCTTCAGGCTAGTGCCGACAGTGGCCGGGTCGAACGGCGAGCCGTTGATGAGCCACTCGATCTCGCCGCCCGCGCTGCCGCGTTCGAGTTCGAAGATCGAGCGGTTGTCCAGGAGACTCTGCCAGTTGTTCGGCAGCGGCGGGATGTCCCGCAAGAGTTGATTCGGGGCGGGCATGACGCTGTCGTCGGGTGCGTCGTCGCCGATCACGATCTTCAGCACCGGGACCTTGTAGTTCGGGTCCGGCGAGAAGCGGGTGGAGTTGGTCCACATGCGGCCGTTGGGCATCTTCATGACGTCGGTCAAGTAGATGACATCGCCCTTGGTCGTCGGTGAGCCGTCCTGGTAACGGGTGAAGTCCACAACGAACTCGCGCCGCTTGGCCGGCCACAACTCGAACGAATCACGCTTGATGGCGAAGGGCAACAGTCCGCCGTCGGAGGCGATCTGGGTGAACTGCATGCACTGCTGGCCGTCCGGGATCCGGTACTGACCCTCGAGTTCGTCACCCTTGTAGCCGAGGTCCTTAGCCGCCTTCGGGCCCTTCGTCGAGCTCATCAACTTGAACTCGTAGATCCGCGAGATCGAGCAGTCCAGGAAGCGGAACCGGTACTTGCGGCGCTTGACCTCGAGCACCGGGTAGGCCGTCCCGTTGACGGTGAAGATGTCACCGACGAAACCGTGGTTCGGGAAGTGCTTGAAGAACGTCTTGCCCCACCACTCCGGATGCGTACGCGGGTTACCCGCCTCCGGGAATTCACCCATCGTGTCGTGCATGTCCTTGTGCATCGTCACGCCGTCGTCGAGACGGGTGTCGTAGAAGGCCAGCGGGATGTCGTAGTCGACGTCGAAGGATCCGTCCGCGTTGTCGTGGCGAACACCCGGCAGGCGCAGGCCTTGCCGTTCGTCGCCCATGTCCATGCCGTTCTTCGGGTCATAGATCGGGTACAGCCCGACCATGCCCTTGTAGACATTGGAACCAGTGTGGTCCATGCGGTGATCGTGGAACCAGAAGAACGACTGCTTCTCCCGGTCATCGCCACCCGCCGGCCAGTTCAGGTAGAGGTTGTCGACCCACATCTGCGGCAGATAGCCCTTGTCCTTCGGGCCGTACTTCATCGAGTAGTGCGGGTTACCGTCGCTCTCCGGAGCGGTGTGCCCGTTGTGCAGGTGGGTCAGGAACGACCAGTCCGGAGCACCGAAGTCCTGGCGGTCCAGGCCGAGCGGGTTCTCGTCCAGGTGATTCTCGAACCGCACCAGCACCGGCCTGCCGTACTCGGCGTTGATCCGCGGCCCGGGGAACGTGCCGTTGAAACCGTAGATCGTGCTCATCGGAAGGATCCGTTGCGTGCCGGCGGCATAGCTCTTGCCCGATGAATCGAACGAGACAGTCGGACGGCCGTTCACGTCGATCGGCAGGACCTGCGACGTCGTGAAGCCGTGCGTGCGCAGCAACACATCGATCTTGTAGACGAGCGGGTCCGGATAACCAATCTGACCCGGCCAGATCTGATGTTGCTGATTGCCTAATGAGTTCTGCTGACCTATACCCGGTCCGGGCGGTTGGGCCCAATTGCTGTACACCGACTGCGGCACGGGAGCGAGCGCCTTCGGGATCGGCAGCACGTCACTGAACGGCGTCAGAATCAGCGGGCTCGTCGGGAAATCCTCGATATAGATCTGATCGGCGATCGCTATCGACGTGCCGGCAAAGGCGCCGTCCGGCGACAGCAGGCCCTGCTTGGACAGATGCGGCGCGAACGCTGCTCGCCCCGAGTACAAGGCGACGCCGGCCGCCCCGGCCGCCCCGATCCGCAACATGGCCCGCCGGGACACACCGCCTTGGTCTTCGGCTTCCTCTGACATCGCACTACCCCCTCTGAAGGACATGGACTTTGTGGCGGAGTGCGGACCCCCAGCACTCGACGGCGAGCCTGAACCTTCGATCTTGGGAAAATCTTGTTGCCCGATCCCGTCTGCGTACGGGGTAAATGCGCAGGCTGGCTCGATTTCCGGCTAAGGGCGCCCGGGCGTTCCGGCTCAAAAGCGCAGCGGTCGACCACGCTGAACAGGCCCATGGACTGATGTGTTGCGAACTTGAAGTGCCCTGTACGCTTCGCACACGATTGATCGGCAAATCTGCTGGTCTAACACGCGAAGATCAAGTATCGGGGGACTTATGAACATCATGATGCTGCGGCGGCTCGCTCTGTCGATTGTCAGTGCGGCCTTGGTGACGACCGCTCTGGCGCCGGTCGCGAGCGCGGCGACGCCGCCCGTGAACGGCAAGTACCGGTCGTACGCCTACATTGCCGCGTCGCGCCATGGCTCGATCGTTTACGTCAACGGCCTGGTCAAGCAGGACTACTCGACCGGGCTGATCAACAGCCACGGGCGCACGGTCTACCTACAGCGCAAGGTGAACGGCGCCTGGCAGTCGATGCTGTCCCGCGTTACCAACTGGTCGGGACGGTTCACGGTCGGCTTCGTCTCGGTCGTCAGCTATCAATACCGACTCGTCGTAACTGCGAACAGCGGCGCCTGGGGTACCGCCAGCGGAACCGCTACGCCGGCTGTCCTCGTCGTCAAGTTCGCCAATTGCACGGATGCGCATCGCTACTACCCGCACGGCATCGGCAAGTCCGGTGCGCACGACCACACGTCCGGTACGCCGGTTACGACGTTCTACGTCAGCACGTCGCTCTACCTCGCGAACACCGGCCTCGACCGCGACCGCGACGGGATTGCCTGCGAGAAGGCCTGACCTCGACCGTCCACAATGGACTGACGGCCCGGGGCGCGGCGGTGGCTACAGGTGGGTGGTGAAGTGCCAGTGCCCCGAGCCCACCGCATACACCGCGGCATCGCCCTCGACGCGCAGCAGCGTTGCGTGGTGGTCAGCGCTAACGCTGGATTCGCCGTGGCCGAATAACGGGACGGCCACCGTCGCGGTCGCGTTGACCGGGACGGCAACTGCGAGGTCGAACGCGTGGGTGCCCGTCGTCCAGGACGACGCCACCTCGCCGCGGATCGTCTCGATGGAGGCGGACACCTGATGCAGGCCCGGCGGAACCTGCGGCGCGATGCGGAGCATCGAATAGCCCGCATCGGTGGGATCGATGCCGGCGAGGTCCGTGTACAGCGAGGCGTTTATGCCGGTGAACATGGCATGATCGTGCGATTCCATGTTCGAGCGGTAGGTCCACTGCTCCCAGTCGGTCGTCGCTGCCTGGCTGATCTCGTAGCCGAATCCTGGATAGGTCGTCTGGTCCAGAACGGTCATGGCGACGTCGATGCGGCCGATGCGGGCGAGCGCGTCCATGAGATACCGGGTGCCGAAGATGCCGGTGTCCAGATGGCCGTCGTCGGTGTCGAGAATCGTGCTGACGAGTCGGTCACCTACGGCGGTCACGTCATCGGCCGGGACCATGCCGAACGCGAGCGGCAGGATGCTCGTGACCTGCCGCCCGTCGGCGTACCCGTCGTGAGCGGCGTTGAGGAACGTCGCATTGAACGCGTCCTTGATGGCAGCGGCAAGCGTCGCGTAATGCGCGGCGTCCGCAGCCTGCCCGAGCGCGGTGGCCGCCTGCGCGAGATCGAACGCTTGCAGGTACGACAGCGCCGTGTTGACGAGTGAGACCTCGCTGGTGCAGTCGCCGATGTTCGGGCTGCCGAGGCCTCCGTTCACCCCGTCGCCGTAGACCGGCGGGCACCAGTCGCCGAAGCCGTGATTGGCCGGCCAGATATGGCCCGGCACGTTCACGTCGTTCGCATCGACGAATGCCTTCATGGCCGGGTACATCCGGGCGAGCGTCGCGCGATCGCCGTACTGCTGGTACAGCGTCCAGGCCAGCGAGATCTGGTCACCGCCCATGTCGGGGTTCTGGCTGTTCCCCGCGTCGTTGGGCAGCGCCGTGCCCGGCGGCATGTCGGCCAGGTAGTTCGCGTAGAAGCGGTCCATGCCGAACTCGCGGGTGGACGCGTCGTGGTAGGCCTGCACGTCCATGCCCGGCGGGGTGCGTTCGTCGCGGACCGGGTTGTCGGTGGGCACGCTCATCGAGTTGTTCAGGATGGTCCGGCGATTGTTCTGCCAGATCTGGTTCAGCAGCGGATCCGACGAATTGAAACTGCCGGTGGATGCCACGTCGGCGTGCACGACCCGTCCGGCGATCGAGTCGAGCGTGGGTGTGCCCGGGTAGCCGGTCACCTCGACGTAGCGGAAGCCGTGATAGGTGAAGCGCGGCTCGTACGTCTCGACTGCGCCGCGTCCCGCGAGGGTGTAGGTGTCGGTGGACGCAGCGTTGCGGTTAGTGGTCGTGTCGAGCATCCCGTCGGCGCCGAGGTCTTCGGCCGTACGCATGCGTACGGCCGTGCCCGCCGGGCCGGTGACGCGCAACCGCTCCCAGCCGGCGATGTTCTGCCCGAGGTCGTAGACGTAGACGCCCGGTTCCGGCTCGGTCATGCGCACCGGTCGAAGGGTCTGCACGACGCGCACCGGCGAGACGTCGTCCGCGACCAGGTTCGCGCTGGGCGCCGCGACCGTCGCCACCGGGTTCCAGGCCGAGGCGTCGAATCCGGCCTGATCCCAGCCGGGCTGCTCGTGCCGCGCGTCGTACGACTCTCCGGCGTAGATGTCGTTGGCGATGATCGGACCGTTCGACCACGTCCAACCGTCGTCGGTCGTGATCGCCTGCTGCGTGCCGTCGGCGTAGGTGACCTCGATGAGCAGGGTCGCCTGCTTGGGGCCGAGCCATCGGAAACCGAACGGGCTGAACTGCGAGCCGTAGCCGTTGCCGAGCCAGATCCCGACCGCGTTGGCGCCCGGTCGCAGGTCGTTCGTGACGTCGTAGGTCGTGTACAGGTCGCGCTGCTGGTAGGGCGTGTCCGCCGGGCTGAGCACGTGGTCGCCGATCTTGGCGCCGTTGATGTGCAGTTCGTAGAAGCCGAGACCGTCGACGTAGGCGCGCGCCCGGGCGATCTTCTTGCCGAGCGTGAACGAGTCGCGCAGCATCGGCGCGCTCGGATCGCGGTTGAGCAGGGTGATGCCGCCGCCCGGATGCAACTGCCCGTCGATGATCGGCGTCTGTGGGAACGCCGGATCGGGACTGGCCGAGAAGTCGTCGGCGAACAACGACGTGCCGTCGAGCCCATGGACGGCGAGGTTGTCGTAGAGCGCATCCTCCGACGAGTCACCGACGCGGAACCCGATCGTCCCCTTGCTGAACGTGCTGTCGCTGAGCGTGTTGACGAGCGTGCCGTCGATCCAGGTGCTGATCGCCGGGCCGTCGGCCTGGACGCGCAGGTGATGCGGATCGTTCACGTTCTGCTGGGTGATCACCGCGCTGACGTCGACGTCCGGCACGAGGTGGCTGAACGACCCGTTCAGATCGAGGTGCGGGCGGAGCATGACCTTGCCCGGATCGACCTCGGAATTGACCTGCCACAGATAGAGGTTGTTCGGGTCCTGCGCCCGCAACAGCAGGCTGGCCGCGCCCTTGCGGATGGTGAAGTCCACGTCGACCGTGAAGTCCGACCACACGTCCTGACCGGCCGTGTCCGGGCTGATCCACTGCGCGCCGTGCCAGTCAGCGGCGTTGAGCAGGCCCATCTCCCACCACGCGGGCGACGCCCACTCGGACGGCCCACCGTGCAGACCCTGCACCTGCACCGTCCAGTAGTAGCGATGCGCCGACTGCAAGGCCGGCCCGCCGTATGCGACGCCGACGGACGCGTCCGAGGCAACCGGGCCGCTGTCCCACACGTCGGCGCGTCCGGGGATGAGCCGGTCCGGCGCACTCGCGACGAGGATGCGGTAGCTCGTCTGGCGCTCGCCGTTCACCGGAGAGCTGAGCTGCCAGCTCAGGCTCGGATGCGGGTCGTCGATTCCTAGCGGATCACGGGTGTAGTCGACCTGCAGATTGGTCACTGTCACGCCGTCCGGCAGCGCGTCGGCGCTCGCCGCGGGCCCGACCACCGGTGCGGCACCTGCGACAACGGCCCAGAGCGCGACCACGACACGGAGCGCCCTCGCCCGCCGACCACGCATTTGCGACCCCCGTCCGGACGGCGTCGGCACCGGCGTCGGAATCAACCGATTGCCGAAGGTCGACGTGAATCTCCAACTCGACACCTATGTCTAGCGTCGAGCCTCGTCCGGGCGACAGCTATCGCGTCGATCTGTCCGACACCGGCCACCCGCCTGCGGCGGGGTGCCTTGATCAAGACTCACCGGCGGGGGCATCGACGTAGCGCGTCCGACCGAATACCTTTTGTCCCCGAACGTGAAATAAGATGCTCGGCATTTGCCGCAAACCACGTAGGGGGCGTCGTGGACGAGATGTCGTCGGAACGCTTCCGCGAGGGGCTGCTTTCGGCGGCCCGGCGCACGGCGGAGGCCGGTCAGTACGCATCGGCAGGTGGCCGCGGCACGGCGTCAGCCGGCCCACCGCACGGTCCCCTGCTGCGCTCGGCGCGCTGGCAGCCGCACAACTGGCCGCTGCGTACCAAGCTGCTGGCCCTGACCGTCGTGCCGCTGCTGCTCGCGCTCGTGCTGGGCGCGCTGCGCATCTCGGCAGCGGGCGAACACTCCGGCGCCACGGCACTGCGCGACTCGCTGATCACCGGCCGCCGTCGCGGTGGTGGCGGTGGTCGTCCTGGTGATGCTGGCCCGGTCGATCCTCAAGCCGCTGCCCACGTCGTCCTTCGACGTTGCGGGCCACCGGCCGCCCGTCGTGAGCGAACTGCGGCACACCTCCGAGGGCCACGTCGGCGACGGCGGGACCGGCTCCGGCCCGCCCGACCGGCGCCCGGACGTCGAGCGCGTCGCCCGCGCGTTCGACGCCACGCAGAGCGAGGTCGTCCGGCTGGCCGCCGAACGCGACGCCCTGCGGGCCAACGTCAACGACATGCTGGTCAACCTGTCGCGGCGCAGCCAAAGCCTCGTCGAGCGGCAGCTGGCGCTGATCGACGAACTCGAACTCGGCGAGCAGGATCCCGACCGGCTCGCCGCGCTGTTCCGCCTCGACCACCTCGCTACGCGCATGCGCCGCAACGGCGAGAACCTGCTGGTGCTCGCCGGCGCCGACCTACGCCAGCGCAGCGGCGAACCGGTGCCGATCGTCGACGTGCTGCGCGCCGCCGTGTCAGAGATCGAGGACTACCAACGGGTTGCGATGTACTCGCTGCCCCGGTCGATGGTGTCCGGGCTGGTCGTCAAGGACGTCATCCACCTCGTCGCCGAACTGCTCGACAACGCGACGGCCTACTCCAACCCCGAGTCGCAGGTGACCCTCGGTGCCCGAGCGGCTCAAGCGGCCGGGCTCGCAATCGAGATCAGCGACGCGGGGCCGGGCATCCCGCACACCCGGCTGGCCGCCATCAACCGGCGGCTGGCCGCCCCGCAGGCGGTAGACGTCGCCGCGTCCCGGCAGATGGGCCTGTTCGTGGTCGGCCGGCTGGCCAACCGGCGCGGGCTGCAGGTCTTCCTGTCCGGGCACGAAGGCCCGGGCATCACCGCCACGGTGATCCTGCCCAGCCACCTGATCAGTGCCGAGCCCCCAGCCGCCGCCCCGCGCCAGGACATCGACAGCCTGGCCCGCCTGTACTTCCAGCCGGCCCAGCCCGACCCGCTCGGCAGCACCGAGGTCCGCGAACCGTTCGCGCCGCCGCCCGTCGCGCAGCCCGACCCGCTCGAAGCCACTCAGTTCTGGCCACCGCCGGCACCACGGCCAGTCACGCCGCCACCGCCCGCATCCACCTCCGGTCGCTCCATCGCCGGTCGCTCCATCGCCGGTCGCGCAGCCCGATCCGCTCGGGACCACGCAGGCTGACCAACCGCTGGCGTCGCCATATGCGCAGTCGCAACCGGCGAGTCGCAACCGGTGCAGTCGCAACCGGCGCAGTCGCAACCGGCGCAGTCGGACTTGCTCGGCGACGTTCCCGAGACGAGCACGAGCACAGACCCCGAAGACACCCCGATCTTTCGAGCCATGCTCTCCAGGTGGTTCACCGAACCGGCCGAACCGGCCGCCACCCCGGCCACGCCCGCCGGCGGCAGTGCCGGCAGTGCTGGCGATCTCGCCCCCGCGGGCGACGGCTGGGAGTCCGAGGCGGACGCCGGGTGGCAGGCGGCCAAGGTGGCCAGCGAGCCGACCGCGGAGGAGTTGACGGCAGCGGGGCTGCCCAAGCGGCGCCCGCAGGCCTTCCTGGTGCCGGGCAGCGTCGGCCCCGGCCCGGCGATCGACGAGCCCGGGACCGCGCCGACACCGGCGCCAACTCCCGTGACGCGAGACGCCGACGCCCTGCGTGGCCGGATGGCCAGCTATCAGCAGGGTCTCGCCCGCGGGCGGCACGCGGGCCCGGCCACCGCCCCGGACGAACTCCCGACCAGCAGCGGCCTCGGCCGGCACTCACGCTCGTTCGGCGCCGCTGAGGACACCGATCAGGTCGGACCGCGTTCCGACGACCAAGACGAGCAGACATCGGAGGGCACTCTGTGACGGTCCAATCAACTCAGTCGCCATCCGATCCGGGCACGTTCGGCTGGCTGCTGACCAACTTCGTCGACCGGGTGGCCGGGGTCAGCTACGCGGTCGTGGTGTCGTCCGACGGCCTGCTGCTCACGTCGTCCGCCGGCCTCCCCCGCGACCGGGCCGACCAGTTGGCCGCCGTCGCATCCGGCATGTCCAGCCTCACCCGCGGGGCGGCCCGGGTGTTCGGCGCCGGAGAGGTACTGCAGACCGTCGTCGAGATGGAGCAGGGCTGCATGCTGCTCATGGCCATCGCCGACGGGTCTTGCCTCGCGGTACTCGCCGCTCCCGACTGCGACATGGGCCTGGTCGGCTACGAGATGACGCTGCTGGTCGAGCGGGCCGGTGAGCTGCTCACCCCGGAGCTGCGCAGCCAACTGCGGATCGCGACGAACTGACTGACGGCGAGCGGACATGACAGCGCCCAGCGAGGCAGACAACGCGCCGATCGTTCGGCCCTACGCCCGAACGGGTGGGCGCACGCGTAGCAGCCTGAGCCTCCCCCTCGAGGCGCTGATCCTGACGACGACATTGGGCAGCTCGGGCGAGCACTTCGGCCAGCCCGATCATCGTGAGATCGCCATTCTCTGCGAGGACGTCCGGTCGGTGGCCGAGGTCGCGGCACTGCTCAACGTGCCGCTCGGGGTCGCCCGGGTCCTGATCGCGGACATGGCAGGAATGGGACTGGTCACCGTGCACAACAGCGCACCACCCGAGGCCGGCGAGCCAGAACTCGCACTGCTGGAGCGGGTGCTCACCGGACTACGGCACCTCTGACATGCATACCCAGCGATTCGGAGGCGGCGAGCCGCTGCGCCGGCACAGATCGACGAAGATCGTCGTGGCCGGAGGTTTCGGCGTCGGCAAGACGACATTCGTCGGCTCGGTGTCCGAGATCGTGCCGTTGACCACGGAAGCCGTCATGACCGAGGCGAGTGCCGGCGTCGACGACCTCGCCGCGACCCCGAACAAGACGACGACCACCGTCGCGATGGACTTCGGCCGGGTCTCGCTCGGTAACGACTTGATCCTCTATCTGTTCGGCACGCCCGGTCAGAACCGGTTCTGGTTCATGTGGGACGAACTCGTGCAGGGTGCGATCGGCGCCGTCGTCCTCGTCGACACCCGGCGCCTGGCCGATTGCTTTCCCGCACTGGACTTCTTCGAAGACCGCGGACTGCCCTTCGTCGTCGCTGTGAACTGCTTCGACGGCATGCAGACCCACCATGTGGACGAGGTCCGCGAGGCGATGTCGATCAGGCCGAACATCCCGGTCATCACCTGCGACGCCCGGCACCGCGAGTCCACCAAGGAGGCGTTGATCTCTCTCGTCGAGTTCGTCGTGCGGCTACGGACCGGGGTGGACGTCGCGCCTGCGCCGCTGAACCGGTAGGCCTCGGTGACCCGACACCAGCGGCTCCGCAGGCAGGTGCCGGAGGGTTTACGCGCGACCGCGCGGTGCTACCATCCCAATCTTCACTCAAGTGTCGAACCGCCTATACCCGAAATATCCGAACCCCTGCAAAAGCCGGCCGCCAGCAAGGGGATGCGCCGGTCCACCTCTCTACTCCGGGGATAAACAGATATGGGTTTGCGCCGCCGGTCTATTCGGCTGAAGATCCTCCTGCTCGTCTTGGTCCCGCTGGTCTCACTGATCGGCCTGTACGCGTTCGTCGCGGGCATCACGATCGGTGACGCCACGAAGGCGGCCAGCACGCCATCGCTGCGAAACGATGCGGGCGAGCCCGTCCTGAAGTTCATGCAGCAGTTCGAGATGGAGCGGCGGCTCGCTGCCCTGTACGCGGCCAGGCCGACTCAGGCCTCGCGCCAGGCGTATCGCGCGCAGCAGACCAAGACCGATCAGTTCCGAACCGCCATGGACGCCGGGCTCAAGTCGAGCACGACGTCGGGCCACGCCTCGGCGAACCAGAAGGACGCCATCGCGGCGCTGCGGCACGACAGCGCGGGCCTCGGCGCGATCCGGTCCGAGGTGTTGAGCGGCACGCTGAGCCCCCTCGAGGTGGTCAACAGCTACGGCACGGTGAGCGCCGACATCCATCAGTTCATGACCCGGCTCGCCCAGCGGGTGAGCGCCCCGGTGCAATTGCAGGCCTACTCGCTGTTCCAGACCATCGCCTCGCTCGAGACGCTCGCGCAAGAGGACGCCATCATCGAGGCCGGCGCTGCGTCCGGGTCGCTACAGCAGGCCGACCGAAGCCAGTTCACCGAGTTGGTCTCGGTTCGCCGCCAGTACGCCGAGGACGGCGAGCGCAACATCGGCAAGAACGTTTTGCCCTTCTACTCCAGGTACATCTCACCGCAGGCCTCCGATGCGCTCGGCGCGCTCGAGGACACGATCATCGAAGATCCGCAGCAGAACGGGCCCGTCCCGGTCGATCCCGCGACGTGGGGCAAGTCCGTCGGCGGGGTGAGCAAGGGCACCGGCGCCTTGATCCAGGCCGTGGCCATCGACGTGTCAGGCCAGGGATCATCCGTGGCCCACGGCGCATATCTCCGGCTCGGGCTCGCCGGCGGTCTCGGTCTGCTCGCGTTGATCGCGTCGGTGTTCATCTCGATCCGGGTCGGCCGCAGTCTCGTGCGCCAACTCGCAGCACTGCGCCGCTCGGCCCTGGCGCTGGCGACCGAGCGGCTGCCTCGGGTGATGACGCGGCTGCGGGCCGGCGAGGACGTTGACGTCTCGCAGGAGGCGCTGCCGATGGAGGTGAGCCCGGACGAGATCGGCCAGGTCGGCCAGGCGTTCAACACCGTGCAGTTGACCGCGGTCGAGGCGGCGGTGGATCAGGCCCGGCTGCGGCGGGGCATCTCCGATGTCTTCCGCAATCTCGCCCGGCGCAGCCAGTCGCTGCTGCATCGCCAGCTGACCCTGCTCGACACGATGGAGCGGCGGACGTCTGATCCGGACGAGCTGGCCGACCTCTACCGGCTCGACCACCTGACGACGCGCATGCGTCGCCACGCGGAGGGCCTGATCATCTTGTCGGGGGCGGCGGTCGGGCGCTCCTGGCGCAACCCGGTGCGGCTGGTCGACGTGCTGCGTGCCGCGGTGGCCGAGGTCGAGGACTACACCCGGGTCAGCGTCACCACGATGACGCAGGCCGCCCTCGCCGGGCAGGCGGTTGCGGACGTCATCCACATGGTGGCCGAGCTGGTCGAGAACGCCACGCTGTTCTCGCCGCCGAACACTCCGGTGCGGCTGACCGGCGACCTCGTCGGCAACGGCTTCGCGGTCGAGATCGAGGACCGCGGGCTGGGCATGAGCGAGGAGAAGCTGGTCGAGATCAACCACCGCCTGGCCAACCCGCCGGAGTTCGACCTGTCCGACAGCGATCAGCTCGGCCTGTTCGTGGCTGGGCGGCTCGCTCGCCGGCACGGCATCAAGATCTCGATGCGGACCAACCCGTTCGGCGGCTCGACCGCGATCGTGCTCATCCCCCACAACCTGGTCGTGCCTGGCGAGGGTGACACCCAGTTCGCCAAGCCCGGCGACACCGGCGCGTTCCACGCAACCGGCCGGCAAGCTGGCAGCGAAGGCGCCATCAGCACCGCCGCCGCCGGCACTTCTAACGGACGGTCATCGCGCGCGGACGACGGGGCGCCGACAGCCAATGGCGCCAACGGTGAGAAGTACGCCGGCGCGGCCCCGGCGTCGACGGCCCATCGTCCGATGCCTAGCGCTTCGGCGAACCCGCTACCCGCGCGCCGCCCGGAGCGCCCGGCTGATCCGGCTGATCGGGCGGCCGCCCGGCCCGCCCCGGCGGCCGACCGCGATCTGGACCCGGCCCCGGCCGACGACCGGGAAATGCCGGCGCACACCGGCCAGATCTCGGCCGCGCCCCTCTCTGCGGCCCCGGATCCGTTCATCGGCGCAACTCCCGCGGCCGCGCCTGACAACGGCGCCACCGACACCGGCAGCTGGCCCGCATTCGCGACGTCTGGCGTCGTGCCGGCCAACGCACCGGAGTGGCCCTCGCCCGATCTCACGCCGCCCGGCCCGGATCCCGCGGCCACCGGCCCCGACGTCACCGAGCTCGGGCTGCCGCGGCGCGTGCGTCAGGCCAGCCTTGCCCCGCAGCTTCGTACCGGCCTGCCCGCCAGTCACGCCGCCTACGAGCAGGAACTAGCCGACGACCGCTCGCCGGAGCAGACGCGCGCGCTCATGAGCTCGCTGCAGCGCGGCTGGGAGCGCGGCCGGTCCGCCCCGCCGCCTGCGCCGCCGCGGATCGGCCCCGAACCGGGTGGAGCGCTTGGGCATTCCACGAGTGGGTACCACGAAGGTGCCCCGAGCGAAGGCGAGAACGGGGGCCGATGAATGTCAACAGAATCTGAGTCGGAGATGATGGCGGCGCAGGCAGCTGGCCGAGCCGGGCTGGGCGCTGCGCAATCGTCGACCCCGCACCCCGAGCTGACCTGGCTCCTCGACGACCTGGTCACCCGGATCGAGCCGATCCACAAGGCAGTCGTGCTCTCGCGCGACGGCCTCACGATGGGCGCCTCGGGCCTGAGCCGTGAGGACGCCGAGCACCTCTCGGCGATGGCGGCGGGCTTTCAGAGTCTGGCCCGCGGTGCGGGGCTGCAGTTCGGCGGCGGGCAGGCCCGGCAGACGATCGTCGAAATGGACTCGGCCTTCCTGTTCGTGACGGCCGCCGGTGAGGGCAGTTGCCTCGCTGTAGTCAGCTCGTCCGAGGCGGATGTCGGCATGGTCGCCTACGAGATGGCCGTGCTCGTGAAACGGGTCGGCCAGCACCTGTCGGTCAGTCCCCGACCCGGGACTGACGGCAACGGCCATAAGTGACAGTGGCATGCGTTCGCCGGAGGACTCCTGGGCCGACGAGGAAGCCGGGCCTGTGGTTCGTCCCTACGCGGTCATCCGGGGCAGAACTCGCCCGAGCGGTGAGATGAACCTTGACCTGCTGGCAATGATCACAACCACCTGGCGCGTGCCGTCTGACCTGTGGACGCTCGACCCGGAGCACTTCGCCCTGCTGCGGCTGTGCGTCACCCCGACGTCGCTCGTCGATCTCGCCTCGGACCTCGACCTCCCGCTCGGCGTCGTGCGGATCCTGGTCGCCGATCTGCGCGAGCACGAACTGGTCACGGTTCGCCAGCCCATGACGTCTCCACGGCAGGATGACCTGCCCATCCTGAGGGAGGTGATCAATGGTCTACGCCGACTCTGAACCCGGCGCGGGCCCGAAGCGAACCAGTCCGTACGCGATCAAGATCCTGATCGCGGGCGGCTTCGGCGCGGGCAAGACCACGCTCGTCGGCTCGGTGAGCGAGATCCGGCCGCTGCGCACCGAGGAGCAACTCACCGCGCCGAGTGCGCAGGTCGATCCGCTGTTCGGCGTGGAGCGAAAGACCACCACGACGGTCGCGATGGACTTCGGGCGCATCACGCTTCGCGATGACCTGCTGATCTACCTGTTCGGCACGCCGGGACAGGACCGCTTCTGGTTCATGTGGGACGAACTCGCGCACGGCGCACTCGGCGCGGTTGTTCTGGCCGACACCCGACGGCTGACCGACTCGTTCCCGGCGGTCGACTACTTCGAGCAACGCGGAGTTCCTTTCATCGTCGGGGTGAACTGCTTCGACGGTGCGCGCCGATTCGCCGCCGAGGACATCCGCACTGCGCTCGACCTCGAGCCGGACGTACCGATCGTGATGTGCGACGCGCGCCATCGCTCATCGAGCAAGGACGTCCTGATCGCCCTCGTCGAGCACGCGATCCGGGTCGTCAGCGGCAAGTCCAGCCGGGCGGGCACGTCGACCGAGTCCGGTCAGAACGCCCCGTCCGACCACACCGGTCCGGCCGCCGTCTCGGCACGCGGCAAGTGACCGGGCGCCCTCATCATGGCGTCCAGGTCACCGGCAACGCGCGGACACCGTAGAAGACCGACTCGGCCTTGAACGCCACCTCGTCGAGCGGGATTGCCAGTCCCAGCTTGGGGAAACGGTCGAAGATCGTCGAGAAGACCTCGCGCAGTTCCATGCGCGCGAGCGACTGGCCGAGGCAGACGTGCGCGCCGAAGCCGAATGCGAGATGCCGCCGCGCCGCACGAGTCACGTCGAGAACGTCCGGGTCGGGGAACATCGCCTGGTCGTAATTGGCCGCCGCGACCGGCACGATCAAGCCGTCGCACGCGGCAATGGCCTGCCCGGCAACGTCGAAGTCGTCCTTGGCGACGCGCACGCCCATGGTCTGCGAGATCGTCAGGTACCGCAGCAGCTCCTCGACGGCACGTGGCACGAGGCCGGGCTCAGCCCGGATGCGCGCGAGTTCGCTCGGATGCTCCAGCAGGGCGAGGATGCCCAGCGCGATCATGTTCGCGGTGGTTTCGTGGCCGGCGAGGAGAAGCAGGTTCGCGTCGGTCACCGCGTCCTCGTGGCTGACCTCGCCGGTCTCGACCCGTTCGGCGACGAACCGGCCGAGGAGGTCGTCGCTGCGCTTGCCGTACTTCGACGACACGACCCGGTCGAGGTACTCGATCAGCTCGCGGTTGGCGCCGCGCACCGCGTCGGCACCGGCCGTTCGATCCATGCGCACCGCGAAGCGTGATTCGAAGAAGACGTGATCCTCGTACGGAACCCCGAGCAGATCGCAAGCGACGGCCGAGGGCAGCGCGAGCGCCAGGTGTTCGACCAGGTCGAGCGGCGGCCCGGTGGCAACCATCTCGTCGTAGCGGTCGGCAACCATCGCCCGCACCCGTGGACGCATCGCCTCGGTGCGACTGGCCGAGAAATACGGCAGCCACATCCGCCGGCGCTCGGCGTGGCGGGGATCGTCCCATCGCTGAAAGGACTGGGCCTGCTTCGCGACCTTGTCGCCGGGATTGAGGAACGGGAAGTTCTCGTTCAGCGTCTCCGCGCTGACGGCCGGATGGGCAAGCACGGTGCGGATGTCGTCGTAGCGCGTGAACAGCCAGGCCTCGCGGCCGTCGTAGAGCGTGACCTTCGTGACGGGATCGGACTTGCGCAGCTTCCGATACTCCGAGGGCGGCGCGAATGGGCAGGCGCTGTCGCGCCGCATCGGGTAGGTGGGAGCTGCAGTCATCGCCAGCGCGGCGTCACCAGACGACGGGCAGGCTCCGCGGGCCGTGTTCGAGGTCGGTGCGTACGGGCAACGGATCGTCGCTCGCCAGTCGGAAGTTCGGCATGTTCTTGAGAACTTCCTCGACGACGACCCTGATCTCGAGCTTCGCCAGGTGATCGCCGATGCAGCGGTGCCGCCCGTAGCCGAACGTGAGGTTGCTGGTCTCGGTGCGCTCCGGGTCGAACGTGTCGGGGTCGGCGAACCGGTCGGCGTCGCGGTTGCCTGAGCCCCACAGCAGCAGCACGCGCTCACCGGGCTGCAGGTCCACGCCACGCATGCAGATCGGCTCGCGCACCGTGCGCGCCAGGCCCAGAACCGGGGCGTCGTAGCGCAGCGACTCGTTGATGAAGGCGAGCAGCTTGGCCCGGTCGTCGACCAGGCCCTGGCGGTACTCGGCCGGGAATCCGGCCAGCAGGGCCAGGGTGTTGGTGATTCCGCTGACGGTCGTGTCGGTGCCGGCGACGATCAGCATCGTGGCCATGCCGAAGCGGATGTCGTCGGTGACCGGCTCGCCGTCGACCTCGCTGTGCACGATCGTGCTCAGCAGGTCGCCCTTCGGCTCGTCGCGGCGGGCGTCGATCTCCCTCGTCAGGAACGCGATGATCCGCCCCTGCACCTCACGCGTTCCCTCGATGTCGCCGGTGACGGCGGCGTGCTGGGTCTTCTGGTTCATCAGCGAGATGTCGGGCGCCACCTCGCGCCCGACGCCGAGGGTCGCGGCCATCACCTCAGCCGGCACCGGATAGCCGAGTTCGAGCATGAAGTCGGCCACGTTGCGTCCGGCCAGGGCCGCGATCCGGTCCGTGACGATCTCGCGCACGAGCGGCTCCATCGCCTGCACCGCCGCCGGCGTGAAGAACGGTTGCAGGATCCGGCGGAACTTGCCGTGCTCGGGCGGGTCCGACGTCAGCGGCTTGGACGCGTAGGGCCGGCCGAACGACGGGATGGTCGGCCCGTCCGTGGTCGTGAAGTGCTCGTGGTCGTGCGCCGCGGCGGCGATGTCGTCGTACTTCGTCAGCGCCCAGAACCCACCGAATTCCGAGCTGTGCATGACCGGGCACTTCTCGCGCTGGTCTCTGAGGTAGTCCTCCTCGCGCACCCGGATCGACTCGTCCCGGTAGTCGAACGGCGGGCTCGGCTCGAAGGCGGCGTAGTCAGTCACGGCAAACGTCTCCTATTCGCGATCGCTCTCAACGCTCAGGTCGCGGGGCCGACCGGCCCGGTGCAGTTGGCCTTCGGCGCCTGCCCGTTGGTGCCGATGAAGCGGTTGGCCCACCGGTTCGCAACGCCGAAGAAGTTCGATGCGCCCATCGAGAGGTTGATGTCGTGACCCGCATTCGGGAGCACGTAGCTCGAAAGGCACGTGGCCGGGTTGCCGTAGAACGGTGCCTCAGCGCTGAGCAGGGTCGAGGCGGTCGAGCAGTTCGTACCCAGCAGGCCACACATGATCGAGTCCCGCTGACCGGCCGCGACCAGCACCGGGACGTGGATGCGCGACGAGTCGAGGTCGACGTCCTCGGCGAAGTAGGTGGCCATGAATGTTGCCGTGACGGCCTGCTTGAGCGACTCGTCAGTTGCGATGACCGTCGGGTCGGCTGCCTTCGAGTTGTAGAACGCGTCGATCCGCGTTCCCGGCCGGGTGGTCAGGTAGCCGGGATCGAGGCCGTCCTTGCCGAGTTCGGGGTCGAGCATCGCCGGGTAGAGCTTGAGCGCTCCGTTGACCGCCCCGACCAGGGACGGGATGTGGACGTTGTCCGAGGCGATCAGCCCGTCGACGTCCTGATAGTTCGCGATCTCGTTCCACGCCACCGCGGTGCCCATGCTGTGCCCGGTGAGGATCACCCGGGAGAAGGCCGTTCCCAGCGAGCCGTGACGGGCCGCCTGCACGACCTGGTGCACCGTGCTCGCAGTCGTCGCGACGGTGACGAGCGCGCTGAGCGGATGGCTGCTGGCGCCGGTGCCCAGCGGGTCGATGTCCAGCGTCGCGTAGCCGGCCGACGTCGCCGCCCACACGTAGGAGTAGTTCTGCGGCTGATCCGGTGGGTTCCAGTAGTAGCGGTCGTAGGTGGCTCCGGCCAGGAGCACCTGCACGGTCGACGGTTTGGCGCCCGACGGCAGGCACAGCTCGCCGGCGATCGTGGATACCTTCAGAAGCCCGAGCCCGGTGAGACTGACCGGCACCTTCACGGCTCGGCACGTTGCGTTCGGCGGCGTCTGCCACTTTGCCAGGGCACTGTCCTGCGTGCGGTTGCCGGGCAGGGCGCCGACGGGCCTCGTCGCTACCAGCACGCCAGTGACGAGGAGCCCGACGACGGCGAGCAACGTCGCCGCCGAAAGGTATGGATGGCGGATTGCAGCACTGCTACGCGATAGCACGCGCGAACTCATCTAATCCCCAAATGGTCGACGATCCGGCTAGTCACCCCGAACCTGCCCGATGCCACATAGGCATCGGCAAAACGGGTAGATCAGAGTATTTTGCCCGCACGCTGGACTGTCAACCGCGACGCCCCGTGCACTCGGCTCACAATGTGCTGTGTAGCCGCGGATGATCTTGGAGGGCGCCTGCCCGGCTGGGAGCATGGTCGCGTCCGAGGCAACGCGGAGGGGTGTTGATGATCGTTTCCCGTGCATTGACGGCAGCGTCAATGTCGGTATGCGTCGTGGCGCTCGCCGCGTGCGGCACAAGCCACGACGCCAAGCCAAGTGCCCCGGCCGGTGCGTCGACGGCAACCAGCCTGCCGCCGGTGGTGAATCCGCCGTTGCCCGCGATCAACCCCCTCACCGGAGGACGCCCGTCGCACAACCCGGTGGTGGCCGTCAAGATCGACGACACCGGATCCGGCCGTCCACAGGTCGGAATCGACGCGGCCGACATCGTCTACATCGAGCAGGTCGAGGGCGGCCTGACCCGCTTGCTGGCCGTCTACGACACCAAACTGCCCACGGTGGAGGCGGTGCGCAGCACGCGACTCGGCGATCCGGATCTCGCCATGCAGTTCGGGCCGATCGTCTATGTCGCATCCGGCGGCGCCAAGAGCGGACTCACCGCTCTGGACGCGTCGGCCCTGCGCGCGAGCATCAACGACCGTGGCGGCCCGGGTTTCTCGCGTGACCCGAACCGGCCCGTGCCGTACAACCTGACGGCCGATCTCGCGGCGATCGCCGCGAAGTTGAAGGGCCCGCAAGCGAAGAGCATCGGGCTGACCTGGTCGCCGCACGTCACGAACGCCGGCTCACGCCCGGCCACCGCGCTGCAGACGAGAGTGGGTGGCACGCCGGTCGCGTTCACGTGGAACGCCACGCTGCACCGCTACGTCCGGATGATCGGCGGCGAGGCCCAGCAGGCCGCAGATGGCAAGACGATCGCCACGCCGAACGTCGTCGTGCAGTTCTGCGCGGTCACGACCAACCGCGCCGACATCGACCAGGCCGGCAATCCGGCGAAGGTCACCCACACGATCGGGACGGGCAAGGTGGCCGTGTTCCGGGACGGGCGCCGCATCGACGGCACCTGGACGCGGCCCGCGCTGCAAACCGGAACCCACCTGAAGGACACGCAGGGCCGGCCGATCACCCTCGCGCCGGGCGGCGCGTGGTTCGTGCTGGTGGCGACGGGCACCCCGCTGACGTGATCGGCCGGTCCGGCTTCGGCGCTACGTCCGGCCGGGCACCGGGCTGAACTCGCCGATGATCCGGGCGAATTTCGCCGGCTGGTCCAGCGCGATGAGGGTGTAGCTGTCCTCGACCTCGACCAGCCGTCCGTGCGGCAGGAGTTCGGCCAGGCGCCGGCCGTGCTCGAGCGGCATCACGCGATCGGCGCTTGCCCAGACGATCAGGGCTGGACGGTCGAAGGCCGGCAAGCTCTCGGCGGCGTCGAGCAGGAGCCGCGGCTGGGCATTGATCGCGCGCAGAACGCGGACGGTGTCGCGGCGGATCTCGCGTCGCTTGAGGACCGGCTTCATCCAGCGGGCGGTGGCGGCGTCGCCGCGCTTGGTCAGCCACCCGAACGCAATGGGGAGCCGCCGGACCAGCCGCAGCCGCATCTGCTGCATGAACAGCCCGAACATCGTGGGCGACAGCTTGCCGGTGAGCACCAGCGTCCGGCCGGTCAGCCCGGGCGGGAAGTTGTCGAACGCGTCGCAGGACGCGAGCACGACCCGTCCGATGCGCGCGTTGCCCTCGGCCATGAGCAGTTGGACGAGCGCCCCGCCCGTGTCGTTGCCGACGAGGGTTACGTCGTGCAGGTCGAGGCGGTCGAGGAACTCGGCGACCAGCCGGGCAATCCCGGGCAGCGACAGGTCGGCGTCGGCGGGCATTGCGTGACGATGCGCGCCCAGTGGCAATGTCGGCGCGATGCATCGGTGCTCGGCGGCCAGGTCGGCGATCGGCCCGTCCCACAACGAGGCATCCATCATCAGCCCGTGCAGGAACACGATCGTGGAGCCCGCAGCGGTCGCTCTCCGGTGTCGACGTAGTCGATCGTCGCGGCGGACAGCTCGATCTGCGTCATGCCAGCCACGTCAGCGCGTCGCTGATTGTGCGATGGCAGCGTGGTCGGCTGGCACGGCATCGAGAACGTGCCGGCGCAGGAAGGACAGTTCGGCCTCGACGGCCCGCTCGTGCCCGTCCAGGAATGGCTCGTAGTGCCCGCCGGGCATCCGGACGAGTTCGGCCCGTGGTGCGCGTCCGGCCGCGCGAACCGCCGGCTCGGCCAGCGCGGACTGATCCTGGTCGCACACGAGGACGAGCAGCGGGCACCGCACCCGCGACGCATAGCGGCCGGGCCGGTAGAACGCGATGCGCAGCGCCGAGCGGGCCGCGATCACCTGCTGCCACTCGGGGTAGCGGTTGTCGGGGTTCAGCGCCCGGTTGCCGTCGAGGCCATCCGGCGTGGTGAGCATCGCGACGGTTCCCGGCTGGCCGGCGAGCGGCACGAGCAGTGGGTTACGGCCGAGGAGACCGCCGAGCGCGTCGAGAATGCTCCGCCCGGTGAAACGCAGCAATGCGAGCGGCTTCTGGTAACGCGTCGCCTTGCGCGTGGCGGCCGGGCCGTCGATGAGCGGCGTCTGCGCGATCGCCGCCGCCAACTGCGGGTTGCGCGCCGCGACCGGCAGGACGTGACCGCCCGACAGGGAGAAGCCCCAGATCGCGATCCGGGCCGGATCGACGCCCGGCAAGGTCGCGGCGAACGCGATCGCGGCCTGCCAGTCGGCGAGTTGCTCGCCGATTCGGACGACCTGGCGGGGCTGCCCGCCGCTCTCGCCGAGGCGGCGGTAGTCGAAGGCGAGGACGGTGAATCCGGCATCGTGGAATCGCTCTGGCGAACCGGTCGGTGCCCGGCTCCTTGGTCACCGCCCCACCGCCGGCCATGATCACGCACGCGCCGTTGGTGCCCGGGTAGTGCCACGCGGCGCACTCGGCGCCGCCGCTGATGAATCGAACCTTCTGCCGCTCCGCCGAAACTCGCACCCGGGACCTCCGCTTGATCTCGTCTTTGCAAAAGTGAACCACGCGGTTCGCAAGCGCGTCTACCGAATTGCGATGCTGCGTTACTCGGCGGCCGCTTCCTCCCGGTCCAGCGCCCGGGTCAGCGCCTCGAAGCCCGCGGCGATCCCCGCGATGTCGCCACTGGTTCGCGCGTCGACCAGGAAGCCGCGCAGCGTCGCGAGGATCATCTCGGCGATCTCGAGCTTGCGACGGTCGGGCCACTCCGGCGGGCAGATGGACAGCAACGTGGGCAGGTACTGCTGCGACGCCTCGCGCCCGAGTGCGGCGTAGCGGTCGGGGTCGTACATCGCCAGGCCGATCGCCTGGTCGAGAACCCGTGCTTCCTCGCCGACGAGGACCGGCCACACTGCCCGAACCCATTCGCCCAGCGGCTGACGGGCCGAGCCCGCGGTGGCGGCGGCCAACGCCTTCTCGATCCGCCGTCCGCGCAACTGCACGATTGCCTGCACGAGCAGGTCGTCGGCCCCGTCGAAGTGGTAGAGCAGCACCTTGTGCGTGGTGCCGGCCGCCCGCGCGGCACGGCGCAGGGAGAAGTCCACCAGGCCGTTCGCCGCGAGGTCGTCGGTGACGCGAGCGAGAAGTTCCCGGCGTCGGGCCTGGCCGCGCGCCGACCCCGCCGATCGGCGGTAGCCCGCAGCTTTCGCGCCGCGAGATCCGTCGGCGTTGTTGGCGTCGGTGGCGTCGTCGGCATCGTCGGCGTCGGTGGCGGGCACGCCGCAAGCATCCATCGTCAGACGTCCGCGTCGGGCAAGTGGGTCGCCCAGGCCGGACCGAACCGGCCTACCGTCCACAGTGGACAGTGCTGGCCGCGACAACTCGCTCAGTGAGCGGCAAGCGCGTTCGCCGCGCTGTCGGCTCGACTTCCGCGATGGGCGAGGTCGTGCCACTCTTTGCGGCGAGGTCGCTACAGCGCGGAGGGACGAGATGACCGATTGCGAGCCGGGGACCACCAAGACCGAGAACGGCATCACCTACGAGTGCATCGAGGGCACCTGGATTGCCCTGTCACCCTTCGTCCCGCCGCACGGGCAGCCACCCAAGGTCCTTGTCACGGTCAATACGCCCGAGGGCTGGGACGAGGCGGCGAAGCGGCCGGACATCCGAGCTGCGCTTGAAGATCCGTCGTTTCGACTGGTGATCTCGGTCGAGGCGCGAGAAATCGCAGGATCCGGCGCCGACGCCGAGTAGCGCGCGTGACAAGTACACCGACTGCCACGGCACCTGCGTCTGCGCCGGGCGATACGAAGAAGGCGACCGAGCCACAGGCCGTGGACGCCTGGGCGGCGGGAGCTGCCCAAGTACGGTCGGCCGCGGCCTGGATCGTCAAGGCGTTCGCGGCGATCGCCATCGCACTCGTCGGAACCAGCCCACTGCTCGTGCACCTGGGCGATATCGGGCTGAACGCTCGCAGCGTCATCGCCGTCACTGGCGCGGTGGCGGCACTTGCCGCCATCGGGTTGATCATCAACTGGGCGACGGACGTCAGCCTCACGCAGGTCACCGACATCATCGACCTCAGCGCCCAGCCGCCGGATCCCGTGACCGCTAGCTTGCTCACCCACATCGCGGGTTCGCCCGGCGGCCGGCAGCTATACCTCGGTGGCCGCAACAGCGTTCAGGAGTTGCTCGACGATCGCTCGCGAACGGTCGCCGCCTACGACCACAACGTGAAGGCGTACGGAGCGATGAAGACGCCCGCCGGGCAGGCGGTGGTTGACGCCCAGATCGACGCGTCGGTCGACACCCTCGCCCGCATCGACGCGATCATCGACAACTTGCAGGGTTGGGTCACCTATCGCAAGATCCGCAAACGCTTCGACGACCGGCGCATACCGATGTTCGCGGCCGGCGCCGTGGCGGTGGTCGGCATTGCCCTGTGGCTGACCGCGCTGGGCATCGATGTATCCGGGTCGAAGTCCGCGGCTGCACCGGCGGAGACGCCGGGCACGGTGGCCGCGAGCCAGGGGACGGTCGGCACGCTGACCTGGTCCACCGAGCGCGCCGCGACGCCGGCCGTCGCCTCATTGCGGCGCCAACTCGGGCTGGACAAGGCGCCCTGCGATCGCGCGACGGTGCTCGTGACCGGCGGCTCCGGCAATCCGATCGATCCCTGGCAGATGAGCGTCCTGCCCAATCAGGCCTGTGTTGCACCGGCGAACCTGGGCAGCTTCACCGTCGATCGTCGAGTGGCGACATTCGACGGGCTGACAACTGCGACGGCGCCGTCCGCGACGGTGACGATCAAGGCCAGTGGCAGCAGTCTCGGCACGGGTGTCTGGGTGCTCCTGCTCATCGTGGCCATCGCCGTCGCCGGGGTGGTGGGCTTCTTCGCTCGGCCGATCGTCACCTGGCTCGCGAACGTCTTGGGCATCAGCGGGCCGTAGCGCCGCCACACGCAGTGTCCCGTCCACAGTGGACGGTTGCTTGAGCCGCTCGTCGGGTTGCGCCCGATCGGTCAGGTGGCGACCTGGACGGTGGTTCCGGTCGGCGCCCAGCCGAAGAACCACGCCATCGTGCTACCCGGCAGGTGAATGCATCCGTGCGAGCCGCGGGTTGCGTACAACTGGCTGCCATAGGGGAAGTTCTGCCACGGCGAGTCGTGCACGCCGTAGGCGCCGGAGTACGGCATCCAGTAGTGGACGAAGTAGTCGCCGCCCGCCGCCGGGAACAGGTGGGTGTCGCGAACCTTCGCGTACACGTGCCACCGGCCGCGCGGGGTGCCGTCGCCGAACGCCGAGGCACCAGTTGTGACGGGTGCGGTCAGCACCTGCTGCGAGCCCGCGCAGAACCGGCCCAACTGGTTGTGGATCGTGACCAGGAATGCCTTGGCCGCGCGATTGGCCCGGCAGCCGTTGCCCAGGTGACTCGACCAGACGATGCCGTGGCTGCTGACCAGTTCGAGGATGCCGCCATTACTGAGGAGCAGTCGGTTGCTGTAGCCGGAATGCACCGTGCCGGCGTTCCAGGTCATGCGCTTGCCGGCGTACAGAGCCAGGTTTCCGTCGCGCTGGACGGCCAGTCGCGGGGAAGCGCCGCGGGTTGCGGTGTACCAAACCACGCCGCGCGGCCCGTAGGTCAGCAGATCGCCGTCGGACCGGACCAGCGTGCGATACCTGCCGTTGCCCGACCTCAACTCGGTGCCGACCGGCAGCGACAAGCCGGCCCCGACCGAGTGCACGATGTGCGGCGGCACGACGGCGGCGGCCGGGCCGGCCTGCAAGATCGCCCCGCCGACCGCCAGAGCACCGATCGCCAGGGCGCCGGCCAGGGCAACCGCGATCGCTGCCTTCATCTGTCGATCTCCTTAGGCCGGGCCGGGCTGCTCGCACGTTCCTGCGCGGGAAGCGCGCAGTCCATTCGACACACTACGGACTCACGTCAACTTAACAACAGGTTCGGAGGTCCTCAACTCGGCGCCGGCGACTCGTTGGGGAACCGGCCGGTCGCCCTCGCGCGCTCGACCTCGGTCCGGCCGGGCTCGCGCATGCGCCCGGCGGCGGCCAGCGCCTCGGCTCGCGCGGCATTGATCGCCGACCACGCGCTGCCCCGCCGACGCCGGGAGTACCGCTGCAGGTAGTAGGTGGCGTCCATCGATCGGCGGACGCTGTCGATCCAGCCGAAGCACAATGCGCCGTCGAGGGCTTCGGGTTGGGTGACGGTGGTGACGCCGGTGTTCTTCTTCGCGATCATCAGCCACGCACCGGCCGGCTCATCGTGATGATCGGCCAGCCACGACTCCCACTGGGCGGCGTCGACCGCCAGGACGACCGGTGCCCCGTCAAGATGATCGACCTGACGCGCGGTGTCAGCCATCGACTTCGTCCTCCCCGGCTAGGTCGTTGCTCGCGGTCACCCTAGGCCGAGGTAGTGACAGTTACTGCTGAGTCGCGCCGCCCACCGGTCTGAGTGCCCAATTGCGACGGGTGATTCTCGCCGGGCTCAGATGCACCGGCTTGCTGTCCGAGAGGTGCGCGGGCTCGGTGGCGGTGAGCACGACGTCGCCGGTCAAGGAACTGAACATCCAGTAGAAGCCGTCGGGCAGGCCAATGTCTTCGGGCGTCGCCTCGGACGTACCGGACTCTGCGGGGCGCGCGACGCTCGCAACCCGCGCACCGTTCACAGCGGCACCCGTCCGGGTATCGGTGACCGTTCCGGCAACCAGCGCCCCGTCGACCGAAATGCAATTGCGCGCTCCGACATAGAGATTGTCGATGGCCCACCAGCCGCTGAAGTGCCCGGTGTAGTGGAAGCGGACGCGGACGTTCGAGTGGCCGGCCGCCTGCGGAATCGCTACCCCGACATGCTGCGTCAGGTCGAAGGTGATGCGCTGCCACACGTTCGTCCAAGTTGCGCCGCCATCGAGGCTCAGGTCGACATAGATCGCGGCGGCGAAGTACCCCCGAAACGATGTGTCGAAGCCGATCTCCGGGTTTGCGTCAGCCGTCAGGTCCATGACCGGCGACTCGAGCGTCGTGTCCTGGATGTTCGGGAAGCGGTAGTAGCCGGAGTCGACAATGGCGAAATCCGCGTCGCCACCGGGCGGCGGGGTGCGCTGCCCCGGGTTGTCGAACCGCCAGACCTCTCCGTTGCCGCGGTTGTCGATGTTCGACCAGCCGTCCTGCGCGCTGTTTCCGGTCCAGCCGCTGAACGGCTCGACGCCGTTGGGGTATCGGTACGCGTAACCAGGTGCATTGCACGTCGATGCGTCGACGGTAAGGCTGGCATCCCGATGAACAGCCGAAGTCTGCACCGGCACGGTCAGATCACCAGGCAGATAGCCGGGATATTCGGACGACACGTGCGCCTGATAAGTGCTGCCCACCGGGAGATTGATGTAGTAGCGGCCGGTGAACGGGTCGGTGAAAGCAGGCCCATGCGGATCGCCGTCGATGCTGACCCGTGCGTACAGCGGCCAGCCATGGCCCGGAGCCATCAGTAACCGTGCCGGACACGGGGACGGTCGGACGGAGAGTCAGCCGGAAGTTCAGCGTCGTCGTCTTGCCGTCCGCAACGTTCAGGTCATTCTGCGTCCGCGACTGATAGTCGAACTCGCTGACGGTGATGTCGTGCCCACCGGCTGGGACGGCGAGGTCGTAGTCGCCGGCAGCATCCGTCGTCGCGGAGTAGCCGCCGGGAGTCGTGACCGTGGCGCCGCTGATGGGCGCGCCGGTCTGCGCGTCACTGACCTCACCGGCGACCGTCCCGTACGGCCCGGCGCTCAATGCGTCGACGCCGTTGGGCGTGCCCAGGCCGGTCGGCCCGTCCCATCCCGGACCTGCGGTGCAGAGCACGTTGCCGCAGGTACCGTCGCTGCCGCCAGTGACGTCGTTGAGGTGCGTGGGCGCGGCATACGGGTAGGTCACCGGATAGCTGCCGGGCATAGGACTCCCGGCGAGCGCGTACATGGCCGCGGTCAGCGGCGAAGACAGGCTCGTCCCGCCGACCTGCAGCCACCCGTCCTGACCGTCGGTGTCGTAGACGGCCAGACCGGTGTTCGGGTCGGCGTCGGCCGACAGATCGGCTTCGGCCCGGTTGGCGCACCCGGTCGCAATGTCCTGCTGGTACGCGGGTTTCGGCTCGTACTGCGAGCAGCCACTGCCACCGTTGCGCCAGGCGGTTTCCGTCCAGCCTCGTGCGACTGACTGATCACGCACGAGCGTCGTCCCACCGACGGCAACCACGTTCGGGTCGGTCGACGGCCAGCTCGCAACATTGCCCGCGTCTCCGGTGCTCGCAGTGACCGCAACACCCGGATGGTCGTAGTAGTGGTTCAGATCCTGCTCACCGACGACCCCGCCGCCCACTCCGTAGGAGTTCGACACGAAGTGCGCGCCGAGGCTGACCGCCGTGTCAACTGCCTCGCCCAGGCTGTCCAAGGCGTTGTCGTTGCCCTCGACCAGCAGGATGTGGCAGGCCGGGCAGGCTGATGACACCGCGTCGAGATCCAGTGCGGTCTCCACCCCCCATTGGGAATTGTCGGGCGGGTAGTCCGTGCCGCCGGTCTGGTCGACCTTACGGAAACACCCGTTTGCCGTTGTGCACGCGGGCAATCCGTAGTGCGACCGGAATTCGGCCAGGTCGGACTCGGCGTTCTCGTATCCAAATGCGTCGACGATCGCTACGGTCTGGCCCGCGCCGCTCGCCGGAAGGTCATACGCCGCAACGATGTCGGCCGGGCCGAGCGCTGTCGCCGGCGGTTGGCTCGCATCGGGCGTCAGCGCATCAGCTTGGTGCACGACCGCGTAGCAGCGAGCCAGTCGATGGGTGGGGGTGTCGTGCTGCGGCTCGTTACATGCGGCTGGGGAATTATCGGCCGGTGCGGGTCCTGGTGCGGCGGCCTCGGCTCGGCCCGTCCCGGCGACGACGGCCGCAAGCAGCAGGAGAATCGTGACCAGCGCGCCGGTGAACCGCCGGATCGGCCGGGCGAACTCGTAGTCGGTCATGCCTCTTGCGAACCTCGCCGTCTCGGATGTGCCTGCCGTGGGGGTCGTCGCAGGACTGACGTAGACCTAGCCGCCAACACGGTGGCAGGAACGGGGAAGAATCCGCAATGCGTGGCTGGTGCATCTTGATGACAGATGTCCAGTACATGACATCGGAACGTGCTGTCAGCCCATGGACCTCTTCGCGAACGCTTCGAGATCATCCGGGCAGGGGCGAAAGGCTCATGATCGCGCCCGACCGTCCACAGTGGACAGTTAGTTGACTCCGAGTGATTGGTGCTAAGCGATCAGCACGACGAGAACTGATACGCCTTTCCGCCGAGAATCACCTGGTGGCGGGCGTGCACGCTGGTCTGGGCGCCGAGGGTGATCGTCACTTCGGTCTCGTAGATCCGACCCTGGGGATGCAGGTTATGGACTCGGGCCGAGGTCACGGTGTAGCTCGGATCAGCCGTAGCTTTCGTCGTGTTGGGTACGAAACGAAGCGATGTCGAAGGTGGCAATGACTTCTCGCCCGGTGCGATGGCGCCGACGCAGCGAGCGAAATCGACGTCGGCCCGGTCCCCCGGATACTGAGTGGCGATCAAGGCTCGAAGCCCCGCGTTGGGATTGATCTTGAATGCGCGATTGATGTTCTCGTACATCGCGGTGATCAGCGCGATGTCCTGAGCTCTCGTCGCACCTGACGCAAGGGGCGGCGGCGCCGCCGAAGTCGAGACTGCTGCCGGCGATTGCACTGCGCCGGAGGAGTGAGCGACAGGGGGCTGAGCGCCGGAGGGCTTGGTCGACGTCGATCGCCGCCGCTGCCGTGAGCGGCCGTACAGCCGGCGAGCGTCAAGGCGAGCGCAGCCAGCATCACCAAGGGTGTACGCCTGGGAATCTTCACCTTGCACCAGCCTTCGACACAGAGCCCACTATCAACGTCTCCTTGCTTGCCGCGCCGAGCGAAACACTCAATACATCGATCAACCAGATCGAAGGCGCGCACGGACGCCCCGTAGACATTTGATCGTTGCCATCAGTAGTCGACGACCGTCAACGATCCGTCAACAGCGCAAACCCAGGCGATGCGATCCGTCGGAGATCGGCGGCACCGGTAGCGGAATCGCGATCTTTGTCGGGGGACGTTCGTCCTCTCCGACCGGGAATCACTTCACTGCTGTCAGGTGGTGCCGACTGTGCTGCTTATAGGCGTGTCTCGCTGCCGGGCGTGACCGTCGACAAGGGAGGTCCCGTGTCCCCTGCCACTTCAACGGCCCGCGCCGCAACGATGCGGGAGACGCTCGGCCGGCAACCGCTTGCTGGTTCCCCCTCGTCCAGCCGATCACCCCACCCTGGAGTTCTGCCATGCGCCCCATTCGCAAGTACATCGCCCTACTGATCGGCTCGATCGCCTCGCTGGCCCCATTCGCCGGAACCGAGGCCGCCCTCGCGGCACCGAACCCCGGCCAGGCAATCAACAACGACTACGGGCAGACCGCGGCTCAGGTCACCGCCGAGGTGATCCGGCAGGTCAACGCCACGCCGTCGGTTGTAGCGGCGCGCAGGGCGGTCACTTCGGCGCACGCCACCTTGGTGGCTCGCATCGGGGCCGAACGTGCCGCCTACAGCAGGTATCGAGCCGCCATCCGGTCCAGAGTCGCGGCGCGGATAGCGTCGACGAGGCGGGCGTACCTGGCAGCACACGCCCGGACGGTGGCGGCGCGTGCCGCCGAGGCGAGGGCGAAGGCTGCGCTGGCCCGGGTGATCAGATCCGTAACCGCCGTCGTGCGTTCGCGTCACTACCGGCCGGTGGACGGCACCTGGACAGGGAACGTCGTCCAGTACCGGGCCCCGGATGTCGGCCTGGAACCGCTGCAGGTACGCATTGTGGTGTCCGGCGGACACGTCACTGACGTCAGCGTGCCGCAGTTCGCATCGACCGGAGACTCCGGCGACTACAACGCATTCGCGCTGCCGATCCTGCGCACCGAGGCCCTCGCCGCCAACGACACGGCCAAGGTCGCCAACGTGAGCGGAGCCTCGCTGACATCCGGCGCGTTCAAGACGTCGCTGCAATCCGCGCTGACCAGTGCCGGGTTCAAGGGCTGAGGTGACGTTGCATCCTGCCGTCGTGGCCCCTGCTGCTGAGCCGCGTGCCGTTCCGGCGAGCGGC
This sequence comes from uncultured Actinomycetota bacterium, assembly GCA_963709985.1. Lineage (GTDB taxonomy): Bacteria > Actinomycetota > Actinomycetes > Mycobacteriales > Jatrophihabitantaceae > DASXRA01. Next base: position 261,059 of record CAVPYQ010000029.1, read on the forward strand.
GGAACTCGCCGCGGGGATGCTGTCGTCGCCACGGCAGGCATCGGACTCGGCGTCTGCGTCGGACTCGGCGTTGCCAGCGCACGCGGCAGCCTGCGCCTGCCGGGCGGTGAACTCCTCGCGATCGGCACGGTGAGCGCGATGGCCGGCACCTACCTCTGCCTGATATTGCTGCTGCTGATCTCCCGCGTTCCGTGGCTCGAGCACGAGGTCGGGCATGACCGGATGGTCGCGCTACACCGCAAAGTGGCCCCGTACTCCCTGTTGCTCATCTGCGGGCACGTCGTGTTCACGACGCTGAGCTATGCGCAGGCCGCATCGCATGGATTCCTCGCTGAGGCATGGACCTTGACGACCGGCTCGCGCTGGATGCTTCCGGCAGCGGCCGCGTTCATCGCAATGATGGTGCTCGGGGTCATTTCGGCGCGGCCGATCCGCCGCCGGATGCGTTACGAGACCTGGTGGGTCACCCATCTGTACTTCTACCTCGCGGTCGCTCTGTCCTTCGGCCACCAGGTCGTACTCGGGCAGATGTTCGTCGGGCACCCCGTGCAGACCTGGTTCTGGGCGAGCCTGTACCTGCTGGTCGCCGCGCTGATCCTGGGCTTTCGCGTGCTCGCACCTCTTGTGATGTCGTTGCGGCATCGGCTGATCGTTGAGGCTCTCGTGCCGGAGGCCGACGGCGTCGTGTCGATCTACCTGCGCGGTGCCCGTCTCGATCGGTTCAAGGCATCGGGCGGGCAGTTCTTCCAGTGGCGGTTCATGACCCGCGACTGGTGGTGGCAGGCACATCCCTATTCACTGTCGGCCCGCCCGAACGCAAAGTGGCTGCGGATCACGGTCAAAAGCCTCGGCGACCAATCCGCGCAACTGCGCTATGTGCGCCCAGGCACCCGGGTCGTCGTCGAGGGACCGTATGGGGTGTTCACTGCGGCCGCCCGCCACGGCGAGCGGATCACGGCCTTCGCAGCCGGAGTCGGCATCTGCCCGATCCGGGCCGTACTCGACGACCTTCCACACGACGCCGCGGTCACGGTGGTGTACCGGGTATCCGGTGAGCGGCAAGCGCCTCTGCAGGCAGAGCTCGAACAGCTCGTCGCGCACCGCGGCTGGAGTCTGCACCTTCTGCGCGGTCCTCGCGGACTGCACCCGATGACCCCGGAGCACCTGCTGCAGATCGTCCCGCGGCTGGCCGAATCCGACATCTACATCTGCGGTCCGGACTCGTTCACTGCCGCCGTCCGCGACGGTGTCCGCGCCCTCGGCGTTCCGGATCCGCGGGTGCACTACGAGGCGTTCGCGTACTGAGCCCGACCAGCTTGAGGAGACCAACCGATGAAACGCGCCATCCTGGCCACTGCAGGGACTGTCGCCGGACTGGTTGCCGTCCTGGCGCACACCCCGACGGAGGTGGCAATCCGGTCGACGACCGCCGATTCACCGCTCGGACTAGGCGGTCCGGCGCCGGCGCCCGCGACGGCGACACGCGACCGGCCCGACATCCGCACCACCACCCGCGACCACCAATCCCGCGACAGCATCAGCGACCAGGGCGTCGAAGCGACCTCCGTCGAGTAGTCGCAGCACCGCACGGACGTCGGCCCATCCCGCCTCCAGCGCCTCCCCGAGCCGGACCGTCCAGCCCGCGCAGCCTTCCCATCAGACGACAGCCGCCCCGGCACCAGCTCCGACAACCGACCGGCCACCACCGCGGAGCACCTCGAATCCACCGCCCAGGACCACGTCGAATCCCCCGACATCGCCGAGCAAACCGCCGACCGGCCCGCAGGATTTCATCGGAGTCGCGGCCACGAACAAGTACGGGACACTGCAGGTGGCTATCCGCATTCAGGGCGGAAGGATCATCGATGCGTGGGCAGTCACGTACCCGCAAGGGCCGTCCAAGCCGTACTCGACGGCCGCGATCCCGGTACTGCGCGAGGAAACCATCGCCGCGCAGTCGGCGAATATCGCCGCGGTCAGCAATGCGTCATTCACGTCCGCGTCATGGGTGACTTCGCTGCAGTCGGCGCTGACCAGGGCGGGCCGCTGACGTGAGCGGTGACGGACCCGCGCTGCCCGACGGTATTCACTTGGCCGGTCCCGGGCCGTGGCAGCGCCGGGTACATGTCGAGCCCGTATGGGGCACCGCGATCACATTCGACATGCGGGGCGCCGAGCTCGGGCCTGAGGTGGATCAGGTACTGGCCGATGCGGTGGCTTACCTGCATCGCGTCGACGCCTGGTTTTCCACCTACCGCGTCGACACACCGATCACCATGTTGCGTACCGGATTGCTCACCGAGGACCTCGCACCGGCGGTCGTGCAGGAAGTGCTGGCGTCGTGCCGGTACGCGCGGCAGTTGACCGGTGGCGTCTTCGACCCGTGGGCAGTCGACGGCGGCGTCGACCCGTCCGGGTACGTCAAGGGCTGGGCGGCCGGCCGGGTGGCAGACCAGATCGTGGCTGCCGGTGTCGGCAACGTGTGCGTCAACGCGGCCGGCGACATCGCCTGCCGTGGGCTGCAGGCACCGGAGGAACTGTGGTCGATCGGCATCCTGAACCCGCACAACACCCGCGAGATCGTCGCGGTGGTCGAGGTCGGGGACGGTGCGGTCGCCACCAGCGGGCTCTACGAACGCGGCGCCCACGTCGTTAACCCGCACACCGGACGGCGCGAGGTCTACTACGACTCGGCGACGATCATCGGACCGGACGCGGGCCTGGCCGACGCGCTTGCCACCGGTGCGCTCCTCACCGGACCGGACGCGCGCGACTGGTTCGCCGGGCTGCCGGACTGGTCGGGTTACTTCGTGCGCGACGAAACGGCGTCCTTCTTCGGACCCGCATTCGCCGGGCGGTGACAGCGGCAGGGGCTACTCGACCGGCTACTCGACCTCGGTCACCGCGGCGGATTCGACCGCCCAGGTGAACGCTCGGGCGAATGCGGCGTCGAAATGCTCCTGAGGCAGATGGGTGTGCATTCCCGTGGGGGCGGTACCGAGTTGGTACGCCCTCGCGTCTTGGACCAGCTGCCCCACCGGGGAATCGCCGCCGAACGCCGCGTCGTGGAGTTCGGCGCTCAGCGGCAGGTTCGCCGCAATCTCGTCGAGTGGCTGCTCGAGCAGGTAGTCCAGCGCCGAGAGCAATCCCGCCGCGAAACCCAGCGCCGGCTGGGGTGGCCTGAGGTCGGTAGCGAGCAGCTCGCACGCTCGCGCCCGGACCAGGGTCGCGAGATACGCGTCGTGGGCACGGGTTCCGGGCTTGGCCGGGCGGGCGAGCAGCAGGGCAAGCCAGTTGCTGATCCGTTTCGTCCCGGCCAGCACGAGTGCTTCGCGGATACTGCTGATGTAGCGCCGCGGCTCGCCAAGCCGTCCGATCGAGGCAAGCATCATGATCTGGTACGCCAGTGCCGGGTCATGCTTGAGGATCTGCTCGATGTGGTCGAAGTCCGGCTCGGAATTGAGCAGTTCGGCAGCAGCGAGCACGCCGGACGTGACCTTCGGGTCGAGCGTACGGCCGCGTACGGTCTGCGGGCGATCGAGGGCAACACCCTGGAAGAGTTCGAAGCCGAGAGTCTGCAGATGGGCCAGGTCGTCGATCCGGTTCATGTTCTGCGCGAGCATGCGGACGTCGTAGCCGCGGCATTGCTCGACCAGATCGGTCAGTTCTGCCTCGGTGGCCATCACCACGTTGACCTTGACGATTGACGCCAGCGGCAGCAGCTTCTCCTGGCCACTACCCCAGACGAAGTCGGCCAGCGCGAGGGTGTACCCGTCCTTGACCAGCCGCGCGCATCCGTCCAGCACCTCGTCATCGACATCGATGGTGTTGAGCACCTCGATCACCGTTCGCTGTGCGGGCAGCAGCAAGGGGATCGCGCCGGTGATCACGCCTCGATCAGCATGGCAGAAGACGAGATGCTTCCCGACGACGTGACTGAGCCCGATCGTCACCGCGCCGAAAATGACCGCTGCGGTCATCTCGTCGCCGGTGACCGTCGAGCCGCCCACCGCGCCGACACTGCCGAAAATGAGTTCGTAGCCGATCAGACCCTTGGCGTCGTAGATACCCTGACGTCCCACAACCACGTCTGTGCCAGCGGGCATCTTGCCTCCCAGGTAGATCAGTAAACGCCGACTCGTCACCTTGATGATCGGCAGACGAGATCGAATCCTGAGCAAACGGGCACGCTGCCCGGGGCACATGCGGCGGCCCCACGAGCCGTGGCCAGTGGGGCCTCCAACGATAGACGGCCTTGGGTTATCGGAAACGGCTCGGCTGACTGACCTGGATCTGATACCGCGCGCCGTCGTAGATCAGGTAGGCGAACGCTCCATCGACGGCCAGCGATCCGTCGGCCGGGTGCGCGCCCTTTCGCGAATTGGCTGAGCAGATAGGACATATTGCAGTCCAAGTTCCCCCACTGTTCACACCGGTCCGTCCCAGGGATGGATACGAGCCCATCGAGGCGGTAGTCGTAGGTTGCCGGGTTGATGTTGGTCACCGATCCGTCCAGGTTCGGCACCACTCGGTCGAGCCGCACGTAATAGCCGTCGGCCCGCTTGGAGATCTGGCGGATGTAGCCGACGTCGAATTGCCGGGCCGAATCGGTCTGCGGCGGCAATACGGCGGAATTGACGATGCCGGCTGCGAGTGCGTGCCCGCACTGCGCGGTGATGGGATGCCAGAACGCGATCTGCGGTCCGGTCATGACCGTCCACTGCTCATAGCTCGCTCCGGAACAGTTGTTGACGAATCGTCGATATTCGCCTTGGCGGCCGGCGATCGTCCAATTCGACTCCTGCGCGGTCGACCAGTTGCGGCAGGCCGAGTACCGCGCAGGCGGCGCCTGTTCGTTCGGTGAGATCGAACCAATCGCCGGCGAGTAGGTCACGGCGAGCCGGCAATTCGACAGGTTGCCCGCATAGTCAGATCCCGCCTCGACCACGCACACCGTCGGCGGCGTCCGGCAACACGATCCGGGTTGCGTCTTGGACAGTTGCCACGTCGACGGAACGGTGAGCAGGACCGTCGCCTGCCACCGGCCGCTGCCGAACTTGATCGCGAGTTGCTTCATCGGCCGGCTGGTCGGAGCGGCCGTCGGCTGCGATGTGGGCGCACCGGACGTTGGGACGGCGGCGCTGCTCGTCGACTGCGTCGGTGTGGTGTTCGACGGCTGCGCCGCCGGCTGCTTGGCACTGCCGCACGAGACGGCCAGAACCGAGGCGGCGATGAGTGCTGTCACCGGCAGGGCGCGCGAGCCGATGTGCCTTGTCAGTAAGGACATTCGATCGCTGAAGTTGGTCATGGTGATCGCCTAGGCTTTTCCAAGCGTCGCGGTCTGGATGTCGACAGCCACGATGTAGAGGCCATCGGCCTTGCTGACCTCGAAGACGCGAACCTTCGGCTGGACGTTCGAGTTCGGTACCGTCCGGAAGCTGCCTACGCCGTAGGTGATGACACCTTCGAAGTCGCCCGCCTGCGCGTAGCCGGCGATCGCCTTGTACCCGACGTGGGTCGGGCGAGGACTGCACGGTGCTGTGTCCGGATGCGTCGTGTGCCACGGCCTGGGTGAAGTGGATGCGCAATACGCCGTCACCCTCGATCGAAACCGGTTTGCCACTCGGGTCGGCGGTCAGTCCGGAGACGTAGAACAGGTCATAGCTCGGAAACGTTCCGGTGAAGGTGAACGAGATCCGGTCGTATGCCGGGGTCTCGCCCTCGTGCCGGCCGACCGAGACCGCCCGCAGCACCGGCAGCGGTGGCACCTGATAGCTGTGCTTGACGCCGAAGGGACTGCTCAGGTTCGGCCACTGCCATCCCAATGTGACCTTGCTGGAAAGGACAACCGGGGTCTCGGACGTGCCCGTGACCGGCCTCGACGGGCCAAACGCCCAGGAATTGCCGTTGTCAGCGAGCACGCATCGAACCGGTACGGCACGTAGGTGGCGACCGTCTCGTTGGGCGGGTAGACCTTGAGCGCAGTCGCGATGACCGTCCGCACGCCGCTCGCCGGATAGTCCCCGACATTACTGAGGGCAGCACGCTGTGGGCGGTCGCCCCGGGCTGGAGCGTCACCGTGCGCTTGACCGAGCCTGCCTCGCGGCCGGCGGCCGCGCCGACCTGATGCCCGTTGAGATAGGCCGACACACCGGGATAGCCGTAGAGCTGGCAGGTGTGCGCGGAGACGTTCGTGAATTGCAGCAGGTAGTAGAACGTGCCTGCGGTACCGCCACCTTCGGGCACGCACGAGCCGAACCTTGAGCGCGGACGTCGCGCAGGACGGCGTGCCCGTCGGCGTGGTCTGGACGGGCGGACTGGTCTGGCGGGCGGACTGGTCTGCTGCGACGGGGTCGTGGGTGTCGACTGCACCGGAGGTGCGGTGCTCGTCGAAGTGGACTGGGTCGGCGTGGTGCTCGCGGGCTGCGTCGCCGGCTGCTTGGAACTTCCGCATGCGACGGTCAGGACCGATACCGCGACGAGGACCGTCACCGGCATGGCGATAGTGCACCATACGCTGGCGTATCTTCCTTGCCCACAAGGACTTCTGAGACTCGATCCTTGTCATGATGATCACCCCTGCACGGGTTGCGAGGGTCCGTCGTCTCGATACGGCAAGGGTGAACTGCCCAGGCCGCCGGGCGGTGCCTGTGCGCTGCGATCCGGTACATCACAGCGTTCCTGCAACTTCAACGTTCGCTCATCCGGCCCGCCGCGGGAAGCCACCCAAGGTGTGGTGTCCGCCCACCTATGGCCGGGTCGTGGGATCGCCGACGTCACAGGTCGTGCGGTGAGACAAGGCCGAACTGCAGCGCCATCTGGACAAGGCGCGCTCGCTTCTGGTTCTGCGGCAGACTGTCGATGCCGAATTTGTGGAACAGGATCCGCAGGTGCGTCTTGACCGCGTCGAGGCTCAGCGACACCTCGTCGGCAATTTGCTGATTGGTCGGTGGCGTCGCGTAGTGCCAATCGTCGCGGTACGGACGGCACAGGGCGATGAGCACCGCGCGTTGGGCAGGCGTCAATGGCTTCGCGGTGGGCAACGGCTCGCCGACAAGGGTGTGCAGGCCGTCCGGTTCGGCCGGCGCGCAGAACATCAGAACCGTGGCACCCACCCTGATCTCGTCGCGGTCATGCAACTGGACGCGGCCGGCCACCCGCCGGTTGTTGACGAATGTGCCGTTGCGCGACAGGCCGTTGTCGACGATGGTCCATCCGCCGGCGACGCGCTCGAGCGTCGAATGCAGCCGGGACACGAGCAGATCGCCCTCAACGACCACGTCGGCCGACTCCCCGCGTCCGATCGTCACGACGCCGGCGTGCAGCGGCCAGTAGCGGTGCTCGGCGTTCGCGGCCCATCGTGACAGGTACGGCTCCGATTCCGGAGCGCCCGCTGGCACCGCAATGCTCGACCGCTCAGTCATGCCGTCTCCCGCCCAGGAAGTGGGAGTCGCCCAGCGACCCGGCGAATCCCACTTATAGCGATACACCCGGAAGGCGCAAGATCGACAGAGGCGAAGGTCCGGCCGCTCCGGCATATTCGGCACGGCAGGCACGGCAAGCACGGCGCAGATGAGAACCATTCGGTTGGTCTGTCCGGGTCACCGTTTAGCCTGTGCCATGCGGGAAGAGCCAAGCGGGAGGCGACGTCGATGGCTGACGCCGACGACGTGCGCCGCCTGGCCCTCGCGCTGCCGCACGTGGTCGAGATCGACAGCGACGGTTTCGACTTCCGGGTGGCCGACAAGGGTTTCGTCTGGTCCTATCCCGAGCGCCGACCGGGCAAGCCGCGGCTCATCCGGACCGACATCGCGGTGCTGTACGTCGGCGACGAGGCCGAGAAGCAGGCACTTTTGCTCGGTGAGCCCGAGGCCTTCTTCACGACGCCGGCTACGACGGCTGGCCGCTGGTGATGCTGCGACTGGCGCAGGTGGACGTCGGGCGTCTGCAGGAACTCGTGACCGACGCGTGGCGGATGCGGGCGCCGGACGCGCTGGTCGATGACCTCGACCCGGCCGATCACCTGTCAGGCGCAGATCGCGGCTGAGCCGATCACTCACGCGATACCGTCGTGGCCGAGTTTCGGCTGCGGGGCAAGGGATACAAACGGCCGGCCGCGAACGAAGTCCCGCGCCTTCGCGTCCGAGCGGAGGTCTTCCCAGCCGAGCACCCAGGCGAAGAAGCGCAATCTCCAGGGATGGCGTCGCCTGAACTCGTCGACGACGGCGACACTCTCGTCCTCGGTCAGGAAGCGTTGCGTCGGCGCGAACGAGGCCCGCCCGATCTGGACCTGAATTGCGGGGCGGGCTCGAATGTTCCTTATCCAGTCGGTGTCGGCGCCCCACACCGAGCAGATCACTGCCTCCCCCGTGACCGGGTCGCGTCGCAGGACCATGGCGACCGTGCTGTGCTGCTTGCCGGTCTTGCGTCCGGCGTGGACCAGCAGCAGGAACGTGTCGCCGAGCAGCCAACCCCATCCTCGCCGATAGAGGCGCAGCGGCAGCCGAAAGACCGCCAACGCGATGCGCCCCGGTTTACGGCGAAGGCCGAGGAGCGGCGGCGATTTCCGAGCTTTCCGACTTTCCGAGCCGTCGAGTCGCTTGCGCCAGCGCCACTCATGTTCATCTCCTGCGTCTGCTTGAGCGTACGTCCGGGCCCGAGTGGACAGACCGGCACGCGGGGTGTCCACGCCGTCATGGACACCCCGCGGCCGGCTAGCGCTGGATCCGCTCCGCCGAGCCAGTACTCGGCGCGACTGCCGACAACTGGCTCGGTACGGAGTGCGTGGGACTGCTCGGCACCGGCTGGCCGTTTGCGTGGGCGGCCAGCGAGAGCAGGTAGACGATCAGTACGACTACCAGCGGAAACACGAGCAGGCGGAACAGGCTCATGACCGCCCGGGCCACCATGGTCGCCACGAACACGGCGAGCTGGAAGATCGCGATGGCCACTACCGCCACCACGAAAGCCAGGCCTGCGGCCGTGGCCTCGACGCCGGCGGCAAGGTGAGCCGTGCTCGCCGAACCCATGATCGTCCGCGTGTCAGGGACGATTGGTACTCGCGCGGGTGCCATTGGAAGCGTTACCGTGAACATTGCGGACTCCTGTCCCGGCAGCATTGCTGCCTACGACATGGGGTGCGTGGTTACGAGTGCCCTCGGTGTCGCTGCCAATCGATTCCCGAGGGTGCTCGTGCGTTTGGGGCCGGTTCTCTCGCAGACGGCGTCGTGAGGAGATTCGGCCGCGCCCAGATGCGGCGTTGCGCAGGGCTTATGGATGACTAATCCGATGGCCACCTCCGATCCGCGCGGTAATGCGCTCGGACAGATGGCCTTCGCGTGTCAGCGACTTGAGGCCGACGGGTATCACCTTCGGCGTGTCGCGCCTATCCGGTTGCTCCGGCATCCATCCATGCGGTAAGAATGCCCCGGTGCAAGTGCAAAATGCAAGTGCAAAATCAACTTGCACAAGATAATTTCGCAGCACGCCGACTCGCCGATCCGCGACCCGTTGCCCGATCTCTCCGCGACCTTCCCCCCGCCGTCCGTCCCGAAGGGTGTGACCGACAGTGGCACGCAAGGAAGCCCTGCCCCGTGCGCAGCAGGACACCCCCACCCTCCGCCGCACCCAGCTCGGTGTGCGCCTTCGTCAGTTGCGCCAGCAGAGCGGACTCAAGATCGATCAAGTCGCGAAGCAACTTCTGGTGTCCGCATCGAAGCTGAGCCGCCTCGAATCGGGCAAGGGCGGCGTCAAGGAGCGCGACGTCAGAGACCTCTGCGAGATCTACGGCGTACCCGACGACGAACGCGACCACCTGATGACCCTCGCGCAGCAAAGCCGCGAGGGAACGTGGTGGCAGCACAAGGACCTGCCCGGGCGATACGTCGGGTTGGAGGCGGCGGCGTCGACAATCTGCGACTTCAAGAGCGACGTCGTGCCGGGCATCCTGCAGACCGATGCTTATGCCCGCGCCGTGCTGTCCGTGACGTTGCCGGATGACACCGCAGACACGATGGTCGACGACCTGGTCGAATCGCGCCACACTCGGCGACAGATTCTGACCGGCGATCGGCCGGTGCAGCTTCGAATCGTCTTCGACGAGGCAGCCGCGCACCGGGTGGTCGGTGGCCGTGACGTGATGCGCGAGCAGCTTGCCGCTCTCGTCGACTACTCGAAGCAGCCCAATATCGAATTGCGAATGCTGGCCTTCAGCGCCGGCGCGCATCCGGCGTTGACGAGCAATTTCACGATCCTGCACCTGCAGCAACCGCTGATCCCCGACGTCGTGTTCATCGAGGGGCTATTCGGCAACCACTACCTCGAGACGCCCGACGAGACGGCGCGCTACGAGAAGATCTTCGACCGGATCTGCGACCTCTCACTGAGCGAGCGCGAGACGGCGAAAAAGCTTGCGTCAATCGCAAGGTCAATCGGCCGGCGCTGAGCGCGGCCCGGGAAGGGAGATCTAATGCAAGGTGAGTCAGCTGGCCTCGCGTGGCGGACAGCGAGGGCCAGCGCAGGCAAAGGTGCCTGCGTCGAAGTTGCTCCGCTGGAGACGGGTGTCCTAGTCCGGCACTCGAAAGATCCGCAAGGCCCGACGCTTCATTACACCAGCGCCGAATGGAATGCATTCCTGCACGGTGCGAAGAGCGGCGAATTCGACTTCTGAGCTGGTTTCGCCGAGAGTTGGCGAGAGTCGCCGAGACCTGGCCACGTCGCTCCGCGGAGTTGTCGTGGCCAGTTTCGTTTGTCCGGGCGCGTGCTGAAGTGACGGCATTAACGGCGCTCAGCGGCAGAACAGCGCTCGGCGACGTGTCAGGCTATCCTGACAACTATGGGCAAGGACAGGAGCCCGTGGCAGGACGGGCGCAGGGCGTGGGAACGGCTCAACGGCTGGCATCAGGACGATCCATCGGCCAGTCCTGGGCACCCCGACGACGGGCACGGCGCATTGGCGGCGCTGGCCGATATCGGGCTGGTCCGGCGCCTGCTGGAGCAGGCCGAACTCGGCGCGGTGCGCACAGCGCGCAGCCACGGCAAGTCATGGGCGGAGATCGCCACCCGGCTCGGCGTGACGCGCCAATCGGCCTGGGAACGGTGGCGCGACCTGGACGAAGCCGCGAGCCCGAGCGCGCCGGTCGAATCCCCCCGCGAGGGTGCGCTGCGCGCCGAGGCCGAGGCGGCCGCCGCCGTGGTCAAGCAGGCGGCGCGGGACCGGCGCCGGCGATCGTCCACCGTGGTGCCGAACGTGGTCGGCATGACGTGGGGCAGGGCCCGTGAGGTGCTCTTCGACAAAGGATTGGTCGCTGTCGGATCGGACCCGGACGGGCCGCCGCCAACCGCCCTGGGCTGGCCGGGGGCGGTGGTCACCGACCAGAGTCCGGAGTCCGGGGCGAAGGTGCCTACCGGCTCATCGGTGACCCTCTGGGTCGAGCGCGGCGGCGGTTCTGGAGTACGCGAGCCGCGCCGTCCGAGGCCCACGCCCAGAGCAGCGCGCGGCATGGTCGACGAAACGAGCGACGAGGCCGTCGGCTGACCGACGCGCCGCGTCATCACCGCGGCTAGACCGCTTGATCGGCACCTGGTCGGTGATGCCCGCGCTGGTACTCGTGCGCTACAACCGCTCGGGACCTTCCGCCCTACCGCCGAGCGGTCGTCGAGCCGAGCGTGGAGGTAGGGGAAACCTTTCGTACACGGAGTTTTCGTGGAGCGGTCGACGAATCGGGGCGCACGGCTGTGAACACACACTCGATGATGCGATGGGCCACGGGAGCCGCGGCTGTGCTCGCCGTTGCCGCATTGAGCGGATGCGGGAGCAGTTCGCCCGACGTCGTCCGGGCACCGACCACCACGCCGGCGACGAGTACCTCCGCCGCGCCGACCTCGCCGTCGCCGTCGCCGTCATCGTCGCCGTCGACATCGACATCGTCATCGACAGTGCATCCGAAGCTGACCCTGACTCCCGCAACAGGCTTGCGGGACAAGCAGATCGTCCGGGTGACGGCGACCGGGTTCAGCGCCGGCGAGGCATTGCAGGTGATCGAGTGCGCCGACAAGGGCACGAGCACCGGACCCGGCGACTGCAATCTGAGCGCAATGCAGTCGGCCACCTCGGACGCGAACGGCCGGATCAGCACGCAATTGCAGGTGGTGCGTGGCCCGTTCGGCGCCAACAACATCGTGTGCAGCAAGCAGCAGCACTGTCTGGTGTCCGTGACCCAGGCGTCGCTCTCACCGACCGAGGAGGTCGACGCCCGGGTCGAGTTCGCCGGCTGGCTGATCCCTGGCCTGCTCGGATCGTTCGGCCGGCTCGGCCGGTTCGACCTCGTCGTCAACGATGCGGCCATCACGCATGTGCACGATCCGGTCGGCCGCGGCCGCGACCCGCGGATCGTGGGTAACCATGACGACCGTCAGTTCGGGGCGCGCGCGGCGTAGTCGCTGAACCAGGTCGATCACGAGATCGACGGAAGCCGTATCGAGGTTCCCGGTCGGCTCGTCAGCCAGCAGCAGCGGCGGCTCGTTCGCCAGCGCGCGGGCGATCGCGACTCGCTGCCGCTCTCCGCCGGAGAGCCGGGTCGGGGGACGCGACTCGCGGCCGGCCAGATCGACGTCGGCCAGCAACCGCTCGGCCCGCTCTCGGCGCTCGCTACGACGGCGACCCTGCCCGAACATGGCGATCTCGACGTTGTTCGCCGCGCTCAGTTGTGGCAGCAGGTTGTGCAACTGGAAGACGAGTCCGACGCTGCTGCGGCGAAATGCCGACGGGCTGCGCAGGAGAGAGAGAG